>NZ_SSSQ01000010.1 GCF_009469765.1 Dechloromonas hortensis
CTGGAAACCGGCCGCGCCGTCGCCTTCATGATGGACGACGCGCTGCTCTATGGTGAAATGGCCAAGGCCAAGAAGCCGGCCGACTGGGTCGTGGTCGGCACCGCCCAATCGAAGGAAGCCTACGGCTGCATGCTGCGCAAGGACGACCCGGCGTTCAAGAAGGTGGTCGATGCAGCGCTGACCAAGGCGATGACCTCGGGCGATGCCGAAAAGATCTACGCCAAGTGGTTCATGGCGCCGATTCCGCCGAAGGGTCTGAATCTGGCGATGCCGCTGTCGGATGACATGAAGGCGCTGTTCAAGGCCCCGAACGACAAGGCCTTCGAATAAGCACCGGCACCCGGTCGCCGGCCCGCCGGGCTGGCGACTGCCTTCCCCAAGGAGATCAGTCATGTTGAACCGCCTTCTTTCCCGCTGTCTGCTGGTTGCAGCCGGCATTCTCGCCACCGTGCCGGCTTTCGCCGACAAGCCGAACGTTGTCATCCTCGCCACCGGTGGCACCATCGCCGGCGCCGGCGCCGATGTCGCCAAGAGCGCCACCTACCAGGCCGCCAAGGTGCCGGTCGACAAGCTGATCGCCGGTATTCCGACACTGGGCGATGTCGCCCAGGTGCGCGGTGAGCAGGTTTTCCAGATCGCTTCCGAAAGCTTCACCAACGAACATCTGGTTACCCTCGGCAAGCGCGTCGCGGCGCTGGCCAAACAGCGTGACGTCGATGGCATCGTCGTCACCCACGGTACCGATACGCTGGAAGAAACCGCCTATTTCCTCAACCTCGTCGTCCATACCGAAAAGCCGGTCGTCGTCGTCGGTTCGATGCGGCCGGGTACCGCGATGTCGGCCGACGGCATGCTCAACCTGTTCAATGCGGTCAATGTCGCAGCCAGCCAGGATGCGCGCGGCAAGGGCGTGCTGGTGACGATGAACGATGAGCTGAACAGCGGTCGTGATGTCTCCAAGATGGTCAATATCAAGACCGAAGCCTTCAAGAGCCCGTGGGGCCCGCTCGGCATGGTCGTCGAGGGCAAGAACTACTGGTTCCGCCTGCCGGCCAAGCGCCACACGATGAATTCCGAATTCGACATCGAGAAGATCGAAACCCTGGCGCCGGTCGAAATCGCCTATGGCTACGGCAACGTCGGCGACACCGCTTACCGCGCGCTGGCCGACAAGGGCGCCAAGGCCATCATCCATGCCGGTACCGGCAACGGTTCGGTCAGCAATCGCGTCGTGCCGGCCTTGCGCGAACTGCGCAACAAGGGTGTGCACATCATCCGTTCCTCGCACGTCAATGCCGGCGGCTTCGTGCTGCGCAATGCCGAACAGCCGGACGACCAGTACGACTGGCTCGTCGCTCATGACCTGAATCCGCAAAAAGCGCGCATTCTGGCGGCTGTGGCACTGACCAAAACAAACGACAGCAAGGAACTGCAGCGTATTTTCTGGGAATACTGAGCAAGGGCAGGGCGAAGGGGAATGGGAATGACTTGGCCAAACGAGTTAAAAGGAGGGGTTGAACTATGAATTACCAATGGAACTGGGGTGTCTTCCTGCAGCCAAGTGCAAGCGGCGACGACACCTACCTGGGCTGGATGTTTGCCGGCTTCAAGATGACCATCGGACTGTCCTTGAGCGCCTGGGTGATTGCCCTGTTGCTCGGGGCGCTGGTCGGTGTCCTGCGGACCGTACCGAACAAGGTGCTGGCCGGCTTCGCCACCGCCTATGTCGAAATGTTTCGCAACGTGCCGCTGCTCGTGCAGCTCTTCATCTGGTACTTCGTGCTGCCGGAACTGCTGCCGACCAGTATCGGTGACGCCTACAAGCAGACCAATCCGGTGATGCAGCAATTCCTCGCCTCGATGGTCTGCCTGGGGCTGTTTACCAGTGCGCGGGTCGCCGAGCAGGTGCGGGCCGGCATCAATTCGCTGCCCCGCGGCCAGAAGAATGCCGGCCTGGCGCTCGGCTTCACGCTGCCACAGACCTACCGCTTCGTGATGCTGCCGATGGCTTTCCGCCTGGTTGTGCCGCCGCTGACTTCCGAGTTCCTCAACATCTTCAAGAACTCCGCCGTCTGCTCCACCATCGGCCTCCTCGAACTGGCCGCCCAGGGCCGCCAGCTGGTCGATTACACGGCGCAGCCCTTCGAGTCCTTCATTGCCGTGACGCTGTCCTACATCATCATCAACGTCACCGTGATGACCCTTATGCACAAGTTCGAGCGGCGCATTTCGGTGCCCGGCTATATCGGAGGCAAATAACATGTACGAATTCGACTGGTCTTCGATTCCCGGCGCCTTGCCCTTCCTCTGGGACGGCATGAAGGTCACCCTGGTCATCACCTTCCAGGCGGTGCTGATCGGCATCGTCTGGGGCACCCTGCTGGCCATGATGCGACTGTCGCCGATCAAGGCGCTGTCCTGGTTCGCCGCCGGCTATGTCAACCTGTTCCGCGCCGTGCCGCTGGTCATGGTGCTGCTCTGGTTCTTCCTGATCGTGCCGGAGTTTGTCGGGCAACTGTTCAACATTCCACGCGGGACGGACATGCGTCTGTCTTCGGCCATGGCCGGTTTTGCGCTGTTCGAATCAGCCTACTACTCGGAAATCATCCGCGCCGGCATCCAGAGCGTGCCGAAGGGGCAGATTTCTGCGGCATCGGCACTGGGCATGAACTACGGCCAGGCCATGCGCCTCGTCGTGCTGCCGCAGGCCTTCCGCAACATGGTGCCGCTGCTGCTGACGCAAGGGATCATCCTGTTCCAGGATACCTCGCTGGTCTACGTCTCGGCGCTCGCCGACTTCTTCGGTGCCGCCTACAAGGTCGGCGACCGCGACGGTCGACTGGTTGAAATGCTGCTTTTTGCCGGCGTCGTCTATTTCGTCATCTGCTTCTCCGCCTCGCAACTGGTGAAGCGCCTCCAGAAAAAATATTCCACGGCCTGAGCGCCAGTCTCAAGGAGAAATTCCATGATCAAGATTGCAAACGTCAGCAAACATTACGGCAGCTTCCAGGTTCTCACCGATTGCAGTACCAGCGTCAGCAAAGGTGAAGTGATCGTCGTCTGCGGCCCGTCCGGTTCCGGCAAGTCGACGCTGATCAAGTGCGTCAATGGCCTGGAGCCTTTCCAGTCCGGCGAAATCACCGTCGATGGCACCTCGGTTGGCGATCCGAAGACCAACCTCTCCAAGCTGCGCGCCCGCGTCGGCATGGTCTTCCAGAACTTCGAACTGTTCCCGCACATGAGCATTACCGAAAACCTGGCCATCGCCCAGGTCAAGGTGCTCGGCCGCAAGCAGGACGAGGCCATCGACAAAGGCCTCAAGCTGCTCGATCGCGTCGGTCTCAAGGCCCAGGCCCACAAGTTCCCTGGCCAGCTATCCGGCGGCCAGCAGCAACGCGTCGCGATCGCCCGGGCGCTGGCCATGGACCCGATCTGCATGCTGTTCGACGAGCCAACTTCGGCGCTCGACCCGGAAATGGTCAATGAAGTACTCGACGTGATGACCGAGCTGGCCAAGGAAGGCATGACCATGATGTGCGTGACGCACGAAATGGGTTTCGCCAAGCGCGTCGCCAATCGCGTCATCTTCATGGACCAGGGCCGCATCGTCGAAGACGACAGCAAGGAAGAGTTCTTCGCCAACCCGCGTTCGGAACGGGCGCAGCAGTTCCTGGCCAAGATCCTGCACCACTGATAACGACTAGAGCAGACGAGGAGACACCATGAGCCACACCAAGAAAACCGATACCGCCAAGCATCCAGAACAGAGCGGTCTTTCCTTTCTCAACCCGGCAGCGCCCGAACCCTGGGCCAGCTTCATCGAGCAGATCGACCGCGTCGCCCCGCACATGGGCGCGCTGTCGAAATGGGTCGACACCCTGAAGCATCCGAAGCGGATCCTGGTCGTTGATGTGCCGATTCATCGCGACGACGGCACGGTTGCCCACTACGAGGGCTACCGCGTCCAGCACAACCTGTCGCGCGGACCGGGCAAGGGCGGCGTGCGCTTTCACCCGGCGGTGACGCTCAATGAAGTGATGGCGCTGTCGGGCTGGATGACGATCAAGAACGCTGCGGTCAATCTGCCCTACGGCGGCGCCAAGGGCGGCATCCGGCTCGATCCGCGGGCGCATTCGCGCGACGAGCTGGAGCGCATCACCCGCCGCTACACGTCGGAAATCGGCGTCATCATCGGGCCGGGCAAGGACATCCCGGCGCCCGATATCGGCACCAACGAGCAGACCATGGCCTGGATGATGGACACCTACTCGATGAATGTCGGCTCGACGGCGACCGGCGTCGTCACCGGCAAGCCGATTTCACTGGGCGGCTCGCTCGGCCGCCACGAAGCGACCGGCCGCGGCGTCTTCATCGCCGCCCGCGAAGCCGGCCGCCGTAGCCACGTGCCGATCAAGGGCGCCCGCGTCGTCGTCCAGGGCTTCGGCAACGTCGGCGGCATCGCCGCCCGCATGTTCCATGAAGCCGGCGCGACGGTCATTGCCCTGCAGGATCATTCGGCGACCATTGCCAACGAAGCCGGCATCGACATCCATGCCGCCCTCGCCTACGCCGCCAGTACCGGCGGGCTGAAGGGGTTCCCGGGGGCGAGTCCGCTGTCGGTGGACGACTTCTGGCTGCTGCCCTCCGACTTCCTGGTGCCTGCCGCGCTCGAAGGGCAGATCCTTCCCGAGCGGGCGGCCACGATCAAGACGCGCATCGTCGTCGAAGGTGCCAATGGCCCGACCACGCCGGCTGCCGACGACATCCTGCGCGACCGCGGCATCCTCGTCGTGCCGGATGTGCTGGCCAATGCCGGCGGTGTCACGGTGTCGTATTTCGAGTGGGTGCAGGACTTCTCCAGCTTCTTCTGGAGCGAGGAAGAGATAAACAGCCGCCTCGAACGCATCATGGTCGGCGCCTTTGATGCGATCTGGGAGATGGCCGACGAACGCAATGTCTCGTTGCGCACGGCGACCTTCATCATTGCCTGCCAGCGGGTGCTGGCGGCTCGGGAGCAACGCGGCCTGTATCCCTGATCGGAAGCCAGGATCGACCCGGCTTGCCCGTGCTCGATCCTGGCCGCAGCGCCTGCGGGCGCTGCCGATTGCCCCCGGCGCCAGCCTGAGCGGGGCAATGCCCGGTTTTGCCGAGGGCAAACCGGCCTCATGAACACTTGGAGTTTTTCCCTATGAAAGCGCTATTCCGTCTCGGCATCGGCCAGCAACTGGCGATGGCGTTTGCCGTCATTGTCGGCCTGTTCGTCATCGTCGCCGGCTGGACAACCTTCAGCCTGAACCGGGTCGAGGCAGCGGCCGAGCGCATCGCCAATGTCTCGCTCGCCAAGGACGGGCAGATCGCCGAACTGGCCTATGCCAATGCCGGCATGCGCGAAAGCGTCCGCAACAACATCATCTTCACCGATGGCGAAGTGATGAAGACCGAAGCCGAACGCTACGAGCGGGAAAAGACACGCTTCTTCGCCGCCCTAGGCGCCCTCGAAAAGCTGGCGGTCGACCATGCTGCGGACGGCGAAAGCGAGCTGCTGCAACGCATCCGAGAGCAGGCGACGGTGGCCTTCGTGGCCCAGGACAAGGCGATGGGCGAGGCCATGCAATTCCTCTCCGCCGTCGCCATGGGCATCCTGCAGCAGGAGGCCTTGCCGCGCATGCAGGCGCTCGAAGCGAGTATCGACCAGGCGCGCCATCTGATGCAGACGCAGAGCCGCGAACGGGCCGCCGACATCGTCGCCGAATCGGCCCGCACCAGCCGCCTGACGCTGCTGCTGGCGGTGGCCGCGGCGCTGGTCGCAGGCGTTCTCGGCTTCCTGTTGACCGGCGGTGTCCGCCGGCCGCTCGAAGCCGCCGCCCAACTGATGGAAAGCGTCGCTGCCGGCGACCTGACGCAGCGCATCGAGCCGAACGGCTGCGCCGAAATCCGCCGCCTGCAGGCGGCGGCGATGAAAACCACGCAGTCGCTGGCCGGCATTCTCGGCGCCATCCGCCAGGAAGCCGGGCAACTGAAAAACGCCGTCACCGCGCTTTCCGGCTCGGCCGATGAAATGCGCGGCGGTTCGGAAGAGCAGGCAGTGGCCAGCGCCGCGATGGCCGAAACCCTGCAGACCATGTCGACCTGCATCAGCCATATCGCGACCCTGGGCCAGGAGGCGCAAAGCCTGTCCGGCAAGGCCGGGCAACAGGCGGCCGGCGGCTGCCAGACGATCCAGACCATGGTCGATGAAATTCGCCAGATCGCCGGCCTGGTCACCGATTCGGCCGATACGGCGAGCACGCTGGGACGCGAGTCGGAACGTATTTCGGCGATTACCGCGGTGATCCACGACCTGGCCGACCAGACCAACCTGCTGGCGCTCAATGCCGCCATCGAAGCGGCGCGGGCCGGCGACAGCGGCCGCGGTTTCGCCGTGGTCGCCGACGAGGTCAGGAAGCTGGCCGAAAAGACCACCACCTCGGCCAGCCAGATCGCCGCCATGGTCAGCGCCATCCAGAGCGGGGCGCGCTCGATGGCCGAGCACATGCAGCGTTCGGTCAGCCGCGTCGACGAAGGGCTGCGCATGGCCTGCGCCGCCGGCGAGTCGATGAGCGCCATCGAAAACAGCAACCGCCATGTCGCCCGCGTCATTGACGAAGTGTCGTCCAGCCTGCGCCAGCAGTCGTCCGGCGGCGAGGATGTCGCCGCCCGCGTCGAGCGTATCGTCCAGATGATCCACGAAAACAACCGGGCCACCGCCAGCATGGCGACCACGGCACGCCAGCTGGACGGTCTGGCGACCAGTCTCGAATCGGGCATCGCCCGTTTCCGGACGGCTTGAGCGGGAGACGATGATGGATGAAAGTTTCAACCGGCTGCTGGTCAGCTTTTTTCTCGGCGGCCTGATCAGTCTGGCGACGATCACCAACCCGCTGTCGAAGATTCCGGTCTTCCTGACCCTGGCCGCCGATCTCGAGGCCGGCACCGCGTCGCAGGAAGCGCGGCGGGCGTGTTTTTACGGTTTTCTGCTGTTGACCGGCGGACTGTTCGCCGGCGTATTCATTCTCGAAGCCTTCGGCATTTCCTTCGGTGCACTGCGTATCGCCGGCGGCCTGACCGTGGCGCTGATCGGCTACCGCATGCTGTTCGGCACCACCGATACCGCGCTGGTCGGCGGCAGCGGCAGTTTCGCCTTCTTTCCGCTGGCCATGCCGGGCATCGCCGGGCCGGGGGCGCTGGCGACGGTAATCGGCATTTCCTCGGAAATCGCCGAACTGGCCGGCGGCATGCGTCGCCTGCTGGCCTATGTCGCGACCGTGGCGGCGATCGCCGCGACCTGCCTGATCATCTGGCTGGTGCTGCGTTCGGCGCGCTGGGTGTCGCGCCGGCTGGGCAGCGAGGGGATCAACGTCGTCGCCCGGCTGACCGGTTTCCTGCTCATTTGTATCGGTGTCCAGTTCGTCGGCTCGGGCATTCGCAGCTTCATGGCCGGTGCCTGAGCACCGGGATCGGCGATGCCTGCGGTCGACGGTCCAAGCGGGGCAATTTTCGGCCGTACAATAGGCCCTTCCTGTCGCCGTCCCGCTCATGCCTGAATCCCACACCAGCCCTCCGGTCAGCCTGCCCAAACCGCACCGCGCCCTCGGCGTGGCGATCCTGCTGGCCCTCTTTCTGCTGGCCGGCCTGCTGACTTTCAAGATTTCCGAAAAGCAGGGCTTCAACCAGTTGCGCGACGAGGCCAGTCACCAACTCGACATCCTCGCCGCCGCCATCGACAGCGAAGTGACGCGGCACGCCTCGATCCCCAGCGCCGTCGAGCTGAGTCCCGATGTCCGCGCCCTGCTGCGGGCGGCGCCGGAAGGGCAGGACGTGCTGCAGGTGGCGGCCAACCATTTCCTGCAAAAACTCAATGACCATCTCGGCGGGCCAGCCATCTTCGTGCTTGACACCCGGGGGCGGGTGGTCGCTTCCAGCGACTGGATCTTCTCCGACAACCTGCTCGGTGCCGACCTCTCCTACATGCCGTTTTTTCGCGGCGCCGTCAGCGGCACGCCGGAACGCCATTACGCGGTCGATGCGGTGCGCCACGAACCGGGCTACTTCTTTGCGCTGCCGATCCGCGACGAAACGCAGGACTGGAAGGTGATCGGCGTCGCCGTCGTCAAGTCCGGCATCCGCGAGCTGGAACGGCGCTGGCTGGGGCAGGAGGCGCCGGCCCTGATCGTCGATAACAACGGCATCGTGCTGCTCGCCTCGCCGCCCGAGTGGCGCTATGCCACCTTGCAACCGCAAACGCCGGAAACCCTGGCCCGGATCAGCCGCGAGCAGTTCGCCGGGCAGCGGGTCGGCGCCGAATCGCTGGATATTTCGGTGGACGAGGCGCAGGAAGGCGCCGTCGTCCGCCTCGCCCGGCAGTCGCCGGCGGGTACCGCGCTGAGCGCGCTGCAGGGCAAGAAAACCTACCTGGCGCTGAGCCGTCATCTGCCGGGCACCGCCTGGCGAATCATCGTCTTCTCCGACCTGCGTTCGGTCGCCGTCCAGGCTTCGACCCACGCCGCGCTGGCGACGGCGGCGGTCGGCTGCCTGCTGCTGTGGGCGCTCTACCTCGGCCAGCGGCGCCGGGTAGCGCGCGGCCGGCGCGAGGCGCAGGCGATGCTGGAAAAAGCCAATCAGGAACTCGAACGCAATGTCGCGGCACGCACCGTCGATCTGTCGAATGCCGTCGAGCGCCTGCAGCGCGAAGTGGTCGACCGGCAGCGGGCCGAACAGACGCTGCGCGCCGCCCAGGACGAACTGGTCCAGGCCGGCAAGCTGGCCGTGCTCGGCCAGATGGCGACCGGCATCACGCACGAGTTGAGCCAGCCGCTCGGCGCCATCCGGACGCTGTCGGCCAATGCGGTCGAGTTCATGCATCGTGGCGATCTGGCCACCGCCGAGAAGAATCTCGGCATCGTCGGCCAATTGTCGGAGCAGATGGGCGGCATCATCAAGCCGCTCAAGACTTTTGCTCGCAAGTCGCCGGCCGTGCCGGCGGCGGTCGATGTGGCGCAGGCGGTCGATGCGGCGCTCTTCCTGTTCGACCAACGCCTGCGCAAGCAGGGGGTTACGGTCGACCGGCAGATCGCGCCGAATTCCTGGATCGCCTGGTGCGACCAGAACCGCCTGCAGCAGGTGCTGGTCAATCTGATCGGCAATGCCATCGACGCCATGGCCGACGAGCCGGAACGGCGGCTCAGCTTTTCGGTCGACCGGGCCAGCTCCGGCCAACTGGCGCTGGCGGTCAGCGACAGCGGCGTCGGTTTCTCCGAAAAGGCGCTGGAACACCTGTTCGAGCCCTTTTTTACGACCAAGCAGCCGGGCGAAGGCCTCGGCCTCGGGCTGGCCATTTCGCGCGATATCCTGCGCGATTTCGGCGGCGATCTGCTGGCCGGCCCGGCGCCGGGCGGCGGGGCGCGCTTCGTCGTGCTGCTGCCGCCGGTCAGCGTCGCCCCTACTTTCTCCCCTGAGCCGAGTTCGCCATGAAGCCCACCCTGTCCGTGCTGTTGATCGAAGATGATCCGAATGTCCGCCTCGGTTGCGAACAGGCGATGCAGCTGGCCGGCATCCCGGTCGAGGCGGTGAGCACCGCCGAAGAGGCGCAACGGCTGCTCAAGGCCGACTACCCGGGCGTCGTCGTCACCGACATGCGGCTGCCCGGCCTGAACGGCATGGGGCTGCTGCGCTGGGTCAACCAGCTCGACCCCAACCTGCCGGTGATCATCATCACCGGCCACGGCGACGTGACCCTGGCCGTCGAGGCGATGCGCTGCGGCGCCTACGACTTCATGCAGAAGCCGTTCTCGACCGGCGACCTGGTCGAAGTCGTCCGCCGGGCGCTGGACAAGCGCGAACTGGTCCTCGAAGTCGAAGCCCTGCGCCGCCGGCTCGACCATCGCGACGATCTGGAGGCCCGGCTGATCGGCCGCTCGCCGCAGATGGCGCGGGTCCGCCAGTTGATCCTCGATGTCGCGAGTGCTGCGGTGGACGTGCTGATTTTCGGCGAAACCGGCACCGGCAAGGAAATGGTCGCCCGCTGCCTGCACGACCTGTCGGGGGCGCGCCAGGAAAACTACGTCGCGCTGAACTGCGGCGGCATGGCCGACAACCTGCTCGACAGCGAACTGTTCGGCCACGAGCCGGGCGCCTTTACCGGGGCGCAGAAACGGCGCATCGGCAAGATCGAATACGCCAGCGGCGGCACGCTCTTCCTCGACGAGGTCGAGTCGATGCCGATGAACATGCAGATCAAGCTGCTGCGCGTGCTGCAGGAACGCGTCATCGAACGGCTCGGCTCCAACCAGTTGGTGCCGGTGTCGTGCCGGGTCGTCGCGGCGAGCAAGGAAGACCTCAAACTGCTCTCCGACCAGGGAAAATTCCGGGCCGACCTCTATTACCGCCTGAATGTCGTGCGCATCGAACTGCCGCCACTGCGCGAGCGGCGCGAGGACATCCCGGCCCTCTACGACGAATTCCTGCTGCAGGCTGCCAAGCGCTACAACCGGCCGCCGCCGGCGCTAACCTCGGATTACCTGCGCCGGCTGATGGCGCAGGACTGGCCGGGCAATATCCGCGAACTCAGGAATGCCGCCGATTGCCACGCCCTCGGCATCGGCCGCGATGCGGCGACGCCCGGCGTCGGCAACACGCCGCAGTCGCTGACCGAGGCGGTCGACAACTACGAGCGGGTGCTGATCGCCAACGAACTGGCCAAGCACGACGGTAACATCGCGCGGACCAGCGAGGCGCTGAAAGTCGCCCGCACCACCTTGCACGACAAGCTGAAGAAATACGGTCTGATCTGAGGGCCGCCGACCGCTCTAGGTTAGCGCTGAGTTATTCAAATATGTCATTCCCGCGAAGGCGGGAATCCAGAAAAATCAATGAACTGGATCCCCGCCTGCGCGGGGATGACGAATATTCCAGCGTCTCCCTGGCGCGGGCTGAACGCTCAGGAAACGCTGTCGTCGCCCAGCCCGTACTTGCGAATCTTGTCGTGCAGCGTGGTCTTGGCGACGACCAGCGCTTCGGCGGTGCGGCCCAGGCTGCCGTGGCGGCGCAGCGCATCGGCGATCAGGGCGCGCTCGAAAGCTTCGACAGTCTCGGCCAGCGGCGTCGGGCCGTCTGCCGCCGGCTGGCCGAAGGGCGGTGAGCCGCTTTCTATGCCGAGCACGCAGCGGTCGGCGACGTTCCGCAGTTCGCGCACGTTGCCCGGCCAGGCGTAGCCGACCAGTTGGCGGACGCGGCCGGCCGTCGTTTCCGGCACCGGTCGCTGGTGGCGGGCGGCGGCCTGAAGCAGGAAGTGCTCGAAAAGCAGCGGGATGTCCTCGCGCCGCTCGCGTAGCGGCGGCAGGGCCAGTGTCGCGACGCTCAGCCGGTAATAAAGATCGTTGCGGAAGCCGCCGCGGCCGGCCAGTTCGAGCAGGTCGGTCTTGGTCGCGGCAATGACGCGGCAGTCGATGTTGAGCAGCGTGTTGGAGCCGAGCCGTTCCAGCGTGCGCTCTTGCAGCACGCGCAGCAG
Source organism: Dechloromonas hortensis (assembly GCF_009469765.1). GTDB lineage: Bacteria > Pseudomonadota > Gammaproteobacteria > Burkholderiales > Rhodocyclaceae > Azonexus > Azonexus hortensis. Next base: position 11,546 of record NZ_SSSQ01000010.1, read on the forward strand.
TTTGATCTGCATGCTCATCGGCATGCTCTCGATTTCGTCGAGAAACAGCGTGCCGCCGCTGGCATGCTCGATCTTGCCGATCCGCCGCTTGGCGGCGCCGGTGAAAGCGCCCGCTTCATGGCCGAACAGTTCGCTGTCGAGCAGGCTCTCGGCCATGCCGCCGCAGTTGATGGCGACGAAATTGGCATCGCGGCGTGCACTGGCTTCGTGCAGGCAGCGGGCGACCAGTTCCTTGCCGGTGCCGGTTTCGCCGTGAATGAGCACGTCGGCGGCGCTGCCGGCGAGGCCGACCAGCATCTGGCGCAGCTTCTGCATGCCCGGGGCGCGGCCGATCAGCTTGCCTTCGAGCTGGTCGCGCTGTTCGAGCTGGCGGCGCAGATCGCGCACCTCCAGCACCAGCCGGCGCTTTTCCAGCGCCCGACGGACCACTTCGACCAGGTATTCCGGCGGAAAGGGCTTCTGGATGAAGTCGTAGGCGCCGTCCTTCATCGCCTGCACCGCCATCGTCACGTCGCCGTGGCCGGTGATCAGCACCACCGGCAGTTCCGGGTCGACGGCCAGCGTCTCGCGCAGGAAGGCCATGCCGTCCATTTTCGGCAACCGGATGTCGCTGACGATGATGCCGCGGTAGTCGTGGCCGAGCCGGCGGCGGGCCTGCTCGGCGCTGCCGACGCATTCGGTGGCGATGCCTTCGAGCTGCAGGGCCTGCTCGCAACCGAGGGCGACGTCCGGGTCGTCCTCGATGATCAGTACTTTCAGTGCTTCAGTCATGGCGTTCGGTCTCGTCGAGCAAAGGGAGTTCCAGCGTGAAAACGGCGCCGCCGTCCGGATGGTTGGCGCCGCTCAGCGTGCCGCCGAAATCGCGGACGATGCCGGCCGAGATGGTCAGCCCGAGACCGAGGCCGACGCCGGCCGCCTTGGTCGTGAAGAAGGGTTCGAAAAGATGGCTCAAGGCCGCCTCGTCCAGCCCCGGGCCGTGGTCGCGCACGCTCAATCGGGCCTGGCCGTCGAGGCCGGCGCAGTCGAGTTCGATGCGCGGCGCCGGCTGGCCGTCCATCGCATCGAGTGCGTTGCCGATCAGGTTGATCAGCACCTGTTCCAGCCGGTTGGCGTCGCAGCGGGCGCGCGGTTCCGGCAGCGGGCAGTGGCGGACGACTTCGGCGCCGGCCTGGCTCAGTCGCGGCTCGAGCAGGGCGAGGGCGGCGTCGAGGGCATGGCAGAGGGCGACCGGCTGCAACTGGCCGCTCGACTTGCGGGCGAAGGCGCGCAACTGGCCGGTGATCAGACCCATGCGGTCGACCAGCTGGGCGATGCGTTCGAGATTGGCCCGGGTGGTGGCGACATCGCCCCGTTCGAGAAAGCGAACGCCGTTGCCGGACAGCGTGCGCAGCGCGGCCAGCGGCTGGTTCAGTTCGTGGGCGATGCCGGTCGACAGTTGGCCGATTACCGCCAGCTTGCCGGCCTGGACCAGTTCGTCCTGGGCAGCGCGCAGCGTCCGTTCGGCGCGGATGCGCTCGGCGATTTCGTCCTGCAGCAGGTGGTTGGCGGCCGAGAGGTCGGCGGTCCGCTCATCGACCTTGCGCTCCAGTTGGTCGTGCGCCTTCTGCAGCGCCTCGCGGGCGGCCAGCCGGTCCTTCAGGTGGCGGCGCCGCTCGTCGAGGGTCAGGCCGAGCATGAACAGGAAGGCGGCGCCGACCACGGCGACCATCGCCCGGCTCTGGGCGATTTCATCGACCTGTTCGAGGTGGGAGAGGACGGTCAGCGTCCACGGGGTGCCGGGCAGTGGCCGGGATTGGGCCAGGAAACGGCCGGCCACCGGGTAGACCGAGACCATTTCCGGTCCCTTCTTGGCGATGCTGACCAGCCGGGCGCCATGGTCGAGTTCGGCGATTTCCTTCAGTTCGAGCGGCGTCAGGGCGCGCCGGTTGTATTGCTGGGTCTGGTCGAAGGCGCGCCGCGTCGTTTCGTCGAGCGGGCGCAGCGTGGTGAATTTCCAGTCGGCGACCGAGCCGAGGATGACGACGCCGTTCTCGTCGCTGACCATGGCCGGCGCCTCGACCGTGCTCCACGACTTTTCCAGCTGCTCCAGGCTGACCTTGATGACGGCGACGCCGAGCGTCCGGCTGTCGTCGGCCAGCGTCGAGGCGAGGTAGTAGCCGGGTTCGCCGCGGGTCGTGCCGATGCCGAAGAAACGGCCGTTGCCGCTGGCCATCGCCTCGCGGAAATAGGGACGGAAGGAGAGGTCCTCGCCGATGAAACTGTCGGCCCGGCGCCAGTTGCTGGAAGCGACGACATGGCCGGCGGTGTCGATGACGTAGATCGACAGGGTGCCGGCGCGGTCGTTGAGCTGTTCGAGGTAGGCGTTGACCGAGGGCGCCAGCTTGTCGTCTCCCGGCCGCCGGAGCAGGTCGAGGACGTCGCGTTCGAGGCCGAGCGTGCCGGGCAGGAAGGCATATTTGCCGATTTCCCGCTCCAGGCTCGCGGTGTACAGGTCGAGGCGGTGCAGACCGGTCGCCTGCAGGTCGGCCAAGCCGAGTTGCTGGGCGACGCGGTGGGCGCCGAAGCCGCTCAGGCCCATCAGGACGACGAGGAGCAGGAGCATCGGCAGGTGGCGCAGGAAACGGCTGGGCATGGTCGGCCTATGTTAGAGGATTTCGACCAGTTGTTTGACGATCAGGATGGTGACGACGCCCAGGAAGGCCTGGCGGATGAAGCCGGCGCCGTGTTTCAGCGCAAGATGGGTGCCGAGGTAGGCTCCGGCCAGATTACAGGCCGCCATGGTCAGGCCGATGGCCCACAGGATCGGGCCGTGGCTGGCGAAAAAGGCGATGGCCGACAGGTTGGTGGCGAAATTGATCACCTTGGCGCTGGCCGAGGCGCGGACGAAGTCCATGCCGAAGACGCGGACGAAGCCGAAGATCAGGAAACTGCCGGTGCCTGGGCCGAAGAAGCCGTCGTAGAAGCCGATCACCAGGCCGAACAGGGCGCCGCGCCAGAGATCGCCGGGGCGCGGTTCGTGCGTTTCTTCCTGGCCGAGGTTCTTGCGCAGGAAGGTGTAGATGGCGACGGCCAGCATCATGACGACGACCAGCGGTCGCATCGCTTCGCGCGGTATCCAGGCGACCACGGCGGCACCCAGCCAGGCGCCAACCAGCGCGGCGGCAGTGGCGGGCAGCACCAGGCGCCAGGGAATCCGCACGGCGCGGGCATAGCGCCACAGCGAGGCGCCGGTGCCGGCGATGCTCGACAGCTTGTTGGTGCCGAACAGCGTCGGGATGGCGGTTTGCGGGAAGGTGGAGAGCAGGGCCGGGATCTGGATCAGGCCGCCGCCGCCGACCGCTGCGTCTACCATGCCGGCAAAAAAGGCGGCGGGAGCGAGGATGAGCCAGTCGATAGTCATATTCTGAGAAAAAAAGGACCCGGTACCATTGGTACCGGGTCGTTAAAGATTCGGCAAGAGGGCTATGCCGAATACCAGAGGAAACTTGCGTCAGGCAGCGACCGGCACGATCCCGTCGTCGGGTACCGGCAGTGCTTCGTCGGCATCGGCCAGGGCATCGTCCACCGGGTCGATGGCGTTTTCCCACTTGGCGACGACGCTGGTGGCGATGGCATTACCCAGTACGTTGGTGACGGTGCGCCCCATGTCGAGGAAGTGGTCGATGCCGAGCACCAGCAGCAGGCCGGCTTCCGGCAGGTTGAACATGGGCAGCACGGCGGCGACGACGACCAGCGAGGCGCGCGGCACGCCGGCAATGCCCTTGCTGGAGACCATCAGCACCAACAGCATGGTGATCTGCGTTCCCAGGCTGAGTTCGATGCCGTAGGCCTGGGCGACGAACAGGGCGGCGAAGGTGGTGTAGATCATCGAGCCGTCGAGGTTGAAGGAGTAGCCGAGCGGCAGCACGAAACTGGCGACGCGGTTCTTGATGCCGAACTTCTCCAGCTGTTCCATCAGTTTCGGATAGACCGACTCGCTGCTCGCCGTCGAGAAGCCGACCAGCATCGGGCCACGGACCAGCTTCAAGAGGCGGAAGACGTCCTTGCCGAGTACGAAGTAGCCGGCGGCGATCAGCACGACCCACAGCGCGGCGAGCGCGGCATAGAAGCTGAGCAGCAGCTTGCCGAAGACGAACAGCATGCCCAGGCCGTTGGTCGTGATGGCGCCGGCGACGGCGCCGAAGACGCCGACCGGGGCGAAGCGCATGACGTAGTCGGTGACCTTGAGCATGACATGGACGACTTCCTCCATCGTGCAGACCAGGCTGCGTGCCGTCTGGTTGTGCAGGTGGCCGAGGGCCAGGCCGAAGAAGACGGCGAAGACCAGGATCTGCAGGATCTCATTGGTCGCCATCGCCTCGAAGATGTTCTTCGGGAAGACGTGGGTGATGAAGTCCTTGAGATTCAGTGCGCTGGTCTTCAGGTTAACCGCGCTGCCGACCTCCGGCAGCGGCACGTTGAGGCCGGTGCCCGGCTGCAGCAGGTTGGCGAAGACCAGGCCGAGCAGCAGCGAGCAGAACGAGGCGCCGACGAACCAGCCGAGGGCCTTGGCGCCGATCCGGCCAACCGTCTTCGAGTCGCCCATGCCGGCCAGACCGGCGACCAGCGTCGCGAAGACCAGGGGCGCGATGATCATCTTGATCAGGCGCAGGAAGATGTCGGTCAGGATGCCGAAGTAGCCGGCGATTTCCTTGGCTGCGGCGGGGCTGCCGGCCAGCGTGTTGCACGCATAGCCGACAATGACGCCGAGCACCATGGCGATCCCGATCATCGTCGTCAGACGGTTCATTTTCATGATTTTTTCCTTGTTGTGTGCATTGAATGTGGTGCTGCCGCTCAGGCGGCCTGGGTCGGGATCATCTGCGGCCGGGTCAGCACTTCCGGGCGCAATACCTCGGCCAGTTGCTCGGGGCTCATCAGCTTGCGTTCAAGCACGATCTCGGCGACGCCACGGCCGCTGAGGTGGGCTTCGGCGGCGATTTCGGTGGCGTTGGCGTAGCCGATGTAGGGGTTGAGCGCGGTGACGATGCCGATCGAGCGTTCGACGCTGGCGCGCAACGTCTCGCGGTTGGCGGTGATGCCGTCGACGCAGTAGTCGGCCAGCGTCTTGCAGCCTTTGCCGAGGTGCAGCACGCTCTTGAACAGGCTGTGGGCGATGATCGGCTCGAAGGCGTTGAGCTGGAGCTGGCCGGCTTCGGCGGCGAAGGTGACGGTGGTGTCGTTGCCGATCACTTCGAAGGCGATCTGGTTAACCACTTCCGGGATCACCGGATTGACCTTGCCCGGCATGATCGACGAGCCGGCCTGGCGCGGCGGCAGGTTGATTTCGCCGAAACCGGCACGTGGACCGGAGGAAAGCAGGCGCAGGTCGTTGCAGACCTTGGACAGCTTGACGGCGACGCGCTTGAGGACGCCGGACAGTTGCACGAAGCTGCCGCAGTCCTGCGTTGCCTCGATCAGGTTGGGGGCGGTGACGACCGGCACGCCGCTGATCTCGACCAGCTTGCGGCAGACGATGGCGGCGTAGTCCGGGTGCGCATTGATGCCGGTGCCGATGGCGGTGGCGCCGAGGTTGATTTCGCGGATCAGCAGCGCGGCTTCCTTGAGGCGTTCCTCGTCTTCACCGAGCATCACGGCGTAGGTCGAGAACTCCTGGCCGAGGGTCATCGGCACGGCGTCCTGCAACTGGGTGCGACCCATCTTCAGCACGTCGGCGAACTCCTCGGCTTTGCGCTCGAAGGCGCGGCGCAGGTAGGCCATGGCGTCGACCAGGCGGAAGATGCCGACATAGGTGGCCAGCTTCAATGCCGTCGGATAGACGTCATTGGTCGACTGGCTCATGTTGACGTGTTCGTTTGGGTGCAGGTGCTTGAACTCACCCTTGGCGTGACCGAGGATTTCCAGCGCCCGGTTGGCGATCACCTCGTTGGCGTTCATGTTGGTCGAGGTGCCGGCGCCGCCCTGGATGACGTCGACGACAAACTCCTGGTGCAGGCGGTTGTCGATCACTTCGTTACAGGCGGCGACGATGGCGTCGGCGCGCACGGCATCGAGCAGGCCGAGCTGCTGGTTGGCCTGGGCGGCGGCCTTCTTGATCTGGGCCAGGGCGCGGATCAGATCCGGATAGACGGCGATCGAAATGCCGGTGATGTCGAAGTTTTCCAGCGCGCGCAGGGTGTGGACGCCGTAATAGGCCGCGGCCGGGATTTCACGGTCGCCGAGCAGGTCGTGTTCAATGCGGTGGGATGGCTGTGTGTTCATGGTGTCTCCAGTGTTGTAGCCGGTCTGGTGTGGGCACACCGTCCGGTCCTATATCTATCGCACGCACCGTGCCAGCCGTGTTGCTCGGCTGGGGCATTGATTTGCAAAGGTTTTTCCTGGGCCGGGGCGGTGGGCCGGACGGGTTTCCGAAGGATGGGCGGTCCGGGGGGTTCGGTTTTCCGAACGGCAGGGGCGCCAATGCATCCTTTGCAAGGCCTGGATGTGTCACTCCCGCGCTGGCGCCCGGAAGGAAGTGCCCTTGGGGTGCGGGAGTCCTGGATTCCCGCCTGCGCGGGAATGACTATCTCTGGAGCCTGAGGCTGCTAAATCGCCGGTTTGTTGCCGCTTTCGGGCAGCCAGCCGAGCTTGCGGAACAGCCATTCAGTCGCCCACAGGCTGAAATAGGTGGCGAACCAGGCGAAGATGGTGTCGGACAGGAAATGCCCGCCCGGTACCATGCGGACCAGCGCGAACAGGCTGCCGAAGGCGAGGCTGGCGAGCAGCCAGCGGCGGCGCACGGCGGGGGCGCCGAGCCAGCCGAAAGCCATGATGAAGGCGGCGGTGGCGACATGACCGCTGACGAAGGAGCAATTGGCCTGGCACTGGTCGGCTGGCATGAAGGCCGGCGTGAATTGCTTGCTGCCGCCGAAATGCGTCGTGTTGACCGGTCGTGTCCGGCCGGAATGTTCCTTCAGCGTCGCGTCGACCAGCAGGATCGGGCCGGCCAGCGCGGCGACCAGCAGAAAGCCGAAGCTGACGCGGCGGGCGCGCAGCCGTGGCAGGCGCGACGAGAAGCTGAGTAGCCAGAGCAGTAGCAGGGTGACCAGCAGGCCCTGGCCGAGGCGCGGCAGGCCACGGTAGGGAATGGCCAGCCAGAGGTCTTCGCGGTTCAGCGCCCAGTGGCCGTCGCCGCGATAGAACAGGCCGCTGGCCAGCAGGTCGAGTTGCGGAAAGGCGATGAACAGCCCGGCCAGTAGGCCGCAGGCGATCAGCGCGATGCGAAGTTCAGTAGCCCTTGAATTCACGCAGCAGGTAAACATCCATGTCGCGCGTCGTCTGCGCGTCGAGCGGCGCTTTCAGCGTCGCCAGCTTTTCGACGGCGGCAAAGCGGCTGGCGAACTGGTCGGCCGGGTCCTGGGTGATCAGGATCGCGTCCTTGCCCAGCCACGGCCGCAGATCGGTGGTCAGCTTGTAATGGTCGCTCGCCACGCCGCTCGGGTTCCAGCTGGCGGCGGCCGGCTTCAGCTCGCGCAGTTCGTAGAGCATGTGGGCGAGCAGGGTACGGTTGTCGGCGACCAGCACGGCGCCGGGATGGGCCTGCATGATCGGCGTCAGCTGGCGGCCCAGTTCATCCCAGCCCCGGGCGCGGGTGAAGGGGCTCTTTTTTGCCGGATTTTGCACGTTGACCGCAGCAATCAGGCTGGGCCAGTGATAGACGAGGCCGACCAGCGCGATATTGAGGGCCAGGCCGATGACAAGTAGGCGTTTCTTCTCGCGCTGCAGCAGCCAGGCAACGGCGGCAATCGCGGCCGGGGCGAAGGCGGGGGCGGCCCAGTTGGCATTGGCGCTGCTCTTCATCGCCTGCGCCGAAACGACGGCCCACAGCGGCAGCGCGAACCAGAGCAGGAGCCGCGTCCGGTCGTCGCGCCAGCTCTGCCGGACCTGGGCGAGCAGGATGAAAAAGACGCTGCCGAGCACCGGGCCGAAGGAAATCCATTGTGCCGCCCAGAATTCGCCGAGCGCCTTGAGGCCACCGCCGGCCTTCTTGTTCAGTGTGATGTCGGCGGTGTGCTTCAGGGTCGGGAAATCGTTGGCAACATTCCAGTAGATGTTCGGCGCCAGGATGGCCAGCGCCAGCCCGGCCGCCAGCCAAGGTTTGAGCGAGGCCAGTCGGGTGCGATGGAAGGCGAGCAGGTGCAGGAAGGCGGCGCCGAGCCAGGCCGCCATCGTGTATTTGGAGAGCAGTCCGAGGCCACAGACGACGCCGAGCAGCAGCCAGTCGGCCCAGGCATCGCTGGCCAGCGCGCGCAGGTAGGCCCACAGCGCCAGCGCCCAGAACAGGGTGAGCAGGGCATCGGTCGACACGAACAGGCCGAGCCAGGAAAACATCGGTAGGGTCAGCACGGCGACGGCCGACCAGAAGGCGACGCGTGCATCGTACAGGCGGCGGGCGATGGCCCAGCAGGCGGCGGCGGCCAGCGGATAGCAGAGCATGGCCAGCGCCTTGACGCCGAGAATGCCGTCGCCGAACAGCGCCGTGGAGGCGGCGATCAGTGCCGCGACGCCGGGCGGCTTCGAGAAGTAGCCCCAGGCCAGGTGTTGTGCCCAGGTCCAGTATTGCGCTTCGTCGATGTAAAGCGTGATGCCGAGCTGCGGCACCACCCAGAAGCGCCAGGCGAGCAGCACGGCCGTCAGGCCGAACAGGATCTTGCCGCCGAATTTTGCGTAAATTCGGGCGTCTACCGCAGCAGTCACGCCGATTTGTGCCAGCCTTCGTCGGCCGCCAGTACGCGTTCCGGGCGGGCCGAATAGGAGCGGATGGTGCCGGATTCGAAGTAGATGCGGGCCAGCAGTTCAGCCAGCACGCCGGTGGTAATGAAGTGCACGCCGGCGATCAGGCCGCCGATGGCGACAATCAGCAACGGCCGGCCGCCGATCGGTTCGCCAAGGCCGAACTTGACCCAGGCCAGCCAGGTCAGCACCAGGCCGGCCAGGCCGGTCAGGACCAGGCCGATGCCGCCGAAGAAGTGGCCGGGGCGGGCGCGGAAGCGCATGAAGAAATAGACGGCGATCAGGTCGAGGATGACGCGGAAAGTGCGCGAAATGCCGTACTTGGAAACCCCGGCGGTGCGCGCGTGGTGCGTCGTCGGTTCCTGCGCGATGCGGCGCGGCGTCGTCACGGTGGCCAGCCAGGCCGGGATGAAGCGGTGCATTTCGCCGTACAGGCGCACGCTCTTGATGACGCTGCCGCGGAAAGCCTTGAGGCTGCAGCCGTAGTCGCGCAGCTTGACGCCGGTCATCCGGGCGATCAGCTTGTTGGCAATCTTCGATGGAATCTTGCGCAGGACCAGGCCGTCCTGGCGGTTCTGGCGCCAGCCGGCGACCAGGTCGAGGTCTTCGTTCAACAGGCGGGCAACCATGCGCGGGATGTCGATCGGGTCGTTCTGCAAGTCGCCGTCCATGGTGACGATGACGTCGCCGCGCGCCGCGTCGATACCGGCCTGCATGGCGGCGGTCTGCTTGAAGTTGCGGGTCAGTTCGACGATGCGGACGTGCGGGCCGTATTCGCGCGCCGACTGCAGGGCGCGCTCGACGGTGGCGTCGCTGCTGCCGTCATCGACCAGGACCAGTTCCCAAGGATGCTCATAGCCGACCAGCGCCTCATGCACGCGCTTGACCAGCGGTGCGATGTTGTCTTCCTCGTTGTAGAACGGGACGACGATGGAAAGGCTGTGCGGTGGGATGGAAATGGCGGCGCTCATAAGTGGATCCGGCGGGAAAGGCGGCATTTTAACTTGAAACCGGCGGGCCAACGCCGATTCTGCCCGGCTGCGGCTTCTCGGGGCGGCGAGGGGCGGGGGCTTGTTGTAGAATTTGTCGTTTACCGTATCGAGCAAGGAATCAACAGCATGCTGCTGATGATCGACAATTACGACAGCTTCACCTACAACATCGTCCAGTACTTTGGTGAGCTGGGCCAGGATGTGCAGGTTTTTCGTAACGACGCCATTTCAGTGGCCGATATTGCCCGCCTGAAGCCGGATTATCTGGTCATCTCGCCCGGCCCCTGCGCCCCGGCCCAGGCCGGCATTTCGCTGGCGGCGATCCGCGAATTTTCCGGCAAGATTCCGCTGCTCGGCGTCTGCCTTGGCCACCAGTCGATCGGCGAAGCCTTCGGCGGCAAGATTGTGCATGCCAAGCAGTTGATGCACGGCAAGGTGTCGCCGGTGCACCACAAGGATGTCGGCGTTTTCAAAGGTTTGCCCAATCCGCTGACCTGCACCCGCTACCACTCGCTGGCCATCGAGCGCGACAGCCTGCCAGACTGCCTGGAAATCACCGCCTGGACCGACGACGGCGAAATCATGGGCGTTCGCCACAAGACGCTGGCCGTCGAGGGCGTGCAGTTCCACCCCGAATCGATCCTGACCGAACGCGGTCACGACCTGCTCAAGAACTTCCTGGACGAACACAAGAAATGACCCCGCAAGCCGCCCTCCAGCGCGTGATCGAACACCGCGAAATTTTCCACGATGAAATGGTCTCGCTGATGCGCCAGATCATGGGCGGCGAAGTGACGCCGGTCATGATCGCCGCCATCATCACCGGCCTGCGCGTCAAGAAGGAAACCATTGGCGAGATCGCCGCTGCCGCCAGCGTCATGCGCGAGCTGGCGACGCCGGTCAAGGTGCCTTACGACCGCCGTTTCGTCGATATCGTTGGTACCGGCGGCGATGCCGCACACAGCTTCAACATTTCGACGACCTCTATCTTCGTTTGTGCCGCGGCCGGCGCCAAGGTGGCCAAGCACGGCGGGCGCAGCGTCTCGTCCAGTTCAGGCAGTGCCGATGTGCTGGAGGCGCTGGGCGCCGACATCATGCTGGCCCCCGAGCAGGTGGCCGCCTGCATCGAGGAAACCGGCATCGGCTTCATGTTCGCTCCCAACCACCACGGCGCGATGAAGCACGTCGCGCCGGTGCGCCGCGAAATGGGCGTCCGTACCATCTTTAATATTCTCGGCCCGCTGACTAATCCGGCCGCTGCCCCGAATACCTTGATGGGCGTTTTCCATCCCGATCTGGTCGGCATCCAGGTTCGTGTCATGCAGCGCCTGGGCGCCGAACGGGTGCTGGTCGTGCATGGCCGCGATGGGCTCGACGAAATTTCGCTCGGCGCGGCGACCCTGATCGGCGAGTTGAAGGACGGCCAGATCCGCGAATACGAAGTGCATCCGGAAGATTTCGGTCTGCAGATGTTGTCGCTGCGCAACCTGCGCGTCGCCAGTGCAGACGAATCGCGGGCCATGCTGCTTGGCGCGCTGGACAACCAGCCAGGGGCTGCCCGCGAGATCGTCTGTCTGAATGCCGGTGCCGCCCTCTATGTGGCGAACGCGGCGGACAGTATCGGCGACGGCATCGCCAAGGCGCGCGAGGCGATCGCCAGCGGCGCGGCGCGCGCCAAGCTCGATCAGTTCGTTCAATGCACCCGGCGATTGGGCGGCAAATGAGCGATATTCTCAACAAGATCATCGTCACCAAGCGCGAAGAGGTTGCTGCGGCGGTGGCCGTCAAGCCGCTGGCCGTGGTCGAGGCAGAAGCGGCCGCCCAGTCGGCGCCCCGTGATTTCGTCGGTGCCATCCGCCGCAAGATCACCGGCGGTCAACCGGCGGTCATCGCCGAAATCAAGAAGGCCAGCCCGTCGAAAGGCGTCATTCGCCCCGACTTCCAGCCGGCCGACATTGCGCAGAGCTATGAACAACATGGCGCCGCCTGCCTGTCGGTGCTGACCGATCGCCAGTATTTTCAGGGTTGCCCCGAGTACCTGCTGGCCGCCCGTGCCGCCTGCGCCTTGCCGGTCCTGCGCAAGGATTTCATGGTCGATGCCTACCAGGTCGCCGAAGCCCGCGCGATGGGTGCAGACTGCATCCTGCTTATCGCGGCCGCCCTGAGTCTTTCCGAAATGCAGGCGCTGGAAGCTCAGGCCCATGGCTACGGCATGGCGGTGCTGGTCGAAGTGCATAACGGCGAAGAACTCGATGCCGCGCTGCAACTGAAAACTCCACTGCTCGGCATCAACAATCGCAACCTGCGCACTTTCGAAGTGACGCTGGATACAACACTTGGCCTGCTGCCGAAGATTGGCGGCGAGCGCATCGTCGTCACCGAAAGCGGCATCCTCGCTCCGCAAGACGTCGCCCGTATGCGTGCCAGCAAGGTCGAAGCCTTCCTGGTTGGTGAAGCCTTCATGCGCGCCCCGGAGCCCGGCGTCGAACTGGCTCGCCTGTTTGCCTGACTAGTTGTTGCGTCGAAACAACAAAACTTTACAGAAGCATAGTCATAGTCCAAACAGCCGTTGCTACTGTCTTCCGCTCTTTGCGACAATCAAGCCCAACTTCTCAATCCGAGAGGTAAAGCTTAATCGGTTCGCAAGGGCCGATTAAAAACTAACCACTAAGGAGATTTTCTGATGCAAAAGAAGATTATCGCTCTGGCTGTTGCTGGCCTGGCTTCTACCGCTGCTTTCGCCCAATCCAACGTCACCATCTACGGTTCCGTCGATGCTGGCTACGCCTACCGTTGGGATGCTGAAAACAAGACCACCGGCCAACACAGCCGTTCTTCCCTCGACACCGGCGCTTCCGCTGGTAACCGTCTGGGCTTCAAGGGCGTCGAAGATCTGGGCAATGGCCTGAAGGCTGTCTTCCTGCTCGAGCAAGGCTTCTCTTTTGACGGTGGCAATTCCGGTAATGCTCAAGGTGGCCGTACCTACGGTCGTCAAGCTTACGTCGGCCTGACCGGTGGTTTCGGTACCGCCATTGCTGGTCGTCTCTACACCCCGTACTGGACCCTGACCTCCGGTACCGACCCGTTCGCTGCTGGTACTGTCGGCCAGATGCGTAACGTTTTCAGCTCTGGTGCTGGTCTTGACGGTCTTCTGGACCCGGCCCGTGTTGACAACGCAGTGGCTTACGTCTCGCCGAGCTTCGGTGGCTTTGATGTGACCGTTGCTTACGCAAATGCTGTCTCCCTGTCTGATGCTGCCAATCAGGAAAATGCTGGCGACAACTCCAAGAACAACACGGTTTATGCCTTGTTGGCCAAGTACTCGGCTGGTCCGGTGATGGCTGGTTTCAACGTCCATCGTATCGCTGTTGGTTCCACGATTGCCAATACGACCGCCAAGTCGGTTGACAACTACACCTTGGCCGGTACGTTCGATGCCAAGGTTGTCAAGCTGCACGCCATGGCTCAGTACAATGTCGTTGATAGCTCTGCTGTTCAGGGTGACTTCACCGGTAGCAACTACATGCTCGGCGCAACCGTTCCGCTCGGCAAGTTTGCACTGAAGACCTCGGTGACCTACTCCGATTTCAACGGCGATGCTAACAGCTCCCTCAAGGGTACGGCTACCCAGTACGCTTTTGGTGCTGACTATGCCCTGTCCAAGCGTACCAACCTGTACAGCGCATATTCCCTGATCGACTCCAGCTCTGCTCGTGCCGCCACGATCATGGGCATGAACGATGCTCAGGGTAACGGTGGTGTTGCTGCAACCGGCAACCCGTTCCAGCAGGGTATCCAAGTTGGTGTTCGTCACCAGTTCTAATCTGACTCCAGTCAGTTAGTACCAGAAAAGGGCGCTTCGGCGCCCTTTTTGTTGTGGTGCTTTTGCTGCGGCAAATGGACGAAAAAAAGCCCCGGAAAGCTCCGGGGCTTTTTATTGGCTGTTGTGGTCAGTCAACCAGAATCAGATTGTCGCGATGAATGATTTCCGGTTCGTCTACGTAGCCGAGTATGTCTTCGATTTCCGGTGTTGATTTGCGGGCGATCAGGCGGGCTTCGCCGCTGCCGTAGTTGCTCAGGCCGCGGGCGATTTCCTGGCCTTGCGGGTCGATGCAGGCGACGGCGGCGCCGCGTTCGAATTCGCCTTCGGCGGCGATCACACCGATCGGTAGCAGGCTTTTGCCCGATTTGAGGGCGTTGACCGCGCCGGTGTCGAGCAGCAGGCGGCCGGCTAGTTGCAGGTGATCGGCCAGCCACTGCTTGCGCGCGGCGAGGGCCGGGGTTTGCGAGACGAGCAGGGTGCCGACCGGTTCGCCGTTGGCCAGGCGGATGATCGGGTCGGTTTCGTGGCCGCTGGCGATGGCGGTGTGGGCGCCGCTGCGGGCGGCGCGTTTGGCGGCGATGACCTTGGTGATCATTCCGCCGGTGCCGACGCGGGTACCAGCGCCACCGGCCATGCCTTCCAGCGATTCGTCACCGGCGGTGGCTTCCTGGATCAGGGTGGCGTTCGGGTCCTTGCGCGGATCGGCTGTGTACAAGCCCTTCTGATCGGTCAGGATGATCAGCGCATCGGCTTCGATCAGGTTGGCGACCAGGGCGCCCAGGGTGTCGTTGTCGCCGAACTTGATCTCGTCGGTGACCACGGTGTCGTTTTCGTTGATGATCGGTACGACGCCCAGGCCAAGCAGTGTGGTCAGCGTCGAGCGGGCGTTCAGATAGCGTTTGCGGTCGGCCAGGTCGTCGTGGGTGAGGAGGATCTGGGCGGTTTGCAGGCCATGCTTGGAAAAAGCACCTTCATAGACCTGAACCAGGCCCATCTGGCCGACGGCGGCGGCAGCCTGCAGTTCATGGACCGACTTGGGGCGCTTCGCCCAGCCCAGGCGCTGCATGCCACAGGCGATAGCGCCGGAGGAGACGAGGACGACTTCCTTGCCTTGCTGATGCAAAACGCTGATCTGGCGCGCCCAGTCCTCGATTGCGGCAAGGTCGAGGCCGGTGCCGTTGTTGGTGACGAGGGCGGAGCCGACTTTGACGACCAGTCGTTTGGCGGAGGCGAGGCGGGTTGTGTTCATGCTTCTTCGTGATCAGCGGTTTCGGCGTCGTCGTCTTCGATTTCGGGGCGAGCCATCTGCTCGAGGGCTTCCTGGATGGCGTAGATCAGCGGCTTGGTGCCTTCGCCGTTGATGGCGGCAATCGGGAAAACCGGGCCGTCGTACTTGGTGGCTTTCTTGTAGGCCTTCAGGAAGTTTTTAATGGCTGTTTCGCGCTCTTCCTCGGGAATCAGGTCGAGCTTGTTGAGGACCAGCCAGCGCGGCTTGTGGGCCAGTTCCGGGTCGTGCTTGATCAGTTCGCCGACGATTGCCTTGGCGTCACGCACCGGGTCGGCATCGGGATCGATCGGCGCGATGTCGACGAGATGAAGCAGGATGCGGGTGCGTTGCAGGTGCTTCAGGAAGCGGATGCCGAGGCCGGCGCCGTCGGCGGCGCCTTCGATCAGGCCGGGGACGTCGGCCATCACGAAGCTCTTTTCGGCGCCGACGCGGACGACGCCGAGATTCGGGTGCAGCGTCGTGAAGGGGTAGTCGGCGACTTTTGGGCGGGCCGAGGAAACGGCGCGAATCAGTGTACTTTTGCCGGCATTGGGCAGCCCAAGCAGGCCGACGTCGGCGAGGACGCGCAACTCTAGGCTTACTTCGAACTCCTCGCCTTGCTCGCCATTGGTTTTCTGGCGCGGGGCGCGGTTGGTCGAGGACTTGAAGTGGATGTTGCCGAGGCCGCCCTTGCCGCCTTTGGCGAGCAGCACCTTCTTGTCGTGGGTGTCGAGGTCGGCCAGGATTTCGCCGGTGTTGAGGTCGGAGACAACCGTGCCGACCGGCATGCGGAGGATGATGTCTTCGCCGCCGGCGCCGTAGCAGTCGGCGCCGCCACCGTTTTCACCGCGCTTGCCGATGAATTTGCGGGTGTAGCGGTAGTCGACCAGGGTGTTGATGTTGCGGTCGGCGACGACGTAGATGCTGCCGCCCTTGCCGCCATCGCCGCCATTCGGGCCGCCCATCGGGATGTACTTTTCGCGACGGAAGGTCGCGGCGCCGTTGCCGCCGTCGCCGGCCTTTACGTAAATCTTGGCTTCGTCGATGAATTTCATGTTGGGCTTTCCCGTGGGGCCTGCCTTGGCTGGCCGGTTTTCATTGGTTTGAGCACTCGCCGTGAATGCGCAAGTCAATAAACAAAAAAGCCCTATCCGGCGGATAGGGCTTTCAGATTCCGCCTGGCCGAATTATTCGGCGGCCGGAACGATGGTCACCGTGCGGCGCTTCTTCTCGCCTTTGATGAGGAACTTCACAACGCCGTCCTTTAGTGCGAACAGGGTGTGATCCTTGCCGCAGCCGACGTTTTCGCCCGGGTGAAATTCGGTGCCACGCTGGCGAACGATGATGTTGCCGGCGAGAACAAATTGACCGCCGTAGCGCTTGACGCCCAGTCGTTGGGCTTGTGAGTCGCGGCCGTTACGTGAACTACCGCCTGCTTTTTTGTGTGCCATTTAGTTAGCTCCTTGTCTGAACTTAAGCGGCGATCGAATCGATGCGCAGTTCGGTGTAGTTCTGACGATGGCCTTGATGCTTTTGGTAATGCTTACGACGACGCATCTTGAAGATCTTGACCTTGTCGTGGCGGCCGTGGGAAATCACGGTGGCTTTGACGGTGGCGCCAGCAAGGAAGGGAGCGCCGATCTTTACCGACTCGCCTTCGCCTGCCATGAGGACCTGGTCAAGGGTAACTTCTGCGCCAACGTCTGCCGGTATCTGTTCTACTTTAAGTTTTAGACCATTGGTAACGCGATACTGCTTACCGCCGGTTTTTATGACCGCATACATGGGTTGGACTCCGAAAATAATACAAAGGGTGCTACAAAGAACCGCGCATTATACGGAAAATCTCTGAGAAGTCAAAGCCTTGTCTTGGCGTTGTGGTAGACTTTTCGCCTTTCCATCCACCCTTTTGCCGCTTTCCTCTCGCAGAGGGCGACGGCAGAATCGTGAGTCGTTTCGACTCCGTAAATCTGGAGCTTTTCATGGCTGAAATCACTACGGCCTCCGGCCTTGTCTACGAAGATACCGTTGTTGGCGAAGGCGTTGAAGCCAAGGCCGGCGACCACGTTGTTGTCCATTACACCGGCTGGCTGACCAACGGCAGCAAGTTCGATTCGAGCAAGGATCGCAACGACCCGTTTGATTTCCCGCTCGGCCAGCGTCACGTCATCGCCGGTTGGGACGAAGGCGTCCAGGGCATGAAGGTCGGTGGCACGCGCAAGCTGACCATTCCGGCTGAACTCGGCTACGGCGCTCGCGGTGCCGGTGGCGTCATTCCGCCGAACGCGACGCTGGTTTTCGAGGTTGAACTGCTAGCCGTGCAATGAGCGGTTTCGACAAAGAGAAGAAACCCGGGCAGCCGCCCAGCGAAGCGGCTGCAGACGACCCGTGGGCCAAATGGCGCAAGCCGACGGAGACGCCTGCGGTCGACGTGGCAAAACCGGCAAAAACCAGGCCGGCCGCCGAGCCGGTGGTGACCGCCGCAGCCGAGCCGGCCGTCAAGCGCGAAAAGCCGGTCGGCACGCTGGGCGTCAATAAGGACGTCGCCCCGTCGCCACGCGCGCCGAACCGGAAGCCGCTGCGCGGTGGTCCGCCGCCGCGCCAGACGGCATCGGCCAAGTACGATGCAACGGGCAGCAAGAAGGTGCCGGCCGCCAAGCCCGCGCCGCTTGCCAAGCCGGCACCGGCTCCGCGGCCGGAGCGCGATCCGAATGCGCCGCCGCCGGAAGGTGTGCGTTTGTCCAAGGTGATGTCCGAACGCGGCATGTGTTCGCGGCGCGAGGCCGATTTGTGGATCGAGCGCGGCTGGGTCTTCGTCGATGGCGAGCGGGTCAGCGAGCTGGGGACGCGGATCAAGGCGGATGCCGAGATTTCGATCTCGAAAGAAGCCAAGCACGATCAGGCCAAGCAGGTCACGGTCTTGCTCAACAAGCCGGTCGGCTACGTTTCCGGTCAGCCGGAGCCCGGCTTTACGCCGGCGATCACGCTGATCACCGCCGATAACCAGCTCAAGCAGTCGGGCGATCCCGAGTTCAAGCCGTGGATGCTGCGCAGCCTGGCGCCGTCCGGCCGGCTCGATATCGATTCGACCGGTTTGCTGGTCCTGACCCAGGATGGCCGGGTGGCCAAGAAGCTGATCGGTGACGACAGCCAGGTCGAGAAGGAATATCTGGTTCGCGTTGCCGGCGAGATGATCAAGGGCGGCCTCGAATTGCTTAACCACGGCCTCGAACTCGATGGTCAGGCGCTGAAGCCGGCGCGGGTCAAGCAGTTGAACGAAGACCAGTTGCACTTCATCCTGAAGGAAGGCAAGAAGCGCCAGATTCGCCGGATGTGTGAACTGGTCGGCTTGCGCGTCATCGGATTGAAGCGAGTGCGCATTGGTCGCGTCAAGCTGGGGGACCTGGAAATAGGTCAGTGGCGGTTCCTGCGGGCTGACGAGGCCTTCTGATTTTGGCGACTTTGCCCGGTTAGCTCGGGGGCCGGCTTTCGAAGCCATGGCCGTGGAAAAACAAAAACGCCGGCCGGTGAATCACCGGGCCGGCGTTTTTTTTGAGCCAGCTGAAAATCAGGCAGTGCCGCTCGGTGCGGCGGCGCGGACGGGCGGCATCATCTGGCATTCGCCTTCGATGACGACCTTGCCGGCAACGGTGCACACGGTATCCAGCACCACGCGATTCTTGGCGACATTGACTTCCTTGACGGTGACGGTGGCGCGCACGGTGTCGCCCGGGCGAACCGGCGCCTTGAACTTCAGCGTTTGCGACAGGTAGATGGTGCCGGGACCGGGCAGGTGGTTGGCCAGTACGGCGGAGATGAAACCGGCCGACAGCATGCCGTGGGCGATGCGGCCACCGAACATGGTGGTCTTGGCGTATTCCTCATCGAGGTGGGCCGGATTGACGTCGGTCGAGATGCCGGCGAACAGGATGATGTCGGCTTCAGTGACGGTCTTGGCAATGCTGGCGGACATGCCGGGTTGCAGTTGGTCGATGTGATACGCCATTGCTGGACTCCTTGCTGAGTTTATTTAAATTGGAAGTAGAACTTTAGCACGTCATTCCGTCCGCAATGCCTCAACAGGGTCGAGTTTGGCGGCTCGGCGGGCGGGCAGGACGCCGGCGGCGAGGCCGATCGAGATGGCAACCAACTCGGCGAGGAGGACGAAACTGAGCGGGGTATGTACCGGCAGAGCGGGGACGGCGAGGTGGATCAACTGGGCCAGTCCGACGCCGAGCAGCAGGCCGAGAACGCCGCCGAGTGCAGAGAGGGCAACCGCCTCGCCGAGAAAGAGGGCGAGAATGGTGCGCCGCGGGGCGCCGAGGGCGACCAGCAGGCCGATTTCGCCGGTTCGCTCACTGACTGCGATGGTCATGATGGTGACGATGCCAACCCCGCCAACCAGCAGCGAAATGCCGCCGAGGGCGCCGACCGCCATGGTCAGCACGTTGAGGATGTTGGACAGCGTCTTCAGCATCTCCTCCTGGGTGACGATGGTGAAGTCCTCGCGGCCATGGCGGGCGATCAGGCGTTCCTTGATGGCGGCGGCGATGCTGGCCGAAGGCACCCCTTCTTCGGCGGCGATGTTGATTTCATCGACACCTTCGCGGTTGAACAGCTCCTGGGCGCGGGCGGCCGGGATGAAGGCGGTGTCGTCGAGATCGATGCCAAGAAACTGGCCTTTCGGCGCCATCACGCCGATCACCCGGAAATGCAGGCCGCCGATGCGCAGGCGCTGGCCGAGCGGGTTGTCGCTGCCGAACAGTTCATTCTTGACCTTGGAGCCGAGGACGACGAAGGCGCGAGCACTGCCTTCATCGTCGGCCGGCAGAAATTGCCCGCTCTGGATGGTCGACCGGAAGATCACCGGCAATTTGGCATTGACGCCGTAGACCAGCGTCCGGCGCGTGCGGCCGTTGCCCTCGACTTCGGCGTTACCGCGCACGTTGGGGGTGACGGCGACGACGTGTGGCAGGCGTTCGAGGGATTTGGCGTCTTCCAGCGACAGCGGCCGGGCGCTCGACGGCAGGCCGGAGGTCGAACCGCCGGTCTTGGTCTTGCCGGGGGCCACAGCAATGACGTTGGTGCCAAACTGCGTGAATTCGCCGAGCACGAAGCGGTGAATCCCTTCGCCGATCGAAGTGAGCAGGATCACTGCCGCAATACCGACGGCGATGCCGAGCAGGGTCAGGAAGCTGCGCAGGCGCTGGGCGGCGATGGCGCGGGTGGCGAGTTGGAGCGAATCGGCGAAGCGCATTTCAGTGCTTCATCAAGGCTTGCACTGGGTCGAGCCGGGCGGCGCGGCGGGCCGGCATGACGCCGAACAGCAGGCCGGTGCCGAGCGCGGTGCCGAGTCCGGCAATCACGGCCCAGTCCGGCGGGTAGGCGGGAAAGACCGGAAAGGCCTGGCGCAGCGCGAAGGCGCCCAGCTGGCCGAGCAGGTAGCCGACCAGTGCGCCGACCGCGGAGAGCATCGCCGCCTCGGCCAGGAAGGCCAGCCGGATGGTCCGCGCCGTGGCGCCGAGCGCCTTGAGCAGGCCGATTTCGCCGGTGCGCTGGGTGACGGCGACGAGCATGACGTTCATCACCAAAATGCCGGCGACGGCCAGGCTGATTGCGGCGATGCCGGCGACGCCGAGGGTCAGCGCGCCGAGCAGCTTGTCGAAGGTGGCCAGCACGGCATCCTGGGTGATGACGGTGACGTCCTCCTCGCCGCGATGGCGCTGCTTGATTAGGTTCATCACCTGCTCCTTGGCGTCGGGAATCGCTTCGCGGCTCTTGGCCTCGACCAGGATGCGGAACAGGGTGTTGGAGTTGAACATGGCCTGGGCCAGCGAAACCGGCACGATGACCAGTTCGTCGGTATTCATGCCCAGCCCCTGACCGACCGACTTGAGGACGCCGACGACGCGCAGGCGGCGGTCGCCGACGCGGATCAACTGGCCGACTGCCGGTTCGCTGCCGAACATTTCCTCGCGAATCTTGGAACCGATGACGGCGACCGAGGATCCTCGATTCCAGTCCTCTTCCGGCAAGCCCTGACCCTGGGCCAGCTCGAAGTTGCGGATCGGGATGAAGTCGCTGGTCGAGCCGGCCACCATCACTTCGCGTAAACGGCCGCCGAAACTGATTTCCGAGGTGCCGACGGCGAGCGGCGCAACCCGTTTGACGGCCGGAACGCGCTGCAGCGAGGCTGCGTCATCGACGCTCAAGTCGCGCGGCGTCGTCGTGATGGCGTTGGCCGGGTTGAAGCCGCCAGTCCCGGAACGGCCGGGCAAGACGATGACGAGGTTGGTGCCGATCGACGAAAACTGGCCGACGACGTAGCGTCGCGCCCCGTCGCCGAGCGCAGTGAGGACGACGACGGCGGCGACGCCGATCGACATCGCCAGCACCGACAAGGTCGTCCGCATCGGGTAGCCGGTGGCGGCATCGCGGGCGAAACGCAGGGTGTCGGCGAAGCGCATGGGCTAGCCGGGGGGGCGGGCGCTGTCGACCTTCAGTCGGCCGTCTTCCATGGCCAGCTGGCGTCGCGAACGGGCGCCGAGCACCTGGTCGTGGGTGACGACGACCAGCGTGACGCCCTTGCCGTTGAGCGCTTCGAGCAGATGCATGACCTCTTCGCCGGTCTGCCGGTCGAGGTTGCCGGTCGGTTCGTCGGCCAGGATCAAGGCCGGCTGCATGATGGTGGCACGGGCGATGGCAACGCGCTGGCGCTGGCCACCGGAAAGCTGGTCGGGCCGGTGGTCGGCACGGTGTTCGAGGCCGAAATCTTGCAGTGCCTGGGTGACCCGCTTGTTCCGCTCGGCGGCCGCAATGCCGGCCAGCGTCATCGGCAACGCAATGTTTTCGGCAGCGGTCAGCCGGGGTACCAGATGAAAGCTCTGGAAGACGAAGCCGATCCGCTCGCTGCGTACCCGCGCCTGCTCGTCGGGCGACAGCGTCGTCACGTCGCGCCCTTCCAGCCGGTAGGTGCCGGTATTGGGCCGGTCGAGCAGGCCGAGCAGATTGAGCAGCGTCGATTTGCCGGAGCCCGACGGGCCCATCACGGCGACATATTCGCCGGCCTCGATGGTGAGGTCGAGGCCGCTCAGGGCGTGGACTTCGGTGTCGCCGAGCTGGAAAACGCGCTCGATGCCGGAGAGTTCGATCAGCGCCATGCGCCTACTTCGCCTTGGCTTTGTCGTCAGGCGTCACCTTCGCCCCGGCCTTGACGCCTTCCTTCTCCAGCGAGGTGACGATGCGGTCGCCGGCACTCAGTCCGTCCAGCACTTCGGTGTATTCCCAGTTGGCCAGCCCGGCCTTGATCTGGCGCTCTTCCAGCTTGCCGCTGTCGGCATTGAAGACCAGCACGCGGCCGCCTTCCTGGATGGCTGCGGTCGGAATGCGCAGCACTTGGTCGCGGCCGGCGAGAATGATTTCGACGTCGGCGCTGTAGCCGACCAGCAGCTTGCCGGTCGCTTCCGGCTGATCGAAATCGACTTCGATATCGACCGTGCGCGCCTGCTTTTCGACAGCCGAGACGTAAGGGGCGACGCGCCGCACCTTGCCGGGAATCTGCTTGCCGGGCAGTGCGTCGAGCGTGATGCGCACGGTCTGGCCGGCCTTGATCTTCGGTGCATCGACCTCATCCATCGGCGCCTTGACGTAGAGGCAGGAATCGTCGATCAGATCGATTGCCGGCGGCGTCGGGACGCCGGGAGGCGACGGGGTCGAGTATTCGCCCAGTTCGCCGACGATCTTGGCGACCGTGCCGTCGAACGGTGCGTAGAGTGCGACGCGGCCCTGTTCGACGCGGGTCGCCCGGAACTTGGCCTCGGCCTGGGCGACGTCGGCCTTGGCCGTGTTGCAACTGGCCCGGCGGACTTCGGCATCGGTGCGGGCGGCTTCCTCGCGACTGCTCGAGATGAAACCCTTTTCCCGCAACTCGCTTTGCCTTTTTGCCTCTTTTTCTGCGTTGACCGCAGCAATGCAGACTTCCTCGACCCGCTTGCCGGCCAGCACGACCTGCGCCTGCGATAGCGCGGCCTGGGCCTGCTGGTCATCGTTCCACAGTTTGAGCAGCAACTGGCCTTTCTTGACGCGGTCGCCTTCCTTGACGCCGAGATATTCGATGCGGCCGCCGATGATCGTGGACAGCTTGGTGCGCTGGCAGGCTTCGACGGTGCCGGCCCGGGTGTTGGCCAAGGTCGCTTCGACCTTGCCGGCGGCGACTTCCTTGAGGATGACCGGGATCGGCTGCGGCCGGTTGAACCAGAACAGAGCGAGACCGATAAGGGTGATGACGACAGCGATGAGGGCGATGCGGCGCATGCTGATTCCTAACGAAAGCCGGGGAGCCAGCCGGACTGGGCGTGGCCGGCGACCGGCTCGAGGGCGCCCTGGTAGAGCGCCTCGATCACCGGCGGCTCCTGCCACGGCTCGTTCATGAAGGTCAGGCCGACTTCTTCGACGGTCTTGCCCGACCAGTAGTATTCGGCAACTTCGTCGAGCGCCGACAGTGACAGGTTGTGCGGCAGGCGCAGGTAGTCCAGCCAGCTGGCATCGTGGAAGGAGCAGATGTAGGCGGCCTTGGTCTTGGCGCAGGCGAGGTTCTTGCCAAAGATTTTTTGCGGGTGCTTGCTGCGGAAAGTCATCGCATCGGTGCGCGTCGCAAACAGCAGCAGGGCGTGCAGGCGGCTGGGGAAATGGTTGTAGCGGCGCTGCCGGAAATATTCGAGGTGGTACTCGGCAAAGTAGTTCTGCACCGAAATCAGCTGGTCGCCCGGCGTCGGCCCGCCGCCTTCAGGCGAGGCCAGCGTGGCGCCGAAAGGGCTGCCCTTGAGAATGTCCCAGCCCGGCAACTCCGAGTCCGGCTCCAGCCAGCAGAAGAGCTCCAGCGTAACGGTATCCTTGATCAGGTTATCCATGGTTCCAGGGGCGGACGGCAACGATTCGTCATTCTCGCCCATCCGGCGCAGTTGACCAACCAATCCGGTAATTTGACGTGCTCCGTCCCCGAATATGACATATCATAAATTTCACGACGAATGCATTGAATAGGGGGCTTGGTGTCGTCAAGCGTCGCATGTCTGGGCAAAACAGCGGGTAGTCGGCAATATTCGGGGTGGCTGTCGTGAAGTTGCGTCAGGCTTTCCTGCTCTTGTCGCTGCTGCTGATCGGCATGCTGCTGCTGATCGGCGGCGTCACGCTGGCAGCCCTGTCTGCCTTCAAGGAGGCCAACGTCGTCGCCGACCAGCGCCAGACCTCGCTGACCCTGATGAACGACGTGCGCCTGGAGGTTGAATTGCTCAGCCGCCTGGTCAGCTCCTATGTCAGTACGGCCAATCCGCGCTACCTGATCTATTACTATGACATTCTCGGCATTCGGGAGGGGGCCAAGCCGCGCCCCCCCGACCAGCCGGGGGCTTACTGGGATCAGGTGCTGGCCGGCCTGCGCCCTTATCAGCCGCCGTCCGGCGGCGATGTGCTGCCGCTGATCAAACTGGCCGGCCAGCTCGGTTTCGATGCCCGGGAACAGGGAGCGGTCAGCCGTATTCTCGGTTTGGCCGAGCAGATGAAGCAGGTCGAGCAAATTGCCTTTGCCGCGACACAGGGGCTTTACGACCCGGTCAGCAAGGAATTCGTTTCGGAAAGCGAGCCGCAACGCGAGTTTGCCGCCAAGTTGCTGCATGAGCCGGATTACCTGCGCTTGCGGGCCGATCTGGTCGAGGCGGTGGAAGGGCTGGCGCAACTGGTCGATGGGCGCACCCAGCGCAATGTCGATAACGCAACGGAAAAGCTGGAGAGCCTGATCGTGACGGCGCTGGCGCTCTTGCTGGCGGCCGCCCTGTTGCTGCTGCTCAGTTACCGCTATTTGACGCGGCATCTGCTGGTGCCGCTGTTCGCCTTGCACCAGGCGGCCAGCGCCCTGGCCCACAAGTCCTACGGCGAGCGGGTTGGCAATGTGAACGGCTTCGTCGAAGTGCAAACGCTGGCGACCACGATGGATGGCATGGCGGCGGCGATCGAGGCCGATATCGAACAGCGCCAGGTGGTGCAGGAGGAACTGGCGCTGGCCCGGGCGCGGGCCGAAGTGGCGGCGGAGGCCAAGTCGATCTTTCTCGCCAACATGAGCCATGAAATCCGGACGCCGATGAACGCCATCCTCGGCATGGCCTACCTGGCCTTGCGCTCCGACTTGCAGCCGACACAGCGCAACTATGTCGCGAAGATCCACGATGCCGCCAAGTCCCTGCTCGGCATCCTCAATGACATTCTCGACTATTCGAAGATCGAGGCCGGCAAGGTCGTTCTCGAAAGCGAGTCCTTCGACCTGCAGTCGGTGGTCCAGAATGCCGTTTTCATGGTGCAGCAGCGCGCCCAGGACAAGCAACTGGAACTGATCCTCGATTACCGGATTTCCCACGGCAGTGCCTTCGTCGGCGATTCGCTGCGTCTCGGCCAGGTGTTGATCAACCTGCTGTCGAATGCGGTCAAGTTCACCGAGCACGGCCACGTCCGTCTCATCGTCAGCGACTGGGACAATGAAGATGGCAGCGCCGTGCTGCATTTTGCCGTCGAGGACACCGGGATCGGCATGAGCGTCGAGCAACAGGCGCGACTGTTCCAGGAGTTCAGCCAGGCCGACGGTTCGACGACCCGCAAATACGGCGGCACCGGACTCGGCCTGAGTATCTCGAAGCGTCTGGTCGAGGCCATGGGCGGGAATATTCGGGCCAAAAGCGAGGTCGACCGCGGGAGTCTGTTCGATTTTGCGATTCGCCTGCCGGTAGCGGCCTACGTCGCCCATGACGGCGGCAAGATCCGGCGCCGGCGTGCCCTGGTCGTCGATGACTATGCGCCGGCCCGCGACAGCATGGTCGAATTGCTGCGTCTGCTTGGCTGCCCGTTGGTCGATAGCGCCGCCGACGGTGCGGTGGCTCTCGCCTTGCTGGAAAGCGCGCTGGCCCGGAACCAGCCATATGACCTGTTATTGCTCGACTGGATGATGCCCGGCATGGGGGGCGCCGCCGTGCTCGAAGCCATGCGTGACCGGCAGTTGGCGCTACCGGAAAAGACCATCGTCGTCTCGGCACTGGATGTCGCTTTGCTGCGTGACCAGGCCGCCCAGCTCGGGGTCGGCGACGTGCTGCAAAAGCCGGCCCCGCCGAAAATCCTGTGTGAAGTGGCCAACAGTGCCCTGGGCGAGGGCTTGCTCCTGCCGTCGGCAGCCGGGACGCCGCAAAAGAACCTCGATGGCATGCGGGTGCTGGTGGTCGAGGACAACGAGATCAACCAGCAGGTGGCGGTCGAGATCCTCCATGCCTGGGGCGTCATCGTCGATCTGGCCAGGGATGGCCAGCAGGCACTGGATTTGTTGTTCAAGCAGCCGCCGGCGCATTACGACCTGGTCCTGATGGATCTGGAAATGCCGGTGCTGAACGGCTGCGAAGCAACCCGCCTGCTCCGCGCCAATGTACGTTATGGCGGGGTGCCGGTAGTCGCCATGACGGCGCATGCAGTGGGGGGAGAATTGCAGGCAGCGCTGGCGGCCGGCATGAATGGCCATATTTCCAAGCCCTTCGAGCCGGATGACTTGTTCGACGTGTTGTCGCGCCATCGTCGGGCGCTCGCTGATGAAGGTTTGCCGCCGCTGGCCGACAAGCCGCTGCTGGCTGAGAGCAGTGAGGATCAGCGCGTTCTTAATCATCTGGCGCGCTTGCCCGGGCTTGATGCCGGGCTGCTTTACCAGCGCTTTCCCGGGCGGGTCGGCTTCATCTGCCGCATGCTGCGGCGTTTTGCCAGCGAGCAGGGCAAGGTTGTCGCCGAGATCGAGTCCTTGCTCGCCGCCGGCGACCGGGCAACGGCGCAGCGCCTGGCGCATTCCGTCAAGGGCCTGGCCGGCAATCTGGCGATGAGCGAGATCCAGGAACGGGCCGCCCAACTGGAAGGACAAATCAAGGCCGGCGCGGCTGATATCGCGCCCGGCCTGCAGGCGCTTGATGCGGCCATCGCACCCTTGCTGAGCGGTCTGGCTGATTTGCCCGAAGCGCCGGCGCCGAGCGTGGCGAGCCCGCAGCCAAGCGATATCGCCCGCGTTGTCCGGCGCCTGCGGCGTTGCCTGATGGAGGGCGATGGCGAGGCGGAGGCCCTGTGGCTGGGCCATCAGGAAAACTTTGCCAGCTATTTCTCGCCGGTGGTTTGCAAACGCCTTGGCCGGGCGATCAGCGCCTGGGATTTTGATGACGCCCTGCGCGTGCTGGAGACGGCAGGGGTCGGAGGGGAAATTCAGTGAACGACGATCAGCGCAAGACCATCCTGGTCATTGACGACACACCATCGAATCTTAGTCTGATCAATCACCTGCTGCGTGATCAATATCGGGTGAAACTGGCCAACAGCGGCGCCCGAGGGCTGGAACTGGCCTTCGACCGTCCGCCCGATCTGGTGCTGCTCGACATCATGATGCCGGAGATGGACGGCTACGAAGTGATTCAGCAATTGAAGGCCAACCCGCTGACTACCCATATGCCGGTGATTTTTCTCACCGCGAAGATCGAGGCCGCCGATGAGGAACTGGGTTTTCAGTTGGGTGCGGTGGACTTCATCCACAAGCCGTTTTCGCCATCGATCATGCTTGCCCGGATCGGAGCGCATCTGCAGGTGCATGCTTGGCAGACCTTTCTCGAGGACAAGAGCGCCTGGCTGCAAAGCGAGGTGGAACGGCGGGTCAATGAGGTACTCAAGCTACAGGCCGGGGCGATCCGGGTCATGGTGTCGCTGGCCGAGTTCCGCGACGAATGTACCGGCAATCACATCCGGCGCACCCAGACTTACGTTCGCCGCTTGGCCGAGCACCTGTCGCGGCAGGCGCGCGACCGGGCTTTCCTGAATCCGGAGACCATCGACAGCATCGCCAAGGCCTCGCCGCTGCACGATATCGGCAAGATCGCCATTCCCGACAATATTTTGCTCAAGCCGGGCAAGCACACACCGGAAGAGTTCGAGATCATGAAGACGCATGCCATCAAAGGCGAAGGCATGTTGCAGCGGACGCGTCAGGAGCTTGGCGACGACAACCTGATGCTGCTCTACGCCAGCCAGATTGCCCGCAGCCATCATGAACGCTGGGATGGCGGCGGCTATCCGGATGGCCTGGTCGGCGAGGCAATTCCGCTACCGGCCCGGCTGATGGCGGTGGCCGATGTCTATGATGCCTTGCGTTCGCGTCGTCCCTACAAGGCGGCATTCAGTCACGAGGAAGCGGCGGCCATCATGCTCGATGGGCGCGGCAAACACTTCGACCCTTTGCTGATGGATGCTTTTTTGGCCTTACAGGATGAATTCGCCAGTATTGCCATTAAACTGGCGGACGAATAAATTTGTCATATCCTTCTGGGGTATTTTCGATATGAATCATCGATCATTGCTGACCGGCGTGCTGCCGTTTCTGGTGGCTTTCGCACAGCCGGTGCAGGCAGTCGATTTCAACTGGTCTGGCTTTGGCACCCTTGGTTACGTCGAATCGGACGAGTCGCGGAACTACCAGCGCTTCATCAACGATAGCGGCACCATCAAGCGCGACAGCGTTCTCGGCGGGCAGATGGACGTCAAGTTCGATCAGCATTGGGGGGCGACGGTCCAGGCCCGTCTGGCGCCGTCCGATCATTACGAGTCGCGTTGGCAGGCCGCGTTGACCTGGGCCTTTGTCTCGTGGCGGCCAAGCGATGACTGGCTGATCCGGCTCGGCAAGATTCGTCTGCCGCTGATGCTCAATACCGAAAATCTCGATGTCGGCGCCACCTTCGATCTGGCCCGCCTGCCGCAGGAGGTCTATTCCATATCCCCGATGACCGACGTTTGGGGCGTCAGTGTCAGCAAGAGCTGGCTGGCGGAAACGATGGAGTGGAATCTCGAGGCCTATACCGGTCGCGCCGACCCGTATTGGCGTTATTACGGCCGGGAGATCCGGGACGGCAATCCGACGCCGGGCAGCTGGTTCGTTCCCCTCGATGTCGCCAGTTCCGGCCTGGTCCTGACTGCCCGCGACATCGGCAATACCTTTCGGGTCGGCATCCACGAGGTCAATGCATCGCGCGTCGGAGCACAGTCCCAAAGCGAGATTCCCTATCGGCAGGTGACACCGAGTTTCGGTTTCTACGACATGTTGAGTGGCAGCAAGGTCGATAACCTGCGCATTCCCGTGCAGACGATGGCGGCCAGTATCAGCCTGCCGGCCGAGGTCAAGGTGACGGCCGAATATGCGCGCATGAAGGTCGATAGCGCCAGCGAGGGCCTGACCCGCTGGGGCGCCTACCTGGCCGTCTCGAAGCGGATCGGCGCGTGGACGCCTTATGTCTATTACGCCAAGACCAAATCAAGCGGTGGCGCCCTGGATCTGTACCAGGACATCGACGCTTCGGCCGAGCGCAACCGGCGCGGCAGTACGCTGTACAACTACCAGAAAATGCAGGCCGATATCGTGTCGCCCTATGACCAATGGACCGGCGCGCTCGGCACCTCGTTCCGCCTTACGCCGCGCAGCATCTTCAAGGCCGAGTGGGCGCATACCCAGACTGGAGTAGCGTCCAATTTCGTCGATGCACCGTCCGGCGGCAACAGCGGCGACATGCGTTTCAATATTTTCTCCCTCTCCTATAACTTCACTTTCTGAGAGGGTGATCATGCGCAGGAACCTGCTATTTCTGCTGCTGGTGCTGCTTGTCCCGTTCTCGGGGCAAGCTCAGGAAGCGCTTGTCATCATCGCGCATGGCAGTTTGCCGAAAACCGATTTGGCGACCGTGCAGCGCCTGTACACCGGGCGCATTTTGTCGATTGCCGACCAGCCAGCGGTGCCGATCAATCTGCCGCCCGGCAACCCGTTGCGCCAGCAGTTTCTAGAGGCTTACCTGGAGCAGAACGAGGAGCAATACACCGGTTACTGGCTGGTTCGTCGCTATGTCGGCAAGGGAACGCCGCCGCGTGAAATGGCCAGCGTCGAGGAAATATTGCGCTTCGTCGGGAGTACGCCGGGGGCCGTTGCGTACGTGCCGCAATCCAAAGTGCCGAAGGGGGCGAACGTCGTTTTCAAGCGTTAATGGTCAAATGATTTGGCTAGTATTTTTTCTTCAGAGTGGTAAGCTGAACCCGTGCTGAGGTTAGCAGCAAGCCCAGCAAGAAGTGGCAGTACCCGCTGCGTTGCAGGAGATTCTATGGCAGTTGTCGATGGAAAAAATCTTGAGATTACCGTGTAGTACTCCGTAACGGCGAAAAGCCGAAAACCTTGGCCTAATGTGTCTTGGTGCAGTAACCGAAGCCCATGCCCGAAACGCATGGGCTTCACGTTTTGAGGATTCCTGATGCAGATTCAGCGCCACGGCACGACCGGCCGTTTTTCCGATAGCGTTGTCCATAACGGCACCGTTTACCTTGTCGAAGTCGCCGCCAATCTCGACGGCGATGCCGCCGCCCAGACGGCCAATTTGCTGGCCAGTGTCGAGCGCTTGCTGGCCCAGGCCGGCAGCGACAAATCCCGCTTGCTGATGGTGACCATCTACCTCAGCGACATGGCCGACTACGACGCGATGAATGCGGTGTGGGATGCCTGGTTGCCGCCCGGTTGTGCGCCGGCGCGCGCCTGTCTGCAGGCGCGGCTGGCCAAGCCGGAATATCGCGTCGAAATGGTGTTGACCGCCGCCCTCGCTTAATCGGGAGTGGCGCTTTCGGCGCTGCAGTCGCAGCCTTCGCCGGCGGCGATCCAGCGTTTGATCAGTTTGCCGGTCAGAGCTTCGCCGGCGGCTGGCAGCCAGCCGAAGTAATGAGCGGGCCGGACGAGCAGGCCGCAGTGGTAGCGGGCGTGCTCGGCCGACCATTCAAGGGCCGGGCAAGGGCCTCGTTTTTGCCAAAAACGGAGGCGGGCCGCCGGGCAGGTTTCCAGCGCACAGCAGACGCCGCAGCCGTTGCAGGGCTGACCGGCGGCGGGTTTCGTCGGGGCGCTGCGGTGGAGGTATATGATCTGCTCGGACATGGGCCGTAATGAACCATGTTGGCGCCAATAGATCAAACGTCCAGTTCAACCCGAAGGAGATTCGTGATGAAGAAACTGCTGTCAGCCGTGATTGCTGCCGTCTTTGCCTTGGGCAGCCTGAGTGCCATTGCCTGTGGCGACAAGGCGAAAGACGAAAAACAGATGAGTACGCCTTCGAAGCCGAAGGTCTGAATTCGCTGCGTGCCGGGAAAAGGCAGCTGCGGCTGCCTTTTCTCCGTTTACGGCCGGGCCAGGAAGAGTTCGGGATCGACCGGCGTGTTGTTGAGGATGACCGCCCAGTGCAGGTGCGGGCCGGTGACGCGGCCGGTGGCGCCGACGGCGCCAAGCTGTTCGCCCTTTTTCACCGGTTGCCCCGGGCGGACGTCGATGCGCGAGAGGTGCATGTAGGCGCTGATCAGGCCCTGGCCGTGGTCGATGAAGACGGTGTTGCCATTGAAGAAATAGTCGCCGGTGTTGGCGACGATGCCATCGGCCGGTGTCCGGATCGGCGCACCGGTGCCGACCGCAACATCAAGTCCGGCATGCGGGTTGCGCGGCTGGCCGTTGAAGATGCGGCGCAGGCCGAAGCGTGAGGAGAGCGGGCCGCTCGCCGGCAGCAGAAAATCGGTGGCCGGGGCATGGCTGCTGAAGTGGCGCTTGACCGCTTCGGTGACTGCCTTTTCGCGCTCGATGCGGGCGAGGTCATCCGGATTGGGCTCGACCTTGCGCTTGTCCTTGATGGTCAGGCGCTGTTCCGGGTAATTCTTGATGCCGATGCTGACGGTTCTGATGCCGGCGGTCGACCCGCCGGAAACGGCAATTTCCATTTCGCCGGGCAGCGTGTCGAGCGGGATGCCGAGCAGCGCATACCAGCGGCCCTGGTCTTTGACTACGGCCAGCGGCTGTTCGCCCAGGCGGGCGCTGGGCGCCGGCTGGCTGGCCGGGCCGAGGTCGATGACGGCGATGCCGCCGGGCACCGGGGCGTGCCTAGGCAGGGCGACGGCAGTTCCCAGGTGGCCGAGGATGCCAAGGAAGAACAGGACTCTAAGCAGTTTCATCGGGCGACGCGGCTGGCCCACCACAAACGCAGGCGCAGCGCGAGTTCCGAGGTGTAGCCGAGGGTGACGAAAGCGACCTCGCCGGCCGGGTTGATGACGATGAAGGCCGGTACGCCCGGCAGGCCGTACTGGCGATGGATGGCGGCCTTGGGGTCAGGCAGCGTCGGCCAGTTGTAGCCGGCTTCGGCCATGATCCTCGCCACTTGCCCGGCCGGCCCGGACTGGATGGCAATGCTGGTTACCGGCCAGTCTTCGGCAATGGCCGTGACATTGCCGGCTGTCGTCTGGCAGATGGCGCACCAGTCGGCCCAGAAATAGAGCAGTACAGCCCGCCCGGGATGTTGGGCGCGCCAGGCGGCGAGGTCGAAAGGCGTGCCGTCGAGGCGTTGACCGGCGAACTGCGGTGCTGGGCCACGCGGCGTGGCGCGACCCTGCCAGAGCTGGACAGCGACATTGATGGCGATAGCGATGCCAAGCAGGAGCAGGCCTTCGACCAGCCAGCGGCGCCAGAGGGGCGGTTTGAGCGTCGCCGGAGGATTGGTGGGGTCGGGTTCCAACGGTGCTTACAGCTGCGCCGCCTTGAAGGTGTTGCACTGGGCCATGTCGCCGCTTTCGAACCCCTTCTTGAACCAGCGGACGCGCTGCGCGGAACTGCCGTGGGTGAAGCTCTCCGGCACGATGCGACCCTGCGCCTGCTGTTGCAGCCGGTCGTCGCCGATGGCTGAGGCGGCATTGAGGGCCGCTTCGAGGTCGCCGGGTTCGAGCACCTGCTTCATCGTGTCGGTGCGTTTGCCCCAGACGCCGGCCAGGCAATCGGCCTGCAGTTCCATGCGAACCGAGAGGGCATTGGCTTCGGCCTTGCCGACACGTTGCTGCGTCGTATGCACTTTTTCGGCGATGCCGAGCAGGTTCTGGACGTGGTGGCCGACTTCGTGGGCGATGACGTAGGCCTGGGCAAATTCGCCGGGCGCATGGAAACGCTCCTTAAGCTCGCGGTAGAAGGCGAGGTCGATATAAACCTTGCGGTCGCCGGGGCAGTAGAAGGGGCCCATCGCCGTCTGGCCGGTGCCGCAGGCGGTCGGCGTGGCGCCGGTGAACAGCACCAGTTTCGGCACTTCGTACTGGCGGCCGTTCTGACGGAAGGTGTCGGTCCATACATCTTCGGTCGAGGCCAGCACCTTGGAAACGAAACGGGCGCTTTCGTCGTTGGCCGGCGGCTTGTGGGCGGCTGGCGCGCTGTGCTGGGCGAGCGGCGTTTGTTCGATGAAGCCGAGCAGGGTCAGCGGGTTGATGCCGGTGAAATAGCTGACGACCAGCGCCAGGATGATGCCGCCGATGCCGACCCCGCCGCGCCCGATGCCACCCCCGCCGCCGCGGCGGTCTTCGACGTTGTCGCTGTCCCGGTAGTCATCGATGCGCATGGCGGTACTCCTTAGCGATAGCGGTTGATCGCGTCGCGGGTTTCAAGTGCTGCCTGGCGGGCAGCCGCGGCAAAGTTCTCGTCCCGGCCGGCATACAGGATGGCACGCGAGGAGTTGATCATCAAGCCGGTACCGTCGGCGGTGCGTCCGGCCTTGACGGTGGCCTCGATGTCGCCGCCCTGGGCGCCGATGCCGGGGACGAGCAGCGGCATGTCGCCGACGATTTCGCGCACGCGGGCAATCTCGGCCGGGAAGGTGGCGCCGACCACCAGGCTGATCTGGCCGGTGCTGTTCCAGGTTCTGGCCGACAGGCCGGCGACGCGCTCGTAGAGCTTTTCGCCGCCGACATCGAGAAACTGCAGGTCGGAGCCGCCGGCGTTCGAGGTCCGGCAGAGCAGGATGACGCCCTTGTCCGGGTAGGCCAGGTAGGGATCGACCGAATCGCGGCCCATGTAGGGGTTGACCGTGACGGCATCGGCCTGGAAGCGGCCGAAGGCTTCGACGGCGTACTGTTCGGCGGTGGAGCCGATGTCGCCGCGCTTGGCGTCGAGAATAACCGGGATGCCCGGGTGTTTTTCGTGGATGTGGGCGATCAGCGCTTCGAGCTGGTCTTCGGCACGGCGGGCGGCGAAGTAGGCAATCTGCGGCTTGAAGGAACAGACGAGATCGGCCGTCGCATCGACGATGGCGGCGCAGAACTCGAAGATGGCGTCGTCGCGGCCCTTGAGGTGGGCGGGGAACTTGGCCGGGTCGGGGTCGAGGCCGACGCAGAGCAGGGAGTTGTTTTTCTGCCAGGCAGCGGCGAGCATTTGGGTGAAGGTCATGCGGCGTCCTTTTTCAAATCAGACGGTAAATAGCGGGAAAACTTGTCGGGCAACAGGCAGGTCTGCAGGCTGCGCTGGGTGAACAGGAAACGGCCGTCGCAGACGAAGCCGAGTTCCTGCCAGTCGACTTCCTTGTTCAGCATCATCGTGCATTCGATCAGTTCGCGGCGCTGCATGCGCTGGTTGCGGGTGAACAGGGCGAGGATGGCGCCGTCGAAACTGTTGCAGTCGTGCAGGAAGAACGGTTCGGGCTTGCGCGTCCGGCCATTGACGTAGA
The DNA here is from genome assembly GCF_009469765.1 of Dechloromonas hortensis. Lineage (GTDB taxonomy): Bacteria > Pseudomonadota > Gammaproteobacteria > Burkholderiales > Rhodocyclaceae > Azonexus > Azonexus hortensis. Next base: position 45,989 of record NZ_SSSQ01000010.1, read on the forward strand.
TGCGCGGGTGCAGGTTGATCGGGAAGGCTCTGCCCCACTGCCACCAGTTGCTTTCGTCGAAAGCTCGAACCCGGCGGCCGAGCAGTTCGGCCTTGTGCTTGTCGAGATGCGGGTGCTTGATGCCGTAGAGCATGCGCCGCGTCGCTCCGGTTTCGACCGTTTTCGAGCAGACGAATTCCATGTTGCCCTTGGCGTGGGCGAAGATGTGGTCGGCCCCGGAGACGGCGCCGACCTTGACCGTGAACACGTCGGCAAAGCGGACGCCGTAGTCATCGCGCAGGAACATCAGCTGTCCGTCGACCTCGGTGAAGCGCCGGCCATCGGCCATCTGGCGGTCCAGCCGGCCCTTTTCGAAGCGGAAGATGGCGCAGTTCGGCGTGTGTTCGTCGAAAACGCGGGTATCGCCGGTTTCGTAGAAATGCGTGATGCTGCCCTGTTCGTGCAGCCAGGCGTTCAGCTTCTTGGCGGCGGTCAGCTTGATGAATTCGCGCGGTACGATGAAGACCAGTTCGCCACCCGGCTTCAGGTGGCGGACGCACTTCTCGATGAAGAACAGGAAGAGGTTGCTGCGCCCATCGAAGAGGTCGGATTTCAGCTTTTTCCGGGTGTCCACCGCGACATCCTGAAAGCGGACGTAGGGCGGGTTGCCGACGATGCTGTCGAACTGCTCGCTGAGCGGGTAATCGAAGAAGTCGCGGATTTCGGCGCCTTCCGGCGCGACGCGGCGGTCGATCTCGATGCCGACGCAGTTCACCTGGCGTTCGCGCAGGGTGCGGAAAAACGCGCCGTCACCGGCCGAGGGTTCCAGCACCCGGCCCCGGTTCTGGCAGAGGTCGAGCATGAAATCCACCACCTTGGGCGGCGTGAAGACCTGGCCGAGCTGTGCGACGTTACGGGCCGACACGGAGTTAAAAGCCGCTGCCCGGCTGAGCGAGGTAAATCGTCTCTTCGGGGGTGGAAGGGCGGCCGAGGGCCGCGTTGCGGTGCGGGAAGCGCCCGAAGCGGGCGATCACGTCGTAATGGCGCTGCGCGTAGTCGAGATAGCCTTCGCAGCCGGCGTGTTCGGCAGCCAGCGCGGTGAACAGCGCCAGCGAACGCTGCTGGTCGGCGAGCGCTTCGCTGTGCTCGAAAGGCAGGTAGATGAACAGCTTTTCGACGGCGCTCAGGCCCTTGTCCCAGCCCTGGTCGAGGGCTCGTTCGGCCAGTTGCCGGGCCTGCGCATCGCCGGCGAAAGCCTGGGCCTCGCCGCGAAAGAGGTTGCGCGGAAACTGGTCGAGCAGGATGAGCAAGGCGAGCAGGCCTTGCGGCGAGTTCGCCCAGTCGGCCAACTGGCCGGCCAGCGCGGCCTCGACCGTCGCCAGAAATTGGCGGCGAATCTCGGCGTCGAAGGCGGCATCCTTGCGAAACCAGGCGGCGCGCGGTTGGCCGTGGCCGGCTTCGCCCGGCTGGCCGAACCAGAAAGCCAGGATGTCGGCCGCTGCAGCCAGAGCCATCAGGCGGCCTTGCCCCAGGAGTCCTTCAGCGTGACGGCACGGTTGAAGACCGGCTGGCCGTCCTTCGAATCGATCCGGTCGGCGATGAAATAGCCGTGGCGTTCAAACTGGAAGCGCTCTTCCGGCTTGGCATCCTTCAGGCAGGGTTCGAGCTGGGCGACGATGGTCTGCTTTGATTCCGGATTCAGGTCGTCGAGGAAGTCGCGCTCCTGTTCCGGCGCATCGCCTTCGCGGCGGGCGCCAGGGGCGGGCACCTTGAACAAGCGTTCAAACAGGCGGATCTCTGCCTGGTAGGCGTGAGCGGCGGAGACCCAGTGCAGGTTGCCCTTGACCTTGACGCTGTCGGCGCCCGGCGTGCCGGATTTGGTTTCGGGCAAATAATTGCAGTGCACCGCGATAACCTTCCCGTCGGCGTCCTTGTCGCAGCCGGTGCATTCGACGACGTAGCCGTAGCGCAAGCGGGCCATGTTGCCCGGGAACAGGCGGCGGAAGCCCTTGCTCGGCACTTCCATGAAGTCCTCGCCCTCGATCCACAGTTCGCGGCTGAACGGGATCGAACGCTGGCCGAGTTCCGGGTGCAGCGGGTGGTTGGGGGCGAAGCACTCCTCGACCTGGCCTTCCGGGTAGTTGTCGATGATCAGCTTGACCGGGTCGAGCACGGCGATGCGGCGCAGATCGGACTCATTCATCACTTCGCGCATGGCATCTTCGAACAGCACGTAGTCGATCAGCGAGTCGTTCTTGGTAACGCCAACGCGCTCCATGAACAGGCGGAAGCCGTCGGCCGAGTAGCCACGCCGGCGGGCGCCGACCAGGGTCGGCATACGCGGGTCGTCCCAGCCGTCGACGTGCTTCTCATCGACGAGCTGGATCAGCTTGCGTTTGCTCAAAACCACGTAGGTCAGATTGAGGCGTGAGAACTCGATCTGCTGCGGCAGCGGGCGCTGGAGTAGGCCGGCTTCGGCCAGGCGTTCGAGCAGCCAGTCGTAGAACGGCCGCTGATCCTCGAATTCCAGCGTGCAGATCGAATGCGTGATGTTTTCCAGCGCATCTTCGATCGGGTGGGCGAAGGTGTACATCGGATACACGCAGTACTTGTCGCCGGTGTTGTGGTGCGTCGCGTGGCGGATGCGGTAGATGGCCGGGTCGCGCAGGTTGATGTTGGGGGCCGCCATGTCGATTTTGGCGCGCAGGATGTGTTGACCGTCGGCGAACTCGCCGGCCTGCATGCGCTTGAAGAGATCGATGTTCTCGGCGACGGAACGGTCGCGGAAGGGAGAGTTCTTGCCGGGCTGGGTCAGCGTGCCGCGGTTGGCGCGCATTTCGTCGGCCGACTGGCTATCGACGTAGGCGTGGCCGGCGCTGATCAGCGCTTCGGCGCATTGCAGCATCCAGTCGAAGTAGTTGGAGGCGTAGTAGAGGTTGCTTTCGCCGTCCTTCTCCCAGGAGCAGCCGAGCCACTTGACGGCATCGATGATCGAGTCGACGTATTCCTGGTCTTCCTTCTCCGGATTGGTGTCGTCGAAACGCAGGTGGCAGCGGCCGCCGTACTGCTGGGCGAGGCCGAAGTTGAGCAGGATGGACTTGGCGTGGCCGAAGTGCAGGTAGCCGTTCGGCTCGGGCGGGAAGCGGGTGCGCAGCTTGGCGGCGTCGAGCGGGGCGGCGGCGTGATCGGCGGCGGTGCCGGGCTGGCCGGCCCAGTGGCGCTGGGCATGCTTGCCGGCGGCGAGGTCGGCTTCGACGATGTTGCGGATGAAATTGGCGGCGGGGGCGACTTCAGGTTTGTTGGGGCTGCTCACGGTGAAACCTCTGATTTCAATCACGCTATTTTAACCGGGGCCGGCCGGCAAACCGCTACAATTCCCCCATGACCGCCCTGCATAACCTCACCGCGCTCAATTTTCTCGCCATCGGCACCGGCGCCGCTCTCGGCGCCTGGTTGCGCTGGCTGCTCGGGCTGGCGCTGAACCCGCTGTTCATCGCCTTGCCGCTCGGTACGCTCGCCGCCAACGTCATCGGCGGTTACCTGATCGGCGTCGCCGTCGGCATCTTCCACCTCAATACGCATTTTCCGCTGGCCTTGAAGCTGTTCGCGATTACCGGCTTTCTCGGCGGCCTGACCACTTTCTCGACCTTTTCGGCCGAGGTCGTCGAGCGCCTGCTGGCCGGCCAGCCGGCTTTGGCGATCGGCCTCGCCTCCGTGCATCTGCTCGGCTCGCTGACGGCGACCTATCTCGGCCTGCTGGCGGTGGGCGCGACCCGCATCTGGTCCTGAGGCTGCAATCAAACTGCAATAAAAGCTTAAGAGAATGCCGTCTCCAATTTGATCATTGATGGAGATTGCCATGCGTTCCCTGATTCTTGCCGCCGCCACTGCCCTGACCCTGACTGCCTGTGCCAGCCAGGCCCCGGCGCCGCAGGCCGCCGCTACCCCGGCCAAGCCGGCCCCGCAGTGCTACTCGGGCGACCATGGCAAGTTCTTCGATGTCGGCGCCAAGGCGGCGATTTCCGGCGTCGATGTCGTCTGCGAAAAGACCAGTGATGGCAAGGCCGCCCAATGGATGGGCGCCAAGGCCAAGCACTAGACTGTTGTTCGCCCGGCCATGCAGAGCCACCCGCGCGGTGGCTTTTTTCATGGCGGCGCTGTCAGGCTGCCTGGCGCAGCAATTTCAGGCAGGCGACCGAGGCGGCCAGGTCGAGCGCCGAAAAGTCGTCGAAATTCTTCAGGCGCGGATTGGCGCCTTTTTCCAGCAGCAGCTTGACCAGATCCGGCTTGCTGTTCGACGCGACGTACATCAGGCAGCTGGCCCCGTTGCCGTTTTGCCGATCGAGGTCGATGCCGGCGGCGATCAGGCGTTCGATCAACGCGTGGCTGCCGTTGTAGCAGGCCAGCCACAGCGCGTTACAGCCGTCGGCGTTGGTGACGGCGATATCGACGCCGGCCGCCAGCAGTTCCTCGACGATATCGAGGCGGCCTTCCTTGGCGGCGCGCATCAGCGGCGTGAAGCGGCCGTCGGCTTGCGGGGCGGAGAGATTGTCCGGCGCAAAGCCGTGGTCGGCGAGAAAGGCGGCGAGTTGCGGGCTCATGCGGAATCCTTTTGGCGTTGGGGGTAGGGGGGGCCGGTTTCGATACGGGCGTCGGTGATCGGCGTGCCGACCGTGAAGTGATAAACGCTTTGCCAGCGGTTGCCGTTCAGACCGAAAGCCTGGTGCACCGGGTCGTCGAAAAAGCAGCCGATGCCGGTGCCGCGGACGCCGGCCGCTTCCGCCTCCAGATAGAGCACCTGGCCGACCAGGCCGGCTTCGCGCAGCAGGCTGCGGTAGCCGTAGCCGTCCGCCGTGGCGGCCTCAAAGTCGCCGAGCATGCCGAGCGAGAAGGCGCTGGTCGCCGCGATGTCCTGATGGCAGGACAGTGCGCGGGCCAGCCCTTGCAATTCCGGTAGGCCCAATGGGCAGAGTTGGACTAGGCCGAGGTGGGCCGGGCAATCGGCATCGAAGCTGGCGACCGGGCGGCGTTCGGCAAAGCGCTGGTCGACCTGGCCGAGCGCCGCCGGCAGTTCGACGGCAGCCGTCGGGCTGCGCGGCAGCAGGTAGAGCCCGCCGGGCAGGCCATCGACGCGCAGCACGAAAAGCAGCAGGTGGATTTGCGGCGGGTTTTCCTGTGCTGTGAATGGCACCTGCGGCCGGGGCAGCACGGCGTCGAGCATGCGGTAGAAGGCGGCTTTGGGCAGGCTGTACTTCGGGTCGAAGCGCTGGCCGCTGCGGCGCTGGCGGATGATCTCGGCGGCGCCGGCCGGGCTGGGGTGCGGGGCGAGCGGCGGCAGGGCGGGAAATTGGCCTTTTTCGGATGTCGACCGCGCCCCGCAGGAAGTCCCCTTGGGCGGCAGCGCACCGGAAATCCCCTCGACGGAGACGACTCGGCTGGCCTGGGCGACCTGGTCGATGGCCGGCCAGCGGTAGCCGGGCGCCGGGTCGATGCGGCTCGGCCGGCCGTGCCAGGTGGCGCCGGCCAGCCAGGCGGACAGCAGTTCGCCGGCCGGCGGCGAGGCGAGGCCGGGGGCGCGCAGGGCGAGCAGGATTTCCGGTTCCTCGTCTTCGGTAAAGGCGTAGCGCGAATCCGGGAAGTCGTCGAGGCGGTCGAGGCCGAAGCAATGGGCCAGCGTCGCGTTCGGCACGGCCAGTACTTCGACTTCCCAGCCGAGCAGCGCGGCGGCATAGGAGAGGGCAGCGACGGCATGGCCGACATCGAGCTGGCAGTAGCGGAAGGCGCGTTCGCCATATTTCCACGCTTCGCGCCACATGACGCTGGACAGGCCGACGGCCAGCCAGGCGGCGCCGGCATCATCCGGGCGCAGGGCGCGCCCTTCGAGAACATGATTTTCCGGATCGTAGTGATGCACGCCGTCGGCCAGGCCGGGCAGATGGGCGGCCAGGACATAGGCTTCGACCGGGTGCAGGTTGCCGGACGACGGATTGCAGCGCAGCGCCCAGCGGCTCGGTCCCCAGCTTTTCCAGGCCGAGATTCCGAAGGCCAGTTCGAGCACGGCGCCCAGGCTGTTCAGGTCGGCGGCGACCGGGTTTTCAGGCCTTTCCGGCAGTCGACCGTAGGGCCGCTCGAACTGGTCGGCACTGAGCGGCAGTTCAAGTTGCGGGGCGCCGGCGTAGTGGCGGAAGGGGGACGGCTGGGCGTCCCAGTCGAGCTGGCCGGGGCCTTCGGCATAGGCTTCGAAGCGGTGCTTGGTGCGGGCGTGGTAGGCGCGGACGACGGCGGCGTCGGGCGGCGGGTTTTGTGGGGTATCCGACATCGAAGGGGGCTTTCTGCTGTTTGGGGGTAATTGAGCAAGGCGTGTGCCCGTTAGAAATCAGGGTCTTGCCGGGGTTGGCACTATCTCTGCAAGAAGGTTCAAACCCCAACCCCTTTCCGACAGAGGAGCAATACGATGGAACAATCCACGCCTCCGATTACCCGCGAGGCCGCGCTGCGTGTGGCGCTGGCAGCGCGGGCCATGCCCAATGTGACCTTGCCGTCGCTGATCGACCTGCTGCGCCGCCAGTTGGGCGACGAGATCGACGAGGAAGCGCTGCGCAAGGTCACCGTTACCCAGTTGAAGACCGGCTTCGCCAGCGTCGATGGCGAAGAGGATGGCGAGGATATCGGCATCGGTCTCGAAGCGATGAAACTGGCCGTGCGCATCCTGTGGGGCGAAACCCAGGGCGACGACACGCTGCCCAAGATCCAGCCCTATAGCGATGGTGACATGCCGGGTTCGGTGCGCGTCGCCATCGCCTCCGACAAGGGCGATCTGTTGAGCGGCCATTTCGGCTCCTGCCTGCGCTTTCTCGTCTATCAGGTTTCGCCGGCAGCCATCCGGCTGGTCGATATCCGCGACACCATGGACGCCGAGTTCGCCGAGGACCGCAACCTGTGGCGGGCCAGACTGATCGGCGATTGCCATGTCTGCTACGTCGTGTCGATTGGCGGTCCGGCGGCGGCCAAGGTCATTCGGGCCGATATCTACCCGATCAAGCTGCCCGACGGCGGACCGGCCGAGGCTGTGCTGGCCCAGTTCCAGAAAGCGATGGCCGAGTCGCCGCCGCCCTGGTTGCTGAAAATACTCGGCGTCGCCGCCGAAAATCGCCTGAAAAACTACAGTGCTGCCCCCCAAGAGGACTTCCTGCCGGGCGTGGTCGACGACGAATAAAGGGCAAAAACGCCCGGCCCGACGCTAGGCGGCGCTGCGCCAGGGCGTGCCGGCAAAGCGTTCGACCAGGAAATCGACCATCGCCCGCACCTTGGGCGACAGGTGGCGGCCGCTCGGGTAGGTGGCGAAGAGCGGCACCGGCTCGACGTGGTGCCAGTCGGTCAGGATCGGCACCAGGTCGCCACGCTGGATGGCGTCGCCGACGATGACATCGGTCAGCCGGGTGATGCCGACGCCGGCCATGGTCAGTTGCAGCACCGTCTCGGCATTGTTGGCGACGACATTGCCGTCGATATGCACGACGCGGATGCCGTCGTCGGTATCGAACGGCCAGCGGCGCAGTACCGGCAGGCTGGTGATCCACAGGCAGTTGTGCTGATGCAGGTCGTCCGGCGTGCGCGGCGTGCCGTACCTGGCCAGGTAGGACGGCGCGGCGCAGATGACGCGCTCCAGGTTGCAGATGCGGCGGGCGACCATCGACGACTCGTCGAGCTGACCGATGCGGATGGCGAGATCGATGCCCTCTTCGACGGCGGCCGGCGGCTGGTCATTGATGGTGATGTCGAGGTGGACGCCGGGGTGGCGTTCGAGAAAGTGCGGAATGGCCGGTGCCAGCTGGTGCATGCCGAAGGCCGAGCCGCAATGCAGCCGGAGCAGGCCCTGTGGGTGGCTGGCCGACTGCAGCACTTCGGCTTCCGCTTCGTCCATCTCGGCCAGGATGCGCCGGGCCCGCAGGTAAAAGGCCTCGCCTTCCGGCGTCAGGTGCAGGCGGCGCGTCGTCCGCTGCAGCAGGCGGGCGCCCAGCCGGTCTTCGAGCCGGGTGACCAGCTTGGAGAGGGCGGACGGGGTCAGGTCCAATTCCCGCGCTGCGGCAGAGAAGCCGCCGGTATCGACGGAGCGGACGAAGGCGGTCATTTCGGCAGAGCGATCCATGGCTTGATTATGGACGAAAATTCACAAATGTTGTTCCTGATGGCGTAATTGTTATTGGTTGCTCATGCAATTACAGTTCGATCCGTGCAATGTTGCACCGCAGCAGGAGTAAGCCATGACCCCCATCGACATCCCAACCATCGAACGCCAGGCCCGCGCCCTTCGCGCCCAGGAAATTCAGCGTTTGCAAGGCTTGTTCGCCGAGCGTCTGCGTCTGTACGCATTGCTGCTCGGCAACAGTACGCTTTCCCTGTTGAGCCTGGTGGCGGCAACGTTGCGCCCGGCCTTTTCCTGGAATCCGCAGCAAGCATCCGGCAAGACCGGACCGGCCCTCGGCGTGCGCCTGAACCGTCTGGCCCGTCGCCTGTTTGCGTGGAATCCGCAGGCCCAGCGTCACTGCTGAGCGCCTGGCCAGCCGGGAAAACTTTCCGGGCTGGCTGTTATAGAGCGGCCTACGCGGCCGCCTTTTCCATCTGCCCCGGGGCCAGGCCGACCGTGGTCAGCAGCGGCCCGTCAAAACCGTTCCACCAGATTGCGACCCAGGCAGCCCCTTCGTCGTCGATGCGTTCGACTTCGCAGGTCGAGCCGATCATGTCGTTGAACATGTCGAGATCGTCCTCGTCCATGTCCGGATCGGGGGATACGGCCAGAATGCGGACCCGGTCGCCCAGCTGGACTGCGTTGCCGTGGCGGTCGACGGTGGCGGGATGTGCGTTCATCAAAGACTCCGGTTGACTGTGCGGGCCGGCCGCTTTGTCGGATAGTCGACGTCAGCGGAGCCAGTTATCCGCTTTGTGCAACAGCCGTGCCAGCCGGCCGCTATTTCAGCGCCTGGGCAACCCGCTTGTCCAGGCCGCGCATGAAGGCTTCGACCGCCGCGGTGTAGTCCGACTCCTCGCCCAGTTTCTGGTTGATCTCGCCATGCGACAGATCCTGCGTCAGCACGGCGGCCCGGGTGCCCAACTGGCTGGCCTTGTCGACAAAGCGGCGGGCCTCCGGGCAGGCGTGCTGGCGCTGGCTGGAGCAGACGGCGAGCAGCGCGCTGCTCGGTCGGCTGAGTTGCTGGAAGGGTGAAACGGCGTGCCAGTAGGCCGGGTCCTTGCCGAAGGCGCGGTCGTAGAGCGGCAGATGCCGGCTGCCCATGATGGCCGGCACATCGAGCGCACCGCTGTCGAGCAGGATACTGCCGAGCCAGGGCGATGCCCCCTGTTCGGCCGCCAGTTCCGGCCGGGCGGCGAGCAGCGCGACCAGGTGGGCACCGGCTGAATGGCCCATCAGGATGAATTTGCTGCGTTCCGCGCCCCAGCTCGCCGCCAGTTCCTGGGCCATGGCCAGCGCCCGGGCGACATCGCGAGCTTGGTCGAGCGGCCCGATTTTGGGCAATAAACGATAGTTCACCGCAACGAACACGAAACCCCTGGGCACCCAGCGTGCCAGCTTGTTCTCGACAACCCGGCGCATCTCCTTGTCGCCGAACTGCCAGCCGCCACCATGCACCATCAGGATGACCGGCGCCCCCTTGGCCTGGGGCGGGGCATAGACGTCGAAGCGCTGTTCCTCGTCGTTGCCGTAGGCGACATTGCGCTTGAGTAGCGTTTCGGCGCCGGCTGTCCCGGCCAGCAGCGCGCTCAGCAGCAGGACGATGAACTTCAGGCGATTGCAGAGAAGAGGGCGGAGCATCGGCGGAAGGTAGGAAAAAGCCATTCGGAATAGAACGAAGGCATTATCACATGCGGCTGCCGGAAGGCGTGCCGGGATTGCCGGACCGACCCGCTTCAGGCGACGCCGAGGGCAGTCTTCAGCGCCCGACTGCCGGATGGGGTCAGCAACAGCCCGAGGGCGGCGCAATTGAGCAGCACGCAGGCCCAGAAAACGACGAGAAACGAGGCCTTGCTCGTTTTGTGGCGCAGGCGGTTCTGGGCGATCAGGGCGCCAGGCCAGCCGCCGATCAGGGCGAGTAGCTGCAGCGTGCTTTCCTGGGTGCGCCAGCGCTGCTGGCGGGCGGCCGACTTGTCGATGGCGTAGGCAATGAAGGCGACCAGGCTCGCCCCGGTATAGAGGCCGAGCAGCGCCAGTGGCAGCTTGCCGGCCAGCACCGAAAATGCAACGAAGGCGAGAAAAAGGCCGGCAATCAGCAGCGGCAGCCGGTTTGCTGCGGTCGACCGTGAATTTCGGGCATTTTTCGCCGCGCCGACGAAATCCGTCGCCCGGGCCTGCCGGCGTCCCCGTTGGTCCTGCTCCAGTTCGTAGGTGACGATCTGGCCGACTTCCGGCCGCCGCTGACGATTGGCGAAGGACTTGATATGGACGAAGACTTCCGCCCCGCCCTGGTTGGGGGTGATGAAGCCGTAACCCTGCTCGTCCTTCCAGCGGGTGATTTTTCCTTGGTAACGCATGGTCTCAATGACGTCGGCAATTGATAAGCGGCCGTCATTGTCGGCGATTCACAGCACGTAGAACAAGATCGCAATGAAATGCGAAAGGCTGCCGGCGATCACGAACAGATGCCAGATGCCGTGCCAGTGGCGGAAACGCTCGTCGAAGGCGAAGAAAACGATGCCCACCGTATAGAAGAGGCCGCCGGCCGCCAGCCAGAGAAAGCCGGCCAGGCCAATGCTGGCCAGCAAGGGCTTGATGGCGACCAGCACGATCCAGCCCATCAGCGCGTAGATGACCAGTGATAGCACGCGTGCCTCCGAGCGCGGCTTGATCTCCTGCAGCATGCCGATCAGGCCCAGCGTCCAGACGATGCCGAACAGCGACCAGCCCCACGGCCCGCGCAGGCTGATCAGGCAGAATGGCGTGTAGCTGCCGGCGATCAGCAGGTAGATCGACAGGTGGTCGAGCTTGCGCAGCACATTTTTCGCCCGGCCGCGTACGCTGTGATAGAGGGTGGAAATGCTGTACAGCACGACCAGCGTCGCGCCATAGACGGCTACGCTGAACAGCTTCCAGCCGTCGCCGCTGGCTGCCGCCAGTTTGATCAGCCAGGCGGCGCCGCCCAGCGCGAATAGGGCGCCGAGCAAGTGTGTCCAGGCATTGAATTTTTCCCCGTGGTACATGTTCCCTCTCCCCCGAGTCTGCGGCGCCGGTGTTCGGGCCATCACTTGATGCTAACCGGTATCGACCGGCGAAATCGTGTGAGGTTCGTGGCGAAGCTGTGACCGCGTGTGTCTATTGGCGGGGGCTACTTGCTTTGAATCAGTGGTCTGAGCGGGTATTCGCCGGGAAGCCCGGCTGTTTCGCAGCGTCCATCCTTGTACGGACCACTGACCTTTTCCCAACCCTGGCCGGGATAAGTCTGTGTGCACAGCGCCTTCCCATCCAGCTTGCTGCGCCATTTGTACCAGGGGGCAGGTGCGGCGAGGGCGGAAATGGCGAACAGGGTTGATACGGCTGCAATGACGACCCTCGATTTCATGGTTGCCTCCTTGGGTATGGCGCGGACGCCACTTACCCTTGTGGCTGGTTGAGGTACATCCCTCGCCGTGCTCATCGATCGCCGCTCTCCATGTGAAACCTGTGAAGGACACGGTGTGCCATCGGCGCGAGAATGACGCCGGCGACGATGATCACCACCAGGCCGCAGTAGAGTGCATACAGGCCGGCAAAGAGCTTGCCACCGAATGTGACCGGGGTGTTTACGGGGCCCATTCCGCCGAGGAGCATCGATGCGTTCAGAAACGCATCAATCCAGCCCAAACCCTCAATGATGTGATACCCGACCATGCCGATAAACAGCGAAACGGCTATAAGTGTAAGGGCAACGATTCCGCTGTGCGCCAGCCGAACAATGAACTGATGCAGCGAAATTACGGGTTGAGAGCGATGCTCAAAGTCGGGGAGAAGCCTTTTCATCGCTCTTCTAGCATGGTGCTAACCGGCCCCGTGCGGCTTTTCTGAAAATCGGGAACAGACCATGGTTTCCAACTTCAAGAAGCACCAAGCAACTCGTCAGACGCCGGCTCCAGTTCGCACCGGAACTCCAGGCGTCGAAGCGTTCTCCGGGGCACATGAAGGGGCTAGGCGCTGGCGACAGCCGCCGCGAGATAACCCTCGAGCTGCTGGTCGTACTCCTTGAAGTGGGCGAACAAGGTTTCCCGGACGCGGTCGATCCCCTCGATGGCCTGGATGCCGTTGCCGTCGCCGGAAAAAACTACGCGAATCTCCTTCAACTGCTGCGCGATATCCATGTGTGCCTGATTGTGCGCAATGCGGTGCGCTGTCGGGACCATCCCATCCATGTAGATCGATTCGACTAGGTTGTGTTTCAGCGTTATTTCGACGAAGGCCCGGATCATCTGCTCGATATTGCCGTGGCAGACGCCGCGCTGGCTGGAATGGCAGTCGTTGCAATTGTCCAGCCGGTCACGCTGGTTACACTGGGCCTCGATGCGCTCGATCAACTGCAGCATTTGATCGTGATCCCGGCGCATTTTCTCGACGGCTTGTTCCCTTATTGCGGGCATATCTTGATCTCCCTTCTGAGAAATCATCCGATGTGGCAGGGGCCAGGATTCGCGCCGGGCAGAAGGGCGGCACAACAACCTCCCTTCTCTCGGTTTATACCGGGTCTGGCGATTAGGCCATCACCTTCGCAAACAGTTCCTGGCGGGCTGCAAGGAGCATGCGCCGCCCGTTTGGGCGGCGTTTGTTTTTGGGGCGAATATAATGCACCCCCATGGCCCAAGCTTCCCACAAGAATACACCTTCGCGGCGTGACGACTCCCTCCGCGCAACACTGACCGCCGACGCGCGCCGGCTACTGGCCCTGCAGCGCGAAATGCTACGACCACAAAAACAAGGGCTGGCCCTAGGGGCGACCGCTGAAAAACGGCAAAAACTGCAGGCCGAGCTCGGTGCCCTGCTGGCGCAGTCGCAGGCGGCGGTCGTCGCCCGGCGCGGCAAACTGCCGAAGCCGGAATTCCAGACCGACCTGCCGGTCAATGAGCGGCGGGCCGACATTGCCGACCTGATCGAGAAAAACCAGGTAGTCATCGTCTGCGGCGAGACCGGTTCGGGCAAGACGACGCAGTTGCCGAAAATCTGCCTCGATCTCGGCATCGGTTCTCGCGGCCTGATCGGCCACACACAGCCGCGCCGGCTGGCCGCCCGTTCGGTGGCGACGCGTCTGGCGCAGGAGCTGAAGACGCAGGTCGGGGCTGGGGTCGGCGTCAAAATCCGTTTCCACGACAAGTCGACCACCGACAGTTGGGTCAAGCTGATGACCGACGGCATCCTGCTTGCCGAGTCGCAGTCCGACCCGTATTTGAACGCCTACGAGGCGATCATCATCGACGAGGCGCACGAGCGCAGCCTGAACATCGACTTCCTGCTCGGCTACCTGAAGCAGTTGCTGCCGAAGCGGCCGGACCTGAAGGTGATCATCACCTCGGCGACCATCGACGCCGAGCGCTTTTCGCAGCACTTCAATGGCGCGCCGGTGATCGAGGTGTCCGGCCGCCTCTATCCGGTCGACGTGCGTTACCGTCCGGTTTCCGATCTCGAAAAGCAGGACGACGAGCGCGATCTGTACGACGCCATCGTCGATGCCGCCGATGAATTGTCACGGCTGGGTAGCGGCGACATCCTCGTTTTCCTGCCCGGCGAGCGCGAAATCCGCGAGGCAGCCGAAGCTTTGCGCAAGCATGCGCTGGCCCGGCCGGGCATGTCATCGGCACATGCGCCCGAAATCCTGCCGCTCTTCTCGCGCCTGTCGGCCGGCGAGCAGGACCGAATTTTCAAGCCATCCGGCAACCAGCGGCGCATCGTGCTGGCGACCAACGTCGCCGAAACCTCGCTCACCGTGCCCGGCATCCGCTACGTCATCGACACCGGGCTGGCCCGCGTCAATCGCTACTCCTACCGCAACAAGGTCGAGCAACTGCAGATCGAGAAGATCTCGCAGGCGGCGGCGCGGCAGCGGGCCGGGCGCTGCGGCCGGGTGGCGGCCGGCGTCTGCATTCGCCTGTACGACGAGTTGGATTTCAACGCCCGCGCGCCGTTCACCGACCCGGAAATCCTGCGTTCCTCGCTGGCCGGCGTCATCCTGCGCATGAAGTCTCTGAAGCTGACCGATGTCGAGAGCTTCCCCTTCATCGAACCGCCGCCGGCCAAGGCGATTGCCGACGGCTACGCGCTGTTGCAGGAATTGGGCGGGCTCGACGAGGAAAACCGCCTGACCAAGGTTGGCGAGTCGCTGGCCCGCCTGCCGCTCGATCCGCGCATCGGCCGCATGCTGGTTGCGGCGCGCGACCTCGGCTGTCTGAAGGAAGTGATGGTCATTGCCGCCGGCCTCTCGGTGCAGGACCCGCGCGAGCGGCCGCAGGAACGCCAGCAGGCGGCGGACGAGAAACACAAGCTGTTTGCCGACGAGAAGTCGGAGTTCCTCAGTTGGTGGAAGCTTTGGAATTGGTTCCAGAACGCCGTCGAACACAAGAAGTCGAACAAGCAGCTGGTCGATACCTGTCACGCGCATTTCCTGTCCTACCTGCGCCTGCGCGAATGGCGCGAGGTGCACAGCCAGCTGCATTCGATGATCGGTGAGCTGGCGGCCAAGGACGGCGGCTGGAAGGAAAGCGAGATTCCCGGCACCTACGAGGCCATCCATCAGGCGCTGCTCTCCGGCCTGCTCGGTAACCTCGGCTGCAAGGCCGACGAATCCGGCTATTACCTCGGGGCGCGCGGTATTCGCTACCTGATCCACCCGTCGTCGCCGCTGCAAAAGAAGGCCGGCAAGTGGATCATGGCGGCCGAGATCACCGAGACGACGCGCCTCTTTGGCCGCTGTGTCGCCCGCATCGAACCGGACTGGCTGGAGAAAGTGGGCGCTCACCTCATCAAGCGCAGCTACTTCGACGCGCACTGGGAAAAGAAGGCGATGCAGGTTGCCGGCTGGGAGCGGACGACGCTCTACGGCGTGGTCATCAACCCGAAGCGGCGCATCCATTACGGCCCGCTGGCACCGGCCGAGGCGCGCGAAATCTTCATCCGCCAGGGCCTGGTCGGCGAGGAAATCGACGACGCCTACGCCAAGCGCTGGCCGTTCTACCAGCACAACCAGAAGCAGATCCGCGACATCGAGCACCTCGAACACAAGCAGCGCCGGCAGGACGTGCTGGTCGACGACGAGCTGATCTTCGCTTTCTACGACTCGATCATTCCCGAGGGCATTCACAACGGCGCCACCTTCGACCATTGGCGCAAGGAGGCCGAGCGCGACAATCCGAAGCTGCTCTATTTGTCGAAGGACGACCTGATGCGGCATTCGGCGGCCGGCGTCACGACCGAGGCCTTCCCGCATCATCTGAAGGTCGGCGGCGTCGAATACACGCTGACCTACCATTTCGAGCCGGGTTCGCCGCGCGACGGCGTGACGCTGACCCTGCCGCTGGCACAGCTCAATCAGATTCCGGTACAGCGCATGGAGTGGTTGGTGCCCGGGTTGCTGAAGGAAAAGCTGATGCAGCTGATCAAGACGCTGCCGCAGAAGATCCGGGCGAAACTGGTGCCGGTGCCGGAATTTGTCGAAGAATTCATGTCGACCGTCGCCAGCAATGAAAAGAAGATGAATCAGGGGCTGATCCAGCCCCTGATCGACCACATTCTCGAAGCGCGCGGCCTGAATGCGCGCGGCTGGGCGGTGACGCCCGATGCCTTCCGGCCCGACGCGCTGCCGCCGCACTTCTCGATGAACTACAAGCTGATCGACGAGCATGGCCGCCAGCTCGACATGAACCGTAGCCTGGTCGCCCTGCGCGCCGAGTGGGGCAAGGAGGCGAAACAGGAGTTCGCCGAACTGCACGAAACGCCGTCCGAATACACCAAGCTGACCGACTGGACCTTCGGCGAATTGCCGGAGTTGATGGAAGTGCCGGTCGCCGGCCAGACCGTGCTCGGCTATCCGGGGCTGACCGATGACGGCGAAAGCGTCAGCCTGAAGGTCTTCGATTCGGCCGAAGAAGCGGCCGCCGCCCATCGCGTCGGCCTGCTCCGCCTGTTCATGCTTCAGTTCCGCGACCAGGTGAAGTATTTCGACAAGAACGTGCCCGGCCTGACCCAGATGGGCATGCAGTACATGGCGCTGGGCAGCAACGACGACCTGAAGCGGCAGATCATTGCCCTGACCTTCGAGCGAGCCTGCTTGACCGAGCCGCTGCCGACGACGCCGAATGCCTTCAAGAGCCGCTGTGGCGACAGCAAGGCGCGCCTCGGCCTGATCATGCAAGAGGTCTGCCGCATGGTCGGTACCGTGCTCACCGAATGGCAGGCGGTGACCAAGAAATTGCCAGCCTTCAAGGCTCACGCCGCGGTAGTGCAGGACATCGAGGCGCAGGTGAAACGCCTGATGGGCAAGAATTTCGTCACCGACACGCCCTTCGAGCGGCTGCAGCACTACCCGCGCTATTTCAAGGCGATCCAGGTCCGGCTCGACAAGCTGAAGGCCAACCCGGCGCGCGACGCACAATTGATGGCCGAGTATGGCCCCTTGTGGACCAACTACGAACGCCGCGCCATCCAGCTCGCCAAGCTGGGTACCATCGATCCGCAGATCGAGCAGTTCCGTTGGCTGCTCGAAGAGCTGCGCGTCGGGCTCTATGCGCAGGAACTGCGGACGCCGGTGCCCGTATCGACCAAGCGTCTGCAGAAGCAATGGGAGGGCATCAAGCATGGGTGACGTGATGCTGGCGCTGATGCGCTCGCTGGCCAGCCTGCGCCGCGGCAAGGTGTGGGGCTATGTGCTGGTGCCGGCGCTTTTCTCGCTGGTGTTGTGGATCGTGCTGGCGATCTGGGGGCTGGGCGTGCTGGTCGACTGGCTGCTCGGCCACCCGCCGATGAGCCTGCTGATCGGCTGGGGCCTGGCCTGGCTGGCCCATATCCTGGCCTACATGGGCGGCTGGATGGCGATCTTCGCCGGCGCCTACCTGACTGCCTCGCTGCTCGCCGCCGTGGTGATCATGCCGCTGCTGCTCAAGCACCTTTCCGAAACGGAATACCGCGACGTGGCGCCGATGGGCAAGGACAGTTTCGTCGCTGCTGCGGTGAACAGCGTGCTGGCCTCACTTTTGTTCATCGCCGGCTGGCTGCTCAGTTTGCCTTTGTGGATCATTCCCGGTCTGTCGCTGATTCTGCCGCTCCTGCTGATGGCTTGGCTCAATCGCCGGACCTTCGCCTACGATGCTCTATCGATGCATGCCACGGTAGCGGAGTGGCAGGCCATTCGCCAACAAAACAAGGCGCCCCTGTTCATGCTTGGCCTGAGCATGGCGCTGCTCGCCCACATTCCGCTGCTCGGTCTGCTGGTCCCGGCGCTGGCGGCGCTATCATTCGTCCATTACGGGCTGGAAGCCCTCCGTCGCTCGCGCGGCGGGGCAATTGTCACCATCGAGGGAGAGCGTGTATGAGCCGTACCTTTGGCGCCATCATCATCGGCGACGAAATCCTGTCCGGCAAGCGCCAGGACAAGCACTTCACCAAGATTGCCGAACTGCTCGGGGCACGCGGTTTGCGTTTGTCGTGGGTGGAGTATCTGGGCGACGACCGCCAGCGTCTGGCTGAAACTTTCAAGCGGACGATGGCAACCGGCGATGTGGTGTTTTCCTGCGGCGGCATCGGCAACACGCCGGACGACCATACCCGGCAGGCCGTGGCCCTGGCGCTGGGCGTCGATCTCGAACTGCATGCCGAGGGGTACGAGGAATTGAAGGTCCGCTTCGCCGGCGAGGAAATCACCGACAAGCGCAAGTTGTTGGTGACTTTCCCCCTGGGCGTGCAGATCGTCCCCAACCCGTTCAACCGCATTCCCGGCTTCATGGCCAACGGGCATTATTTCGTGCCCGGCTTTCCGCAGATGGCGCATCCGATGATCGAATGGGCACTCGACACCTTCTATAGGGATGAATTCAAGGCGGTGAGCGGCATGGTCGAAAAGGCCGTCCTGCTGACTGGGCCGATGGCCTATGAAAGCGCCTTGCTCGACCTGATGGAGCGCATCGTCAAGGATTACCCGACACTGCGCCTGTTCTCGCTGCCTTCGCTGGTCGGCAAGGAGCGCAAGCATCTGGAACTCGGCGTCGAAGGCGAGCCTGGGTTGGTCGAGCAGGCGATGGCGGAAATTCGTGCCGAAGTCGAAAGGCGCGGCATCGATTGGGCCTGGCGTACCTAGTCGGGGACTCCGGCGGTAGACGTAAAAAAACCCGCGATTTCGCGGGTTTTTCTTGAGCCGGAAGCGCCAGGTTACTTGGCGGCGGTCTTCTTGGCGGCGGCGGTCGTTGCGCTGACGGCCTTGCCGGTGGCCTTGCCAGCGGCGGACATGTTGGCTTCGGCGATGTCGGACAGTTGCTTGGCCATCGAGGTCATGGTGTCGAACGCCTTGGTCGAGGCGCCGAGCATGGACTGCATGGTGGCGGCGAACACGTCACCACCGACCGGTGCGGAAGCCTTGGCCTTCTCAACGGCGCTGGTCGCGGTCTTGGTGAAGGTGCTGTACTGGGCTTCCATGACCGAAGTCACTTCCTTCTGCATCTGGGCCACCAGGTCATACACGTTGCGGGAGTAATCCATCAACTTGTCGACGTTCGGCTGGGCGAGATTGCTGTTGAGCTTGGCCATTTCGCTGGCGTCCTTGGCGGACATCAGTTGCTGGGTGCTGGCAACGGTGTTGTTGAAGAATTCGCGGGAGGCAGCCATGTTGAGGGCGGTCAGGCGCTCGACGCCGTTGAAGGCGGTACGCAGCAGGGCCATCATCACTTCGGCATTGGCTTTTTGGGCGGCGGCCAGTTGGTCAATATTCGGGTTGCTCATCATCATCTCCAGTCTGTTTTGGTAAGTGTGGATGAAACAAAGCCCCCGCCGTGAGGCGGGGGCTTTTACAACTGATTACTTGGACTTCTTGGCGGCAGCAGCGGAACCGACGGCCTTGACGGTGGCGTTGGTCGCAGCAGCAACATTGGCTTCGGCGATTTCGGCAACTTGCTTGGCAGCCTTGTTCATGTTGTCGAAAGCGGAGTTGGCGGCAGCGATGGCGCTCTTGACCGCGGCAACGGCAACGTCGGAGCCAGCCGGGGCGGACTTGGCAGCCTTGTCGAGCAGGCCGGCGACGGTCTTCTGGAATTCGCCGAACTGGCCTTCAACCATCTTGGACAGTTCTTCCTGGGTCTGGGCAGAGATTTCGTAGACGCTGCGCGAGTAGGCAACGGCCTTCTCGACGTTCGGCTGGGCCAGGGAAGCCTGGATGGACAGGGCTTCCTGAACGTCCTTGGCACCCATCAGGGCCTTGGCGCCGGAGACGGAATCTTCCATCAGCGAACGGGCGGTGTTCAGGTTCAGGGCAGCGATGCGCTCGGCAGATGCCAGGGCGGTGTTGGCCAGGGAGAGCAGGGAGTCAACAGTGGCTTTGTTGGCGGAAGCGAATTGCTCGGGCGTGGTGAACATGGTGGTATCTCCTAGATTAAAAGGTCATGCAAGACAGTCAAAAAAACCGTTGCAGCGCACTTATCTGAAGCAATGTTGCACTGCACCATGCCTGTAATTATAGAGGTGATTACTTCGATGTCAACAGCCTTTTGTGCAGTGCACCAAAATATTTTTTAATCTTCTTTCTCAATGGCTTAGCGCGACTACCCCAAACCATGTAGTGCCTCTGGTATTGCGTTGCGGCAAAATGCCTTTGGGTTATTCCCTGCTCGGTTGGCTGCTCAGTCCGGGGGCGCCCTTGAGTTCCAGGCGTTCGCCGCGAACGGGGGGCTGTACCGGTTCGCTGCCCTTGTTCTTGGGCTGGATGACGGCACGCACGCGAGGCGGCCCGGCTTTCGGGTCGCGCGTTTCGCCAGCGGTGACCAGGTACTTTTCGCTGACTGCGTCGTACCAGATGTAGTCGCCTTTGACTTCGTCTTCGCCGCTTCTCACCCAGGCCCGGTGAAACAACTCGGCAATTTCGCTGTTGCTGTTGTATTCGATCCGCTCGGCTTCGCCATCGATGTATTCGTCCTTGCCTTCGCGCTTCTGGCGGAAGCGGGCGAGGCCGCCTTTACCGGCGAATGCGGTGCCTTTCTGGAAACCGTACTGGTCTTCGGTAATGACGATGCGATCAGCCTTGAGCACCATGGTGCCTTTGGTGATGACGACATCGCCTTCAAGGATCTGGATTTTCTTGGCGTCGTCGATCGAGACGCGATTGGCTTCAAGCTGCATCGGCTTGTCGCGGTCGGCCCGTTCGGCCAGCGCAGGCTGGGCGGCGAAGAGGCAAAGTGTCAGTGTGGCGAGACGGAGGATCATTGCGTAGTCCTGGGTCGGATGTACAGGCCGGTCACCTGTGATTGCAGCACAAGGGTGGAGGTCTTGTCGTCGAGTTCGGCGCCGACGCCCTTGACCCAGGATTGTCCCTGGGTGATTTCGACCGGGCTGTTGGTAAAGGCAAAGCCGGCATCCGGCTGAACGGTCAGGTCGGGCATGCGGGCCACCATTTCCGGACGGTCGGCGGTGGCGGCGCGGGTGGCGCTGACCTCTTCCCACAGATAGACCGTTTCACCCTTGGCGGTGACCTTGGCGTTCTTTGCTGTCAGCGTGAAGGGCGGGGCTTCGTGGCGATAGGTGATCAGAGTGGGCGATCTGAGGATGGAGGTGTCGTCGTCCGGGTAGTGCACGAGATGAGGGGCGGTCAGGCGGTATTTGACCTGGCCGCTCGCATCGAACCGGCGAACTATGAAGTTTTCGGCGATGGCATCCGGGTCGTGGCGCAGCTTGCCGTCGTGCTTTTGCTCGCCGATATCGACAGCTTTTTGCAGCCAGAAACTGAGCCCGGCCAGCAGCGCGAGCAGGATGACCGGAAAGAGTTGGCTGGGCCAGTGCTTCATTGCGGGTCGAGGTAGGGCGCGAAGGCCGCTTCGAGCTTGCCCTGCGCGGCGAGGATGAACTCGATCGCTTCGCGGACTGCGCCCTGGCCGCCGGCGGCATCGGTGATGGCGTGGGCGTGTTCCTTGACCAGCGGGCGGGCATTGGCCGGCGCGATGGCGAATCCGCACAAGGTCATGGCCGGCAGATCGATGACGTCATCGCCCATGAAGGCACAGTCGTGCCACTGTAGATCCAGCTTTTCGAGCAGGCTTCCGACGGCGGCACGCTTGTTGGCGACGCCCTGATAGACATGTTCGATGCCCAGGTCGGCGGCGCGGGCGGCAACGACGCCGGAGGTTCGGCCGGTGACGATGGCCAGTTCGATACCGGCGCGCTGCATGAATTTCAGGCCAAGGCCATCCTGCACGTTGAAGGTTTTCAGTTCGCCGCCATCATCGGTGTAATGCAGGCCGCCGTCGGTCATGACGCCATCGATGTCGAAAGCGACGAGTTTGATGCGGGCGGCGCGGGCTTTGGCGTCCATCAGATAACCTTGGCAGTGAAGAGGTCGTGCATGTTGAGGGCGCCGACCAGAATGCCGTCGGCGTCGGTGACGAGGAGGGCGTTGATGCGCAGGCGCTCCATCATTTCGACCGCTTCGACGGCGAGACGATCCGGGCCGATGGTACGGGGGGCGGGATGCATCACCGAGTCGATGCTGCCCTGCTGCAGGTCGATGCGCTTTTCAAAAGCGCGGCGGAGGTCGCCGTCGGTAAAGATGCCGAGCGTCCGGCCGGTCAAATCGGTGATGGCGACCAGGCCAAGGCCGCCGCGCGACATCGCGATAATCGCCTCGCTGATGTCGGTGCCGGGCAGGACGGCCGGCACCTGCTCGCCAGCCCGCATGACATCGGCGACATGGGTCAGCAGGCGGCGGCCGAGCGAGCCGCCGGGGTGCGAGCGGGCGAAATCGTCCGGGCCGAAGCCGCGGGCATCGAGCAGGGCGACGGCCAGTGCATCGCCCAGCGCCAGCGCAGCGGTCGTGCTGGCGGTTGGCGCCAGATTGTGCGGGCAGGCTTCCTGGCTGACGCCGGCGTCGAGGTGCACGTCGGCTTCGCGGGCCAGCGTCGAACTAGCCGAGCCGGTCATCGAAATCAGTCGGGCGCCCTGTCGTTTGACCAGCGGCACGATACGCAGCAACTCTTCCGATTCCCCCGAATTGGAGAGGGCGAGCAGCACATCGTCGCGGGTGATCATGCCGAGGTCGCCATGGCTGGCTTCGGCCGGGTGAACGAAGTAGGCGGGGGTCCCGGTGCTGGCCATGGTGGCGGCGATCTTGCGCGCGATATGGCCGGATTTGCCCATGCCGCTGACGATCAGACGGCCGTGGCAGTTGAGAATCAGCTCGACGGCCCGGGAAAAATCGGCGTTTATCCGGTTTTTCAGGGCGTCGACCGCAGCAGCCTCGATGCTCAAGGTCTGGCGGCCCAGTTCCAGAGCGCGTTCCGGCGAAAAACGAAGGGCGGTGAGGCTTGGGTTCATGGGCAGGCTGCGGTTATGATGGCCGAAGTATACCTGAATCGCGAAAACGCCCCTTGAGCGCACTTCCCCTCGTTCTGCTGTTGCTTGGCGCCTCTGTTCTGGCGGTGGTTATTTTCCGCCGCTTCAATCTGCCGCCGGTGCTCGGCTACCTGTTCGTCGGCAGTCTGATCGGGCCGCATGCGCTGAACTTGATGTACGACATGCATCGGGCTGAATACATCGCCGAGTTCGGCGTCGTTTTCCTGATGTTCTCAATCGGCCTCGAGTTCTCGCTGCCCAAGCTCTATGCGATGAAGCGCATCGTCTTCGGGCTCGGCTTGTTGCAGGTGCTCGTCAGCATGGTGCTGATTACCGGCATGGTCATGCTCTTCGGCATCAACTGGCAACTGGGCATCGCGCTGGGGGGCGTGCTGGCGATGTCGTCGACGGCCGTGCTGACCAAACTGCTGGCCGAGCGGATGCAACTCGACTCGGCGCACGGCCGCGAGATAATGGGTGTGCTGCTCTTCCAGGATCTGGCCGTGGTGCCCTTGCTGGTGCTGATTCCATCGCTGACCCAGCCGCCGGAAAAGCTTGCCATGCTGCTCGGTATCGCCTTGCTGAAGGCGGTTGTCGTCCTCGCCGTCATTCTGGTTTTTGGCCAGAAGCTGATGCGTAAGTGGTTCCATTTCGTCGCCC
This sequence comes from Dechloromonas hortensis, assembly GCF_009469765.1. Classification (GTDB taxonomy): domain Bacteria; phylum Pseudomonadota; class Gammaproteobacteria; order Burkholderiales; family Rhodocyclaceae; genus Azonexus; species Azonexus hortensis. The sequence goes on from NZ_SSSQ01000010.1 coordinate 69,171, forward strand.
GGGCCAAGTCGTCCGAAGTGTTTGTCCTCAACGTTTTGCTGATCACGCTCAGCCTGGCCACATTGACCGAACTGGCCGGACTTTCGCTGGCGCTTGGTGCCTTCGTAGCCGGCATGCTGATCTCGGAAACCGAATACCGCATTCAGGTGGAAGAAGACATCAAGCCTTTCCGTGATGTGCTGATGGGGCTGTTCTTCGTCACCATCGGCGTCAAGCTGGACATGCATATTCTGGTGGGCCTGTGGTGGCAAGTTCTGCTGGTCCTGGCTGGCCTGCTGGTCACCAAGAGCCTGGTGGTCGGTCTGCTCTCCTGGCGCCTGGGGGCAACGCCGGGCAACGCCATTCGTTCGGCACTCTGGCTTTGCGCCGGCGGCGAATTCGGTTTCGTGCTGCTCGGCGAAATTGCCCGGATGCCCAAGGCCGTCGAGCAGGTGGTGTTGACCGCGCTGGTTCTGTCGATGCTGATTGCGCCCTTTATCGTGCATTACAGTGAGCGCATCGTGATGCGGTTTGCCTCCGGCGAATGGCTGCTCCGCTCGATGCAGTTGACCCAGATTGCCGCCCAGTCGATGGGCACCGAAAAGCACGCGATTCTTTGCGGTTTCGGCCGTAGTGGCCAGTACCTGGCCCGCTTCCTCGGGCAGGAGGGGGTCAATTACATTGCCCTTGACCTTGACCCCGATCGGGTCCGGGAGGCGGCGTCAGGCGGCGAAAATGTCGTGTTCGGCGATGTCGGGCGCAAAGAGGCGTTGATCGCCGCTGGCCTGATGCGGGCGAGCGTGGTGATCGTCACCTTCAGCGATACCTTGCTCGCCGAAAAGGTGCTGCACCATATTCAGTCGGTTCGCCAGGACTTGCCGGTGGTGGTGCGTACGGCTGATGAGCGCGACATGGAGCGCCTGACGCGGGCCGGGGCGGCCGAGGTAGTGCCGGAAGCCCTGGAAGCCAGCCTGATGCTCGCTTCGCATGCGCTGGTCCTGCTCGGCATACCGATCAACCGTGTTCTGAAGCGCATCCGTCAGACCCGCTCGCAACGTTACAGCCTGCTGCGTGGTTTCTATCGCGGCATCAGCGACCGCGACCGCGACGAGGATGACGATCACCAGCCGCGCTTGCATTCCATTCTGCTCGTGCCGGGAGCGGCCGCCGTCGGTCGGACGCTGGACGAGGTCAATCTTGAGGAGTTGGGCTGCGAAGTCAGCGCCATCCGCCGTCGCGGCATCCGCGCTGTCGAGCCGGCGCCGGAAACACGGCTGGAGGAGGGAGATGTGCTGGTCGTGCTGGGTGATCCCGAAGCTGTTTTTGCAGCGGAAGATCGCCTGCTGCAGAATTGAAAAAGCCCGCCGAAGCGGGCTTTTTCAAAGGGGCATTAAAGCGATTTGCAGATAGTAAAGAGCTTGACTCCATCATCCGTGTAAGCGGTTGCAGATGCCGTTGCTGTAGGGCTGGTCAAGCCATCGGCCGCTACGCTACTTGATTGGCTATATCCGCGCACGGTACCTTTGTTGGGGACACCATCATCGAATTGAGCGTCAATTGCATTTGCAATTTTACCGGGAAGGTTCGAGGAACAAACGATCAAGCCGGCCAATTCAACAGAACTGCTCGGTCCTGCATCTGTCTGTACGCCAATAATTCCGCCTGCCGCATTTTGAGGTTGAGCAAGCGATGCGGTGTCTCCGCCGATGAAACCGGCGAGTCGTAGGTGATTCCAGAACATCCGTGTTTCGTCAGTGTCTGTTTTGGAATTGAACGCGCCGCTTAACTTGCCGTTGTGGTCGCCATTGCTTGCACCGGTCCAACGGCTGGATGCTTTGTCATCATCTCCAGGAAAAGCTTTGTAGCGATCTTGGTAGCCATAAATAGCTGCTGCCATCCCATTCAGGTCGTTGGCTACGTTCTTTATTTTTGCCTGGGTGATCAATTCCTGCCCCTTCAGCACGCCACCCAGCAGCAAGCCGATAATGACCAGCACGATGGCAATTTCGACGAGGGTGAAGCCCCCTTGTTGCTTTTTCATGGCATGCTCCGATTAGTATTTTCTGAAAAAGTACCTGCAAATATTGTGCCTATGGAAAAGTATCCGGTTCTGGCAAATTTGATGATGTTTGGCCGGTCTGCGCTGTCCAAAAATCGACAGGTTGTCTGGAAATGAACGCTCGGCCTCGTCTTTCCCTGGGCCTCTGGCTGGAGCGACGGCCCCACATGCTGTTGGCGGCGCACTTGTTGCTCGTCCACCTGCTCGCCTTCGGCGGCTGGAAAATCCTGGCCGTTCGCCTGCTCTGGCTGGTCGCGCTTGGTCTTTTCCTGATCTGGCAACCCTTTGTAGCCGGCGAGCGGCGGATCAGCCCGCGCCAAGGCGCCTTGCTGGTCGCTATCGCCTTGGCGACGGTTCTTTTCCTTGGGCCCTGGTTGTTGCTGATCTGGTGCGGCGCCCTGGCGGCGGTCATCGGTGGCCGAGTGCTGTGGACCGAGTCGCGGCGGGAGCGCCTAGGTTATCTGTTGGCGTTTGGCTATCTGGTTGGTTTGACGGTGCTCGGCGTGGTTCCGGAGATTTCCCCGGCGGTGGTGCTCGATCCCCTGCCGCGTGACGTTTTCGCCCGTTTCATGCCACTGCTGTTGCCGCTATTACTGGTTTTCCCGGCCCAGCCCCTGCAGCGCAGGGCCGGGGATGCATTCGATCTTTTCTACGGCATGCTGGTGTTCCTGGTGCTGGCCGTCTTTGTCCTCGGCGCTCTGGCCTACATGTTGGTCGGTGAGATCGGTTATGTCGAATCGCTGTTCAAAACCTCGCTGACCCTGGCTGCGGCGCTGTTGGTGGTGGCCTGGGCGTGGAACCCGCGGGCCGGCTTTTCCGGCATCGGTTCGGCGGTTTCTCGTTATCTGCTGTCGGTCGGCATGCCGCTCGAGCAATGGTTGATCCAGTTGTCGGAAGAGAGCGAGCGGGAGGCGCATCCGGAGCGTTTTCTGGGCGCGGTAATGCACCGACTGCGCGGTATGCCCTGGGTGACCGGGGCGTCGTGGCAAACCGTCGGGCCACTTGAGCGCTTCGGCGAAGAAACCGCTTTGCTGCATAGCTTGCGGCTGAACGGCGTGGCGCTGTCGGTGTTTTTTCGCCACCCGCCCTCGCCGGCGATGCGCTGGCATGTTGAATGGCTGCTGCGTCTGGCGGCCGAGTTTTATCTGGTCAAGCGGCAAACCCATGATTTGCAGCGCATGGGCTATCTGCAGGCGGTTTATGAAACCGGGGCGCGCGTGACGCACGATGTCAAAAACCTATTGCAGTCGATGCAGCTACTTTGCTATGCCGCCGCCCAGCCCGGCGATCCGGCTGAAGTGGCGGCCTTGCTTGGGCGGCAGTTGCCGCAGATCACCGAGCGCTTGAAGGTCACCCTGGAAAAACTGCAGTCACCGCGTACCGAGCGAGTCGATCAATTGCCTGCCGCAGACTGGTGGCAGGCGGTGCGAGAGCGTTATGCCCATCTGGCGATCGCCTGGCAGGGCGAGCCGGCAGCCGGCTTAATGGTGCCGGGCGCTTTGTTCGACAGTGTGCTGGAGAATCTGCTGCAGAACGTTCTGGCCAAGGGGCAGCGCAGTCCGGGGTTGCGGATTGGTGTTGGCTTTGTCGATGCGGGCTTTGCGGTGAGCGACGATGGCCCGTGCATTCCAGGCGAACTGGCGAACGCGCTGTTAGCTGAGCCGGTCGCTTCGGAGGATGGTCTGGGCATCGGCCTGTTCCATGCGGCGCGGCAGGCGGAGGGCTTGGGCTATCGCTTGGCGCTGGCGGAAAATCGCGATGGCTGCGTGCGTTTCAGATTGGCGCCCGCCACCGAGTAGCCGGCACTGGTTCAGTGCCGCTCGCGCTCGCCAAGCAGGCGGTAGACGAGGGTGTTGCCCTTGCCCTTCAAATAGATGGTTTGAGGTTCGAGAAAGGCGAAATGCTCGGCCAGGCGACGATGCGTCATTTCGTCGACCTGGATCATGCCGGGCACGCCTTCGCTGGTGATCCGGCTCGCCAGGTTGACGGTGTCGCCCCACAGGTCGTAGATGAATTTCTTTTTGCCGACGACGCCGGCGACCACCGGTCCGGTGCCGATGCCGATACGGACATCGAGATGCATTTCGTTGACGCTGAAGTCGCGATGCAGGAGGTCGCGCATGGCGATGGCCAGTTCGGCGATCGACTTGGTGTAATTGGTTTCTTCGTTGTTCAGGCCGCCAGCGACCATGTAGGCGTCGCCGATGGTCTTGATCTTTTCCATGCCGTATTGCTCGGCCAGTTCGTCAAACGAGGAAAAGATGCGGTTGAGCATCGAAAAGACCTGCTGCGGGGTCAGACCCTCGGCGATTTTCGTGAAATTGACGATGTCGACGAACATCACCGTGACATCGGCAAAGCCATCGGCGATGGTCTGGTTGTCATGCTTGAGGCGTTCGGCGACCGGCCCGGGCAGGATGTTGAGCAGCAGGCGCTCGGAGCGGTCCTGCTCGATCTGGAGCAGGCGGTGGGTTTCTTCCAGCGATGCCTGGGCATTGGCTTTTTCCTGCACGGCGTAACGCAGCAGCAGATAAACGATGCTGGAAATGGCGGCGAAATTGAGCGCGAAGAAAAAGACGCTGGTCCGGATCGAGACCTTGGGCGTCGTCGCGGCCACGCTGTCGGCCAGGAAATAGTCGAAGAAGCCGGACAGCGCAGTCAGGAAAATATAGGCGATGAACCAGGCCAGCGATTCGCGGACGCCGAAAAAGAGCACGGCGCCGATCGGGGCCAGCAAGCCCCAGAGGCTGGCGCCGCTGGCGGTGATGAAATTGCCGATACTCCACTGCACCGCGAAGGGCGCGAAGAGGAAGAGGGCCAGTTGTGAATAGCGGAAAAAACTGAAATTACCGCTGTAGAAGTAAAGCAGCAGGTTGCTGACCAGCAGCAACTGGAAAATGAAGGGTGGCGTCGCCGAGAATTGCGGGCCCATCTGGCCATACAGAAAAAGCCAGAGCATCGAGCCGAGGCAGACCAGGCCGGTGGCGAAGATGAGCAGGGATTTCTTCAGCCGCGTTTCGGCGTCGTCATCCGGGTGGATGCCGGCATTGCGCAGGGAGAACAGGAAAGTTGGCTCGCTCACGGCTGGTCTGTGGCTTGGTTTATCGACTCGGCATGGCTCAGTGTGGCAGCCTGCCGTGGGTCGGTCAATCACTGCCGACCAAGCGCAGCCGGGTCAGGGCAGTTTGCCGGCAGCGACCAGGCGCGATTTGAGCAGGTTGGGGCTGATCCAGGTCAGCAGGTCGTCGAAGTCGGTGCTCGGCGTGTCTGCGACAAAGGTCAGGTCGGCATCGGCGTTTTCCGCCTCGTCGCCGACGGCGCCGGCCAGTTGTCCTCCATTCGGCTGGTAGGCGCCCTGGCTGCGACTGCCATGGCTGACGATCACCGCAGAAATCTCGATGGCGACGTTGGTCGAACCGTGGACCGTCAGGTTGGTGATGTTGGCGAGGCCGGCGTTATCGGGGGCGACGCCGCTGGCCAGCGTGAAACTGCTTTGGGCGCCGGCGGTCAGCGGGGCGGAAAAGCGGCTGTTGACGAAGTAGCTCAGGCGCTGGCCCCAGGGGTCGGTTTCCGGCAGGCCGAGGGTGGCCCAGGGCAGCACGCCGTGGCTGCGGTTGCAGGCCGAGTTGGTATTGGCCCGGTCTTCCAGGCCGGCATTGGCGGCGCCGGTGGCCAGGGTTGGGATGGCCGGGCAGGGCAGGCGGCCGTTGGCCATCGCGAAGCCGAGCAGTACTTCGCGGGCAGTGTCGAGCTGGCGCTGGACTTCCTGATTGGCGGCGCTGTCGCGCTGGGCGCTCAAGCCGAGCATCAGGCCGCTCGAGAGCAGCGCGACGATGACCAGGACGACGGCCAGTTCGACGAGGGAAAACCCTTGTTCGGTAGGCGGGGAGCGTCGCATTTGCAAAGGGTCAGTAGGCCAGTCGGTCATTGAAGGTAGCCGATGGTGGGGCTGACGTAAAGGCGGTGGCCGGGGCGGTCGCGTCGGCATCGCGCGAAAGGTGGGCGTTGCCGGCTTCGAGGAAATTGACGACGCTGGCGATGGCATGGTTCTGCGTTGGGGCGCCGGCGGGCAGCGCCCGGCCTGCCGCGATGGCAACCAGACGATGGCTGCCGGCGCCATTGACGGTCAATTTGCCGGGCATGGCCTGCAGCGGGTGGCTGATCTGGTAGAACAGCGTGTTGGCCCACTGGTTGCCTTTCCACCAGGTGGCGACATTGGGCAGCAGGAAGTCGCAGCGACTGGTCAGCCAGACGATGGGGGCGGCGCTGGCCGTGGTGCCGGAGAACAGGGTGTCGAGCTGGCTGGCCTGGCCGAGCAGGATGTTGATCAAGGCGCTGGTTTCGCCGATCGCGGTCGTCGCGCTGGCCAGGTTGGCGGCCGTTTGGTTGTCGATGTAGGCCTGCAGCAGCTGGAGTGACTCATTTTTGCCGGTGATGCTGCTCAGTGCGTCACTGGCCGTCTTGTAGGCCGAGCTGTCGAGGACGCTGGCCTTGGCTGGGTCGGTGCCGGCGGCGACGGTGTTGGCCTTAGCTTGCGGAGCAATCAGCGCGGCATTGTCGGCAATGATTTTTGCCCATAAATCGACGTTGACCGCAGCACTGCCCAGGAGGTCGGCATAGGGCGTGATGTCGGCTTGGCGGGGGCGTGGCGTCGCGGTGTCCTGCAACGTGAAGTTGGTCCGTGCCGTTTCGTAGGTCACCAAGACGGCGTTCAGGCTGGTGTGGCTGACATTGTTGTCGACCTGCTCGTTGGCAGCGATGGCGGTGGCCAGCGACGTAAGTGCACTGGTGGCCGTCGTGCTGGCGCTGTCGATTTGGCCGTAGTTGGCTGGCGTGGCCTGAGTGGCCAGGATGGCGCTGGCCAGGGCGCTGCTGGCATTGTTGCGGCGGGTGGTGACGTTGGGCACACCGGTCAGAATGGCGTCAACCGCCGCTTTGGTGCTGCTCAGTTGGGCGCTCAGGGCGTTCAGGTTGCCGGTGTTCTGTTCGCCTTGCAGCGTCGTCTGCAGGCTGCTGATTGGCCCAATCCAGAGGCTGACCGTACTGCTCAGGACGCTGACCCTGCTCGCCTCGATGCTGTCGCGCAGGGCTTTCAGCGCGGAGGACAGCGCGGCGGCAGCGCTTTGTGCCAATGCCTGCTTACCGGCGTCGCTCGGCGACATGACCGCCCCGGCGGCATAGTCATAGGCGAGGCTGGCCGCCATGCTGGCCGCGGCCAGGAAGGGCGTGATGTCGGTACGGGCGGTGGCGGTTGCGGTGAGTAACTGTTTCACTGCATCGCTGGCGAGCAGCCTTTCGCTGGCATTGGTCGCGTTGTCGAGCGAAGTGGCTTGGCGGGACAGCGCCCAGGGCATGACATCGATGCCCAGTTTGGCCAGCAGTTCGGGGAGCGGGTCGAAGAGGGGATCGGTGCCGTCGGTACTAGCACGGATTTTGACGCCATCGCTTACGCTGATTCTTGGTGGCTTGGTCAGGTCGTCGGTCGCATCGTTGATGCTGTCGTTGATCAGTTGCAGTTGGCCGTGCGCGGCATCGGCTGCCTGCTTGAGCTGGTTGGCCGTGCCGAAAATGGCGTCGAACAGGTTGCGTGCCTCTAGCAGGGCGGCACCCATGCTTTGCAGAGCGCTCAGTTGCTGGTTGGCATCGCTCGCCGTGCTGAGCGTGGTCTGGGCCAGCGTCAGCTTGGCGATACTGTTCTGCAGGGCGGCTTCCGGGCCGCTGCCGGGCTGGGTGGTCGGGACCCGGCCGAACAGGCTGTTGGCGCGTCCTTCGCGATTGCTGGCGGAAAACGGCGCCGGCCACGGGTAGTGATGATCGCTATTGGCGGCGGAACTGGCGTGCTGCTCAAGACAGCTTCTGACTTCGTTCGCGATGCGCTTCTCGACGGCAGCCATCAGTTCCTGGCGAGTGATGACCAGCACACTGTCGTTGAAGCTGTCGCTGGCCGGGCGGGTGACGTAGGTGTGGTCGTCGCCGTTGCCGTTTTCACCGTCGAGATAGTCGCCCGGCGCGTTCGAGGGCCGGTTCTGGCCGGTCAGCGGGCTGCGGGCGGCGATGATCAGGGCGACGATCTCGCTGCTGTTGCCATCGACCGTCAGGCCGGGGGGCGTGTCGCTGTTGATCGGCTGCGCGTTGTCGTCGTCGCGCAGGGCCGGGGCCAGCACATACCAGAGACGGGTACCGGTATCGTCGGTCAGCTCGGGCAGGTCCAGCGTCACCCAGGGCAGCCAGCCGACATAGCTCGGGCATTGGGTCATGGCAAACATGTCGGCCTTGCCATCGCCGGGAATATTGCTCAGGCCTGGGCTATTGGTGATCAGGTCCGGGCAGGGCAGGCTGCCCGGGCGGTTGTCGTCGGTGACGGCGCGGGCCAGCAGGGCCTCCTTGGCGCGGGCCAGCGTCGCGGCGAGCCGGCTGTCTTGTTGGGCGCGGCCGGCCTGGCTATTGGCGGTCCGGTACCAGGTGTAGCTGCCGGCCATGGCCAGCAGAACGAGCAGCATCCACAGCGCGACGCCCCGTTGTGACGCGAAGGGGGCGTGACGAGTCATCGCGCCGTGCCGCCCGGCTTGATGATGATCCGGCCGCCACGCAGCAGGCCTTCGCGTTCGCCGGTGCCGGGGTAAACGGTGTCGCCGACCGGGACATTGGCGGCCGCGGCCGGTCCCGCGGCCTGGTTTTCTTCGCCGTTGATCCAGCGCGTGCGTCGGCCGTCGCTGCGCCGGATCTCGCCATTGACGGTCAGGCTGCTTTCACTGTCCAGCGGATTGGCTTGCAGGCCGGGGTTGAGCAGGCGCTGGCGATCGAGCGCGCTGCGCTGGCCCGGGGTCAGGAACAGGCGGCCGAGCGTTGCTTCCTCGGCGCTGGCCGGGGGCAGGGCCGAGAGCAGGGCGAGGAGAGCCAGCAAGGCGCGGACTGGCATGCTCATTTCTTTCCACTGGCGCGGCGGACGGTGATCCATTGCATCTCGCAGTCGGCAGTCAATTGCGCCAGCGTCTCGCGCGTGCTGCCCGGATTGCCAGCGTTGCCGATGCGCCCAAGCTTGCAATTCCGAACCAGAACCAGGGCTTTGGCATTCTTCTCGATCTGGCTCAGGAAATTCAACAAATCCTCCTCGTGCAGCAAGCGCAACTGCAGCCGCATCGGGCTGGCAAACCAAGCATAGGCGGCGCCGTCCACGTTTTCCAGCGGCACCTGAACGCCGAATTCGTAGTTCATGCCGGGGAGGCGCAGGGCTTGCTGGGTGGCGCGCAGCATTTCGATCCATTCCAGGCGTTTTTCCTCACCGCTGATACCGGAAGCCTGCAATTGCTGGAAAGTCTGTGCCCTGTCCTTCAGTTCCTGTTCCTCGATGCGGACCTGGCGCAGGCGTTGTTCGACCTGCCCCTTGCGGTTGGCGGCGCTGTTCCGTTCCTGTTCCGCCTTTTGGGCTTCGCCCATGCTCCACCAGGCGATCAGGCCGGCGATGGCGAGCAGCAGTACGGCGGCCAGCAGCGGCAGGCGAATCTTGACGAGGTCGTGGACGGCGAACTTCATGGGCCGAGCTTTCGGCTGATCTGCAGCGTGAATTTGCGCGGCTGGTCGTTGTCGTCTTCACTGTCGCCGCCGCGCAGCGTGCGTCCGGATTCGATTTCAAAGGGTTGTTGCGTCACGGTCACTGTGCCGGCCGGGTCGCTCCGCAACAGTTCGACGAACTCTTCGAGGGTGTTCAGGACCTGCCGGGTGGTGGCGCCTCGTTCAAGGTGGATGGCGGCGCGCACCGTGGTGATTTCTTCGTCGCCGGCGATGATTGCTGCGGTCGACGGCCCGGAAGTGCCAATTTTCCATTCAAGCCCTTCCAGTTCGATGGCCGGCATCCGGTTCAAGGCCTGGCCAAGGGCGCGGTAAGCCGGGCCGGGCTGGCGCTGCTGCTGGCGCAGGTCGCGATGCCGGTCGGTCAGGCGGCGCAGGGTGTCGTTATCGATGCCCAGTTGCGGAAAGGTGGCGGAGATTTCCTGATAGCGCCAGTTGAGGTCGGACTCGCTGGTGATCAATTGTTGCGTTTCAAGGCGCAGGGTATGGGTCCGGTAGATTTCCTTGGCGGCGAACAGGGCGCCACCGAGCAGGGCGATGACGCCGATGCCGATCAGCCCCTGGCGGATCTGGGAGAGCCGGAAGTCATGGCGGTAGGTTTCGCCGGCGAACTGCTGGGCGGGGGGGGCGGTAGCCAGCAGATGCAGGAAGAGCAGATCGCTGCGGCTGTCGCCGGGCAGCGTCTTCAGTTTCAGTTGGCGGGCCGCATCGTGGCTGTCGATGATCGTGAAGTTGAGGTGGCCGTGATCGGGGCAGGTCTTCATGATGGCCGGGATGGCCTGCGGATGGGCAATCATGAAAACGGGCAGGACTTCCTCACGGCCGACCAGGCGTTGGCCGATCAGGTATTGCTGCAGCTTGCCGGCTTCGGCAGCAAAACTGTTGGCGATGCCGGCAATGCTGCTGTCGACGAGCGGCGCCATCCGGGAAAAAAGCGGCTGGCCATTGACCAGGTAGGTTTCGCGGATCGAGTGGTCCTGCAAGGTGAGCAGCAGATAGCGCCCCTGCCCAAACCCCAGCTTTTTCAGCAGTTGACCGCCGAGCTGGGCAACGGTGTAGACGCCGGCCAGCGGCGCTTCGGCTTCCTTGATGCGTTGCAGCCAGGGCTCGAAATGGGCCGGATTGGTCAGCGCCGAGAGCAGCAGCTTTTCGTTCTTGCGCTTGCGCTTTTCGTAACCGAGCGAGATTGCGGCGGCCAATGGCGTGCCGAGGAAATGCTGGCCGATCCTGCGGGTGATCAACGCCTGACGGTCGCTGCCCTGCAGGAAGGGAATCGTTTCGAGAACGTGACCTTCCTCGGCGACGTTGGCGAGCAGGTGGAAATGGCTGCGGCCATGCTCGGCCAGGTATTCGGCAAAACGGTCCAGCCCGCCCTGGTCGGCCTCGAAGCTGCCTTCCGGCAACAGTTGCCCCTGCTGCCAGGCAAAGGCCGAGAGGCGGTGCGTGTTGAGGTAGAGGAGGCGGCGGGCGATCACGTTTTGATCTTGCTGATGACATCGTAAATGGGGCCGAGAACCGACAGCATAATCCAGCCCAGCATGGCGCCCATAAACAGCGTCAGCATCGGTTCGATCATCGCCTGCGCCTTGCCGACCGATTCCTTGACGTCGCGGTTGTAGAAGTAGCTGACGTTGAGCAGCGCCTTGTCCAGGCCGCCGGTGCTTTCGCCGACCCGCAGCATGCGGACGACGAGCGGCGGGAAGAGACCGACATCATGAAAGGCGGCGGCAACGTTGCGTCCTTCGCGGATCGACTGCTCGACCCGTTGCAGGGCCTGGCGGACGACGCGATTGCCGACGATGCTTTGCGTCGTCCGGATCGACTCGAGGATCGGGATGCCGGAGGCGTAGAGCATGGCGAAGGTGCTGGCAAAGCGCGACAGGATGATTTTCTTGAGAATCGGGCCAACGACCGGCAGGCGCAGCTTGAGGCCATCCATGCGGAGGCGGGCCAAGGGGTTGCGGCGCAGGATCAGTTGTCCGGCGACGACGGCGATGACCGGCGCGACAAGAAAGAGAAACCAGTAGTTGACCAGCAGGTCGGAGACGAAAAACAGCACCTTGGTCTGCGTCGGCAAGGTTTGCCCCATGTTGCGGACGAACAGCTTGAGCTGCGGCACCATGTAGATCATCAGGAAAAAGGTGGCGGCGAGCACGATGCTGGCGACGAAGGCCGGGTACATCAGCAGCTTCTTGGTGTTGGAAGCCAGTTCGTCTTCCCATTTCATCGATTCGGTCAGGCTGGCCAGCACCTCGGGCAACTGGCCGCTGGCTTCGCCGGCGCGAATCAGGTTGATGAAGACCTGGCTGAACACGTCGGGATGCGCGCTCATCGCCTGCGATAGCGTCTGGCCGCCTTCGATGCTTTCGATCAGGCCGGCGATCACTTCGCGGAAGCGCGGGTGTTCCAGCGAATCGCGCAGGTCGGTCAGGCTCTCCAGGATGGGTACGCCGGCCCGCGTCAGCTGGTCGAGATGGAAGCAGAAGTTGATCAGTTCCGGGCGGGGGATGCTGCGCCCGCCAAACAGCTTGCGCTGCAGCACCGGGTTGCCGATGACCAGATCGAGCTCCATCCGTTTCAGGCGCATTTCGAGGTCGACGACATTGATTGCGTCGAGCCGTCCGAACACCATACGGCCTTCTGCGCTGACTGCCTTGTAGTCGAACAGCATGGCTACATCCGGTCGGTCAGGTCGACGACGCGGCCGAGTTCCTCGAGCGAGGTCGTGCCGTTCATGACGCGGCGCAGGCCGTCGTCGGCCAGGGTCGTGAAGCCTTGGAGCAAGGCCCGGCTGCGGATTTCATGGGTGGTGGCACGGCGGGCGATCAGCTCGTCGATGCCGCTGTCGACGCGGAGCAGTTCCATGATCGCGATCCGGCCGCGGTAGCCCTGGAAGTCGCAAAGCTCGCAGCCGCTTGGCCGGAACAGGATGGGGTGCGGTGCGTCCGGGCCGGTGCCGAGCAGGCGGATTTCATGCGGCTCGGCCAGATAGGGCGACTTGCAGTGTTCGCACAGGCGACGGATCAGGCGCTGGGCAACGATGCCGATGATGTTGCCGGCCATGATGTCGGGCAGCACGCCGATGTCGAGCAGGCGGGGAATGGCGCCGATCGCCGAGTTGGTGTGCAGCGTGGTGTACACCTGGTGGCCGGTCATCGCCGCGCGGAAGGCCATTTCGGCGGTTTCGGCATCGCGCACCTCGCCGACCAGGATGACGTCCGGGTCCTGGCGCATCATTGAGCGGATGCCGTTGGCGAAATCGAGCTTGGCCGTTTCCGAGACCGAGGTCTGGCGAACCATCGCCATCGGATATTCGACCGGGTCTTCGAGGGTCATGATGTGGATGCCCTCGTTGTTGATGTGATTGAGCACCGAATACAGCGTCGTCGTCTTGCCGCTGCCGGTCGGGCCGGTGACCAGGATGATGCCTTCCGGCCGGGCGATCATCAGCTTCAGTTGCTGCAGGTGTTCGTCGGACAGGCCGAGGCCTTCGAGCGGCACGATGCCTTTTTGCCGGTCGAGAATGCGCAGCACGATGTTCTCGCCGTGGATGGTCGGCTGGCTGGCGACGCGGAAATCGATGGCGCGGCCGGAGACGCTGAGGCCGATGCGGCCGTCCTGTGGCGCCCGCATCTCGGCGATGTTCATGCCGGACAGCACCTTGATGCGTACCGTCATCGCCGGCCAGTAGGATTTATGCAGGGCGCGGATCTGGCGCAGCATGCCGTCGATGCGGTAGCGGATGCGCAGGAAGTTGGCTTCCGGCTCGAAGTGGATGTCGGAGGCTTCGCGCTTGACCGCATCGGTCAGGATCGAGTCGATCAGGCGGACAACCGGCTGGCTGTACTCGTCATCGGTGGCCGACAGGCTCTTCCAGTCGATTTCGCCGGTTTCGATCTCGTGCAGGATGCCGTCGATCGACAGTTCATAACCGTAATACTGGTCGATGGCGCGGTCGATCTCGGATTCGCCGGCGAGCAGCGTCTCGATCTCGGTGCCTTCCTCGAGCAGCGTCCGGACGCGGTCGAGGCCGACGATGTCGTTGATGTCGGAGATGGCCAGGGTCAGGCGCTGGCTCGGCCGGTCGTAGTCGAGCGGCAGCAGGTGATAGCGCTTGGCCAGGTCGCGCGGCACCAGTTTGAGGGCTTGCGGGTCGATCACCGCGTGCGTCAGATCGATGCTCTGCTTGCCCAGGCTTTCGGAAAGCGCCTGGCGCAAGGTCGCTTCCGAGACGAAGCCGAGCGAGACGAGCAGCTTGCCGATCGGCTGGTTCAGCTTCATCTGCTCGAGCAGTGCGATGCGCAACTGGTCTTCCGAGAGGATGCCTTCGGAGATCAGGATCTGGCCGAGCGGCCGGTGCTGCATGGCTGACGTACTCATGGTCGGCTCAGGGCTGGAGTTCGCTCAGCCGTTTTCGCACCGGCTCGCGCTCGAAGGCGGCCGGGCGCTTGTCGGCGGCCTCCAGCGCCAGCCGGTAATGCTGGGCGGCCAGTTTGCCCTGGCGGATGTGATCGAGGCTGATCGCCAGATTGAACAGGTAATCCGGGTTGTCGCCATCCGCCGCGACGGCGTTGAAATAGACCTGCTGTGCTTCGGCCCAGCGTTGCTGGCGGGCGTAGAGATTGCCCAGGGCGAAATTGAGCTGGGCAGATTCAGGCTGGGCGGCGAGCAGCGACTTCAGGCGGCTCTCGGTATTCTGTGGGTCGGCGCCGGCATTGGCGCCGTTCAGGGTAGCCGCCTGGACGGCCGGGTCGCTCGGATTGGCGACCAGCGCGCGCTGATAGAGGCGTTCGGCATCGCCGGGGCGGCCCTGGCGCTGGGCAATGGCGGCCAGGGCGAGCAGGGCGTCGGTATTGTTCGGGTCGCGCTGCAGGGCCTGTTCGTAATCGCGGCGGGCCAGTTCAAGCTCGTTGCGCTGAATGTTGGCATAGCCGCGGAGCTGGTTGTTGTCGACCTCGGGGCGGCTGCGGGTCAGGCGAATTGTCTCGGCCGGCGGACTCTCCGGTTCGCTGGTCGGCATCGTCCGCGCGGGGCGGGCTGGTGCCGGGGGCGGTGAGGTGAACAGCGAGGTTTCGGGGGCGATGGCTGCGGTCGACGGCACTGAAGGGGGCAAAACCACGGGCACGGCCGGGGCCGGGGTCGCCCCCTGATTTACCGCTACGCTCGGGGCCGGGGAGGGGGCGCTTGGTCGCAGGCTGTTGTTGCCGATGTTCAGAACCTGATAGGCCACGTAGCCGCCGATGCCGAGGCCGGCCACGCCGAGGATGCCGAGGGCAATCCACAGGGGCTGGCGCGAAGGGGGGGCATCGACCTGCTTGGCGGCAAAGGCGTTGCGCACGGCTTCGCGGTCGGCCTGGGCGCTTTTCTGCTGGCTGGTCGCCGGTTTGGGTTGGGCTTGGCCGGGACGGATGGCGCTGCTGGCCAGTTCGGCATCGACCGCGTCGATGTGGGCCGCCAGGTCGGGCAAGGGGCTGTTCTGGGCGCGGGGCGCCGGTGGTGCCAGCGGTTCCAGGCCGAGCAGGTCGGCTGCCGCCGGGTCCTTGCCGCTCAGGCTGCGTGCCGCTTCCTGCTTGCTTGTCTCGGCCCGCTTCAGGGCATCCATCAGCAGACTCATTGCCGGCGCTCAGCGACTGGGGGCGACATTGAAAGGCTGGGCTTCATTCGGTTGCCGGAAGAAGCCATCGCTTGGCAAGAGGCCGCGCATGCTGGCGTAGTCGCCATCAAGGCTGGCGTCCTTGATGACCACCGGGCGCAGGAAGATGACCAGTTCCGATTTCCTGGCCGCATTGTCGCGCTTGGTGACCAACTCGCCGGCCAGCGGGATTTGCCCGAGGATGGGGATCCGGCCGGTGTTGTAATTGACGCTGTCTTCCATCAGGCCGCCGAGAACGGCGATGTCGCCGCTGGCGACGCGCATGACGGATTCGATTTCGCGGGTCCGGATCTGCGGCACGAAGTTCTGTACGCCGGCCGCCTTGTTGGAAGGGTTGGGGTCTTCCTTCCAGTCGGAAACGCTGGAAATGGTCGGCCGGATATTCAGGATCACGTTTTGCGTATCGCTGATCTGGGCGGTCACCGACATCACCAGACCGACCGATACCGATTGCGGCGTGGTCGTCACGGCAGTCGTGGTGCCGACGTTGGCCGAGGTCGTGGTATCCGACTTGACGTTGAAATAGACGATGTTCTCGACCACCTTGAGCAGCGCCGTCTGGTTGTTGAGGACGGATAGGCGCGGGCTGGACAGTACTTTTGCGGTGCCGAAGGATTGCAGGACGTCGACCGCGGCAATCAGGTTCAGCGGTTTGTCGAGTTGCTGGAAGACCAGATTGAAGGCGGTATTGGCGGTGTCGATGACGCTGCCGCTCGCCGGGCGGGTAACGGAAAAACCGGTGCCGTCGGACTTCAGGCGGCTCCAGTCGATGCCTTGCTTGTAGCCGTCAGAGAGTTCGACTTCGACGATGGTCGCTTCGATCAGCACCTGGCGCCGGGCGGCATGGACGACGCGATCGAGGAATTCCTGGATCTTGTCGTGCTGGCGTTGCGTGGCGCGTACGGTGATGACGCCGCTCTCGGCGTTCATGATCACCGAGGCCGCTTCGCGGAAAGTGTTGCGGCGGACGATCGAGTTGCCGACTGCCTGGCTGGATGAACCTGGCGTCGGGTTGCTCTGCAGCGCATTGGCGATGGCCTGGGCAGCCCGCAGGCCAGTGCCTTGCGGCAGGGCGGCGGCGCCCGTGGCGTTTTGCGCCGAGCTTTGTTCGACGACGGTTTCGCTGGAGCCTTCCGGCAGGATCTTGTCCGTTTCGCGCAGGATGTCCTTGATGTTCTTTTCCAGCGACTCCCAGAACTGGTTCTTGGAAGCGTTTTCGATCCGGGTGTTCGAGATGTTGCCGGCCGCGCCACTGCCGGTCGTGCTACCGGCGGTGCCGCTGCCGGTTCCAGTACCGCCGGTGCCGGTGGCGATCTGGGTGTTGGTCGACACGGTGCCGGTGACATTGCGCGACATATTCACGTAGTCGACCTTGTAGTGCTTGAGGAACGGGGAGTCCGGCATTACCGCCAGATTCGGGCCGTCCAGTTCGAAGCGCATATCGACCTGCTTGGCGATCCGGGTCAGTAGTTGCGGCAGCGTCTGGTCGATGGCATTCAGCGTGACGGTGCCGCTGATGCCGGGATGGATATCGACATTGACCTTGGCGTCGCGGGAGAGGGCAAACAGCAGGTCGCGGACCTGAACGTTATTGACGACGACGCTGTAAGTCTCGGCTTTTGGGGTGGCGCGCGGTTTGGGGAAGGCCAGCGACTGCTGGACGGGGGCTGGAATATCGCTGTTGCTCCGAGGAGCAGCGGCCGTTTCCGAACTGAGGTGCCCTTTCAGCGGTTCGCGAGGGACAGGGGCGGCGCAAGCTGCCAGCAGCAAGCAGAGAAACGATGCCTTGATAAAGCCGACTTTCATCGGACGTCGCCTTTTTTCAACAAGATATTCACTGTTTTCAATATGTTCGAACGATCCTAGCACGTAAGTTACGAGCTCGTCATGGTTTGTGGCAGCTCGCGATGGCTAGTGAAGTTTGCTGACCTGGCGCGGGAATGGCTGGGCCGCCCGGATGTTTTCAGGCAGGGCCTGCATCGCTGCCGCGGCTTCTTCGCGGCTCGGAAAATCGCCGTAGATAATGCCAACCCGGTCGCGTCCGGAGAGGTTGGAGCGATAGGCGCGAATTGCCTCCGGCTCCAGGACTTTGGCGGCCCGGGCGAGGAAGCCTTCGATCTCGCCGGTGCTTTGCGCATCAGTCGCCAGCAGTTGGATGAAGTAATGGTTGCGCGGAGCTTCGGCAATCCAGCGCTCGTATTGGGCAAAGTGCTGGCGGGTCAGTGGGCCGAAGCGAACGTTTTCAGCTGGTTTTTGCTCATTTTGAGGAGTTGACCGCAGGGCTGGGGCTGGCGTGGCAGCTGGTGCGATTACGGGCGGATGTGCCTGGCTTGGGGGCAGCGTTTCGGTACGCATCAGCAGGCCGACGACCAGTAGTCCGGTCAGAGTCGCGGCCCCGGCACCAGCCAGGCCCCAAGCCAGCGGCTTCAGGTTGGTCGCCTTCTTTGGCTGTAGCGGCGAGAAGCGTGCATCCTGCGCAGCCGTGCTGACCTCGCCGGTGTCGACCTGATGCCGGCCGGCCGAGTAGGCGGCGAGCAGTGCCTTGTCGGCGAGAATGTTGATCCGTCGGGAGAGGCCTTCGGAGAGCCTGGCAATCAACTCGATGGCGGCGCCGGTGAATGGGTTCGGTCCATGGTAGCCGGCCGTGCGCAGGCGGAATTCGATGTAACCGGCGACTTCGGCGGCCTTGAGCGGGGCCAGGTTGAAGTGCTGGGTAATGCGTTCGCGCAACTGACGCATGTCGGTGGCGGCCAGTCGTTCATCCAGTTCGGGCTGGGCGAAAAGGGCGATCTGCAGCAGCTTGGCGGCCTTCGATTCGAGGTTGGAAAGCAGACGGATTTCTTCCAGCGACTCGGCCGGCATGGCGTGCGCTTCGTCGATCAGGATGACGACGCGTTTCCCGGCGGCGTAGCGTTCGATCAGGGCGTCTTGCAGGGCGCGGGTCAGCGAATGCGTCGCCTTGCCATCGGTCGGGATGCCCAGTTCGTCGGCGATGGCGCCGAGGATTTCGCTGCGCGATAGCGAGGGGTTGGCCAGATAAAGCGTTTCGACGTTTTCCGGCAGCCGTTCGAGCAACATCCGGCACAGCATGGTCTTGCCACTGCCGACTTCTCCTGTCACCTTGACGATGCCCTCATCCTGGGTAATGGCGTAGATCAAGGCTTCCAGCGTCGGGCCGCGATTGGCGCCGGTGAAGAAAAAGTCGGTGTGCGGCGTGATGCGGAACGGCGGCTCACGCAGCCCGAAATGTTCCAGATAAAGGCTCATCGGCGATTCCAGCTTTGCATGCGGTTGTAGAGTGTGGTGCGGTTGATGCCGAGGCGGCGGGCCGCCTGGCTCATATTGCCACTGGATAGCTCCAGTGCAGCCTCGATGTAACTGCGTTCCCAGAGTTCGAGCGTGGCATCGAGGCTGAGGCTGGCGTTTTTGCTCAGGTGGTCGAGGGCGGCTTGCCGGGTCTGCTCAAGATCGTTGGCGATCACTCCGGAGGTCGGTGCCGGGCTGCCTTCGTCGGCCAGTTCGCCAAGGTCGAACTCGGCCAGCAGTTGCTCCTTGCTGACGGTCTGGCCGGCATGGCGGGCGGTCAGGCGAATGACGATGTTGCGCAACTCGCGGACATTGCCGGGAAATGCGTAATTCAGCCAAAGTGCCTCAGCCGCTGGATCGAGTTGAAAGGCCGGGCGCTGAGCCTGGTGGGCGAAGATGTTGCGAAAATGCGACAGTAGCAGGAGGCGATCCTCGCCCATTTCGCGCAATGGCGGCACGTTGACCGTAAAGACCGACAGCCGGTGATAGAGGTCGGCCCGAAAACGTCCGGCCCTGACCTCCTGGCGGAGATCGCGGTTGGTGGCGGCGATGATGCGGGCTGTCGAAATCCGGCTTTGCGTTTCGCCAACCCGTTGATACTCGCCGTTTTCCAGCACGCGCAGCAACTTGGGCTGAAGGTCGAGCGGCAACTCGCCGATTTCGTCGAGGAACAGCGTGCCGCTGTCGGCATCCTCGAAATAGCCGCTCTTGCTTGCCGTGGCGCCGGTAAAGGCGCCGCGGGCATAGCCGAACAGTGTCGGCTCGAGCAGGGTTGGCGAGATGGCGGCGCAATTCAGGGCAAGAAAGGGCTTTTCCCGCCGTTCGGTCATCCGGTGCAGGTAGTGAGTGGCCACGATATCTTTGCCACTCCCCGATTCACCCTCGATCAATACCGGGAAAGCCAGGTTGGCATACTGCCCGAGCTGCAGTTGCAGCCTTTGCATGGGCGGGCTTTCGCCGACCAGGCCGCTGGGCGGCTCCGCGCTTTGGGGGGGCGAGAAGGACAGCGACTGGCGCAGCAGCGTGGCCAGTCTGGCTGGGTCGCACGGTTTGCCGACAAACTCGACGGCACCCAGTGTGCGGGCATGGCGAGCGTTGTCGTCGTCGTTTTGGCCGGAGAGGACAATGATCTTCATTTCCGGCGACAGGGCCAGCAACTCGCCGATCAGGGCGAAGCCTTCGTCGGGGCGGTGCGGCAGCGGCGGCAGGCCGAGATCCACCAGGGCCAGTTGCGGTGCCTGGCGGAGTTGCCGGAGCAGGCTGCGACAATGCGACCTGGAGTGGCTGGTGACGACATCGAATTCCTGTGCGAACGCAAAGCTCAGCGACTCGCTGATCAGCGAGTCGTCATCGACAATCAGCAGCAGCGGCTTGGCAACAGGCACAGGCAATTTATTCCATGTGAAAAATTTGCTCGATTATAGCCGCGTCGCTTCCCGGCGACGGGCCCCTGTTCTGTTAAAATCGGCCGACTTTTTCCGAGGAAACGCTTTGCCCGACGACATTTTGGTCGATATCGAGGACCTTCAATTCAATTACGACGGCCGGCCGGTGCTGCAGGGAATCAACATGAAGATTCCGCGTGGCAAGGTAGTCGCCATCATGGGTGGTTCCGGCTGTGGCAAGACCACCCTGCTGCGCTGCATCGGGGGGCAATTGAGGCCAACCGGCGGGCGGGTGCGTCTGGAAAAGCATCAGGTCTGTGAAATGTCGGAGGCTGAGTTGTACCGCCTGCGCCGGAAGATGGGGATGCTCTTCCAGTTTGGCGCCTTGTTCACCGACATGTCGGTTTTCGACAACGTCGCTTTCCCGCTGCGCGAACATACCGACATGTCGGAAGAAATGATCCGCGACCTGGTCATGATGAAACTTGAGGCGGTCGGTCTGCGCGGTGCGCGCAAGCTGATGCCGGGCGAACTTTCCGGCGGCATGGCCCGGCGGGTGGCCCTGGCGCGGGCGGTGGCGCTTGACCCGATGCTGGTCATGTACGACGAACCGTTTACCGGCCTTGATCCGATCGCGCTGGGCGTGATCGGCCAGTTGATCCGCAAGTTGAATGACGCGCTCGGGGCGACCTCGATCATGGTGACGCACGACATTCACGAGTCCTTGCTGATCGTTGATTACATCTATTTCCTCAATGGCGGCCGCGTTGTGGCGGAAGGAACGCCTGACGAAATTCGCGCCTCGAAAGATCCTTTCGTGCATCAATTTGTCTATGCCGAGGTCGAAGGGCCGGTGCACTTCGACTATCCCGCGCCCTCCATTCGGCAGGAGTTGCTGGCCGGAGTGACGCGTGTTTAGCCCGGCCTCGTTGATCCGTAAGTTGGGGCATGCAACGGTCGAACGTATCTGGCGACTGGGTTTCGCCGCCCGTTTCTTCGTTGCCATTCTGAGGCTTTCTGGCACCTCATTTCGTCGGTTGCCGCTGACCCTGCGGGAAATCTATTTCAGTGGCGTGCTGTCGCTACTGATCATTCTCGTCTCCGGCTTGTTCGTCGGCTTGGTCTTGGGCTTGCAAGGTTTCGAGACGCTGCAGCGCTACGGTTCGACCGAGGCGCTCGGCGTCCTGGTGGCGCTGTCGCTGACCCGCGAACTCGGGCCGGTGGTGGCAGCCCTGCTCTTTGCTTCGCGCGCCGGTTCGTCGGTGACGGCCGAAATCGGTTTGATGAAGGCGACCGAACAACTGAAGGCGATGGACATGATGGCGGTCAATCCGATTGCCCGGGTCGTGGCGCCGCGCTTCTGGGGCGGCGTGGTCGCGATGCCGCTGCTTGCCGCAATGTTCTCGGCGATGGGAGTGCTCGGTGGCTGGTTGATCGGCGTTGTCTTCATCGGTGTCGATGATGGTGCCTTCTGGTCGCAGATGCAGGCCGGCGTCGACTGGCGTTACGACGTCTGGAATGGCGTCATCAAGAGTTTTGTCTTTGGCATCGCGGTTTCGCTGATTGCTGTTTTCGAAGGTTACGATTCCGTGCCGACCGCCGAAGGTGTGTCGCGGGCGATTACTCGCACCGTGGTCACTTCAGCGCTGACTATACTGGCACTTGATTTCGTTCTCACTTCCTTCATGTTTCGGGGAGCTTCATGAACCGTACCGTCCTCGACCTCTGGGTCGGCTTTTTTGTCGCATTGGGTATCGCAGCTTTGTTGTTTTTGGCACTCAAGGTGGGCAACCTCTCGTCTGCGCACATGTCTGAGACTTACGTGCTGCAGGCCAAGTTTGATAACATCGGCGGGTTAAAAGTGCGCGGTCCGGTGAAGAGCGCTGGTGTCGTGGTCGGCCGGATTGCCGAGATCAAGTTTGACCCGGTGAGCTACGAGGCGGTGGTGACCCTGAATGTCGACGGTCGTTACCAGTTCCCGAAAGATACTTTCGCATCGATTTATACGGCGGGCTTGCTTGGTGAGCAATATGTCGGCCTTGACGTTGGGGGCGACGAAAAAATGTTGAAGGCCGGCGACACGATTGCCAAGACGCAATCTGCCGTCGTTCTCGAGAAAATGATCAGCCAGTTTCTTTTCAGCAAGGCAGCGGACGGACAGGATAAAAAATGACGTTGAAGCAAGGGGCTTGGGTGATGCGGGCATGCAGCAAATGGCTGGTTGGAGGAGGCGTGTTGCTGGCGTGTGCGGGCAGTGTTTTGGCCGAGGGCAATCCGCGTGACCCTTACGAGGGCTTCAATCGCAGCATGTTCGCAGTCAACGAAGTGGTGGATAAATATGCCGCCAAGCCGGTTGCCCAGGTTTATGACCACGTTGCTCCGCTGCCGGTAAAGGCAGGGTTTGGCAACTTCTTTGGCAATGTCGGCGATCTGTGGATTGGTGCAAATAGCGCACTGCAGGGTAAGTTCGCTGATGCGGGAGTCGATGTCGGACGTTTGTTGATCAATTCGACAGTGGGCATTTTCGGATTGTTCGATGTGGCCAGCGAATTGGGGCTGGAGAAGCATGAAGAGGATTTTGGCCAGACCATGGCGGTGTGGGGCGTCGGTGATGGCGGCTACCTGTTCTGGCCGGTAATCGGTCCCCGTACCGCGCGCGATACCGCTGGCTGGGCTATTGATTCCTATGTCGATCCGGTATGGCGCGTGCGCCCAATTTCGACGCGCAACAGCATGGTTGCTCTGCGTTTCGTCGATATTCGCGCCAGCCTGTTGCCGGCCGACAAGGTGGTCGAGGAAGCGGCGCTCGACAAGTATGCCTATATTCGCGATGCTTACTTGCAGCGTCGCCGTAACCAGATTTTTGATGGCCGCCCGCCGCGGCTTGAAGATTGATTGTTGGGAAAATGATGATTAAACAGTTCTTTGCCGTTGTTTTTGCGGGTTCGCTGATTGCTTCTGCGCACGCACAGGAAGCGCCGGATGCCTTGGTGCAGCAGGTGACCGAGGAGGTGCTGGAGATTGTTCGCAAGGACAAGGATATCCAGGGCGGCAGCACGCAGAAGGTGATCGACCTGGTCGACAAGAAGGTGTTGCCGCATTTCAATTTTCCGCACATGACCGCGCTGGCCATGGGTAAGGACTGGAAAAAGGCGACGCCGCCACAGCAGCAAGCCTTGACGCATGAGTTCAAGACCTTGCTGGTTCGTACCTATGCCAATGCCTTGACCGGCTACAAGAACCAGAAGATCGTCTATAAGCCATTCAAGATGAATGCTGGCGAGACCGATGTGCTGGTGCGGACCGAAGTGCTGCAACCGGGGAGCAAGCCGGTGCAACTGGATTACAGTCTGGAAAAGCTGGATGGCGGCTGGAAGGTTTACGACGTCGTGGTGGCCGGTATTAGTTTGGTTACCAATTATCGCGACCAGTTTGGCCAGGAGGTGCGTAACGGCGGGGTTGATGGTTTGATCGCCTCGATCAGCGCCAAGAACAAGTCGCTGGAAGCAAATCTCGCCAAGGCAGAAAAAAAATGATCGAACAGGTGGCCGGGCACCTTCTTGTCAAGGTGCCCCTTGTCATGGCCAATGCGCGCGGCCTGCTTGAAGCAGGCCGTTCTGCTTTAATGGCAGGCGAGCAGGTCTTTGATTTTTCCGAAGTCAGCGAGGCTGACTCTTCAGCCATTGCCGTGATGCTCGGCTGGTTGCGATCGGCCGAAGCCGCGCGGTCGACCGTCAAATTTGCCCATATTCCGGCGGGCGTGCGTTCGCTGGCCGAGTTGTACGGCGTTTCGGAGTTGCTGCCCCTCGCTTGAGGTGCCATTCATCGCAATGGTCGCTGCCGTTTCCATTATTGATGTCGTCAAGCATTTCGGTTCGCTGAAAGCACTGGCCGGTGTTTCCCTGGAGATCGAGCAAGGGGGGTTTTTCGGGTTGCTCGGCCCGAATGGCGCTGGCAAGACGACGCTGATTTCCTCGCTGGCCGGCTTGCTGCGCCCGGATTCCGGTTCCCTGAAAGTCATGGGGCACGATGTCGTCAAGGATTTTCGCGAGGCGCGCCGTTTGCTCGGCGTGGTGCCGCAGGAACTGGTCTTTGATCCCTTCTTCAATGTGCGGGAGACGCTACGCATTCAGTCCGGCTATTTCGGTATTCGCAAGAATGATGACTGGATTGACGAGATTCTCGAAAACCTCGACTTGACCAGCAAGGCCGAGGTCAATATGCGTCGCCTGTCCGGCGGGATGAAGCGACGGGTGCTGGTTGCCCAGGCGTTGGTCCATAAGCCGCCGGTGATCGTGCTGGATGAGCCGACGGCCGGCGTCGATGTCGAATTGCGACAGGGCTTGTGGCAGTTTGTCCGCCGCCTGAACGGTGAAGGGCATACCATCATTTTGACGACGCATTATCTCGAGGAGGCCGAGGCCTTGTGCGGTCGGATCGCCCTGATGAAGCAGGGCCGCGTCATCGCACTTGATACCACGGCCAACCTGATGGCCGCCCATCCCGGCGGTACGCTGGAAGATGTCTTTGTGCGGACGATGAACCAATGATCGGTTTCTGGACGCTCTTCTATAAGGAATTGCTGCGTTTCTGGAAGGTGGCCTTCCAGACCGTCGGCGCGCCGGTGCTGACAGCGCTGCTCTACCTGCTGATTTTCGGTCACGTGCTCGACGAACACGTGCAGGTGCACGGCGTGCGTTATACGACCTTTCTGGTGCCGGGGCTGGTGATGATGCAGGTTTTGCAAAATGCCTTTGCCAATTCGTCATCGAGCCTGATTCAGGCCAAGATTACCGGCTCGATCATTTTCGTGCTGTTGCCGCCGATTCCCTACAGTGCCTTTTTTGCCGCCTACGTTTTGGCGGCAGTAGCGCGCGGCTTGATGGTGGGGCTTGGTGTGTTGCTGGCGACAGTCTGGTTTACCGAGCTCAAAATTGTTGCGCCGCTCTGGATTTTCGCCTTTGCATTGTTCGGTGGCGGACTGTTTGCGGCGCTGGGCATGATTGCCGGAATCTGGTCAGAGAAATTCGACCAGTTGGCAGCTTTCCAGAACTTTTTGATCATGCCGCTGACTATGCTCTCTGGCGTCTTCTATTCGATTTACACGCTGCCCGAATTTTGGCAGCGCCTGTCGCATTACAATCCCGTTTTTTACATGATTGATGGCTTCCGCTATGGCTTTTTCGGTGTCTCGGATGTGGCACCCGAGATCAGCCTGACGGTTGTTGTCGCCTGCTTCGCTGTCGTCTTTGCGCTGACTCTGAGTCTGCTCAAGCGGGGCTGGAAACTAAGAGCTTAAACATGATGCACCCTGACCAGATCAAGCAACTCATACTCGCCGGCATGACCTGCGAACACCTCGCCCTGGATGGCGACGGGCAGCACTTCGAGGCCCTTGTGGTCAGTGCGGAGTTTGTCGGCAAGAACCGCGTCCAGCGTCAGCAGCACGTGAATAAAATCCTCAAGGCAAGATTTGACTCCGGTGAATTGCATGCCCTGTCGTTCAAAACATTGACCCCGGAAGAGTGGAGCGCCCAGCGTGGATAAATTATTGATTCAGGGCGGCAGTGCCCTCTCCGGCGAAGTGGCAATTTCCGGTGCCAAGAATGCGGCGCTGCCGATCCTTTGCGCTTCCTTGCTGACCACTGAGCCATTGCATCTGACCAATGTGCCGCATCTCAACGATATTTCGACGATGCTCCGCCTGTTGGCCGAAATGGGGGTGGGCGTGACCATGGACGGGGTTGATGGCCTGGTCTTGAACGGCGGCGGGCTCAACAACCCGATCGCCTCTTACGAGATGGTCAAGACCATGCGCGCCTCGATCCTCGTGCTGGGGCCACTGCTGGCGCGCTGTGGCGAGGCACGGGTGTCGCTGCCCGGCGGTTGCGCGATTGGCGCTCGGCCGGTCGACCAGCACATCAAGGGCTTGCAGGCGATGGGGGCCGAAGTCAAGGTCGAGCAGGGTTATGTTCATGCCAAGGCGGCGCGCCTGAAGGGCGCCCGCATCTGTACCGACATGGTGACCGTTACCGGTACCGAAAACCTGATGATGGCGGCTTGTCTGGCCGACGGTGAGACGATCATCGAAAACGCTGCGCGCGAGCCGGAAGTGGTCGATCTGGCCAACTGCCTGGTCAGCATGGGTGCCCGGATTTCGGGAGCGGGGACCGATGTCATTCGTATCCACGGTGTCGATAAACTGCATGGTGCGACACATTCGATCATGCCTGACCGGATCGAGACCGGGACCTATTTGTGTGCCGCTGCGGCGACCGGGGGCGATATTCGTCTGGTCAAGACGTCCGCCGCCTATCTCGATACGGTGGTCGATAAGTTGATGGATGCCGGTTGTGAAATTACCGTCGAACGCGATGCAATCCGTCTGGTTGCGCCACAGCGCCTGAAGGCAGTCAGTCTTCGTACTGCACCGTATCCTGCTTTTCCGACCGACATGCAGGCGCAGTTCATGGCGATCAACTGTGTGGCCGATGGCGTGGCGACCATCCGGGAAACCATTTTCGAAAACCGCTTCATGCATGTTAACGAGTTGATGCGTCTCGGGGCCAATATCCAGATCGAGGGCAACAATGCCATCGTCCGTGGTGTGGACCGGCTGGAAGGGGCGACGGTGATGGCGACCGATCTGCGTGCTTCTGCTTCGCTGGTCATTGCCGCCCTAGTTGCCCAGGGAGAAACGCTGATAGACCGCATTTATCATCTCGATCGCGGCTATGAGCGGATCGAGGAAAAATTGGCAAAACTTGGGGCCAGCGTCAAGCGCGTGCACTAAGCCTGGCCGCAGGCATGTCGCTTCTGCGGCATGCCTTAGGGCTGGGTGACCGGCCCCGTTGTTGTTTTATAAATGTTGTTTATTCGTTGATTTGGTCGCCTTTTGGTGTGGGGTGGTGGTAATTCCAAAAAATACTTTGCATTAATCGGAATCGAGGTCCATACTCTGAACTTCGGGATTTCCAGGCAGTGTTTTGTGCCTACGCCGTACCCTGCTAGTAGCTTCTAGCTGCCAGCTTTTCGGTTTGCCAGCTCCTCGGTCTTGATCTCGTATTTCCCGGACAATTTATTGTCCACCTGTATATTTTTTACCAAGGATGCTAAAAATGGCAAATGGTACCGTTAAGTGGTTCAACGACGCTAAAGGCTTCGGCTTCATCTCCCCGTCTGAAGGCGGCGAAGACCTGTTCGCTCACTTCTCCGCAATTCAAGGCAATGGTTTCAAGACCCTGGCCGAGAACCAAAAGGTGACCTTCGATATCGTCACCGGCCCGAAGGGCAAGCAAGCTGCCAACATTCGCCCGGTTGAATAAGCCAAGCGATAGCGCAAGCTGAAAGAAGCCCGGTTCGCCGGGCTTTTTTGCGTTTACGTGGCGCGGTTTTAGGTTGTACCTAGTGTGCTGGGGCCGGCTCATCAGGAGGCAGCAGTGCAGCGAGGAACTTTCATCGTCGCCGCCTTGGCACACCTGTGTCCTGGTGGCAGCGCCTTGCAGGCCCGGGCTTGCCGGGCCGCGTCCGCCGTTCTGGCTAAGTCTGAAAGAGGCGGGCCGGGGTGATGTTGGTCACCTTTGTCTCGGATTTCGCGCTTTGCTCGCCTCGTCACCTCGGCTATCTGTAGGGCTCTGCTAAAATGGCGCTTTCGCCCTTTTAGCAAGAGCCCCCGTGACGACCATCACCATTGCCCTGTCCAAGGGCCGCATTTTTGACGAAACCCTGCCGCTGCTCGCAGCGGCGGGGATCGTCCCGACCGAAAATCCGGAAACATCGCGCAAGCTGATCATCGAGACCAATCGTCCCGAAGTCCGCGTCGTCATCGTGCGCGCCACCGATGTGCCGACTTACGTCCAGTACGGTGCGGCCGACCTCGGCGTCGCCGGCCGCGACGTGATGATCGAGCATGGGGGGGAGGGGCTCTATTCGCCGCTCGACCTGAATATCGCCAAGTGTCGGATGATGGTCGCCGTGCCGGAAGGTTTCGATTACCAGAACGCTGTGCGCCAGGGCGCTCGCCTCAAGGTGGCTTCCAAGTACATCAAGACGGCGCGGGAGCATTTCGCCAGCAAGGGCGTCCATGTCGATTTGATCAAGCTCTACGGTTCGATGGAGCTGGCACCACTGGCCGGCCTGGCCGACGCCATCGTCGACCTGGTATCGACCGGCGGCACATTGAAGGCCAACAAGCTGGTCGCGGTCGAGGACATCATGCCGATTTCCTCGCGGCTGGTCGTCAATCAGGCCTCGCTCAAGGTCAAGCGCGAAACCCTGCAACCGATTATCGACGCCTTTGCCCAGGCGGTGGAGAAGTAAGCCCATGGTCGCCATCAAACGCCTTGCTACGGTAGACGCCGATTTCACGGCAAAAATGGACGCGCTGCTCGCTTTCGAGGCGGCGCAGGACGAAGGTATCGAGCGCACCGTGATCGGCATCCTGGCCGACGTCAAGGCGCGCGGCGATGCGGCAGTCGTCGAATACAGCAACAAGTTCGACCGTCTGACGGCCGGCGGCATGGCCGATCTGGAGTTGTCGAAAGCCGAGATGCAGAAGGCTCTCGACAGTCTGCCGGCGGCACAGCGTCAGGCGCTGGAAGCGGCCGCCCAGCGCGTTCGCGTCTATCACGAGAAGCAGCGTCTGGAAGGCTGGTCTTACACCGAGGCCGATGGCACCATGCTTGGCCAGATGATCACCCCCCTCGACCGAGTCGGCCTCTACGTGCCGGGCGGCAAGGCGGCCTATCCGTCGTCGGTGCTGATGAACGCGATTCCGGCCAAGGTCGCCGGCGTCAAGGAACTGATCATGGTCGTTCCGACCCCGGGCGGCGAGCACAACGCGCTGGTCCTGGCGGCGGCCTGTCTGGCCGGCGTTGACCGTGTGTTCACTATCGGCGGCGCGCAGGCGGTGGGGGCGCTGGCTTACGGCACGCAAACCGTGCCGCAGGTCGACAAGATCGTCGGCCCCGGCAATGCCTATGTCGCCTGCGCCAAGCGCCGGGTTTTCGGCATCGTCGGTATCGACATGGTGGCAGGCCCCTCCGAGATTCTCGTCGTGACCGACGGTTCCGGCGACCCCGACTGGGTGGCGATGGACCTCTTCTCGCAGGCCGAGCACGACGAACTGGCGCAATCAATCCTGATCTGTACCGATGCCGCCTATATCGAGCGCGTTCAGGCCAGCATCGAAAAACTGCTGCCGACCATGCCGCGCCGCGAAGTGATTGAAACCTCGCTGCGCAATCGCGGTGCCTTCATTTTGGTTCGTGACATGGAGGAGGCGGTCGCCATCGCCAACCGCGTCGCGCCGGAACACCTCGAACTGGCGCTGGCTGACCCGGACCCGTGGGTGGGTAAGATCCACCACGCCGGGGCCATCTTCATCGGCCACTACACCTCGGAATCGCTCGGCGACTACTGTGCCGGCCCGAACCACGTACTGCCGACCTCCGGCAGCGCACGCTTCTCGTCGCCGCTCGGCGTTTACGATTTCCAGAAGCGGACCAGCCTGATCAAGGTTTCGAAAGCCGGCGCCCAGACTCTAGGCCGGATCGCCTCGACGCTGGCGCATGGTGAAGGTTTACCGGCGCACGCCAAGTCGGCTGAGTTCCGGCTGGAAGATTGAGTCGGAAATTGGCCGGGAAACGGCGTTGACCGCAGCGGTCACAGAAAGCCAAAGCCGCCCGGACCTCCGGGCGCTTTTTTTGGGCTTTTCCGCCGTCGGACTGTCTGGCTTCGGTGGCGTGCTGCCTTTCGCCCGCCGCATGCTGGTCGAACAAAAAGCCTGGATGACAGCCGAGGAGTTCAATGCCCAGCTCGGTCTCTGCCAGTTCCTGCCGGGGCCGAATGTGATCAACCTGGCCGTCGTCGTCGGCAAGCGCTATCAGGGCGTGGCCGGCGCCATCGTGGCACCGCTTGGCCTGCTGGCGGGGCCGTTCGCCATTGTCTTGCTGCTCGCAATGCTCTACGACCGCTACGGTAGCTTGCCGCTTGCCCAATCCATGCTGCGCGGCATTGCCGCCGTCGGTTGCGGCCTATTGTTCGCGATGGCCTGGCGGATGGGCATGGCGCTCAAGGACAAGCCCGTTTTCCTGCCGTTTACAGCGTTGACCGCAGCAGCCATTGCCGGCCTGCGCTGGCCGATGCCAGCCGTGATGATCGCCGGCCTGCTGCTGGCCGGTGGGGTTGCCTACTGGAAGTTGGGGCGGCGATGACCCTTGTCGTCGAACTCTTCCTCGAATTTGCGCTGCTTTCTTTCGTTGCTTTCGGCGGCGCCACGGCGCTGCTGCCGGAAATGCACCGGGTCGTGGTCGATAACCACCACTGGCTCGATGACACCACCTTTACCCATCTCTATGCCATTGCCCAGGCGGCACCGGGGCCGAACGTGCTGGTCGTGACGCTGATCGGCTGGGAAATTGCCGGACTGCTCGGTGCGCTGGCCGCGACGCTGGCCATGTGTCTGCCGATGAGCGTATTGATTTACTTGTTGATCGACCGCTGGGAGAGTTTTGCTGGCCGGCGCTGGCAAAAGGCGATCAGCTTGGGGGTGGCACCGCTGGCGGTTGGCCTCGTTTTTTCCGGGGCGACGCTGATCGCGCAGGCTGCCGGCTTTGGCCCTGCCGCGTGGGGGCTGGTCGCGGTCAGCGTCGCGGTCAATTTGCGAACGAAACTGCACCCGCTGTGGCTGATCGGCGCCGGGGCGCTGATCGGACTGTTGGGCTGGGTCTAGTGTTCAGGCCTGGCCGATAGCGCTCTGGTGGGAGCGCAGTTCGTCGAGCAGGTTGGCGAGGCGGTGCGACTGATCGGCCAGTTCGGGCAGCATCAGGTCGGCGGAGTCTGCCATGCCGTTCACGCTGAGTTCGAGGATTTCGTTGGCGATGGCGTGGAAGCGCTTATGCACCGCGATCAGCCGCTGGAACTCGGGCTGCTCGGCGCCGGCGCCGGTCGCCGCGGCGAGGGCCTGGCCGAGGGTGCAGCTGCGATGGTCCGAAAGCGGCATGTCGGCATAGCTGCCCGCCGCGAAGGCAGTCATGAACTGCCTACGCCAGGTGTTGTGCAGGCGGATGGCTTCGTCAAAGTTGATATTCTGCATCGCGTGTTCCCCTAGTTCAGGATGCCGGTCAGGGCGTCGGTCAGTGCCTGGCATTCGGCGTCCGTGCCGACCGTGATCCGCATGAACTGATCGATGCGCGGCAGCTTGAAGTGGCGGACGATGATGCTCTTTTCGCGCAGCGCCTGCGCCAGTTGCGCGGCGTCGCGCTGTGGATGGCGGGCGAAGATGAAGTTGGCGGCCGAGGGCAGGACTTCGAAGCCGAGTGCTTGCAGTCCGGCGGTCAACGTGTCGCGAGTGGCAATAACCGCGCGGCTGCATTGCTGGAAATAATCTGCGTCTTCCATTGCGGCGACAGCGCCGACGATGGCGAGGCGATCCAGTGGGTAGGAGTTGAAGCTGTTCTTGACCCGTTCCAGTGCCTCGATCAGCGCCGGGTGGCCGATCGCGAAACCGACGCGCAACCCGGCCAGCGAGCGGGACTTGGACATGGTGTGGATGACCAGCAGGTTGTCGTAACGATCGACCAGCGAAATGGCGCTGTCGCCGCCGAAATCGACATAGGCCTCATCGACGACGACCACCGAATCCGGATTGCCCTGGAGGATCTGCTCGATGGCATCGAGCGCCAGCAGGCGGCCGGTTGGCGCATTCGGGTTGGGGAAAATGATGCCGCCGTTCGGTCGACCGCGGTAATCGGCCGGATTGATCGTGAAATCATCGGCCAGCGGCACGCTTTCGTGAGCGACGCCATACAGCCCGCAATAAACAGGATAAAAACTGTAGGTGATGTCCGGGAAGAGGATCGGTTGATCGTGCTTGAGCAGGGCCATGAAAACATGGGCCAGCACCTCGTCGGAGCCGTTGCCGACGAAAATCTGCTGGGCAGTGACGCCATGTGTCTTGGCGATGGCACTCTTCAGCAGGTCGGCATTCGGATCGGGGTAAAGGCGCAGGCGCGCCGCATCGTCGCCCAACTCGCCCTGAATCGCCGCCAGCACCTTGGGCGACGGCGGAAAAGGGTTCTCGTTGGTGTTGAGCTTGATCAGGTTGGCGAGCTTGGGCTGCTCGCCCGGCACGTAGGGGGTTAGGTCGCGGACGACCTGGCTCCAGAAGCGACTCATGGGGGTTTTCACGGAAAGCTTAAAAGTAGGCCGAAATGGTATCATGGCCCTCCGTTCAAACGCCTTTTGCAGCCTTTATCCATGCGGCAAGCCGAAATTACTCGCAACACGCTGGAGACGCAGATTACCGTGCGTCTCGATCTCGACGGTACCGGTCAGGGCAAGTTCGCCACCGGCGTGCCCTTTCTCGATCACATGCTCGACCAGATTGCCCGGCACGGCCTGATTGATCTCGATATCCAGGCCAACGGCGATCTGCACATCGATGCCCACCATACGGTCGAGGACATCGGCATCACCTTCGGTCAGGCGCTGGCCAAGGCCTGGGGCGACAAGAAGGGCCTGACCCGCTACGGTCACAGCTACGTACCGCTCGACGAGGCGCTGTCGCGCGTTGTCATCGACCTCTCCGGTCGCCCGGGGCTGGAAATGCATGTCGATTTCACGCGCGCCGCGATCGGCAGCTTCGATGTCGATCTGTTCAGCGAATTCTTCCACGGCCTGGTCAACCACGCCGGCATGACCCTGCATATCGACAACCTGCGCGGCAAGAACGCCCATCACCAGGCGGAAACCATCTTCAAGGCCTTCGGCCGCGCGCTGCGCATGGCGGTGACGCCCGATGCGCGCATGGCCGGCGTCATGCCCTCGACGAAGGGCTCGCTGTGACGGCGGCAGGCAAGACGATTGCCGTCATCGACTACGGCATGGGGAACCTGCGCTCGGTGTCGAAGGCGCTGGAGCATGTGGCCGGCGACAAGCAGGTCATCGTCACCGCCGATCCGGCCGTCGTCGCGGCGGCAGAGCGCGTCGTCTTTCCCGGTCAGGGCGCGATGCCCGACTGCATGCGCGAACTGGATGCCCGCGGCCTGCGCGCCGCCGTGCTGCAGGCAGCCAAGGACAAGCCCTTTCTCGGCATCTGCATCGGCCAGCAAATGCTGTTCGCGCATAGCGACGAAGGCAACGTGCCGGGCCTGGGTATCTTTCCGGGTGAGGTCAAGCGCTTCCCCGAGGACAAGATGCTGGGCGCCGACGGCCTGCGCCTGAAAGTGCCGCACATGGGCTGGAACGAGGTGGAGCAGAAACCGCATGCCATGTGGGCCGGCATTGCAGACGGCGCCCGCTTCTATTTCGTGCATAGCTACTGCGTGCAGCCGGCCGATCCGGCGCTGACCACCGGCGTCTGCGAGTACGGCATCCCCTTTACCTGTGCAGTAGGCCGGGATAATATCTTCGCGGTTCAATTCCACCCCGAGAAAAGCGCTCGCGATGGTCTGCAACTCCTGAAGAATTTTGTTGAGTGGCGTCCCTGATACGCATCCGTCGAGTTTCTACTTTTCTGATACCCCCACATGCTGATTATTCCCGCCATTGATTTGAAGGACGGCCAGTGCGTTCGTCTGAAGCAGGGCCTGATGGAACAGGCCACCGTTTTCTCCGATAGCCCGGCCGACATGGCCCGCCATTGGGTCGCGCAAGGCGCCCGTCGCCTGCATCTGGTCGACCTGAACGGCGCCTTTGCCGGCAAGCCGAAAAATGCCGCGGCAATCCGCGCCATCCTCGACGTTGTCGGGGATGACATCCCGGTTCAGCTCGGTGGCGGCATCCGCGATCTCGACACCATCGAGGCCTGCCTCGACGGCGGTCTGTCCTACGTCATCATCGGCACTGCCGCGGTCAAGAACCCCGGCTTCCTGCACGATGCCTGCGTCGCCTTCCCCGGTCACATCATCGTCGGCCTCGATGCCAAGGACGGCAAGGTGGCGACCGATGGCTGGTCCAAACTGACTGGCCACGACGTGGTCGATCTGGCCAAGAAATACGAGGATTACGGCGTCGAGTCGATCATTTATACCGACATCGGCCGCGACGGCATGCTTTCCGGCCTCAATATCGATGCGACGGTACGCCTCGCCCAGGCGCTGACCATTCCGGTCATCGCTTCCGGCGGCCTCTCCAATTTCGACGACATCAAGGCCTTGTGCGCGGTGGAGGGCGAAGGCGTCGTCGGCACCATTGCTGGCCGTGCCGTCTACGACGGCTCGCTGGATTTTGCTGCGGCGCAGAAGATGGCCGACGAACTCATGGTCAAAGCGGGCGCCTGATGCTCGCCAAACGCATCATCCCTTGTCTTGACGTCACGGCTGGCCGCGTCGTCAAGGGGACCAACTTCGTCGACCTGCGCGATGCCGGCGACCCGATCGAGATTGCCCGCCGCTACGACGAGCAGGGCGCCGACGAAGTCACTTTCCTCGACATCACGGCGTCCAGCGATCAGCGCGACATCATCCTGCACATCGTCGAAGCCTGCGCCGAGCAGGTTTTCATTCCCCTGACGGTGGGCGGTGGCGTGCGCAAGGTCGAGGATGTTCGCCGGCTGCTCAATGCCGGGGCCGACAAGGTGTCGATGAACACGGCGGCGGTGCAGAACCCGGATCTGGTCTTCGATGCCTCGAGCAAGGTTGGTTCGCAGTGCATTGTCGTCGCCATCGACGCCAAGCAGGTTGCGCCGGGCCAGTGGCACGTGTTCACGCACGGCGGCCGCAACGATACCGGCTTGGCTGCGGTCGACTGGGCAAAAAAGGTCGAAATGCTCGGTGCCGGTGAAATCCTGTTGACCAGCATGGACCGCGACGGCACCAAGAACGGCTTCGATCTGGCGCTGACCCGCGCCGTCTCCGACGCGGTGAAAATTCCGGTGATCGCTTCCGGCGGGGTCGGCAATCTGCAGCATCTGGCCGACGGCGTCACCGAAGGCCGCGCCGATGCGGTGCTGGCTGCGTCAATTTTCCATTTCGGTGAGTACACCGTGCGCCAAGCCAAGGAATACATGGCGTCGCGCGGTATCGAAGTCCGCTTGTGAGCGATCTCGACAACTCCCTGGACTGGCTGGCGGCATTGAAATGGGACGCCGAAGGCATGATCCCGGCTATCGCCCAGGACGAAAACGGGCGGGTCGTCATGTTCGCCTACATGAATCGCGAATCGCTGCAGGAAACGGTCGCCTCCGGCAACGCGGTATACTGGTCGCGTTCGCGAAAGCGCTTGTGGCGCAAGGGTGAGGAATCGGGCCACTTCCAGAAAGTGAAGGCTATCCGCACCGATTGCGACGGCGACGTATTGCTGCTGGCGATTGAACAGGTGGGCGGCATTGCCTGTCATACGGGACGTGAAAGCTGTTTTTTCAATGAATTGCAGGGGGAGCGCTGGCTGCCCGCTGATCCGGTTTTGAAAGACCCGAAGGAAATCTATAAATGAGCACGCATGACATCCTGCACCGTCTCTCCGACACGCTGGCTTCCCGTCGTAATGCCGATCCGGAAAAGTCTTACACCGCCAAGCTGTTCTCCGAAGGTCCGGATTCGATCCTGAAGAAGATCGGCGAGGAGTGCGCCGAGCTGATCATGGCCGCCAAGGATGGCAAAAAGCTGAACATCGTCTGGGAATCGACTGATGTGATCTATCACGTGCTGGTTCTGCTTGCCTTCTACGGCTTGAGCATCGAGGACGTTTCGCAGGAAATGCGCCGCCGCGAAGGCATTTCCGGCATCGACGAAAAGGCGGCGCGGGGTAGCAAGTGAGCGACTGCATTTTCTGCAAGATCGTCGAAGGCAAGATCCCGGCCACGAAAGTCTTCGAGGACGAGGATATTCTCGCCTTCAACGATATCAACCCGGTCCGTCCGGTCCATGTGCTGGTCATTCCGAAAAAGCACATCACGTCGCTGGCGACGGCTGGCGCCGACGATACGGTCGTGCTTGGCAAAATCCTGGCCAAGGCCAATGAAATTGCGGTGGCTCAAGGCAGCCCGGACGGCTTTCGCGTCATCATCAACACAGGCCGTGTGGGGCAGCAGGAAGTCCAGCATCTGCACGCGCATATCGTGGGCGGACCGGACCCGGTCGGCCCCATGCTCAAACGCATCTAGGAGACAATCATGGGCAGTTTTTCCATTTGGCACTGGCTGATCGTACTGGTCATCGTCATGCTGGTTTTCGGTACCAAGAAATTGCGCAATGTCGGTCAGGATCTGGGCGGCGCCGTCAAGGGCTTCAAGGACGGCATGAAGGAAGCGAATGCCGACAAGCCGGCCGACGCTCAGCCCACCCAGCCCACCCAGCAGGTGGGTGGACAAACCATCGACGTCGAAGTCAAGGAAAAGACCAAGTCTTGATGGCGAGCGGGCCTCGCCCGTTCGTTGCCAAAGCTTTAAAACATGTTTGATATCGGCTTTTCCGAACTCATGGTTATCGGCGTCGTCGCCCTGCTCGTCATCGGGCCGGAGCGACTGCCGAAGGTCGCGCGTACGCTCGGGCATTTGCTCGGCCGGGCGCAGCGTTACGTTAACGACGTCAAATCCGACATCAATCGCGAAATTCAGCTCGACGAGTTGAAGAAATTGCAAACGCAGGTGACCGATTCGGCACGGGCGCTTGAGGATTCCGTGCGTAAAGAATACGAAACGGCGCGCAGCGTGGTCGAGGCCCCGGCCCAGGAGGCGGTCGCTGGTCTGGAAGCCGCCACCAAACAAGTTGCCGAGAGTGCGCCCGCGTTGACTGAAACATTGAACAAGCCGGCTGCATGAGCGATACCCAGGAAGACTCTTTCATTTCGCACCTGGTCGAGTTGCGCGACCGTTTGCTGCGTAGCCTGATCGCCGTGGCCGTCGTGCTCGGGGGGCTCTGTCTCTATCCCGGGCCGGGGGTAATTTACGACATCCTGGCCGCGCCGCTGACCAGCGCACTGCCGGAAGGCACCAAGATGGTGGCGATTGGCGTCATTACGCCCTTCATGGTTCCGCTGAAGGTGACGGCGATGGTCGCTTTCATCATCGCCTTGCCCTTCATTCTTTTTCAGGCCTGGGCCTTCATTGCGCCGGGGCTCTATGCCCACGAGAAGCGCCTCGGCATTCCGCTGATCATTTCCAGCACCCTGCTGTTCGTGCTGGGCATGTCCTTCTGCTACTTCTTCGTGTTCGGCCAGGTCTTTCACTTCATAAACAGCTTTGCGCCGAAGAGCATTACGCCGGCGCCGGATATCGAAGCTTACCTGTCCTTCGTGATGACCATGTTCCTGGCCTTCGGTATCGCCTTCGAGGTGCCGGTGGCGCTGGTGGTACTGGTCAAGCTCGGCGTGGTGACGGTTGAAAAACTGGTTGAGTGGCGCTCCTACTTCATTGTGGGCGCCTTTGTCGTGGCTGCAGTGGTGACGCCGCCGGATGTGGTTTCGCAACTGGCACTGGCCATTCCGATGTGTCTGCTCTACGAGTTGGGCATTCTGGCTTCACGCTTCATTTCGAAGCCAACCCCAGCGGTCGACGCTGCCGCCGAGGCAAAAATGGACGCGGCGATGGATCAGGCGGAAGACGAGTTCCGCAAGCTCTCCGGCAAGTAATCAGCCGGCTTTGCGCTCGGGCCCGGGCCGGGTCGCGAGCGACTGCACCACTTCCCCTTCCTCGAACCACCACAGCGTGCCGCGTGGCATCGACAACCAGGCTTCGTTGTCGGTCAGCGGCTGCGTGGCGATCACCGCCACCCGGTCGTCGGGACTGGTCAGCGAACTGAAGTCGACGGTGACG
Source organism: Dechloromonas hortensis (assembly GCF_009469765.1). Taxonomy (GTDB): domain Bacteria; phylum Pseudomonadota; class Gammaproteobacteria; order Burkholderiales; family Rhodocyclaceae; genus Azonexus; species Azonexus hortensis. Next base: position 106,877 of record NZ_SSSQ01000010.1, read on the forward strand.
TCCTGATCGTTCAGGTGAGCCTGGGTGAAGGGCGCCTGACGCACGATGTAGGTCAGCTGGGTCGAGGCGTGAGCGAACAGGCAATCACCGTTGGAAAGCAGGAAATTGAACTCGCCGTAGGATGCGATTTCCACCGTCAGCGCATGCAGCGCAGCGAACAGTTCACTGCGGGCCGGGCTGTTGCTGCCGAAGCGCTGGCGCAGTTGCTGCAGCAGCCAGCAGAAGGCCCGCTCGCTGTCGGTCAGGCCGACCGGGACAAAGCTGCCGTCGAGTTCCGGGGCGAAGTTGAGCAGGTTGCCGTTATGGGCAAAGATCCAGTAACGCCCCCACAACTCGCGCATGAACGGGTGCGTGTTCTCCAGGCCGATTGCACCCTGGGTCGCCTTGCGAATATGGGCAATGACGTTCTTCGAGCGGATCGGGTAGGCACGGACCAGTTCGGCCACCGGTGACGAGCAGGAGGGCTGCGGGTCAAGAAAGATCCGGGTGCCCTTGCCTTCGAAAAAGGCGATGCCCCAGCCATCAGAATGGACGTCGGTTGCCCCGCCACGGGCCTGGAAACCGGTGAAGGAAAAGCAGATGTCGGTCGGCACATTGCAGTTCATGCCGAGAAGTTGGCACATTTTACGTACTCCTTGGCCTGCAGAAGGCCGGGGCCGTCATGGCGACCGGCGGGGGCATGGCTTATTCCTTTTCGGCGCGCATCGTTGGTCGCTTGCCGATCTTGACCTGCAGTTCAACGATGGTCTTGTCGCGGCGCAGGCGGAATCCGGCGTTGGCATCCGGCTTCAGGGCGGCGATCAGGTCGAGCATGACCTGCGGGTCCTTGACGGCCTTGCCGCTGACGGCGAGCAGCACGTCGCCGGGGCGAATGCCGGCCAGGTCGGCCGGGCTGCCGCGCACGACGCCGGCGATCAGGGCGCCTTCGGTATCGGGCAGGCCGAAGGACTCGGCGAGTTCGGCGGTGATTTCCTGGGCTTCGACGCCGATCCAGCCGCGTGTCACGGCGCCGCTCTGGATGATCTGTTCCATGATGTTGCGGGCGCTGGAGACCGGGATCGCGAAGCCGATGCCGTGCGAGCCGCCGGTCCGCGAATAGATGGCTGTGTTGATGCCGACCAGGTTGCCGTTGATATCGACCAGCGCGCCGCCGGAATTGCCGGGGTTGATCGCGGCGTCGGTCTGGATGAAGTTTTCGAAGGTGTTAATGCCGAGATGCGAGCGGCCGAGAGCGGAGACGATGCCCATGGTGACCGTCTGGCCGACGCCGAAGGGGTTGCCGATGGCGAGCACGACATCGCCGACGCGCAGGCTTTCGGCCTGGCCGAAAGTGACGGCCGGCAGTTTTTCGGCCTTGATCTGCAGGATGGCGAGATCGGATTCCGGGTCGCTGCCGATGATCTTGGCTTTATAGGTGTGGCCGTCGTTGAGCGAGACCTGGATGTCGTCGGCCGCTTCAATGACGTGGAAATTGGTCAGGATGTAGCCGTTCGGACTGACGATGACGCCGGAGCCGAGGCCTGAGTTGCGTTGCGTCTGGCCTTCCGGGCGGTCGCCAAAGAAGTGGCGGAAAATCGGGTCGTCGAACAGCGGGTGGCGCTGCGCCTTGATTTCCTGCGTCGTATAGATATGGACGACCGAGGGCAGGGCGGCACGGGCGGCATCGCGGTAGGAGCCAGCCGGGCTGGCCTTGTCGTCATCGGGATTGGCCGGTGCTTCGTTGAGGGCGATGACGGCCGGGCGGGCCGGCAGCCATTCCGGTTTCAGCGTCGTCAGCACGAACAGAATCGCAACCGCAACGGTTACCGTTTGTGCAAAAATCAGCCACAACCTCTGCATGAAAGACCGTATCAATGAACCGTCAAGAACTGGTGGAATATCTGGACCGGCTGCTGGAGCCCGGAAAGTTTCGGGATTATTGCCCAAATGGCCTGCAAGTGGAAGGACGGGCCGAGGTTCGCCGGCTGGTCGCCGGCGTTACGGCGAGCCAGGCGCTGCTCGATGCCGCTGTCGAACGCGGGGCCGATGCCATTCTGGTGCACCACGGTTATTTCTGGAAAGGCGAGGATGGCCGCATCACCGGAATCCGCCGGCAGCGGCTGGGGACCTTGCTGACCCATGGCATCAACTTGTTGGCCTACCATTTGCCGCTCGATGCGCATCCTGAGTTCGGCAACAACGCCCAGTTGGCCAGTCGGCTGGGCTGGCTGGCGGAGGGCAATTTCGGCGAGCAGAACATTGCTTGGCTGGGGCGGCTGGCGGCGCCGTGCAGTGCGGCGGAGCTGGCCGTACAGATCGAGCGGACGCTGGGCCGGGTTCCGCTGCTGATCGGCGAGCCGAATCGCGCAATAAAGCGCATCGGCTGGTGTTCCGGCGGGGCTCAGGGGTATTTCGAGCAGGCCATCGCCCTGGGCGTCGATGCCTATGTTTCCGGCGAGATTTCCGAGCAGACGGTGCATCTCGCCCGCGAAAGCGGTGTCGCCTATCTTGCCTGCGGCCATCATGCCAGCGAGCGCTATGGCGTCCAGGCGCTGGCCCGGCACCTGACCGAGCAGTGTGGGCTGGCCTGCGAGTTCGTCGATATCGACAATCCGGTTTAGTTGGGCCGTTTCAGGCTGTAGCCGGTTTCGAGCACGCGCATCAGCAAGGCGATTTCCTCGACCACTTCGAGCGGGAAGCCGCTGCGCTGGCCGGCACGATTGTCATGGGCGAGTTCGCAAAGATAGTCCATGCAATCCTGTTCGCCCCAGCTATTGACGATGCGCCGGGCGATATGGGCGTAGTCCTCCAGTGCCTTGAGTCCGGAAACCGGCGTGCTGGAGTCGTCCCAGCCGGCGACGTGTACATTGAATTTTTTGCGGATTTTCGGGAGCAGGGTTTCGTATTCGTTGCGCATGTCGCCGCGCCGGTAGAGGTCGAGCAGCATGCTCCACAACTGGATGTTGTCCGGTGAGGCTTCCTCGACATGTTGGGCTAGCGTTTCGGCGGCGCTACGGATGCGCCCGAAGGACAGCATGATCTCGGCTAGTTCAAGCGCCGAGTCCGATTCGTCGAGGTCGATGTCGGTGCCCGTAGCGTCGGACGGCAGCGCAGAAATGTGCTCGAGCGGGATGTCGACCGCCGGTATCGGGGTGTGGAGCGGCGTTGCGGCGGCAAGCGGCGTCTGAATTTCCGGTTTTGCCGGTTTGGCGAGTATCTCTGGGCGGTAGCCGGATAGTGCCAGCGGCATCTCAGTGTCGCGGTTCCCTTCGCGGCGCCGGCCCAGCCAGCCGGCCAGGCCGACGGCCACGCTGCCGCCTGCCAGGGCGCTGAGCAGCAGTTCAAGCCAGTTGCCTTTTGCCGTGTTGGCCGGTACCGGCGGCGTTGCGACGGTAGTGGCCACGCTCGGTGGCTGGGTGCTCTGGGCCAGTTGGAGCTGGTTTTGGGCGACCAGAGCTTCGGTCGTCAAGCTCAGGGCGTGGTTGAGCTTGTCGACTTCCTGATTGAGGCTGTGCAGCGTGGTCTCCAGCTTGAGCATCCGCTCTTCCATTTCGCTGAGATTGGGGCGCTGCGGGGCGGCTTTGTCGCTCGGCTTGAGGTCGGCCGGCGGGGCGCCGAGCACCAGGCGGTCACGCGCCGTTTCAGGGCTGCGCCGGGACGGCTCGATGATGGGCGGGGCTTCTTTTTTTGGGGGTGGGGCGGGTAGTTCGGCCCGGGCGTAACTACGCGCTTCGCGCCGTCTCGCATCGTCAATCTCGGCATCGGGCGGTGGTGGACGTCGTTTGGGTGCGGTCAGGCGGATGCTGGTGCCTTCGGCAAGTACTTCCTCGGCGCTCAGGCCGGGGTTGGCGCGGCGAAGGGTCGCCAGGGTCCTTTGTTGCTGGCCGGCGTCGCCGCCGGCCAGTTCGGCAGCGATGCTTTCCAGTGTTTCGCCTTCGCTGGCGCGCCAGGTGCGCGCTCTGGCCGGTTGGCTGGGCGCGGCGAGGCTGGCGGGCGGCACTGGCACATCGCTCAGGGAGGGCGGTGCTTCCGGCATCAGGACATAGTCGCGCTGCAGGTCGACGCCACAATGGGCGCGTAAGCCGATCATGAAGATGGGTTCAGTGACTGGCTTGTGACCGGTAATCAGCAGGCGATAGCCGTTCTGGTTGCGGATCAGACGAACGCGCGCCCCGGTGATGACCGGCAGGTCGGTGCCGCCGAGTGCGGCGAGGGTGAAGCAGGCGGTGTCGAGCGCTTCACCGCTGGCGGCAAGCACCGGCACTTCGGCACGGACCGCTTCGCCAATCCGGGAGTGCAGGGTGATTTCGCCAAACCCTATGGCGCTGGCGTAGCCGGAAAAGATCGTGGCCCCCAGCGCACTGAAGCGTATCAAGTTGGAGTTCATACGCCCTCAACTTTTTCAATTTAGTAATTTATGTTGAATTTACTTTAGCATCGGGCTGTCCGTCGGGCATGGAAATATTGCACACTTTTGCCTTCGATCAATCTTGCTGGAAAGTGCCCGATGAGCTTCGTATTTCCTCCGCCACAAAACGCCGCCTTGCCAGTGGCAGGTACCGAGAATCGTTTTCCCGTGCGTCGTGTTTTTTGCGTCGGCCGCAACTATGCGGATCATGCGCGTGAGATGGGGGCGATCGATCAGGCGGATGGGCGGGAGCCGCCGTTTTTCTTCATGAAGCCGGGCGACGCCGTGGTCAGCGGCGAGGGCGAGTTGAGCGTTGCTTATCCGCCGCTGACAAAAAACCTGCATCACGAAGTCGAGATGGTGGTCGCTCTCCAGGCGGGCGGGGCGAATCTTGCGGTCGACGCGGCCAAAAGCCTGATTTTCGGCTACGCGGTCGGCCTGGACCTGACCCGGCGCGACATCCAGGGCAGGGCCAAGGAAAAGGGGCAGCCCTGGGATATGGGCAAGGGCTTCGATCAGTCGGCAGTGGTCAGCGTCATTCAGCCGGTGGCCGTTTGCGGCCATCCGGATCACGGCCGGATCTGGCTGAGCGTCAATGGCGAAATCCGCCAGGACGGCGATCTGTCGGCGATGATGTGGAAGGTGGCGGACATCATCGCCAACCTGTCGACGCTGGTCCGCCTGGAGGCCGGCGACCTGATCTACACAGGCACGCCGGCTGGGGTCGGGCCGATCGTACCGGGCGATGTGCTGGCGGCGGGCGTCGACGGTGTCGGCAGCCTCCGCCTGCGCATCGTTTAGGGCTTAGCTCGGGCGCTTGTCGATGACCCGCTTCGCCTTGCCGACTGAGCGCTCGATACCACCGACCTCGACGACATCGATCCTGGCCGAAATGCCGATGTAGGACTTGATGTGGTGCTGCAGGTCGTGCGCCACGAACTCCCGCTCGGCGCTGCTGGCGAACTGGAACTCCGGTTTCAGTTCGACATTGACCTTGATCGAGTCGAGGTGGCCGTCGCGCGTCACTTCCAGCACGTAATGCGGCGATAGCTTGGCCTGGCGCAGGATCAGCTCCTCGATCTGGGTCGGGAAGACATTGACGCCGCGAATGATCAGCATGTCGTCCGAGCGGCCGGTGAGCTTGCCGATCCGCCGCATGGCGCGGGATGTCGGCGGCAGCAGTCGGGTCAGGTCGCGCGTCCGGTAGCGGATGACCGGCATTGCTTCTTTGCTCAGCGAGGTGAACACCAGTTCGCCCTGGCTGCCTTCGGGCAGCACTTCGCCGGTGTTGGGATCGATGATTTCCGGGTAGAAATGGTCCTCCCAGATCACTGGGCCATCCTTGCTCTCGGCGCATTCGTTGGCGACACCCGGGCCGATCACTTCCGACAGGCCGTAGATGTCGATGGCGTCGATGCCGAAGGCGTTCTCGATCTCGCCGCGCATGGCGTCGGTCCACGGTTCGGCGCCGTGGATGCCGATGCGCAGCGCCGTGCTGCGCGGGTCGATGCCCTGGCGGCGGAATTCGTCGGCGATGTTCAGCATGTAGGACGGTGTCACCATGATGATGTTCGGCTTGAAGTCGCAGATTAGCTGGACCTGCTTCTCGGTCTGCCCGCCCGACATCGGGATCACCGTGCAACCGAGCTTCTCGGCGCCGTAATGGGCGCCGAGGCCGCCGGTAAACAGGCCGTAGCCGTAGGCAACATGGACGATGTCGCCGGGCCGGCCGCCCGAGGCGTAGATCGAACGGGCGATCAGTTCGGCCCAGGTGTCGATGTCCCGCTGCGTATAGCCGACGACAGTCGGTTTTCCGGTGGTGCCACTTGAGGCGTGGATGCGGGCGACCTTCTCACGCGGTACGGCGAACATGCCGTAAGGGTAGTTGTCGCGCAGATCCTGCTTGCTGGTGAATGGAAATTTTGCCAGATCGGCCAGCTCTCTGAAGTCGTCCGGATGAATTCCGGCCGCATCGAAGCTGGTCTTGTAGTGCGCCACGTTGTCGTAGGCGTGATGCAAGGTCCATTTCAGACGCTCGACCTGCAACGCGGCGATTTCGTCGCGGCTGGCCGATTCGATGGCGTGTAAGCCTTTTTTCATTGTTGTCTCCCTCCTGAGCGGCAGATTCTCGTTTGCCTGGGCGGGGGACCGGTTGAGCCAGATCAATTTGTCATGTTTTTGCCGGTCGACCGCAGGCTTCGCGGTCGGCAAGGGGTGGGCGCAACCTGCGTCATGCGACAATCCCGCCCCATGCTTCTTGCCGCTGCCCGCGGGCTCCTCGCCCATGCCTTTCCCATCCTGATCGCCCAGCTAGCCTCCATCGGCATGATGGTGGTCGATACCGCCGTCCTCGGCCACGTCAGCCCGCTCGACCTGGCGGCGGTGGCGATTGGCGGTGGCATTCATGTTTCCGTGGTTTTCGCCCTGGTCGGCATCCTGCAGGCGGTGGCGCCGGTCGTCGCCCACCTGCACGGCGCAGGGCGGGATGGCGAAGTGGCCGGCGTGCTGCAGCAGGGCTTCTGGCTGGCCCTGTTGCTCAGTATCCCCGGTGTGCTCTTCCTGCTATACCCGGGGGCGCTGCTCGGTGTGGCCAGCATGGATGCCGCGGTCGACGCCAAGGTTCGGCAGTATTTGGCGCTGCTCGCCTGGGGGCTGCCAGCAGCGCTTTGCTATCGAACCTTCTATGCCTTTTGCAATGCGCTGGGTAAGCCGCGGGTGCTGATGGGGATCGGTCTCTTCAGTCTCTTCCTGCACGCACTGCTGGCCTGGGGGTTGGCCTTGCAGGGTTGGCTGGGCGAACCGCTTGGGGTGGTCGGCTGCGCGCTGTCCAATATCGTGATCGGCTGGCTGGCCTGCCTGAGCGGGGGCGCCTATCTTGCTTACGGCCCGCTCGGCACACGTTACCGGCCATTCAGCCAGTGGCAGCGGCCGCATTGGCCGATGTGGCGCGAACTGCTGCGCCTTGGCTTGCCGATGGGGCTGTCCAATCTGGTCGAGATCACTTCGTTTACGCTGGTCAGTCTGTTCGTCGCTTCGCTTGGCGCCACCGTCGTCGCCGGTCACCGGATCGTCGCCAACATCTCGGCCCTGACTTACATGCTGCCCTTGTCGCTGGCCATTGCGACGATGGCGGCGCTCGGCCAGGCGGTTGGCGGGCGCGACTGGCCGCGGGCCCATGCCACGGTGCGCGCCGGCTTGCTGCTCGCCGCCGGCTTGTCGACGCTGGCCGGCCTGCTGCTCTGGCTGGCTGCCGAACCGCTGGTCGCTGCCTATACCGACGACCCGGCGGTGCGGTCGGTGGCGGTCGGCCTGGTCATCTACGTCGCGATTTACCAGTTTTTCGATGCCTTGCAGACGGTGGCCGGCCATGCCTTGCGCGCCTACCGGGTGACGTTTGCGCCGATGCTGGTCCAGACTTTCTGCTTTTGGGGCATCGGTTTGCTGGGCGGTGCCTGGCTTTGTTATCGCTGGTCGCCGCCGCTTGGCGTGGCCGGATTCTGGCTGGCCGCGGTGGCCGGTTTGATCCTGGCCGCTGCGATGTTGCTGCCGCTGCTGCGCAAGGCCATGCAGGGCGTCGAATCGGTTCCATAATTATGAATTTTGGTCTGCAATAATTTTTTCCGTATGTGGTAAGATTTTGGGCTCAAGACGGTATAACCGGGTGGGGTCAGGGGATGTTTCGGCCACCGCTCATTGCTCGCAACTCAACTAAACGCAAGGAAAGCGCATGAAAATTCACGAATATCAGGGCAAACAAATCCTGAAGAAATTCGGCGTTACGGTTCCGCGCGGGATTCACTGCACGACCGTCGATGACGCGGTCAAGGCAGCCGAAACCCTGGGCGGCAAGGTCTGGGTCGTCAAGGCCCAGATTCACGCCGGTGGCCGTGGCAAGGGCGGCGGCGTCAAGGTCGCAACCTCCCTCGAAAAAGTGCGCGAATACGCCAGCCAGATCCTCGGCATGCAGCTGATCACGCACCAGACCGGTCCGGAAGGCCAGAAGGTCCGCCACCTGCTGATCGAAGAAGGCGCCGACATCCAGCACGAGTACTACGTTGCAGCGCTGACCGATCGCGCCACGCAGTCCGTCGCCATCATGGCCTCCTACGAAGGCGGCATGGATATCGAGGAAGTTGCCCACAAGACCCCGGAAAAGATCGTCAAGGTCTTCGTGAACCCGCTGGTCGGCCTGACCGACGAGCAGGGCATGACCCTGGCCAAGGGCATGGGCATGAACGAAGCTTCGATTCCGCAGTGTATCGACACGCTGAAGAAGCTCTACACCTGCTACATGGAAACGGATGCTTCGCTGGCCGAAATCAATCCGCTGATCCACGAAGCCGATGGCACCGTCAAGGCGCTCGACGCCAAGTTCAACTTCGACTCCAACGCCCTGTACCGTCAGGAAGAAATCGTCGCCATGCGCGACCTGGACGAAGAAGACGCTGACGAAATCGAAGCTTCCAAGTTCGATCTGGCCTACATTTCCCTCGACGGCAACATCGGCTGTCTGGTGAATGGTGCCGGTCTGGCCATGGCCACCATGGACACCATCAAGCTGTTCGGCGCCGAGCCGGCCAACTTCCTCGACGTCGGCGGCGGCGCGACGACCGAGAAGGTCACCGAAGCTTTCAAGATCATGCTCAAGAACCCGAAGGTCAAGGGCATCCTGGTCAACATCTTCGGCGGCATCATGAAGTGCGACACCATCGCTACCGGCGTCGTTGCCGCAGCGAAGGAAACCCACCTGTCCGTGCCGCTCGTCGTGCGCATGAAGGGTACCAACGAAGACATGGGCAAGCAGATCCTCAAGGATTCCGGTCTGCCGATCATCTCTGCCGATTCCATGGCCGAAGCCGCCACCAAGATCGTTGCTGCGGTCAAGTAAGGAGCTATTGAATGTCCATTTTCATCAATAAAGACACCCGCATCATCACCCAGGGCATCACCGGCAAGACCGGTCAGTTCCACACGGAAAAGTGCCAGGAATACGCGAACGGCAAGGAATGCTTCGTTGCCGGCGTGAACCCGAAGAAGGCCGGCGAGTCCATCTTCAACATCCCCATCTACGCCTCCGTCAAGGAAGCCGCTGCCGAAACCGGTGCCACCGTTTCCGTTATCTACGTGCCGCCCCCGGGTGCTGCTGCCGCGATCTGGGAAGCCGTTGAAGCCGACCTCGACCTGGCCATCTGCATCACCGAAGGCATTCCTGTGCGCGACATGCTGATCCTGCGCAACAAGATGAAGGAAAAGGAAGCCAAGGGCGGCAAGAAGACCCTGCTGCTCGGCCCGAACTGCCCCGGCCTGATTACCCCGGACGAAGTGAAGATCGGCATCATGCCGGGTCACATCCACCGCAAGGGCCGCATCGGCGTCGTCTCCCGCTCCGGCACCCTGACCTACGAAGCCGTCGGCCAGCTGACCGAAATCGGTCTCGGCCAGTCGTCTGCCGTCGGTATCGGTGGCGACCCGATCAACGGTCTGAAGCACATCGACGTCATGAAGGCCTTCAATGACGATCCGGAAACCGACGCCGTCATCATGATCGGCGAAATCGGTGGTCCGGACGAAGCCGAAGCCGCCATGTGGTGCAAGGAAAACATGAAGAAGCCGGTCGTCGGCTTCATCGCCGGTGTTACCGCCCCGGCCGGCAAGCGCATGGGTCACGCTGGTGCGTTGATCTCCGGCGGTGCCGACACCGCCGATGCCAAGCTCGCCATCATGGAAGAGTGTGGCTTCAAGGTGACGCGCAATCCGTCCGAAATGGCCAAGCTGCTCAAGGCCATGCTGTAAAATTCGAGCCTAGCTCAACCAAAAAGGCGGGCCGCGTGTCCGCCTTTTTTACGTCTGCAGGTTTATGGAACTCGACTTTTTTTCTACCGCTTTCTGGATCGCCGTTGGCCAGATCATCCTGATCGATATCGTGCTCTCCGGCGACAATGCCGTGGTGATCGCACTCGCCTGCCGTAATCTGGCGCCGGAGCAACGCAAGGCCGGCATTTTCTGGGGCGTCGCCGGGGCGGTCAGCCTGCGTGTGGTGCTGACGGTTTTTGCCGCGCTGGTTATGGACCTGCCCTGGCTGAAACTGGTTGGCGGCGTGCTGCTGGTGTGGATCGCCGTCAAGTTGATGCTGCCCGAGGAGGAGGAGGGGCATGACATCAAGTCCTCGGCCAACTTGTGGGGCGCCGTCAAGACCATCATCGTCGCCGATTTCGTGATGAGCCTCGACAACGTGATTGCCGTTGCCGGTGCCGCGCATGGCAGCCTGGCGCTGCTGCTGTTCGGTTTGGCCGTCAGCATTCCGCTGATCGTCTGGTCGAGCCAGTTGATCCTGCACTGGATGGAACGCTTTCCGTCCATCGTGTTGTTCGGTGCGGCCTTGCTCGGCTACGTGGCGGGGCAGATGGTTTTTACCGACCCTGGGGTGCTGGCCGTGCTGCCGGCCCTGCCGGCCTGGTCGGCGAAGCTGGCCGGTGCCGTCGGGGCGCTGGTCGTGGTGGTAGTGGGGCGCTGGCTGGAGCAGCGGATTCTCGCCCGCCAGGACGTGACGATCGTATAAGGAATAAACATGGCCCTGTTTCTTTCGGAAAATGACGTAAAACAGCTGTTGACCGTAGGAATGGCCATGGAAGCTGTCGAATCGGCGCATCGCGACCTGGCGCTCGGCCAGGCGCAGGACACGCCGCGGGCACGGACCCGACTGCCGCAGACGGCCCTGCACATCCTGCAGGGCGCCTTGCCGGCGCAGGGCGTGCTCGGCTACAAGGCCTACACCAGCAACCGCAGCGGTAACCGTTTTCTGGTGCACCTTTTCGACGCGGCAAGCGGCCGTTTGCGGGCGATGATCGAGGCCGACTATCTGGGCATGATCCGCACCGGTGCGGCGAGCGGGGTGGCCGCCAAATGGCTCGCCCGGCCGGAGGCGAAGGTGGCTGGCGTGTTCGGCGCCGGTTGGCAGGCCGAGGGGCACGTCCGCGCCATCTGCGAAGCGCTGCCGCTGGAATGCGTCAAGGTGTTCGCGCGCCAGGCCGACAAGCTGGCCGTGTTCTGCCAGCGGCTGAGCGAGCAGACCGGCGTCCGCGTCGTGCCGGCGGCGAGTGCCGAAGAGGCCGTGCGCGATAGTGATCTGCTCGGTACTGTGACGACTGCCGCACAGCCGCTGTTTGACGCCGTATGGCTGAGTCCGGGGACCCACATCAACGCCGCCGGCTCGAATGCGCTGATTCGCCAGGAATTGTCGGAGGCGACGCTGCGGCGCTGCGGCCTGATCGCTGTCGATACCGTCGCCACGGCACTGGCCGAGGCCGGCGATCTGTTGCCGCTGCTCGAAAAGGGGCGCTTGCAGCCGCGCCAGATGGTCGAACTGGGCGAGGTGATCATCGGTCGCCAGCCGGGCCGGGAGTCGGCCGAGCAAATTACCGTCTTTGAGTCGCAGGGCCTGGCCATCCAGGACCTAGCAGTTGCCCTACGGGTGCTGGCAGCTGCCGAAGCGACCGGCCTGGGGGTGGAAATCCCGCTGCAATGAGGTTTGACCGGAGCCTGGGCTCGGCGTAAAAATATGCCCGACTCCTATGCTTCAAGGATGTTTGGCAGCAGCTACGGGGATGGAAGGGAAAAGGGGATGGCAAAAGCCGCATTCTGGCGGTCGGAATGGTTTCTCGGCGGGCTGTTGACGCTGCTCCTGCTGCTGGCCGGGGCGAGCGATCTGCTGCAAAGCCTTGAGCGCAAGGCCTACGACATCGGGGTGCAGGCGGCGAGCCGCACGCCTAGCGAACGTATCGCGATTATCGCCATCGACGAGCCGAGCCTGGCCAATTTGGGCCGCTGGCCGTGGCCGCGCGACCTGCACGCCCGCCTGATCGACCGCCTGGCCAGTGCGCCGGCCAAGGTGATCGCCAGCACCGTGTTTTTCTCCGAGGCGCAACTCGACCCGGGCTATCGCTACATCAGCCGCCTGATCGATATCGTCAACCAGGCGGCTGCCGAAGGCGTAACGCAGACGCCGGAAACCGCCAGGATCGCTGCCCTGCTCAGCGAGGCGGAAACGACCCTGAATACCGACCGCCAACTGGCCGAGAGCCTGGCCCGGGCGGGCAACGTCATCCTGCCTTTCCTCTTTAAACTGGGTGAGGCGCGCGATCGCCCGGACGGTGCACTGGCCGATTTTGTCGTCAAGAATCGCTTGCCGCAGGTCGCCGAGGCCAACGGCGAGACAGCCAGCGCCGTGCAGGTGCAACTGCCGATCGAAATGCTGGGTGGTCAGGCCTTGGCACTCGGGCATTTGAATGCGCGACCGGATGCCGATGGGGCGATCCGCAGTGAACCGCTGGTCGTTCGTTATTTCGACCAGTTCTACCCGGCCCTGTCCCTGATGGTGGCGGCGCGCAGCCTGAATCTCGGGCCAGCCGACATCCGGGTTACCCTCGGCCAGGAGGTCCGCCTCGGCAAGCTGCGCATACCGACCAATCGCAGCACCGAGATGAATACCTTCTTCTACAGGGAGTCCGCCGGTCGACCGGCTTTTTCGGTCGATTCTTTCTACGACGTGCTGTCCGGCAAGATTCCGGCCAGCAAATATGCTGGCAAGATCGTGCTGATCGGGGCGACGGCGGCCGGCCTGGGGGCGACGCAGGTGACGCCGTTCTCGCCCGCGATGCCGCCGGTGCTGATCCTGGCGCATTCGGTGTCAAGCCTCCTGCAGGAGCATTTTTTCGTGACCCCGCGCTGGGGCAACTGGGTCAGCCTGGGCGCCATGCTGCTGGTCGGCCTTTATCTGATGTTCGTCTTGCCGCGTCTGACGGCGGGTGTCGGTGCGCTGCTCACCCTGCTCGTGCTGGTCGCTCTGGTTGGCAGCCATTTCGGGCTGATGCTCGGAGCCGGGATCTGGATCCCGCTGATGGGGGCGAGCAGCCTGCTGCTGATCGGCCATCTGCTGCTGACTACCCGGCGCTTTCTGCTGACCGAGCGCGGCAAGGAAAAGTCCGATCTCGAGTCGGCCGAATCCAATCGCATGCTGGGGCTGGCTTTCCAGGGGCAGGGCATGCTCGACCTGGCTTTCGACAAGTTCCGCCGCTGCCCGCTCGATGAAGCGCTGCTCGACAGCCTCTACAGCCTGGCCCTGGATTACGAACGCAAACGCCAGTTCAACAAGGCGGAAACGGTATTGTGCTACATGGCCGATTTCAATCCCAAGTTCCGCGATCTGCCCGAGCGCCTGGCCCGTCTCAAGCAGATGTCGGATAACGTGCTGTTGGCCGGATCACGCGGACAAACGGCGAGCGGCGCCGTGCTGTTGGGCGACGCGCAGGTCGAGAAGCCGATGTTGGGGCGTTACCAGCTGGAAAAAGAACTGGGCAAGGGGGCGATGGGCGTGGTCTATCTCGGGCGCGATCCGAAGATCAACCGGGTAGTCGCGATCAAGACCATGGCGCTGGCCCAGGAGTTCGACGCCGACGAACTGGCCGAGGTCAAGCAGCGCTTCTTCCGCGAGGCCGAAACGGCCGGCCGCCTCAATCATCCGAATATCGTCACCATGTACGACGCCGGCGAGGAGCACGATCTGGCCTATATCGCCATGGAGTTCCTGAAGGGCCGCGATCTGGTGCCGCAGACCAAGCCAGGCGCCTTGCTGCCGCTGCCGAATGTGTTGTCGATCATCGCCCGGGTGGCCGATGCGCTCGATTACGCGCATCGCAACAACGTCGTCCATCGCGACATCAAACCGGCCAACATCATGTACGAGCCGGCCTCGGACCAGGTCAAAGTGACCGATTTCGGCATTGCCCGGATTACAGACTCGTCGAAAACACGGACTGGCATGGTGCTCGGGACGCCTTCCTACATGTCGCCGGAACAACTGGCCGGCAAGAAAATCGACGGTCGTTCCGACCTTTTCTCGCTCGGGGTCACGCTCTATCAGATGTGCTGCGGTCAACTGCCGTTTACCGGCGAATCCCTGGCCCAGTTGATGTTCCGGATCGCCAACGAGGCGCCGACCGATATCGCCGTCCTTAACCCGCAACTCCCGGGCGCGGTGGTGGCAGTGATCGAGCAGGCCTTGCAAAAGAACGTCGAGCAGCGCTATCAGCAAGGCAGCCAAATGGCCGCCGATTTGCGCGCCTGCCTGACCGGCTTGGTAACGGAGGCGGAGCAATGAAAAAGCTGGCCGATGCCCTCGAGATGGTGACGGCGACCGACCCGGGGCTGGTGCGCGGCCAGAACGAAGATGCGGTGTTTGCCGATGCGGGCCTCGGGCTGGCCATTCTGGCCGACGGCATGGGTGGGTATAACGCCGGCGAAGTGGCGAGCGGCATGGCGACGACGCTGCTGGCGGCGAATTTTGCCCAATTCATGGCGGCCTCGCCGATGCGTGATGCCGAGTCGATGCGGGCAGAGGTCATGCATCAGCGCCTGCTGGCCGAGATATCGGCCGTCAATACGGCGATTTTTCAGGCTGCCGAAAGCCAGCCACGCTATGCCGGCATGGGAACGACGCTGGTCGTCGCCTGCTTTTATGATAATCGTATGAGTGTCGCCCATCTCGGGGATTCGCGCCTCTACCGGCTGCGCGGCGGCTATTTCGAGCAGTTGACCAAGGATCATTCCCTCTTACAGGAACAGCTTGATAGTGGCATGATTAGCGCTGAAGAAGCTCGCTACTCGCTGAACAAGAACCTTGTCACGCGTGCCCTGGGTGTCGATGCGATGGTCGAGACGGAAATTCACGACTACGACGTCCAGCTTGATGACATTTTCCTGCTCTGCTCGGATGGCCTCAGTGACATGCTGGACGACACCGAGATTGCGCTCGCCGTGCAAACCCTGGGTGACAACCTGGCATTGGCGGCGGAGCATCTGGTGCAGATGGCGAATGACAATGGCGGGCGGGATAATATTTCGGTGATTCTGGTGAGGGTGCGCGGTGATTACACGGTATCCCGGGGCTGGTGGCAAAAGCTGCTGGCCCGGCTCAAGTGAGATGAGGCAGGCAATATGGCAAAAATGATCCTTTCGATGGATGGACTGGTGCTCAAGGAAATTCAGCTGACCAAGGAGCGCCTGACCATCGGCCGAAAGCCGCACAACGATATCCAGATCGATAACCTGGCTATTTCCGGCGAGCATGCGGTGATCGTCACCATCCTCAACGATTCTTTCCTTGAGGATATGAACAGCACCAACGGCACCCTGGTCAACGGGCAGCCGATCAAGAAGCATTTCCTGCGCAACAACGATGTCGTCGAACTGGGCAAATACCGGCTCAAGTACATGGCAGAGTTGCAGGTCGGGGCCGGCACTCCCAGCGAATACGAGAAATCATCGGCCATCCGTTCGAGCGCCATCCGGCCGCAGGACATGCAACTGGTCGAGCATGGTACGCGCAGCAACGTGGCGCCCGCCGCTGCGCCGGCGCCGAGCGCGATGCCGGCCGCGGCGGTGCAATTGCTGAACGGTGCCAATGCCGGCAAGGAACTCGACCTGACCAAGACGCTGACCACGCTCGGCAAGCCGGGGCTGCAGGTGGCTGTCATCGCCAAGCGGCCGCACGGTTATTTCATTACCCACGTCGAAGGCTTGCAGTTTCCCATCGTCAATGGCCAGGCGCTGGACGCCCAGGCATATCGTTTGAAAGACCATGACGTGATCGAGATTGCCGGGATCAAGATGGAGTTCTTCCTGAAGTCCTGAGTTTTCAGCTTTTTGCTGCCGTGAAAAGACAGCTGATCCGCTTCATTCTCGGCGCCTTATGTCTGATTCTGCTGCTCGGTCATGCCGGGGGCGTCTGGCAGATTCCCTTCGTCAGTGCCCTGGATGCGTATCTGTACGATGCGCGCCTGCGCTTGACGATGCCGAAGACGCTCGACGAGCGTATTGTCATCGTCGATATCGACGAAAAAAGTCTGGCCGAAGTCGGGCGTTGGCCGTGGGGGCGCAACGTACTGGCCGAACTCGTCCGTCGACTGACCGACGACTATCAGGTAGCTGTGGTCGGTTTCGACGTCGTTTTCGCCGAGCCGGACGAAAGCTCCGGACTCAAGGTGCTCGAAGCGCTCGGTCGGCAGCAACTGAAAAACGAGCCGTCCTTTCAGCGCAGCCTGGCCGCTTTGCGCCGCTCGCTCGACTACGACCAGCTGTTTGCCGAGACATTGCGTGGGCGGCCGGTGGTCCTCGGCTATTATTTTTCCGGGCTGGAGCAGGCGCAGCAAACGGGAGCCTTGCCGCCGCCCGTTTTCCCGGCGGCGACGCTGGCCGGGCGCCGGATTCCGCTGGTTTCCTGGCTCGGCTACGGCGCCAGTCTGCCGCTGCTGCAGAAGGCGGCCGCGGCGGGCGGGCATTTCAATCCGTTGGTCGATGTCGATGGCAGTGCACGTCGGGTGCCGCTGGTCGTTGAATTTCAGGGGCAATATTACGAGGCGCTGGCGCTTGCCGTGCTGCGTACGTTGCTCGGGCGCAGCGAGGTGCGTCCGGGCTTACCTGACGAGAAGACCGGGATCGAATGGCTGGATGTCATTTCCGAACGCGGCAGCCTGCGTATTCCGGTCGATGAACATGCGACGGCGCTGATTCCCTACCGCGGCTATGAACGAAGCTTTCCGTACATTTCGGCGGTCGACGTGCTGCATGGGCGAGTTGCCACCGAGCAACTGGCCGGCCGCATCGTGCTGGTCGGGACGACGGCGCCGGGCTTGATGGACCTGCGGTCGACCCCGGTCGGCGCGGCATTTCCCGGCGTCGAAGCGCACGCCAACTTGATCGCCGGCATGCTGAGCGGCACCGTCAAGGACATGCCGGGCTACGTGCGCGGCCTCGATGTGCTGCAACTGCTGCTTTTCGGTGGCATGCTGACCATCCTCCTGCCCCTTCTTTCACCGTTGCGGGCGAGCTTGCTGACCATCCTCACGCTGGCGGCCTGCTTGGGCCTCAACCTGCTGCTCTGGCATTCGGCGAATCTGGTGCTGCCGCTGGCGGCGTGCATTCTCGCCATCTTGCTGCTCTACGGCCTGAACATGTCCTGGGGTTATTTCGTCGAGTCGCGCAGCAAGCGGCAGTTCACCGAATTATTCGGCCAGTATGTGCCGCCTGAGCTGGTCGATGAGATGGCCAGGAACCCGGGCAGCTATAACATGGAAGGCCGTAACGAACAATTGACGGTACTGTTTGCCGATATCCGCAGTTTTACCCGGATCTCGGAAGGAATGGAGCCGCGCGAGCTGAGTCGTCTGATGAATGTGTATTTCGGGGTGATGACCGAGGTCATCCGCCAGCAGCGCGGGACGCTCGACAAGTACATTGGCGATGCGATCATGGCTTTCTGGGGGGCGCCGGTCAGCGATCCGGAAAATGCTCGTCACGCGGTGTTGACCGCATTGGCCATGCAACGACAGCTACACGCGCTGGCCGAGCCTTTCAAGGCGCAGGGCTGGCCGGTGTTAAGGGCGGGAATCGGGATCAACAGCGGGGCGATGACGGTCGGCGACATGGGGTCGCCGGTTCGCAAGGCCTATACCGTGATGGGCGATGCGGTGAATCTGGCGTCGCGCCTGGAAGGCATCACCAAGGACTACGGAGTCGAGATCATTGTCGGCGAGGCGACGCAGGCGCAGATCGGCGATATTGCGTTTCGTGAACTCGACCGCGTCCAGGTGGTCGGCAAGGACATGGCGATTGCCATCTACGAACCGCTCGGCCTGACCGCCGAGTTGTCGCCTGCCGTGCGCGAGGAACTGAAGCTCTGGCAGGACGCGCTGCGCCTCTATCGTGCCCGGGAATGGGAGCAAGCCGAACTCCGGATATACAATCTGCAACAACGCTCGCCGACCTGCCGGCTGTATGCGCTGTACGCCGAGCGCCTGGCCGGGTGGCAGGCCTGTCCCCCGGATGAGCACTGGTGCGCGGTAACCACTTTTCAGACGAAATAGGCATGAAACTCAGAGTCCTTGGTTGTAGTGGCGGTATCGGTGGCCGGCACCTGCGGACGACCTCCTTCCTGGTCGACCATGACATCCTGATCGATGCCGGCACTGGCGTGGCCGACCTGTCGATCGGCGAACTGGCGGCGATTGACCATGTCTTCCTGACCCACGCCCACCTCGACCATATCGCCTCGCTGCCCTTGATGATCGATACCGTCGCCGACCGGCGTCGCCAGCCGCTGACGGTGTACGGTACTGCCGACGTGCTGGCCAGTTTGCGGCGCCATATCTTCAACTGGTCGATCTGGCCGGATTTCACCGAAATTCCCGACCGGCAGCAGCCGCTGATGCGCTATCAGACGATTGCCGTGCAGCAGACAGTCAGTCTTGATGGGCGGCGCATTACCGCGCTGCCGGCCGACCATACGGTGCCGGCCGCCGGCTATTGCCTCGATTCGGGGGCCGGCAGCCTGGTTTTCTCCGGCGATACCGGGCCGTGCGCCGACTTCTGGGTGGCGGTGAACGGTATTTCGAATCTGCGGCACCTGATCATCGAGTGTGCTTTCTCCAACGGCGAAGCAGCCTTGGCCACGGCCTCCAAACATTTTTACCCCCACCTGCTGGCGGCAGAACTGCAGAAGCTGCTGCGGCCATGCGAGATCCACATCACGCACCTGAAGCCGGGCAAGATCGAGCTGACCATGGAAGAGATCGAAAGCAGCCTCGGCGACTTCAAGCCGCACATGCTGCAAAACAACCAGATTCTCGATTTTTGAGACAGTCAGCCTCGCGCCGGCGAGGCAAGCCGGAGGAGCAAGCATGGAAACGCTTGACGATCTATTCAGCCGCCTCGATCAACTCAACGATATCGGCGCTTCGCTCTCCAGTGAGCGCCAGCTCGAACGGCTACTCGAAAAAATCCTGCTCGCCGCCAAAGCCATTACCCGGGCTGACGGCGGCACGCTCTACCGGCTGTCGGAAGACGGCAAACACCTGCATTTCGAGATTGTCCGCACCGATTCGCTGCAGATCGCTTTCGGCGGCTCCGCCGCCTTGCCGGCCTCCGGCAATTTCCCGGATCTGCCGCTTTACGGCACGGACGGTGTCGCCAACAACCGCATGGTGGCTGCCTATGCGGCGATTACCGGCAAGACGGTCAACATCGCCGATGCCTATACGGCAGCGGGATTTGACTTTTCCGGCACCCGGCAGTTCGACGAGCGTACCGGCTACCGTTCCCAATCCTTCCTGACCGTGCCGATGAAGAACCATGAAGGGGAGTTGATCGGCGTCCTGCAACTGATCAATGCCTTGTCACCGCAAACTGGCCAGACCGTAGCGTTTTCCGCCGCCGACCAGCGTCTTGCCGAGTCGCTCGCCTCCCAGGCGGCCATTGCGCTGACCAATCGCCAGCTCGTCCAGCAACTGGAAATGCTGTTCGAGTCCTTCATCAAACTGATCAATCTGGCCATCGACGATAAATCGCCCTACACCGCCGGCCATTGCCAGCGCGTTCCGGAACTGACGATGATGCTGGCGGATGCAGCCGACGCAACGACCGAAGGGCCGCTCGCCGACTTCAAGCTGACCGACAAGGATCGCTACGAGTTACGTATCGCCGCGCTGCTCCATGACTGCGGCAAGATCACTACGCCGGTGCATGTGGTCGACAAGGCGACCAAGCTGCAAACCATCTATGACCGCATTCACCTGATCGATACGCGCTTCGAGGTTATCAAGCGTGATGCGGAAGTACGCAAGTGGCGCAGCATTGCTGAGGGCAAGGAGGCCGGCGAAGCGGAGGCGATCTATCGCAATTTTTGCCAAAAATGCGATGTCGACCGCAGCATTCTCCGTCAGGCGAATATTGGCAGCGAAAAAATGAGCGATGCCGACCTCGCCCACATTCAGCGCATTGCCGGGGAATATCGCTGGCGTGATGTCGAGGGCACGGATGCGCCCTTCCTATCCGCCGATGAACTGGAAAACCTGAGCATCCGCACTGGCACGCTGACCGAGTCCGAGCGTGAAATCATCAACCACCACATCGTCGCCACGATCAAAATGCTGGAGCAGTTACCCTGGCCCAAACACCTGAAAAACGTCCCAGAATACGCCGGCGGCCACCACGAACGGATGGACGGCAAGGGCTACCCGCGCGGCCTGAAACGCGAAGAGATGAGCTGGCAGGCGAGGATCATGGGGATCGCCGACATCTTCGAGGCGCTGACGGCAAAGGACCGGCCGTACAAGGAGGGAATGAAATTGTCGCAGGCCCTGGGGATTCTCGAAAGCCTCAAAAATGCAAAGCATATCGATCCAGACTTGTGTGATGTGTTTGTTAAAAGTGCAATTTATCGTCGCTACGCTAATGAGTTTCTGAGCGTTGGGCAGATCAATTCCTGAGATTGAACGAAGAAAAGCCACGCCCTTATGTTCAGTGGGCTCTCAGGGTGTGGCTGCTACAGATGTGCTGGACTACGTCGCTAGTGAGTGACAAAAAATGTCACCGTAAGGTGGCTTTCACACCCGGAACGTATGTGTTTTTTAGGTGATATTTTCCAAGGTGCTGAATTAATTGAATATTATTTATATTTTTTTTGGGGGGGGAGGTGGCATAGATCCTGTTTGTGTATTGACAGCGGGCTTTACCGCCTTTCCTTAAAAGGAGTTTTCCATGAAGCGCATTCAACAAGGTTTTACCCTGATCGAACTGATGATTGTCGTAGCGATCATCGGTATTCTGGCCGCTGTTGCTATTCCGTCTTACCAAGATTACATCGCTCGAGCACAAGTGACTGAAGCTGTCGGTTTGTTGTCTGGTTTTAAGACGCCTATGGCTGAGTTCTATGCAGATAAAGGACATTGGCCGACGACCCTTGGGCCAACGGGGGGCGGTACGACGGAGTCGCTTGAAGGTACGACCTCTGGTAAGTATGTAGCAAGCGTTGCGCTGACGGCTGGTGCTGGTGCGACAACTGCTGCTACCCTGACAGCAACGATGCGGCCGGCCACTGAGAGTGTTAACGGTCGGGTTGCCGGCGGTACCATCACTATGGTTTCGAACGACGGAACGACTTGGGTCTGTACGGGGGGGACTATTACCGCGACCTACCGCCCCGGTGCTTGCAAGTAATTTTCCTTCGAGCCTTTCCTGAGCCGCCCCTAATAGGGCGGCTTTTTTTATTTGAGGAGTGTGTTGTTGTTTAGGTCTGCAAAGAACCACCGCATTTACTTGATCGGTATGGCAGTCGTTGGCGTTGTCATTGCTATCTACTTGCTGGGTTTGCCAGGAGGTTTTTTGCTTGACGACTCGGTCAACCTGCGAGGGTTGGTGCGTTTAGCTGAAGAAAAGAATCTGGCGGCGCTTGGGGCCTTTCTCTTTGCTAATCCATCAGGTGATCTAGGGCGAATTATTCCGATGCTTTCATTTGCACTGCAAGCCCAAGCATGGCCTGGAAGTCCAGAAAGTTTCAAGTTCGTAAATATCCTACTACATGGATTAAATGCAGGGCTGTTCTACTTGCTGGTCGAACGATTGCTCAGAAGGCAACGTGATTTCGGTGATTTTGGCAGGCAGGTGGTGGCTGGAGGGGCTGCACTGATATGGGCGCTACACCCGTTGAACGTTTCAACGGTGCTTTACGTCGTTCAGCGGATGACCGAAATGTCAGCTTTTTTTATGCTGATCGGGTTGTTGTTGTACGTTGTAGGTAGGCAGGTGCGAGAGGATGGAGGCCGACATGGACTTCCGCTAATGGTACTTGGTGTTGTCGGCGGATGCATTTTCGGTGCAGCTTGCAAGGAAAATGCACTATTGTTGCCGCTCGTAGTGATTAGCATTGAGTTCACTGTTTTCTCAAACTTTCAGCGCAGCAAAGAGTGGTATTTTTGGTTCATATCGGTTGTCTTGTTTCCATTGTTCCTAGTCTTTGGATACATTGCATGGAATTTTTCGATTTGGATTTTGCCCGGCTATGAGATTAGAAATTTTAGTCTAGCTGAGCGTTTGATGACCGAGTGTCGAGTAATTTGGACCTATCTTGGAAATTTTATATTCCCAGTGCCGTCAAGTCTCGGTTTGTATCATGATGATTATCCGATTTCGAGAGCGTGGTTGTTGCCAATGACAACTCTGCCAGCAGCCCTCGCTCTTATGGCATCGCTGCTAATCGCTGTTTTTACTCGAAAACGCTTTCCGGGTTTTGCGTTAGCAATACTATGGTATTTAGGGAGCCAATGTCTTGAGTCTGGAGCAATTCCGCTAGAGCTATATTTTGAACACAGAAATTATTTTCCAATGCTTGGCTTGTTGCTCGGTTTGGCATGGGAGTTAGCTAGTTTTATAAAGAATAAAAAGTATCGATGGGGATCTGTGGATGGTCGGTGGCCCCTCGGAACATTCTTATTAGGCTGGTTCTCACTTCTGTTAGCGGTGCTGCTAGTAGAGTTAAAGACTTGGGCAAATCCAGATGTTTTATCCGAAGTCTGGGCAAATGAACATCCCTCTTCAATTCGGGCTCAGTCATATTTTGCCGCGCGTCTAGTTAATGGAGGGTTCATTGATGCGGCGATTAGTCGTTATGAGGAACTGCAGAAAGTAGAGCCCGGCTTTGCATTACTCTTGGCTGGTATTGATTGCCGTATGGGTAAGATATATCCGAGAGAGGAAACGTTTGCGACTTTAGAGAGGCTCAATAGCATCCACTTTTCGCGAGTTCCATTAGGAGGAATTGAGCAGTTTGTGGATTTTGCAGAAGTTGGTCGTTGCATGCCTATGGCTTCGCAACTTATAGATGTAGCAGCCCCGGCTCTTCTTGAAAACGCTGCTTTTTCGAGCCGGCATTTTCATGTGCATGTTTTAAGAGGGCGTTTGCGATTTTCTCAGAGACGATTCGCTGAGGCTGATGTCGATTTTCTCGCGGCGTTACAATTACGTTCGGACGTTGAAGTTGCATTATTGCGCGTTAAGACAGCGTTCTTTTCAGGCAATACCCCCAGAGCAATGAGATTGCTTCAGGAAGCCGAGCAGATTAATTCGACTAAGAAAATTTCACGCCATACATATGCACTCGATATTGAAAACTGGCGCAATCTCTTAAACAAAAATTCAACTTCTGAATTAAACGGAAATTAAAGTGGCAATATCATTTGAAAACTGTGCTGATTCTTTTTCATTGTCAATTGTAATTCCAGCCAAAAATGAAGCGTTCGGATTATCATCTTTGCTGCCCGATCTTATCTCCCTAAATATTGCGGATGAAATCATTGTGGTGGATGATGGATCTTCCGACTCTACGTCAGAGGTTTGCAAAATGAATGGTGTAACCCTCGTTCGACATCCTCGCTCTTTAGGAAATGGAGCTGCCGTTAAAACGGGAATACGAAATGCTAGCGGTGATTATGTTGCACTAATGGATGCAGATGGGCAGCATCGTGCCCAGGATCTAGCTAGTATGATCAAGCGTTTTTCAGATGGTTACGATATGGTAGTTGGTGCACGAAACTGGGAGGGGCAGGCTGGGGTTCATCGTGGTTTGATGAACCTTATTTTCAATTACCTAGCTAGTTGGATGGTTGGTCAAGCTGTTCCTGATTTAACTTCTGGATTTCGGATTGCAAAACGAAGGTTGCTGCTAAGGTTTGTATATTTGATGCCAAATGGATTTTCGTATCCGACGACGACGACTATGAGTTTCTTTCGGGCCGGCTATTCAGTTGCCTATGAGCCAGTTAAGGTTCTAGAGCGGGTTGGTAAAAGCCATATAAGGCCCTTAAAAGATGGTTTTCGTTTTCTACTAATTATCTTTCGAATCGGGGTGCTTTATTCGCCGTTGAAATTATTTCTGCCGATTAGCTTGGCATTTTTTAGCGCTGGTTTTCTATATTATGCTTACACGTATTATTCGTTTCATCGGTTCACAAATATGAGTGCTTTGCTTCTATCAACATCTATTCTCGTATTCTTGATGGGGCTTGTGTCCGAACAAATTACGATGCTTAATTATCGGGATAGTGAGAAAGATTGACGAGTGTTACCTAAGGTTGTCGTCCTTACATCGACTTTTCCCCGCTGGTCTGGTGACGCTCAGCCTCGGTTTGTCCTTGAGTTATGCCAACGTTTGGCCAGCGATTTTAGTATCACTGTTATTGCCCCTCATGCCGAGGGCGCTGCAGAATATGAACGATTAGAAGGCATAGATGTTGTTCGCTTCCGCTATGCTCCTTCGCACCGAGAGCTGCTTTGTTACGGTTCCGGAATGGCTAACAATATCCGGAATCACCCATGGCGGATACTGTTATTGCCAGGGTTTTTGAAAGCGCAGGCCAAGGCTCTACGAAATGAGCTATTAAAAACAAACGGCCCCTCTGTTGTTCATGCCCATTGGCTTTTCCCCCAAGGTTTTGTTGCTGCTCACGTTCTCCGAAAAAATAATATTCCTCTTATGGTTACCGCCCATGGGTCGGACGTACTGGTCCTCAAGGGTTGGTTTTGGAAATGGTTACATAGGAGAACTCTTTCCAGAGTCCAATGTGTAACAACCGTTGGACCTGAAGTGAGAAGACAGCTTCAGAAGCTAGTAGTGGATGTAGAAAAGCTTCATCTTTTGCCTCTTGGTGTAGATACCGAGTATTTTGTTCCAAGTGATAAGGCTCGGGATTGTTTTAGCTTGTTGTATGTTGGACGTCTAGTGCCTGAAAAAGGTGTACATATACTGATACAAGCGTGCTCTCTATTGCTAAATTCATTTCCAGAGGGTCGATTAATAATAGCAGGAGATGGTGTAGAACGAGATTCGCTCATTAATCTGGTGGAATATCTTGGTGTTGGTCAGCAGGTAGAATTTGTCGGTTGGCTAGATAAATCCGCTCTTTTGGAGCTATATCAAACAGCTACGCTTTGTATTGCACCGTCATTTTCTGAAGGGTTTTGCCTTGCTGTTGCAGAGGCTATGGCTTGCGGTTGTCCATTAATAGCTTCTGATTTGCCGGCATTTCGATACCTTGATGCTGGAATGGACATAATAACGTTTTCCGAAGCTGGAAAAGTTAAGGATTTGGAATTGGCAATTACTAGTCTTATAAATATGGTTGATAAGCGCATGGAAATGGCGACTAAAGGGCGAAAACGTATTTTGGAGCTTTCCGCTCAAGCACAAGCTACCACGTACGCATCAATCTTGAAAAATATATAAAGCTGGATGATGAATGAGTGCTCCGTTAGTTAGTGTCTGCGTGGCAAATTATCAGGGGCGGGATCTTATTGAGTCGTGCCTCAATTCAATATTCTCGCAAAAGTGCGATTTTGAATTCGAAGTTATCGTTTATGACGATGCTTCAACTGATGCATCCGATAGGACTGTAATCAACTGCTTTCCTAAAGCTAGATTGATCCGGGAGGAAAAAAATGTTGGTTATTGCATTGCCAATCATAGAATGGCTGAAAATGCATGCGGTAAATATTTGTTGTTATTCAATAACGATGCATCGCTCATGCCGGGAAGTTTGCAGGCGCTCGCAAATGAGGCTCGAGCAATTAAATCTCCGGCTATCCTCGGTTTGCCACAATACGATGCTGTAACAAAAACTTTGGAGGATAGAGGTCGTCTCTGCGACCCATTTCTTAATTGTTTGCCAAATTATGAAAAAAACAGGAAGGAGGTGGCCATGGTTGCGGGAGCATGTCTATGGTTGCCACGTGAAACCTGGTTTGAGCTAGGAGGCTTTCCTGAGTGGTTTGAATATACAGCAGAAGATCTATATATATGTTTAGCTGCTCGAATGCGTGGTTATAGGGTTTCAATTGTTGACGATGGACATGGTTTTTATCATCACATCGGTCAAAGTATAGGGGGGGGGAAGATTGTTGCAGGTAGATTATCTACAACTTATGAGAGAAGATTTAGGACAGAAAGAAATAAATGCGCGGTAATATTGGCTTGCTATCCATCTCCTTGGCACTACTGTGTATTTATTATGCTGGCAATTTTATTGCTGCTGGAAGGTTGTACCATTGCGCTGATCAAAAAAAATAGCAAAATATTGAGCCAAGTTTATTTGAGAGCGCTTCGTGGGGTTTGGAAAAGCAGGCAAAAGATATTTGAAATGAGAAGAAAAAATTTATTTGGAGTGATATCAAATTCGAGATTCTTTTCTCAATTTGTTTGGACTCCTTATAAGGCGCAGTTACTTGTCCGTTATGGGTTTCCAGATCTAAAATAATTAATTTTTGGTTGGCTATATTTTTATTTTCGGAAGAGTTTATTCGTGAGCCTGCTGATAAACCCAAAAAATCCTTCTCGACGAATCACACGAATAGCCTGCTTTGCAATCAACTTGGCTTCCAGAGGGTTAGATAATGCACTGGCTAACTGTTTGCTAATAGAGTCGGCTTCATCTGTAGGTGGTGCTATTGATGGAGTTAATCGCATAGTTAGCTCGGAGTAGTCTATGTCCGTTGATTTTCTCGCTCCTGAAATATTTGGGTACTCATTAAGCCCAATTTGTTGGCTCCAGCCCAAAAAACTATTGCTATCGCTGGAAGATCCTAGAAATGGACTGGGAAATTTTCGTTGCAGATCAGGGCGATTCCTATATATAAGTCGCTGATATCGAGTTATAGGTGTTCCATCTTCAAAATAGCCAAATGCCCAGTTTTGCTGGCTAAGTGGATCATTACCAAGGCTAGATATTTGGCTCTTATACCAGTTTGTAAGATGGGATAATGCGGGATTATTTTTTTCGTATTTTGCAGTGACTAGGCAGTGTGCCCCGCTATCAAAACCGGTAAAGTGATAAAAACCTAACGGGATGTTTTCTATTGAAAAGCCATCCGTTATATTCCCGGATAATTTTCGGGTAGAAATATTCCACGGAGCAACATTGAAGCGGGGAGATCGAAGTATTTTTATTCGGTCAAAAAAAGCGGGTACAAGATCAATCCAGCGTTGATCGGTGAATAACCCATTTGATATTTCATCCCTGCAAAAATAGTAAGCCCGGTCAGACCACCATTGCGCAAATGCCTTGCCATTTTCTGTGCTACGTACACCTATAAAGCCCAGATTGTATATCCCGTGTTTAAGGCTGCAGATTTCATTATCCATTATCTCAGCTAGTCGAGTTTCTGGGGTCGTTTGGTGTGGCGTTAGTAATATGTCATGTGATTCAAATTCGGAAATCAAGTCATCCAGTCTTGAAAATAAAACCATATCCGGGTCTAGATAAATAACAGCTTTACAATCATCCCTGGACAGTAAATTGGCAAGTGCAAATGGCTTAATAGCAGTTGATAGTTCAACAATTTCATGTGTAAAGGCCCATTGGCGCCAATTTTCAATTCCAAGTGCACTGATTGGAAGAATTTCGTCCCAGTCTTCAGTGCTTAGCAATTCGGAGTTACCTACTTCATCCGCCATCGTTAACACAATTCGAACCTCTGGATGGAAACGTCGTAAGGACTTAACCAAAAGGCGAACTTTAGGTAGATAATTACAAGCGGCACTTGTAAAAGCGTATATATATTTTTTTTTCATGGTGCTGATAGGTGATTGGCTACTACGTGGAGGTGTTTCGTACGCATCCATAATTTCTCAAAAAGGTAATATGAAACTATGGCGAGAAATATTGTTAATGTTATTGTTTTTCCGAGAAATTCGTAGCCAGTTTTGGTGTCTATTCGTTGCAATGAAATTATCACTGGTAGATGCCAAAGGTATATGCCATAGGATATCTTCCCAAGAAAGTCTAATGGTTCAGTAAATATTCTGTGCTTATTTCTTATACAAAAAATACTTGTTAGTATTAGGCAGGCTGCGCTGAATCCGATCAGTGTTCGGAAAAATACAACCATAAAGAAGCTATTCCAATATGTTGAATTCATGAAGTAAAGGTATAGCATTAATGAAAACAATACCGAGCTACCGGTGAGTAATGCAATTGGTCGTTTTTTTAGTATATTTTCAAAAGCATTATTTTTATCATTTAATGCTTTGCATAAAACTATCCCAATTCCGAATTGATCAATGGTTCCTGGGAGCTGGGTGCTGTATTGAAATATGAGGTTTGCTTCTTGATCACGGAGCGCTAAGAATGTTAATCCACGCCAAATCCACGATGTCACTAAAAATATAACAAGTAATGTTAACGTGTTTCTTCTAATTATCCACGGTAGTATAAAAGTTATTAGCGCATAAAATTGCATTTCTAGGCCAATTGACCAATTTGCGCCATTTAGAGAGCCGTGTGTTCCAGGGAATAGGTTGTGAATAAATAATAAATGAGTTCCCATATGCCATAAGAGTTTTGAAATGGATAAATGAATCCACTGTGGCTGAACTAACGTAATAAATATTGCACAGGTCATGAAATAAAGCGGGGCTATTCTACAGAGACGGCGAGTCCAGTAAGCCGTAATCCAGTTTATTTTGTCGTTCTCGTAGAGTAAATAGGCTGAGTGTGTTATTACCATTCCACTAAGAACGAAAAAAATATCCACACCCATCCATCCAATGCGACCCCAAACCATAAGGCCACTTGTTGGATAGTCCGCCCACTGAGTTAATTCAATAACATGATAAAGAACAACACTTAGTGCTGCGATTCCTCGTATTTTGTCGAGGTTAGGGAAGCTTTTTTGTTTTAATGTATTGCTCATAAAGATTATTGATCGATTCAAGTACGCTTTCAGGTGTTTGGAACGGAATTATTTCTCCCCGAGTGTAGCCCGTTATTTTTTCACCTTGGGCTCCTAAGCCAAATGAGGCGATAGGTAGTTTCATCTCCATCATTTCAGTAGTAACAAATGAAAATGTTTCTGGGCAGATCGATGGAAATAGACCTATGTTTACTTGGTATCTTTCAAGAATTTCTGGTAAATCAATTTGTTCGTAAGGGCCATTGACGACAGCTATTTCTGGAGGAAGTTGAATGTCTATTGTGCCGACAACAATGATGCGCAGTTTATAGTTATTAGAGTACGCGTAGTGTGCAAGCGCTTGGACTATTTTGCTACCTTTGTGCTCGCTAATATGGCCAATTACGCAGACAACAGGGCATCCAGAATCAAATAGATGAATCGGGCGGAGTTTACTCAATGGCAAATGAGGAATAACGGTTATTACCGAATGGTCGAGATTCGGATGTGCTTTTATCAGAAGGTTACGTGATGAATTGGAGAAACACCTAATTTCATTGGCTTGAATAAGAAGTGATGACCATGTCTTTCTCCAGTTAGTGATATCAAGATTTTCCGCAAGACTTAGAAATGGTGCTGGATTTGTAGCGATGCAAGTAGAGCATTTATCGATTTTTGGGATATCGCAATAAGATCGATTGTTGTTGAGCAATAGCCAAGATGGGCAAATGCAGTAAAAATCATGTAACAGGAATGTTAGTTTTATTTTTGGGTTGGCTTTTAGCCAGTTTGATAACGTTTCAATAACTGTAAGTGGATACGGAAATGATAAAATATTATTGAATATAACTTCATTAACGTCAGTTTTTGAGAGTTCTGAAAATACTTCATTCAAATCGCGCGTATGGGCAAAACGGTAGCGTCTGTTACGTTTTCCAATCAGTTGATAAGAAATCAGACCATGGTGAGCCGTTAGTATTATTGGGGATGCGCCGTTGGCTCGATATTCATCTGTTATACGAGTTCTATAGATGTTTGCACCACCACCTAAATCATGATCTACGATTAAGGCACAGTTTTTGTACCCACGGCTTGCCCACTGTAGGAGTTTTTTTGGCGTGAGGCCCGAGTTGAATGCCGCTCGCCCCATATTAATTAGTTTTCTAAAAAACAAACTCCACTGGCCTTGATGTATCAGTCGCCAACCTCTATTTATATAATGCTTCCATGGGTGATCTAGGTGCCCAAATAAAAAATGTCTTTTATTGATTTGTTGTGGTGGCGGAATTTCTACCCGTATTGATTTATTATTAAACCAAACTAAGTTTAAAAAATAGCGTGTATTTTTGTGATGAGATGAGCATGTGCTATATATTATGAATGCCATTTCATTGGTTTTTGTATTGGTTTCTTTGTTTCCATTAATTATTGCGGGGGTCGTTTTAGTGACGAGTGCTTCCCCGTCATATATCTCTAGATCTACTCTGGATGGAAATAGGCCATCGCCCGCTATTTTTCCCCAGCCATGTATGATGCGGTTAGTTGATCTAAATGAATCAAATGCTACTTTCCAGTCAGCCAAATCCCCGCCTCATTAATCGAGTTGATTTAATTAAATAATTTAGAAAATTCCAAATGGCCCTTAAAGGGGCGGTGATTCGCCATGATATTGTTTTCTTTATGCGAATAACTTCATTCTCGTATTTTTCTAGATAAATGGATTTTTCAGCTTCTTCGGATAAGCGTGGGTAGAGGTGGATGTTTTCATCGATTAGATTAACTAGGTTTACCGGGGGCGCGTAGTGGCAAAATTCGAAAAAACTAGATTCAAGTTTACAAGCCTCATCAATCTCAACGTCTGATATGGTATAACCCGAATGTTGAAGTGTCGACTTTATGAAATCTCGAAGTGTTATTTTTTTGAGTTCATCGCATGCGAGCCCGGTTTCAATTGATTGGCAAATGCCTCTCATGGCTACCCATGAAAAAGGTACTGGTTTTTTTTGAATCCATTCAGCATCAAAAAAATAGAGTTTTCCGGATTTCTTAGAAATTATATTTCCCGGGGTGCAATCAATGAAATTGCCCGGTAACATATGGCGTCCATTGCTGTCGATTTTTGCGTGGGAATATATATATTTTAGCCAAGGTTTAAATGATTCGGTGATTTCATTAATACTCCCATTTCTTGCCAGGGTGTGCCGAATTGTTTTAAGGAAAATTTCACCATGGATATAGTGGTTGTTGTTAGCTACATGATGAAATTGGTTTCCGGGTTGAGGGGGGGTTGGGTGTAGTAAAGTTTTTTTTATATATAACGTCTTTGTGTTTTTTTGTTCAATCGTTGTTTCTACAGAAAAACATTTTCGACGTCTGGTTCTGTTGTATGTCTTTGCGAGCCATGTGTTTGATGGTATGGGGGTTTTGCTGGCGGAAATGAGGAAAGAATTAGATAAATCTTGGAGCAGATTATTCTCAATAACGGTTCCCCACGCTAAACCTTCATCAAATGCCCTCGCCTGTGTGTTTGAGTAGTTGTTGTGTGCATATTGAAGTAGAAGATTTGATAGATTTAATTTTCTATTTGCTGTTCCGCTTTCGCTAATAATAAGATATGGAAGCTTGTAATCAGGAAATGGGTAGTAGAATTTCTGGAAATTAATTCCGGAATCGGATATAAGTGATTTTATTTTTTCCTTGCCGAATGTTATTGGGGTTTTTTTATCGTAATTCCCTTGTATTCCATAATAGGCAGTGCCTAGGTGGTCTTCTGGGCATCCATTAAAATATTTAAGCCCCAGTTGATTCTCAATGGCAATTATTAGTTTCCCATTGCTTTTTAAAAGTCTAGAAGCAGTTCTTAAGGTTTCTTGGATCGGAAATTCGCCATCGAAATAAAGTGGGGTCCATTCTAATACCCCAATTAGAAGTACGTAATCAAATGTTTCCTCAATTTGTATTTCAGTTATGCTATCGCAGTAAACTGATACATTGCTGAGATCACGACAACGTTCTGCGGTAATTTCTGCGCGTTTTAAACTGCCTTCAACTGCGACGACATTTGCCCCCGTTTCTCCTAGATAACGAGTAAGTGCTCCACAGCCACATCCGAGTTCGATGATGTTATTATTGGGGCCAATATCAAAAGGTCGAAGAAGGTTTTGTCTAGCTGTTGAAAAATGGTATTCGGAGGTCCAGTCATTAATGGATGATATTATGCCTTCCGATTTGCATGAAACATCATCCAACCGTTTTAGTGTTTCAAGTAGGCGATCTTCAACGTCATCTCCATCAGTGTAAGCAAATGGTTTTTGATTTGCTTTTTGCCACACTCGAATTGTCCGATTGTATTGGTAGATATTCATTCCAAATTTTTGTAACAGAAGTAGGGGTTCATTGCGACAACCCCCGTTTGGGAGGCGCTGTGGCGTATGGAAATTTTGATTGCATCGTATCGTCTGTCTAGAGGTGTATCTCCTGATACGCTCATTTCTGCAACACCTAACGAAATAAAAAAATCATCCGTATGGAGCCATGGAGTGAATTGAAAGCTAACCCAAATTTCTTCCCCTGCCCTGCGTGGGGTGACCGGCGGGCTATTTGGCACGATATTGGAGTTTGTTCCAAACAATGTAATACCCTGCTTCGATTTTATCGTAAGGCCAAAAACAGGGTGCTTAATGTCATCTTGGAAGCAAACATTAAATATTAGCTCAACGGGCTTTCCAGAAAACAGGCTTGCCGGATTAAGTAATTCATTCTGGCGAATGGAAAAATCGACAATCAGTGCGCGTTTGTCCCCCCAGCGATACTCGCCAGCGTGATAGCAGGGACGTGTATGAAATAACTCTTTGCTTGCCGAGCGGGGGGCAGCAATGGGTCTAGGTGTGGACAAAAGGTCTAAATACCGATTCGCTATTGTCTTTGGCTCACCGTCAGCAACTAGTCGTCCAGAGTCAAGGAGGAGTGCGCGACTACACGTCTGGATTATTTGATCTAGCGAGTGACTGACAAATAATATTGTTGAGCC
The DNA here is from genome assembly GCF_009469765.1 of Dechloromonas hortensis. Classification (GTDB taxonomy): domain Bacteria; phylum Pseudomonadota; class Gammaproteobacteria; order Burkholderiales; family Rhodocyclaceae; genus Azonexus; species Azonexus hortensis. Next base: position 139,843 of record NZ_SSSQ01000010.1, read on the forward strand.
GTTGTCACGCATTTCCTGCATTCTTCTGAAGGACTTGGCTTGAAAGCTTGCATCGCCTACCGCCAATGCTTCATCAACAATTAGAATTTCTGGATTGGAGTGAACGGATGCCGCAAATGCTAATCGAATGAACATCCCGCTGGAATACGTTCGAACCGGTTGCTCTAGGAAGTCCCCAATGTCCGCAAAGGATGCTATGTCGTCAAATACTCTCGTGATTTCGTCTTCAGAGAACCCCTGGATTGCTCCTTGAAAGTATATATTCTCTCTCCCGGTGAACTCTGGATTAAATCCTGAACCGAGTTCCAAAAGAGCAGAGACTCTGCCATTTACAGTTATGGCTCCTTGTGTGGGTTTTAGAATTCCGCAGATTAGCTGCAGTAAGGTGCTTTTTCCTGCGCCATTTCGACCTACGATACCAACTGTTTCCCCTCTTCTGATATCGAATGAAATCTCGCGAAGCGCGGTATGTTCTTTATGGTAGTTTTTTAGCCCGAGGCTTAGAAAGCTCTTGACTCTGTCACCAGGGTGGCGGAATAGCCGGTAGGTTTTTCTTAGTTGTCTGACAGATATGGCGATATTTTCAGAGTGCATCAGCAAACTCCTCTCTATTCCGCCGGAAAAAATAATACCCAAAAATGCCAATTAATATGCTAACGACAAAGGCGTATATCCAATTTTGCCAGATAATGCTTTTTCCGAAAGAAACATCCCGACAAGATTCAACAATAATAGCAATTGGATTGTTGTAATAGATTGGTTCAAAAATCTTCGGTACTGCGCTCGCTGGATAGAGAACCGGCGATAAAAACATCAGCATTTGAACCATTGGGGGGACTATTTGGCTCATGTCTTTTATGAATACCCCCCAAGCCGCTAAAAACCATGAGAAACCAAGAGCCAATATAATGAGCGGAACTAGCATTAATGGAAACAGAATAACCGATATGGTTAGATGCCCTGTCCAAGTAAGTGCGGCGAGCAGAATTAGATAATTAAATGCCCCATGCACTAACGCGGCCCCTAACGGAACAAAGGGAAGAATTTCAACTGGGAATATTACTTTTTTTACGTAACTTGGATAGGAGCGTACGGCTATTGGGGCTCGTGAGATGGTTTCGGCAAAAATATTAAATGCAATTAATCCGCTATATAAAACTAACCAGAAGGGAGCTCCGCCTTCTTGTTGCGGCCAGCGAGTCTGGAATACCGCCCCGAAAACGTATGCGAAGATTGTTAGCATAATAAGAGGATTGAGAAAAATCCAAGCGATACCAAAAACTGCTCCACGATAGCGCAAAAGTACGTCGCGTTTGACCAATTGAATGAGAAGGTAGCGACTCGATGGTTGTATCAGACGACTCATCATTTGACCGCTTTTTGGGTCAGCTTAACTGCCGGAGTACGGTGGCCTTGCCATATTTCTATTGATCCAGGTAGTTGACTAATTAGCAAGCTATGGCGGCCTAGCATCCAGCCATGAATCGGGCTGAGAGGGCGTTTGGAAAGAAGTTCTCGGATTATTTCGTTTGCTGTTGCGTAATCGTTAATCTGACCAAGTTCGTCTTGAAGTCGTTCAAGTGCAGTCGTATATGCAGAAAATTGTTTTCTGGAAAGTAAGGGGGAAAAAAATTCAATCGTGTAGCGTAGCTTCTTAAAGGCAATGCGCATCCGGTGTCGCTGTGCTTGGCTGAGTGATTGATGGTACTTCGCACAATTACGGGCTCGGTGGGCTAAGTGAGTGATTTGCTGACTTGCGAAGTCAGGAAGGGAGGATTGTGTCGCCTCTCCGAGGGAATGGATCGCAGAAGTGAATTCAATGAGTAATTGTGGGTACTCCCGCACGGCGAGTAATTTGACGATCGATTTCCGAGCTTCCTTTGAGCGTTGCTGCACTTTTTTACCTAGGCGCCTGATGTCAGAGTCATCTGGGAACGCGTCAACAACAGGCGGCAATATTTCGGTTAGAAAAACATCCAAATTGCGTGCTTCGCCCAGCGCAGACGCCAATGTTTGCCAAGTTTGGCCATAGGCGGTAACGAACTCGGATGGCAATACAGGGGCAAAAAGTTTCAATGCTGAACGCAGGCGACGTAAGGCAACACGTGCCTGGTGGACGAACTCTGGGTCAATACTGATAAGTATCCCGGCCTCGTTACGCTGAAAGTGTTCGAGAGAACCCAATGCAATTCTACGAAAAGCCTCAATCGGGGTTGTATCTGCGTTAAGTTCAACCGGTTTGGCACGGAAGGGGAGCAGCGGCTCGTCGAGAAACAGCTTGTAGCCACGCTCGGCCTTGCTGGCGATGGCCGGGTGGAGGTCGAGCTTTTCCTGTAGCAGGCGGGTCAGGCCGAAGATGTCGGCGACCTGGCCGGAGAGTAGTTCGAGTTCGATTTCACAGATGGGCGTACTTTTGCCCCGGCTTTCGATAGTGCCGCGGTCGACTGCCAGTTCGATCAAGGATTCGCCAAAGGGCACGTGCCAGATTTGCCGGCGGAAATCGGTGGTGAACACCGGTTCGAGCTGCCCGCTCGCCTGTTCGAGAAAGTGACGCAATTCCTCATTGTCGACATGGCTGAAATCGAAAACCCCGGGTGTCGCCTGGGTTTCCCACTCGCTGCGCATGGCCAGGCCGCCGCTGGCCGGTTCGGCTGATTTGACGGTGAGCAGCCATTGCCAGCCTTTCTTGCGAAAGCGCATGGCAATACGGCGAGCATGCAACGCTAGTTGTGGTGTGTCGTAGTAGGTGTTGAGCAGGCGTTGTTTCTGCGGCGCGATGTTGGCGAGCAGCGGGTGGCTGGCCAGTTTCTTGGCCATCTTGGGCGTTAGCTGGAGCTTCAGCTCGATTTCGGTGCTCATGATTTTCTAGTTCCTCGGGACCGCCGGTCCGGTGGCGCCGTCGAAGCCCAAATCGGGCAGGGTGGCGAGCTCCTCGGCGGTTTGCACGCCTTCGGCGATCACCTTCAGGCCGATATTATGCGCGATGCTGCACAGTCCCTTGAGGAAGGCTTGGTTGCCCGGTTGCGTATTGATGGCGCGGATGAAGCTGCCGTCGACCTTCAGGTAGTCGAGGCCGATATGGTGCAGGCGGCCGATTTCGCTGAACTGGCGGCCGAAATGTTCGATCCCGAGACGGCAGCCAAGCGGTCGCATCGCATCGCAGAAGGCGTGGAACTCAGCGAAATGCTGGAAGGCGCCAATTTCCGAAACCTCAAGCCAGAGGCGGGGAGCAAGCTCGCGCCGGCCGCTGATCAGGGCTTGCAGGCTGCTGCGGAAAGCGGCGCTCAAAATCGACTCGCCGGAGAGGTTGACCGCAACCGCCGCCGCGCCGGCGGCAATGCGGTCGAGGGCCAGGCGGGCGGCGGCCAGATCGAGTTCGGTGGTCATCGACAGGCGCGAAGCCATCGGCATGAAGCTGCCGGCAGCCAGCCATTCACCATTTTCGCTGGCTTGCAGGCGGAGCGGGCATTCGAGGTGGAGCAACTGGCCCCGATTGCCTGCGACTGGAAAGTCGATCAAGCGCAGGCGCTGGGTTTCGATGGCCCCTTCGAGCAGCTTTTTCCAGTCGGCGTTGGAGGCGGCGTGCTGTTCGCAGCCTGTTTCCGCCCGGCACCAGGCCAGGCCGCTCTGATTTTCGGCCGAGGCCAGTGCAGCATCGATCTGCGAGAGCAGGTTGCCGATCCCCTGACCATGCCGATAGAGGCCGCTGGCCAGATGGCCGATGCGTTCGCCGTCGATCAGGCCGGCCGAGCTCAGGTCACGCAGCAGGCTGAGCAACTGCTCGGCCGTTGTCGTCGGATCCTGAACCCCGGGCAGCAGCAAGGCAAAATCGGCGCCATTGAGGCGGGCGGCGGCAGCGCCCGGCTTGCTGGCGGTAAGCTCGGTGAATTTGCCCCCGATACGGCGCAGCAACTCGTCGGCGGTTTCGCGGCCGGCGCGCTTGTTGATCCCGGCTAGGTCAGCCACGCGCAGCATCAGCAGGGTACCGTTGCTGGCCGCATCGTCATCGCTCAGCGCGGCCTCCAGCTGGTTGAGGAAAAAGGCACGGTTGGCCAGGCCGGTCAGGTTGTCGAGCGTCGCTTCCCGGCGCACCTGTTCGAGACGCGCCGCCTCTTCGGCAAACATCGCCTGCAGCCGCTCGACCATCGCGTTCATCGCACTGGCCAGGCTCTTCAGCTCCGGCGCCGCGGGTTCGGCAATGCGGATGAAACGCCGCTCGCTGATCGCCTGGGCCTGGCCGACAACGGCGTCGAGTGGTCGCCGGATATTGCGCAGCAATTGCATGCCAAGCAGGCCCATGAAGCAGCCACCGATCAGAAACCAGGCGATCAGCTTGAGGCAACCGTCCCAGAGTTCCTGATAGGCAAACTGGCTGTGGCTAATCAACTCGATCGTGCCGAATTGGTTCCAGCCGGCGCTGACCTGGGCCAGGCCGGGTTGCGAGGCGACCGGAAAGAGGCGAATGAACCAGGCCGGGACGTCGCCGGCCATTGGCGGGCTGGTCTTTTCGATCATCGTCTTGCCTTCCGGATCGATCAGCCGCACCGCCGCGTACTGACCGCTGTCGAACATTGCCGCCACCTGCAATTCAACGGTGATCGGATCCTTCTCCAGTTGCGACATCGAGAGGGCGAGCGACGAGGCGTTGTCGCTGTTCTTGATGGCCAGTTGATGCTCGAGATAATGGCGGGCAGTCAGCATGCTGGCGAGAAAACTGCCGGCGAAAGCGATCAGCGTGCTCGCAATGACGGCGAGCCAGAGTTGGCGGAATAAAGACATGACGATTACCTCACTGGAAGCCTTCGGCGCGCGCCCGGGCCAGCAGATCCTGCCAGCGCGAGAGATTGCTCTTGCTGGACTGGTTGCCGGTGCCTTGCCAAAGCCCCGCACTGTTGAAACTGAAAATCGGTGAAAGATCGGTTCGCCGCGACGCCGGGCGAATATCGGGAATCAAGTTGTCGAGCACCAGCGGATCGGTACTCGGCGAAGCGTAATAGGCCAGCACCATATGCGCCTGCTGGATTGGGCCGTTCGGGCCATTCTGCAAGGCCTTGACATAAACCAGCCGAAGCTTGGCGACGGGAATGCCGAGGTTGATCAGCGAGTAATACTTGGCGATCGAGAAATCCTCGCAATCGGCACGTCCGTTGCCGATGGTTTCGATCGGTGTCGCCCAGTAGTCGGAGTGGCCCCAGATGCTGAAATCGTCGTCAAAGGCGATGCGGCGATTGAAGAAATCATTCACCCGCCGCAATTTTTCTGCTTCGCTGCGCGTCGATCCCTCGGCCAGCATTTTTCGCCAGTCGTTGAACAGCGGTTCGGAAGACGGCCCGAAGCGGCTGGTCAGGGCTTGCTGCAAACGGTCGAAATCGAGCCCGGCCCCAGCCGTCAGGCAAAACAGGCTGGCTGGGCCGAGTAGGGCAGCCAGGAGCAGCATGCGGGAAAAGGCGCGTATTTTTGCCAAGAGACCGGGAGTAAGCGGCTGAATTGATTAGCCTGAAATGAGGAATATTACACGGCGGATTCGCCGGCGGCTTCCTATAATCCGCGAAATCAAACTTTTACTGTGTATGAAATCCAATAAATTTGCAAAACTTAATGTTTTTGCCTTGTTTTTTGCAGTCTCCTTCCCGGTGCTGGCCCAGACGTCGCTCCCGGCGACGCTGAAGGAAGTCGCGCAGCAAGCAGTGCTGAACAGCCCGGAAGTGACCTCGAAATGGCACAACTACAAGGCGGCGGAAGAAGAAATCGGCGTTGCCCGCGGCGGCTTCCTGCCGCGCGTTGACCTGACCGCCGGCGGCGGCCGGGAAACCCTGCAACAACCGCCGCTGCGCGACCGCAACGACTACAGCCGCAGCAGCTACCTGCTCAGCCTCAACCAGATGCTCTTCGACGGCTTCGCCACCCACAACGAAGTGCGCCGCCTCGA
>NZ_SSSQ01000011.1 GCF_009469765.1 Dechloromonas hortensis
GTGTTCGGCGATGACGAGAATGGTCATGATCAGATCACCTTGGCTTCGTTCTTGAGTTTGTTGACGAGTTCGGCGACGTCGGCGACCTTGATGCCGGCCGAGCGCTTGGCCGGTTCGGCGACCTTGAGGGTGGTCAGGCGCGGGGTCACGTCAACGCCGAGGTCGGCCGGCTTGACGGTGTCGAGCGGCTTTTTCTTGGCTTTCATGATGTTGGGCAGCGTCGCGTAGCGCGGTTCGTTTAGGCGCAGGTCGGTGGACACCACGGCCGGCAGGCTGAGGGCCAGGGTTTCGAGGCCGCCGTCGATTTCGCGGGTGACCGTGGCCTTGCCGTCGGCGATGACGACTTTCGAGGCGAAGGTGGCTTGTGGCCAGTTCTGCAGGGCGGCGAGCATCTGGCCGGTCTGGTTGGCGTCGTCGTCAATGGCTTGTTTGCCGCAGATGACGAGTTGCGGTTGTTCCTTGTCGCACAGGGCCTTCAACAGCTTGGCGACGGCCAGCGGCTGCAGCTCGACGTCGGTCTCAACCAGGATGCCGCGGTCGGCACCGATGGCCATGGCGGTGCGCAGGGTTTCCTGACAGGCGGCGACGCCGCAGGAGACGGCGATGACTTCCGTGGCGATGCCGGCTTCTTTCAGACGCACGGCTTCTTCGACGGCGATTTCGTCAAACGGGTTCATGCTCATCTTGACGTTGGCCAGGTCGACGCCCGATCCGTCCGCCTTGACGCGAACCTTGACGTTGTAATCAACTACCCGTTTTACGGGGACGAGAATTTTCACTAGTCTCTCCTTAACCTTCAGTTAGTTATCCTGCCATTATCCACCTGTTTGACAGATGGCAAAGCAATCCGCACAATGACCATACTGTGTCGTATGGAAAAGCGTACGGTAGCGTATGGAAAATATAACTGTCAAGCCCCAACCTCGAGCCGCGCGCCGCAAGCCCGTCTCATCACGCACGCAACTCGACCGCAATGACTGGGTCGAGGCGGCTATTGACGTGCTCGCCACGGAAGGCGTTACCGGCCTGCGCGTCGAAGTGCTGGCCAAGCGCTGCGGCGTCACCAAGGGAAGTTTCTACTGGCACTTCAAGGATCGTCAAGACCTGCTGGCTGCCGTCCTCGAACGCTGGAAAGAAGGACGCATTCGCGACATCGAAAAAATAACGACGGTAGCTCCCGGTCAGGAGCGCGATCAGCTGCACTACGCCATCGAGGTTTATGGCGCCAGCCGCAATCGCAAGGGGATGTCGATCGAGCTGGCCGTCCGTGATTGGGCCAGACATGACAGCCTGGCGGGCAAGATCGTCGAAGCGGTTGACCTGTATCGACTGGAATGCACGCGCAAGCTGTTTGTGGCGGCCGGAATGTCCGACGCCGAAGCCAAAAGTCGCAGCCTGCTGCTTTACGCCTGCGTATTCGGACTATCCCTGATGCATTACAGTCCGTTTGACGACAATCTCAGCGACCTCAAGCAACGTATCGCTGAACGGATTGTCTCCGGTTAAAGCTGGCAGCTACGTAGTTGGCCGGCAGCGGCCGACTCTTTTTCCCAATCATTGATTGCTGCGGTCAACTGCCCGACCAGGGCCGTTAACGCCCTGACGCCACCCTGAGCATCGGCACTGGCAGCTACCCGCTCAAAGTGAATGGGCTGTTCGGCCAGCCGAGTTCGTGACTTGTCCAGCCACTGGACGCGTCCATGAATCTGCGCCCGGCTCACTGAAGGCGTCTCGAAAACCTGGCTGAATTCATCAATTTCCAGACGCACAACGCAATTGCTTCGCCCTTGCCCGGCCGATACCAGCCCCAGATCGCGCATCAGGCCCAACTGGATCATCTGGGCGGGTGGTCCAGCCCAGCGCGCCCGCGCATATTCGCGCAATCTGGCGGGATCGCTGTAGGCCAGGCGATAGTTGATCCCCAGCGTATCGAACCAGAGTGGCGCCCTGACCTCAACGGCCATCGGCGACAGGCGTTGCGATCGATCGATCTTGCGCTCAAGACCGGGGCCCAGATCGTAAATAGCCACGGGCGCATCGCCGCCCCGCTTGCCAGCGGTAAAACAGGCGCTCAAGGACAAACTCAGCATGATGATGGCGAAGCGACGCATATTATTTCGCCCCTTCCACCGAAAAACCAGCCTCACCCGGCCCCGGCGGCATGGCCGGGGCGCCGAAGACCAAGCCTTGCGGCGAATCTTCAAGAATGCGCAGGACCCGGCTCAACTGGCGCGAGGTTAGCGAAAAATCACTGGCCAACTCGTTCAGGCGGGGCATCAGGGCGGATGCCCCGCCGGCCGAAGCATCGCCAATCGCCACATCGAGCTTGTCGGTCGCCTGCTGCATCTTGCCGATCAGTTGCCGGGTATCCGACAACAACGGACCCACCTCACCGGCGGCCTGACTCAAACTTTTGACATTCTTGTCATCGAGCAGTTTCTTGACCTGCACCAGGGTGCCGTTCAGGTTATCCAGCGCCGGCTTCATGCTCGCCGAAGCGGCCTCCAGGTTGACCAGGGTTGCCGTCAGATGCTGGCGATTTTCCTCGCTGAGCATGGCATTCGCGCTGGCCATCAGTTGCCGGGCCTGACGCAGCGTGGCGGTGCCGGTCTCGCCCAGCTCGTCGAAAAGGGATGGAATCATCGTAATCCGCGGCGGCTTCTCGTCGTTCGGCTCGAGCGGTTCCAGATCCTTGCCGGTTTCCAGCAACAGAATGTGAGCCAGGCCGGTCACCCCCTGGTAGTTCAGTTTGGCGATGGTGCCGCGGGTCAGTGGCACATCCTCGCTGACCGAAATGGTGACCAGGATATTGCTGTAATCGTCCGGATCGAGCCGGATATCGGTGACCTTGCCGACCCGGATACCGCGATAGCGCACTTGCGCCTGCGGATTGAGGCCGCCAATATTTTGTTTGGTGACGACGATGTAATCGTGCGTATCTTCCTTGCTACCGCCCAGCCAGTAGATGGCCAGAAAAGCAGCCACCCCGAGCAGGATGACGAAGAGACCGGCGGCAAAGGCGTGGGATTTGTTTTCCATGAAGGCTTATTAAAGCAGTTTCCGGCGGTCGGCGCCAAAAAAGCCGGTGACGAAGGGATGATCGACGGTCATCACCTCGTCTTTCGGGCCAAAGGCGATGATGTGCTGATCGGCCAACACGGCGACATGCGTTGCCAACCCGGCCAGGGTATTGAGATCGTGGGTGACCATGACGACGGTCAGCCCGAGCTCCTTTTGCAGCGAGCCAACCAGGTCGACGAAGTTCTGGCTGCGATCGGGGTCAAGACCCGACGTCGGCTCATCGAGCAGCAGCAGTTCCGGCTCCAGCGCCAGCGCCCGAGCCAGCGCAACGCGCTTGATCATGCCGCCGGAAAGCTCGGCCGGCATCAGCTTGCCATGGGCCGTTTCGAGTTCGACCATGGCCAGCTTGAGGTGCACCAGCCGGCGAATCCAATCTTCGTCGAGGCATTTTAGTTCGCGCAGCGGGAAGGCAATGTTGTCGAACACCGAGAGGGCCGAAAACAAGGCCCCTTGCTGGAACAACATGCCCAAACGGCGGCGCACCGCACGTTGCTTGAGCGGGTCGGCGTGATTCAGGTCGAAACCAAACAGGCGAACACTGCCCGCATTAGGGCGCAACAGACCGAGCATCTCGCGCAGTAGCGTGGTTTTCCCGCTACCCGAGCCGCCGAGCAAACCGACAATTTGCCCCGCCTCGACCCGCAAATTCAGATCGCGATGCACGTGACGGCCGGCAAACAGCGTATCGATGCCGCACAGTTCCACCACCGGTGCCTGGCTCATTGCTAGGGCACCCCGATGTGACGGGTAAAGACGGCGAAGATGGCATCGACGAGAATTACCGTGGTAATTGCCGTCACCACGGCACTGGTCGTATTGGCCGACAGACTCTCGGTGTTCGGCTTGACGCGCAGCCCGAAGTGGCAGGCAACCAGGGCAATGACAAAACCGAAGACGAGGCCCTTGCCAAGGCCGATCAGCAGATTGGAAACCGGCACGGCGAGCGGCAGGTTTTCCAGGAAATAGACCAGTGAAAGGTCCAGTTGCAGCATCGCCGCCAGCATGCCGCCAAACAGCGCGACACCGGAGGTCCACAGCACGATCAGCGGCATGGCTGCGGTCAACCCAAGAATTTTGGGCAAAACCACACGAATGCTGCGCGAAATGCCCATCGTCGACAGAGCATCGATTTCCTCGGTCACCCGCATGACGCCGATCTGCGCCGTCATCGCCGAACCGGAACGCCCGGCGACCAGCACGGCGACCAGCACCGGCCCGAGTTCGCGAATGATCGAGATACCGAGAATATTGATGATGAACAGATCGGCGCCAAAGCCTTTCAATTGCAGCGCCGAAAGGTAACTGATCGTCACGCCGATCAGAAAACCGACCAGCGCTGTTACCGGCAAAGCCTGGGCGCCTGCCTTGTAGACGTTGGCAGCGCATTCCTTCCACGGCATATCGGCCGGGTAGCGCACAAGGTGAATGAGGTCGAACAGCAACTGGCCGAACAGGGCGATCATGCCGCGCAGGTTGGCGACAGCCTTCAGTAGCAAGGCCCCGAGAAAGACCGGCAGAATGAACGGCCGGCTCGGTGGCGGCGGCATGTCGTGCGGCAGTTCGGCCACCCGGCCCAAGACTTGGCGATGCAAATCGGCGATCAGCAAGTTCTCCGGCCAGGCATTACCCCAGGTCCGCCAAAGGAGGACGGCGGCCGCGCTATCCAGCCGGGTCAAACCCGACAGATCCCACTGCTGGCTAGCCGCCGGCTGCGCCGTCAGCCGGCTCTGCAGATCAGCCAGTTCGGGCAGCATGGCGGCCAGCGTCCATTGCCCGGCCAGCACGACTTTCCCCGGCTCGACGTGCAAGCTGGGGATGCCGTTCACAAACTTTTCCCTGGCGCACGCGACTTGACGAGATATTCCCGCCCGACCTGCCGCCAGACGGCGGCCTCCTCGCCCAGCGCCGCGGCCGTCCATGGATTGGCGGCCAACCAGTCGGCCGGCAGTTCCAGCGCAAAGCCGGTACCGTTCATGCGCACCCGCCAGGCCGGCAGCGCCCGATCGTCGCGGGTGCGATGCAGCAACACCGCCAGCCGCAAACAGAAAACCAGCCGCCAGGCACTGTCTACCGCAGGAATCCCCCCCAGTTTCTCCAGCTTGCCGCGGTGGCCGAGTACCAGCATGGCCAGGCGCGCTTGGTCCTTCTTCGAAAAGCCGGGCATGTCGGCATAGGTCAGGATGTAGGCGCCGTGCTTGTGGTAGGCGTTGTGGGCGACCGAAATGCCGATCTCGTGCAGGCGCGTTGCCCAGGACAGGAACTGCACATCCGCCTCGGCCGGCGAACCGTCGGCCAATTGCGTCAAGGCCGAGAGAGCCGTCGCCTCGACCCGCTCGACCTGATCCGCCTCGGCCTGGTAACGGCGGCGAAACTGCGCCACCGTCGAGTCGCGCATGTCGTGATGATGAAAACGGCCGAGCAAGTCATAGAGCACGCCCAGGCGCAGCGCGCCGTCGGCATAGGTCATGCGCTCGATGCCCAGCTCCTCGAAAATCGCCGACATGATGGCGATGCCGCCCGGCAGCACCGGCAGGCGATCGCCCTTGACGCCCGGCAGATCGAGCGCCTCGGCCGACCCTGCCTTGACCAGCAGCAGACAGAGCTTGTCCAGCCCCTCGCGGGTGATGCCGCTCTCGCCGTTCGGGTTCATGTTGTTCATTTCCAGGATATCGGCGATCGCCCGCGCCGTCCCCGACGAGCCGACCGCTTCTTTCCAGCCCAGACGCTGGTAATCGTGGGCGATCAGTTCAATTTCCTTGGCCGCCGCAATCTGCGCCTCGCGCAAACGCTTCTTGTCAATTTTGCGATCCGGAAAAAAGCGCAGCGTGTAGCTGACGCAGCCCATGTAGAGCGACTCCATCAGCTGCGGATCGTGTCGCTTGCCGATGATGAACTCGGTCGAACCACCGCCGATATCGACGACCAGGCGCTTGTGGGCGACTGAAGGCAAGGAATGCGAAGCACCGATATAGATCAGTCGCGCCTCTTCGCGGCCGGCGATGATTTCGATCGGAAAACCGAGCGCCTCCTCGGCCAACGGCAAAAAATCCATCGCATTCTTGGCGACGCGCAAGGTGTTGGTCGCCACCGCCCGCACCGCCCCGCTATCCAGACCGCGCAAGCGCTCACCGAAGCGGCGCAGCCCCTCCAGTGCGCGCGCCTGCGACGGCGCGTCAAGACGCTTGTCGGGAGTCAGGCCGGAGGCGAGTCGCACCGGCTCCTTCATGGAGTCGAGGGTATAGATCTGGTCATCGACCACCCGTCCGACTTGTAGACGGAAGCTATTGGAACCTAAATCGACAGCGGCAACGGTTTCGTAAATCATCGGTTTGAAACAACGGGAAAGGTAGCTCTGGCGGCCATTCTAACACCCTGCCCCGGCCCGGATTCCGACAAGGCAGGCGCAAAAAAGCCCGCCGGTTTTGGCCGGCGGGCTTTTGACGAACGGCAAGGGCGTTTAGCTGGCCAGCGCGTTCTTGATCTGCTCCAGCGTGGACGGATCATCGATGGTCGTCAGATCGCCCGGGTCGCGGCCTTCAGCCAGCGCCTGCAGCGAGCGGCGCAGCATCTTGCCGGAACGGGTCTTGGGCAGGCCGGTGACAAAGTGCACGCGGGCCGGACGGCCGATCGCACCGAGAATGCCGTCAACCGTGCCGAACACTTCCTTCTCCAGCGCCTTGACCAACTCGGGAGTGGCGACCTTCGAAGCATCCTTGACCACGGCAAACGCCATCGGCACCTGGCCCTTCAGCTTGTCCTCGACGCCAACCACGGCCACTTCGGCAATCGCCGGATGGTTCTGGATCGCTTCCTCGATTTCACGGGTGCCCAGACGATGACCGGCGACGTTGATCACGTCGTCGGTGCGGCCGAGGATGGTGAAGTAACCGTCGTCGTCCTTGATCGCCCAATCGTAGGAGGAATAAACCAGCGGCTCCTTGAACAGGGTGAAGTAGGTGCTGACAAAGCGGTCATCCTGCCCCCAGACAGTACTCAGACAGCCCGGCGGCAGCGGCGGGATCACCGCGGCAATACCCTTTTCGTTGGCGTCGCAGACCGAACCGTCCTCGCGGAAAATCTGCAGGTTGTAGCCGTAGACCGGGAAGGACGGCGAACCGTACTTGATCGGGGTCTTTTCGACACCCGGCAAGGCGGCCAGCATCGGCCAACCGGTTTCGGTCTGCCAGTAGTTGTCGATGACCGGCTTGCCGAGTTCGGTCATGAACCACTCGTGGGTCGGCTGATCGAGCGGCTCGCCGGCCATAAAGACGTGCTTTAGCGACGACAGGTCGTACTTGTGCATGAAGGCCGGGTCCTGCTTCTTCAGCACCCGGGCGGCGGTCGGCGCCGAGAACATCACGGAGACCTTGTACTTCTCGACAATCTGCCACCAAATCCCGGCGTCCGGACGTAGCGGCGTGCCTTCGTACATCACGGTAGCCATGCCGGCAATCAGCGGGCCGTAGATGATGTAGGAGTGACCGACCACCCAGCCGATGTCCGAGGTCGAGAAGAAGGTTTCGCCCTCGCCACCGCAGTAGATATGCTTCATCGACGAAGCCAGTGCCACGGCATAACCGCCGGTGTCACGCTGGACGCCCTTTGGCTTGCCGGTGGTGCCTGAGGTGTACAGGATGTAGGACGGCTCGGAGGATTCCAGCCACTCGCACGGCACCTGGGCATCCATGAACTGGGTGCGCAGGGTAGCGTAGTCGACATCGCGGCCGGCCACCTTGTTGAATTCCTTGTCCAGACCACGGTCGACCATCAGCACCTTGGCCGGCTTGTGTTCGGCCAGCTCGATCGCTTCATCGAGCAGATGCTTGTAGGGCACAGCCTTGCCGCCGCGCATGCCGGCATCGGATGAAACGATCAGTACCGGCTTGGCATCGTCGATACGGGTCGCCAGCGAACCGGAAGCAAAACCGCCGAAGACCACCGAGTGGATGGCGCCGATGCGGGTTGCCGCCAGGATGGCGAAGGTTGCCTGGGCGATCATCGGCATGTAGATCAGGACGCGATCACCCTTCTTGACGCCGAGGCTCTGATAGATCGCTGCCATGCGCTCGATTTCGCGCTGCAGTTCGGCAAAGCTGTAGACCTTCTCTTCGTCCGTTTCCGTCGAAATGAAAATCAGCGCACGGTCGTTCGGACGCTTGGCCGCATGACGGTCAACCGCGTTGTGACAGAGATTGGTCTTGCCGCCGACGAACCACTTGGCAAACGGCGGACGCGAATAATCGCAAACCTGGGTGAACGGTTCCTTCCAGTCGACAAGCTGGGCCTGCTCGGTCCAGAACTCATTCGGCTTTTCGATGGAATACTGGTGAAACTCCTTGTACGTCGCCATAAAACTCCCTCTAAAAAGGTTTTCCTGCACAACAGAAATTCGAGCGGCCTAGTTATTTTTTCGTCGCACGCTCGTTCAAACGGCGTTCGATCTCCGCCAGAGGCAGAGCCAAACCCAATTCTTGGTCCATCAACTTCAATAGCGGCAGCAACTGTTTGCCCAAGGCATCCAGATGCGGCAAGACGGCCTGTGTCCGGTTGGCAGTCAGCAACTCGAGGGCATGGTGCAGCGAAATCGTCCGCGTTGCTGCAGCCGCCCCCCCGGACTCCGTCCGATTGCCCCCCGACTGCATGGCCTCGCGCATACGCTGCCCGGCCAGATCGAGCAAGGAAGCCGCCGAAGTGACTTGGTCCAGCGGTATGCCGGCAACTCCGATACTGACCGTCACACCAACGCTCTGTCCCTGAACGGAAAGACGCGCCACTTCAACCGCCTGCCGAACACGGTCGGCAAAAGTCACACAAAAGCTCAGGGCGGTGCCTGGTGAAACGACAGCGAACTGGCCGGCGCCAAAGTGCCCGAGGCTGTCTTCCTGACGCATCTTGCCGGCCAGCATCTTGGCGAAGCGATTGGCAATCTGCTCGGCGACGGCTTCGCCAAAGCGCTCGCCCAGTTCAGCAAAACCATCAAAACCCAGGACCATCACACTGGTTCCCACCCCGTGCCGCGCCGAATGCGAAAGCGCCTGCGCCGCCTGCAATTCGAGGTATTTCCTTGAATAGAGGCCGCTGGTCGGGTCCTGCACCATCGACTCGCGCCCGCTATCGAGGTTTTCCTGGGCACAGGTCAAGGTCAGCAAATTGTTCAGACGAACCAGAATTTCCGCACTGCCGACCCCTTTGGTGATGAAGTCGGAAACCCCCATGGCCTTGGCCTTGGCACGCTCCTCTTCGGTTTCCTCACCGGAAACGAGAATGAACGGCAACTGCTGCAAGCGGCGCAACTTGGAGGTGCGCACCCGCTCCAGCAACTCGTAACCGGTCAGCTTCGGCATTTGCAGATCGGAAATCACAGCCTGGATTGAATGATCCAGTACCAGCGTTTGCCACGCCGCCTCCCCGTCGGACTCCTCGCGCACTTCGTAATGCCCGCGCAGGTGCTGGGACAGCGAAGCCCGCACCACCCGGGAATCATCAACAATCAATACGTGCGGCAGGTCGGCCATTTCAGGCTCCGCCGATTTCCACGACGACTCGCCCCTTGGCCCGACCGGCGACAAACTCGGTGAAAGTCGCCGGCAATTCTTCAAAACCGATGCGCCGCGCCATTGCAGCCAGGTGCGGTGGTCGCAAATCCCCGGCCAGACGCTGCCAGACACCCTGTCGGTAGGGCTCCCGGATATACCCGGAATCGACGCCGAGCAAAGAGACGCCGCGCAGAATGAAGGGCGCAACCGTGGTGTTCAAGGACATGCTGGCCGCCAGGCCGATGCTGGCGATTGTGCCGCCCTGCTCCATGGTGCTGGCGATCCAGGCCAGAATATCGCCGCCCAGATTGTCGACCGCGCCAGCCCAGCGGGCTCGGTCGAGCGGGCGAATCTTCGTCAGGTCGAGGCTTTGCCGCAGCATGACCTCGGCCGCCCCCAGTTCGCGCAGGTAGTCGGCCTCGCTTTCCTTGCCAGTCAAGGCGACGACGTGATAGCCCAGCTTGGCCAGCATATCGACGGCCAGACTGCCGACGCCGCCGGTAGCGCCGGTGACGATGACCGGTCCCTTGTCGGGCCGCAGACCATTCTCTTCCATGCGGACGATACCCAGCGCCGCAGTAAAGCCAGCGGTACCGAGCGCCATCGCATCGAACAGCGACAGGCCGGCGGGCAATGGCACCACCCAGTCGCCGGGGACACGTGCGATTTCGGCATAGCCGCCATGATGCGCGACACCGATATCGAAACTGGTGGCGATAACCTGATCGCCCGGCTTGAAACGCGGATCAGCGCTGCTGATGACGACACCTGACAGGTCGATCCCGCCGACACACGGAAAGCGCCGGATGATCTTGCCGGCACCGGTCGCGGCCAGCGCGTCCTTGTAGTTGACGCTCGAATAGGCGACCCGGATGGTGACACCCCCGGCATCCAGCTGGCTTTCATCCATGCGGACAAAACCGCTGCTCACCTTTCCGTCACGTTCCTCAATCAGCAGTGCATTGAAGGACTCCATAGCGCTCCTCACTCCTCGGGAAATAAATTGTATTCATAATTACGGATTATGAACATAGTTGCAGTCGCTGATTTTTTCAGCATCTTTACAGGTCAGTGTTTTTGAAATACATTCGCGAGCTATGCATAAAGTTCTAGCTTCCATATCGCTTTCCGTCGCCCTTCTGGCCGGCGGTATCGGCGCGGTCTCCGCTGCCGAGCAGGTGCGCAAGGAAGAACAACTTTCCTTCCTTGAACGTTACACCAATGCTGCACAGGATGTCATTCTGCAAGGTCTGAAACTGGTCGGCGTCCGTTACCGCCTGGGCGGCAACGACGAGAGCAGCGGCCTCGACTGCAGCGGTTTCGTGCGCCTGGTCTTCAAGGACAGCATCGGCGCCTCCCTGCCGCGCACCGCCCAAGAGATGAGTGAAGTCGGCCAGCGCGTTGACACCAGCCAGCTCAAACCGGGCGATCTGGTGTTTTTCAACACCATGCGCCGCACCTTCTCGCATGTCGGCATCTATCTTGGCGACAATCATTTCATGCACGCCCCGCGCACTGGAGCCGAAGTTCGGGTCGAGAGCATGGAAAGCAGCTACTGGGTAAAGCGCTACAACGGCGCCCGGCGAATCATCGACGGCAACTGAGCGATGCGGCGATTACGCCGCATTTTTTTCGCCCACTTGCAAGAACGGTTCTCATTTGCATACACTGGCGACTTCATCAAATCTGCTGCATGCCACAGGAGTCTGCCCCATGAAGTTGAAGCTGTCCCTCGCCGCGCTCGCCATCATCGCCACCTCGGCCCAGGCAAGCGAACTGAATCTGTATTCGGCTCGCCACTACCAGACGGATGAAGCCCTTTACGCCAACTTCACCAAACAGACCGGCATCAAGATCAATCGCATCGAAGGCAAGGAAGACGAGCTGCTGGAACGTATCCGCAACGAAGGCAGCAACAGCCCGGCCGACATTTTCCTGACCGTCGATGCGGCGCGCCTGGCCAAGGCACATGAACTGGGCCTCTTTGCGCCGGTCGCCTCGAAGACGCTGGAAACGCGCATTCCGGCGCATCTGCGCACCGAAGACTGGTTTTCCTTCTCGACCCGGGCCCGGGTCATCGTGTACAACAAGAGCAGCGTCAAGGCCGAAGATGTCCAGAATTACGAAGACCTTGCCAACCCGAAACTGAAGGGCAAGTTCTGCTCGCGCTCCGGGTCGCATCCGTACAACCTGTCGCTGATGGCCTCGGTCATCGCCAACCAGGGTGAAGCCAAGGCCGAGGAATGGGCCAAGGGCATGGTGGCCAATTTTGCCCGTGCCCCGAAGGGTGGCGACACCGACCAGATCAAGGCGGTAGCGGCCGGCGAATGCGGCGTCGCTGTCTCCAATACCTACTATGTCGCCCGACTGCTGCGGTCGACCAAGCCGGAAGAGCAAAAAGCGATGGAAAAAGTCGGCATCATCTGGCCCAACCAGAAGACGACTGGCACCCACATCAACGTTTCCGGCGGCGGCATGCTGAAGACCGCCCCGAACAAGGCCGCTGCCGTGCAGTTCCTCGAATACCTGGCCTCCGACGAAGCCCAGCGTTATTTCGCCGATGGCAACAACGAATGGCCGGCCGTCGATAGTGTCAAGGTCGCCAACCCGGCCCTCGACGCACTGGGCAAATTCAAGGCGGACAAACTACCGGTCAAGAACCTCGCCATGTACCAGGCCAAGGCCCAGATCATCTATGACCGGGCCGGCTTCAAGTAAGCCGTGAGGACTCGCCAAAGGGCAAGCGATAGCCTAGACTCTTCCTGGTTTTCTCCATGAAAATCAGGAAATGTCAGGCAAGAATCTTTCCCCCAGCCAATTGATTGCCGCCATCCGCAGCGGCAATCTGCCGGCCGTCAGCAAGGCCCTGGACGACGGCGCCAACATCGAAGAAACGGACATGCACGGCCAGCCCGGCCTGCCTTTGCGGACCGCCTGTTTCAGCGGCAATCTGGAAATTGTCGGCGAACTTATCCGCCGCGGCGCCAACGTCAATGCGCCGGGCAGCGACGGCCCGGGCATGCCCTTGCGACTGGCCCGGCGCGCCGGCCACCCGGAAGTGATTGCCCTGCTCGTCAAGCACGGCGCGGAAGTTCCGCCCGATGTGCCAGTCGACCCGCAATTGCTGTTCAATACCGCGCACCTCGAACTGCTACCGCTCGATGCGCCGGACCCCGAACTCCCAGTCGCCAGTACCGTCGAAGCCGAAGCCGAAGCCGACACGGAGCACTTCAACATCATCGAAGACATCGACATCCCGGCCAGTTACGGTACCGATACCAATCTGCTGACCATGGAACTGCTGCGTTTCAACGAAAGCAACACAACAGCAAACGCGCCCCCCGGCCGCCAAAGGCCAGAGTCCTAGACCAACGACGGCGTCAGCCGCCGCGTCAGTTGGCGCTGCTGGAACTTGCCCGGCGCGACGCCGAAATCTGCCGCGACAAGGCGATCAGCGGCAACAGGCCGACCGCGACGATGGCCAGTGCGGCGGTGGAGGCCTCGGCCAGGCGCTCGTCCGAAGCCAGTGTATAGGCCTGCGTCGCCAGCGTATCGAAATTGAAGGGGCGCATGACCAGCGTGGCCGGCAACTCCTTCATGACATCGACGAAAACCAGCAGGCCGGCCGTAAGCAGGCTACCGCGCAACATCGGCGCATGCACCCGACGCAGCGTTTCGCTTTGGCCGAGTCCAAGGCTGCGCGCCGCGTCATCCATGCTCGGCGTGATCTTGGCCAGGCTCGATTCGACGGTGTGCAGCGCCACCGCCAGAAAACGCACCAGATAGGCGTAGATCAGCGCGGCAATACCACCAGTCAGCAGCAGGCCTGGGTTGTAGCCAAACCAGTGCAGCCATTGCCCGGACAGCCAGTTGTCGAGCCGGGTCACCGGGATCAGCACACCGACCGCGATCACCGCCCCCGGCACCGCGTAGCCGAGGCCGACCAGGCGATTCAGGCCGTTGGCGAAGCCGCTTTTGGCCAGGCGTGCGCCGTAGGCCATCAGCAAGGCAAGCAGGACGCCGATGATCGCCGTCATGCCGGCCAGCACGAAGCTGTTGCGCGACAGCATCAGGAAACGCTCGCCGAACTGGGCATCGCCTTCGGTCAACGCCATCTTGAGCAGCAAAACGGCCGGCAGGATGAAACCGAACAACAGCGGCAGCGCACAGGCCAGCGTCGCCAGTAGCGCCTTGATTCCATGCAGTTGCGCCCCGGCCATCGGGCGATTGCGGCCGGTCGTGTTGTTATAGCGGGCCCTACCGCGCGACACCCGTTCCGCCATCAACAGGAAGAGCACGAAGCCGAGCAGCATGGCGGCCAGCTGGGCGGCGGCGACGCGGTCGCCGAGCGAGAACCAGGCGCGGTAGATGCCGGTGGTGAAGGTGTTGACTGCGAAATAGGCGACTGTGCCGTAATCGGCCAGGGTTTCCATCAGCGCCAGCGCGACGCCGGCGACGATGGCCGGCCGGGCCAGCGGCAGCGAGATGGCGAAAAAGCCGCGCCACGAGCCCATACCGAGCGTCCGCGCCGCTTCCAGCATGCCGCTGGCGCGCTCGATAAAGGCGGTGCGGGCCAGCAGATAGACGTAGGGATAAAGGACGCAGACGAACATCATGATCGCCCCGGGCAAAGTGCGGATGTCCGGGAACCAGTAGTCGCCGTGTTCCCAGCCGAAGGTGTCGCGCAGCGCCGTCTGCACCGGGCCGACGAATTGCAGGAAATCGGTATAGACGTAAGCCATGACATAGGCCGGCATGGCCAGCGGCAGCACCATCGCCCATTCGAAGATGCGGCGGCCGGGAAATTCATGCATCGCCGTCAGCCAGGCGGTGGCAACGCCGATCAGCCCGACACCGCAGCCGACCCCGAGGCACAGCCACAGGGAATTCAGGATGTAGTCCGGCAACACGGTGTGGACCAGATGCGCCCAGGTGTCGCTGGTACCGCCAACAAAGAGATTGAGGCCGACGCTGGCGACTGGCAGTCCGGCCAGCAGGGCGACGACGAATCCGACAAGCAACAGGGGCGAATATTGGGCGGTACGCATACGTGTGAATGCGAATTATAATCGACCGCTATGGCACAACTTCAACTAAATGGCGTCATACAGCGCTACGGCAAGCACACCATCGTCGATGGCGTTAACTTTTCGCTGGAAGCGGGCCAGATCGCCTGCCTGCTCGGCCCGTCCGGCTGCGGCAAGACGACCTTGCTGCGCTGCATCGCCGGTTTCGAAGATGTCGCCGGCGGCGAGATCCTGCTGCACGGCCAGGTGGTCAGCCGGGCCGGCCAGCGGGTGGCTCCGGAAAAGCGGCGGATCGGCATGGTCTTCCAGGACTACGCGCTGTTTCCGCACCTGACCATCGAACAGAATGTCGCCTTCGGCCTGGGCCGCAAGCAAACCGAAGATGTCCACCTGCGCGTCCGCCAGTTGCTGGCCACGGTCGGCCTCTCCGGCCAAGGGGATAAATATCCGCACGAACTGTCCGGCGGCCAGCAGCAGCGCGTCGCCCTGGCCCGCGCCCTCGCCCCGCGGCCGGAACTGATCCTGCTCGACGAGCCCTTTTCCAACCTCGATGTCGGCCTGCGCGAGCGGCTCTCGGTCGAAGTCCGCGAAATCCTCAAACGCGAGGGGTCGACCGCCATCATGGTCACCCACGACCAGCACGAGGCCTTCGCGATGGCCGACGAGATCGGCATCATGTACGAGGGCCGCATCCAGCAATGGGACGTCCCCTACAACCTATACCACCGCCCGGCCAACCGCTTCGTCGCCGATTTCATCGGCCAGGGCGTGCTGGTGGCCGGCACGGTCGGCGACAATAACAGCGTGCGCATGGAACTGGGCACGCTGATCTCCGACACCCCGGTCGAATGCAGCGAAACCTGCACCGACTGCGACAACGGTTGCCGCGTCGACATCCTGCTCCGCCCGGACGACATCGTGCACGACGACAACAGCCCGGTGCAGGCCGAGGTGCTGCACAAGGCCTTTCGCGGCGCCGACATCCTGTACACGCTGCGCCTGGCCAGCGGCACCGAAGTGCTGTCGCTGGTCCCCTCGCACCACAATCATGCGCTGGGCGAAAAAATCGGCATCCGGCTCGATGCCGACCACGTCATCGCCTTCAAGAAGCATGAGGAGTGTGACGACCCGGCCTGCGAAATCAAGCTCGAACAGCAGGCTGCCAAGCCGATCACCTGGCTGGCCGAAGACAGCGCCCGCTAAGTCCCTGGCCGCAGCATGATTCCCTTTCTCGGTCCGCTCGACCTTTTTCCGCCGGTCGAGGCTGCCCGCCGGGACATGGGCGGCCTGCTCGCCGTCGGCGGCAATCTGGCGCCGGACCGCCTGCTCGACGCCTACCGGCAGGGCATCTTTCCGTGGGGCACGGTCGAGGGTCATCCGCTGTGGTACAGCCCGGACCCGCGCATGGTGCTCTTTCCCGACGAGTTCCGGCTGACCCGCTCGCTGCGCAAGACGCTGCGCAGCGGCCGTTTCGAAGTCCGCTTCGACAGCAATTTCGCCGGCGTCATCGGCGCCTGTGCCGCGACACCGCGCCCCGGCCAGGATGGCACCTGGATTTCGCCGGAGATGATGAACGCCTACTGCCGACTGCATGAACTTGGCTGGGCGCATTCGGTCGAAACCTACGACGAAGGTGATCTGATCGGCGGTCTATATGGCTTGGCCATCGGTCGCATGTTCTATGGAGAGTCGATGTTCTCTCGCCGGAGCGACGCCTCGAAGGTCGCCTTCGCTCACCTTATCCGTCACCTTGTGGCTCACCAGTTCGGCATGATCGACTGCCAGATGCGCACCGAACACCTCGCCTCGCTCGGCGGCCGGGAAATTCCCCGGGCCGCCTTTCTTGACCGTCTGCAGGCCTTGACCGGCAGCGGCAGCGAGCGCACGAACTGGGCGACCGCCCCTGCCGTTTTCGACTGGTAAGCCATGGCCCAGCCCGACGACGCCGCCCTGCCCTTCTCGCTGCTCCAGTTCTATGCGACCTCACCGTACCCGTGCAGTTACCTGCCCGACCGTCAGGCCCGTTCGCAAGTAGCAACGCCGGCTCACCTGATCGACGGCGAAATCTACAGTTCGCTGGTCCGCGCCGGTTTCCGGCGTAGCGGCATCTTCACCTACCGGCCGCATTGCGACGGTTGCCAGGCCTGCACGCCGGTCCGCCTGCCGGTCGCCGACTTCCAGCCGAACCGCAGCCAGCGCCGTGCCCTGAAAAAACACTGCCACCTGGTCGCCCGCGAACGGCCGCTGCTTTTCTGCGAAGAGCATTACGCCCTCTACGCCCGCTACCAGAACACGCGCCACGCCGGCGGCGGCATGGACGAGGACAGTCACGAGCAGTACGCCCAGTTCCTGCTGCAGAGCCGCGTCGATACCCGGCTGATCGAGTTTTCCGAAAACGACGTGGTACGCATGGTCAGCCTGATCGACGTTCTCGACGACGGCCTCTCCTCGGTTTATACCTTCTACGATCCCGACATTCCCGGCGCCAGCTTCGGCGCCTACAACATCCTCTGGCAAATGGCCCAGTGCCAGGCCAACGGCTTGCCTTATCTTTACCTTGGCTACTGGATTGCCGAGAGCCGAAAAATGGCCTACAAAGCCAACTTCCGCCCGCTCGAGGGCCTCATCGACGGCCGCTGGCAAGTTCTGCCAGCCAAGGCCCCCGACCTGGATAACGCATGAAACTGCACCACCTTCCGCTCCTCCTGCTGCCGCTGACCGCCCTTGCCGACAGCGAACGCCAGCCTTACGCCTGCGACAATGGCAGCCGCGTCGAGATTTCATTTTCGGCCGCCAGCGACGGTCGACCGCAGGCCACGCTGCATTTCGCCGACGAAGCGATCACACTGCCGCAAGTGCCGGCCGCCTCCGGTGCCCTCTATCGCAACGACACGCTGCGCCTGCACACCAAGGATGACGAAGCCCTGTTCGAAGACGGCAAGGGTAATGCCCGGCGCTGCCTGCGCGGCGCGACGCCCCCGGCCAGCCCGGTCGCGGCCCAACCGGCCGCGGCCAGCAGTTTCATCGACATTGCCGGCCAGGTCAGTTACCGTATCCGGATGGCTTTGCCGCCGGAAGCCGTGCTGATCATCCGCATTCAGGACACCGCCCGGGCCGGCGCCCCGGCCCGCGTACTGGCCGAGCAACGCATCCAGCTCGCCGGCCAGCAAGTGCCGATCGCCTTCCAGACCACCATCGACCGCGACCTGATCGGCAAGAAGGCCCGCGTCACCGTCGCCGCCCGCATCGAAAACAGGGGCAAGCTGCTCTTCATCAACGACAAGAGCTACCCGGCCCTCGCCAACGGCCAGCCGCTCCCCCTCGATATCCAGCTGAAACAGGTTGCCGGTGGCAAGGCGGGCTAGGCTTGGCCTCGGCCTGGTCGGCGCGCTACTGCTCGCTGCCGGCGCCCGGGCCGAAAGCGTCGCCTGCCATGTCACCTATGGCGGCGCGACCCAGGTCATCGAGGCCCGCCCGGTCGATTCGCCTTACGGCGTGACGCCGACCGCCATCGGCTCCTTCTTTCTGTTCCGCATCGTTTTCCGCCGCGAGCCGGCCGAGCTGGCCAGCATCAAGCTCTACGCCTATGCCGACCGCGACAGTGGGCCGACCCTGCTCCATCAGGCGAGCTACGCCTACCCGGCGAGCAATGGCGCGGTCGACGGCTTCAGCGGCCGGCATGCCGTTTATGAACCGATGCGTGACGGCGAACTGCAGTACTGGTGCGAGCTGAAAATGGCGGCCGGAAAATGAGCCGAAAACACCGGTTGACCTCAGGACTGCTGTTTTTGCTGGCCGGCCCGCTCCTGGCCGAGCCGGTGACGCTGATTTTCGCCGGCGATATCATGCTCGACGACGGCCCCGGCCGCCTGATCGGCCAGGGTGGCGACCCGCTGCAGCCCTTCTCGGCCATCCTGAAGGAAGCCGATTACCGGATCGCCAATCTCGAATGCCCGATTGCCGAAGGCGGCAGCCAGTTCGACAACAAGATCTACAGCTTCCGCGCCAAGCCGCGCGTCCTGCCCGTGCTGCAGGGCCGCTTCGATGCCGTGTCGCTGGCCAACAACCATTCCGGCGACTACGGCCAGAGCGCCTTCCTGGAAACCCTGGACCACCTCGACAATGCCGGCATCGCCCGCTTCGGCGGCGGCCGCAACCTGGCCGAAGCGCATCAGCCGCTATGGATCAACCGCAAGGGCCTGAAGATTGCCGTCCTCGGCTACAACGAGTTCAAGCCGCGCAGCTTCGAGGCTGGCGCCGAATGGCCGGGCGTTGCCTGGAGCGAGGACGATCAGGTGATCAGCGACATCCGCGCCGCCAAAACCGCTGGCGCAGACCTGATCATTCCCTTCATGCACTGGGGCTGGGAGAAGGAAACCCAGCCCAGCGAACGGCAGAAAACCCTGGCCCGCCGGATGATCGACGAAGGCGCCGCCCTCGTCGTCGGCGGCCACCCGCACGTGACGCAAGGGGCCGAGGTCTACAAGGGCAAGCCGATCATCTACAGCCTGGGCAATTTCGTCTTCGACGGTTTCGATTACGACAACGCCAAACGCGGCTGGCTGCTCCGCCTCCAGCTCGACCACTCCGGCGTCGTTTTCTGGGAAACGCTGGCCGCGCAGATGGACGACGACGGCACGCCCCACCCGGTTTCCGGCAGTTTCACACCCTGCGGCCGGGGTGGCGACACACTGATTTCGGAATGCATGACCCCCTGAACCAGGAGCAAACATGGACAGCCGCTACCTCGACGATCTCACCCCCGGCCAGCGTTTCACCTCGCCCGGCCTGACGCTGACTGAAGCCGAAATCATCGACTTCGCCTGGCGCTACGATCCGCAGCCCTTTCACCTCGACGCCAATGCCGCCGCCGAATCGCCCTACGGCGGGCTGATCGCCAGCGGTTTCCAGAGCCTCGCCATCTGCTTCCGGCTGTTCATCCAGTCCGGCCTGCTCGCTGACTCCAGCCTGGGTTCGCCGGGTATCGACGAACTGCGCTGGCTGGCCCCGGTCCGGCCGGGCGATACGCTGCACAGCGAGATCGAGGTGCTCGAGGCACGCCCCTCGAAGTCGAAGCCGGACCGCGGCATCGCCCGCCTCAGGTATCACGCGGTCAACCAGCGCGGCGAGGTGGTTTTGAGCTTTATCGTCAACCATTTGCTGCGGCGCAACACCCAGCCCTGAGTTCGCTTCCCCATCCCGGCTTCCGCCCCCCCGGCAGCCGGGCGAAGTGCTAAATTGCGCGCATCGCCCCCGGCTTCGTGCCTCGGCGAAAAAACACATATAGCACCGCAGGTGCACCAGGGAATACTCAGGGGAAATCATGCAGTCGGACGCGCACAAAAACCTGCCGGCAATCACCGTTGCCGCCATCGGTGTCGTTTTCGGGGACATCGGCACCAGCCCGCTGTACGCCTTGAAGGAAATCTTCAACGGCCACCACCCGATCCCGGTCACTCCCGAGAACATCCTCGGCATCCTGTCGATGGTCGTCTGGTCGATCGTCGCGCTGGTCTCGGTCAAGTACGTCGCCATCATCATGCGTGCCGACAACCGCGGCGAAGGCGGCTCGCTGGCCTTGCTGGCACTGGTCACCGAGCGCGCCAAGAACCCCCGCATGTCGTGGATCATCACCCTGCTCGGCATCTTCGCCGCCGCGCTGTTCTACGGCGACAGCATGATCACGCCGGCGATCTCGGTGCTTTCTGCCGTCGAGGGGCTGGAGATCATCACCCCGACCCTGAAGCCTTACGTGATCCCGATCACGCTGCTCATCATCACCGGCCTCTTCTTCATCCAGAAACGCGGCACCGGCACCGTCGGCCTCTTCTTTGGCCCGGTCATGGTCGCCTGGTTCGGCATCCTCGGCATCCTCGGCGCCCTTGAAATCATGCACAACCCGGGCGTACTGATGGCCCTGCTGCCCAGCTATGCCTTCCACTTCATCGCGAACCACCCGGGGCTGGCCTTCCTCGCCCTCGGCTCGGTGGTACTCGCCGTCACCGGTGGCGAAGCGCTGTACACCGACATGGGCCATTTCGGCCGGTTCCCGATTCGCCTCGCCTGGTTCGGTTTCGTCATGCCGGCGCTGGTTCTCAACTACTTCGGCCAGGGCGCGCTGCTGCTCGCCGAACCGGAAGCCATCGCCAGCCCCTTCTTCCACCTCGCCCCCGACTGGGCCCTGGTGCCGATGGTCGGCCTGGCCACGCTGGCCACCGTGATCGCCTCGCAGGCGGTCATCTCCGGCGCCTTTTCGGTAGCCCGCCAGTCGATCCAGATGGGCCTGCTGCCACGCATGCAGATCATCCACACCTCGGGCAAGGAAGAAGGCCAGATCTACGTGCCCTTCACCAACTGGACGCTCTACCTGGCGGTCGTCGCACTGGTCATCGGCTTCAAGAATTCCTCCAACCTGGCCGCCGCCTACGGCATTGCCGTCACCGGCACCATGCTGATCGACACCATCCTGGTCGCCTTCGTCATGGTGCTGCTCTGGCGCTGGAACCTGCTCACCGTCGCGCTGGTTGCCGGGGTCATGCTGGTCATCGACATTGCCTTCTTCGCGGCCAATGCGATCAAGATTCCCGAAGGCGGCTGGTTCCCGATTGCCATGGCCCTGGTGTCCTTCACCGTGCTCACCACCTGGCGGCGCGGCCGGCGCCTGGTCGCCGACGAGATGGCCAAGCAGAGCATCCCGATGGACGATTTCCTGCAGTCGATCGACGATGTGCACCGTATCAACGGCACCGCCATCTTCATGACCAGCGCCAAGGAAGGCGTGCCGCCCGCCCTGCTCCACAACCTCAAGCACAACCAGGTGTTGCATGAACGGGTCGTGCTGGTCACCGTGCAGACCATGCCGACGCCGCACGTCAACGACATGGACCGCATCTACCTGCACCCGATGCGGCAAGGCTTCCAGCGCCTGATCATCCGCTACGGCTTCATGGAAAGCCCGGACGTGCCGGGCGCGCTGGAGCAATGCAAGCGTTTCGGCGAATGTTTCGACATGATGGAAACCACCTTCTATCTGTCACGCGAAACCATCGTGCCGTCGCTGGCGCGCAAATTCAGCCCCTTGCGCGGCCGCCTGTTCGCTGTGATGTCGAAGAACGCAACCAGCGCCAGCGACTTCTTCCATATCCCCACCAACCGGGTGGTCGAACTGGGCACGCAGCTGGTGATCTGAGCCCGATTTTCACCATCAACCAAAAGCCGGGGAATTTCCCGGCTTTTTTCATGGTCGACCGCAGGGAAACACCAAGACTTCTCTGCTGGACTGAAAAGGAACAAATTCCAACCGCTACGGTCTATGCAATTCGTTCGACTCAGGACAAATTGGAGACTTGCTCCGATACCCCCGAAACAGGTGAATACGTCGCGTGATAAAAATAATTCAGGGGATCTTGAATGCATGCACCGGCCGAGCCCACAAAAAATGAAAACTGGCTACCCCCGGCATTCTTTTGTCTGGAACCCGTTATATGTAGCGACTGCCAGCATTTGGCACCCAATTTGCTCGCAGATGACCGGCGTCCAACCGGCGTCGCATGCTGAATTACATAAAACAACAAGTTGAACAGATGATTGATACCTTCGCCTCGGTACTCCCTGAATATCGAGCACTAAATTTGCTGACTACACCGGTCTGGGTTGTATCGAGCCACAGGCGGGAAATTATTTTTGCAAACCAAGCTGCTGAGCGGCTTTCCTCGACTTCCGACCTGGACAAACTGCGCCATGGCAGTCACTCAGCGCATGCAGAAGAAGTACTTGCCACCTATCTGCCAGCACTGCGTGCCCGAGAATCAATAATCGAAATCTGGACGCTATGTCGGAATGGAGTGTCCGTTCCCCTGAGTTGCAAATTGTCGCTACTTGAACAGGACTCGGAAAGTGAGCAAATCCTCGTCGAAGGGATATTGTCCAGCCTGCCGACCCCCGTCAGTCAATTTGACGCGCCCAGAGATCAGGTCCTCTACGACCAGCTCTTTCATTTGAATAGCGCGCCCATGCTTCTTATAGACCCTGCGGCAGATGGCCTGATCGTCGATGCCAATCTCGCAGCCTGTCGGTTTTATGGAGATAACCGAGAGAACATCCACCTCAAGCACACGTGGGAAATCAATGTACTCGGGCGGCAGGTACTGCCAATCATGAGCGAGGTCGCCAAATTACCTGGAGGGCACAAACCGCTCAATTTCGTTCATCGCCTTGCGGACGGCACGCTGAGGAATGTACAGACCTACGCCAGCCCTTTTGAAATGAACGGAAAGCGGCTCATGCTGTGCGTTGTTCATGACGTAACCGAGCAAATACGCCTGAAAAACGAACTCGAACACGCAGCATCACGCGACCCTTTGACTGGCCTGTGGAATCGACGCCACTTTCTGAATTTGCTGGAAAACGCCCATCATCAGAAGCGTCGCCATGACGTTGGCTATAGCATTCTGATTTTGGATGCTGACCACTTCAAAAACATTAACGACCAGTTTGGTCACGAAAAAGGTGACCAAGTTCTCACTTCTCTCGCAAAAACGCTTCAGAACCGGGTTCGGGAAACCGATTCGGTATGTCGTTGGGGTGGCGAGGAGTTCACAATCCTCTTGCCACAAACCGATGCCGCAAGCGCGGCTCGTCTCGCAGAATGCATCAGAACCTCTGCCGCAGAAATGCAGATTCCAAACCTGCCCCAAATTACGGTGAGTATCGGTGTCGCGCAACATGAGTCCGAAGAATCGACGGAAAGTCTGCTCAGACGAACAGACGCTGCGCTTTATCAAGCAAAGGCCCTCGGTCGAAACAGAGTGGTCATGTGCTGAGGCGGGTTATTGATGCGCTTTCAGGCTGATCGAATTCGACGTAACCGTATTCGACAATGGCAGCGCCACGGACGATATGCGCGCCAGGCTGGCCACATTGAATGAAGATGTCGAAAAACAATCAGCCACCATCTGTTTTCAACAAAAAGACCAGGCGACTCGCCTGGTCTTTTTTTTACTGGTAGCGCAGCGCCTCGATCGGGTCGAGCTGGGCGGCCTTGCGGGCCGGGTACCAGCCGAAGAAGATGCCGACCGTCGCCGCCACGGCGAAGGCGACCAGCGCGGCGCTGCCGGAGATGACGACGACCATGCCGGTGAAGGCGTTGATGCCGAGGGCAATGGCCAGGCCGAGCAGCAGTCCGAGCAGGCAGCCGGCGAAGGAAATCATCACCGCTTCGAGCAGGAACTGGGTCAGGATGTCTTTCTGCCGGGCACCGATCGCCATCCGGATGCCGATTTCGCGGGTCCGTTCGGTGACCGAGACGAGCATGATGTTCATGATGCCGATGCCGCCAACCAACAGCGAAATGGAGGCGATGGCGCCAAGCAGGATGGACATCGTGCGCGTCGTCTCGGCTTCGGATTCGGCGGCGGCCGACAGGTTGCGCATGAAGAAATCGTCCGGCATGCCCTCGCGCAGGCGGTGGCGCTGGCGGAGCAGACTGGTCACGCTCTCCATGACGCGCGGCATGTTCTCGGCCGAGTCGGCCTGCACCATGATCATTCGCACCGAGCCCAGGAATGGCGTGCCGAAGACCTTGCGCTGGGCGGTGCTCAGCGGAATGATCACGGTGTCGTCCTGGTCGCGGCCGTCGAGGTTCTGGCCCTTGCTACCCAGCACACCGATGACCATGAACGGGTTCTGCTGGATGCGCATCGTCTTGCCGACCGGGTCGTCGTCGCCGAACAGGTTTTGCGCCACCGTCTTGCCGATCAGCGCGACGCGGGTCGCCGAACGGACGTCGGAATCGCCGAAGCCGGCACCATTGACGATGTTCCAGGCCCGCGCATCGAGATACTCCGGGGTCGTGCCGATGACCTGCGAACTCCAGTTCTGCGAGCCATAGACCAGTTGCCGCGTGCCCTGATGGGTCGGCGCCACATTGGACACGCCATCCAGTTCGGCGATGGCAGCACCATCGGCGACGTTCAGGGTCGGCGCGCCGGCCGAGCCGCTGCGCACACCGGCCGTGGTGAAGGAACCGGAAAGGACGATGAACAGGTTCGAGCCCATGGTGCTGATCGTCTGCTGCACGGCGTACTGCGCGCCCTGACCGATCGCCATCATGATGACGACGGCACCGACGCCGATCACCATGCCAAGCATGGTCAGCGCCGTGCGCAGGCGGTTGGCGCCCATCGCCAGCCAGGCTTCGCTGAGCATGGCCTTCAACATGGCAGGCCCTCACGGCACTCGTTTTTGTGCCATTCCGGCGGTCGACCGTCGGAATCGGCCATTTTTCGCGGCAATAAAATCATGCTGCCTGCCCCGTCAGATGGTCGCTGACGATCTGGCCGTCGAGAAACTTGACCTGCCGCTTGGCGTGCGCCGCAATATCCGGCTCGTGGGTGACCAGGACGATGGTGATGCCCTCGGCGTTCAACTCGCCGAACAGGCGCATGATTTCCTCGCTGGTGTGGCTGTCGAGGTTGCCGGTCGGCTCGTCGGCGAGGATCAGGCGCGGCTTGTTGACCAGCGCCCGGGCAATCGCCACCCGTTGCTGCTGGCCACCGGAAATGCGGTTGGGCAACGATTCGGCATACTTGCCGAGGCCGACCTTGTCGAGCAGCTCGCGCGCCGCCGCCCGCCGGCTTTCCTTGTCGGCGCCAGCATAGACCAGCGGCAGCGCGACGTTGTCCTGCAGGCTCATCCGCGGCAGCAGGTTGAAGCCCTGAAAGACGAAGCCGAGCGTCCGGTTGCGCAGGATGGCCAGCGCATCCTTGGCCATGTGCGCGACGTTTTCGCCGGCCAGGTAGTAGTCGCCGATGCTCGGCGTATCGAGGCAGCCGAGCAGGTTCATGAAGGTGGACTTGCCGGAACCCGACGGCCCCATGATGGCGATGTACTCACCGGGGCGGACTTCCAGATCGACCCCCTTCAGCGCCGGGAACAGCCCGGCGGCGGTGGCGTAGGACTTGCCCAGCCCGACGACGCGAATTACCGGTTCGGCCATCAGAACATCCGCATGCCGACGCTGGACAGCGGCTTGACGCCGTTGGTGTTTTCGCCGGTGACGATGCGCGCGCCGACCGCCAGATCGCCGCTCAGCACCTCGGTATTGCGGTTGTCGGTAATGCCGAGCTGGACGCTGACCGGCTTCAATTCGCCATCGGCCAGGACATAGACCGTGCCGCTCTGGCCATCGCGCTTCTTGCCCTTGCCGGGGCCTTTCGGGCCGCCGCCCTCGCCGGCCGGCGGCATGCCTGCGGTCGACGCCGGTTTTTGGCCATTTTCCGCCTTCTTCTCGGCCGCCTCGGCCGGCTTGAAACGCAGCGCCGCATTCGGCACCAGCAGCACATCCTCGCGCTTCTGGACGCCGATATTGACGTAGGCGGTCATGCCCGGCAGCAGCACCTGCTCGGGATTGGCGACGTTGATGCGGACATTGTAGGTGACGACGTTCTGCTGGTTGGTCGGGTTCAGCCGGATCTGCTGCACCTCGCCGACGAAGTTGCGATTCGGGAAGGCATCGACGGTAAAGCGCGCCTTCTGCCCTTCGCGGATGCTGCCGATATCGGCTTCGGCGAAGCTGGTGTCGATGCGCATTTCGGAAAGATCCTGGGCGATCTTGATCAGCGTCGGCGTCTGGAAGCTGGCCGCCACCGTCTGGCCGAGATCGACGACGCGGTCGATGACGACGCCGTCGACCGGCGAGCGGATCACCGTGAAATTGAGGTTGGCCCGGTCGCGCTCGTTCTGCGCCTTGGCCAGCGCCACTTGCGCCTTGGCCGACTTCAGCGCTTGGCTGGCCTGGTCGTACTCCTGCTTCGACACGTACTCCTGGGCGAACAGCGATTTCATCCGCGCTTCGTTGGCCTGCGCCAGTTCCAGCGTCGCCTGGGCGTTGACCACGCTGGCCGCGCTCTGCCGCTCGGTGGCCGAAACCAGCGCATCGTCGAGTTCAAGCAAGGGCTGGCCGGCCTTCACCTTGTCGTTGAAATCGACATACAGCTTCCTGACGGTGCCGGAGACCTGGGTACCGACACTGACCAGCACCACCGGATTCAGCGTGCCGTTGGCCGAAACGGTCTGCGTCACCTCGCCTTTTTCGACGGTGGCCAGCTTGTAGCGCGTTTCCGGGTTCTGCGCCGCGCGCTGCTTGGCGTACCAGATGCCGCCGCCAACCAGGCCGGCCGCTACCGTAACGCCAATGAGAATCTTGCCTATCCGTTTCATGGTCTTCCTTCTGCTGCCCCTTGCAGCAGTGTGTAATCGAGCGCGCCGACGGCCTGGGCCAGCGTGGCGCGGAAAACATGCCAGTCGAGCGCCGCCTGGATGCGTTGCAGACGGGCACTGGCCAGCGCGCTCTGCGCCGCCAGCAAATCGAGCACGGTGCCGACGCCGGCCTTGTAGCGACCGAGCGCGACCCGCTCCGACTGCTCAGCGCTGGCCACCAGGTCGGCCGTCGTGAGCAGGCTTTGCGTCGCCGTGGTCAGGCTTTGATAGGCCTTCCAGACATCGAGCGCCACCTGGTTCTGCAAGCGGTCGCGCTGCGCTGCCTTGACCTCGGCCTGGGCCGCCGCCGAACGCACGCGATAGGTCGTGTCGAAACCGGAAAAAATGGGCACATTCAGGGTCAGGCCGACATTGCCGCCCTGCGTCACGACGCCGCCGACATCCTGCCAGGTCGGCCCGGTACCGAGCGAAACGGTCGGCCGGCCCTGGGCGCGGGCGAGATCGACCGAAGCCTCGGCCGCCTTCAACTGCGCTTCCGCCGCCTTGAGATCCGGCCGCCGGGCGCGCGCTTCCTCGATCAGGGCATCGACATCCTTCTGAAAACTCTGTCCCGGCGCGATGCTCGGAATCTCGGCCAGGGTAAATTTCTGCTGGGCCGAAAAACCCAGCGCGTTGGCCAGCACGCCCAAGGCATTACGCGCCTCACCCTCGGCCCGAATCCGGTTCAGCGTCGCCTGCGACAGCGCCGTCTGCGCCTGCAGGCGATCGGCCGGCGTCGCCGCACCGACGCTGTAGCGGCCTTCCGCCGCCTGGAAACTCTCGCGCGCGGCCCGCTCCGCCTCGGTCACCGAAATGACGGCGGCACGTGCCGCCTGCGCCGTGTAATAGCTTTGCAATGCCGCCAGGAAAAGCGTCTGCACCGTCGCGTTTTGCGTCGCCGCCGCGGCATCGAGCAATTGCCGGGCATTTTCGATATTGGCCGAGCGCTGGCCCGAATCGAAGACCAGCCAGGACAGCGTCAATGCGGCCGTGCTCTGGTTGTAGTTGCGTTGCTCGTTGGCGAACTGGCTGGCGCTTGCCCGGGCATCCAGACTCGGCAGCCAGGCCGCCTGCGCGACCCCGACCTGCGCCGCCTGGACGCGCGCCGCTGCCCAGACTTCGCGCGTTTGCGGATTGTTGCAGAGGGCAAGGTCGACCGCGTCGATCGCCGCCAGCGGCGTCGCCGGCAGATCGGTCGAGCATGGCGCCTCGCCAACCCGGGCCGCCAGGCGCGGCGACGGCTTGAGCGGTGCCATCGCCTCGACATCGAACGGATCATTCAGCCCGGCTGCCCAAGCGGGCATGGCCAGACAACAAAGTAAGGGGAGAAGACGGCGTGGCGAAATCGACATGGCCGGCAGTTTACCTCCCCTCGCCTTCGGCGAGATGTTAGTAATTGTTACGAATGGGCCATCCCGCCGCTCAACGCATCAGTCGACCGCTATTACCGACGATCGTGACCTCGACAAACCGCGAGCCGAGGCGCTCCTTGCCACTGTAGCTGACGGCAAAGCCGCCCATGTCATAAGCCCGCATGCTTTCCAGCGCCGCCTGCAATTTTTCGCGGCCGGCTTGCGGCCCGGCGCGATTCAGCGCCTCGACCATGACCCGCGCCGCGAGATAGCCTTCCAGCGTCGTATAGGTAATGCCCGATTTCGGCTGCATTTCCTTGGGCAGCGCGGCAAACTCACGCACCACAGCCGTCGTCCCGCTCCACGGGTAAGGTACGACTTGGGAAATGGCAATGCCAACCACCTCGTTGCCCAATTCGCTCTGCAAGGCCTTGTAGCCGACGACCGAGAGGGCGAAGAATTGCGGCATAAGGCCGGTTTGACGCATCTGTTTGACGAAGGCGGCGGTCGGCTTGTAGGTACTGACCATGACCACCGCCTGCGGGTTGGCCTTGGCAATCGCCTGCACCGCCGCGCCGACATCATTTGTCGTCTTGTCGTAACTGCCGGCACCGTGCAGTTTCAGGCCGCGCTTTTTCAAGGCCCCTTCAACCCCGGCCAGGCCGGCCTTGCCGAAGGCATCATTCTGGTAGAAGACGGCGATGCGGTCGATGCCGAGCGTGGTCAGTTGGGCGATGATCTTCTCGGTTTCATCGCCATAGCTGGCGCGCAGCCAGAAGGTGGTCGGCGAAGCCTGCGCCCGCAGTTCGTCGGAACCGGTATAGGGCGCCAGCGACGGCACCGCCCGCTCGTTGATCAGCGGCATCAGCGCCGCATAATTGGCGCTGCCGAACATGCCGAAGAGCGCCAGCATGTTGTCGTCGGCCAGCAGTTTCTTGGCATTGTCGACCGATTTTTCGACGACATAGCCGTCGTCCAGCGTCTGCAACTCGATCTTGCGGCCATGCACGCCGCCCTTGCTGTTTACCCAGTTGAAATAGGCCAGCGCACCGTCGCGATATTCGCTGCCCAGTTCGGCCAGCGGTCCGCTCAGCGGCGCCGATTGGCCGAGCAGGATCGGCGCCCCCGACAGCGCCTTGGCGGGCAGCGCCAGGCCAAGGCTGACGCAAAAAACAAGCGCCCCGAACAGGGCGCGTCGCAAATCATTCATTTCCGGTCTCCTCGGCTGGCAGGATTCTTGTCCAGCGAGCGGCCGGCCAGTGCCGGCGCTTCGCCTGTCGCGCCCCGTCCTGTGGCTGATGCGCCGGCGGACTCTAACCCCGCGCCACGGCGGAGATTGTCATTACAGCGACAATTGAGACAGAAGCAGCCACTGCCTGCAGACGCTCAACCGAAGCAGCCTGAAATCAGCCCTTGTTCATCGCGGCGCGCAGCATCTCGGCTTCGAGCACCTGGGTATCGACATTGCTCAGCCGACCGACCTGGATTTCTTCGACGACCGGCACCTGCTCGGCGGTCTGTCCGGATTCGTTGACGTGACCGTCACGGAACGCGATCCACTGCGCCACCGTCACCTCGCGCTCGCTGAGGCCGGTCTGCATGCCTTCGGGCAAGGTTGCCCCCAGTTCGAGCAAAGCCCTGACCACTTCGGTCCGCCCGCCGCGCACGGCCATGCTGAGCGGCGAGGTCGGCTGCGCGTTGTCCGGCAGATTGACCTTGGCGCCCCGGCCGACCAATTCGCGAACGATATCGACATGCCCGAGAAAGCAGGCAATGCCCATCGGCAGGCCCGGCTCGCCCTGCCCGGACTCGGTCTCCAGCGTCACCCCGGACTCGAAGACGGCGCGCACATCCTGCAGCCGACCGGAACGGATTGCCTTGAGAAGATCGAGCGGAGATGTCATGGAACGCGGGTTCGGAAGAAAGACCCTTGTATGGTACCAAGGGCATCGCGCCATGTCTTTCGAGTAAGCGCAAATCGAGCGGCAAATGACGTATTTACGGGCGCCAATGCGGTAAAATCGCGGGCTATGCTATATCCACTCATCCGCAAATTCTTCTTCGCGCTCGACGCCGAAACCGCCCACGGTATTGGCATGAGCGGTGTCTCCTTCCTCAATGCAACCGGTTTTGCCGGGCTGCTGGCCAAGCCGGTCGCGCCCTGCCCGGTCGAGGTCATGGGTCTGAAGTTCCCCAACCCGGTCGGCCTCGCCGCCGGCCTGGACAAGAACGGCGACTACATCGACGGCCTGGCCCGGCTCGGTTTCGGCTTTCTTGAAATCGGCACCATCACGCCCCGGCCGCAGGATGGCAACCCGAAACCCCGCCTGTTCCGCATTCCGGAAGCGCAGGGCATCATCAACCGGATGGGTTTCAACAATGCCGGCGTCGACAAGCTGCTGGAAAACGTGCGCGCCGCGCAGTTTCCGAAAAATGGCGGCATTCTCGGCATCAATATCGGCAAGAACGCGACGACCCCGATCGACAAGGCGGCCGACGACTACCTGATCTGCCTGGAGAAGGTTTACAACGACGCCAGCTATGTCGCGGTCAACATCTCCTCGCCGAACACCAAGAACCTGCGCGAGTTGCAGAAGGACGACGCACTCGACGACCTGCTGGCGCAACTGAAGGCGAAGCAGGAACAACTGGCCGACAACTACGGCAAGTACGTGCCGATGGCGCTGAAGATCGCCCCCGACCTCGACGACGCACAGATCCTGGCGATTGCCGATGCGCTGCGTCGTCACCGGATGGATGGCGTGATCGCCACCAACACCACGCTGTCGCGCGACGGCGTCGACAAGCTGCCGAACGGCAACGAAACCGGCGGCTTGTCCGGCAAGCCGGTCTTCGAGAAATCGACCGCGGTGCTCAAGAAACTGTCTACGGCGCTGGCCGGCGAACTGCCGATCATCGGCGTCGGCGGCATCATGGGCGGCGAAGATGCGGCCGAAAAGATCCGCGCCGGGGCAAGCCTGGTGCAGTTCTACAGCGGCTTCATCTACCGCGGCCCCGATCTCGTCAGCGAAGTGGCGGAAACACTGGCTAACATGTTGAAGAAATCCGTATAAGCCCATAACCGGCGCGCGGTTGTTTGCACACCCGCGAAGCCCGATAATACGGCCTTCGAGCCTCCCCAAAATATGAGCCACTACTTATTCATCCTCGTCGGCGCGGTGCTGGTCAACAACGTCGTGCTGGTGAAGATTCTCGGTCTTTGCCCGTTCATGGGCGTTTCCAAGAAACTGGA
This sequence comes from Dechloromonas hortensis, assembly GCF_009469765.1. Taxonomy (GTDB): domain Bacteria; phylum Pseudomonadota; class Gammaproteobacteria; order Burkholderiales; family Rhodocyclaceae; genus Azonexus; species Azonexus hortensis. Next base: position 31,508 of record NZ_SSSQ01000011.1, read on the forward strand.
AACCGCCTACGGCATGGGAGCCGCGACGACCTTCGTGCTGACCATGGCGACCGGCGCCAGCTACATCATCGATCATTACCTGCTGATGCCGTTCGGCCTGGAGTATCTGCGCACGCTGTCCTTCATCGTCACCATCGCCGCCATCGTCCAGCTGACCGAAATGGTCATCGCCAAGACCTCGCCGACGCTGCAGCAGACGCTGGGCATCTACCTGCCGCTGATCACCACCAACTGCGCCGTGCTCGGCGTGCCGCTGCTCAACATCGCCAACGGTTACAACTTCGTCGAGTCGCTGTTGTTCGGTGCCGGTAGCGCGGTCGGTTTCTCGCTGGTGCTGATCCTCTTTGCCGGCATTCGCGAGCGCATCGAAGGCGCCGACGTGCCGGTTTATTTCCGCGGAGTGGCCATCGCCATGATTACCGCCGGCCTGATGGCGCTGGCCTTCATGGGCTTTGCCGGCCTGGACAAGTATCAGTAATGGATATCCTGCTCGCTATCGCCATCATGGCCCTCGGCGCCGTCGTCCTCGGTGCCGCCCTTGGCTTCGCCTCGATCAAGTTCAAGGTCGAGGGCGATCCGCTGGTCGAAAAGATCGAGGCCATCCTGCCGCAGACCCAGTGCGGCCAGTGCGGCTTCCCCGGCTGCAAGCCCTATGCCGAAGCCATCGCCAAGGGCGATGTCGACATCAACCTCTGCCCGCCGGGCGGCATGGAAGGCGTCGCCAAGCTGGCCGATCTGCTCGGCCGCGAGGTCAAGCCGCTCGATGCCGAGGAAAAGCCGAAGCAGATCGCCATCATCGACGAAAACACCTGCATCGGCTGCACGCTGTGCATCCAGGCCTGCCCGGTCGACGCCATCGTCGGCGCCGCCAAGCAGATGCACACCATCATCACTCCGCTGTGCACCGGCTGCGAGTTGTGCCTGCCGCCCTGCCCGGTTGAATGTATCCGCATGGAAGCAATTACCGAAAACATCGACAACTGGAAATGGAAGTATCCGGTCGTCGAAATCAAGGCGGCACCGCTGCAAAAGGCTGCCTGATGCTGATGAATCTGTTCAAATTCAAGGGTGGCGTCAAGCCGCCGACCAACAAGACGCAATCCCTCGGTTTGTCGATCGCCCAGGCGCCGCTGCCCTCGAAGCTAGTCGTGCCGCTGCACCAGAGCATCGGCGGTACGCCGCGGCCGGTCGTCCAGGCCGGCGACAAGGTGCTGAAAGGCCAGCTGATCGGCGAAGCCGATGGCTGGATTTCGGCCGCTGTCCATGCGCCGACCTCGGGGACCGTGCTCGAAGTGGCGATGCATGTGCAGCCGCACCCCTCCGGCCTCGACGCCATGTGCGTCGTCATCGAGCCGGATGGCAAGGATGAATGGATTGCGCGCCAACCCGTCGATTACCAAGCGCTGACTCCCGAGCAGGTGCGCGAAGGCCTGCAACAGGCCGGCGTCGTCGGCCTGGGCGGTGCCGTTTTCCCGACCCACGGCAAGCTGACCGCCTCGAAGACGGTGCCGATGGACGAACTGGTCATCAATGGCGCCGAGTGCGAACCCTTCATCACCTGCGACGACCTGCTGATGCGCGAACGGGCCGAGGAAGTCGTGCGCGGCATTGGCGTCTTCCGCGACCTGCTGCAGCCGAAGAAGGTGCTGATCGGCATCGAGGACAACAAGCCGGAAGCCGCCGCCGCCATGCGGGCTGCGGTCGACGCGCTGGGCGAGCCGTTTTTGGTCGTCCAGGTGCCGACGCTTTACCCGGCCGGCGGCGCCAAGCAGTTGATCCGCGTCCTGACCGGCAAGGAAGTGCCGGCCTCGAAACGCTCGACCGATCTCGGCGTCCAGTGTTTCAACGTCGCCACTGCCTACACCGCCTGGCGCGCCATCGCCCACGGCGAACCGGTCGTCTCGCGCCTGGTGACGGTGACCGGTAACGTCGGCGAACCGCGCAATTACGAAGTGCTGATCGGCACGCCGATGGGCGAACTGCTGCAATTGGCCCAGCCGCAGCCGGATACCGACGGTATCGTGATGGGCGGCCCGATGATGGGCTTCCTGGTCCCCGACGCCAAGGTGCCGGTGGTCAAGGCGACCAACTGCCTGATCGCCCACTCCGAGCGCCTGTTCCCGCCCAAGGCACCGGAAATGCCGTGCATCCGCTGCGGCGCCTGCGCCCAGGCCTGCCCGCACGAACTGCAGCCGTTCGAGATGTACTGGTTCTCGCGCGCCAAGAATTTCGGCAAGACGCAGGAATATCACATCTTCGACTGCATCGAATGCGGCTGCTGTTCCTTCGTCTGCCCGTCGCGCATTCCGCTGGTTCAGTATTTCCGTTTCGCGAAGAGCGAAATCTGGGCCCGTGAACGCGACAAAAATGCCGCCGAGGGCGCCAAGGCCCGCTTCGAATTCAAGCAATTGCGCGATGAGCGCGAGAAGGCCGAAAAGGCCGAGAAGCTGGCCAAGGCCGCCGCTGCGCAAGCCGCCAAGAAAGCCGCGGAAGCTGCTGCTGCGGCAGCCGCCGAAGCCAGCCCGACGGCGCCCGACAGCGCTGCCGCAGCAACGCAAGTCCAGGCCAGTGCGGCGACCGTCGAAGCAACAGCCACTCCTGCGGTCGACGCCGAAAAAGAGGCAAAAAAGGCCGCCATCGCCGCCGCTATGGCCCGGGCCAAGGCCCAGCGCGAAGCCGTGCAACCGAAAAACACCGAGCAACTGAGCGCCGTCCAGCAACGCGAACAGGCCGAGATCGAGGCCCGCCGCCAAGCCGCTCACCTGACCGACCCCGCCCAGGCGGAACCGGCCGCCCCGGCCAGCGAGAAAACCGACTGATGTTTGCCCCCGCCCCATTTCTACTGAAGGACGCCAGCGTCAGCCGGGTCATGACCCAGGTCTGCCTGGCCCTGGTTCCCGGCATCGCCGCCTATGCCTGGCTGGTTGGCCCGGCCATCCTGGTCCAACTGGTCATCGCCTCGCTCGCCGCGCTGCTCGCCGAAGCCGCCATGTTGCGCGTCCAAGGCAAGCCGCTCGGCATGTTCCTGGCCGATGGCTCGGCCGTCGTCACCGCCTGGCTGATCGCCCTCACCTTTCCGCCGCTCGCCCCGTGGTGGCTGGTCGTCACCGGCACGGTGTTCGCCATCGTCATCGCCAAGCAGTTGTACGGCGGACTCGGCCAGAACCCGTTCAATCCGGCGATGGTCGCCTTTGCCGTCTGCATCGTCGCCTTTCCGGCCCTGATGTCGCAGTGGCCGAGCGTCGGACTGCAACTGTCGCTGGCCGACCAGATCAACGTCATCCTCGGCTTGGCGCCGCGCGTCGATGCGCTGGCCGGCGCCACCCCGCTCGACGCGATGAAAACCGCGCTCAAGCTGGCCGACGGCAGTGTCAGCGTCACGCAATTGCTGGCCAATCAGGATATTTATGGCAACTTCGCCGGCCGCGGCTGGGAATGGGTGGCCGCCGGCTATCTGCTCGGTGGCCTCTGGATGTGGCAACGCAAGCTGATTACCTGGCATGTGCCGACCGCCTTCATCGGCGCCCTGGTCGTCGTTGCCGGCGGACTCTGGCTGTACAACCCGGCCCAGTTCGCCAATCCGCTCTTCCATCTGCTCTCCGGCGGCAGCATGCTCGGCGCCTTCTTCATCGCTACCGATCCGGTTTCTGGTTGCACGACGCCACGCGGCAAGCTGATCTTCGGCGCCGGCGCCGGCCTGCTCGCCTACATCATCCGCGTCTTTGGCGGCTACCCGGATGGCGTCGCCTTCGCGGTATTGCTGATGAACCTGTGCGCCCCGGTCATTGACCTGCTGACCCAGCCGCCGATCTTCGGCATGAAGGACAAGGCATGACGACGACTGCCAAGGAACTCTCCGCCCCCGGCATGGCGGCCCGCACGGCGGCCATCCTCTTTGTTTTCGTGATCATTTTCACCGGCCTGCTGTCCGCCGCCTACCTGTGGACCAAGCCGGCCATCGAGGCCTCGGCGACCGAAGAGAAGATGAAACTGGTCGACGAAGTGCTACCGCGCAGCGAGTACGACAACGCCCTGCTCGAAGACATGCTGACCCTGCCGGCGACGCCGGAACTCGGCCTGAATGAGCCGTCCACGCTGTATCGCGCCCGCCGCGGCGGCCAGCCGGCGGCGTTGATCTTCGAGTCGATCGCCCCGGATGGCTATGCCGGCAAGATCCGGCTGATCGTCGCCATTCGCGCCGACGGCCGGTTGGCCGGCGTCCGCGTCACGCAGCACAAGGAAACACCGGGCCTCGGCGATTACATCGAGGTCAAGAAGGACAAGAACAAGGCCCGGCCGTGGATCACCCAGTTTGTCGACATGTCCCTGGCCACGGTCAGCGACAAGGACTGGAAAGTCAAGAAGGACGGCGGCCACCTCGACTACTACGCCGGCGCCACCGTCACCCCGCGCGCCGTCACCAAGGCTGTCTTCAAGGCCGTGCACTGGGCCGAAGCCAATCGCAACCAGCTATTCGCCGAAGCGGCCGGCAAGGGAGGCTCCCAATGATTACCCGTGACGAATTCAAGACCATCGCCGGCAACGGCATCTGGAAGCAGAACACCTCGATCGCCCAGATCCTTGGCCTCTGCCCGCTGCTGGCGGTGACCACCAATGCGGTCAACGGCATCATGCTGTCGCTCGCCACCATCCTGGTCATGGCCCTCTCCAACGTTGCCGTGGCCGCCCTGCGCAACCTGATCCCGCACGAGATCCGCATCCCGGTCTTCATCCTGATCGTCGCCGCGCTGGTCACCGTCGTCGATCTGCTGTTCAACGCCAACCTGCACGAGCTTTACCTGGTCCTCGGCATTTTCATCCCGCTGATCGTCACCAACTGCATCGTGCTCGCCCGCGTCGAGGCCTTTGCCGCCAAGAACCCGCCGCTGCAATCGACGCTCGACGGCATCTTCATGGGCGTCGGCATGCTGTGGACGCTGGCCCTGCTCGGCGGCATGCGCGAACTGCTCGGTAGCGGTACGCTGTTCGGCGGCATCGACATGGTTTTCCCCAACCTGCAGCCGATCCAGCTACTGCCGGAAAGCTACCCCGGCTTCCTGCTCGCCTTGTTGCCGCCCGGCGCCTTCATCCTGCTCGGCTGCATGATTGCCTGGAAAAACTGGATGGATGCCCGGGCCGCCGCCCGCGCCCAGACCAAGCCGCCGGCCCCGGTAGCCACCGCCGGCTGCCACTGACAACACAGCAATCAGGTCTGGCGGCTCGCCGCCAGCACCGCGCCCATGGCTTCGGCAGCCTGCGGTCGACCGAACAAAAAGCCCTGAAACTGATCGCAGCCGTGTGCCCGCAGATAGTCGCGCTGGGTCTCGGTTTCCACCCCCTCGGCAATCACTGACAGATCGAGCTGGTGGGCCATGGCGATCATCGCTGAGGCCAGCTTGCCGCTCGCCCCTTCTTCGCCGATTTCGCAAACGAAGGCGCGATCGATCTTTAGTGCCTGCAGCGGAAACTGGTTCAGGTAGCTCAAGGACGAATAGCCGGTGCCGAAATCGTCGATCGCCACATCGATCTGCATCGCCCGCAATTCATGCAGCACCTCGACCGCTCGCCCGGCGTTGCGCATCAGCAGCGATTCGGTCAGTTCCAGCGTCAGCAGGTCGGGTGCCAGCCGATGGCGGGCCAGCGCCTCGGCGACCAGTTTCGGTACATCCTGCTGCGCAAACTGATGGGCCGAGATATTGACCGCCACCGGCACCACCGGAAGGCCGGCATCGAGCCAGGCCCGCTGCTGCCGGCAGACATCGTCAATCGCCCACTGACCGAGCCCGCCGATCAGGCCGCTTTCCTCGGCCAGCGGGATGAAGCGGGCAGGTGAAATCGGGCCATGCTCGGGGTGCAGCCAGCGCATCAGCGCCTCGGCCCCGATCAGGCGGCTCGTGGCGGCATCGACCTTGGGCTGGTAATGCATCGACAACTCGCCGCGCTCCAGCGCGCCGCGCAAGTCGTTTTCCAGCAGCAGTTCACCGAGCGAGGCGCTATTGACATCGGGCGCATAGAAACGGGCCGTATTGCGCCCTTCATCCTTGGCCCGGTACATCGCGGCGTCCGCCTTGCGCAGCAACTCGGAAACGGTGACGCCGTCGTCCGGGCAAAGCACGATCCCGGCGCTGCCGGTCACTGTCAGCGTATGGCCGGCCAGCAGGTAGGGCTGGCCCATCGCCGCCAGCAGCTTGCGGGTGACATGCATGGCGTCCTGGACCTGCTCCAGCTCGGGCAGGACGACGACGAATTCGTCGCCGCCGAGCCGCGACAGGGTGTCCGTTTCCCGCAGCACGGCCAAGCCGCGCTGGGCGGCCTGGATCAGCAGGTGGTCGCCGATTTCGTGGCCGAGCGTGTCGTTGATGTTCTTGAATCGGTCGAGATCGACAAAAACCACCGCCGCCGGCAACTTGCTGCGCCGCGCCTTGACGATGGCCTGGGCGATCCGGTCTTCGAGCAGCAGGCGATTCGGCAGGCCGGTCAGCGCATCGTGATGCGCCAGATGCTGGATGCGCGCCTCGTTCTGCTTGCGCTCCGAAATATCGGTGAAGACGCCGATGTAGTGACTGACCGCTTCGCCATCTTCGCGCACGGCCGCCAGCGACAGCCACTCCGGATAGATGCCGCCATCCTTGCGCCGGTTCCAGATTTCGCCGTGCCACTGGCCATACTCAAGCAGTTCGGCCCACATCTGGCGATAGAACTCCGGCCCCTGGCGCCCCGAATTCAGGATGGCCGGCGTTCGGCCAAGCACCTCCTCGACGGCGTAACCGGTTATTTCGCAAAAAGCGGGGTTGACCGCAAGAATGCGCGATTGCGCGTCGGTAATCGTCATCCCTTCGGTGGCGCTGGTGAACACCCGGGCATAGAGCCGGAGTTGGGCCTCGGCCTGGCGCTGAGCCTTGAGGCGCAGGGCCAGGTCGCTCCGGTTCTTGCCGATGCGCACCACGGCATAAATGGCATAGAGCACCAGAAGCAAGGCGACGGTGTACAGCAGGCGGCGATAATTCGCGGCGATGCTCAGCGATTCGGCATGCCCGGCCGTATAGAGCCGGGTCAGTTCCTCATGCAATTGCGTGGTCGGCGAATGGATGATGCGAAAAACCTGCTGATCGACTTCCTGCCGCCGTTCGATGATGGTGCGGGCGTGCACCAGCAGATGCGCCAGCCCGGCCGGCTCCTTGGCCAGGGACTCGGTCGGCAGCTTCTCCAGGCGTTCGAGCATGGCCATCAGCCCGACCACCGACTCGCGATCCGGCCCCTGGCCAAAACTCAGCACGGCCCGCAGGAAACGGCCGAGTTCCGGCGGCACCACTGCCCCGGCCTGCTGCAGATACAGTTCAGCGGCCTGCGGGAAATAATGCTGGGAGTTGCGCAGCACCGCATTGCTGCGCTGGAAGTGATCGATCTCGGCCTCCTTGGCCAGTTGCGCCGCCATCAGATCATTCAGTTTGGCGTTCAGCAGCGGCAGATGATCAACCGGCGTCCAGCCGGGAAAATTGAGTATCCTCGGCCGCTCTTCGCGAATTTCACGCAGATGGCGGACCAGCGCATCGTAGTTATGCACGAGATCGGAATAACTGCCCAGCACCGCCGCGTTCAGCTCGACATCCGCCTGTTCGATCCGGCGCAGTGACTGCATGTAGGAATAATGCACTTCCGGCGCCACCTCGCCGGCCCGTACGAACAGCCAGGTCAGCAATCCGAGCAGGGCCGCGCCGCCCAGACCAAGCAGCAGCCAGCGCCGGCCTCTTTCCCGTTGTGTCGTCATTGCAGCGGCGCTCCCCGCCATTCGCCGGTCAGGCTCTTGAGAAAGGCGGCAATCGCCTGTGCATCGAGTTCCGACAGTTCGCGCCCCAACTGGTAACGCCCCATCAGCAGCACCGCCTGCTCCAGGGTCGCTACCGACCCATCGTGAAAATAAGGTGCCGTCAGCGCGACATTGCGCAGGCTCGGCACCTTGAAGACATGCTTGTCCTCGTCGCGCAGGGTGACGTTGAAACGCCCGAGATCGGCTTTGGTGATCGCACGACCGGCAAAGTAATCGCCAAGGACGCCGAACTTCTGATACATGTTGCCGCCGACCAGCGCCCCCTGGTGGCAACTGCTGCAGCCCAGTTCGCGAAAGCGCCGGTAGCCCTCGACTTCGGCCGGGTTCAAGGCCGCCTTGTCCCCCTGCAAGTAACGGTCGAAGCGCGAATTCGGGGTCTGCAGCGAGCGCTCGAAAGTGGCAATGGCATTGCTCACGTTGTTTACCGTCAGGCCATCCGGATAGGCGCGCCGGAAAGCAGCCTGCAACTCCTCATCCTGCACCAGGCGAGCGAGCACCTGCGGCCAGTTGCTGCCCATTTCCAGGGGATTATGCACCGGCCCCGCCACCTGCTCTTCCAGCGTCAGCGCCCGACCATCCCAGAACAGGGCCATGCTCAGGCCGCTGTTGAAGACGCTGGGCGCGTTGATCTCGCCGACGGCACCGCCGATACCGATGGAAAACGGCCGGCCATCGGCACCACCGCGCTTCAGATCGTGACAGGAGACGCAAGCCAGCGTCTGGTCAGCGGAAAAGCGCTTGTCGCTGAATAGCCGCTCGCCCAGGGCGACCCGCTCGGCCGAGAGAACGGGCAAGTCCGGCAAGGGCAAGATGGGCTCAACGGCATCCGCCGTCGAGGCTGGAATGCTGCGTTCGACGCCTTCGCTGCTTTGATGGCTGTAAGGCACCAGCAGGGAGGCAAGACTTGAAGCAATAACGAGAACGGGAATGACGAGCAGCAAACGCCTGCTCAAGGGGGGTTTTGATTTTTCTGGCACCAGTGTCCTGCAATTCTCTGCCGGCGACAAAACTCGCCCGGCAACAACTCAAGCGGCCTCGATGACGCAATTCTTGCCGCGCCGCTTGGCTTCATAAGTGGCCTCGTCGGCCCGATGGATGAAGGAAGCCTCGCCTTCACCCCGTACATATTCGGCGACGCCGATACTGACCGTACAACCGGCCAGTTCGGCATCGTTGGCCAGCTCCGCCTGGCTGGCGACGCGCTCGCGCAAGCGCTCGGCAAACAAACGGGCGGCAACCGCATCGGCCTCCGGCAACAGGACGACGAACTCCTCGCCGCCATAGCGGAAAGCGCTGTCCGTGCTGCGCAGCGACTCGCCGATCAAATGAGCCAGCCCCTGCAGAACCTTGTCGCCTTCGAGATGGCCCCGCGTATCGTTGATCTGTTTGAAGTTATCGCAATCGATGACCAGCACCGACAACGGCCGGGCGTAGCGGTCGGCCCGATCCAGTTCGACGTGCAGGCATTGGTGCAGGTGGCGACGATTGAACAGCCCGGTCAGCGGATCGGTGACGCTGAGCACGCGGTAACGCTCCTCGCTCTCACGCAGCGCCTCCTCGGCCCGCCGGCGGTCCGTCACATCCTGCAAGGTTTCGATGGCGCCGATCACCCGACCGTCCGCGTCGCGCAGCGGAGCAGCCGTAAAGTACAACCAGCGGCCACCCTGGCCGAAGGCCGGGAAGAAATCCTCGGCTTCGAAGGCCCCTTCGATCAGCGCCGAGCGACTGTATTTACCGTGGTAGAACTGGTCAACCGCGCCTTCGAGGGCACCGCTGACGATCAAATCCGCCATGATCGGTCGCGGGTGATCGTAGAAGGCGCGCCACTGCTCGGAATGGCCGATCATCTCGGCCGCCGGCACCCCGGTCAGGACGGCGCAGGCACGGTTCCAGTGGGTGACCCGGTGCTGGTCGTCGATGACGAAACTGGCCACCGGATTGCCTTCGACAATCTGGGAGAGAACGAGATTATCCCCACGGGTTATCAGTGCCACAGAAGCGCAGCCTTCTCTGTCGGTTAGAATTTGTTTTCCTTGAATATCCATCATTCCGGCTTGCCTGACAATCCTGAAAAAGCCTTAAATCGTGAAAAAAGCCGCCATCGAAGCCTTTTACAGCCGCCTTGCCGAAAGCAATCCGGCGCCGACAACGGAACTGCATTACAGCAGCCCCTTCCAGTTGCTGATCGCCGTCATCCTGTCGGCCCAGGCGACTGACGTCGGCGTCAACAAGGCGACGGCCCGCCTTTTTCCACTCGCCCCGACGCCGGAGACGATGGCCGCCCTCGGCGAGGAAGGCCTGACCGAATACATCAAGACCATCGGCCTCTACCGCACCAAGGCCAAAAACGTCATCGCCACCTGCCGCATCCTGCTCGCCGAGCACGCCGGCCAAGTGCCGACCGAGCGCGCCGCATTGGAAGCCTTGCCCGGTGTCGGCCGCAAGACGGCCAACGTCGTTCTCAATACCGCCTTCGGCCAGCCGACCATCGCCGTCGATACACACATCTTCCGGCTCGGCAACCGAACCGGCCTGGCGCCGGGCAAGACCGTGCTCGAAGTCGAGCAGAAACTGCTCCGCGTCACGCCCGAGCAATACAAGAAAGACGCCCATCACTGGCTGATCCTGCATGGCCGTTACATCTGCAAGGCCCGCAAGCCGGAATGCGGGCGCTGCGTCGTCGCCGACCTCTGCACCTTCAAGGGCAAGGCCCTGTGAAAGCCGGCAGCGGCCTGGCCAGCGGCCCACACCCGGCGCCCGAACTGGCCAGCCAGGCCGTTCGCCAGGCCCTCGCCGCGGCCGGCCTGGAGCGTGCTGCGGCCGTCATCCTGTTCCTGAGCCGCGAGTTCAGCCGCCAGGCACAACCCGCCATCCTGGCCGCCGCCCGTACCGCCGGTTGCCTGCAGGTCTTTGGCGGTACGGCCAGCGGTTTGTTTACCGAATGCGGCTGGCTGCTCGACCAGCCCGGTGCCGCAGCCCTGGTTCTCGAAAATGCCGAGCCGGTGCTGCCCGCAGCGCCGATCGTCTCGTTCAGCGGCCACACCACCCTTCCCTTTGCCTGGCAGGTTGGCCCAGCGCGCCTCGGCCTGCTCGACACCGACGCCGCCGTCTGGGCGCACGGCCGGCTGGCTGCCGACGGCTGTGCCGAAGTCCGCCTGCCCGGCCAGACCCGCCTGGCGGTTTCGCCGGGCCTGCGTCGGCTCGGCGAGGCCCAGCGCATCGATGCAACGCGCGGCTACGACATTTGCCGCTGCGCCGGCCAGACGGCGCTGGCCAGCCTGCAGCGCAACCTGCCGGCCGAATTGCGCGACAGCATTCCGCTGCACCAGATCGTCGCCCTGCGCCGCCCCGACCTGCCGGGCATCCCCATCCTGTCGGCCAATGCCGATGGTTCGCTGAGTCTGGCCGAGGCGCTGAGCGAGGGCGAAACGATCACCTGGGCTATACGCCAGCCGCTGGCCGCCGAGCAGGACATGCGGCAGGCGCTTAGTGCTGCGACCATAGAGATAACGGCTGGCCCTGCAACCATAGAAACAACGGCTGGCCCTAGGGTCGACGTGCAAAAAGAGGGAATTTTCCAGCCGGATTGCGGCCTGATGTTCTCCTGCATCGGCCGCGGCCCGCTGTTCTACGGCGACGATGATCGCGACCTGCTCGCCTTCCGCCAGCAGTTTCCCGACACCCCGTTGCTTGGTGCCTACGGCAGCGGCCAGATTGCCCCGGCCGGCGCTCAAAACCGGCTGTTCCACAATTCCGTCATCACTCTACTTATTGAAGGCAAGCATGTTTAACCCGTCACGCGAGCAAGTTCGTCGTTTCTTCTGCGACGCCTGGAAGAAACACCTGGAGCGCCTGCCGCTGGTCGGCGCCGAAGTCACCGCCGCCGATCTCGCCGTCCGCCATCCGGAATACCACGCCCTGCTCGCCGACAGCGCCGGCGCCGTGGAGCAGGAATGGGCACCGGAAGCCGGCCAGATGAATCCCTTCCTGCACCTTTCGCTGCACCTTGCCATCCACGAACAGATCAGCATCGACCAGCCGCCGGGCATCCGCGCTGCCTTCGACAGCCTGCGCAGCCGGATGGACCCGCACGATGCCGAGCATGTGCTGCTCGAATGTCTCGGTGAAACCATCTGGCGCGCCCAGCGCGAGGGCGGCCCGATGGATGCGCTGGCCTATGTCGACGCGGTGCGCCGCAAGGCCAGCCTGCTCTAGGCGGCCGGCTTTATTGCGGCAGGCAGTAGTGGGCCTGGGTCATCAGATCGACGCCGCACTCGACGCCCTCGACCCAGCTGATGAAGTCGTTGACCGCAGCCTTGCCGGCAAAACGACTGCCGTGCTGCGGCACGATCTGCTCGATATCGAGCTGGCGGACCATGTTGGCCCAAAACCGGGCCACCTTGCGCGACACGATGTAGCGCCGATGAAAGCCTTCCATGAAACGGACATGGCTGGCGAAATCGCTGACCGGCTCGGCGGCCAGTTCGTGCGGCACCATTGAGGCGCCGAGGTCGCCGGAAAAGAGGATCTTGGCGATCGGGTCGTAAAACTGGAAATTCCCTTCGGAGTGCAGGAAGTGGGCCGGCAAGGCGATGATCTTGCACTGGCCGAGGGCAATCTGCGCGCCCTGGTCGGGAATGCCGACGATGCGACCGGAAATGTCCTTGCCGTTGGTGAAATGCGGCACGAAGCGGGTCCACAGATTCGAAATCAGCACCTTGCAGTGCGAGGCGATGAACCACTTGTTGACCGAGGCGATGATGTCCGGGTCGGGATGCGAGGCCAGGATGTAGTCGAGATCACGCGACGGGAAATACTGCTGCATGTCCATCAGCAGCCCCGAGTAGGTCATGTTGCCGCCGGGGTCGATCAGCGCGCCGTGACCATGATCGGCGATCAGGAACTGGTTGGACTGAACAGCGCCGGCCGGCGAGTCATCAACCAGATCGTAAAACGCATGAACGATGTGTTTTCCATCGTTGAAAAGCTCGACAGCCATAATGACCCCTTTGCGAAGAGGGTGACATTATCTACACACTACGGCGTTTTACCTAATCAAAAAGAACTATTTTCCCTAACTATATGTCATCGGCCGGCGGTGCCACCTTGATGATTTCCTCGAGCGAAGTCGCCCCCTGCGCCACCTTCAGCGCCCCGGAAATGCGCAAGGGCCGCATGCCTTCGCGGTAGGCCTGCTCGCGCAGCTTGGCCACTTCCATCGCCGGCTTGATCATCCGGCGTACCTCGGGCGAGTTGAGCAGGATTTCGTAGATGCCGACCCGGCCGACATAGCCGGTCATCCGGCATTCCAGGCAACCGACCGGCTCCCAGATCTGGGCCGGCTCGCCGGATTTCCACGGGGCGACCAGCGAACGCCAGGCGCTGCGCTGATCCTCCGTCGTCGGCGTCGGTTTCTTGCAATGCGGGCACAGGGTCCGGACCAGACGCTGCGCCATGACGCCAAGCAGCGTCGAATTGATCAGGTAGGGGGGCACGCCGAGGTCGAGCAGGCGGGTGATCGCCGACGGCGCATCGTTGGTGTGCAGCGTGGAGAGCACGAGGTGGCCGGTCAACGCTGCCTGGATGGCCATTTCCGCCGTTTCCAGGTCACGGATTTCGCCGATCATCACGATGTCCGGATCCTGCCGCATCAGCGCCCGCACGCCGTCGGCAAAGCCGAGGTCGATACTGTGCTGGACCTGCATCTGGTTGAAGGCGGACTCGACCATTTCGATCGGATCCTCGATGGTGCACACATTCACTTCCGGCGTCGCCAGCTGTTTCAGCGTCGTGTACAGCGTCGTCGTCTTGCCCGAGCCGGTCGGGCCGGTGACCAGGATGATGCCGTTCGGCGACGCGGTCATCTGCTTCCAGCGCGTCTGGTCGTCCTCGGAAAAACCGAGCGAGCGGAAATCGCGGACCAGCACTTCCGGGTCGAAAATCCGCATCACCAGCTTTTCGCCGAAGGCGGTGGGCAGCGTCGACAGGCGCAGCTCCACCTCCTGCCCCGACGGCGTCCGCGTCTTGACCCGGCCATCCTGCGGCCGCCGTTTCTCGATCACGTCCATCCGGCCGAGCAGCTTGATGCGGCTGGTCATCGCGTTCATCACCGTCATCGGAATCTGGTAGACCTGATGCAGCACGCCGTCGATGCGGAAACGGACGATGCCGATATCGCGCCGCGGCTCGATGTGAATGTCCGAGGCGCGCTGGTCAAAGGCGTACTGCCACAGCCAGTCGACGATATGGACGATGTGCTGGTCGTTGGCATCGAACTGCTTGTTGCCCTTGCCGAGTTCGACCAGCTGCTCAAAGCTGGACAGCCCCGAAGTGATCTCGCCCTTGGCCGCCGCTTTCTTGACCGACTTGGCGAGCGCGAAGAATTCAACCAGATAGCGCGAAATATCGTCCGGATTCGCCATCACCCGGCGGATTTCCTTGCGCAGGATGGGCTTCAGCTCCTCTTCCCATTCCCGGACGAAAGGCTCGGCGGTGGCGATGACGATTTCGCGCGTCGTCACCTGCACCGGCAGAATGCCGAAGCGCGCCGCGTAGGCGCTCGACATGACATCGGCGACCCCGGTGAAATCGATCTTGAGCGGGTCGATATGCAGGTAGTCGAGGCCGCTGCAGCCGGCCAGCCACTCGGTCAGCACCTCCAGCGTCAGCAGTCTCTGCGGCGGTTTCGGCGCCCGCCACTTCTGGTCGGCAATCACGATCAGCGGATGGATGCGCCCGCCATGCAGGCGACGCTCGTTTTTCAGGGCCTCGGCCAGTTCCGGTTCGACCAGGCCATCCGCCACCATCAGCGCCAGCACCTCGGAAAGCGCCAGACGGTGCTCGTGTGAATTCGCATTCTTGTTCATGCGCAGGAATATAGCGTGAGTCGTAACGCTTTGTAAGCGAGCCCACTTCTGTTTGCAGTCATTTACAACTTGTCGGCATATCTTTTCAGCATCGTCCTACAATCAAATTGAACCCACCAACAACAAGGAGCACAAAATGAAATCCCGCCTGATGATGATCGGTAGCGCCTTGATCGCCGCGCTGTTCTGCTTGCCAGCCATCGCCCAACCCGGCCCCGGCATGGGCGGCATGGGTGGCCCCGACCAGATGATGGGTCAAGGCAGAGGCCCCGGCATGATGCAAGGGAGTGGGCCGGGCGCCCGCGGTCCGCGTGATTGCAGCCAGTCGGCCAACCCGGCTGCCTGCAATGCGCATCGCGAGGCCCACGCCAAGGCGGTCGAAGCCTGCAAGGACAAGACCGGCCCGCAGCGCAAGCAATGCATGGGCGAGCAGATGCAGAATTTCGACTGCACCAAGTCCGCCAATCCGCAGCAATGCGAAGCCCGCAAGGCGGTGTACAAAGAATGCCAGAGCCAGACCGGCCCTGCCTTCCGCCAGTGCGTGCAGCAGCAGATGCCGCCGCGTGACTGCAGCCAGTCGGCCAACCCGGCCGCTTGTAATGCGCATCGTGAAGCCCGCGCCCAGGCAGCCGAAGCCTGCAAGGGCATGGCCGGCCCGCAGCGCAAGCATTGCATGGGCGAGCAAATGCAGAAATTCGACTGCAGCAAGGCCGTTAATCCGCAGCAATGCGAAGCCCGCAAGGCGGTGTACAAGGAATGCCAGAGCCAGAC
This sequence comes from Dechloromonas hortensis, assembly GCF_009469765.1. GTDB lineage: Bacteria > Pseudomonadota > Gammaproteobacteria > Burkholderiales > Rhodocyclaceae > Azonexus > Azonexus hortensis. Next base: position 46,973 of record NZ_SSSQ01000011.1, read on the forward strand.
CGGCCCTGCCTTCCGCCAGTGCGTGCAGCAGAAGATGCCGCCGGTCGATTGCAGCAAGACGCCGAACCAGGCCAATTGCGACCTCCACCAGAAGGCCCGCGAAGCCTGCAAGGACAAGCTGGGCGACGAGCACAAGGCCTGCCTGCACGAACAGTTCAACGTCAAGTAAGCCTCAGGGGCGCCTGATAACGGGCGCCCCGTTTTTGCCCCAAAAACCCGGTTGACCGCAGGCGTCGCCCTTTTATCGCCTCAGGGCTGGCGCAGCGGTTTCAGCAGGTCGGACAAGCCGTTGTGGTCGATTTCCTGCATCAGCGCCAGCAAACGGCCGATTTCGCCGGGCGGAAAACCTTCGCGGAAAAACCAGTTCAGGTAATTCCCCGGCAAGTCGGCAATCAGCCGCCCCTTGTACTTCCCGAAGGGCATGGTGCGGGTGACGAGGAGCAGCAGGTCGTCGGGATTCATCAATGCCCTCCACTCACTTGCCGGCCCGCCATAGCGGAAACAGGGCAAGCAGCCCGAGCAGCGGACCGGGCAACAGCAACCAGGCGATATTCGCGCCCCACTCGCCGATCCACGCCGTGCCGAGGTGGATCGAGAACATCGTGATCGCAAAGCCGAGCGAGTTCTGGAAAGCCAGGGCACTGCCAACGATTTCAGGCGGACAGGCACGCGCCGACAGGGCCGAGAAATGCGGCGAATCGGCGACCACCGCCGCCCCCCAGAGCAGCAGCAATGTCAGCCGCGCCCAGTCCGGCCAGTTCCCCGTCAGCGGGAAAACCGCGCAACTGATCGCCGACAACGTCAAGGCGACCGCCGCCACCCGGGCACTACCGATGCGCTGGCTCCACCAGCCGCCGGCCAGGCAACCGAGCGCGCCGACGCCGATAATGGCAAAGGCCAGTCCGGAGACGCTCCGCGTCGCCGGCGCGGCGAGGCCGCTCAGAACGACCAACGCCGGGACCAGCGTCCAGAAGGCATAAAGCTCCCACTGATGGCCGAAATAGCCGAAGGCGGAGGCGCGGAAATCGCGCTCGGCAAAGGCCATCAGGACCCGGCCCAGACGTAGCGGCGGCGCATCGTGCCGGCGCTTCAGGTGCGGCCCGTCGCCGAGGCGGAAAATCAACACCGCCGCCAGCGTGGCCAGCAGCGAGGAAAGCAGGATCGTCACCTGCCACGACCACCCTGCCCCGGCAAGGCGCAAGCCATGCGGCAAGGCGGTACCCAGCGTCAGCATGCCGACCAACTGGGCCAGTGCCGCCCCAGCTCGCTCCGGCACCCAGCTGACGACCAGCTTCATGCCGAGCGGGTAGACGCCGGCCAGCGCGAAACCAACGGCAAAGCGCAGCGGCAGTCCGCTGGCCAAGCCGCTGGCGAACAGCGCGAAAGCCGCATTGCTGAGCGCGCCGAGCACGGCGCAGACGGCGAAGATCCGGCTGGCGGCGAAGCGGTCGGCCAGCCCGGTCAGCGCGAAAGTCAGCGTGCCGATAATGAAGCCGAGCTGGACGGCGTTGGTCAGCGTGCCAATGGCGGCCGGCGCAAGCCCCCAGCTGGCGATCAGGTCATCCGCCGCGCTATTGACGGAGAACCACAGCGAAGTGCCGAACAACTGGGCAACGACAATAATGAAGACAGGATTTTTCATCTGGGCAGAATGCTTAGAGAACAGCTAGCATACAAGAAGCCGGCAGCAGTTTTCGGCCGTGATGGAACCACCGGTTCTGCGCCGACTCACACAAGCCCTTACCCAGTATTCAGGAGACCCCGATGAGCCCTCTCAAATTCCTCGGCATCGCTGGCAGCCTGCGTCGCCAATCCACCAACGCCGGCCTGCTGCGCGCCGCTCTGGCCGAACTGCCGGAAGGCGTCAGCATGGATATCGCCGATCTTTCGGACATCCCGTTCTACAACGCCGACATCACCGAGAAACCGGCCAGCGTCCTGCGCGTGCTGGCCCAGATCGGCGCCGCCGATGCGCTGGTGCTGGCCTGCCCGGAATACAACTATTCCATCGCCCCGGCCCTGAAGAACATTCTCGACTGGGCCTCGCGCGAGCCGAACAACACCCTGCTCGCCGGCAAGGCAGTTGCCATCATGGGCGCCGCCGGCGGCATGGGCTCCTCGCGCTCGCAATACCATCTACGCCAGGTCTGCGTCACCCTCGACCTGCACCCGCTGAACAAGCCGGAGGTTTTCTCCAACGCATTCAGCGCATCCTTCGACGCCGACGGCAATTTGACCGATCCGAAAATCATCCAGTTGATCGGCGAGCAGATGCGAGCGTTGGCGGCCTGGAGCCGGAAACTCCGCGGCTGATCGGGTTGGCGATGGCGAGGGCTGCGGTCGACGGCCGGAAAACGGCAATTTTGCCCCCCCTCGCCAGGCAGAGAACGAAACCGCCCGGCGGAAGCGCCGGGGTTCAGTCCTTGGCCAGGGCCAGCAGCTTGGTACCGAGCGGGTAATGAACGACGCCGAAGTCGTCGTAACGGACGGTGACGATTTCCTTGCCCTCCCGGCTCTCCAGCGTCACCTGCTTGACCAGGCCGTAAACATCGTCGGCATAGTCGTGGTCGCGCAGGAAGGGACAGGACTTGAGATCGACCATTTCGCCGGGTTCGAGGTCCTGCACCAGAACATTGACCAGCACCTGGTCAACCTCGGGCTCGGCAATCACCTCCTTGTTGCTGGCGAGAAAACCGATCTGCTCGGTGATCTCGGAGACGGTCGCTTTGCCGCCTTCCTCCATCAACTCCAGCACCCCGCGCAGTATCATCTCGACCCGCTGGATGGCGTCGATCTCGAAAGCCGTCAGGGTAACGGCGCCCTCCCGGGCGCGTTGCACCAGGCTGGTCAGCGACTGGCAAATCTGTTCTGCCGACGGGTCGCCCTCATCGGCCAGCACAAACGGGATCGACTCCGTTTTGGTGATCAGATCAATAACGTCTTGACGGCTTTTATCGAAGGCCTGCATCGTCCCTGGCGGCTCACTGGATGTTTCATCGAATTAGCCTTCATTATCACCTCGGAAAAAAGCGGCGTCCAAGTGATTTAATGCGCCAAAAGAAAACGGAACGCCGCAGCGTTCCGTTTTTGCCCGTTTCAGCCGGTCGCCCCTAGGGCCACAGCCTTTGCCTTAATGGTCGCAGGGGTCGGGCCAGCTGGCGTTAGATCGGCTTACTTGCCGCTCAGCGCCATCATCAGTTCGTTGATGCGCTTGACGAAGCCGGCCGGATCGTCGAGCTGACCGCCTTCCGACAGCGTGGCCTGTTCGAAAAGCAGCGCCGCCCAGTCGTCGAAACGGGTTTCCTCGTACTTCAGGCGCTGCACGACGACGTGGTTCGGGTTGATTTCGAGGATCGGCTTGACGTTCGGTGCGGCCTGGCCGGCTGCCTTCAGCAAGCGGGCCAGGTTGCCAGACGGGTCGTGCTCGTCGGACACCAGGCAGGACGGCGAATCGGTCAGGCGGTAGGTAACGCGGACATCCTTGACCTTGTCGCCGAGCGAAGTCTTCACCTTGTCGATCAGCTCCTTGTACTCGTCGGCTGCCTTCTCGGCTTCCTTCTTTTCCGCTTCGTCTTCGAGCGAACCAAGATCGAGGCCGCCCTTGGCGACGGACTGCAGGTGCTTGCCCTCGAACTCGGTCAGGTGACCGACCACCCACTCGTCAACGCGGTCGGAGAGGAGCAGCACTTCGATGCCCTTCTTGCGGAAAATTTCGAGGTGCGGGCTGTTCTTGGCGGCGTTGAAGGTATCGGCGGTGACGAAGTAGATCTTCTCCTGGCCTTCCTTCATGCGACCGATGTAATCGGCCAGCGACACGGTCTGCTCCGGCGTGTCGTTGTGCGTCGAAGCAAAACGGATCAGGCCGGCGATCTTTTCCTTGTTGGCAAAGTCTTCGCCGACGCCTTCCTTCAACACGGCACCGAAGGCGGTCCAGAACTGGGCGTACTTTTCCTTGTCGTTCTCGGCCAGGTCTTCCAGCATGCCGAGCACCTTGCGCGTGCAACCGCTGCGGATGCCGTCGATGTCCTTGCTCTGCTGCAGGATTTCACGCGAGACGTTGAGCGGCAAGTCGGAGGAGTCGACCACACCGCGTACAAAGCGCATGTAGAGCGGCATCAGCTGTTCGGCATCGTCCATGATGAAGACGCGGCGGACGTAGAGCTTGATGCCGTGGCGGGCATTGCGGTCCCACAGGTCGAACGGGGCGCGGGCCGGGATGTAGAGCAGCTGCGTGTATTCCTGCTTGCCTTCGACGCGGGCGTGGGTCCAGGCCAGCGGATCTTCGAAATCGTGGGCGACGTGCTTGTAGAACTCCTTGTACTGCTCGTCGCTGATGTCGGACTTGCTACGCACCCACAGCGCATTGGCCTGGTTGACCGTCTCGTCTTCGTCGGTGATGACCTGCTCGCCCTTTTCCTGGTTCCATTCTTCCTTCTTCATCACGATGGGCAGGGTGATGTGGTCGGAATACTTGCGGATGATCGACTTCAGCTTCCAGCCACCGAGGAATTCGTCCTCGCCTTCGCGCAGGTGCAGCGTGACGTCGGTACCGCGGCTGGCCTTTTCGACCATCTCGACGGTGTAGTCGCCTTCGCCGCCGGATTCCCAGCACACGGCCTGGTTGGCTTCGACGCCGGCACGGCGCGAAACAACGGTAACCTTGTCGGCAATAATGAAGGAAGAGTAGAAACCGACGCCGAACTGGCCGATCAGGTGCGCATCCTTGGCCTGGTCACCGGTCAGCGCCGAGAAGAATTCCTTGGTGCCGGACTTGGCGATGGTGCCGAGATGCTCGACCGCCTCGTCGCGGCTCAACCCGATACCGTTGTCGGAAATGGTGATCGTGCGGGCATCCTTGTTGAAGGAAATGCGGATCTTCAGATCGCTGTCGTCGCCGTACAGGGCGCTGTTGTTGAGCGCTTCGAAGCGCAGCTTGTCGCAGGCGTCGGAGGCGTTGGAAACCAGCTCGCGCAGGAAAATCTCCTTGTTGCTGTACAAGGAGTGAATCATCAGTTGCAGCAGTTGTTTGACTTCAGCCTGGAATCCCAGGGTTTCGCGGTTTTGCGTGTTGTTCGCGGTTGCAGACTCGGACATGCTTGAAACTCCCAATCAAACCAAATAGGTGAATCGGGAGATGGGGGCGACGCCAGGGATTTCAAGCCCCGGGCAAGGCTTTTTGCTGCCGGACGGTTTTGGCCCTTTTTATGCGGTCGACCGCAGCCGTTACAGACTGATACAAATCGCCTTGCTGCAGCGCAGCATTGTTCTGGCAAAATTCAGTCTGTCTCCTCCATTTCTCCTCCAAGAATGGATTTATGCCCGCCGCGTGCGGGCATTTTTTTGTCCTCTTTCCGGGGCTGGCCGGCCAGCAATCCGTAAAGGACTTGCCGAACCAGGCGGCAAATCTCGCAGGCAAAAAAGAAGCCCGTCGTTGCGGGCTTGTTTATATTTAGTTTGTCTCCTCCACCCAACTCAATGATCAGGTAGGGCACTGCCAGTTCCAATGTTTTCACATTGTCACATATTAAATTAGTTTCGTATAGTTAAATTTGCAGATGCGGCGATATCTCGTTCCGCACCATTGCCGTTGAGCAGGCCCCGGGATTTCGGCAAGCACTGCCTGGCAAAAAAATGGCGGCCGGTTGCACCATGAAGCAACCATCAAGTTAGGTCAGCCGATTGGCGCTTCGTGGTCGGGCCAGGATCGGTAAAATGGCGGCCATGACGCAAGCCGCCCGCCAAAGCAAGCCCGCCGCCCTCTTTGAAATGCCCAGCCCGTTCGAGACCGAAAGCGGCAAGATCCTGCTCCACGAACCAGCCTGGGCCCGCGAAGGCGAGTTGCGCGCCCAGTTGCTCGACGAAAGCTACCCGAAGCCTTTCGTCGTCGACGACGGCGAGCGCCGTTACCTGTACTTCAACACCCGGCTGATGCAGAGCGCCATGCGCCTGAAGGCGCCGAACGACCTCGATCTGCGCTACACCCAGAAAATGATGAGCTTCCTGCTCTTCAACCCCCACCCCAAGCGCATCGTGCTGATCGGCCTGGGCGGCGGTTCGCTGGTCAAGTTCTGCTACACGCGGATGCCCTCGGTGCAATTCACCGCGGTAGACATCGACCCGGACGTGATCGCCTTTCGCGAGGTTTTCATGCTGCCGCCGGACGGACCGCGACTGCAGGTCATCGAAGGCGATGGCGCCGAATACATCGCCGGCGCCGACAAAGGTATCGATGTCGTGATGGTCGATGCCTTCGACGAAACCGGCTTCGCGCCGGCGCTGGCCAACCGGGAATTCCTCGAAAGCATCTACGGCAAGCTCTCCGGCAATGGCGTACTGGTCGTCAATCTGGCCGGCGAGAAGGACAGCTACGTCGGCCTGATCAGCGATGCGATGCAGGTTTTCGACGAACAGGTGATCGTCTTCGGCGTCCCGGAAGATGGCAACCACGTGCTGCTCGCCTTCAAGGTCCGCTATTTCGAACCACGCTGGCGCTGGTTGCACAACCACGCCAAAGAATTGCGCGCCAAGTTCGGCCTGGACTTTCCGACTTTCGCACAAAAGATCGAACGTGCCGCCAAGCTCGGCGTTGCCCGCCGCGAAGCGGTGCGCGGGTTGAGATGAAGCGTCTCTACCTCGCTGCAGCCGGCATCGCGCTGCTCACCGCCTGTGCCACGGTCAACCCGCAATATGACCCAAAAAAGCCGCACCACCGCCCGCAGGGCTTTGCCAACAGCGACCCGACGCTGCATATCGGGGAACTGCCCTGGTACGACGTGCTGCGACGCAACCTGCGCGGCGACTTCCGGCCGCTCAAGGAACCCGCAGGCGGCTACGCCCGCTTTGCCCGCGACTGGAGCGTCGCGCTCGACCCGCAAGCCCTGCAGCAACGCCAAGAGACACCGCGCCTCACCTGGCTCGGCCACGCTTCACTGCTCCTGCAGGTGGCCGGCAAGAACATCCTGATCGACCCGCAGCTATCCGATTACGCCGGGCCTCATCCCTGGCTCTCAGCCAAGCGCCGCGTACCGGCCCCGATCGAGCCGGAAGCGCTGCCGCCGATCGACTTCGTGCTGATTTCGCACAATCACTACGATCATCTCGACCAAGCGACCATCGAACGCCTGCTTGCCGCCGGCCAGAAACCGCAGTTCATCGTCAGCCTCGGCGTCAAGGCCTGGTTCGACGAACGCGGCATCGGGCGGGTGAGCGAACTGGACTGATGGGAGACGCTGGAATTCGGCCCGCTCAAGCTGCATTACACGCCAGCCCAGCATTGGAGCAAGCGCACCCTGTTCGATGCCAACGCAACACTGTGGGGTGGCTTCGCCATCGAATGGTCGGCCGGACAGGCGGCGCCGTGGCGCTTTCTGTACACCGGCGACACCGGCTACTCGAAGGATTTCCAGGAAATCCGCCGCCGCCTCGGGCCGGTCGATTTTCTCGCCATTCCAGTCGGCGCCTACCTGCCGCGCGACTTCATGGCGCCGCAGCACATCAACCCGGACGATGCGCTCAGGATCATGCTCGACCTGGAGGCGAAACAGGCGCTCGGCGTGCATTGGGGCACTTTCGAGCTAACCCAGGAAAGTTTCGACCAGCCGCCGCAGGATCTGGCGGCCGCGCTAGAGCAACGCGGCCTGCCACCGCAACGCTTCTGGCTGTTCAAACACGGCGAGATGCGCCGCCTGCTGCCCTGATCAGTCGATCGCGGCGTAGACGACTTCGATGATATCGATTTCGCGGATGCCGAGCGGGCTCTGGAAGCGCACGCTGTCGCCTTCGCGCGACTTGATCAGTGCCCGGGCCAGCGGCGAGATCCAGCTGATACGACCGCGCGCGACGTCGGCTTCATCGACACCGACAATGGTGTAGGTGTTTTCTGCCCCATCGACATCGGCAACGGTGACCCGGGCACCGAAAAAGACCTGGTCGTTGTCGCCCTGGCGCAGTGGATCGACGATTTCGGCAATATCGAGGCGCTTGGTCAGGAAGCGGATGCGCCGGTCGATTTCGCGCAGGCGCCGCTTGCCATAGATGTAATCGCCGTTTTCCGAACGGTCGCCGTTTGAGGCGGCCCAGGCGACGATTTCCACCACATGCGGCCGCTCGCGCTTGACCAGGTGCTCCAGTTCGGACTTCAACCGGGCATGACCGCCCGGCGTAATGTAGTTGCGTGTGCCGCTGGGCAGCTTCAGCGATGCTTCGAGTTCTTCTTCGTCATCGCCGTCGCTCTCCCGTACGAACGCCTTGTTCATCAATAACCGATGCTGTAGTGCTCGACGTCGACGCGGATCAACTCGCGACCGAGAATCGCCGCCGTGTATTTGGCAAACTGTTCGGCCCAGGTGCGCTGGTCGCGGAAACGCCCTTCGCCGGCGTATTTGGCGACGCTGAGAATACGGTCGACGGCCAGGATCTTGCCGGTCGGCGTCGCCACATCGCATTCAAGCACGGTAAATTCATGATCGAACCATTGACGGGCTTCGTCGGCTGCCGCGCCACCGAAAACCTTGAAATCGAATTCCTTGTCGCGGCCGAAAGACACGATCACATGATGTTGCATTTCTCTCTCCTCCATTGAATTGTTCGGGTTATTCTAGCAATAACATCGCATGCAGTCAGGAACAGTCCATGGCCACCCAAACATTGACCGACGAGGAACTGGATGGCATCCGCCACCAGCTACAGGAGTTGCAGGTCGAACATCGCGACCTCGATCAGGTGATTTCCCACCTGATCGAAAACCCGCCGCCCGATGATCTGCTGGTCCGCCGGATCAAAAAACGGAAACTGGCCCTGAAAGACCGCATCCTGCTGCTGGAAGCTATGCTGGTGCCGGATATTCCGGCTTAGTCGGCGGCCGGCGGAATCCGGAAAAAGATCCAGTAAGCGCCGCCGAGCGCTGCCGCCACAGCCAGCTCCCAAAGCATCGGGAACTGCCAGACCACTCCTGCCAGCAGCGCCAGCAGGAGCAGATAGCGGAAAAATTTCAAATCAGAGAACCAGGCGGCCGATATACCAGGCAATCGCCGCCATCGCCGCGCTGCACGGGATGGTCAGGATCCACGCCCAGACGATGCCGCCGGCGACGCCCCAGCGAACGCGGCGGGCACCGCGCGTCGAACCGACCCCGGCAATGGCGCCGGTAATGGTATGCGTCGTCGACACCGGAATGCCGAGTGCCGTCGCCAGGAACAGGGTGATCGCGCCGCCGGTGTTGGCACAGAAACCGCGCGGTTGATTGAGCTTGGTGATGCGATTGCCCATGGTCTTGACGATGCGCCAGCCACCGAACATGGTACCGAGGCCCATCGCGGTATAGCAAGAGAACACCACCCAGCCCGGAATGGCGGCATGAGGGTCAGACATGCCGGCGGCGATCAGCAGCATCCAGATGATGCCAACCGTTTTTTGCGCGTCATTGCCACCGTGGCCAAGGCTGTAAGCCGCTGCCGAGAGTAGCTGGAAGCGGCGGAAATGCTTGTCCACCTTTCTGGGCGCAACGTTGCGGCAGATCCATGAAACCGCCACCATCAGGCCGCCACCGATCACGAAGCCGAGGAAAGGCGCGATGAAGATGAAAGCGATGATCTTCAGGACCCCGGCCGAAATCAGGCCGCCCACTCCGGCCTTGGCAATCGCCGCCCCGACCAGGCCGCCGACCAGCGCGTGCGAAGAGGAGGACGGAATGCCGTAGTACCAGGTGATGATGTTCCAGATGATGGCGCCGACCAGCGCCCCGAAAATCACGTAGTGATCGACGATGCTCGGGTCGATGGTGCCTTTGCCGATGGTGCTGGCCACCTTGAGCTGGAACAGGAAGTAGGCGAGAAAATTGAAGGCCGCGGCCCAGATCACCGCCTGATGCGGCTTGAGAACGCGGGTCGAGACGATGGTGGCAATCGAGTTGGCGGCATCGTGGAAGCCGTTCATGAAATCGAACAGCAAGGCAACGACGACCAGCGTGATGACCACGCCGAGACTGATTTGTACGGTATCCATACCGAGCTACCCGCTCAGGAGTTTTCTAGAACGATGGCCTCAATCGTGCCGGCGACGTCCTTGCAGCGATCGCTCACCGATTCGAGCAGTTCGTAGATTTCCTTCATCTTGACCACCTGGCGCACATCCGGCTCTTCGCGGAAGAGCTTGGACATCGCTTCGCGCAGCATGCGATCGGCGTCGGATTCAAGATCGTTGATTTCATGGCAGTGCCTGAGGATGGCCGGCGCGTTTTCCATGCTGTGCAGCAGCTTGACCGCCGACTGCACGCAGACGCAGCAACGCTCGGTGACATCGGCCAGCAGCTTCGCTTCGGCCGGCACGCTATGGACGTCGTAGAGGGCCATCGACTCGGCGACATCCTGAACGATGTCGAGAATGTCATCCATGCCGTTGATCAGCTGATGAATCTCATCGCGGTCGAACGGGGTAATGAATGAGGTGTGCAACTGCGCCAGCGTGCTGTGGGTGATTTCATCCGCCTTGCGCTCAATGACGTCGATTTCTTCGGCACGCTTTTCAGCATGCTCCGGCGCATCGACCAGCGCCCCGATCAACCCGGACAGCGCTTGGCCGCCCTGCACAATCAACTCGGCGTGCGCGTTGAAAAGATCGAAATACTTGCCCTCCCTGGGCATCAAGCGACCGAACATGACAGTCCTGTGAAGTTATTGTTACAGCCCGGCATTCTATCACGCGGGACTGATCGACCCGCGATCAAGCGCGTCGGCCGGGCATGCTTGCCGCTAAAATGTCGCACGATGAGCAACACCCTGCCGGCCGATACTTTCGGCGACCCCTTTCTTCTCGATGACCTGCCGCTGCCGCGCCAGCCGGCCGGCTACGCGGTCCAGCGGCTCGACACCGATACCCTGCTCGACCGCCATTCCGGCGCTTTCCTGCCGGTTCGTTCGCCCGAACTGGCGGGGCTGTTCCCGACCTTCGACGCCGCCCATGCCGCAGCCAGCGCCTGGGTCACGCAGCACTGCCCGCCGCCGGCCGACCACTGCCTGGCCATCGTCCCGGCCGGCTTCGACCCCTTTCTCAACCGCCACGTGCTGATCTACGGCGTGCTCTGCGGTCAACCCTGATTTCCGGCCCATTTTCGGAGAAACACCATGTCCCCATTCCAGCAACGCCCCCTTGGCAACAGCGACCTGATCGTTCCTGATGTCTGCCTCGGCACGATGACCTTCGGCGAACAGACCGCTGAAAGCGACGCCCACGCCCAACTTGATTACGCACTGGCCGCCGGCGTCAATTTCATCGATGTCGCCGAGATGTATCCAGTGCCGGCCCGCGCCGAAACCTGCGGCGCCTCGGAGCGCATCGTCGGCAACTGGCTGGCCCGCCAGGCCCGCGACAAGATCCTGATCGCCACCAAGGTAGCCGGCCCCAGCCGCAACCTGAGCTGGATCCGCAGCGGCCCGCCGGCCATGGACCGGGCCAATATCCGCGCCGCCATCGACGGCTCGTTGCAACGCCTGCGCACCGACTACATCGACCTCTATCAATTGCACTGGCCGGAACGCAACCAGCCGATGTTCGGCCAATGGCACTTCGATCCGGCCAACGAACGGGAATGCACGTCGATTCGCGAGCAACTGCAAGCCCTCGGCGAACTGGTCAAGGAAGGCAAGGTGCGCCAGATCGGCGTCTCCAACGAACACGCCTGGGGCTTGATGCAGTTCGTCCGCCTCGCCGAGGAAGCCGGCCTGCCCCGCATCGTCTCGACGCAGAACGCCTACAACCTGCTCAACCGGACCTACGAGACATCCTTGCTGACCGAAATCGGCCATCGCGAAAACATCGGCCTGCTCGCCTACTCGACGCTGGCCTTCGGCCACCTGACTGGCAAGTACCTGGCCAATCCGGACGCCCCGGGCCGGATCACCCAGTGGCCCACCTTCGGTCAGCGCTACACCAAGCCCAACGTCCAGCCCGCCGTCGCCGCCTACGCCGCGCTGGCCGCCAAGCACGGCCTGACCCCGAGCCAGCTCGCCCTCGGCTTTGTCCGCTCGCGCTGGTTCGTTGCCAGCACCATTGTCGGTGCCTCGTCGCTAACGCAACTGCAGGAAACCCTGCCGGCGACCCAGACCGCGATTTCTCCCGAACTGCTGGCTGAAATCGACGCCCTCCAGTTGCGATACACCAACCCGGCACCATGAGTCGTTCGCTGTTCGCCGCCTTGGCCGACGCGCTGGCCGCCACCGAAATCGAGCAAAAACTGGCGTTGACCGCAGGCATCGCCGCCGACTGGCAAGCCGGCCGGCTGGACTGGCGCGACCAGCCCGGGGTCGCCCTGCACTGCGGCCTTCCGGCCCGACCGGAACTGGTTTCACCCCGACGGGTGCCGAAACGCAATCCGAAAAGCCCGGAAGGTCGCGCCCGGCTGGTGCACGCCATCGTCCATATCGAGTTCACGGCGATCAATTTGGCGCTCGACCACGCGGCGCGCTTTCCCGGCATGCCGGCGCAGTATTACGCCGACTGGATCGGCGTCGCCGCCGAAGAGGCCTACCACTTTACGATCCTGCGCCAGCGCCTGCAGGCGCTCGGTCACGACTATGGCGATTTTCCCGCCCATGCCGGTCTGTGGGCGATGGCCGAGAAGACAGCCGGCGACGTCCTCGCCCGCATGGCGCTGGTGCCGCGCCTGCTCGAAGCGCGCGGCCTCGATGCGACGCCGCCCATCCAGCAGAAGCTGGCGGAATGCGGCGATGAGGAATCGGCTCGCCTGCTCGACATCATCCTGCGCGACGAGATCGGCCATGTCGGCCTCGGCGACCAGTGGTTCCGCCAGCTTTGTGCCGACCGCCAACTCGAACCGGAAAGCACCTATCGCCGCCTGCTCGACGACTACGAAGCGCCTTGGCCACAGGCGCCAATGAACGAAGCGGCCCGCCTCGCCGCCGGCTTCAGCACCGGCGAACTGGCCGAACTGGTCGCGGCCCGCGCCTAGCGGGCCGGCAGCCAGTTCAGCAAGGCGGCATAGAGCAGATCGGGATCGACCGGTTTGGCGACATGAGCGTTCATGCCGGCCTCCAGGCAGATCGCCACATCATCTTCAAAAGCGTTGGCGGTCAACGCCAGAATCGGCACGTTTTCATAGCCGGGCAGCCGGCGAATGCGCCGCGTCGCCTCCAGGCCATCAAGCACCGGCATCTGGACATCCATCAGGATCAGGTCATAACGCTCGCTGGCGGCGCGCGCCAGCGCCTCGGCGCCATTGTCGACCATATCCAGTTCCAGCTCGACGCTCGACAACAATTCGCTCGCCACCTCACGGTTGATCTCGTTGTCTTCGGCGAGCAGGATGCGCTGGCCGGCGTGGCGTTCAATCAGCAACCTACCGACCTCGGCCGCCCCGGCCACGGGCGCCTCGGGCGCGCGGCCACTCAGCCGCAGCAGGGTGTCGTACAGGCATGAGGCGGAAACCGGCTTGGCCAGTACGCCATGAAAACCGGCCGGCGCCCACAATTCACGCCCCAACTCGTTGTCGTAGGCGGTGACCAGCAGATGCAGCGGGCGATGCTGCAAAGGCATCCGGGCCAGCGCCGCAGCCGCCTCCAGTCCATCCATGCCCGGCATACGCCAGTCGAAGAGGACGATCTCGAATGGCTCACCGAGGCGGTCGGCCTCGGCGATCATGCCCAGCCCCGCCTCGCCACTGGTCGCTTCCGTCGCCCGCATACCCTGCTGACGCAGCATCTCGACCAAGACCAGGGCGGCTTCCGGATGATCATCGACCACCAGCGCCCGCCGACCAGCCAGTGCAGAAAGTGCCGGGCGTGGCGCCAGCTTGCTACCGTCGCGCCCGAGTCGGGCGGTAAACCAGAAAATACTGCCTTTTCCGGGCGCGCTTTCAACGCCGATCTCGCCGCCCATCATCGCCGCCAGCCGCCGGCTGATCGCCAGGCCCAGCCCCGTCCCGCCATACTGCCGGGTGGTCGAACTATCAGCCTGCTCGAAGGCCGAAAACAGACGCGGCAAAGCCGCTTGATCGATACCGATGCCGGTATCGCGCACCTCGAAGCGGGCCAGCACCTGTCCATCCCGCTCCTCGACGACTGCAGCCCGGATGACGATCGAGCCCTGCTCGGTGAATTTCAGGGCATTGCCGGTGAAATTGAGCAGGATCTGCCCGAGGCGCAGCGCATCGCCCTGGAAGGTACCGGCCAGCGCCGGCGCGACATCGCGAATCAGTTCGACACCCTTGGCACTGGCCCGCTCGGCGGTCATCGCACAGACGCCATCGAAGACCGTGTCCATGTCGAAGCTGCTGTACTCGAGGTGCAGCTTGCCGGCTTCGATCTTCGAAATATCGAGAATGTCGTTGATGATCGACAACAGGTGATGCGCCGCATCATTGATTTTCTTCAGACGCTCGACCTGACGCGGGTCGCTCAATTCCTTCTGCAACAGATGGGTCAGGCCGACGATGGCATTCATCGGCGTCCTGATTTCGTGGCTCATGTTGGCCAGGAAAGAACTCTTCGACTGGTTGGCCCGCTCGGCCGCATCGCGCGCCATGGCCAGGGCGTCGTTGGCTTCGGCCAGGTCGCGGGTGCGCTGCGCCACCTTGAGATCGAGTTCCTCGCCCCAGCGCCGCAAGGCACCAGTCTGCTCGCCGATGGTGTCGAGCAGTTGATCGAAGAGCTGGCCGAGCGCCACCAGCTCGTCATCCCCCGGCATTTCGCCGACCCTTGCTGCAAGCTCGCCCTGACTGACCGCCCGCATTGCCGTATCGAGCCGCGCCAGCGGATGCAGGATGCCGCGCGCCAGGCGCCAGGAGACCCAGGTCGCCAGCATCGCGGCAATCGCCAGCGACAGCATCAACAGGCCGATGGCACGCCAGCGAAAAGCGGCGAATGGCGCCTCCGGAATACCGACATAAAGCATGCCGACCCGTTCACCGTGATAATCGAGCAGCAGCTCGTACGCCGTCACCGCCCAGTGATCAACGACAAAAGCCCGGCGTATCCAGGTTTCGCCGCGATCGAAAACCGCCTCCTTGACGCTCTGCGAGACCCGCGTGCCAATGGCGCGCTCGCCCCCGGCACGGCGCACGCTGGTCGCAATCCGCACATCGCCGAGAAACAAGGTCACAGCGCCGCTCGCACCAAGTTGGCGCAAACCGCTGGCCGAAACAATTTCCGACAGGTAATCGACAAAAGCAGCCTGCCGGTTGAGCAAAGTGCCGCCGACGACGGTGGCGATCACCATTCCCGCTTCATCGCGCATCGGCGCCGCGGCCACCACCACCAGCCCGCGTTTTTCTTCCGTAAGCGGGCTCGGCGTGGCCAATGGCGTATCGATCAGGCTAAGCGCCGCCCGGACCGGCAACGTCGCCGACAGTTGCAACAGCTTGTCCGCCGGCAGAACCTCCAGCCCAACCCGCTCATCGGCATTGCGCAACGCATCGCCGAGCACCTTCAGGTCAACATAAGGATCGCCCGCCACCAGGCCTTCACTGGCCGCCAGGACGCTGCCCTGCGGATCGACAATGGCAAGAAAGTCGAAGCCGACATTCTCCTGGCGAGAAGCCAGCACCTCGGCCAGCCCAACATCATTCGCCTCGCGGCGGAGCAGACTGCGTATCCGCCGGGAATCTGCCAGGCTCTGCGACGAAGCCAGCGCTTCACGCTGGATGTGCACGAGATGACTGCGCGCCATCGCCAGATCACCGGTCACCTTGTGGGTCAGCAAGCGGTCGAAATACTCGTTGCCAAAGTAGAACAAGATGCCGCCCAGCACCGGCAGAGCCAATAGCGGAAAACCCGCCAGCACCCAGAGACGCCATTTCAGAGAACCCGGCCGCAAACGCTGGAGCAGGGTTCGTCGCGTGCTAATTTCCTGAATGATGCTCTCTCCCGCTTTTCCCGAGCCAAAGCCGCGATTGGCGATTCGGGGAATATTTATTTTATTGGGGAAGATGATGCGCCGATGCGGGTATTAAGGCAATTACCCCGCCCTCAGTCGCCCGTGCCCGTTTCCGAGCGGGCGAAAATAGAGTAAACTAATAATATCAATGCGTTGATCCATCGCCCGCAGGGCTCCCGAGCAGCTACCGCTTTACCCCTCGTTTGCAGTTCACTTTGCAGGTCTCACCATTGAATCGCCCCCTAGGCATAGCTGCGTCAGGGGAACTCAGGCCGCCCGACCATCGGGCCAACACGTCGCAAGCAAACAAAAGCAAGCAGCGGCGTCGAAAGGAAACAGCATGACATCACCCGTCGAAAGCTTTGCCGACCTCGGCTTAGGCTCCGCCCTACTCAAAGCCCTGGCCGATATTGGCTATGAAACCCCGTCGCCGATCCAGGCGCAGTGTATTCCCATCCTGCTTGAAGGCCACGATCTGATCGGCATGGCCCAGACCGGCACCGGCAAGACCGCCGCCTTCGCGCTGCCGCTGCTCGAAAAGATCGACGTCAAGATCAGCAAGCCGCAGGCCCTGATCCTGACCCCGACCCGCGAACTCGCCATCCAGGTCGCCGAAGCGCTGCAAAGTTACGCCCACGGCCTGCCCGGCTTCCACGTCCTGCCGATCTACGGCGGCCAGAGCTACACCATCCAGCTCAAGCAACTGTCGCGCGGCGCCCACATCATCGTCGGCACCCCGGGTCGCGTCATGGACCACCTGGAGCGCAAGACGCTCAACCTCGACAACCTGAAGACCCTGGTCCTCGACGAAGCCGACGAAATGCTGCGCATGGGCTTCATCGACGACGTCGAATGGATTCTCGAACGCACCCCGGCCGAGCACCAGACCGCACTGTTCTCGGCCACCATGCCGGAACAGATCCGCCGCGTCGCCCAGAAGTACCTGGTCGAGCCGCGCGAAATCAAGATCAAGTCGGCCACCGCCACCGTTGCCGCGATCCGCCAGGTGTACTGGCAGGTTTCCGGCATGCACAAGCTGGACGCCCTGACCCGCATCCTCGAAGTCGAGGAAGACTTCGACGCCGCCATCATCTTCGTCCGCACCAAGACCGCTACCGTCGAACTGGCCGACAAGCTGTCGGCCCGCGGCTATGCCGCCGCCGCCCTGAACGGCGACCTCAACCAGCAGATGCGCGAACGCGTCATCGAGCAGTTGAAGTCCGGCGCCCTCGACATCGTCATCGCCACCGACGTTGCCGCCCGCGGTATCGACGTACCGCGCGTCAGCCACGTCGTCAACTACGACATTCCGTACGACACCGAAGCCTACGTGCACCGCATCGGCCGTACCGGCCGCGCCGGCCGCAACGGCAACGCCATCCTCTTCGTCGCACCGCGCGAAGTCCGCATGCTGCGTACCATCGAACGCGCCACGCGCCAGCCGATCGCGCCGCTGACCCTGCCCAGCCGCGCCGACGTCACCAACAAGCGGGTCGCCGGTTTCAAGGAAAAGGTCGCCGAGGTGCTCAACGCCGAAGGCCTCGATTTCTTCGCCAACATCGTTGCCCAGATCAGCGAAGAACATAACGTCGGCCCGGAAGAAGTCGCCGCCGCACTGTGCCTGATGGCTCAGGAAGGCAAGCCGCTGCAAATCGCCGGTGAAGACCCGGCACCGCCGCGTCCGATGCCGGCCGACAGCCGCGATGCGCGTCGCCCGACCAGCTTTGGCGACCGCGAGCGCAAGCCGCGCTTTGAAGGCGGCGACCGTCCGCGTTTCGAAGAGCGTGGCGACAAGCCCCGTTTCGAAGACAAGCAGCGTCGCCCGGCCCCGGCTGGCGACATGGTGCGTTACCGGATCGACGTCGGTCGTGACCATGGCGTCCAGGTCAAGGACATCGTCGGCGCCATCGCCAACGAAGCCGGCATCGAAAGCCGCTTCATCGGCCGCATCGGTCTTTACGACGAATCGAGCACCGTCGAACTGCCCGCCGGCATGCCGGCCGAAGCTTCCAACGCGCTGAAGCGCACCCGCGTCCGCGGCGTGCCGATCAACCTGCGTCCGGACGAAGGCCGCCCGGATGCCGGCGGTGAGCGCAAGTTCGAAGGCGATCGCGGCGGTTTCAAGAAGAAGAAATTCGGCGACCGCTGATTCTTCGCCAGTAAGATTTTCAAAAAGCCACGGCCTGTCCGTGGCTTTTTTTCGTCGGCGATTTTTGCCATTTCTGACCGGTCCACCGCAGGAGTCGGCCTGGCAGCGCCAAGCGCAGATGAAGGCGCCCTATTCAGCCAGCAAGCGGCCAATGCGATAGGCCGGCAACAACTGGTCGGCCGCCGGTGAATGCGCCCGGCCCTTGGTCTTGGTCCGGTAGGCGTCGGACGCCTCCCGACCGCACCAGGGCAGGATGATGCTCGGTTTGGATGGATGCTCGGGCAGGTAGCCGGTCAAGTCGTACACCTGCCCATCGATGGCCATCCAGCAATCGTTCTCCGCGCCATGGCGGGCGACCTCGGTCAGCGCGTAGGTTTTCTCGGCGAGCGGTAGCGGCGGTTCGGACATTGGCGCGCTGCGGGCCAAGAGCCAGAGTCCCAGCACCACCGCCCAGAACAGCACCGTCGCCAGCAGGAATAGTTTGCGCATCATCGGAAATCGAAGCACTCGAAGTGGATGCTCGCCGGCGCCATGCCCCGCTGCCCAAGAATTTCGGCCGTACTGCCCAGCAACCCCGGCGGACCACAGAGAAAGGCGATACGCCCCGCCAATGCCGCTGAATCCGGCAACAGCCCGGCCAAAGTCGCCGCATTGAAATCGCCGCAATGCACGTGCAGGGTCAGCGACGGCTGCCGCGCGGCCAGGGTTCGGAGTTCTTCGACATAGGCCCCATCTTCAGGCCGGCGATAGAAATAGAATAACTGCGTTGGCTGCATCAGACGCTCGTCGCGCAGCACGGCGAGAAACGGGGTGAGGCCGATGCCGCCGGCCAGCCAGAATTGCGGCAAGGGAGGCCGATCGAGCAGAAAATCGCCAAAGGGCCCCTGCACCCCGACCGGGACGCCGATTTCCACCGTTTGCAGATGTCGCGTGCAATCGCCCAATGCCTTGATGGAAATGCGCAGATGCCCCTCGGGATCGACCGCGCAGATCGTGTACGGATGGCATTCGCCGCAGCCCCGGAAAGTATCGCCATCGCCGAAGCCAACCAGCACGAACTGGCCGGGCCGTGCCGTAATCGGCATGCCCAGTGGGCGAAGGGCGATTTCGACGATGTCGGCGGCAACCCTTTGTACCTGACTGACCAGATAAGGCCGGGCCGCCAGGCTGCTGTCGATACGCAGGAAACGCCAGCCGAGAAAAAGCAGGCTGAGCAAGAGCATGAAGAAGAAGCTCGGCCCCAGGCCAAGCAGCCACAAATGCAGGCAACCGAACAGGATGGCGACAGCCAGCAAAGCATGTAGCCCGCGCCAGAGCGGGTACGGCAGACGCCGCGAGAAGCTGGCCACCATGCCCAGCATCAGGCAGAGCAAGCCCAGCCAGCCGAACCACAACGGCCAGCCCTGAGTCAGCGGCGAGACCAGCGCCCAGGCCAGGGCCGGTGATTCGGCCAGGTTATCGACCGCCAGGGCCAGCGGATGGGCAAGCAGCAGGAGATAGGCCAGCGTACCGAGCACATGATGCCAGGCGTACATGCGCTCCAACCCGCCCAGACGTTCGGCCAGCCAGCTCTCACGCAACATCAGTAACAGGCTGGCCAGCAGCAGGCCGCAGCCGGCCCAGCCGAGCACGATACCGAGACTGCGCCAGAGCGGCAGGCCGGCCGGCCAGGCCCAGACGACGGGCAGGCCGAGCAGGATCGCGGTCAGCAGGGGAATCGACAGGAGACGAGGTAGCTTCATTGGCCTAACCCGCCGCCGCTCAAGGCCTGGCAGCCGACGGACGCAGGTGGTCGCAAATATCCCGCCCCCCGGTACTCAGTTGCCGCCCCTGACGGGCGGCCCGCTCCAACATCAGACGGTGATGCGCCTGCTGATAGGCCTCGCATTCATCCAATCGCTGAAAACTGCGGATCCTGGCCTGATGCTCGACCCGCTCTTCCGGCGTCATCAATTGCCAGCCCCGGGTATTTTCTTCGCTGGCCCGCCACGGACCACGGGCCTGTACCGCGCCACTGGCGGCGATCAGCAACACGACAAGCAATAGACGAAATGGACAGCGAGACATGCCGCCTCCTGTATGCGATGTACCAACCATTCATCATAGGCCCTTCCCCGCCTATTGTCCGGTATGACGCATGCGATACCGCACATTCAGAAATTCATTTGGGGTATTGACAACAATTCTTATTTACAAAAACAAAAACAGTCCATATTATGAGAATCATTCTCAATAACCAAACACCGGAATGCGTAGCCTGCTTCTCAATACCTCACTGGCCGGCCTGTTGCTCTGTCTTCTGCTGGCCGGCATTTCAACCTGATCTTGCTGCAAGGGAGTGGCCATGCCATCCAGCGAACTGTGGGCCGGGGCCTTGAGCCTGCTGCTCATCCACCACGAAACCGGTTGCCCGCATTCGGCACTGAATGCTGTCCGCCTGCTCGAACGCCTTTGCGAAATGGATGGCGTCGATGCTGAAACCCGAAACCTGTGCGAGCGCGCCAGCGCCCGCCTGAGCCGGCAACAGGAAACACGCCATGCTTGCACCGCTTAAAGACCGCAGCATTCTCGAACGCGACGATGGCGATCCGCTGGCGCCAGCGGTCGATACCCGGCAGATCGCCCGCCTCGAATCGGAGATCGGCGCCTTGCGTCAGGCTCTGCGCCAATCGCGCCAAACCCAGCGGCGCAGCGCCACCCTGGCCGCCCGCCAGATTGTTGCGCAAACCAACGAGATCAGCCGCCTGCAGGAAATCAATGCCCAGCAGCGCCAGCGCCTGGCCAAGCTCGAATCCGGCCAGGCCATGATCGAACTGGGTCGCAAGCTGATCGAACTGAGCGATGCCAACGACCACCTGGCCGGCACCGCGCAGCGGGTCTGGTTTCTCGAAAAGACCATCGCCGCCGCCCATGCCGAATACGAACGACTGTCCCGCGAGCGCGATGGGCTGGCCGCTTGCCGCATCAATCGGCGTTGACTTAGCCAGCGCAAGGCCCAGCCATTCCCGATTCACCACCCGGACTCACCCGGCGCCAGCCGGCGTGACTCCGTCTTCCCCTGACCCAGCCAGCCATCCGGAGATCCGGCCAGCCAGCCAGTTTTTCAAAACCTCTGGAGCGCCTCATGGATAACTCCGACATGCCGGTCGACCTGCGACTGGCCGCCGTCATTCACCTGCTCTCGTCCTCCGCCTTGCGCGGCGCCACCCTGAACAAGACCGAGGCCCTGCGTGCGCATCTGCGTGGCATCGCTGCACAGGATGGCCTCAACCCCTACCTGAAAAGTACCTTGCAGGAAGTGTTGGGCGGCTGGGAAGCGGTGCAGTGTCACCCGAACTCGGTTCCTGTCGATTTTTACCCGTTGACCGCGCCCGGTTGCCACGTTCACTGAAAGAGAGAAAAGATGTCCCGTTACACCGGCCCCCGCCTCAAAGTCCTGCGCGCCCTCGGCATCGACCTGCCCGGCCTGTCCCGCAAATCGATGCAGGAGCGGCCACAGCCGCCCGGCCAGCACGGCGCCCGTAAGCTGAGCAGCCGCAAGTCCGAATTCGGCTTGCAACTTCTGGAAAAGCAGAAGCTGCGCTACAACTACGGCCTCTCCGAGCGCCAGTTGCGCCGCGTCGTGCTCGATGCCAAGAAGGATCGCGGCGCCACCGGCGACAAGCTGGTCGAGCTGCTCGAACGCCGCCTCGACAACCTGGTCTTCCGCGCCGGTTTCGCACCGACCATCCCCGCCGCCCGCCAGCTAGTCAGCCATGGCCACATCGCGCTGAACGGCCGCCGGGTAACGATTCCGTCGATTCGCATCCGGGTCGGCGATGCCTTCGGGCCGACCGAACAGAACCGCCAGCTCGCCTTCATCCGCGCCACGCTGGACAACCCGGCGCTGGAACGGCCGGAATGGATCGCCCTCGACAGGACGACGCTGACCGCCCGCCTCAGCCACCTGCCGGATGGCAACTCGGCCCCCTTCCCGCTCGACCTGCAACGTATCGTCGAGTATTACGCCACTCGAATGTAGGTCCAGGAGTCGCTCATGCAAACCAGTAAACAAGGCATCCGAGCTCCGTTTCTCGGGCGCCAGTACAACGCCCTGGCCGAAACGCCCGGCGCCATTCCTGTCGCGGCATCCGCGCCGCCCAGTTTCACCAGTCACGAGCTGTTTGGCGCTCAGAACGAGATCAGCATCGTGCATCGCGGCGAACGCTACAGCCTGCGTATCACCGGCCTCGGCAAACTGATCCTGACCAAATAGGGCGCTGCGCCGGTAGACGGCGCCGCGCAATGCCCGCCCACGCTCTGCCGTCGGCGGGATTTTTTTTGCTCTGCCCCCCGGTTTTTGCCTTTTTCCGAGCGTCGACCGCAGGCCTGCGCCGCACCGGGAAAAACTGACTTTAATCAAATCAACAATCATTCTCATTTGGCAGAATACTAATATTCTCTGATTACCATCAGGCGAGCCAGCCCACGCCAGCCAGCCCTCTTCACTGGAGTTGTTCATGGACTTGCCTCGCCTCAGCCCCGTTGCGGCCGCCCTGCTGATCGCCTTTTCGACGGTCAATGCGCAGGAAAGCACGCTTTCCCCGGTTAACGTCACCGCCAAAGGTTACGCCGCCGCCGATCTCGAAACCCCGCTGGCGACGACGACGCTCGACCGCAGCGAAATTGCCCGGCGCAATGCCACCAATGTCGGCGACGCGCTACGCGGCGAGCCGGGCATCGCCGTTTCAAACGACAGCGCCCAGGGCCAGAACCCGGTTATTCGCGGGCTGGGCAAGGAGAGCATCGTGCTGCTGGTCGATGGCATGCGCTTCAACTCGGCGCAGCCAGCCGGCGCCATCGCCTCCTTCATGTCCTTCGGCATGGCCGAACGGGTCGAAGTGGTCAAGGGCGGCGCCTCGGTGCTCTACGGCACCGGCGCGCTGGGCGGCGCGCTCAACGTGCTGCTGCCGCAAGCGAAATTCGTTTCCGGCGTCGGCGTCGAAGCCGGCGCCAGTTTCGACAGCGCCAGTCAGGGCCTGCGCGGCACCGCCGTGATGAATGCGAGCAGCGGCGATCACGCGCTGATGCTCGGCGCCTCGCTGGCCCGGATCGACGACTACAAGTCGCCGGAAGGCACGGTGGCGCGCACCGGCTACGACTCCGACAGCTTCATCGGCCAGTACCGCTTCCGCCTCGACAGCCAGCAGCAACTGCGCCTGTCACTGCAACAGCACAAGGACGAGGACGTCTGGTATCCCGGTTCGACCCGGCCGCACGCCAGCCCGCTGGTCGGCAGCACGACCGTCCATTCGCCGACCCAGGCACGCCGTCTGCTCGAACTCGGCTACAGCCGCCAGGGCAGCGGCGAGGCGCCGCTCAATGTCGATCTGCGCGTCTATCGCCAGGACATGGAGCGCCAGATCTACTCGTGGGCCAACAAGCTGAACCGCGACATCGCCACCAACCAGGTCACGTTCGAGACCACCGGCATCGACGCCAAGGCCGACTGGCTGGTCCATCCGCAGCACCTCGTCTCATTCGGCCTGAATGCCTGGGAAATGACCGGCAACCCCGACCGCTACATGGCGAGCGGCGCCCCCTTCGTCACGCTGAGCGCCAACAACCCGTTCCAGAATGCCCGCCTAAAGGCAGTCGGCGTCTATGCCCAGGACGACATGCGCTTCGGCCGCCTCAACCTGCTCACCGGCCTGCGCTACGACACGGTCAGCGGCGACGCCGACAGCATGAACAACGGCGCCCGCAAAACCGGGCTCGATAGTTCGGACAGCGCCGTTTCCGGCAGTCTCGGCGCGATCTATGAAGTGGCGCCGCTGTTCCGCCCCTACGCCAACTACGCCCGCGCCTTCCGCGCCCCGGGCATGCGCGAGCGCTACGAATCGGGCCTGCGCGGCGACGGCTATTACTACGCCGGCAGCCCGGAAGTCGAGTCGGAGAAGGCCGACCAGTTCGAACTCGGCGTCAAGGGTGCCAGTGCGGCGGTCGACTACGGCGTTTCGGCCTATTACAACCAGATCGACAACTACATCACCGGCCAGATCCTGACCGGCAGCGCCGCCACCGCCGCCTGCGGCGCCGCCAATGCCGCCAACTGCAAGAAGACGATCAACCTCGGCAGCGCCACCATCAAGGGCTTCGAAGCCCGCGCCCGCTGGCAGTTCGTCGATGGCCACTGGCTGAGCGCCGGCTATTCGCGGCTGCGCGGCACGAACGACGATCTCGACGAGCCGCTGTTCCAGATGCCGGCCGACGAAGTATCACTGGGCTGGCTCGGTCGCATGCTGCCCGGCGTCAAGGCCGACTTCACGCTGCGCCTGGTGGACCGCCAGGACCGCGTCGCCAGCAAGTTCAGCAAGGGCAGCGAGAATGCCACCGCCGGCTTCGTCACCGCCGACCTCGGCGCCAGCTGGCAGATCGACAAACGCAACAGCCTGCGCTTCGCGATCAAGAACCTGGCCGACAAGACCTATCACGAACACCTGACCGAAGGCGTTTCCGGCAGCGAGATCAAGGCCCCCGGCCGCAGCGTCCAGCTTGCCTGGCGCGGCAGCTTCTAAGCCGCTTTCCCAATCACCCCAGCCCAAAGCCATCATGAAAATTGCCCTTTTTGACCCGTCGACCGCAGGGTCAGCCGTTATCTCTATGGTCGCCGGACCCGGCAAAATCCGCGGCCTGGCCGCGCTCGCCCTCACCGGCCTGCTCCTCGTGCCGCTGGCCGCCATCCCGGCCGACCCGCACGCCGGCCACGGCCAGGAAGCGGCGGCCGACAGCCGCCACCCGATCCCGCTCGATGCCCGCGAGAAGAACTTCCTGCTCAGCGAAATGCGCGAATTCCTCGCCGTCAGCCAGCACATCCTGGCCGCCAGCCAGGCCGGCGATATGAAGGCGGTCGCCGCGGCGGCGCGTAGCGTCGGCCTGAAGGCGCATCGCGACGACTTCACCAATCCGGCATCGATCGTGCAGGGCATCCGCAAGAAGGCGCCGCAGGAGTTCTTGCCGCTCGGCAAGGCAACCCACGCCGGCTTCGATGAAATCGCCGACATCGCCGAGCAGATCGGCGACAAGGATGCGGTGAACAACCTGCTGGCCGACAACATGCGCCGCTGCGTCGCCTGCCACGCCGGCTACCGGGTGGCCGACGGCCACTGAGCGGGGCTGGCCGGCAATCAGGCCGGCGTCAGTTCGTCCGCCGGCGCGGCCAGGCGGACGACGTTGCGGCCGGCCGCCTTGGCGGCATAGAGCGCCGTGTCGCCACGGTGCAGCAGGCTGTCGAGATCCTCACCTTGGCGGGCCAGCGCGCCGCCGATGCTTACACTGAGCGGGACGGTGCCGCCGGCCGGATCGAGTACCGTCCGGCAGTTCGCCACCCCGCTGCGGATTCGCTCACCGAGTGCCGCCAGCACGTCGGCGCCGGCCGGTTGCAGCATGACCAGGTACTCGTCGCCGCCCCAGCGCGACACCACATCGTAGCGGCGCAATTCGGCCTCGATGATGCCGGCGATGGCTTTCAGTGCCAAATCGCCGGTCGCGTGGCCATATTGATCGTTGATCTGCTTGAAGTGATCGACATCGAGCCACAGGATGCCGACCGGCCGGTCCTCGCGGGCCATGCGCACGAGTTCGGCCTCGAGCCGTTCGCTCATGCCGCGCCGGTTGAGCAACTCGGTCAGCGAATCGGTCTTGCTCAGGCGGTCGAGCGCCTGCGTCCGCTCCTGCACTTTACCCTCCAGATCGTGCCGCGCCTCGCTCACGGCGCGGGCCATCTGCATGAAGCGACGCATCAGGCTGGCAATTTCGCCACTGGCCTGCCGGTCGAGACTGTCCGGCACCTGGCCGCCGGTTTCGACCAGCGCCATCGCCGCGTCGAGCTTGCTGAGCGGCCTCAGCACCAGACGGCTCAGCGTCATGTTGAAGAGGACCAGAATGCCGAGCAGGCTGACCGCGTAGAGCAGGATGATTCCCGAAAACTGGCCGAAGGGCAGCAGCACATCGAGGTCGAGCAAGGTGATTTCATACCAGTCGATTTCCGGCAGATAGACCAGGCCGGCCAGATGGCGCTTGCCGCCCATATTGACCAGTTCGGTGACCACCTTGCCGTTCTGCACCTCAAGTAACTTCATCGCGGCGTAGATCGCCTTGCGGTCGGCACTGTCCTCGAACAGCAGGTCGATCGTATTGCGTTCGCCCGGCCGCTTGCTGACCGAGCCATAGTCGATCAGCGCCTGGTTGCGATGCAACTGGATGGCGCCGGCCCGATCGATGAACAGGCTGGTCACGCCCGGCACTTTCTCTTCGACGACATTGCCGATGAAGCTGCCGAGGTCGAGCCCGGTGCCGGCAATGCCGACGATCTCGCTGCCATCGCGGATCAGGACGTCGATCCACAGCTTGGTGATGCCCAGCTCGGGATCGGGATTGACGTTGATATGGATATCGCGGCCCTGGCGGATCAGCTCGTAGAACCAGGCATCCTTCGGCTGCTTGGGGTTCAGGGTGTAGCGATACTCGCGGCCGGCGAACTCGTTTTGGGCGTTGTTGAAGTAGTAGCGCCCGTTGCCCTTGAGGGCGACAAAATAGTTGTGGTCCTGAAAATTCTGGCGATAGCTTTCCATCTCGGCTACCGCGTGCCGGGTCGCCTCGTCATCGTCGGGCTGTCGCGACCACTCGCGGATGTACTGCGAATTGGCCAGTTGCCGGGCCAGCGCCACCTCGCGCAGGATCGGCTGCAGCGTGCGCTCCTTGTCGTAGAGCACTTGTTTTTCGGCATAGCGCACCGCCCACTGCTCGACAATGCCCTCGGCCAACGTGCGCACGGAAAGCCAGACCGGCACCGCCGAAATCACGAAGAAAAACAGGGTCAGCAGATGAAAGCGTAGGCGCAGGCTCATTCCGGGCAATCAATCAAGGTGGGAAACGGGTGAGGCAAAACGGGCCGGAATCAGGCGAATAGCCTTGCCGGGCAGGCACCACACCGTCATGATACGAAATTCCCGGCGCATACCACCAGCCATGTTTCGTAAATTCCGCATCCTGATCCTGCTCATCGTCCTCACCACCGTCGGTCTTGGTGCCTGGCGCGCCAACAACCGGTTGACGGCGTGGGAGCACAGTGTGCACATCGCCATCTACCCGATTGCCGCCGACGATTCGCCGGCCACGGCCCGCTTCGTTGGCGAACTGAACAACGACAGCTTTGCCGAGATCGGCGAATGGCTGCAGGAAGAAAGCAGGCGTTACGAGCGCACCGTGCTGCAACCAGTGATGCTGCACCTGGCTCCGGCGCTCAATGAAAAACCGCCCTTGCCGCCCAAGCCGGGCAGCGCCCTCGACATCCTGCAATGGAGCCTGCAACTGCGCTGGTGGGCCAGCCGACACGACGCCATCGCCGGGCCGAAACCGCAGGTCCGCCTCTTCGTGCTTTTCCACGACCCCGAGCGGACGCCGGCGCTGCCGCACTCGACCGGCCTCAGCAAAGGCCAGCTCGGCGTCATCCACGCCTTCGCCAGCCGCCAGCAGCGCAAGCAGAATCTTGTGGTGATCTCCCACGAACTGCTGCATACCTTCGGTGCCAGCGACAAGTACGACCCGGCGACACTGCAGCCGATCTACCCGCAGGGCTATGCCGAGCCGCAACGCCAGCCCCGCCTGCCGCAGGTCTTCGCCGAAATCATGGGCGGCCGCACGCCGCTCACGGCCGGCGAGTCCGAAATCCCGGCCAGCCTGGCCGAGACCCTGATCGGCCGTGAAACAGCGCAGGAAATCGGATTGCTGCGGTCGACACCCTGAAAATGGCAAAAACCACCAAGATCGCAGGCATAAGCCCCGGCCAGCCCGTGCTGAAGCCGGTCCGCCAGCGCTGGTGATGTTGTAATCTATCGCCTTTCGACTCTTGAACGACGGCTACCCGATGCTCCGCAAACTGTGCTGGCTCCTCGCCTTTTTCCTGAGCATACCGGCCGCCGCGCTGGCTCAGGGGACGACCTATCGCTTTTCACCGGTCAACCAGTGGGACATCAACAAGACCGCCGCCTACTGGAACCCGATCATCAAGTACGTCAGCGATAAAAGCGGCGTCAGGATGGAACTGAAAATCGGCCGCACTTCGGCCGACACGACCGCCTATGTGCTGACCAAGGAAGTCGAGTTCGTCTTTTCCAACCACCTGTTCAGCCCCGAGCGCGAGCAACTCGGCTGGAAAGTTTTCGCCCGCCGCTGGACGCCCCCACTGCTTGGCGAAATCGCGGTACCGGCCGATTCGCCGATCAACAAGATCGAAGACCTGAAGGGCCAGGAAGTCGTCTTCGCCGGCCCGGAAGCCTTCGTTGGCTACAAGGTGCCCTACGCCCACCTGCTGTCGCGCGGCATCGACGTCAAGGTCGTCTTTGCCGGCAACCAGAATGCCGCCTTCGCCCAGCTGTTTGCCGGCAAGGCCAAGGCGGTCGGCAGCAATTCGGCGCTGGTCGATGGCTACACCCTGCGCGAAGGCAAGAAGTTCCGTGTGCTGTGGACCTCCGAGGGTTACCACGATCTGGCACTGATGGCGTCGAGCAAGGTGCCGGAAAAGGACGTCAAGGCAGTTGCCGCCGCCTTTATCGGCATGCATCGCGACCCGGCCGGCAAGGCCATCCTGCTCAAGGCCTCGGAGGAAGTCGGCCTCGATCCGCAAGCCTACTTCCTGCCCGCCACCGGTGCCGACTACGCCTCCTACCGCCGCTTCTTCCAGTCAGCCCCGGCCGCCCTGCGCTGATCCGTTTCGTGAACATCTTCGGCCGCCTGCTGCCGCGCTCGCTGATCGGGCGCGTCTATGCGCTCTACTCGGTCGCCCTGCTGCTGTTCGTCGGCGGCAGCCTGATACTTTTCTACAAGTATCAGTACCTCCAGGCGGTCGAGGAAGCGCAACAGTCGGCGACCATGCTGATCGAGGTCACCGCGCAGACGGTGACCGACAGCGCGGTGATCGGCGACTACGACACCATCAAGCGCACGCTGGACAAGGCGATCCTGCGCTCGCAATTCGAATCGGCCATTTTCATCGATCTCGCCGGCGGCGCCATCCAGAGCGGGAACACGACCCCGGCCGGGGCGCATGCGCCCGCCTGGCTGCAGCAACTGATCGCCGAACAGCTTTACGACGTCAACCGCACCATCTCGGTCGGCGGCCGGGATTACGGCGTGCTGCGCCTGTCCTTTGCTGTCGACAGCATCGCCGATGGGCTCTGGCAACTGATCCGGACCGCGGTCGGCCTGGCCTTCGCCAGCCTGCTCGGCGGCCTGCTGCTGATCTGGTTCCCGCTCCGCCACTGGCTCGGTACGCTGGACCGCGTCAACAGCTTCGAGCGCGATTTCCGAGGGGATGGCCAGGCTGCCAACGCGGCGCTGATCGACGACGTCCCGCTCGAATTCCGGCCTGCTTTCGAGGTTCTGCAACGCACGGCGAACAGCCTGCGTAATGAGCTGGAAGCGCGGGAGCAGGCGCTCAACGCGCTGCGCGAGGTGGTGGCCAGCCTGTTGCCGGCCAGCGAGCTCAAGCCGGAACCGGGCAGCGACGACATTACCGTGCTCTCGAAACGGATTGCCCGCCTGGTCGCAGAGCGTGAAGCCGACCGCGTCGAACTGCAGCACGCCAAGGAAGCGGCGGAAGCGGCCAACGGCGCCAAGAGCGAGTTCCTGGCCAACATGAGCCACGAAATCCGCACCCCGATGAACGGCATCATCGGCATGACCGACCTCGTGCTCGATTCCGAACTCAATCCGGAGCAGCGCGAGTTCGTCGGCATCGTCAAGACCTCGGCCGAAGCACTGCTGACCATCATCAACGACATCCTCGATTTCTCCAAGATCGAAGCCGGCATGCTCAGCATCGAGCAGGTCCAGTGCAACCTGCAGCAGACGATCAGGACCATGCTGCAGCCGATGGCCCTGCGCGCCAAAGAGAAAAACCTGGCGCTGCATTGCGATCTGGCCGCCGATCTGCCGAGCCGCTTTGTCTGTGACCCGGTCCGCCTGCGCCAGGTGATGGTCAATCTGCTCGAGAATGCGATCAAATTCACCGAACAGGGCGAGATCAAGGTCGGCGTCGCCCTGCTCAGCGACGCCGCGGCAGCGCCCATGCTGCACTTCTCGGTGCGCGACAGCGGCATCGGCATCCCGCCCGAACGCATCGAACAGATCTTCGAAGCCTTCACCCAGGTCGACAGCTCGACGACGCGCAAGTACGGCGGCACCGGGCTCGGCCTGACCATCACCCGCCGCCTGGTCGAACTGATGGGCGGCCGGCTTGAAGTGGATAGCCAGCCAGGGATCGGCAGTTGCTTCCACTTCACGCTGCCCTGTCTTTTGGACGCCGCTGACCAGGCGATACCGGAAGCCGGCCAGGATCGCCCCCACCAGCCGACTGGCGGGCTGGCCAGCACGGCCCCTGCGGCAAATGCCGGCCCCGCCATCCTGCTCGTCGAAGACAACCCGGTTAACCAGAAGCTGGCCAAAGTACTGCTTGAACGCCGCGGCTACCAGGTAACGATCGCCGAAAACGGTCAGCAAGCCCTCGCCGCCATCGCCGGCCAGGCCTTCGAAATCGTATTGATGGACATGCAGATGCCGGTGATGGGTGGCGTCGAGGCGACACAGCGAATCCGCCAGCGTGAAACCGAGCAGGGCTTGCCGCGTCTGCCGATCGTCGCGATGACGGCCAACGCCATGCAGGGCGACCGCGAAACCTGCCTGGCGGCCGGCATGGACGACTACCTGACCAAGCCGATCAAGGCCGCCGACCTCGAAGCCAAGCTGCACCTGCTGCTCCGCGCCCCGGCCGGCCAGCGCGATGCCGCGCCGCTGGCGGCTTTCGACTACGGCGCGGCGGTCAGCAGCATGGATTCGGAAATCATCGAAATCATCGCCCCCGCCTTCCTCGAACACTACCGCCGAGAGCTCGATGCGCTGCGCCAGGCCATCGCCCACCAGGACAGCGCCACCACAGAACGGCGCGCCCATGCCCTGAAAGGCACGCTGGCCGCCTTCGGAGCTCAACCCGCCGAGTATTGCGCTGCACAGCTCGAGAGCCTGGCCAAGGCCGGTGCCCACGCCCGGCTTGATGCGCTCTTCGCTGACCTGGCGGCGGAAATGGAGAAGCTGGCCAGCGCCCTGTCCGCCTCCCCGTTACCCTGAGACGCAGCCCCCCGGCCGGCACCGCCCGATGCCGGCGGTCAACCCGCTCGAAAGCGGCATTTTCACCAACTGGCGGCGGTCACGTTGCGACTTGGCAAGACCGTGCAAATGGCGACAATGTGGTCATCGGCCACTCACCTTTTCCGCCCAGGCCGAACACCATGGAGATTGCTGCATCAGTGTCGTACCGCTCCCTGCCCCTACTCTGCCTGCTGGGCCTGCTCACCGGCACCGCGCTGGCCGACGAATGCGACCAGCTGCCGCCGCCCGCCGTCACGCTGCAGCGGCTCGACGCCCCGCTCGGCATGAACCTGCAGTACGGCTACAAGACCCTGACCAACCTCGGCGCCGAACTCGGCCCGCCCGGCAAGGCGGTGCTCGGCCTGACCCGCGGCAACGCCATCGTCAAGTTCGAGATCAGGATTCCGGCCTTCATCGCGCCGGGCAGCCGGATGGAGTGCGCCAGCCCGCAGATCAACGTGGTCTACGGCTTCAAGCCGATGACGGTCTATGTCGCCCGGGAATTTCCGGCCGGCAGTTGCGCCTACAAGGAGATTTACGAGCACGAGCTGCGCCACGTCAAAACCTACCAGGACCACCTCGCCAGCATCGAGAAAGACATCGCCACGACGCTGAGCAAACGCTTCGCCACCGGTAGCCCGTGGCGCGGCCCGGTCGGCGAAACCCGGGCGCGCCTGCAGGACGAACTCGACAATCGCTGGCTGCCCTACATCAGCCGCGAAATATCCCGCGTCAAGACGGCCCAGGCCCTGATCGACACGGCGGAAGAATACGCCCGCGTCGCCGAGAGCTGCGACGGCGAAATCAAGCGGAAAATCCGCTAGCGACAGCGCCATTCAACGGTCGCGCGCCAGATAGAGCGCCACTGCGATCACCCCGGCCGCCAGCAGGCCACTCCACAGCACGATGCCGATCGCCACGCCCCAGCCGGCGACGCAGGGCAGCAGGGCCAGGCCGAGCAGCAACCAGCCGGCACCGCGCCACCAGTGCAGCACGCCGGCCGCCGGCGGGTGCCGGAAAACCGCCTGGAAATGGCGCGCCATGCCCAGCGCCAAACCGGCCATGCCGGCGACGATCAGCAACAAGGCCACAATAAAGAGCAGCGTCATCGCTCTGCCTCCCCTCCGAAGAAGCGCCAGCCGATCAGCAGCAGCAAGCCGCCGAGCAGCACGGCAGTCAGATCGAAGCCCTGGCGCATGACATCCGGCCCGCCGCCGGTGAACTGGTCGAGCGGCAGGATCAGCACGGCAAGCAGCCCGGCCAGCATGAACTGCTCACGCCACGCCGCCCAACCGCGCCAGCCGGCATGGGCCAGCGCCGCGGCCCAGACCGTGAAAAAGGCGACGACCTCGTAGCCGGCCCGGCCATCCAGCGCCACCGGCAGCAGCCGGTTGCTCCAGAAATAGCCGAGACAGGCGAGCAGGCCGCCGCTGACCGAGGCAATGCCGAATGCTTCCAGCCAGCGCTGGCTGCGCCCGGCGCCATGCCGCTGGCGGCGCTTGCGCAGGAAAAGCACGGTGCCGGCCGCCATCATCGCCGCGCCGAGCAGGCCGGAAATGAAATACAGCCAGCGCAGCGCCGAGCCGCCGAAATGCACGACATGCAGGCCGACCTGCGCCCGGTAGGCGTAGGCCATCGGATTCCAGTCCACCTGTTTGCCGAACACTTCGCCGCTCACCGCATCGAAGGTGACGTGGTCGGCCACCGCCGACAGCCGGTCGTTGACGTGGCGATAGGCCTGGACCAGGCCGTTGCGGTCGGCGGGATGGCGGATCAGCAGGTTGCTGATCGTGCCCGCGCCCAGTTCGCGCTCGGCGGCGGCGAGGTGCTCGGCCAGCGGCAGCAACTGGCCCGCTTCGCCGCTCGCCTTGCGCTCGAAGGTTTTCAGCACCTCGGCTCGATTGGCGCGCGGCTTGCCGTCGTAGAGCGCGTAGGTGGCGGCCGGCATGAAGGCTTCGGCGAGGATGACGACGCCGGTGTAGGTGATCATCAGCAGGAAGGGCAAGGTCGCGACGCCGACCAGGTTGTGGACGTCGAGCCAGGCCCGGCGGCGGTTGGCGCGCGGCCGCAGGGTGAAGAAGTCGCGCAGGATGCGGTGATGGATCAGGACGCCGGAAACCAGCGCCGCCAGCATGAAGATGCCGACGGCGCCGACGATCCACTTGCCCGGCGCTTCGAGCAGCAGTTCGGCGTGCAGGTCGGTGAAGAAATGCCCGCCCCTCGTCGCCCGCACTTGCAGTGGCTGACCGCTGACGGCTTCGAGGGTTTCTTCCTGCAGGGCGCGCGGGTTCTCGCCCCAGCCGATGCCGATGCTCGGCGCCCGCTCAGTGGGCAGGCGCAGCCGCCAGACGGCGGACTCGGCCCCGACCTGGCGCAGGCGGGCCTCGCCAAGCATGGCTGCGGTCGACTGTGAAAAATCGGCAAATTTCACTTCCGGCCGCATCCAGTGGCTGATTTCCGGCTCGAAGACAGCCAGGCTGCCGGCGATGAAAATCGGCACCAGCAGCCACGAAAAGACCATGCCGCCCCAGGCATGCAGCCCGAGCAGCGCCTTGCCGAGCGCATTCATGCCAGCCACCCGAACAAGGCGATGGCGGCCGCCCAGAGCAGCGGCCAGCCCAGCGCCCGCCCGGGCGAAGGGATGATGAAAGCCCAAAGCAGGACGCCGACAAAAGGCAGCGGCGCCAACTGGCCAGTCAGGTACCAGACGGTGGCCTTTTCATACGGCAGCCAGCTGCACAACAGATAGAAAATCGCCCAGCACAGGGCGTAGCCGCCGAGCGCGGCGGCCAGGATGCGCAGGCACAGGTGAGCCTTGTCAGCGGAAAGGAAAGGCATGGAAATTCCCATTGAGCGTGCCGGAAATCGCAAAAGCCCCCGGCCGTCGGGCCGGAGGCTGTCGCCATTGCAAAAGGTTCAGAACTTCCAGCTCAGGTCGAGACGGACGTCGCGGCCCGGTTCGGCATAGCCGTAATAAACCGTGCTGCCGGCGTTGTTCAGATAGGCGTAGGTGCCCTGGTCGTAGTAGAACTTGTCGAACAGGTTGCGCACGCTGAAGGTGACCCGCACCCGGTCCTTGCCGAGCGGCTGCCAGTTGGCGTAGATGTCATGCACCGCGTAGCCGTCCTTCGACTTCTCGACCTTCGACATATCGGTGTACTTGTGCTCCTCGACCAGGCGGCTGGTCCAGCCGAGATCAAGATTCCACGCCGCGATGTCGTAGCCGAGGTTGAGGTTCCAGCTACGGCCGGTCGACACGCCGAGACCATCGCTGGTTTCACTGAGGTCGTAGCCGTTCAGCTTGGGCTTGGCATAGGCGACGCCGGCGCCGACGCGGAAGGCGCCGCTGCGCCAGCCGCCGCCCAGTTCGTAGCCCTTCGAGACCATGTCGCCGACATTGGTGATCGAAGTGCCGCTGCCGGTCGTGATGAAGTCCTCGATGTTCAACCGGAAGACGGAACCTTTCAGGCTCCACGGGCCGCTGCCGTAGTTGAAGCCGAGTTCGTAGTTGCTGGCCTTTTCTTCCTTCAGATTGGGATCGTTCTTCCAGGTCGTGCTATCGACGTAGAAAGCCTCCTTCAGCCCGGCCCCGCGCATCGTCCGCGAGGCGGCGGCGCGGAAGCTGAGCGCCTCGGTCGCCAGCCAGGTCAGGCTGCCGTTCGGGCTCAGGCCGTTGCTGGAGAAATCCTGGTTGTGGTTGTCGGTGTAGCTGTACCAGTCGTAACGGGCGCCGGCGCCGAGGATGAACTGCTTGGCGAGCGGCAGGCTGCCTTCGAGGAAAAGACCGCTGACGCCGCTTTCCTCGTTGCCGGTACTGGTTTTGTCGACGCGCCGGGAATTGATCGCGTTCGACTCGAAGCGGTGGTGGTTCAGGCCGTAACGGACGGTCGCCTCGCCCAGCTTCGAGGTCAGCAACAGGTTGGCGCCCTGGGCATCGATCTGTTCGCCCCAGGTGTAGCCGGCCGGCTTGTTGAAGCGGGCCTGCGCCGTCGGCGTCGTCCGCTCGACTGTCATCTTGTCGGAGAAAACATTCAACTCGACGGCCGGCGCACTGCCGTTACCGTCGTAACGATAGGTTGCGGTCAGCGTATCGCGCTCGCTCTTCTGCGGCATCGCCGGCCCATTGTTGGCCCCCAGCCCCCACATGTTCGGGCGCAGGAAGCGGACGCCTTCGTCCTGCACGCTCTGGTAGCCGACCGCCAGGCTATGCCCCGGCGCCATCCGCCAGTTGAACTTGGCCAGCCCGCTCTTCTGCGTCGAGCCGCTGTTGACTTGCGTCTTGCCGTTGCCGTCCTGGTAGTCGTCGGTATTGATGCGGTTGCCGGAAAGCAGGAAATCGAAATCGTCGCCGGCCAGGCCATACAGCGAAGCGCCGAAGCGCTCGCCCTCATTCGAGGAAACGCCACCGCGGACGATACCGCCCAGCTTCTGGTCCGGTCGCAGCAGGTCGCGACCATCCTTGGTCGTCATGCGCAGTGAACCGGCCAGCGCACCCGGCCCGGCACTGGCCGCCGAACTGCCGCGATCCAGTTCGATCTGCTTGATCAGGTCGGGGTCGATCATCAGCCGCGACTGGTGATGGAAGGCCCGGCCGGTCTGCGGCGCACCGTCGAGCGTCGTGCTCAGCATCGAGTCCTCGACGCCGCGCACATAGATTTTCTGGGCAATCGCCGGCCCGCCGCCGACTGTGACACCCGGCTCGTCCTGCAGCACTTCGCGCAGATTGCGCGCCGCCCGCTGCTCGATCGCCTCGCTCAAAATGACCGAAGTCGCTTCCGGCACCTGCTTCTCGCTGACCACCATCGGGGCCAGCGTCGGCTCCTCGGCGGCCACCGCCGACAGCGAGAAAACCCCCAACAAAGCCAGCGCGATCGGCTTGATGCGCGGCATACCTTTTCCTACTGACTGCATGCGAACCCCCCTGAAATGCAAACGCCATTAAAAACCCGGCGGTCAATTGCGAATAGTTTTCATTTGTAACAAAGGGCGCTAGTATCGCAAAAACCTCCGAATCATTTGTTTGCGGGAACAACGAAGATGTTTGCTGCCAAGAAAATTTACCCACCGCCCTTCCAGCCCGGCCAGCCGGCGCCGCTGCCGTCAACCACGGCCCTCGACCTGGCGATGCTCAGCCAGCGCATCGGGCTCGGCCATCAGGCGGAAAGCAAGGAGCTGGCGGCCGGCGCAGCCGTCCTCGAAGGCAGCTTTTCGCTGGCCCGGCTGCGCGAAGGATTCTTCCTGCATTGCACGAACATCACCCATCTGCACGACATGACTGCCCGCTTCCCGCTGCTCAAGCCCGGCATCAAGGTGCTGCTCAAGCTCGAAGGCAATGCCGAGGTCAGCTTCGGCGGCACGCCGCTCCACCTCGACGCCGGCCAGGGGGCCAGCGCGACGCCGCGTGGCGCCGTGGTCACGCTCAGCCAACCGGAGGATTTCGAACGACGCAGCCGGGCCGGTACCCACGAGCGCATGGTGGTCATCACCCTGACCGCCGACTGGTTCGCCGCTGCCGGACTCGATCCCGAGCAGTTCACGCCGCACCTGTCGATCCGCCACTGGCAGCCGTCGGCCCGCGCCATTGGTATTGCCGAACAACTGGTCCGGCCGAGCACTTTCGCCGGACCGATGCACGCCCTCTACCAGGAAAGCCGGGCCCTCGAACTGGTCGCCGAAGCCCTCGCCCAGGCCGACAGCCAGCCACGGGACATCCCGGCCGGCCTGCACCCGGGCGAATACCAGCGAATCTGCCGCCTGCAGCAATTGATCGACAGCGGCGCCGCCAATCAGCTCGACATGGCCGCCATCGCCCAGCAAATGGGCTGCAATCCGAACACGCTGCAGCAGCAGTTCCGGCTGGCTTTCGGCCAGACCATCTTCGACTACCGGCGCCAGCGCCGGCTGCAACGCGCCGCCGCCGAACTGCAGCGGAGCGGCATCAGCGTCGCCCGCGCCGCCGAAATCGCCGGCTACAGCAGCCAGGCCAATTTCTCGACGGCTTTCCGGCGCCATTTCGGCGTCGCCCCCAAGCAGGTCCGCCTGAAGATCTAGGCCGTCTGAAAATGATCGAGGCATTTTCCGCTTGACCTTCGTTGGCGATTAAATAATAATAATTCTCATTAACAGCAAGCCAACCGGATCTCCGGCCAGCCAGCGATACTTCGCCAAGGAGCTTAGAGATGTCCGATATCCCCTTCCATGTCGCTGGCGGCGTGTTCACCGCCGGCAAAGCCAAAACCGCCGACGGCTTTGCCCAGTTGCTGCCCAAACCGACGCCCGCCGAGCCGGCGCCGGCCGCCAGCCAGGGTTCGCAGCGGCGCAAGCTGTGGGGCATCCCGCACAAGTTTCATTGCCCGGTAATCGGCGTCTGTTTCGGCGTCGATGAATTGCGCAGCCTGATGGCCAAGGTCATGCACTTCCCGCGCGACACCACCGATTTCGTGCTGCATACCACGGCCGTCGGCGCCTGCGAAACCCGCAGCCAACTGGCCGAACTGCTGCACAAGACCATGGAAAAACGCTTTCAACTGGTCGTCCGCCGCTTTGCCGAAACCAAGGATGGCGAAGGCTTGCGCCAGCTATGGCGGGAAGCGGTGCGGGCCGGCATCGAAATTCCCGGCGCGCTGTGGGCGAGTTGGACGCATCCGGCCTGCGATGCGCTGCTCGAACAGGAAATCTATGGCGACATCCACATGATCCAGCACCAGATCGGCACCGGCACCCGGGCCGAACTGAACGCGTTGAAATCCCTGCAGACCGAGAACCTGCAACTGCGTCGTCAACTCGACGCGGCACGCAGCGAAGTCGAAGCCCAGCGCGGTGAGAAATCGCGGGAAACCCGCAGCCTCGGCCAACGCGTCGCCGATCTGCGCATCGAACTGGCCGGCAAGGAAGCCCATGCCGCCAACCTGACCGGCCAACTCGACACACTGCGCCAGACCCTGCCCGAGCTCAAGGACCGGCAGGCCCTGGCCCGCCGGGCGAGCGACGCCGAAGGCCGCGCCACGGCGCTGACCGCCAGGCTGAATGATCTGGAGGAAGAAGTCGAACGGCTGCGCGAACTGGCCCGCCATGCCGACGAAACCATCCGCCACCTGCTCGCCGCCGGCGACCAGGCCGCCGTCGCACCGCACTCCGCTGACGACGAGCAGGCTGCCAACCTCTCCGGCAAGTGCATCCTCTGCGTCGGCGGTCGTTCGGGTGCGGTGGACGCCTACCGGCAGATCGTCGAGCAGCGCGGCGGCCGCTTCCTGCATCACGACGGCGGCCTGGAAGAAAGCCTGCACCGGATCGACGCGGCGCTGTCGGCGGCCGACCTCGTCGTCTGCCAGGCCGGCTGCATCAGTCACAACGCCTATTGGCGGGTCAAGGAACAGTGCAAGCGCAGCGGCAAGCAGTGCGTCTTCATCAAGGGGGCCGGCGTTTCCAGCTTTGGCCGCATTGTCAGTGCGGCCTGCACGCCGACGGAGACCATCACGGTCGCCTGAAGTTCCAGGCTTTGCCAAACAAGTTGTTGACAGCAATTCTCAATTACAAAATAATACGATCCATTCTCGTTTGCATTCATGCCACCAATGAACACTCAGCCGAAAGCCATCCCCACGCCCCCTCCCGCCGAACTCGGCCCGGCCCGGCCGCGCGTCGAAAGCGAGGAAATCCTGCGCGGCAACAGCGCGGTTGAAATCGACCATGCCGGCCAGCGTTACCTGTTGCGCGTCACCCGCGAAAACAAGCTGATCCTGACCAAATAAGTTTTTCTCCGTTGTAAATCTCTCGTTCCCGTAGCCAGCAAGCTTATCGCCAGCGAGCCAAGGGTTTTTTCCCTGATGGCGACTGGCGCAACCTGAAAAACACCGCCATGAGTTACGCCCTCTCCCGTCCTTCCCCCTTCCAGCGCAGCGGTCTGCTCGGCGTTGTCATCGGCCTGCATGTCGGCGTTTTTCTGCTCGTCCTGGCCGCCAAGACGGTGATGCCGCAGATCATGGAAATGCCGCTGGTCGTCGATCTGCTGCAACCGCCGGAGGCTGAAAAGCCGCCGGTCGCCAAGCCGCTGCCGATGGTCAAGCCGCAGCCGGTCAAGCAGCAGCGCACGCCGACCCCGAAAGCACCGACCCCGGTCATCGAAGCGACCAACAGCAATGTCCCCGCCCCCGCGGCGCCGGTCGTCGCCCCGGCCGAGCCGAAGCCGGCCCCCATCCCGGCCGCCGAGCCGGTCAGCCAGGCCCGCTTCGACGCCGATTACCTGAAGAACCCGGCCCCGTCCTACCCGCCGCTGTCGCGCCGGATGGGCGAGGAAGGCAAGGTCATCCTGCGCGTCCTGGTCAATCCGCAAGGCACCGCCGACAGCGTCGACATCAAGACCTCCTCGGGCAGCGTCCGTCTCGACGAGGCGGCCCAGAAAACCGTTCGCAACTGGAAATTCATACCGGCCAAGCGCGGCGACACCGCCGTCCAGAGCTGGGTCCTGGTCCCCATCATTTTCAAATTGGAGCAATAAAAATGCAGGAAAACATTCAGGAAACGACGCAAAACGCCTTCGGTTTTGCCCACCTGTGGGCCAGTGGCGATGCCATTTCGCACAGCGTTGCGGTCATTCTCGCCCTCATGTCGATTGCCAGCTGGTACCTGATCCTGGCCAAGGCCTGGGACTGGTGGACGATGCGCCGCGCCGCGCAGGCCGTCGGCAAGTTCTGGGCGGCGACCAGCGTCGGCGAAGGCATAGAGCGCCTGCGCGAAGCTGGCGCCGACAGCCCCTACGCCCAACTGGCCGAACAGGCCAACTGCTGCAACCATGAATGCGAAGCCGTCACCGGCCGCCTCGCTTCCCGCTTCGACCCGGCCGAACAGATGGAACGCGCCCTGCGCCAGCAACTGTCCGGCACCCAGGCCGGCATGGAAAACGGCCTGACCCTGTTGGCGACGACCGGCGCCACCGCCCCCTTCGTCGGCCTCTTCGGCACCGTCTGGGGCATCTACCACGCCCTGGTCGCGATCGGCATCTCCGGCCAGGCCGCCCTGGAAAAGGTCGCCGGCCCGGTCGGCGAAGCGCTGATCATGACCGCCGCCGGCCTCGCCGTCGCGCTGCCCGCCGTCTTTGCCTACAACGCCTTCACCCGCGCCAACCGCGTCATCCTGGCCGATCTCGATGGTTTCGCCCACGACCTGCACGCCTTCTTCACGGTCGGCAAGCCGTTTGCCGCCAACAGCGCCCAGATTCACCCGATGCGCGCCCGTGCTGCGGCGGAGGTGGCCTAAATGGCGATGGGCAGTTTCAATTCGCAAAGCCACCAGATGCCGACGGCGGAAATCAACATGACGCCGCTGGTCGACGTGATGCTGGTGCTGCTGATCATCTTCATCATCACCGCACCGCTGATGACGCATTCGGTCAAGGTCGATCTGCCGCGCGCCGCCAGCACACCGACGCCGGAAAAGCCGATGACGCTGCAGGTGGCGATCAACGCCGAGAACGCCGTTTTTGTCGGTTCCGAGACGGTCGACCGCAGCGCTCTCGAACAGAAGTTCCGTGAGGCCGTCGCCCAGGATGCCAACGTCGAAATGCATCTCAAGGCCGACCGTGCCACCCGTTACGAGACCGTTGCCGAGACGATGAGCGCCGCCCGCCGGGCCGGGCTGACCAAGATCGGCTTCGTCACGCAGCCGGGCAACGAATAGTTACCCGTCGCCCCGTCGTTTTTGCTTCACCAACCATCCTCAAGCCAGCGCCAGCCAATTAGCCAGCCCCGATGAGGGGCGGCTTTTTTTGGTCGGCCAGCCAGAGACTTTCAGGGAGTCAACAATGCTGTCCACCAAAAAAATCATCAGCGCACTCGTACTGGCCGCCGCCTTCGCCAGCTCGGCCCAGGCCCTCGAATACCCGATTGGCGTGCCGCAGCACCGCGCCGGCATGGAAGTCGCCGCCGTCTATCTGCAACCGGTCGAAATGGAGCCGGAAGGCCACATGCGCAAGGCGTCGGAATCCGACATCCACATCGAAGCCGACATTCACGCCCTGGCCAACAATCCGAACGGTTTCGAGGAAGGGGCCTGGATTCCCTACCTGCTGGTCAAGTTCGAAGTTTCCAAGATCGGCGGCGACTACAAGGTGGCCGGCGATTTCATGCCGATGGTCGCCAACGACGGCCCGCACTACGGCGACAACATCAAGCTGGCCGGCCCCGGCAAGTACAAGGTGAAGTACACCGTGCTGCCGCCGTCGGAAAACAAGCATGCCCATTTCGGCCGCCACACCGACCGCGCCACCGGCGTTCGCCCGTGGTTCAAGCCGTTTGAAGTCGAGTACGAATTTACCTACGTCGGGATCGGCAAAAAAGGCGGCTACTGATCATGCGCTTCGCCAAACTGACCGCTGCGCTGGTCGCGGCGGGGCTGGCCCTGCCTGCCCTGGCCGCCCCGACCGAGAGCGCATTGCTTGAAAAACTGGCTGCCCGCCTGGAAAAACTGGAAGCCCGCAACGCCGACCTGGAAAAGGAAGTGAAGGCGCTGAAGGGTGAAAACGAACGCGTCGCCCAAGGTCTCGACAGCCCGCGCCTGTCGCAATACGAACCGGAACTGACGGTACGCCTGAAGGCGGTCGAAAAAGACGCGCTGGAAATGAAGAAGGCCTCGAAGATCGCCGAAGGCCTGGAAGGCATCAAGGTCGGCGCCTCCCTGGCCACCGTCGGCCAGCATGCCTGGGGTCTGCCCAAGGATATCGACAACGGCAGCAGCCAGCTCAACTACCGGGCCGATGTCTCGGTCGAACTGCCGCTCGCTCCGGTTGGCGACATCGACCACAAGCTGTTCGCCCATCTGCGCATGGGCCAGGGTCTCGGCCTCAATGCCGCTTTCTCCAATCTCGGCCACTTCGCCAGCGCCCCCAATGCGCTCGCCTTCCGCGCCTCCGGCGCCAGCCCGGACGACTCGGTGACCATCCTCGGCCAGGCCTGGTACCAGGCGGCGATTCCGCTGCCCTTCCTCGGTTTCAAGCCCTACTCGCGGGAAACCCTGGAGCTGACCTTCGGCAAGATGGACATCTTCGGTTTCTTCGACCAGAACGCGGCGGCCGGCGACGAATCGAAGCAATTCCTGAACTCGGTCTTCGTCCATAACCCGCTGCTCGATGCGGCCGGCGAAGTCGGCGTCGATGCCAACGGCTTCCAGCCCGGCTTTGTCGCCTCCTACCTGAACTACTTCGACAAGCCGCAGCCGTGGCGCCTGTCGGTCGGCGTCTTCGGTACCGGCGACAAGGGTGCCAACTACCAACGCAGCCTCTCTTCGCCGCTGTTGATGGTGCAGGCCGAGAAACAACTGCGCTTCGACGGCCTGCTCGGCAACTATCGCCTGTATGGCTGGAACCGCAGCCAGGGCGTCGATTACGACGGGACGCTGAACAAGCATACCGGCATCGGCGCTTCGATCGACCAGCGGGTCGGCGACGGGGTCCGGCTGTTCGCCCGTTACGGCAAGCT
Organism: Dechloromonas hortensis; assembly: GCF_009469765.1. Classification (GTDB taxonomy): domain Bacteria; phylum Pseudomonadota; class Gammaproteobacteria; order Burkholderiales; family Rhodocyclaceae; genus Azonexus; species Azonexus hortensis. The sequence goes on from NZ_SSSQ01000011.1 coordinate 89,663, forward strand.
GGTCAAGGGCGAACTGCCGTTCAACCAGGCGGTTACCGCCGGTGCCGAGTTCTCCGGCAGCTACTGGAGTCGCGGTGCCGACGCCCTCGGTATCGCCGGCGCCTGGCTGCAGTCGGGCAAGGGCTACCGGACGAGCACGGCCAGCGCCTGGCTCGACGACAACCAGTCGCTGCTGGCCTACAGCTTCACGCCGCAGGGTGCCGAGCAGGTCGCGGAAGTCTATTACCGCTATCGCGTCTCGTCGCAGTTCGAGCTGTCGCCGGACTTCCAGTATGTCACCAACGGCGGTGGCAATGCGGATGCCAAGTCGGTCAAGGTCTTCGCCGTGCGCGCCAATATCGCTTACTGAGGAATCATATGAAACACGCTCTCCATTCCGTGGTTTTTGGCCTTTTTCTGGCGTCGACCGCAGCAATTGCCGACGACATGCCGACCATCAAGCTGTTGATGAAGGACGGCCGTCTTTTCCCCGAAACGCTGGAAGTACCGGCCAACACCCGCTTCCGGCTGGAGGTGAAGAACGAGGGGCCGGGGGCCACGGAATTCGAGAGCCTGGAATTGAAGAAGGAACTGGTGCTGGCCCCGGGCGTCACCCGCAACCTGGTCTTCTTTCCGATGAAACCCGGCACTTACAAGTTCTTTGACGATTTCCACCCGGAAACGGGCCAGGGCAAGATCGTCGCCAAATAAAAACAAGCCGCAACGGAGCACAGCATGGGTAACGCCTTTTTCGTAGTCTGGCGGGAAAGCCTCGAAGCCTTCCTGATCGCCGGCATCCTCTACGCCTGGCTGCAGGCCAACGACAGCAGCGGCAAGGGCAAGCGCGCCCTCTTTGCCGGCCTGGCCGCCGGTGCCGGCCTCGCCCTGCTGCTCGGCTGGGCGCTGCTCTCGGTGCAGGACGAACTGACCGGCGAGGCGCTGGAAATCTTCCAGACGGCGACGCTCTTCGTCGCCGCCGGCCTGATTACCCAGATGGTGCTCTGGATGCGCAAGCATGGCCGTCAAATGAAGGCCCGGCTGCATGCCGACCTCGCTTCGGCCCGCGACCGCTCCGGCTTCCTCGGCGTCGCCGTCGTCGCGGCGCTGGCCGTCGCCCGCGAAGGGGCGGAAACGGTGATCTTCCTCTACGGCCTGGCCCAGGGTGGCGAGATGTCGGCGCTGGCCTTCGGCAGCGTCACCGGCTTCGCCGCCGCCGGCTTCACCGCCTGGCTGGCCGCCCGGAGCCTGGCAAAATTGAATATCGGCCTGCTCCTCCGCTTGTCCTCGATCCTGCTGCTGATCCTCGCCTCGGCCCTGCTGATCGCCGCCATCGACCGCCTGATCGGCGCCGGCTGGCTGCCGCCGCTGCTCGACCCGGTCTGGGACAGTTCGCTGCTGATCGACGACACCACCAAGGCCGGCAAACTGATCGCCGACTTTTCCGGCTACCGCGCCCGCCCCGCCCTGAGCAGCCTGCTCGCCTGGGCCGCCTACTGGGGCGTCGTGCTCTTCGCCTGGCGGAGAACCGGTCGTGGCTGAGCAAGTCATCCAGTTCCACCCAAGTAGGCTCGCGCCCCGTACTCGACTGGCAAAAGTCGGCCTTTTCCTGAGGAAAAACCGCCGCCCTATCATCGCCCTCCAGTGGCTGATCGTCATCCTCTACGCCGCGATGGTCATCATCCCGGCGTTTTTGCCTTTGCCGCCGGAAAGCGCCCACATCTGGGACAACCTGCGGCTGTTCGCCCAGTTCTGCTTCTGGGGCCTGTGGTGGCCGGGGGTGATGATCGCCACGGTGACCATGGGCCGCGTCTGGTGCGGCCTGTTCTGCCCGGAAGGTGCGATTTCCGAATGGGTCAGCCAGTACGGCCGCGGCAAGGCGTTGCCCGGCTGGCTCAAATGGTCGGGCTGGCCTTTCGTCGCCTTCATCTGCACCACGGTCTACGGCCAGCTGGTCAGCGTTTATGAATATCCGCAGGCCGCGCTGCTGGTCCTTGGCGGCTCGACCATCGCCGCCATCGTCATCGGCCTGCTTTACGGCCGCGAGAAGCGCATCTGGTGCCGCTACCTGTGCCCGGCCTCCGGCGTCTTCGCCGTGCTGGCCAAGATCGCCCCGCTCCACTACAAGGTCGACCGCGCCGCCTGGGACCGCCATCAGGGCGATTTCGAGCCGGTCAATTGCGCCCCGCTGCTCGACGTCCGACGCATGACCAGTGCTTCCGAATGCCATAGCTGCGGCCGTTGCGCCGGCCAGCGCGACGCCGTCACCTATGCCGCCCGCTCGCCGTTCAGCGAAATCCTCGATTTCAACAACCCGGCCAAGACGCCGGATGCCCTGACCCTGGTTTATGGCGTACTCGGCGTCGCCACCGCCGCCTTCCAGTGGACGCTCAGCCCGTGGTTCCTGCACGCCAAGCTGGCGCTGGCCGAATGGCTGGTCGAGCATGACCATTTCGCGCTGCTCGACAACGATGTGCCCTGGTGGCTGCTGACCCATTACCCGGAAGCCAACGACCTGTTCACCTGGCTCGACGGCGCCTTGATCCTCGCCTACCTGCTCGGCGGCGGCTTCCTGCTCGGCAGCCTGCTGCTGGTCGGCCCTGCCCTGGCCAGCCGCCTGCTTAAGCACAGTGCCTTGAGCTGGCAGCGTTTCACCCTCGCCCTGACGCCGCTCGCTGCGGCCAGCGTCATCCTCGGTTTGTCGATGCTCACCGTCACCCACCTCAAGGCCGAGCATCTGTGGCTCGGCTGGCTGCCCGGGTTCCGCATCGCGCTGCTCGCTGCCGGCTGCCTGGGCAGCCTGTGGCTGGTGCTGCAGCTAGTCCGCCGGTCAACGGCCCAAAAATGGCAAAAAGCACTGGCCGGACTGGTCATGCTGTCGCCGCTCGGGCTGATGGCGACGATCTGGAGCCTGGTTTTCTTCATTTGGTAGGAAAATCACGGGCAACCGTTATCACGACAAACCAATGACGCTTTCCGCCAGCAACGCCATCCTCCTCGTCGGCCACCCCAATGTCGGCAAATCGGTGCTCTTTCACCGCCTGACCGGGGCTTACGTCAACGTTTCCAACTACCCCGGCACCACCGTCGAAGTGACCCGGGCCAGCGCCCGCTTCGATCATCAGGTCGCCTTGCTCGACACGCCGGGCGTCCTTGCCCTGCCCTCGCGCAGCGACGACGAACGGGCGACGATGCGCGCCCTGCTCAAGGAGTCGACGCGCAGCCTGGTCCAGGTCGGCGATGCCAAGAACCTGCGCCGGACACTGACCCTGACCGCCCTGCTCGCCGAACTCGGCGTGCCGATGGTGCTCGCCCTGAACATGCACGACGAAGCGGCAGCGCGCGGCGTCACCGTCGACATTGCCGCCCTCGGCGAAGAACTCGGCATGCCGGTACTGGCCACCGTCGCCACCGGCGGCGAAGGCATCGGCGAACTGACGGCCAGCCTGGGCCAGGCCCGGGCGCCGCAAGCCCTGCTCCGCTACGACGCGGCAATCGAGGACGACATCGGCCAGGTCAGCACCTGGATCAGCCGCCATGCCGCCCACCCGCACCTGGCAGCGCGCGGCCTGGCCATCCTTTATCTCGGCGGCGATTCGGAAGTCGCCGACTGGTTGCGCGAAACGGCCGGCGAACAATTTGCCGAACTGGCAGCACTCCGTCAGGCAGCGGCCAGCCGGGCGGAAGGCGACCTGCCGACGCTGCTTGCCCGCGAACGCACCGAGGCGGCCGATGCGCTGGCCGCCAGCGTCATCCAGCGCGCCGTCAAGAGCAGCCCGCTGCTCTCGCAACGCATCGGCCAGTATGTCGTGCATCCGCTGTGGGGCATTCCCATCCTGCTCGGCGTGCTGTTCGCCGTTTACGAATTGGTCGGCGTCTTCGGCGCGACGACGCTGGTCGGCCTGATGGAAGAGGATCTCTTCGAAGGCATCCTGAACCCGGCCTTCACGCATTTCGTCACTGCTGCGGTCGACCTCCCCTGGTTGCAGGAATTGCTGGTCGGCCAGTACGGCCTGTGGACGATGGGCATGACCTACGCGCTGGCGCTGATCCTGCCCATCGTCACCACCTTCTTCTTCGCCTTCGGCGTGCTCGAAGACTCGGGCTACCTGCCGCGCCTGACGGTGATCGCCAACCGCCTGTTCGCGATGATCGGCCTCAACGGCCGCGCCGTGCTGCCGATGGTGCTCGGCCTCGGCTGCGTGACGATGGCGACGCTGACGACACGCATCCTGCATTCGCCGCGCGAACGGCTGATCACCATCTTCCTGCTCGCCCTCGCCATCCCGTGCTCGGCCCAGTTGGGCGTCGTCCTCGGCATGTTGGGCGGCGTCTCCTTCACGGCCGTGCTGGTCTGGGCCCTGGCCATGGTCGGCGTCCTGCTGCTGGCCGGCTTCCTCGCCGCCCGGCTGATCCCCGGCCGGCGCATTCCGCTGGTCACCGAATTGCCGCCGATGCGCCTGCCGATCCTCGGCAATGTGCTGAAAAAGACCGGCGGCCGGCTCAAGTGGTACCTGATCGAAGTCATCCCGCTCTTCCTGCTCGGCACCTTCATCATGTACGCGCTCGACAAGACCGGCGCCCTGCCCGCCATCATCGAAGCCGGCGAACCGCTCGTCACCGGCTGGCTCGGCTTGCCCAAGGAAGCCTCGGCCGCCTTCGTCATGGGCTTCCTGCGCCGCGACTTCGGCGCTACCGGCCTGTTCGCGATGGCGCACAGCCTGTCGCCGATCCAGGCCGTGGTCGGCATGATCACCATCACGCTGTTCATCCCCTGCTTTGCCAGCCTGATGATGATGGTCAAGGAACAAGGCGCCAAGACGGCACTGCTCATGGTCGGCCTGATCGTGCCCTTCGCCTTCTTCATCGGCGGCCTGTTCAACATCGCGCTGCGCGCCCTCTGGAGCTGAGCATGTCAGCCAAACACGAAGCCCGCCTGCCGCTCGCCTTCATTCAACCGGGCAGCGAAGTCCGCCTGGCGGCGCTCGGCGACGAAATCGACCCGCTCCAGCGCGAACAACTGACTGCCTACGGCCTGGCCGAAAACCGCCCGCTGCGGGTTTTGCAGCAGCGGCCGATGACGGTCATTCTGGCCGACGAGGTGGAACTGGCGCTCGAACATGCGGTCGCAAGGCATATCTGGGTGGAAAAGGATGTTGCCAACGCCTAGAATGGGCGCTCGGGCCAGCCAGCCGTAAGCCGCCAGCCAGCCGCCAGTTTCCAACGAACTCCGGAGAACTCCATGAAGGGCGACAAGAAAATCATCGACATCCTCAACGGCCTGCTGGCCGGCGAGCTGACCGCAGTCGACCAATACCTGATTCACGGCGAAATGTACGCCGACATGGGCCTCAACCACCTGGCCGAGAAATCCATCCACGAATCCGACCACGAGCGCCAGCACGCCCGGGCGCTGATCCAGCGCATCCTGTTCCTCGAAGGCAAGCCGGACCTCAGCAAGCGCGACGCCCTGAAGATCGGCAAGACCGTTCCGGAGATGCTGAAATCCGACCTTGCCGTCGAATACAAGGTCGATGGCGAGCTGAAGAAAGCCATCGCCGCCTGCGAAAAAGCCCAGGACTACGTGACCCGCGAAATGCTGGTCGTCCAGCTCGACGATACCGAGATGGACCACGCCTACTTCCTGGAAAAGCAATTGAAGCTGATCGAACTGGTCGGCCTGGAAAACTACCAGCAGAGCCAGATGGGCTCGGGCAACCCGGCTTAAGGAGCAGGCATGAAAGGCGAAAAGAAAGTCATCGAAGCCCTCAACAAGGTGCTGAAGAACGAACTGACCTCGATCAACCAGTATTTCCTGCATGCCCGGATGTTCCGCAACTGGGGCCTGGAAAAGCTCAACGACTACCAGTACAAGCAGTCGATCCGCGTCATGAAGGAAGCCGACGAGGTCATCGAACGCATCCTCTTCCTCGAAGGCCTGCCCAACCTGCAGAACCTCGGCAAGCTGCTGATCGGCGAGAATGTCGTCGAATGCCTGCAGGGCGACCTGAAGTACGAGCAGACCATCCAGCGGCCGCTGCTGATCGAAGCCATCGCACTGTGCGAGGAACTGCAGGACTACGTCAGCCGCGACCTGCTCGAAGAACTGCTCGAACACTGCGAAGAAGCCATCGACTGGCTGGAGACGCAGCAGTCCCTGATCGACAACGTGACGCTGCCAAACTACCTGCAAGCCCACATGGAGCCGGGCGAAGGCTGATTCCCCTCCAGCCCCCAAAAAGCCGCAGCCCGTCTGCGGCTTTTTGCTGCCCGTCGGCCCGGCATCCATTAGCCGACGCTGATCGAGCCGGTGCTAAACTTGCCGCTTTCGGCCGAGCCCGGCGGTCGACTGCTCCAGCAAGGCAAAAACCATGGATTTCGACAGCCTGACAGACTTTCTCGGCGAAAAAGCCAGTATCGCGCTGGCCGGCCTGCTGGTCGGCCTGCTCTTCGGCATCTTCGCCCAGCGCTCCCGTTTTTGCATGCGCTCGGCAGTCGTCGAATTCTGGAACCGCCACGGCACCGCCAAGCTCGCCATCTGGCTGTTCGCCTTTTCAAGCGCGCTGATCTCGACCCAGACTTTCATCAGCCTCGGCTGGCTCGACGTCGGGCAAGCCCGCCAGCTCTCGGCCACCGGCAGCCTCTCCGGCGCCCTGCTCGGCGGGCTGCTGTTCGGCATCGGCATGATCCTGGCCCGCGGTTGCTCGTCGCGCATGCTGGTCCTCGCCGCCAACGGCAACCTGCGTGCCCTGCTCACCGGCCTGATTTTCGCCGTCACCGCCCAGGCCTCGCTGAACGGCCTGCTCTCACCGCTGCGCCAGTGGCTGGCCAGCCTATGGACCATCGCCGGCGGCAGCGCCCGCGACCTGCTCGCCACCTTTCATCTCGGCCACGGCGGCGGCATCGTCTTTGGCCTGCTCTGGCTCGCCGCCGCCATCCATTTTGCCCGGCGCAGCCGGCTGCACCACCTGGAATGGCTGGGCGGCATCGGCGTCGGCCTGATGGTGGCGCTGGCCTGGCTGCTCACCTACCAGTTCGGCAGCCAGTCCTTCGAAATCATCCCGGTACAGAGCCTGAGCTTTACCGGTCCCTCGGCCGACACGCTGATGCTGGTGCTGTCGCCACCCGGCCAGCCGTGGGATTTCGACAGCGGCCTGGTGCCCGGTGTCGTCCTCGGCTCCTTCCTCGCCGCGCTGTGGGGCGGCGAACTCAAGCTGGAAGGTTTCAAGGACGGCCACAGCATGCGCCGCTATATCGCCGGCGCCATCTGCATGGGCTTCGGCGGCATGCTGGCCGGCGGCTGTGCGGTCGGCGCCGGCGTTTCCGGCGCTGCGGTCTTCGCCCTGACGGCCTGGATTTCACTGCTCGGCATGTGGCTCGGTGCCGGCCTGACCAACCACCTGTTCGACCGGCCGGCACGGCAGAACCTCACGACCACACCCACCCCTGCCCTGAACGGAGAATCGCCGGCCCAGCCCTGAATGCGCCGAGCGGATGCCGCTAGAACAGGATGCCGAACAGCCGCTTGAGCAGTTCTTCGAGCGGCATCATGGTCAGCAGCAGCGGCGCGATCGGGACTAGCGCGGCGGCCGCTAGACGAACAATGGCGTCCCTGGTCACCGGCGCAATACGCATGCCGCGCACCACCTCGTAGCTGTTGCCAAGATCGGCCAGCGACTGGATATCGCCGCTGCCGATCAGCGGCTCGTCGGCCGGCGCCCCGCCGCGCAGCCATTTGCGGTCGAATTCACGGACATAACGCTCGGCCAGCATGCCGAATTCGCGCCCGCCGCGCCGCCGGGCCTGGGCCAACTGCGCTGAAAAGGCCAGTAGGGGGCAGAAGACCAGGCAAAGCAGGAAGACGACCAGGAGAAAAATCTCGGCCTTGAATTCGGGCAAGGCGGCACCGACGAAGAAAATGCGATTGGCGAGCTGGCCGGCAACCAGGGCGCCGTGCGCAACAGCGAGCACGGCAAAGGCGTAGACCGTATTGGCCAGAAAACCGAGGCCGCCCAACCGGTCGGGATGTGCTGGCAGCAGGCACAACTCGATGCGCGACACCTGCCACAGGAAACGCGCCCAGATGAAAAGGCGGAAGTACCAGCGGATCAACAGGAACTGGAAGACCGGCAGGCTGACGTAGCCGTACCAGATGCCGGCCAGCGACAGCTTCGACTCGCCGGCCGAGGGCAGCGAATACCAGCTCGCTGCATCGAGGGCGATGTAATGGCGCCAGATGACCAACACCCCGAGACCGTAGACCAGGCTGATCAGGATAACTTCGGCGAGCACCGAATTGCGCAGCCGGAAAGCCGCGTTGATTGCCGCATCGAACTGCCCCCTGGCCGCGTCCGGAATCAGGTTGCGTTCGAGGAAGGATTGCACGATGGGGCGCATGCGCTGGTGCACGACCAGTTCGGCAACGATCAGCAGCGGCATCGCCAGCAGGAAGCGGGCGTGTACCTCGATATCCCAGAGAAACGGCATGGCGACGCTGCCGCCCCAGACGTGCCCTTCGAGCGCCGCAAGCAGCAGCAGCGGCAGCCAGGTAAAGAGCGAGAAGGCGACGATGCGCTGACGCACCATCAACAGCGCATCGTCGGACAGATGCGCCCGACGCAAAAGCTGGAAAAGCGGACCGCCGATGACCAGGGAGAAGTTCTGCGCATCCCGGAACGCACTGTCGCCGGCACTCATTTGCGGTCGGGTGCTTTCGTCATTGCTCATGATCGTCCATCCCTTTCCTTCTGGCGACGCACTGGTAGCAGGCCATCCTTCCGGCCTGTTGCCTATACCGTGGGGATAAGACAAGCATAGCCTCATGTCCGCTCCCTTCCAAGGCAGCCTGCACCTGCATCCGCGTATTGACCGCAGGGCCGGCTTGACTACACTGAAACCGTGGACCGGACGGGAAATGGGGCCGAAGAACGGGCGAAGCTCGGCTTTTCATTATAAAAAGCCAAGGAGTGCTGATCATGTTGAAGGATGACTGCCGGCCAGCGGGCCGTTCTGCTGATTCTCCTGTGCGCTTCTGGCTGTTCATCCTCGCCTTTCTCGCCTTGGCCGGCCCGGCCTATGGTGCAGCCGATCCCAAAGCCCCAGCCGAGAAGGCGCCACGCCAACAACTGCGCATCACCACGCAAGAGTTGATGCAGCCGCAGACCGACGACCTGGACGGGATGCTGAAGCGGGGTGTGATTCGGGTACTGACCACCTACAGCAAGACCTTCTATTTCGTAGACAAAGGTGTGCAGCGCGGGGCAACCCACGATTTCACCCGCCTGTTCGAAGCCGATCTGAACAAAAAACTGGCCAAGGACAAACAACTCAAGCAAAAGCATCTCAAGCTGCGTGTGGTGCTCATTCCGGTCGCCAGAAGCGAGTTGCTCCGCGCACTGGCAGCCGGCAAAGGCGACATCGCAGCAGCCAACCTGACGATTACCGAGGAGCGCCAGAAACTGGTCGATTTCTCCACTCCGGTCTATCAAAACGTCAGCGAATTGGTGTTATCGGGTCCGGCTTCGCCGGCGTTGACCAGCGTGAACGACCTGGCCGGAAAGACGGTCTTCGTCCGCAAGTCCTCCAGTTATTTCAGCAGCCTGCAAGCCCTCAACCAACGCTTCGCCAACGAGAAAAAGCCGCCGGTGATCCTCAAGGAAGCCCCGGAAACGCTGGAAGACGAAGACCTGATCGAGATGCTGAATGCCGGGCTGATTCCGCTCATCGTCGTGGACCGCCACAAGGCCCTGTTCTGGCAGCAGGTCTTTCCCGGCATCAAAGTCCATGAGGACATCGCGCTGCGCACCGGCGGCAGCATTGCCTGGGCGATCCGCAAGAATAGTCCGCAACTGAAAGCCGCCGTAGACGACTTCATCATCCGCAATGCGGCGGGCACGGCAGCCGGCAACACGATTCTGACGCGCTATCTGAAATCGGCCAAATACGTGAAGAATGCCGCCGCCGAAACCGAACGCCAGAAGTTTCTTGATCTGGTCGGCTATTTCCGAAAATATTCCGACCAATACGAGGTCGACTGGCTGTTGATGGCGGCCCAGGGCTACCAGGAGTCGCAACTCAACCAGGCTGCCCGCAGCCGCGTCGGGGCAATCGGCGTCATGCAGGTCATGCCGGCCACCGGCAAGGATCTTGGCGTCGGCAACATCGTCGAAACCGAGGCCAACATCCATGCCGGCATCAAGTACATGCGCTGGATGATCGACCAGTACTACGGCAAGGAACCGATGAGCCAACTGGATAAGGCGCTCTTTGCCTTTGCCTCCTACAATGCCGGGGCCGGGCGCATTGCGCAGTTACGCAAGGAAGCCGCCAAGCGCGGCCTCGACCCCAATATCTGGTTCCATAACGTCGAATATGTCGCAGCCGAGAAGATCGGCGCCGAGACCGTGACTTACGTCAGCAACATCTACAAGTACTACATCGCCTATCACTTGGTGATGGAAGCCAGGGCAGAGAAAGAAAAGGCCATGGAAAAAATGAAGGGGACGAGTAAATAAGGATTCCTTAAACTACCCCTGTGCCGACACCGCCCGCAAGCCGAAGCAAGCCAAGCTCATGACCGCCCTCACCTACCTGCAATCGACAGCCAAACTCGCCAGCCAACTCGCGCTGGCGGCGCTGCTTGTCGTCGGCGGGGTCTGCCAGGCTAACGACAGAACCTATCGGGTGGCCGTGATCGGCTATTCGCCGCCGCTGTCTTATACCGACGAAAGTGGCAAGCTGACCGGCTTCAACATCGAAGTGGCGCACGAACTGTGCGCAACGATGCAGATTCGCTGCCAGTTGCAGCCCATGCCCATTGAAAGCATCGTCGACTCGGTCGCCGCCGACGACAGCGCCTTTGCCGTGGTCGGCTTCATTCCAACCCCCGAGCGGCAACAGCGCGTACTGTTCTCGAAGGCTTATTTCCACTCGCGCAGCGTCTGGCTAGCCAGGCCGGGTGTGGCGCTCGGCCATTCGCAGAAGCCGGTGGCCGTCATCAAAGGTTCGGCACAGGCCCGCCACGCCGAGGCAATGGGCTGGAAAAGCATCGCGGTCGTCACGCAAAACGAAATCCCGGCCCTGCTCGCCACCGGCAAGGCCGATGCAACCCTGATGCCGATGCTTGGCGCCCTGGCGCTGCTCCGGGATAAAAACCTGCAGCCGCTGCTGCTTGAATCGACCATCCTGACCGATCCGACAATGAGCGGCCCGCTGCACATGCTGATCAGCCCGAAAGAGGCGGCCCTCGCCGAGCGGCTCAATGCCGCGATCGACCAGATCAAGCGCGACGGGCGTTTCGACCGCCTCAACTCGCAGTTCATGCCGTGGTTCAAGATCCAGTGAGCGCGGCTTCCCGCCAAGCGGCGGACCGGAAAAAACGAATCCCCGCCGCAGCGGGGATCGTTGCCTTCAGGTAAGTCGCTTTCAGCGCGGGAAATACATCCGTGCCTTGTCCAGCTTGTAGGTCCACGGCAAATTGGCGTTTTTCCAGCCGTTGACCGCACGTTGCCCGTCTTTCGGGCCACCTTTGACGGTATCGCCTTCCACCCCTTCGGCGACGCTGTAAACCTTGCTGTAACCCGCCATCTGCAGGCGATCCTGCGCCTTTGAACTGCGGTCGCCGGAGCGGCAGATCAGGATGATGGTGGCGTCCTTGCCCAAGCCCATTTCCTTCAGGCGACGCTCCATTTCCGGCACGAAATCCTGGTTCGGCTCCAGCTTGTACATGAAGCGCTTGTCGTCCCACTCGGTCATCAATTCGGGGTGCTCGACAAAAGGCACCAGCGCATCGGCATCGCTTGGCCAGCCGACGTACATCGCTTCGGCCCGGGTCCGGACGTCGAAGAAGGCTACGCCTTTCGGGTCTTTCTTCTTCATGTCGTAGGCCTGCTGCGGCGTCAGGTAGAGGCCGAGCTTCGATTTCTTGACCTCGGGCAGCTTGTCCCAGTCGGTGCTGCCCGGCGCCCAGTCGGCGGCAAAAGCCGCCGAGGACAGCGCAAGCAGGCTGACGGCCAGCCATTTGTGCAGCGAAATTCCCATTTTCATCATGCCATCCCCGGGTTGTTGGCGGCGCCTTTCAGCGTCGGCAGGTTGAGATTGACCGGCTTGACCGTCTTGATGTCGCGCAGATACCTGGCGACGACCTCCCAGATCGGTTCGCCGGCATTCTTCGCCTCTTCGGACACCGGCGCCCAGCCCGCCACCTTGTAGATTTTAGCCGGATCGATCGGTTGACCGCGCAGCATCATGTTCTGGATGCGGCTGCCCATCTTGCCGGTCGGATCGCAGGTGTATTGCAGGCCGCCGACACGCACCATGTCGCCACCCTGCTGGTAGTAGGGGTCGGGGTTGAACAGGTTGTCGCAGACATCTTCGAGCACGGTCTTGATCATTTCGCCGCTCATGTTGGTCACCGTCGTCCACGGATAGGTGATGGCGGTCTGGTCGAGTACGTGTTCCATCAGGATCGGCTGGCCGGGCAACAGCGAGGTGCCCCAGCGGAAGCCCGGTGAGAAGGCGATTTCGGCGTCCTTGACCTTCATCAGCGCGTCGAGGATGACCTGGTCGAAGGTGCCGTTGAAGTTGCCACGCCGGTAGAGCAGCCCTTCGCTGACCGCCAGTTTTTCGTTCAGTTTGGACAGGTACGGGGCGCGGGCCTTGTCGATCAGCGTCTGCATGGCCTTGTCGGCCGGCAGCAGGTTGGCGAAGACGGGCAGCAGCTTGTAGCGGAAGTCGGCGATCTTGCCGTTCCTGACGTCGAAATCGAGCACGCCAAGGTATTTGCCGTTGGAGCCGGCGTTGGTGACCAGCGTCTGGCCGCCGGCATTCTTGACGACGACCGGCGCCGGCATGCCGTCGTGGGTGTGGCCGCCGAGGATGGCGTCGATGCCTTTGACGCGCGAAGCCATCTTGAGGTCGACGTCCATGCCGTTGTGCGACAGCACGACGACGACCTGCGCCCCGGCGGCACGGGCTTCGTCGACGGTCTTCTGCATGTTTTCTTCCTGGATGCCGAAGCTCCAGTTCGGCGTCTGCCAGCGCGGGTTGGCGATCGGCGTGTAGGGGAAGGCCTGGCCGATGATGGCAACCGGCACGCCGTTCATCTTCTTCATGACGAAGGGCTTGAACACGGCGTCGCCGAAGTCGGTGGTCTTGACGTTCTGGGCGACGATGTCGATCTGGCCGGCGAAGTCCTTTTCCTCGATTTCCTTGACGCGGGCCTCGCCGTAGGTCGACTCCCAGTGCAGGGTCATCACATTGACGCCGAGCGCCTTGCAGGCATCGACCATGTCCTGGGCGTTGCTCCACAGCGCCGTGCCGGAACCCTGCCAGGTGTCGCCGCCGTCGAGCAGCAGCGCGCCGGGGCGATTGGCCTTCATGCGCTTGACCAGCGTCGCCAGGTGGGCGAAGCCGCCGACCTTGCCGTAGGTTTCGGCGGCCTTTTCGAAATTCAGGTAGGTGTAGGCGTGCGCCTCGATGCTGTTCGGCTTGAAGCCGAAGTGCTTGAGCAGATGGTCGCCGACCAGGTGCGGCACCTTGCCGAACTGGTCGCCAAAGCCGAGATTGACGTTCGGCTCGCGGAAGTAGATGGGCAGCAGCTGGGCATGGCAGTCGGTGATGTGCAGCAGGCTGACATTGCCGAACTTGGGCAGGTCATACAGCTTGGCCGCGCCCTTTTCGGCCAGTGCGAAATCACTATGCAGCGTCATGCCACCGGCCGCGGCAACGGCCATGACCTGCAGGAACTCCCGGCGATTCATGCTCATTTTCTTATCCTTGAAAAACGCCCGACCGAAGCGCCGGCCGGGCTAACGACACAAGTCTCAGTCTTTATTGACCGGCGATTCCGGGTCCATCAGGAAGGCCACGATGTGGGTGATCTGCTCCGGCGTCAGCCAGCTGTGCAGGCCGAAACGCGGCATGTTGGTGCAGGCCGTGAAGGCGTTGGAGTTGTAGATCTTGTCGTAGGCGTACTTGATGATTTCGTCGGAATTGCCGCGGATCTTGGCGAAGTGGTTCAGGCTCGGCCCGATCGTGCCGTAGGCGACTTCCTTCTTGGCCAGTTCGTGGCAGGCGTAGCAGTTGCCGCCGCGCACCCGGCCGGCCGGGTCGGGCTGAATGAAGCCGATATGGCCGCCAGTGCCGACCGCGGCGAGCTTTTCGCCTTCCTTCCAGTCGCCGATCAGCTTCCCGTCCACCGGATAGCGGATGCTCGCCTTGTTCAGCTTTTCCAGCTTTTCGCCGATCTTGCGCGGCGGGTTGTCGCGATACTCGCCGCAGGTTTTCATCGTCTCGTCCTGCTCCAGCCGGCTCATCCAGTATTTCGGATTGTCGGCCCGGAACGAGGCGCGGAACATCTGCTCGGCTTCCCTGGCGTACTTGCCGCCGGGCGCTTCGGCCAGGGCAGAACCGGCAAGTGCTGCGGTACACAGGCCAAAAAGGGCAATTTTCAGTTTCATGGTCATCCCCTCTTAGCGCTTGATACCCGGCGTTTCCATCACGGTGCCGGTCGCGGTTTTTTGCAGGTAGGTTTCCAGCGCAATGATCGAATCGGCCAGGTAGTTCGGCTCCGGCCAACGCGCCTGGCGCATGCAGTCGATCAGGCGGCGCTGCATGGTCCACACCGCGCCTTGCGAGACGCGGTAGGACGGCCAGGTCTTCATCGCGAAGCCGGCGCCGTCCTTGGTCGTCAGGTTGCCGAGTTCCTGCAGGCGGATGCGCTTGCCTTCCTGGCCATGGCAGATCGAGCAGGAAAAATCCTGCGGGCCGGAGCGGCGATAGAAAATGTATTCGCCCATCTTGGCCATCTTGGCCTCGGCCGGATGCGTCGCCGGGACGTTGATTTTGACGCCGTTCGACTTGGCGCCGATGAAGGTGACCAGTGCCTCGATGTCGGACTCGGTCCCTGGCTTCGAATACCAGTTCCTGGTTACCTCTTCCGGCTTGAAGCCCTGCAGTGTCACCATGCAATGGACGAGACGGGACTCGACGTCCATCACTTTGTTGGTGTCCTTGAAATACTTCGGCAACTGGGCGTAGGCCCCTTCCAGCTTGCCGGGGCCGAGGCCCATGTCGCACTGTTCGAGCGAGGTGTTCTTCGGGCCGCGTTTTTCCGACCACAGGCCTTCGCCCTTCACTTCCAGCAAGTCGGCCGGGTTGCCGTCGGCCAGCGCTTCGCGATACTTGGCGATCTCGTCGCTCACCTTGCTGTCCTGGGCCAGCAGCGGGCCGGCAAAGAGGCCGGCGACAGCGGCGCCGGCCAATGTCTTGATCAAACCTTGGATCATTCTCTATTCCTCCGGGGAAAAACCAGCGGCAGCTACGGTCTACGCCGTCTGGCTGCCGTTTTTCAGGCTTCAGCCAATAGCGGCTTCGTCGGTGCGGCTATCGCCCTTGTTGTCTTTCCAGGAAACAATGATCTTGTCGCCCTTGGCGCCGCCCTTGAAGCGGAAGGCCAGGTACGGGTTCTTCGACACCGAAGGCCCGAACTCGCTGCTCAGCACCAGCTTGTCGTTGTGCTTGGCGGTCAGTTCGGTAATGAACCAGGCCGGCACCAGTGCGCCGGCAGCATCCTTGCGCTGGCCGGTTTCCATTTCGTGGCTGATCAGCACTTTGACTTCGGTAACGCCATCCTTGTTGGCGGCGCGGATTTTCATCGGATTTGCCATGTAGTACTCCTTGAATTCTTTAAATGTCGTGACCGATTAGCCGCCGCAGCCGCCGAGCGTGACCTTGATCTCTTTCGTGGCCATGAAGAACTTGCCGTCCGACTTGACCAGGGCATAGATATTCGAGGTCTGGCCCATCTTGATACGGGTCTGGACATTGGCCTCGGTGCCTTCCGGCAGCACGAAGGTGGCGGCCAGGGCATTCGGATTTTTTTCGACCAGGATGGCGACCATCGTGATGTTGGGCAGCGTCGAGCTGACGCCGACCGGCACGACGGCGCCGTTTTCGGCGATATCCGGACCGGTGACCTGGACATCCTTGCTGTCGGCCGGGGCACCGGCACCGAGCGCCTTCAGTGTATCGGCCATGCTCTTGGCGTCGAAAGCCGTCTTGTTCCAGTCGGCCAGGGCCATGCCCGGGGTGATGATCCCGGCAGCAGCGAGAACGCTCATCAGGGCAGCGCCCGAACCGGCCTTCAATACATTGCGACGTTGATTGTTCATAACTTCTCCTCTGTAGAAATGGGTGTTACTTGGCACCGGACAGAATCCACTGCACCAGCGTCTTGACGTCCTCGTCCTTCAAATGCGCATTCGGCGGCATCGGCACCGAGCCCCAGACACCCTGCCCGCCAGCCTTGACCTTGCCGATCAGGCGCGCCTCGGCGTCGGTCTGCCCGGCGTAACGGGCGACGACTTCGTTGTAGCCGGGGCCGACGATCTTGCTCTTGATGCCGTGGCAGGCCATGCAGCCGCTCTTCGTCGCCAGTTCCAGCGTGCCGGCATCGGCCGCCTTTTTGGCGGCCTCGGGGCCGAGCGTGCGGGTACCGCGCACCGGGCCGAAGCTGCGGTTCTGCTCGGCCAGTTCGCCGTGTGCCGTACGCGCGTACTCGGGCAGGGTCGAGCCGATCTGCACTTCCTGCTTGCAGTTCTTCATACAGGCCTTGTTGGCCGTATCCGGCACACCACCGTTGCCGATACCACCCTTTTTGGCCGGGGCGCCCGGCCACATGCCGTGCTCGGTCGTCATACCGTTGCGGTTGGGCAGCAGCTTCTGAACCTCGGCAATGTTCTTGTCGGACAGCACGAAGTCGGCCGGCACCATTTCCGACAGGTTCAGCATGTAGGCCAGGATGGCGTAGACCTCGTCCGGCTTCAGCGACTTCGGCGCCGTCCACGGCATGGCGCGCTGGATGTAGTCGAAGACCGTCGAAATCGTCGCCACCTTGGTGAAGGTCGTGCGCTGCGGCAGTTCGCCGGAAGACAGGCCCTTGACCCGGCCGGTCTTCATGTCGTCCTTGGTCGTGCCACCCACCAGCGGCGTGAACACTTCGTTCGACTCGCCGAAGGTGCCGTGGCAGGAGGCGCACTTGGCCTCGAACAGTTCCTGCCCCTGCTCGACCGAACCCGAGCCTTTGGGCAGGCCCTTGAAGTCGGGGCGGACATCGATGTCCCAGGCCTTCACTTCGGCCGGGGTCGCCGGGCGGCCGACGCCCTTGAAGTTGTCGAAGGCGAGTGCTGCGGTCGACGCGGAAAAAAGGGCAAAAACGAGAAGGGTCTTAGTGCCACGAAGGCAAAAGCTGGCACTAGAGAACTTGAACATTGCTGACCTCCCCGCTTTCGATGATCTTCCAGGACTGGATGGCGTTGTTGTGATAGATCGATTTGGTGCCGCGCACCTTGCGCAGTTGTCCGTAGGTCGGCTGCACATAGCCGGTTTCGTCCATCGCCCGCGACTGCAGGATGGCCGGTTTGCCGTCCCACACCCAGTTGATGTTGAAGCGGGTCAGCGCCTTGTTCTGGATCGGCCCTTCGAGGCGTGCCGTCTGCCAGTTGATGCCACCGTCGAAGGAGACATCGACCTGCTTGATCTTGCCGCGCCCCGACCAGGCGAGGCCGGAAACGTTGTAGAACCCGTGGTCGAGCAAGGTCTGACCGCCGGACGGCGTGGTGATCACCGACTTGGCTTCCTGGATCGAGCTGTACTGGCGATGCAGGCCGTTCGGCAGCAGGTCGATGTAATGCACCGCTTCGTCCTTGGTCGCATACGGCTGATCGCCGACTTCGATGCGGCGCAGCCACTTGACCCAGGAGACGCCCTGCACGCCGGGCACCACCAGGCGCAGCGGGTAGCCGTTTTCCGGCCGCAGCATTTCGCCGTTCTGACCGTAGGCGACCATCACTTCGCCGCTTTCCACCATTTCCATCGGGATGGTCCGCGTCATCGACGAACCGTCGGCGCCTTCGGCCAGCACGTAGCGGGCCTTCTTGTAATCGACGCCACAGTCGTCGAGCAGGTATTTCAGCGGCACGCCGGTGAATTCGGAACAGGACAGCATGCCGTGCGTGTATTGCACGGTGGGCACTGCGACATTGCCCCACTCGAGGCCGGTATTGGCGCCGCATTCGATGAAGTGGATGCGCGAGGCCGAGGGCAGGCGCATCAGTTCGTCGAGCGTGTAAACCTTGGCCTTCTTGAGCAGGGAATCGTCCGAGCCATTGACCATCAGCCGGTGCTTGGACGGATCGATGTCATGCCAGCCCTGGTGGTGGCGCTCGAAGTGCAGGCCGGACGGCGTGATGATGCCGAACAGGCCCTGCAGCGGCGCAAACGACACCGAAGCACCGCCGACCCGGGCCAGACCGGGCGATTCGCGGCGCAGCAACTGGCTTTCGTATTGCGACGGCAGGCCATAGGGGCGGGTTGCCACCGGCTGACCGAGCGAGGTCGTCCACGCCGGATTTTGCAGGATATTCGGGTCGCCTTCGCTGGCCCGCGCCGCCAGCGGCGCTGCCAGTGCGGCACCGGCAGCGATAAAGCTCCGGCGCAGGAAATCGCGCCGGCCGCTGCCGACTGCCTTGACCTGTTCGTCCGACAGGAAATTTTCCGGTGCAGGCCGCAAACGTCCCGGCTGCTTGACAATATCCACCATAGAGATGACTCCCCTCCGTTGTTTGAATTCCAACTACCGCTTCGCCTGGCCGGCAACGCCCATCTGCTCGCCGAGATCGCGGCTGGCCACCGTGATGCTGACCGTCCGGCAGATGTCGACGAAATTGGGATCGACCACGCGATACAGAACCGAGCTGCCCTCCCGCCGCCGGTCAACGACGCCCGCCCGATACAGAATGTTCAGGTGGCGCGAAATGTTGGCTTGCGTCAGGCCGATTTTTTCAACGACTTCATGGACCGGGCGCTCATCGGCGCACAAACAAGAGAGAATGCGCAACCGCGTTGGATCAGCCAGTAATCCGAAGTAATGAGCGACCTGCTCGTAGACCTGCTGTGCCTCGTCCATGTCGTTTTTTTGATTTGAATTAAGAATCAATGTATAACTACGTACTTATATAGTCAACTACTAATATTGTTGCGATGCAGCATGCATTTTGTGACAAAGGCCTATACCCTTCGTCTTGCGCTGATACGCACAAATCACTAAGAATTTCTGGCTATATAGTCCGTATCTACATCATTCAGAGGAGATGTCTTGATGAAAATGCTCACCACCGTCGCCACGGTGTGCCTGCTCGCTGTCGCCAGCGCCGCACATGCCGCCGACCCCAACCTCGCGCGCAACCTGGCCGCCACCTGCGCCAATTGCCACGGCACCAACGGCAATGCCGTCAAGGGTTCCGGCATGGATTCCCTGGCCGGCATGGAAAAGGCCAAGACGCTGCAAAAACTGGCTGATTTCAAGAGCGGCGACAAACCCGCCTCGATCATGCACCAGATCTCCAAGGGCTATACCGACGAGCAACTGGACCTGATCGCCACCTATTTCGCTGCGCAAAAGTAAGGGGAAAACACCATGATGCTGATGAAAAGACGTGATTTCCTCAAAGTCGGTGCGGCAAGCGGTGCCATGGCTGCGCTGTACGGCTGCGCCGGTGGCGGCAAGGCGAGCGGCCACGTGGTCGTTGTCGGCGGTGGCTACGGCGGGGCGACCATCGCCAAATACCTGCGCATGTGGAGCGAAGGCGGTGTCCAGGTAACGCTGATCGAGCGCAACCCGACCTTCATCTCCTGCCCGATTTCCAACCTGGTCATCGGCGGCAGCAAGACCATGGAAGACATCACCGTCAGCTACGACGGCCTGAAGAACAAATGGGGCGTTCGCGTCATCCAGGACGACGTTGCTGCGGTCGACGCTGCAAAAAAGACGATTTCCCTGAAAGCCGGCGGTGCCATGAGCTACGACCGTCTGGTGCTGTCACCGGGCGTCGATTTCATGTGGGACGAAATCCCCGGCCTGAAGAGCGCCGACGCCCAGAGCAAGATCCTGCACGCCTGGAAAGCCGGCCCGCAGACCGTTGCCCTGCGCAAACAGCTGGAGGCGATGAAGGACGGCGGCACCTACGCCATTTCCATCCCGAAAGCCCCCTACCGCTGCCCGCCCGGACCCTACGAGCGCGCCTGCCTGGTTGCCGACTATTTCAAGAAGAACAAGCCGAAATCGAAGGTCGTCATCCTCGACGCCAACGAAGACGTGGTCTCGAAGAAAGGCCTGTTCATGAAGGCCTGGGGCGATCTCTACAAGGGCACGCTGGAATATCGCAACAACGCCGAAGTGAAGGATGTGGACGTCGCCAGCAACACCGCCATCCTCGAATTCGACAAGTTCAAGGCCGACGTGCTGAACGTCATCCCGCCGCACCGCGCCGGTGATATCGCCCACAAGTCGGGCCTCAAGCTGATCAACAACCGCTGGGTGGACATCAACTGGCTGAGCATGGAATCGACCAGCATGCCGGGCATCCACGTCCTCGGCGACGCCATCTTCCCGGCCCCGACCATGCCGAAGTCCGGCCACATGGCCAACCAGCACGGCAAGCTGGCCGCCGCCGCCATTCTCAACCAGCTGGCCGGTCTCGAACCGAGCCCGACCCCGGTGGTGATGAACACTTGCTACAGCTTCGTCGATGCCAAGAACGTCATCCACGTTTCCTCGGTCCACCAGTACGATGCCGCGACCAAGACCGTGCAACCGGTCAAGGGCGCCGGCGGTGTTTCCGCCGCCCGCAACGAACTGGAAGGCAAGGTCGCCATCGGCTGGGCGAAGAACATCTGGGCCGACATGCTGACCTGAGATTCATCGCTCCAAATGAACAAAGGCCGCGCTTGCGGCCTTTGTTCATTCTGCGGCACCAGCCGCCTGCGGCAAGGCGCCCTGAGCGGGCGCACTGCTTATTTCCGCGGGGGGCCAATGCCGCGCGCCGCGAGCCAGAGAATGGCAATCACGACAAGGGCGCCAAGGATGCTGATCAAGCCAATGCTCATGGGGCGATGAATCCTGAAACGGGTAGCGCACCGATTGGCTACCGTATGAACAGCTTAGTGGATACGAAGCCACGCCGCCTTTAGGGTTATCCCGCTTCTCCGGCGCGCGAACCGACCTTAAGCCCCCCTTAAGATTAGCCAACTAAATTACTCAGGTATCGCGAATCTCGCGACAGATTCCGCCTTTCACTCCCGTTCAAGGAACTCATGATGAAAACGAAACTCGCCGTCCTGCTTGCCTCCCTCCTCCTCGGCATCTCTGTTGCCGCCCAGGCCGCCGCCCCTCATGAACATCACGCCCATGGCAGTCCGGAACCACAAAAGCTGCAACTGAACGCTGGCCAGAAATGGGCGACCGACGCCCCACTGCGCCAGGCGATGAGCGAGATCAATCAGGCCATGGCAACAGCCCTGCCCCGCATCCACAAGAATCAGTTTAGCGAGGCCGACTACCAGGCGCTGGCCGGGACGGTCAGCCAGAAAGTGGCCTACGCAGTGGCGAACTGCAAGCTGGAGGCCAAAGCCGACGCCATGCTGCATCTGGTGATTGCCGACCTGCTGGCCGGCGCTGAAGCCATGGAAAGCAAGCAGCCGGAAACCCGTCACGACGGCGCCGTCAGCGTGCTGCACGCGCTGCAGGCCTACGGCAAATATTTCCAGCACCCGGGCTGGAAGACGGCCAGAGGCTGAGTCGGTTCGCAAAAGGAGCCGTCCCTGCAACAAGCTGATTGCATGAAGTTTTTTTTCCTGGCTACCTGGGTGGTTTAACCCAGGCAGCAGGTCAGCTCCACAATATTCGATCGAGTCCTTCCACTTTGCCGATCACATTCGCATAGTCTGAACTACACTGATCAATGGAAGACAATGGCGAGCCACCACCTTTTCAGGCGTAATCCAAAGGGCACAACAAATGGATTTAAAGGGCTCGCCAACAATCAGAGTGAATCAACGCGAACTGCTTATTCTGTGGAGGAGTTTCAATGAACAAGCTACTCAGGAATTCTGCAACAAAGCTCTTTGATCATCTCGGCTATACGGTAATCCCCAACTGGCGCATGGATCATCATTCGCAAGCCGAGTTTCTCAAGACACTTTTCGAGTACTGCGGGATCGATTGCGTCTTCGACGTCGGTGCCAACGAGGGTCAATATGGAAGATTCTTGCGCGAGCAGGTTGGTTACAAGGGGCTGATTGTCTCTTTCGAACCGATTCCCGCCTGCGTGAGCAGCCTGAAGCAGTGCGCCGCCGACGATGAGCGTTGGCTGGTTGAAGAAGTGGCCTTGGGATTGGAGCCGGGGCTGGCCCGCTTCAACGTCATGGCCGGGACACAATTCAGTTCTTTCCTGAAACCAGACAATTCGCATATCCAGATGTTTACCCGGCAGAATCGGCTCGCTCAGGAAATTGAAGTAAAGGTTGGGACACTTGAGGATTACATACCGCGCCTCCTCGAAACCCATAGCTGCTCCTCCCCTTATTTGAAACTGGATACTCAGGGCTACGATTTGAACGTTGCGCGCGGAGCCGGTAATGCGATCACGCGCTTTCGGGCACTGCAGACCGAAGCCTCGGTTACTCCAATTTATGAGGGCATGCCTGGCTTTTCCGATTCATTCCGCGAGTTTCAGAAGATGGGTTTCGAACTGAGCGGTATTTTTCCAAACAACCCGGATCACTTTCCCCGGATGATCGAGTTCGATTGCCACATGATCAACCGTGCCTGCCTGTAGTCGCCCGCGAACTTGATTTGGAGGCGATGCCCGAGATCGCAAAAATGGCCGCAAAATTGCGGCCATTTTCAATAACAGGATCGACCCGCCTCAATCAAGCGTCGCGATGTACTCGGCGACGGCGTGAGTTTCCAGTTCGGACAGTTTGGAAGCGATGGTATGCATCACCGCATTGTCGTTGGTCCGCTCACGCTTGTTGAACTGCTTCAACTGGTCTTCGATGTAACGCGGGTGCTGGCCGGCCAGGCGCGGCAACATCGGTGTGCCGTAGCCCTTGGCGCCGTGGCAGCTGGAACAGGCCGGCAGGCCGGAGAACTGGTTGCCGCGATTGAATACGAACTTGCCGACGGCCAGCAGTTCGGCATCCTTGGCGACACGCGGTTTGGCTGTCTTTTTCTCGAAGAAGCTGCCGAGTGCCTGCATTTCCGGCGGCGTCAACTCTTCGGCCTGCGGCTTCATGGTGTCGCTCTTGCGCTTGCCGGATTTGAAATCGCTCAACTGCTTGGCGATATATTCGGAATGCTGGCCGGCCAGGCGCGGGAAGACGGCACTGGCCGACTCGCCTTCGAGGCCGTGACAGAGAAAGCAGCGACCGGCGACGATTTCTTCGGCCCGAGCCAGATCGGCCTTGGCGTCGGCCAGCAACGGTGCGCTGAAGAGCGCGAACAGTGCGCCGGCACCGAGCAGAACGGTTTTCTTGTACCCCACTTGACCACCCCTTTTTTCAAAAAATATCAATATATTATTAAACAGTAATTCGCTTACACTTGGCTTTCAATTGAACAGGACGAGCGACGCGCCGCAGCAGCGCTTGCTTCGGCGTAGAGCTTGAAGATTACCCCTAAACCGCGCCAGGAGACACCGATGAACCGCCGTCGATTCTTGCAGAGCAGCGCCGCCCTTGCCACCCTGAGCGCCGTCGAGTTTGCGCCGTGGCAAAGCCTCAATGCCTTCGCCAGGGAAGTGGATGAATTCATCCGAGGACCGGCGGTCAAGGATCACCCGCTGCGCCAGGTCTCGAAACATGTCTGGATGATCTTCTCGCCGGACGGTTTTCCGACCCCGGAAAACCAGGGCATGATGTGCAACATCACTTTCGTCGATACCGCCAAGGGCCTCGTCGTCGTCGATTCCGGCGCCTCGGTGCAGATTGGCGAAATGGCCATCCGGCAAGTCAGGAAGGCCTTCAAAAAGCCGGTCATCGCGATCATCAACACGCATTACCACGGCGACCACTGGCTCGGTAACCATGCCTTCGTCGAGGCCTACGGCGACAGCCTGCCGCGCTATTCGCACCCGGGCACGATCAAAGCGGTGCAAGGCGTGCAGGGCAACATGTGGCGGACGCTGATGGAACAATGGACCAACCAGGCGACCCTCGGCACCCGCGTCGTGCCGCCCAACCTGGCGCTGGAAAATGGCGCCGAGCTGAAGTTCGGCGACGTCACGCTACGCGTCCATCACTTCGGCACCGTGCATACGCCGTTCGACCTCTGCGTCGAGATACTTGAAGACAAGCTGATGCTGGTCGGCGACGTCGCCATGGACCGCCGCATCGCCAACATGGACGACGGCTCCTACCTCGGCACGCTGCAGGCCTACGACCGGCTGGAAAAGACCGCCAGCACGATCTGGCTGCCCGGCCACGGCGAGCCGGGGGCGCATGTGCTGCAGTGGAACCGCGAACTGTTCGAAGGCATCTACCGCCCCTGCGAGCAGGCGATCAAGGATGGCCTCGGCCTGGAGGAAGCCAAGGCCTGGGTCCTCAAGGACCCGCGCGTCGCCAGCCGGGCGAAAGAGACCAAGGGTTTCGAGAGCAATATTGGCAAGTATGTCAGCCTGGCCTATCTTGAGGCCGAAGCCGCCGGTTTCTGAACGCCATACCACGCACTCACCAAGGAGCCGCCATGCGCCTGCCCATCATCGCCAGCCTCGCCCTGTTCAGCAGCGCCGCCTGGGCCGAAGCCCCCTGGGGCAAGGTCGACCTGCCAGCCGGGCAGGCCCTGCACGAAAAACACTGCACCAGCTGCCATGTCCGGATGTACGGCGGCGACGGCAGCAAGATGTACACCCGCGACGGGCGCATGCTCTCCAACCAGCTGGAACTGCTGCAACGGGTCGCCGCCTGCAACTCGTCGGTCAATGCCAACCTGTTTCCGGACGAGGAAGCGAATATCGCGGCCTGGTTGAACCAGCGTTATTACCACTTCGACAATTGAAATGCTTCCTTTGAAGGAAAGCCTGGCCGGCCTGGCACTCGCCGCCCTGTTTATGCTCGGCGCGGCTCCAGCCCGGGGCACCGACCTGCCGCCGGCCGCCGATCTGCGCGCCGAGGCCGAACAGGCCCGCCGCCAGGGCGGCCCGCTGATCGTCATCTACAGCCGGCGGGACTGCAAATACTGCGAAACGGTCAAGCGCGACTATCTGCAACCGCTGACCGCCAACCCGCGTTATCGCCAACAGGTGCTGGTCCGCCAGATCAACCAGGACAGCGCGGCGCCGCTCACTGATTTCCGCGGCCAGCCGAGCAGCCACGCCCGCTTTGCGGCGGACGAAAAGATCAAGCTGGTACCGGTCGTCGCCTTTTACGGCCCAAACGGCCGGCGCCTGGCCGAGCCGATTGTCGGGGCACGACTGCCCGATTTCTATCAGGGCTATCTCGAAGAGGCCATCGAGCACTCGATCGGCGTCCTGCAAGCGCGCTAGGAGACGCTGAAATATTCGTCATCCCCGCGCAGGCGGGGATCCAGTTGATTGATTTTTCTGGATTCCCGCCTGCGCGGGAATGACTGGCTTGTTTTTTTTAACCAGACACCGGGTTTACGCCAATTGCTGCGGTCGACCGGGTAAAAATGCCATTTTCCGGCGCCCGCTCAGGGACAACTCGCCGGGTCGCTGGCGTAGGCGTCCAGCCCGAGATCGCGCAGGCGGTCGAGGTAGCAGCCGTAGTGGCCGGCCCAGTCGAACAAGCGGTCGTCGGCGAGCAGGCCGGGCAGATTGGTCAGATCGAGTTCGGCGACCTGCAATTCGTCGCCGCCGGTCGCCTGCAACAGACCTTCAACGAGCAGCATGTCGGACAGCAGGTAGGCGACATAGGCGGCCGGGCTGCCGACGGCGGCGGCGGTTTCTTCCTGCGTCAGGTTGGCGATCCGCTCGATTGCCCGGCTCAGCGCCGCCCGCCGGAAACCGGTCGTCGCGACGCCCTCCCCGGTCAGGCGGGCGACGGCCGGCGCCACACCGCGACTGACCGGACGGCTGATCGCCGTCATCGTCACCGTTTCCGGCAGGGCCGGGGCGACACCGGCCAGTTTTTCCCGGAGCAGGTCGCGAGCGATGGCGAGTTCCTCGCCGGTCAGCGGCTGCAGCGTGCATGGGGCATTTTCCGAATTGCGGATTTCCTGGCACAGGTAGCGCTGGACGACTTTCTGGCCGAGCGGTTCGCCATAGGCGGTGCGCTCGCCGGCCACCTGCAGGCTGCCGCCGCCGATGTCGAGGACATGGCTGGTGGTCAGCTTGTCGCCGAGCAATTGGCGGGCGCCGAGGTAGCCGTAGGCTCCTTCGCGCAATTGCGGCAGGACCAGCAGCGCGACGCCGCTCTCGTCGTGGATGCGGCCCAATGCCGCGGCCAGTCGGCCGGCATCCTGCTGCAGGGCGAGGCGCCAGGCAGAGAAACCACCGGCGGCGCGCCGGCAGTCGTCGGCAAAGCCGGCCTGGGCCGGCAGTTCGCGCAGCGCCTGGATGGTCGGCGCCAGCGTTTCGTCGAGACCGCGCCCGGCCCACAGCGGGCCGAGGTAGTCGATGTCGGCCCGGCGGGTCGCCGGGCTGCTTGAAGCACCGGCCCGGATGCCGGAGGAGCCCATGTCGAAAGCGACCCGGCATTCTGCAAGGGCTGCGGTCGACGCGGCAAAAAGGGCAAAAACCAGCCCGGCGGCAATGGTGTGGCGACGGGCTGCGGACATCATCAGAGGTGCAGATAACCCATGACGCCGACCGCCAAGCCGAGGCCGGTGGCGCCGAACACCGCGCCGAGCAGCCAGCGCTTGCGGGTGAGCAGCGTGATCGCCGACAGTGCGATGGCGATCTGCAGCAGCGTCGTCGCCAACGCCCAGCGTTCATGAACGTGCATTTCGGCCTCGCTCTTCTGGTCGGCCGCTTTCGATTCGGCTTCGAGCTTGTCGGCCTCGGCCTTGATCTCTTCCTTTTCCTTCTTGTAGCGCTCGACCGACTGCTTGAACTTGTCCTGCGCCTCGCCGCTGGTCAGCGTCACCGACAGCTCGGCCAGATTCTGCTTGTTGCTCTTGGCCTGGTAGTAGTTCCACTGGTTGGAAGCCGAGGTCTTCTGGATGGCCGCTTCGTTCTTGTAGAGCAGCGCCGCGTTCTGCGAATGACCGCCCATGTAGCCGAAGATGGCGCCGACCGTGGACAGCACCGCCGTCAGTACCGCCAGGCGGGAGGTGAATTGGTCGCCGCCGTGCTGGGCGACGTGCTCGACTTCATGATCGTGCGGACCGTGTACGTGAAAGCCATGACCGGACATTGTTTTAATTCCTTTATTTCTCTGGGGTTGAAACGAACAGGGCGCATTCTAGCGCTGTCGGCCGGATTTTTCAGGAAGCCCACAAATGCTATTGACAGTCATTCTCATTTCTATACAATGAGATTCATTCGCATTGAACACCCAAATCCAGGGAGATCATTCATGTATGTCTGTGTTTGCCAGGCCGTAACCGACCGCCAGATTCGCGAAGCCGCGCAAGGCGGGGCGCGTACCCTGAAAGACCTGCGCCGCGACCTCGGCGTCACCCGCGACTGCGGACGCTGCGCCTCCTGCGCCCACGAATGCCTGCAGGAAGCGCACGGCGGCCAGGGCAAACCAGGCAAGGTTCTGCGCAAGGCGGCCTGATCCCCGCCGCTTTCCTTCTTTCACCGATTACTAACCAGCCTTAGCCAGCCACCCACGGAATTCCCAGGCAGCCAGCCGACAGCACTACCGGGAGTTCCTGATCTTGTTCCAAGCAGCCCTGCCGACGGCTTTCCGTCGCCGCCCCCTCGTTCTCGTCATCGCCGCGCTCTGCGCCGCTCCCTGCCTGGCCGCCGAAACGCCGGCCGCCGAAGAACAGAGCCTCGCCGCCGTCACCGTCACCGGCAACGCCGACTACGCACCGAGCACCGAAAAGACCGGCCTCTACACCACCCGCAAGAGCGCCTCGGCCACCGGTCTCAACCTGTCGCTGCGCGAAACGCCGCAAACCGTCTCGGTCGTCACACGGACGCAGATGGACGATTTCCGGCTGACCAGCGTCAATGACGTGCTCGCCGCCACCTCCGGCGTCACCGTCGAAAAGGTCGAAACCGACCGCACCTACTACACGGCGCGCGGCTTCGACATCACCAATTTCCAGACCGATGGTATCGGCCAGCCTTTCGCCCACGGCAACGTCAA
The DNA here is from genome assembly GCF_009469765.1 of Dechloromonas hortensis. Classification (GTDB taxonomy): domain Bacteria; phylum Pseudomonadota; class Gammaproteobacteria; order Burkholderiales; family Rhodocyclaceae; genus Azonexus; species Azonexus hortensis. The sequence goes on from NZ_SSSQ01000011.1 coordinate 117,758, forward strand.
TGGCGACATCGACACCGCCATCTACGACCGGGTCGATGCGGTATACGGTGCCAACGGCCTGATTTCGGCGACCGGCTTTCCGTCGGCGACGATCAATTTCATCCGCAAGCGGCCGACCGCCGATTTTGCCGCCAGCGCCGGGTTGACCGCCGGATCGTGGGACAAGTACCGGCTCGACGGCGACGTTTCCGGCAAGCTGATCGACTCCGGCCATCTCCGCGGCCGCCTCGTCGTCGCCCGCCAGGATGCCGACTCCTATCTCGACCGCTACGGCCACGACAAATCGGTGTTCTACGGCATCGTCGAAGCCGATCTCGGCGAATCCACCCTGCTCACCGTCGGCCACAACCAGCAGCGCAACAAGGCGCACAGCCCGCTTTGGGGTGCCCTGCCGATGCTCTATGCGAACGGCCAGGCGACCAACTACGACCGCTCGACCAGCACCTCGACCGATTGGGCCTACTGGAATACAACGACGAAGAGCAGCTTCGCCGAACTGAGCCACCAGTTCAACGAAGACTGGAGCGCCAAGGCCGTGCTGACGCGCACCGACTACCGCCACGACAGCACGCTGATGTACGTCTACGGCACGCCCAGCCAGAGCACCGGCCTCGGCCTCTACAGCTACCCGTCGCAGTACGCGATGGACAACCGGCAGACGCAGGCCGATGTCGCCGCCACCGGCAAGTTCGCCTTGTTCGGCCGCAAGCACGAGCTGACCTTCGGCGCCAACTGGTCGAAATCGGTGCTCGACGACGTTTCGTACTACGGCCGCGGCATAGGCACCGCCTTGCCGGCGCTGGAAAACTGGACCGGCAACTATGCCATGCCGGCCTTCGATGCCTCGACTGACGGCAGCCACTTCACCTACCGGCAGCAGAGCGCCTACGCCGCCGCCCGCTTCAACCTGAGCGACGATCTCAAATTGATCACCGGCGCCCGTGCCACCAAGGCCGAAAGCGAAGGCACCGCCTACGGCGTCAACCGGCAGAGCGATGCCAGCGACCTGACGCCCTACGCCGGGCTGATCTACGACCTGACGCGCAACCTGTCGCTGTACGGCAGCACCACCGAAATCTTCACGCCGCAATACCAGACCGACGCCACCGGCAACGCCTTGAAACCGGTCGAAGGGCGCAGCCACGAGGTCGGCGTCAAGGGCGAATTCTTCGACAAGAAACTGAACGCCTCGCTCGCCCTGTTCAAGAGCGAACAGCACAATCTCGCCGAATCGGCCGGCTACATCGGCGCCAAGGCTTATTACAAGGGCCTCGATGCCAAATCCAAGGGCTTCCAGATCGACCTGGCCGGCCAGCTGACGTCACGTCTGCAGGCCAGCCTCGGCTACACGCAGATCGCCATCCACGACGACGCCGGCCAGGATGTCCGCAGCTACGCGCCACGCCGCCTGCTGCGCGCCTCGACCACCTACCGCGTGCCGGGCGTCGAGCAACTGAAGGTCGGCGCCAATTTGAGCTGGCAGAGCGATACCTACCGCGACACCAGCTACGGCGAAATCCGCCAGTCGGCCTACACGCTGGTCAACCTGATGGCGCGCTACGACATCGACAAGCAGTGGAGCGTCAGCGCCAACCTGAACAACGTCACCGACGAGAAGTACATCGCCAGCCTGTACTGGGACCAGGCCTATTACGCCGCGCCGCGCAACGCCAGCGTCTCGCTGAACTGGAAGTACTGAGTTCGCCATGCGTCGCCTGCTCGTCACGCTGCACCGCTGGTTCGGCCTCTTCGCCGCGCTCTTCCTGTTCGTTGCCGGGCTGACCGGCGCCGTGATCTCGTGGGACCACGAGCTCGACGAATGGCTGAACCCGCATCTGTTCCAGGCCAGCGCGGCCGGCCCGGCGCTGCCGCCGCTCGAACTGGCGGCCCGCCTCGAAGCGGCCGAACCGCGCCTGCGGGTAAGGTTCATGCCGCTTGAAATCGAGCCGGGGCACAGCCTTGGCCTCTTCGTCGAGCCGCGCCTCGATCCGGCAACGCAACAGCCCTACGAACTCGGCTACAACCAGGTCGCGCTCGACCCGGCGACTGGTGAAGTTCTCGGCAAACGGCAGTGGGGCAAGGTCTCGCTCGAGCGCGAAAACCTGCTCCCCTTCCTCTACAAGCTGCACTACAGCATGCACATCCCGGATGCCTTCAGCCGCCAGCTCGGCACGCTGTTCATGGGCATCGTCGCCATCGTCTGGGTCTTCGACACTCTGCTCGCGCTGTGGATTTCCTTCCCCAGCCTTAAAAGCTGGCGCCAGTCCTTCGCCTTCCGCTGGCAGGCCGGCGGCCACCGGCTAACCTTCGACCTGCACCGCTCGGGCGGCGTCTGGCTCTTCCTGCTGGTGCTGATGCTGGCCGTCACCTCGGTCGCCATGAACCTGAAGGAAGAGGTCATGCGCCCGGTGGTCGGCCTCTTTTCAGCGCTGACCCCCTCGCCCTTCGCCGCCCGGCCGAGTCCGGCGGTGGACGGGCAAAAAACGGCAAAAATGGCGGTCGACCGCGTCATTGCGCTGGCCGAAAGCGAAGCCCGCCAGCGCGGCATCAACGCCCCGGCCGGCGGCGTCTTTCTCGACAGTCTGAGCGGCGTCTATGGCGTCGGCTTCTTCGCGGCCGGCAACAGCCACGGCGACGTCGGCCTCGGCAACCCCTGGCTCTATTTCGATGCCCACACCGGCCAGGCCCTCGGTGCCACACTCCCCGGCACCGGCACGGCCGGCGACATCTTCCTGCAAGCCATGTTCCCGCTCCACTCCGGGCGCATCGCCGGCCTCCCCGGCCGCATCCTGATCTCGCTGTGCGGCCTGGCCATCGCCCTGCTCAGCGTCACCGGCGTGCTGATCTGGGCCCGCAAGCACCGCGCCCGCCGTCTGCAGGCCTTGAAAAACGAGGCGCAACAAACGGCAGCCATGCAATCATCAGCGTGAAGGAATGCTCCCCGGGCGACTGCATGTTGCGTTCGTTCATTGGCCGAGTCGCCGGGCCAGTTCACCGCGATCTGCCGTCACCCGGGCATAGAATTTCTTCAGTCCCGAACACAGGTAGTTCAAGCCTGTTTCCCCATCCGGCGTCTTGATGAAGCGATTCTTCGGACACTCGCCCCAGCACAGCTCCAAGTAGGGGCAAGAGCGGCAATACTGCGGCAAGGTGTCGCTCTTGGCATAGGCAAATTTTTTCTGCTGCTCGGAAAATACCAGATCGCCTTCGTGCACTTGGCGGATGTTGCCCAGCTTGTATTCCGGATAAACGAAGTGGTCGCAACTATAAAGGTCACCGTTGAACTCAACGGCCACTGCCTTGCCGCAGATACGACCGCTGACGCACTTCTGCGGGCCATGACCGAACATCTGCGAAATGACATTCTCGAACTGGTCGACAAAGACCTGCCCATAGTCACGCTTGAACCATTCGTCCCAGACCCGCGTCAGAAAATAGCCCCAGTCCTCCGGTGCCACCGACCAATCGGCCACCACCGAATCCGGACTACCCGGCCCGGCGGCCGGCGAACCCATCGTCGGCAATTTGTCCCAATCCCAGTGCCCCGGCGCAACCGAACGAAAATCACCGGGCTCCAGCCCCGGAATGAACTGGATCACGCGCGGCCGAACCTTGTCGCGCAAGAACCGGTAAACGTCGATTGGTCTGCGCGCATTGCTGCGGTTGACGACACATAAGGCACTAAAAACGACTTGGTAGCGATGCAACAATGCAACCGCTGCCATGACCCGCTCGAAAGTCGGCTTGTTGCCCTTGCTGTAGCGGTAGAGGTCGTGCAACTCAGCCGGCCCATCGATCGACAGGCCGACCAGAAAATTATGCTCGGCCAGGAAGGCACACCATTCGTCATTGAGCAGGATGCCGTTGGTTTGCAGGTCATTCTCGATGCGCTGTCCGGGTTTCCGGTACTTCTCCTGAAGCTCGACGACGCGCCGGAAGAAATCCAGGCCCATCAGGGTCGGTTCGCCGCCCTGCCAGGTAAAGACCACCTCATCGCCGCCCTGCGCTTCGATGTACTGGCGGATGTGCGACTCCAGCAGCGAATCGCTCATTCGCGGCACCTGCGGCTGATTCAGCAGGTCTTCCTTGTGCAGATAGAAGCAGTAGGCGCAATCCAGGTTGCACTGGGCGCCGCTCGGCTTGACCATCGTATGAAAACGATAGAAATCACCGTTAGTCAGCTTTGGAAGTTTGAGTTCGGGCTCTTGGTTCATTGTTAGCTGTATCCGCAGGGGCACCCGACCGCTTGTCAGGAATGCAGGGAGGGAGCTGTTGCCTCCTCCCATTGTGGCAAATGGCTTAGTCTGCCAGCGCCTTCTTCAGCACAGCGTCCTTCTTCGCACCATCCGCCGCCGCTTTTTCGGCGGGCTTGGCCGGAATGACGGTCAAGGTGACCTTGCCGATTTTGCCCGTGAACTTGTGCGGTGCCGGCATACCGTAGTTCTCGGTAACCGGGGTTTCGCCATCCTCGCCGACATCGACCCCTTCGTCAGCCGAGAAAAAGCCGGGCTGCGTCCGCTCGATACGGCCTTGACCGATCATCTGGCCATTGACGAACAGGCTACCCGTACCGCCCTTGCCCGGGCCGCCGCCATCGTAGGCAAATTCGAAACGCAAGATCGATTTGCCGACCGGCAGGGGTTTGCTGGCGGTGATGGTGAAGCGCTGAAGGCCGAGGAAGTTATAGGTGTAGGTCGGCTTGCCGCCCTTCACATAAAGACTCCAACCGCCGAAGCGTCCGGCCTGGGCAATGATGACGCCGTTCGCCCCACCTTTCGGCACGTCGATTTCAGCGTCGATGGTATAGGACAGGTTCTTCAGGTTCAGGAACACATTCTCGGACATACCGGTCATGCCGTCGTAAACCGTCAGGGATTTACGCCCCTGCATGAGGTCGGGACGGCCAACCAGCTCGGGAATCAAGCGTTCAAAAACACGGTCATCCAGCGGGAGAACCGGGTACTTTGTCGCTTCGGCCAGGAAAGTCTGTTGCATTTCCTTGAGCTTGGCCGGATTCGACTTGGCCAGGTCGTTCCGCAGGCTGAAGTCACTCCGCGTATCGTAGAGTTCCCAGGTATCTGCCTCGAGCGTGGCGCGCGGCTTGGGCTCCCAGGGCGCCTTATGCACGGTGCCGGCCAGCCAGCCATCGTTGTAGATGGCCCGGTTGCCGAAGATTTCGAAATATTGCGTCTTGTGGCGATCCGGTGCCTTCGCTTCATTCAGCGAGTAAAGCAGGCTGACGCCTTCAATCGGCGTCTGCGGGATGCCATTCACTTCCTTGGGCTCCGGCAGTCCGGCAGCTTCAAGGATCGTCGGCGCGATATCGATGACATGGTGCCATTGCGAACGGACCTCACCCTTGCCCTGGATGCCCTTCGGCCAATGTACCGCCATGCCGTTGCGCGTACCACCGTAGCTCGAGGCCACCTGCTTGACCCAGGTGAAGGGCGTATTCCCGGCAACAGCCCAGCCGGCGGCGTAATGCCCGTAAGAGTTGGGGCCACCCAGATCATCGTAATGCTTCAGGACATCCTGAACCGACTCCGGCACGCCGTTGAAGTAGGTCATCTCGTTGAACAGGCCGTTGGCGCCGCCTTCGGCGCTGGCGCCGTTGTCGCCAAGCACATAGAAGATCAGCGTATTGTCGAGTTGTCCCAGGTCCTTCAGGGTATCGACAAGTCGGCCGACTTCGCTATCCGTGTATTCAGCAAACGCCGCGAACACTTCCATCTGGCGCGCAAAGAGTTTCTTTTCATCAGCATTGAGCTTGTCCCAATCCTTGATCGCCTCCGGCTTCGGTGCCAGTTTGGTATCGGGCGGAACAACACCAAGGGCAATCTGCTTGGCCAAGGTCTCCTCGCGCAACTTGTCCCATCCCTGATCAAACTTGCCCCGGTATTTGGCGATCCAGTCCTTTGGAACCTGATGGGGGGCGTGGGTTGCGCCCGGCGCGAAGTACATGAAGAAGGGCTTGTCCGGCGTCAGGGATTTTTCCGAGCGGACCCACTTGATGGCCTGGTTGGTCATGTCGGTCATGAAGTGGTAATTCGAATCCTTCGGGATCTCGACCTTGGTCATGCCGTCATAGATTGCCGGCGCCCATTGATTGGTTTCGCCGCCCATGAAGCCGTAGAACTTGTCGAAACCGCTACGGGTTGGCCAACGGTCGGTCGGACCGGAGGGGCTGGTTTCCCAGGCAGCAGTTTCATGATTCTTGCCGAAATGCGCCGTCGAATAACCGTTGTAGCGCAGGGTCATGGCAAGGGGAGCCACGCTATCGGGGCGTTTGCCCGTCGCACCGGGAAAGGCGGTCGCCGTTTCCATGATCGATGAAGTATTGCCCGTATGGTGGTTGCGCCCGGTGAGCAATGCCATCCGACTCGGCGAACTGAGTGCCGTGGTATGAAACTGGTTGTAGCGCAGGCCGTTATCAGCCAGGCGTTCCGCCGTCGGCATCCGAGCCGGGCCGCCAAAGGCGCTGGACTGGCCAAACCCCATGTCATCGATGAGGACGATCAGGACATTCGGTGCCCCGAGCGGTGCCTTGACCTCGAAGGGCTTCGGCGGCGTGGCGTTGCGAACGTCGAGCACCGTGCTCAGCGGAATCTTCGGTTCGTGAATGGGCAACTTGCTACGGTCAACCGCCTGAGCAAAGGCGCCCGTGGCGCAGGCAGTGCCGAGTGCCAGGCAAATCGACTGGTAAATGACTTTATGGTTCACGATATGTTTCTCCTGTACTTGTTAGGAAAAAACGCCCTTCAGCCAGATCAAAACCTGAAATTCGCGCCCAGTGCAAAGCCACCCAGTTCGATCTTTTCCAGGAACTTGTCGTCGTTGCTCTGTTTGTAGGCGAGGTAACGATAGTCCAACCTGATATCTCCCCAGCCGAAGGCGTAGCCGACACCCGTCGCCAGTTGCCAGGTCGAGGTCGAACTGCCGCCGCCGACATCGGCATAGTAGGGAACGAACCAGTTGCTCTGGCCGAGCTTGATCTGGCCCTTAGCGCCGATGATGAAGTTGGTGTTGTCGCCTGATTTGCTGGCGCTGCCCGAGCGGCTGAAGGTCTGGCTGCCACTTGGCGAAGTCACCGTCGTATTGAGGTTCCAGCTACTGGAAACCTTGAGATCCATGTAACGAAGACCGGCGATCACGTCGAGGCTGGCGGCCGGCGTGCTGATCGCGGCATAACCGCCGACCAGGCTCAAGATAGAACCCTTGAAGGAGGACTCCGCACTGCCGCCGATCTGGCTCGTAGACGCATTGACCGGACCGTTGCCCGGGTTGAAGTCCACGCTCTTGACCTTGCTGTCCTGCTTGCCGAGATCGAGGTACATATAGTCGGTGGCTACCAGCCAGCGCCCCTTGCGTGCTTCACCGGCGATCATAAAAGCCATCTGCAGATTGCTCAGAACGTCGCTTTCGTCAGCATTGACATTGGCAGTTGCCGTTCCGCCCGATGGCGGACCGTATTTGACATCAGCCTTGACGCCCGGCAGCCAGACGTAAGGCATGACCGAGAACTGCCAGCCCGCAACTGCCTCCTGGGCGAAGGCAGCGCCAGGCATGACGATGCCAGCAACGACCAGCAGCTCAGCCATGGATTTTTTTACAAGTAGTGCGTTCATCTATTCCCCCTCGTGCAAAAGTGTTGCTCGTCATTGAAGACAACTGCCCCCTCAAGCACTGAAATACGAATGCCGCCAAGTCGCCATCACATAGCGATTTCGATGAATCAATGTGAATACACTGTAGCACCCACCCAACATATGAAGCGCGCAACTTCAGACAAATTTTCACGAATAGACCGTACTTGGCAAGCCGGGAGATATGACATTTACGCCAAGATTTCTGGGTCAGGCGGCCTCCGGTCATTGGTTCGCACTTGCCAGCGTCGCGTAAAGCTACTTGACGAATCGGTTACCATCGATTTGCCGCAACCATCCCAACGAGGAAATCAGATGGACCTACAAAACCGATTCGATGATGAAGAACTTGAGCGAATCATCGAGGAGGCTGCAATTTACATGTGTGCATGCCCGGGGCAAGTCGCCAACCAGATCAGGCAATTGCGGCAAGTCATCCGCTACCAGCGCGACTGCCTGAGTGAAGCAAAGACGCCCAATTTGGTACACCACACCATCGAGAGCAGATCGCGCGAAGCACATGCGCTGATGGAGGACTGCCTTGACCAGGTGCTGGAAATTGAAGGTTGGGATAGGGCGACGCTGAAAATGCCGGAAGGGCTCCGCAAACTGCGCGACGAGCTTATCGAGAACGGCGACTGAGCTGGGGCTCAAGCTCCCTATAGATTTTCGATCCCGGCCCGAACTTGATCGGCCCTGCCCTGCGCGGCGGCCAAGGCGGCCGGGCTGATTTTGCCGAGCTGACGATAGACCATGCCCAGCCTTGGGTTGGCCGCCAGCCGTTCGCTGTTGCGGGCGAAAAAATCCCAGTACAGCGCATTGAATGGGCAAGCCCGCTCGCCGAGGCGTGCCTTTTTGTCGTAATGGCAGCCCTTGCAGTAGTCGCTCATGCGATCGATATAGGCGGCGCTCGACACGTAGGGCTTGGTGGCCAACTGGCCGCCATCGGCGAACTGGCTCATGCCGACGGTGTTGGGTAGCTCGACCCATTCGAAGGCATCGATATAGACGCCGAGATACCAGCCGTGCACCGCTGCCGGATTCAACCCGGCAAGCAGCGCGAAGTTGCCGATCACCATCAGGCGCTGAATGTGGTGAGCGTAAGCGTGTTCCAGCGACTGACCAATGGCGTGCGCCAGGCAACGCATTTTTGTTTCCCCAGTCCAGAACCATGCGGGCAACGGCCGCTGGTGAGCGAAGCAGTTCTGCGCTTCGTAGCCAGGCATGTTGGCCCAATAGACGCCGCGCACGTATTCCCGCCAGCCGAGAATCTGCCGGATGAAACCTTCCGCCGCGGCCAGCGGGACGTGGCCAGACTGATAAGCGACGACCGCCCGGGCGATGACCTCGCGCGGATTGAGCATCTTGGTGTTCAGCGCGAAGGAGAGCAGCGAATGGAAGAGCCGCCAGGCGCGATAGGTCAGCGCATCCTGGAAATCGCCGAAATGCGGCAGGGCTTCGGCTATGAAATCATCAAGCTGCTGCAAGGCTTCGGCCCGGTTCAGCGGCCAGCAAAAGCGCTCAGCACTCGGTTCGCCAAAGCTGGCCACGCCAGCCTGCCGGATGCTTTGCCAGAGCGCGGAATGATCGTGCGCGCTGCGCCAGTCGGCCGGCTCGCGCGGCAGGCCGAGCCAGGGCTTACGGTTGTCGTGATCGAAATTCCATTGGCCGCCGAGCGGCTTGCCGGGGCTAGCCATCAGCACGCCATGACGGATCCGCATCTGGCGGTAAAAATGCTCCATCAGCCATTGCTTGCGCTCGACGAACAACTGCGCGGCCTCGCCACGGGTGCTGTAGAAATGCTCGCTATCGACCATCCGGCCGGGGATGGCGAGCTGCTTGGCGTAGTCGGTCAGCTGCCGGTCGAGCCGCCATTCGTCGGGTGCCTGATACTCGAAGGCGCTGGCCGAATATTGGGCGATCAGCGCATCCAGATTGGCCGGCAGCGCTTGGCGGTTGGCCGGGTCGGCGATCGCCAGGTAATGCACGCGATGGCCCGCTTCGCCGAGCTGCCGGGCGAAGTCGCGCATGGCGGCGAAGATGGCGATGATTTTTTGGGCGTGGTGCAGGACGTAATCGGTTTCCTGGCAGATCTCCATCAGCACATAAACCGTGTCCGCATCGGCTGCCGCGAACCAGCTGTGTTCCGGATTGAGCTGGTCGCCGAGGATCAGGCGCAGCGTGGTCATGATGTTCCCTGGCGATGTCGCCGGCAACGCTCGGAGCAATACTTGACCTCCGCCCAGACCGCCGCCCATTTTTTGCGCCAAATATACGGTCGACCGCAGGCATGGCAGATTTTGCTCGGCAAGTCGGATTTTTTCGGGATACGCATTCAATCAGGCTGCCGAATCAATCCGTCCCCGCCCGTTTTTGCTCGACCCAGATCAGCTTGTCGGTCGCGAAGCCCAGCGCCTTGGCCTGACTGACCAATTGCTCGCGGAGCTCGGCCGGCAGCGTCTTGTCACGGGCGAGAATCCACAAATAATCGCGATCCGGCCCGGCCACCAACGACCAGCGATAGTTCTGCAGATCAAGCGCAATGACGTGATAGCCGCCGTAGAAGGGGCCGAAGAACGACACCTTGAGCGACGCGGTGCTGCGATCGCCGATGAACAGCGCCCGGCCGATCGCCTCCTTCCACGCCTGGCGCTGCGTGTCGTAACCCCGGTTGATGACCTTGACGCTGCCGTCCTCCTGCAACTGGTAGGTGGCATTGACGTCGCTCATGCCCCGCTCGAAAGAATGGTCGAGCCGGGCAATTTCGTACCACTGCCCAAGGTAGCGATTGAGATCGAACGCATTCACCGGACGCACGCCTTCAGGCGGTGCCGTCGAGCAGGCCGCCAGCGTCAGGGCGAAAAACAGGGCGAGGATGACTAAGCGGATCGGCGACATGGGCAAGGCTTTCGCAAGGTATTTCAAAAAACGAACAGAACGAAGCAAATGACAATTTGTCCTAGACAAATATTGATTCGTTTCGCAATAATAAGCCAATTGATCGAAAAATGTGCCAGTCAATATTTTTCGTTCATGACAAAACAAGATCCAGCAAGGAGATGACATGAACAAATTTGCACTGATCACCGGTGCCGCCGGCGGTGTCGGGCGTGCCGTGGCGGCTCGACTTGCCGCCCAGGGCTGGCAACTGATCGTCACCAGCCGCAATGCCGAGCACCTGACGGCAGCTTTCGGCGACCAGCACCTGCAAGTCGCCGCCGACTGCTCGACAGTAGCCGGCGCCCGGCACATTCTGCAGGTAGCCAAAGAGCACCAGATGCTGCCCACCGCACTGGCCCATTGCGTCGGCAATATTCGCCTCGGCGCCATGCACCGGATGAGCGAGGCGGATTTCAACAATTGCCTGAGCGCCAATTTGATCAGCGCCTTTCACACCCTATCGGCCTTTATCGGCGGGTTGCGCGAAGCGCGCAGCCCCGGCGCCGCCGTGTTGGTTTCCTCTGCCGCTGCACGTATCGGCACCCCCAACCATGAAGCCGTCGCCGCTGCCAAGGCCGGGCTGGAAGGGCTGGTTCGTGGCGCCGCCGCAAGCTATGCCGCCAACAGCATCCGCATCAATGCCGTGGCACCCGGCATCATGGAAACGCCTGCTTCAGCCGGCATCATCGCCAGCCCGGCCGCCCGCGAAAGCGCCGCCCGGCAGTACCCGCTACCCGGCATCGGCTCGCCGGACGAACTGGCCGAACTGATGGTCTGGCTGCTGTCCGACTCGGCCGCCCACGTCACCGGGCAGGTCTGGTCGCTCGACGGAGGGTTTTCCAGCATCCGCCCCTTGGTCAAGTAAGGTTCATGATGGCTGACAGAAACACTATTGCCCTGCCCCGAACTGTCGCCTGGCTCGGTTATGGCGGCTTGATCCCATTTGTGACGCTGACACCGGCCAGCCTGCTCGATCACCATCATGGCGCTCGGTGGAGCGACGCGCTCTTCACCTATGGGGCGATCATCCTCACTTTCATCGGCGCACTCCATTGGGGTCTGGCGATGAGCCTACCCGACCTGACCGAACGCCAGCGCTCGGCGTGGTTTACGTGGAGCGTCGTGCCGGCCCTGATCGCCTGGCCGGCCGTTCTTTTCTCGCCACCACTCGCTGCGCCACTGCTGGTTGGCGGCTTCATCGCTCACTACCTGCAAGACCGGCGCCTGGCCCGGCAGGCGAGACTACCGAACTGGTACCTGCCGCTTCGCCTGCGCCTGAGCAGCGTCGCCATCATCTGTCTGCTCGCCGGTATTTTTGCTACCTGTGCTTAACGACGCCCCCCCCCGGAGGTCACATCATGAATCTATTCAATCGTTTGCCCGGTTTCCCCCATCCCCCGGCTAGCAAGGAGCGTATCGTCCTTCGTCAGCTTCCCAAGACGTTTCTGCTTGGCACCCTGCTGCTTGCCGTCCCCTCGTTATTGGCCCGGCTGACCAGCAGCCGTGAAGATGTGCTGGCGGTAACCACCACCGACATTTACGTGATCAGCCTGATCATCCTGCTCTGGACAGTGGTTTTCACAGTCGGCATCGCCGCCTTCATCATCATGATGATGCAAGGCCCGGCCTATGTCGCCGATGCCTATCCGCTACAGGAAGCGGAAACCCTGGAGGCGGTGCCCAAATAGCAGCCGCACGACCCCCTGGATCAGGGCCGTCGCTAAACGACGAAGTGCTCCATCGACTCGGCCAGATCCGAGGCCAAAGTTTCCAAGGCCTTGACCGTGCTGTTGGCCGCCGCGACCGAGCTTGAAACCTCTTCGACCATGCGGGCGATTTTCTCGACGTTTGACGCGACACTTTCGCTGGCCTGGCTCTGTTCCGCTGTGGCATGCGCCACGTCACGGACATTCATCAACGTGGCACTGGCACTGCTGTTGATTTCGTGCAGTGTTTCTGCCGCCTGATTGGCGATCCGCACGCTTTTCGCCACCTGCGGCGTCACTGCCTGCATGCTGACAACTACTGCCGAGGTATCACCCTGAATACCTTTGATCATTTCGGTGATCTGTCCGGTCGCATGGCTGGTCCGCTCGGCCAATTTCCGTACTTCATCGGCCACCACGGCAAACCCGCGTCCCTGCTCGCCAGCCCGAGCTGCTTCAATCGCAGCGTTCAGAGCGAGTAGATTGGTCTGATCGGCAATCTCCTTGATCACCCGGGCAATATCATCGACTTCGCGCGAGCGCTCTTCCAGCCCCTCGATGCGTGATGAGGCTTCGGCCACCTGAGTCACGACATGATCGAGCTCCTCTGCTGCCTGGTGTACCAGCCCGGCGCCAGTGGTTGCCAGTTCCGCAGATTTCTTCGAGCGGATTTCGGTATCGCGGGCATGCTCCGAGATCTCATTGACGCTCACGGCCATTTCCTGCATCGACGCGGCGGTCGCTGCCGTCGCCTCGGAAGAGGTTTGCGCGAACTCAGTAATCTGCTGCATCTGCATCGTCAGCTCACCCGTTGCCACGTTCAGCGTCGCAGCACCGCTCTTGATTCCACCAATCATGCGCTTCAAGCTGCCTTGCATTGCAGAAAGCTCCGCGAGCAGGCTGCCTTTATGGGCACTTTCGATTCTCTGGATCAGACTTCCTGCGGCAATGGCCCGCGTCATCTCCGCAGCATAGCCGGCCTCGCCGCCCAATTGCCGGTAGATGCCCCGAGCCAGAAAAGCAGCCAGACATGCCGTCAGCACGATCGTGACCAGACCAATGGCAAGGATGGAAAGCGTATAGGACCAGAACTTCTCTTCGATATCATCGATAAAGAATCCGGTCCCGATACTCCAGCCCCATGGTTCAAACTGGGTAACACCGTTCAGCTTTGGTGCCATCTCGTTGGCTTTCGCACCGGGCTTTGCCGCGGGAATTTGAACGTAGGCAAACTCGCCCTGCCTGGCCAATTCCGCCCGATAGATTTCGGCGGTTGTCCTGCCATCCGGCAACTTCCCGGGATCAACCTTGCCGACGCGCTCGGGCCTGGGATGAACGACCATCACGTTTTGTTCGTCACGGACAAAAAAGTAGACGTTGCCGTTCTGAAACCCCTTGATTGCTGCTGCAACGGCAGCCTGCGCTTGCTCCCGGGGCAACTTGCCGGCCAATTCTTGTTCATGGACGCGGACTGTTAGCGTCTTGGCCATTTTCAGGAGATTCTCGATCCCTGCCTGACGCTCTGCCATCAGGCTGCTGTGCAGACTGCGCAGCGCCAGGCCTCCCAGAACCAGCAGACCGATAACACTAACGGCGACCACCACGCCCAATCGGACGGAAAGCTTCATATGTGCTCCTGCAATTGCGGCAGTACCCGATTGCGGATTCTGGATTCCCGCCTTTGCGGGAATGATATTTTTGAATAAATGAGCGCTAACTTAGCGACCATCAACCACTGTAAGGGCCGTCATATTGACGATCCGGCGCACGGTGGCGGTCGGGGTCAGGATGTTGACCGGCTTCGCCGCCCCGAGCAGGATCGGCCCGATGGTCAGGTTGTCGCC
>NZ_SSSQ01000012.1 GCF_009469765.1 Dechloromonas hortensis
GGACCGTGAAACAGATGAGCGCCGATGATAGTGAGCTTCCGCTCGCGAAAGTAGGTCACCGCCAGGCTCCCATTCCCAAAAGCCCCTTCTGCAACAGCAGACGGGGCTTTCGGCTTTTCAGCTAAGCAAAATGTATAGCACCGCCTTGGCAAGATTATCCGAATGGTCAGAAATAAAAACGCCGGCCAGGTTTTAAGCCTGGCCGGCGTTTTTGCGTGCTGAGCGCAGGTAATGCTGTTAGGCGGGGAGTGGGTCGGCGTTGCCCAGGGCGACGGTATTCATGCCGCCATCGACGTACATGATTTCACCGGTGATCCCGCTTGCCAGATCGGAGAGCATGAAGGCAGCGGCATTGCCGACTTCTTCAATGGTCACGTTACGGCGCAATGGAGCATTGTGCGAGTTATAGGCGAGCAGTTTGCCGAAGTTGCCGATGCCGGAAGCGGCCAGCGTCTTGATCGGGCCGGCCGAGATGGCGTTGGCACGGATGCCTTCAGGGCCGAGGCAGAAGGCTAGGTAGCGGGTTGCCGCTTCCAGGCTGGCCTTGGCCAGACCCATGGTGTTGTAGTTCGGCATGGTCCGCTCGGCACCGAGGTAGGAGAGGGCGAGCGCTGCGCTCTTGCGGCCCTGCATCATCGGGCGGGCGGCCTTGACCAGCGCCGGGTAGCTGTATGAAGAGATTTCGTGGGCGATGCGGAAGGCGTCGCGGGTGATACCGTTCAGGAAGTCACCTTCGATGGCTTCGGTCGGCGCGTAGGCAATGGAGTGCACCAAGCCGTCGAGACCGTCCCAGTGTTTGCCCAGTTCGACGAACAGGTTGTCGATTTGTTCGTCGCTGCTGACGTCGACCGGGATGGTGATGTTGCTGCCAAATTCGGCTGCAAATTTCTTGATGCGGTCTTCGAAGCGCTCGTTCTGGTAGGTGAAGGCGAGTTGAGCGCCTTCACGGTGGCAGGCCTTGGCGATGCCGTAGGCAATGGAGTGCTTGGAAAGCAGACCGGTGATCAGAATTTTCTTGTCGGCGAGAAAGCCCATGTGTTGTTCTCCCTTTGGGGTTTAGCCTTGAGATTATAAAGCATCACATGTTCGGATAGGTTGGCCCTTCACCGCCTTGTGGCACGACCCAGTTGATATTTTGTGTTGGATCCTTGATATCGCAGGTCTTGCAGTGCACGCAATTCTGGGCGTTGATCTGCAAACGGGGGTTTTGGCCACTTTCGTCACGCAGGATTTCATAAACGCCAGCCGGGCAGAAGCGCTGTTCCGGGGCGTCGTATTGCGCCAGATTGACGGTGATCGGTACTGTCGCATCCTTCAACTGCAGGTGGCAGGGCTGGTCTTCCTCGTGGTTGGTGCTCGATAGGAAAACGGAGGACAGGCGGTCGAAGGTGAGTACGCCATCCGGCTTGGGGTAGCTGATCGGTGAACATTCGGCGGCCAGTTTCAGCTTGGCGTGGTCGGGCGTGGTGTTGTGCAGGGTCCATGGTGCCTTGCCGCCAAAGACGATCTGGTCGATGCCGAACATGATCGAGCCGAGTTTCAGGCCCTTGCTCATCCACGGCTTGAAGTTGCGTGCCTGGTGCAGTTCATCGTAGAGCCAGCTTTGTTTGAAGGCTTCGGGGTAGGCGGTCAATTCATCGTGCTGGCGTTCGCCGACCAGCGCTTCGAAGCAGGCTTCCGCAGCCAGCATGCCGGACTTGATGGCGCAGTGCGAGCCCTTGATGCGGGCGGCGTTGAGGAAGCCGGCATCGTCGCCGACCAGCACGCCACCCGGGAAGGTCAGTTTGGGCAGCGACTGGAGGCCGCCAGCGGTCAGGGCGCGGGCGCCGTAGGCGATGCGTTTGCCGCCTTCGAGGAATTTGCGGATTTCCGGATGCGTCTTGAAGCGCTGGAATTCCTCAAACGGGGCAAGGTGCGGATTGCTGTAGCCGAGACCAACGACGAAGCCGACGGCGACCTGATTGTTTTCGAGATGGTAGAGAAAGCCTCCGCCGTAGGTGGCGGAATCCATTGGCCAGCCGCCGCTATGGACGACCAGGCCGAGCTGGTGCTTGGCCGGGTCGATTTCCCAGAGTTCCTTGAGACCGATGCCGTAGGTTTGCGGATCGACTCCTTCGTTCAGGTTGAACTGGGCTTGCAGTTGCTTGCCGAGATGGCCGCGGCAGCCTTCGGCGAAGAAGGTGTATTTGCCATGCAGTTCCATGCCCCTTTGGAAATTCGGACCTTCCGAGCCATCATGCAGGCGGCCCATGTCGCCGGTGGCGACGCCTTTGACGGCGCCCTGTTCGTTGAACAGCACTTCGGAGCCTGCAAAGCCCGGGTAGATTTCGACGCCGAGGGCTTCGGCCTGTTCGCCCAGCCAGCGGCAAACGTTGCCGAGCGAAATGACATAGTTGCCTTCGTTGTGAAAGCACTTAGGCAGCAGGCTGTTGGGAATTTTGGTGGCGCCGTCTTCGGAGAGGATGAAGAAACGGTCTTCGGAAACTGGAGCATTCAGCGGCGCGCCGTCCGCCTTCCAGTTCGGGAGCAGTTCGCTCAGGGCGCGTGGGTCCATGACGGCGCCTGATAAAATATGCGCGCCGATTTCGGCGCCTTTCTCGATCAGGCACACCGAGAGGTCCGTGCCTTTTTCTGCCGCCTGCTGTTTCAGCCGGATCGCTGAGGCCAGACCGGCCGGTCCGCCGCCAACGATGACGACGTCGAATTCCATGGCTTCGCGTTCCATGATGTCTCCTGTATTTAGTTTGTATTTGGTTGGTTGTTACGTTGTAAACAATACGGTACAGTATGGAAACGCATTGATCAACCCCTCTTGAATTTCAAAGACATGGAACACAAAAAGAAACTTATCCACGTAACAAAGATGCCTATTCGCTGGGGCGACATGGATGCCTATGGCCATGTCAATAATACGGTTTACTTTCGCTACATGGAGCAAGCCCGGGTCGAGTGGATCGAGGAGATGAAGGTTCCGGTGCGGCCGGGTGGCGATGGGCCGGTGATCATCAATGCCGCTTGCACCTTCCTGATCCCGATGACTTATCCGGGCATGGTCGAGGTGCGGACCTACGTGGGCCATCCCGGGCGTTCCAGCGTGCAGACGCATGTTGAAATGCGTATCGAAGGTGACGAGCGGATTTACGCCGAGGGTGCGGCCAAGGTGGTCTGGATGAATACGCAGAGCGGAAAATCGGTGCCCTTGCCGGATCATGTGCGGGCGGCACTGGAAGCGGAGTAAACTCGCGGCCCATTGCATAGCGACTTCTGAATAGCATGGGCAAACGAAAAATCTGGGAAAAGCTGTTGTCGGCCGACCGCCTGGGCGCCGGCAAGGCGCCGGGAACGCCGGAGCGCACGGCTTTTCAGCAGGATTACGACCGCATCGTCTTTACCTCCGCCTTCCGCCGCATGAAGGACAAGACGCAGGTTTTCCCGCTCTCGAAGAGCGATTACGTGCGCACCCGCCTGACCCACAGCCTGGAGACGAGTTGCGTCGGACGCTCGCTCGGCGCCGTGGTCGGGCGCGAGATCATTGCCCGGCATGGCTTGCAGCACGTCGAGTCGGGCGATTTCGGGGCGATTGTCGCGGCCGCCTGTCTGGCACACGACATTGGCAATCCGCCTTTCGGTCACGCCGGTGAGGATGCCATTCGCGAGTGGTTCCGCACCTCCGATTTGCTGGAACGGCATCAATTCACGCCGGCGCAGCGTGCCGACTTCGAGCGTTACGAAGGCAACGCCCAAGGCTTTCGCATCGTGACGCGCCTGCAAAGCCCGGCCAACCCGGGCTTGCAGCTGACCAGCGCGGTGCTGGCGACCTTCACCAAGTATCCGCGGCCGTCTGATATCGGTACGGACGAGCTTGATGGCAAGAGTGCCAAGAAGTTTGGTTTCTTTCAGCAGGATGCTGCCGCTTTTCAGCAAGTCGCGCGGTCGACCGGCCTGATCGAGCGAATTCGGGGTACGGTCTGGCGGCGCCACCCGCTGGCCTTCCTGGTCGAGGTGGCGGACGACACCTGTTATCTGATTGTCGATCTCGAAGATGCGGCCAAGCTCGGCTTCGTGCCCTACAAGGATGCCGAATTGCTGCTCGCCGACCTGGCCGGCAGCACGGTGAATGGCGGACGACTGGAGCGTCTGCACGATCCGAAGGAGCGCCTCGAATACCTGCGCGCCAAGGCCATTGGCCGCCTGCTGGAAAGTGCGGCCTCGGTCTTCCTTGAAAACGAGGATGCCATCCTGAATGGTGAGTTCGATGAGGAACTGCTCGAGCAGTCGCCAATCGCCATCCCGTTGCAGGCTGTGCTTCGCCTGGCCAAGGAAACGATCTACACGGCGCGGCCGGCGCTGGAGATCGAGACGGCGGGCTTTGAAGTGCTGGGCGCCTTGCTCGGACTGTTCAGTAATGCCGTCGAAGCCCGGGCCGGGCATGGCCGCTTCACCACCCGCGACCGCATGTTGCTCAAGCTGTTGCCGACGCAATTCCTCGGCCATGGCGGTGAGCCGGACCCCGATCCCTATATCCGCCTGCTGCAGGTCGCCGATTTCGTGGCCGGGATGACCGACTCCTACGCCATTGATATGTTCCGCAAGCTGAAGGGCTTCGACCTCCCGACCTGAGGCTTACTTGAGTGCCGCCAGGAAACGCTGGCGGGCGGCTTCCAGTTCCGGCCGGGCAGACTCGCCGAGCAGGGCGCTGCAGGTCCCGTAGAAGTCGTTGAAGGCGGCCTTGACGGCTTTCTCGTCCAGCTTGCGGCGGAGCCCGGGTTTGTCTTCCGTCACCGGCAGGTCGAGCGGCTTGAGGTGGGCGTAGCGCGGAATCATGCACTGGCCGCCTTGTTCGGAAGAGGCCGTCAGCGGCCCGGTTTTGACGAAGACCTTGCCTTCGAATTCGAAGCGGCCGCCGAGCGGGATGTGTTGTAGCTTCATGGTCGGTACTCCTTGGTGCAGGCCGTGATGGTAGCAGTTTGCCGCAAGCGGTTTCCGGCCTCAACGAGCAATCTCCACTTGCCAAAAAGCCAATACTGTACAAAAATACAGTCAATGGTTTTTAGCGGAGCAGGCCATGAAACTCACGCCACGTCAGCAGGAAATTCTCGACTTCATCAAAAGCACCCTGGAGGTGCTCGGTGCGCCGCCGACGCGCATGGAAATTTCCAGTGCCTTTGGCTTTGCTTCGCCCAATGCGGCCGAAGATCACCTCAAGGCGCTGGCCAAGAAGGGCGCCATCGTGCTCGAGCCGGGCTCGGCACGCGGTATCAGGCTGGTCGAACAACTCGGCTTGCCGCTGATCGGCATGGTCGCCGCCGGTTCGCCGATTCTCGCCGTCGAAAACGTGCAGGGGCGCTATGCGCTGGATGCCGGCCTGTTCAGCCCGCGGGCCGATTTCCTGCTCAAGGTGCGCGGCCTGTCGATGATCAATGCCGGCATTTGCGATGGCGATCTGCTCGCCGTGCACAAAACGACGCAGGCTCGCGACGGGCAGATCGTCGTCGCCCGCCTCGATGAAGAGGTCACGGTCAAGCGCCTGCAGCGCAGCAAGGGCGAGATTCATCTGATTGCCGAGAATCCGGATTTCCAGCCGATCATCGTTCATCCGGAAGAGGTCGACTTTGCCATCGAAGGCATTGCGGTCGGCCTGATTCGCGGGGCGATCAGCACCTTGTCATGAGCGCCATGCCGTTGCCGACCGCTTTGGCTGACGTGCTGGCCAGAGGTGATGTCTGGCGCGGCGATACGCTGGCCTCCCTGCCGGAAAACGCGATTCCGAGCGGCCACCCCGAACTCGATGCCGAGTTGCCGGGCGGCGGCTGGCCGCGGGGAAACCTGACCGAAATTCTCGTCGACCGCAGCGGTTTCGGCGAAATGAGCTTGTTGCTGCCGGCCCTGGCTAGTCTGTCGACCGCCGGTGGCTGGCTGGCCTTGGTCGCGCCGCCCTGGCTGCCGCATGCTCCGGCCTGGGCGGCGGCCGGGGTAGCGCTCGAAAGGCTGGTCGTTTTGCCGGCGGGCAAGCAAACGGCCTGGTCGGTCGAACAGCTGCTGGCCTGTGGCGGTTTTGCCGGCGTGCTGGCCTGGCCGGAGGCCGGCATCGATGCCCGGGCACTGCGCCGTCTGCAGGTGGCGGCGGAGGGGCGGCCGGTTTTTGCCTGTTTGTGGCGGTCGACCGCAGCCGCCGCCTCGCCATCGCCGGCCCCCTTGCGGCTCGAAATGGCGGCGGCTGAAAACAGCCTGTCGGTGCGCATTCTCAAGCGGCGTGGCCGACCGGCGGCGCAGCCGCTTCATTTGTCCTTACCTCGCCCTGGGAGATCCGTTCGTGCTCTGGCTGGCCCTGCACTTTCCACTGCTGCCGCTCGAAGCGCTGCCCTTGCGGCAGTCGCCTAGCGCACTGGTCAGTCGCGGGCGGGTGGTGTGCGGCGATGCAGCGGCGGCCGCTGCCGGCGTCGCACCCGGCCAGAAACTGTCGACGGCATTGGGTTTGCAGCCGGGGCTGGCGGTTTTCGAGCGCGATGCCGCCGCTGAAAGCACGGCGCTGGAAAGCCTGGCCTGCTGGGCCGGCCGCTTTACGCCGACGGTCAGCCTGTTGCCACCGGATGCCTTGCTCCTTGAAATCGGCGGTTGCCTGCGGCTTTTCGGCGGCCTGCCGGCGATTGTCGAGGCGGTGCAGGCTGGCTGCCGGGCGCAGTCCTATTCCCTGTCCTGGGCCACGGCACCGACGCCGCTTGCCGCGCTCTGGCTGGCGCGAGCCGGGGCGGCCAGTTTGTGCGCCGAGCCGGCCGAGATGCAGCGCGCACTGGCTCTTTTGCCTTGTGCGGTTGCCGGCTGGCCGGCCGAGGTGCAGGCCCGGCTCGATGCCTTCGGCCTGCAGCGACTGGGGGATCTGCGTGCCTTGCCGGCGGCCGGCCTGCGCCGGCGGCTTGGCAATGCGCCGCTGGATGATCTGCTCCGGGCCTGGGGCGAATTGCCGCATCCGCAAAAGCCTTTCGTTTTTCCGGAGGCCTTCAGTCAGAAGATCGAGTTGCCGGCCCGGGTCGAGCATGCCGAGGCGCTCGCCTTTGCCGGGCAGCGCCTGTTCGCGGCGCTGGCCGGTTGGCTGCAGGGGCGGCAGTTGCTGGTCCGGGCCTGCGCCTTGCATTTGACGCACGACGATGGCTCAAGCAGCGCCTTGCCGTTGCGCTTTGCCGAGCCGGCGGCCGACGAGGGGCGTTTTGCCCGCCTGCTGCGCGAACATCTGGGGCGTTGGCAACTGGCGGCGCCGGTCGAGGCGATGCAGCTGGTGGCGGACGAGGTGGTGGCCAAGCCCGGCGCCAGCGCCCCTTTGTTCGATCAGGCCGTGGCCGGGGAGGGCGCGCTGGTTTGCCTTGAGCGCCTGCAGGCCCGCCTGGGGCCGGGCGCCGTTCAGGTGCTGGGCGCCGCGCCTGATTACCGGCCGGAATGCGCGACGCGTCGGCAGGCGGCGCTGGCGGATTTTGCCGTTTCGGCGGTGTCGACCGCCGGACTCCAGGCCGCACGTCCGCTCTGGCTGCTGCCGGCGCCGCAGCCCCTGGCCGAACGGGCGGACGGCCCGCACTGGCATGGGCCGTTGAAATTGCTGTCGCGGGCCGAGCGGCTGGAAAGCGGCTGGTGGGATGAGGGTGAAATGCAGGGCGAAATGCAGGCCGGTGCGGTGCCGGCGGCGACGGCGGGCGATGTCAGGCGCGACTATTTCGTCGCCCGCAATGCGCAGGGCCAGTGGGCCTGGATTTTCCGCGATGCGGAAGGCTGGTTCCTGCACGGCCTGTTTGCCTGAACGCCGGGAGGGAACGATGGAACTGCCGGATTACGCCGAGCTGCACTGCCTTTCCAACTTCAGCTTTTTGCGTGGTGCCTCGCACCCCGAGGAGCTGGTCGAGCGGGCGCAGGCGCAGGGCTATGCGGCGCTGGCCCTGACCGACGAGTGTTCGCTGGCCGGCGTCGTGCGGGCACATCAGGCGGCCAAGGCGGCTGGCCTGAAATTCATTGTCGGCAGCGAAATGACGATGCTTGATGGCCTGAAGCTCGTCTTTCTGGCCTGCAATCGCCACGGCTACGGCAATCTCTCGGCGCTGATCACGCTCGCCCGGCGGCGCGCCGAAAAAGGGACTTACACCCTGCAGGGCAAGGACCTGGAGGCGATTTCGCCGAGCGGCGCCTTGCCTGATTGCCTTGTCCTCTGGGTGGCCGACGAAAATGCGTCGGCGGACGACGGGCGCTGGCTGGCTCGACGTTTTCCTGGCCGCGCCTGGTTGGCGGTCGAACTGCACGCCGGGCCGGACGATGCGGCGAAGCTGGAAGCCTTGCAGGCGCTCGGCGCGGCCTGCAACTTGCCGCTGGTGGCGGCTGGCGATGTGCATATGCATGTCCGCGCCCGGCGGCCGGTGCAGGATGTGCTGACCGCCTTGCGCCTGAAAACCTCGGTCTTCGAAGCCGGCTACCGGCTCTTTCCGAATGGCGAACGCCACCTGCGCTCGCGGCTGCGCCTGTCGCGCCTCTACCCGCCGGAAATGCTGGCCGAGAGCGTGCAGATCGCCGCGCGCTGCGCGTTTTCGCTTGATGAACTGCGCTACGAATATC
Organism: Dechloromonas hortensis; assembly: GCF_009469765.1. Classification (GTDB taxonomy): domain Bacteria; phylum Pseudomonadota; class Gammaproteobacteria; order Burkholderiales; family Rhodocyclaceae; genus Azonexus; species Azonexus hortensis. Next base: position 8,590 of record NZ_SSSQ01000012.1, read on the forward strand.
CCGAGGAAATCATCCCGGCCGGCGAAACCCCGGCCTCGTGGCTACGCGCCGAAACCGAACGCGGCCTGCAGCGGCGCTATCCGGCCGGCGTCCCGGCCAGCGTCCGCGAGCGGATCGAGCACGAACTGACGCTGATCGCCGAGATGGCTTACGAAGCCTATTTCCTGACCGTCTACGACATCGTCTGCTTTGCCCGTAGCCAGGACATCCTTTGCCAGGGGCGCGGTTCGGCGGCCAATTCGGCCGTCTGCTACGCGCTCGGCGTGACCGAGGTCGATCCGGCCCGCTCGGCCTTGCTGTTCGAGCGTTTCGTCTCGAAGGAACGCGGCGAGCCGCCGGACATCGACGTCGATTTTGAACACGAGCGACGCGAGGAGGTCATCCAGTACATCTACCAAAAGTACGGGCGTGAGCGGGCGGCGCTGGCCGCGGCGTTGATCACCTACCGGACCAAGGGCGCTTTGCGCGATGCCGGCCGGGCGCTCGGTTTCGGTATCGCCCAGATCAACGCGCTAACCGCCTCGCTGGCCTGGTGGGACAAGCGCGAGCAATTGCCGGAGCGTTTCGCCGAATTGGGCCTCGATCCGCAGGCGCCGCGCGTCGAGAAATGGCTGGCGATTGCCGAAGCCCTGCGCGGTTTTCCCCGGCATCTGACGCAGCACGTCGGTGGCTTTGTCATCTCGCGCGGGCCGCTGTCCCGGCTGGTACCGGTCGAGAACGCGGCGATGCCCGAGCGCAGCGTCATCCAGTGGGACAAGGACGATCTCGATGCGATGGGCCTGATGAAGGTCGATATCCTGGCCCTCGGCATGCTGACGGCGATTCGCCGGATGTTGCAGACGGTCGGCGATGCCGGCGGTCGACCGCTCAAAATGCACGAAATCCCGGCCGAGGACCCGGCGACCTACGCCATGCTTTGCCGGGCCGACAGCATGGGCGTTTTCCAGGTCGAATCGCGCGCCCAGATGGCGATGCTGCCGCGTTTGCGGCCGCAGAATTTTTACGACCTCGTGGTCGAGGTGGCGCTGGTCCGGCCGGGGCCGATCCAGGGCGACATGGTGCATCCCTACCTGAAGCGGCGGCAGGGGCTGGAGCGCATCGAGAAAATTTCACCGGGCGTCGATGCCGTGCTGGCGCGCACCTGCGGCGTGCCGATCTTTCAGGAACAGGTCATGCAACTGGCCGTCGTCGCTGCCAATTTCACGCCGGGCGAGGCCGACCAGTTGCGGCGGGCGATGGCGGCCTGGAAACGCAAGGGCGGGCTGGAGCCATTTGAGCAGAAACTGCGCGCCGGCATGGCCGCCAACGGGCTGCCGGACAGTTTTGCGACGCGCATCATCGCGCAGATCCAGGGCTTCGGCGAATACGGCTTTCCTGAGAGCCACGCCAGCAGTTTCGCCTTGCTGGTTTATGTTTCGGCCTGGCTCAAGCGCCACCACCCGGCGGCCTTCCTGTGCGGCCTGCTCAACAGCCAGCCGATGGGGTTCTACTCACCGTCGATGCTGATCCAGGACGCCCGGCGCCACGGTGTTCAGGTGCTGCCGCCGGACGTCACGGCCAGCGACTGGGAGAGCCGGATCGACGAGCGCGGCGCCGTACGCCTCGGTCTGCGCGAAATCAGTGGATTTTCCCGGCGCGTCGCCGAAAGTCTGGCGGTCGACCGGCAAAAAAGGCCATTTTCCAGCGTCGCCGATCTCGCAGCGCGCCTCGGCCTGCAGCGGCGCGATCTCGACCTGCTGGCCGCTGCCGACGCCCTGCAGAGCCTGGCCGGTCATCGGCGGCAGGCAGCATGGGAAGCCAGCGCCGCCGTCGTGCAAGGCGATCTGTTCGACGGTTTGCCGGCCCGTGAGGCGAATACCGAATTGCCGGCGCCCGGTGCCGGTGAAAATCTGGTGGCCGATTACCACAGCCTCGGCCTGACGCTGCGCCAGCATCCATTGACGCTTTTGCGGCCGCAGTTGTTCGAACGCCGTTTTGTCACGGCGGCCGAACTGAAGACCACCGGTCATCGGGCGCTGGTCCGTGTCGCTGGCATCGTCGTCGGCCGCCAGCGGCCGGGCACGGCGACCGGTGTCGTCTTCGTGACGCTGGAGGATGAAAGCGGGCTGACCAATGTCGTCGTCCAGCCGCAACTGGTCGACCGGCAGCGCCGCGAACTGCTCGGCGCCAGGCTGCTCGGCGTTTATGGCCAGTTGCAGAAGGAGGGCGAGGTGGTGCATCTGGTCGCCAAGCGGCTGGTCGATCTGTCCGCCTGGCTGGGCCGGCTGGAAACTTCCAGCCGGGATTTCCACTAAGCCTGGCGGGCCTCGATCAAGGCGGCCAGCGTGGCGACCGAGCGCAGGTGCTGGCGGGCCTGTTCGTCGTTGGCCTCAAGCACGATGCCGTATTTTTTCTTCAGCGCCAGCACGAGTTCGAGGGCGTCGATCGAGTCGAGGCCGAGGCCGTCTTCGGCAAAAAGCAGGCTGTCGTCGCCGATGTCGGCCGGGGTGATGTCTTCAAGATTCATCGTTTCGATGATGAAGAGCTTGAGTTCCTGGTGCAGATTTTCCATGGTTCAGTTCAGTTTCTTGCGTAGCCGGTAGCCGGAGAAGCCCAGCCGTTCTTCGTTGTCTTCGTGGATCAGGCGCAGTGTGTCGCCGCGGCCGCTGCCCAGGCCGTCGGTCACCGCCTCGTCGTCGGATACCGGACGAAAGCCGATGCGCAGCAGCAATTCGGGTATTTCCGGAAAGCGCACCTCGCCGACGAGCAGGCCGTCATCTTCCTTGAGCACGATGTGGTCGGGCGAGGGGCCGTCGATCTTGCCGATGATCTCGTATTGCCCGATGCGCTGCAGGAAGGATTCCGGGATGCTGGTCGGATTCAGCTTCTCGCCGAAAATCAGCGATTCGCCGCCGATCCGGCCGACCACGATCTGCCGGCCGTCGACCGAGGCAATCGACAGCCGGATGTCGTCGAAAGCGCCAACATGCACCGGGATCAGGCCGAATACCTTGTACTTGATGCTGAACAGGCCGTCTTCATGCGGCACCAGGCGAAAATGGTGGCCGACCGCCTCGACATCGATCTGGCCGGACTCGGTGGAGACCTTGCTGAGCCCGACCATGGTGTCGAAATGGCCGTTGAACAGGCGCAGTTCGGCGCTGCTCGGAGCACGCTCGCGGGCCCGGACGACCGGGGCAGGGCTTTGCCGGATGCCGGTCTTGGCTTCGAGCATCAGGCGCAGCGCCTCGCCGGCGATCTTGCTGACGGCAAAGTGGGCAGTCACCGAGTTGGAGAGGACGACGACCCCCAGTTTGTGTTCCGGCAGCATCGCCATCATGCTGTGCGAATCGGGCAGCGAGCCGCCGTGGCTGGCCACCGGGCCGCCGCCGGGTACTTCGATACCGCTCAGCATCCAGCCGAGGCCGACGTAGGAATTGAAGGTCAGCGGCAAATCGGCGTTCTGCACGCGCAGCATTTCGGCGATCGAGGCGCTGGACAGAATCTGCTGCGGCCCGGATTTACCGTCGGCAAACTGCATTTTCAGAAACTGGCTGAGGTCCGTCACATTGCTCAGCAGATTGGCGGCCGGCATGTCGCGCAGCGAGAAAACCTCGATTTCCTTGTTCCGGTCGTAGGCCTTGGTGATGGCGCGCGGCGTGAAGCTGCTGTGCGGCATGCCCAGCGGCCGGAAGAACTGGCGCTCCATATGCTCGTCGAAGGCGGCGCCGCCGACTTTCTGCACCGCGGCGCCGAGCAGTGCCATGCCGACGTTGGAATAGGAGAAGACGTAGTTGGGCGGAAAGGTCAGGTGCTCGTCGCGCAGGCTGTCGACGACGCTTTCGAAGCGCGCCGGGTCGCGCACGAACATGCCGCGCAGGAAATTGGAGGGCAGGCCGGAATGGTGCGTCATCACATTGCGCGGCGTCACCGGGCCGGCTGTCGGAAAGCGCGACTTGATCGAAAACTCGGGCAGGGCGGCGGTCAGCGGCTGATCGATGTCGATCTTGCCCTGTTCGGCCAGTTGCATGATGGCGGCGGCGGTGAACAGCTTGGCGATCGAGCCGGCCCGGTAAATGGTTTCCGGTGCCGCCCGGATCCCGTTTTCCAGATCGGCGTAACCAAAGCCTTTTTGCCAGATCACTTGCTGATCATCGACCAGCGCGATGCTGAGGCCGGTGATCTCGTTTTCCGCCATCTCGCGGTCGACCAGCCAGGACAGGTATTTTTCGGTGTGCTGGTAACTGCCGCGCGGATTGCCTTCGGAAACCGGTGCCGGGGTGGCGCAGCCGCCGAACAGCATAACGGTGCTGGCAACAAGGAGAAGAAGGCGGCAGGGCATGGGGAAAAGAGCTTTTGGCGTGGGCGACAGCAGGGCGCCCGATTATAAATCAGATGCCTAGCTCGTCCTTGGGGAAAAATAGCTGACAAATTCAGTCGAGTATTTTAAAATTCTCCCTCGTTTGAAAAGGGAGATTAGGCTTCATGTTCCGGCAGTTAGGTGAGGATATTCGTGCGGTTTTTGACCGCGATCCGGCGGCCCGCTCGTTCTGGGAGGTGCTCACCTGTTACCCCGGTATCCATGCCCTGATCATGCATCGCCTGGCGCACTGGCTATGGGGCCATCGCCTGCGCTGGCTGGCTCGCTTCACGGCACACGTCGCTCGTTTCTTCACCGGTATCGAGATTCATCCTGGCGCCACGATCGGCCGCCGTTTCTTCATCGATCACGGCATGGGTGTCGTGATCGGCGAAACGGCGCTGATCGGCGACGACGTGACGCTCTATCACGGCGTCACGCTGGGCGGCACTTCGTGGAACAAGGGCAAGCGACATCCGACGCTGGAGAACGGCGTCGTCATCGGGGCCGGCGCCAAGGTGCTCGGGCCGATCATCATTTCGGCCGGTGCCAAGGTCGGCTCCAATGCCGTGGTCACCAAGCCGATACCGGCCGGGGCGACCGCTGTCGGCAACCCGGCGCGGGTGCTCGATCATTCCGAGCAGAGCAAGCAGCGCGAAGCGCAGGCCGAGAAAATGGGCTTTTCCGCCTATGCCGTCGGTCGCGATCAGGATGACCCGCTGGCCAAGGCCATTCATGGCCTGCTCGACCACGCCGCCGAAACCGACCGCCGACTGGCCTCGCTGATCCGCGAACTCGACGCGCAAGGCGTCAAATGCGATAACGAGGTGCTGGCCGCCGACCGTTTCGATCCGAAATACCTGAGTAAAATAGTTGACTGATTTTGTCTGGTTTGTATATAGTTGACCGGAACACTAGGTTATTAGCTGGAGATCGAAAAATGCGTTTGACCACCAAAGGCCGTTTTGCCGTGACCGCCATGATCGACCTTGCCCTGCGCGGCGAGGATGGTCCGGTGGCGCTGGCCAGCATCAGCGAACGTCAGAAGATATCGCTCTCCTACCTTGAGCAGCTGTTCGGCAAACTGCGCCGCTACAAGCTGGTCGATAGCGTGCGCGGCCCCGGCGGCGGTTACTGCATCGCCCGCCCGCTCAACCAGGTCACAGTGGCCGACATTATCCGCGCCGTCGATGAGCAACTCGATGCGACGCAGTGCGGCGGTCGGGAAAACTGTCATGACGAACATCGCTGCATGACGCACGACCTCTGGTCCACGCTGAATTCCAAGATGTACGACTACCTGGCTTCGGTGTCGCTGGCTGAGCTGGTCAGTCGCCAGAAGGTCAAGACGCTTGGCCAGATGGCCGCCGTTCTCGAAGACAAGCGTCGCCTCGGGCCGCAGCCGCGGACCAAGGCGGCACGCGAAAAAACCGCCGCCATCGTCTGATCCGCCATGTTTCAGCCGGCCTATCTCGACCACAACGCCACCACGCCGCTTGATCCGGCCGTGCTGGCCGCCATGCTGCCTTGGCTGGAAAGCCAGTACGGCAATGCGTCGAGCCGGCACGAATACGGTCGCCGGGCTCGCCAGGCGATCGACGAGGCGCGGCAGCAGGTCGCCGCAGCGGTCAATGCCCATCCGACCGAGGTCGTGTTTACCAGCGGCGGCAGCGAAGCCAACAATCTGTTCCTGAAAGGGGCTGCGGCCTCCATGAGGCCAGGTGTGCTGGCCGTGAGCGCCGTCGAGCATCCCTGTGTCATCAAGCCGGCCGCCCAATTGGCGCGCCAGGGCTGGGAAGTGCGCAGTCTGGCGGTCGACACCGCCGGCAGCCTGAATCTGGCGGATTACGCCGAGGCGTTGCTGAGCCGCCCGAAACTGATTTCAGTGATGACGGCAAACAACGAAACCGGCGTCGTCCAGGACATCGCCGCCTTGGCCAATGCCGCCAAAGCAGGCGGCGGCTGGTTTCACAGCGATGCGGTGCAGGCGCTGGGCAAGCTGCCGCTCGATTTTCGCGCCCTCAATGCGGCTGGCGTGCATGCGCTGACGCTGTCGGCGCACAAGGCCTATGGCCCGAAGGGCGCGGCGGCGCTGGTGCTCGACAAGCGCGTCGAATTGCAGCCGCTGATTGCCGGCGGTGGCCATGAGCGCGGCCTGCGTTCCGGCACCGAAAATGTGCCGGCAATCGTCGGATTTGGTTGTGCTGCGGAACTTGCGGCGCAACGCGTTGCCGAACTGTCGGCTCGTTTGCGGGCCATGCAGGCGAAGCTGGAGGCAGGGCTGGCAGGACTGGGTGCCCGGATCTTTGCAGTGGAAGCGAAGCGTTTGCCGAATACCAGCTATTTCGCCTTTCCCGATATCGATGGCGAAACACTGGTTGGCAAACTGGATCGTGCCGGTTTTGCCGTGGCCAGCGGTGCCGCCTGTTCCAGCGCCAATCCCGAGCCGTCGCATGTCCTGCGGGCGATGGGCGTGGCGCCGGAAATCGCCCGTGGCGCGATCCGCATCAGTCTGGGGGCAGGCAATACCGAGACTGAAATCGAACAATTCATCAACGCCTTGCAGGCCACAGTCGGACGCCTGCAGGGACTGACGGCAATTGCCGTTTGAACAACCCGACTTAGCGAGAATGACGATGAAACTCCCCATCTATTTGGATTACTCGGCAACGACACCGGTTGACCCGCGCGTGGCGGAAAAAATGATTCCCTACCTGTGCGAGCATTTCGGCAACCCGGCCTCGCGTTCGCACAGCTTCGGCTGGGTCGCCGATGCCGCGGTTGAGGAAGCACGCGAGCAGGTCGCCGCGCTGGTCAATGCCGACCCCAAGGAAATCGTCTGGACTTCCGGTGCCACCGAGTCCAACAATCTCGCCATCAAGGGTGCTGCGAATTTCTACGCTGCGACCAAGGGCAAGCACATCATCACGGTGAAGACCGAGCACAAGGCCGTGCTCGACCCGGTGCGCGAACTCGAACGCCAGGGCTTCGAAGCGACCTATCTCGACGTCAAGGAAAACGGCCTGATCGACCTGGAGGTCTTCAAGGCCGCCATTCGGCCGGATACCGTGCTGGTCTCGGTGATGTTCGTCAATAACGAAGTCGGCGTCATCCAGCCGATCGCCGAACTGGGCGAAATCTGCCGCGACAAGGGCATCATTTTCCACGTCGATGCGGCCCAGGCGACTGGCAAGGTCGACATCGACCTGAGCAAGCTCAAAGTCGACCTGATGAGCTTCTGCGCCCACAAGACCTATGGCCCGAAGGGCATCGGCGCCCTCTACGTGCGTCGCAAGCCGCGCATTCGCCTTGAGGCGCAAATGCACGGTGGTGGTCATGAGCGCGGTTTCCGCTCCGGCACGCTGCCGACCCACCAGATCGTCGGCATGGGCGAATGCTTCCGTCTGGCCAAGGAAGAAATGGCCGAAGAGAACAAGCGCATCGGCGCCTTGCGCGACCGCTTGCTGAAGGGCCTTCAGGATATTGAGGCAACCTACGTCAATGGCGACCTGACGCAGCGCGTGGCGCACAACCTGAACATCAGTTTTGCTTACGTTGAAGGCGAGTCGATGATCATGGCGATCAAGGATCTGGCGGTTTCGTCCGGTTCGGCCTGCACCTCGGCCAGCCTGGAACCTTCCTATGTGTTGCGTGCCTTGGGGCGCGATGACGAGTTGGCCCACAGTTCCATCCGTTTCAGCATCGGTCGCTTCACGACGGAAGAGGAAGTTGACTATGCAATCAATCTGTTGCACAAGAAAGTTGGCAAGTTGCGCGAACTGTCACCGCTGTGGGAAATGTACAAGGACGGCATCGACCTGAGTACTGTCCAGTGGGCAGCACACTAACAACAACGGTCTAGAGATACCCCTGAATTAACGGAGAATTAACATGAGCTATAGCGTAAAAGTCATTGATCACTATGAGAATCCGCGTAACGTCGGTTCCTTTGGCAAGGAAGACGACGGCGTCGGTACCGGCATGGTCGGCGCACCGGCCTGCGGCGACGTGATGAAGCTGCAGATCAAGGTCAACAAGGCCGGCGTCATCGAGGATGCCAAGTTCAAGACCTACGGTTGCGGTTCGGCGATTGCCTCGTCGTCGCTGGTCACCGAATGGGTCAAGGGCAAGACGGTGGATCAGGCCTTGTCGATCAAAAACACCGAAATCGCTGAAGAACTGGCCCTGCCGCCGGTTAAAATTCACTGTTCGATTCTGGCCGAGGATGCCATCAAGGCGGCCGTGGCCGATTACAAGAAGAAGCACGGAGAATAAGCATGGCTGTCACCTTGAGCGACAAGGCGGCGAAGCACGTCGCCAATTACCTGACCAAGCGCGGCAAGGGCATCGGCCTGCGCCTCGGCGTACGGACCAGCGGCTGTTCCGGCATGGCCTACAAGCTGGAATTTGTCGACGAGGTGAGTCCCGAGGATCTGGTTTTTGAGAGCAATGGCGTCAAGGTTTTCGTTGATCCGAAGAGCATGCCTTACCTGGAAGGGATGGAACTCGATTTTGCCCGTGAAGGTTTGAACGAAGGCTTCAAGTTCAACAACCCGAACGTCAAGGATCAGTGCGGTTGCGGCGAATCCTTTAACGTCTGATGGATTTTCGCGCCGATCATTTCACGCTGTTTGGACTGGATCGGGCCTTCCGGCTCGATCTGTCCGATCTCGACTCTCGTTACCGCGACATTCAGGCGCAAGTGCACCCGGATCGCTTCGCCAATGCCGGTGAAGCCGAGCGCCGGCTGTCGATGCAGTGGGCGACGCACGCCAACGAAGCCTACCTGACGCTGAAGAAACCGCTGGAGCGGGCCAAATACCTGCTGCATCTGGACGGACACGACATCCAGGCGGAAAGCAACACCGCGATGCCGGGCGATTTCCTGATGGAACAGATGGAATGGCGCGAAGCGGTGATGGATGCGCGCAATGGCGGCGATCATCACGAACTCGAGCATCTGCACAATCGCCTGCGTGGCGACATTAACGCCCGCTATCAGGAACTCGCCGAGTTGCTCGACGATACCGGTAGTTTGACGCTGGCCACCGACCGCGTGCGCCGGCTGATGTTCCTGGAAAAACTTTTGCACGAAATCGACGACGCGCTGGCGTCGCTGGAAGAATAAAAATGGCCCTGTTTCAAATTGCCGAGCCCGGAGAGTCGGCCGCCCCCCACGAGCACAAGCTCGCCATCGGTATCGACCTCGGCACCACCAATTCGCTGGTCGCCACCGTGCGCAGCGGCATTGCGATCTGCCTCAGCGACGAGCATGGCCGTCCGCTGTTGCCGTCCGTCGTGCGTTATCACGCCGACAACAGCACCGAAGTCGGCTACGACGCGCAGACCAAGCAGGCGGTCGACCCGCGCAATACGATCATTTCGGTCAAGCGCTTCATGGGCCGCGGCCTGAAGGACATTTCGCACGTCGAATCGATGCCCTACGACTTCATCGAAGCGCCGGGCATGGTCAAGGTCAAGACGATTGCCGGCATCAAGAGCCCGGTCGAAGTCTCTGCCGAGATTCTGAAAAGCCTGAAGGGCCGGGCGGAAGCCGCTCTCGGCGGCGATCTGGTCGGGGCCGTGATCACCGTGCCGGCCTATTTCGACGATGCCCAGCGCCAGGCGACCAAGGACGCCGCCCGGCTGGCCGGCCTCAATGTGCTGCGCCTGCTCAACGAACCCACCGCGGCGGCCATCGCCTACGGGCTGGACAATGCGGCAGAAGGCGTTTATGCCGTCTACGACCTCGGCGGCGGCACCTTCGACATTTCCATCCTGAAACTGACCAAGGGCGTTTTCGAAGTGATGTCCACCGGCGGCGATTCAGCGCTCGGCGGCGACGACTTCGATCACCGCATCCTGTGCTGGGTCATCGAGCAGGCCAAGCCGCAGCCGCTGTCGCCGGAAGATGGGCGCCTGCTGATGATGCGCTGCCGCGAGGCCAAGGAATTCCTGACCAACAACGCCGAGGCCCCGCTCACCGCCCGCCTGTCCACCGGCGAGATGATCGACCTCAAGCTGGATGTGGCGACCTTTGCGGAAATCACCCAGACCCTGATTTCGAAGACCCTACAGCCGGTCAAGAAGGCGCTACGCGATGCCGGCCTGCGGGCCGAGGACATCAAGGGCGTCGTCATGGTCGGTGGCGCGACGCGCATGCCGCAGATCCAGAAAGCGGTCGGCGATTTCTTCCGCCAGGAGCCGCTGACCAATCTCGACCCGGACAAGGTGGTCGCCCTCGGCGCCGCCACCCAGGCCAATCTGCTGGTCGGCAACAAGACCGGCAAGGACGACTGGCTGCTGCTCGACGTCATTCCGCTCTCGCTCGGCCTGGAAACGATGGGCGGCCTGACCGAGAAGGTCATCCCGCGCAATTCGACCATTCCGACCGCCCGTGCCCAGGAATTCACCACTTTCAAGGACGGCCAGACGGCGATGACGATCCACGTCGTCCAGGGCGAGCGCGAACTGGTTTCCGACTGCCGTTCGCTGGCTAGTTTCGAGTTGCGGGGCATTCCGCCGATGGTGGCCGGGGCGGCGCGCATTCGCGTCACCTTCCAGGTCGATGCCGACGGCCTGCTGTCGGTCGCGGCCCGTGAGCAGACCACCGGCGTCGAGGCGAGCGTCACCGTCAAGCCGTCCTATGGCCTGTCCGACGACGAAATCGCCGGCATGCTCAAGGATTCGATGGAGCACGCCAAGGATGACGCGATCAATCGCGCGCTGAAGGAGGCCATCGTCGAGGCCCAGCGCATGATCGAGGCAACCGAAGCAGCGATGAAGGAAGACCCGCATCTGCTGAACGAGGCGGAAACCGCCAAGATCAAGGAAACGATCGCCAAGCTCGCTGAAACGATGCAGGGCGACAATCGGCGCCTGATCAACATCGCGATGGACGACCTCGGCTACGAGACTCAGGCCTTTGCCCATCGCCGCATGGACCAGAGCATCAAGAAAGTGCTGTCCGGCCGCAAGGTCGACGACATCAAAATGGGAGAAGAAGCATGACGCAACTGATCGTCCTGCCGCACGTCGAAAACTGCCCGGACGGCGCCGTCATCGAGGCGGAAGAGGGCAAGTCCATCTGCGAGACCTTGCTCGAAAATGGCGTCGAACTCGATCACGCCTGCGAAATGTCCTGTGCCTGCACGACCTGCCACGTCATCGTCCGTGAAGGCTTCAATTCGCTGGCACCGGCCGAAGAGGAAGAGGAAGATCTGCTCGACAAGGCCTGGGGCCTGGAGCCGAATTCCCGCCTGGGCTGCCAGGCGATTGTCGGCAAGACGCCGCTGGTCGTCGAAATTCCGAAATACAGTCTCAACATGGCCAAGGAGGGGCACCGCAAATGAAATGGACCGACATCAACGATATCGCCATTGAGCTGAGCGAGGCGCACCCGGACAAGGATCCGCTGAAACTGAATTTTGTCGATCTGCGCGACTGGGTGATGGCATTGCCCGGTTTCAATGACGACCCGAAGCACTGCGGAGAGAAAATTCTCGAAGCCATCCAGCAAGCCTGGATCGACGAGGTTTCGTGAAAACCCGCGATTTTCCGGGGCGCGGCAGCCAGCTCAACGTCCTGGGCGGGCCGCTGCTGACCTGCAGCGACAGGCCGCTGACCGGATTTTTCCGCGATGGCTGCTGCAATACCTCGGAAGAGGATTTCGGCAGCCATACCGTCTGCGTCGTGCTGACGGCCGAGTTCCTCGAGTTTTCAAAAGCGCGCGGCAACGACCTGTCGACACCGCGCCCGGAATTCGATTTTCCCGGTCTGCAGCCGGGGCAGCGCTGGTGCCTGTGTGCGGCGCGCTGGCTGGAAGCCTGCAAGGCCGGCAAGGCACCGCAGGTTTCGCTCAATTCGACCAATCAGGCGGCACTGGAAATCGTGCCGCTCGACCTGCTCAAGCAGCACGCGGTCGACCTGCATTAATTGCCGTTTTTCCGGCGCTGATTGACGCGCCGAAGCGGCGCCCCTGATACTGCCGGGGTTGCCTGCCGTCGGCCGGCCTTACCTCTTCCCTTCGAGCAATGACTTTGCTGCGCCGCTTCTTACCTGGCTGGCTGGCCGCTTACCCCAGGCAGAAACTGGGGGCCGATCTGGCGGCCGGCCTGATCGTCACCGTGCTGGTCATTCCGCAAAGCCTGGCCTACGCCTTGCTGGCCGGCCTGCCGCCGCAGATGGGACTGTACGTCAGCATTTTTCCGGTGATCGCCTATGCGCTGCTCGGCAGCAGCATGGTCCAGGCGGTCGGGCCGGTGGCGATTACGGCAATCATGACCTATGCCGTGCTCAGCCCACTGGCCGCCCCCGGTTCGGCCGAATACATCCTGCTGGCGGCTGTCCTCTCGCTCTTTTCCGGCCTCATGCTGCTCGCCTGCGGTGTACTGCGCCTGGGCTTCCTTTCCCAATTGCTGAGCCGGCCGGTGATCAGCGGCTTCATTTCCGGCTCGGCCGTGCTGATCATCATCAGCCAGATGAAGTACCTGCTCGGTATCGCACCGCAGGGCCGCAGCAGCGCCGAACTGGTTGTTGATCTGCTCGGCAAACTGGCCGACAGTCATGGGCCGACCGTGCTGATCGGCCTGCTCGCGCTGGCCGCGCTGGCTTTCGCCCGCCACGGGCTGGGTGGCCTGCTCGGGCGGCTTGGTCTGGGGGCGCCCCGGGCTGCCTTCATCGGGCGCCTGATGCCGCTGGTTGTCGTACTGTTCGGCACGCTGGCAGTGGTCTGGCTGGATCTCGACCGGACGCGCGGCGTCGCCGTGGTCGGGGCGGTGGTGGCCGGTATTCCCGGTTTCGAGTTTTTCCTGCCCGGTTACGAGTCGATCAAACTGCTGATTGTGCCGGCCTTCGTGATGACGCTGATCGGCATGGTGCAGGGCATCACGATGGCGCAGGCGCTGGCCATCAAGCGGCGCGAGCGGGTCGATGCCAATGCCGAACTGGTCGGCCTCGGCGCCGCCAATGTGGTGGCTGCCTTCTACGGCGGCATGCCGGTCGGCGGCGGCTTGTCGCGCTCGGCGATCAATGTCGCGGCCGGGGCGCAGACGCCGCTGGCCAGCCTGGTCTCGGCGCTGGCGATGATCGGCGTGCTGGCCGGCGCGGCACACTGGTTCGAACGCCTGCCGCTAGCCGTGCTGGCCGCCAGCATCATGATGGCCGCCTGGTCGATGATCGATGTCCAGGCGCTGCGCCAAGCCTGGGCCTACGACCGGGCCGATGCCATGGCCTTGCTCGGCACGGCGGGCGGGGTGCTGCTGCTCGGTCTGGAAACTGGTATCGGCCTGGGCATCGTGCTGTCGATGGCGACCTTGCTCTACCGGGTGAGTACGCCGCATATCGCGGTGGTCGGTCGGCTGCCGGGCAGCGAACATTTCCGCAATGTCGAACGCTACGCGGTCGAGACCATTCCCGGCGTGCTCTTCGTCCGGATCGATGAACGCCTGTTCTTCGGCAATCTCGGCGCAGTCGAGATGCGGATCAACCAAGAACTCGAGCGGATAGGCGAAGCCCGCGATCTGGTGCTGGTGATGAGCGCCGTCAACCTGATGGATACTACGGCGGTCGAGGTCTTTGCCGAACTCAATCAGGACCTTGCCGAGCGGGGCATCCGCCTGCACCTGGCTGAGGTCCGGGGGCCGGTTCAGGACCGACTGCAGCGCTCGGCGTTGTGGTCATCCCTGAGCGGCCAGGTTTTCCTGTCGGCCAACGCGGCCTTCGAGCAGTTGCGCCAGCCACCCGTCTAGTCGGCCAGCGCCGCCGGCAGCGGTTTGGCATGCAGATGCTGGCTCATGCTGGCGACCGAGAGCAGGACCAGCATGGCGCCACCGTTTTGCGGCGTGGTCTTGACCACCGAGGCGAGGACCGAGGCGATGCCGACATAGATGTTGGACAGGTCTTCGATGTCGGCACTCGGCACTTCGAGAATCTCGCCCAGCCTATCGACCAGAATCCCGAAATTGCCCCCGTTTTCATCGCGCACGACCACGATCTGGCGGCCGCTCTCGGCGCCGGCCGGTTCGCTGAGGCCGAGTGCGGCGTGAAGGTTGTAGATGGGGAGCGATTCGTTGCGATAGATCAGGGCGCCGTAAACCTCCTTCGGCGCATTCGCCAGGCGGGCGGCACCGTTGGCTTCGATCGCTTCGACGACATCGCCGACCGGCAGGCCGAGCCAGTGGCCGGCGAGATGGAAGGTGGCGATTTCCCGGCTGGAAATCCCGGTCGGGATGACTGAGCGCCGGCTGGCGACTTCGCCGCCGGCACTACCCAGGCCGGCTTCCGGCCGGTATTCACCCAGCGGCACGAAAACAACGGCAGTCACTTCGTTGCGGTAGTCGTCCTCGATGCCTTTGTATTCGCGGTAGCCCGATGAGCGACGGGCGCCGGCGGCCATCACCTGGCCGTTCAGGTTGATCAGTCGGGAGCAGCCGGCAGCCGGCGGATTCAGGAGTTCGTCGGGGAGCGCCAGGCTACTGCCGATCCGATAGGCGCTGTTGCTCGACGCGATGATCGTCGATTGCCCATCGACAAAGACGGCAAAGCTGTCGGCAACGGCCTCGCCGTTGGCTTCCCGCGGCAGCGAGTCGTGCAGCATGGCGGCAAACTGTGGCTCGGCATCGAAGACGATGGCGATGCCGCCGGTGACGCGACTGTCGTCCGCCGAGCGCAGCGCCGCCAGATAGACATAGGTCGGTCGCGAGGCATAGAGGCGGGTGCGTGTGAAGCTGGAGACTGTGTAGCTCTGGCTGTCGCGCAGTTCGAGGCATGATCCGACCCAGGGTTCGTCGAGCCGGTTGCCGACCAGTTCGGCATAGGCCGGGTTGGAAACGGCGCTCACCGTACCCGTCGTATCGAAGAGCACGATGTTGTCGTAAACGGTGTACAGGCTGTTTATGTAGCGGATCACCGTTTCCAGGCCTGACTGGCGTTCGGTTTCCGGGCCCGTATCCATCAGCCGGCGAATCGTTGCGTCGAGTGCCCACCAGCGGCAGTCGTTGGCGCGCTCGTAGAGATTGCGGTCCATGATGTCGATGGCCAGCGCGGCGAGGAACTGGCTGTCGGCGAGCACCGAGGAGAGTACCGTGGCCTGCAGGTTGCCGATCGAACTGGAGAAAACCTCACGCATGCTCATGCCGATGCGGCTGATCTCCCAGAGCAGGATCTTGGAAAAGCTGGCATTGATCGAGGCCGACGAAACGCTCTGCCGGACCGTGCCGTTCCATACCGCCCGGCTCAGGTCGCGCTGGATGGCCGCGGCCTGGCGCGGAATGGCCTGCAGCGCTTCCGGAAAGGCGCGGCCGCCCGAAATGGCCGAGGCGACCAGGCTGGGGGCGATACCGTCGAGCTGGTTGTCGGTCTGGGCTTCGAAGGCCTGGGCGACGGGCATCATCACCAGACCGCGCCAGCCGGGCCCCATGTAGGCCTGGTAGCCCTTGGTGTCGCTGGCAAAGGCGAGGTAGCTGCGGCCGGCAAAGCGCAGGCGCTGCAGTTGGTTGGAAGGCAGGCTCAGTTCGGCGCCGAGCGGAATCTGCCAACGGTCGCTGCTGGCGATGACCTGGCCGGTGCCGTCGAGCAGGGCAATCACCCCCGGATCGTCGGCCTGCGACAGTTCGGCAAAGATGCGCTGCATTTCATCGGCAAAGCGGAAGCACAGGGCCAGTACGCCGAGCGTCTCGCCGCTCGGCGCGGTGATCCGGTAGGCGTAGATCAGCGAGCGTGGCCGCTCGGGGAAAAGGGCGGAATGGGCGTAGGCTTCGACATAGGCGGCCTGGGTGACCAGCGCTTCGCGCACCCAGCTATCGCGGATGCTGGTGTTGCCGCTGGGGTTGCCACCGTCCGACCCGAGGCGGACCAGGACTTCGCCTTGCGGCGAGAGCAGCACGACATCCTCGTACACCGAATACTTGCGGACGTATTCGCGGAAACGCTGCTGCAACTCAAAGGGCTCGCCGGGCTGGGCGGCGAAGCTGCGGATCACGTCGTCGGTACTGAGGAAACCGATATCGGCCGTCCGCTCGAACAGGTTGCGGATCAGGATGTCGATCGCCACCTGCGACTTCGCCTTCATTTCCTGCTCGCGTTTGGCCAGCGTTCGCTCGGCGAGATTGTTCAGCAATTCGCCGGTCAGGCTGGAGAAGGCTTCGCGGGTCTGGCCGATCTCGGCCGTGGTGCCCGACATCTGGCCGAGCAGGTTCAGGTTGTCCCAAACCGCCTGCAGCGTCTGCAGCATTTCACGGTATTCCTCGATCAGCGGCATGTGCGGCAGCAGCGCCCGCACGGTGTCCTTGACCTCGATGCCCTTGTATTTCGTCATGCCACGCTCCAGGCGCCCAATGTGTATGGAGTGCTAGCAAGGCATGTGCCTATGGAAAAACACCGGAAAGACCCATGGATAGGATGTTTCTGGTGTTTTTACAGCACCGTTTCAGGCAGCGCTGGGCCAGGATGCACCGGCTTGGTGCCAGTGATGCCGCATGCCTGCGGTCAACTGCCGAAAACGGGCGATTTTCAGTCGAACAGATTGAGCAGCGAATCCAGGCCGCCAAAGTTGATCGCGACATCGGCCTTGGCGCGGGTGGCCGGCTTGGCGTGGAAAGCCACCGAGAGACCGGCCTGGGCCATCATCATCAGGTCGTTGGCACCGTCGCCGCAGGCGATGACCTGCTCCTTCTTGAGGCCCAGTTCGTCAGTCAGCCGGGCCAGGTGATGGGCCTTGGCGCTGGCATCGACGATGTCGCCGACGACCTTGCCGGTCAGCTTGCCGCCGGAAATTTCCAGTTCGTTCGAGGTCGCGAAATCGAAACCGAGTTCGATGCGCAGGCGCTCGGTGAAATAGGTGAAGCCGCCGGACAGGATGGCGGTGCGCAGGCCGGCGTTTTGCGCCGCCTCCAGCAGTTCGCGGGCGCCGTGCGAGAGCAGCAGGCGCTCGCCGTAAACGCGAGCCAGAACGCGGGCGTCGAGCCCGGCGAGCAGGGCCAGGCGGCGGCGCAGGCTTTCACGGTAGTCGATTTCGCCGCGCATCGCGGCTTCGGTGACGCTGGAAACCTCTTCCTTCTTGCCAGCGAAGTCGGCCAGTTCGTCGATGCACTCGATGGTGATCAGCGTCGAATCCATGTCGAAGCAGATCAGGCCGAAATCGGAGAGCTTGCGGCCGGCGTCGACGAAGGCCCAGTCCAGCTTTTCGGCTTCGATGAGCGGGATCAGCGCGTCGAACTCGGCGGTGCGGCTGGCCCCGTGCAGGCGAACGACTTGCGGCGGACGCGGCTCGACCTGGCTGGCGCCGGTGGCGGCAACGATGCGTTCGAGCAGGAAGGTGGGCAGCGCGCCGCCCTGGATAATCAGGTTCATGGTGTTTGTTCGTTAGAGGCAGGCCGGGCCGTTGCCAGGTAGTTGTTTTTGACGCGGACGTAATGTTCCGCCGAATAGCGCAGATAGGCAATTTCTTCCGGGCTCAGGGCGCGCACCCTGACGGCGGGCCGACCGACATACAGGTAGCCGCTTTCCAGCGTCTTGCCGGGCGAAACCAGGCTGCCGGCGCCGAGCATGACCTGTTTTTCGATCACCGCATCGTCCATCACGATCGAACCCATGCCGATCAGGCATTCATCACCCACCGTGCAGCCGTGCAGGATCACCGAATGGCCGATGGTGACGTGGTTGCCGATGATCAGCGGCGAACCGTCAGGCTTCGCCGCATTTCTATGCGAGACATGGCCCATCGCGAAGTCCTGGATATTGCTGCAGTCGCCGATGACGATGCGATTGACGTCGCCGCGCAACACGGTATTGCACCAGACCGACGAATCGCGGCCGATCTGCACATCACCGATGACCTGGGCGGAGTCGTGGATGTAGCAGGCTTCGCCGAGGCAGGGAAAGGTGTCGAGGTAGGGAGCGAGGGGCATTTTTTTGGGGAGGTGGAGCTAGAAATCGGCAATCTCGATCAGCCAACGGACCAGCCATGCTGCCAGGATCAGCCAAAGGAGCAGGATGACCAACGCAGCGCCATAGCTGACCGGTTTGCCGGCGAAATGAGCGGCTTGTTCACGCGACGATTGAATGACTTCCGGCGGGGTCAGGCGGACAACCAGCGCCAGTCCGAGCGGAACAATCAACAAGTCATCAAGGTAACCGATGAGCGGAATGAAGTCGGGAATCAGGTCGATCGGACTGAGGGCATAGGCTGCAACGAGCAGGGCCAGCAGCCTGACCGCCCAGGGTGTGCGCGGATCGCGCGCGGCGAAATAGACCGTCAGGGTTTGCTGCTTGATCTGCCTTGCCCAGGTCTTCAAGGATGCCTGAAGAGTCATGGCATTTTCCGGTGGCGTGGCGAAGTGTTTCGCCACGCCACCGATTGCTTACCTGCGATCCGGCAGCACATCGCGCAGCAGCACTGCCGCGTCGCGGATCATCTTTTCGGTGGTTGCCCAGTCGACGCAGCCGTCGGTCACCGAGCAGCCGTATTTCAGCTGGCTGAGGTCGGCCGGGATCGACTGGTTGCCGGCTTCGATGTTCGATTCGATCATCACGCCGACCAGCGACTTGTTGCCGAGGCGGACCTGATTGACGACATCGGCCATGACCAGCGGTTGCAGTTCCGGCTTCTTGAAGCTGTTGGCGTGCGAGCAGTCGACGACGATGTTGTGCGGCAGCTTGGCCTTGTCGAGCGCCTGTTCGACCATGGCGATGGAAACGGTGTCGTAGTTCGGCCGGCCGTCGCCGCCGCGCAGCACGATGTGGCCGTAGGCGTTGCCCTTGGTGCGGACGACGGCGACCCGGCCCTGACTGGTCAGGCCGAGGAAGGAGTGCGGCTTGGAGGCGGAGAGAATGGCGTTGATGGCGACGCCGAGGTCGCCGCTGGTGCCGTTCTTGAAACCGACCGGCGTGGACAGCCCGGACGACATTTCGCGGTGGGTCTGCGATTCGGTGGTGCGGGCGCCGATGGCCGTCCAGGTGATGAGGTCGCCGTAGTATTGCGGCGAGTTCGGGTCGAGCGCCTCGGTGCCGGTCGGCAGGCCGATTTCGGCCACCTGGAGCAGGAATTCGCGGGCCTTGGCCATGCCGACGTCGATGCGGAAGCTGTCGTCCATGAACGGATCGTTGATGTAGCCCTTCCAGCCGACCGTGGTGCGTGGTTTTTCGAAATAGACGCGCATGATGATCTGCAGCGTGTCGCCGACTTCATCGGACAGCGCCTTCAGGCGGCGGGCGTAATCGAGGCCGGCCACCGGGTCGTGGATCGAGCAGGGGCCGACGACGACGAACAGGCGGTGATCCTTGCGGTCGAGGATCTTGCGCAGCAGATTGCGACCGTGCGTGACCGTGCGGGCGGCCTTCTCGGAGATCGGCAGCCGGGCGTGGATTTCTTCCGGCGTCGGCATGTTGTCGAAGGCAGTCACGTTTACGTTTTCAATGTCGTGGGTCGTCATATCAATTGGTCAGCTGGCGAATCATGTCTTTTACTGCGGCGACCTTATCGTTCAAGGTGGGGCAGTGGCGTAGAAGGGAAATTTTATCCTGTCCAGCTAATTTATAGCTGCGATTCTTTTGAATCAAATTAATGATCTTGATCGGCTCGATCGGCGCCAGTTTGGCGAACTCCGGGCTGAACTGGATGGAAATCTGCTCGCTGGTCGCATCCAGCTTTTGTATGCAATACGGTTTGACCAGCAAGCGCAGCCGATGCGTTGCCAGCAGGGCTTGCGCCTGCAGCGGCAGTTCGCCGAAGCGGTCGATCAATTCTTCCTGCAGGGCATCGATGTCCTCGCTGCTTTCGCAGTTGGCAAGGCGCTTGTAGAGCGTCAGACGCTCATGGACATCCGGGCAGTAGCCGTCGGGGAGCAGGGCCGGCGTGCGCAGGTTGATTTCGCTGCCGATGCCGAGCGGCTGGGTCAGGTCGGCGGTTTCGATGACCTTGCCCTGTTTCAGATGGGCCACCGCGCGATTGAGCATCTCGGTGTACATGTTGAAGCCGACTTCCTGCATTTCGCCCGACTGGTTGTCGCCGAGCACTTCGCCGGCGCCGCGGATTTCCAGATCGTGCATGGCGAGGAAGAAGCCGGAGCCGAGTTCTTCCATCGCCTGAATTGCTTCGAGGCGGAGCTTGGCCTGCTTGGTCAGCGCCTTCTCGTCCTGGACCAGCAGGTAGGCGTAGGCCTGGTGATGCGACCGGCCGACCCGGCCGCGCAACTGGTGCAACTGGGCAAGGCCGAACTTTTCGGCACGGTTGATCAGGATGGTGTTGGCGTGCGGGTTGTCGATACCGGTCTCGATGATGGTCGTGCACAGCAGCACGTTGGCGCGCTGGCCGGTGAAGTCGCGCATGACGCGCTCCAGTTCGCGCTCGTTCATCTGGCCGTGGCCGATGACGATGCGCGCTTCGGGCACCAGTTTTTCCAGCTTCTCCCGCATGTTGTCGATGGTATCGACCTCGTTGTGCAGGAAATACACCTGGCCGCCGCGCTTCAGTTCGCGCAGCACCGCTTCGCGGATGATGCCGTCGGAGAAGCGGCTGACGAAGGTCTTGATCGCCAGCCGCTTTTGCGGCGCGGTGGCGATCACCGAGAAGTCGCGCAGGCCTTCCATCGACATCGCCAGCGTACGTGGGATCGGCGTTGCGGTCAGGGTCAGCACATCGACCTCGGCCCGCATCGCCTTCAGCGTTTCCTTCTGGCGCACGCCGAAGCGGTGTTCCTCGTCGATGACGACCAGACCGAGACGGTTGAACTTGACGTCCTTGCCGATCAGCTTGTGCGTGCCGATGATGATGTCGATCTTGCCCTCAGCCAGTTCCTGCAAGGCTTGCGCCGATTCCTTGGCGGTCTTGAAACGGGAGATTTCGGCAATCTTGACCGGCCAGTCGGCGAAGCGGTCGGCGAAGGTCTGGTAATGCTGTTCGCAGAGCAGGGTGGTCGGGCAGAGCACGGCGACCTGCTTGCCGCCGGCCACCGCGCAAAAGGCGGCGCGCAGGGCGACTTCGGTTTTGCCGAAGCCGACGTCGCCGCAGACCAGGCGATCCATCGGCTTGCCCGAGCGCATGTCCTCGATGACGGCGGCGATCGCCTGCGCCTGATCGTTGGTCTCTTCAAAGCCGAAACCGTCAGCGAAGGCTTCGTAATCGTTTTCCTGGAAATCGAAGGCATGGCCCTGGCGGGCGGCGCGGGCGGCGTACAGCGCGAGCAGTTCGGCGGCGGTGTCGCGCGCCTGTTCGGCCGCCTTGCGCTTGGCCTTTTCCCACTGACCGGAGCCGAGGGTGTGCAGCGGCGCGCTTTCCGGATCGGCGCCGGAGTAGCGGGAAATGACGTGCAGTTGTGCCACCGGCACGAAGAGCTTGGCTTCGTTGGCGTAGTGCAGTTCGAGGAACTCCTGCTCGCCGAGGCCGAGATCCATCCGAACCAGGCCCTGGTAGCGGCCGATGCCGTGGCTTTCATGGACGACCGGGTCACCGACCTTGAGTTCGGTGAGATCCTTCAGCCAGTTGTCGAAGGTGGCTTTCTTGGCCGCTTCGCGCCGGGTGCGGCGCGGCGTGCCGGCGAAGAGTTCGGTTTCGGTGATGAAGGCCAGCTGGTCGAGCGCGAAGCCGGCCTGCAGCGGGCCGATGCCCAAGGCCAGCTTTGCATCGCTCGCCAGAAAACCGGCGAAGTCGGCGCTGGCGGCGGGTTTCAGGCCGTGTTCGGCGAACATCGCGGCCAGCGTTTCGCGGCGGCCGGCGGTTTCGGCGACGAGCAGGACGCGGCCCTTGAAACTGGCCAGATGATTCTTCAGGGCGCCGAGCGGATCGTCGCTCCGCCGGTCGACGGCGACGTTGGGCAGTTTTCCGGTGGCTTCGCCGTTTTTGCCGGCCAGCGCCAGTCGACCGTAGGCCTTGGCCGCGGTGAAGAAGGCTTCGTCAGTCAGGAACAGTTCGTCCGGCGCTAGCAGCGGCCGCGCCTTGTCGCCCTGCAACAGGTTGTAGCGCGACTTGGTGTCGGCCCAGAAGGCGGCGATGGCGGCCGGCGCGTCGCCGTGGGTGACGAAGACGGCATCCTTCGGCAGGTAGTCGAAGATGCTCGCCATTTCGTCGAAGAACAACGGCAGGTAATACTCGATACCGGCGCTGGCGATGCCGGTCGAGATGTCCTTGTAGATGCCCGACTTGGCCGGGTCGCCCTCGAAGCGTTCGCGGAAGGCCTGGCGGAAATGGGTACGCCCCTTGTCGTCCATCGGGAATTCGCGGGCCGGCAGCAGGCGGACTTCGGCGACCGGATAGACGGTGCGCTGGGTGTCGACGTCGAAGGTCTTGATGCTTTCGATCTCGTCGTCAAACAGGTCGAGCCGGTAGGGCAGTTGCGAGCCCATCGGGAAAAGGTCGATCAGGCCGCCGCGGATCGAGTATTCACCGGGCGACACCACCTGCGTCACGTGGGCGTAGCCGGCCAGCGTCACCTGGCTGCGGAATTTCTCGGCGTCGAGCTTCTGGCCCTTCCTGAACTCGAAAGTGTAGGCCGCCATGAATTCCGGCGGCGCCAGCCGGTTGACGGCGGTCGACGCCGGTACCAGCAGGATTTCCACCTCGCCCTGCAGCGCCGCCCACAGCGTTGCCAGACGCTCGGATACCAGGTCCTGGTGCGGCGAGAAGTGGTCGTAGGGCAGCGTTTCCCAGTCCGGAAGCAGGCGCACCTTGAGGCCCGGCGCAAACCACGGGATTTCGTCGAGCAGGCGCTGTGCATCGGCGGCGCTGGCGGTGACCACGGCGAGCAGGCGGCCCTTGCTCTGGGCGGCCAGTTCGGCCAGCGCCAGGGCGTCGGCGGAGCCGGCCTGCGGCGGCAGGTCGAGGCGGGCGCCGGGTTTGGGCAGGGCGGGGAGGGAAAGCAGGGATTTGGGAGCGGACACTATGGCGCGGTGCAGCGTGGCGGGGGAGGAATTATAACTTCCCGGCCCCGGCCATATTTTTTCATCGCTGCGTCAGACGCTTGGCGATGCCTGCGGTCAACGCCGTGAAAACGGCAAAAACCGCGATCTGCCGCACTCCCGGTCGCGGCAAGCGGCGCTCAGCGGGCCGGCGTCGTCCACACCTCGCGGCAGGTACTGATTTCCAGATCGCTCATCACAGGCTTGATCTGGCAGCGGGCTTCCCAGGCCGCCTGGCGCTGCACACGTTCAAGGGCGATGCGTTCGCGCTCGCGGGCAGCGGTCTCGGCGTCGAGGCGTTTTTGTTGCTCGACGGCGGCCGCGGCGGCCTGTTCGGCTTGCTGGCGCTTCTTTTCCTGGGCGGCTGCTTCGGCTTCGGCGTTGACCTTGGCGAGGGCGGCTTGCTGGGCCTGGCGGGCCGGTGAGTTCTCCTCGCCGGCAGTGCTTGCTGCGGAGCCGGTGCCCGAATCGTTACCGCTCCGCTCTGAGCGGTGGGGGCGGGCAATGGCGTTGCGGATGACGCCGCCACCTTCGCTGGCATGGCTATCGGACGGATGGCTGGTCGGGTGGCTGTCGCTCGGGTGCGACGAGCTGTGCGAGGACGAGTGTGATGAAGAATGCGAGCGAAAGCCCTTGGCATGGGCATCGACGGCAAGGCCAAGGGCCAGCGAGACGAGAACGGCAGACAAGCCGAGTGATTTCATGAATACCCCCTGTATCGGCCTTGGCGGCCTGTTTAATTGAATTTCATGAATTCTACACGGCGGAACTCTGGCCTGGCCTTCGCCTCAAACGCCTGATGCTGATCTTTCCGTATTCGGGGCGAATACGCATTCTTCATGAAGTTGCCCCGTCTGCCGCTTTTCCCGCCGGGCGATGTCGAATCGTCTTCGGTGCCTGCCTCAAGCCCGGAGCTTTCCCCGATTGCACTGCATCAGGGAAGGTCTATATTCATTCAATGGCTGGATTCGTGGAGTTGCCTGGATGCCGAGTACGGAAAGCCCTCCGTTGTCGCGACTGAACGACCTGCTGGCGTGCGAGGGTGTCGCCTGGGGGGCGCTGGCCTTGTCGGTTCTCGTCACGCTGGGTCTCTGGCGCTATTCGGAAGCGGATTTCGCCAAGCGCGCCGAGGATCGCTTTCACTACCGGACCGAGCAGGAAAAACAGGTGCTGCTCGATCGTATGCAGGATTACGAACTTGTGCTGCGCGGCGCGGCCGGTCTTTTTTCGGCGAGCGATGCGGTCAGCCGCGGTGAATGGCGGGCCTATCTCAAACCATTGATGCTCGAAATTTCCCGCCCCGGCATCCTCGGTACCGGTTTCGCCGAGATGGTGCCGGCCGAGCAGCGGGTGGCGCATGAACAGGCCATGCAGCGCGAAGGCTTTGCCGATTACCGGATTACGCCGGTCGGCGAGCGGCCGCTTTACAGCAGCATCGTTTATATCGAGCCATTTTCCGGGCGCAACGTGCGCGCCCTGGGCTATGACATGTTTGCCGAACCTGTCCGCCGCGAAGCGATGGAGCGGGCTCGCGACAGTGGGCTGCCGGCCTTGTCCGGCAAGGTCACGCTGGTGCAGGAAACGGATGAGGCGGCACAGCCCGGTTTTCTGATCTATTTGCCGGTCTACCGCAGCAGTCTGCCGGTTTCCAGCGTCGCCGAGCGGCGGCAGGCGCTGTTTGGCTTTGTGTATAGCCCGTTTCGCGCCCATGACCTGATGAACGAAGTGTTCAAGGATCCGGGTCGGGAGGTCGAAATTGAACTGTTCGATGCGCGTCCGACCCCGGCCAGCCTGCTTTTTTCATCGGAAGACAGGGCCCGGCAGGCGCGCCATGTCACCGAGATACCGCTCGAAATCGGCGGCCACCTGTGGACTGCACGCTTTCACAGCAGTCGGCGCTTCGAGGAAAACACCGCCAGTGCCCAACCCCAAATGATCCTGCTTGGCGGGCTCGGCCTCGATCTGATGTTTTTTGCCGTGTTGTACACCAATGCGCGGCACCGGCGAAAGATGAGCGAGGCGACGCTGAAGCTCGAGGAAAGTCGCGACAGTTTCAAGACGCTGGTCGAAAACGTCCCGGGCACCGTCTTCCGGGTCAGCCTGAAATCGCCATGGTCGGTCACCCATCTCAGCCACGGGATCGAGGCACTGACCGGTGAGCCTTGCGAACGCTACCTCTCCGGTGAACTGTCCTACGTGCTGCTGATTCACCCGGAAGACCGGGCCAGCGTCCGCGAAAGTCTGGCCAAGGCGGTGGCTGAGCGCACCGCCTACAGCATCGAATACCGGATCAACACGGCCGATGGCCGGACCCGCTGGGTCAGCGAGCGGGGCTGTGTCAGCTATGACAAAGAGGGCCAGGCGCAATGGCTGGATGGCGTGATTCTCGACATCACCGACCGCAAGCTGGCCGAAGCGGCGATTCGCGATCTGGCCTTTTATGATCCGCTGACGAAGTTGCCCAATCGTCGGCTGCTCTTCGACCGCCTTGAACAACAATTGCTCGCCAGCAGCCGCAGTGGCCGCTTCGGCGCCTTGCTCTTCATCGACATGGATAATTTCAAGGCGATCAACGACTCGCTGGGCCATCAGGTCGGCGACCAGTTGCTGATCGAGGTCGCCCAGCGCCTGCGGGCGGCGGTGCGGGAAAAGGACAGCGTGGCCCGCCTCGGCGGCGACGAATTCGTCATCCTGCTGGAAGATCTCGGCGACGACAGTTGCGAGGCGTCCCGCGCCGCCGGGCAGGTCAGCCAGAAGATACTGAACCTGCTCAATCAAACCTATCGGCTGAGCGGCTACCTCTGCGCCAGTACGCCAAGCATTGGCGTCACCGTTTTCTGCGGCCATGTCGAACGTTGCAACGAACTGATCCGTCAGGCCGACCAGGCCATGTACCGGGCCAAGGCGGGCGGCCGGAACCAGGTCTGCTTTTTTGAGGAGGCGTAGGTTCTTCCTGCCTTTTCGGGACTGATGCCGCTCCGGGGAGTCTGCTATCCTGCCACTGTCCTGTGGCTGATGCAGACCGCCTTGCATTTTTCCCGCCGCCAACCTGCTTGCATGAAGATAATCAACCAACCGTGATGCGCCTGGTCGTGCATTTCCTGTGCCGAATTTTTCTGGTCGCCCTCGGCGTGCTGGGCGGCGTTGCCGAGGCCGGTGCCGGCCAACCGGCCCCGGTAGTCAGGGTTGGCGTTTACGCCAATGCCCCCAAGATTTTTGTCGATGCCGAAGGCAAGCCAGCCGGTATTCTGGTCGATATCCTGAACCGCATTGCCCAGCAGGCCGGCTGGCAGCTCAACTACGTACCCTGCGCCTGGCAGGCCTGTCTCGATGCGCTACAGGCCGGACAAATCGACCTGATGCCCGACGTCGCCTATTCGCCGCAACGCGATCAGCTATTCGATTTTCACGCCACGCCCTCGCTGCATAGCTGGTCGCAGATCTACAGCCGCTCGAACATGCCGATTGCCTCGGCCCTGGAACTTGAGGGCAAGCGGGTTGCCATGCTGACCGGTAGCGTGCAGGAACAATTCTTCACTGACATGATGACTGGCTTTGGCCTGCATGTGGCCATGGTGCCGGCCAGCAGCCTCGAAGAAGCATTCGCGCTGGTTGTGGCCGGCAAGGCCGACGCAGCGGTGGTCAACAATCTTTTCGGCGAATACAACGCGCCGGCCTACAGCCTGTCGGCGACGCCCATCGTCTTTCAGCCGGCGCGCTTGTTTTACGTGACGGCGAAAGGAGGCGGTCCGGAATTGCTGGCGGCGATTGATCGTCAACTGCTGGCCTGGCAGAGCGATCCGGATTCCGAATACGCCCGGATCCTGAAGAAGTGGCAAGGGACGCGCGAAGTCGTCTTGGTGCCGCCACGGGTCTGGCAGGTACTCGGCCTGCTCTCGGCTTTTCTGGTGCTGATGTCGGGGGCGGTCTTCTTCCTCCGCTGGCAGGTCAAGCAGAAGGTCCGGCACCTGGAGGCCGAGCAGGCCAAGGTCATGGCCATGCTCGACGCCATTCCCGACCTGCTGTTCGAACTCGGGCTGGATGGCCGCTATCTCGATTATCACTCGCCGCGGCTCGATCTGCTGGCCAGGTCGCCGGCTGAAATGATCGGCAAGAAAGTCAGCGATGTCCTGCCGCCTGCTGCAGCCGAAGTGGTGATGGCAGCAGTACGCAAGGCCGACGCCGATGGCTTTGCCGAAGGCTTTCAGTTCGAACTGTCCTTGCCGCAGGGCACGCGCTGGTTCGAGCTGTCGCTGTCGCGCAAGCCGGGGGCGCCGGGCGAGATGCCGCACTTCGTCGTCCTGTCGCGCGATATCACCGAGCGCAAGGAAGCCGATGCTGCCCTGCGGGAAAGCGTTGCCCGCCTGGCCCGGGTTCTGGAAGGGTCAGATCAGGGCTTCTGGGACTGGAACCTGGAGAGCAATGAGTTCACCGTCAGCCCGCGTTTCGAGACGATGCTGGGCTACGCGCCCGGCGAAATGAACCTCGCCCCCGAAAATTGGGCGGCTTATGTTCATCCGGACGATCTGGCCGTCGCCCATGCTTCGATTCAGCGTCATCTGCATGATCAGGCGCCTTACCACGAGGCCGAGTTGCGCTGTCGCGAGAAATCCGGCGACTGGCATTGGGTGCTGACCCGGGGGCGCGTCGTCGAGCGGGATGCCAGCGGCCGAGCGCTGATCATGTCGGGGACGCATTCGGACATTGCCGAGCGCAAGCGGGTCGAGGCCGAACTGGAGCGCCACCGCAATCACCTGAGCGAACTGGTCGAGCAAAAGACGCAGGAACTGTCGGTCGCCAAGGAGGCAGCCGAAGCGGCGAGTCACGCCAAGAGCACGTTTGTCGCCAACATGAGCCATGAGCTGCGGACGCCGATGAATGCGATCAGCGGCATGGCGGAGCTGGCGTTGCGCCGGGCAACCGACGAGCGGCAGAAGGCACAGTTGCTCAAGGTCATCCAGGCCACCCGGCATTTGCTGGCGGTGATCAACGACATTCTCGATATTTCCAAGATCGAGGCCGGCTATCTCAAGCTGGAGGGCATCGGCTTCAAGCTGGGCCAGGTGCTGGAGAACCTGTCGTCGTTGGTCGATGCCAAGATTGCCGAAAAAGGGCTGGTCCTGAACCTCGAGCTGGCGCCGGAACTGGCCGATCTGCCGCTGCAGGGCGACCCCTTGCGGTTGGGCCAGATCCTGCTCAATCTGACCGGCAATGCCATCAAATTTACCGAGGCCGGCTCGATTTCCCTGCGCCTCTCCTTGCTTGAGCAGAATGCACAGGATGTGCTCGTCCGCTGTGAAATTCGCGATACGGGTATCGGCATTTCCAGCGAAGACCAGCCGCGCCTGTTTACCGCCTTCGAACAGGCCGACGGCTCGATGACGCGCAAGTACGGCGGCACCGGCCTCGGTCTCGCCATCAGCAAGCGACTGGTCCTGATGATGGGGGGGGAAATCGGGGTTGATAGCCAGCCGGGTCTCGGTAGCTGCTTCTGGTTCACCGTCCGCCTGGGCCGGGCGGCCATTGCCGAAACTGCGGCCTTCGGAGGGTCACTCGGTTCGGCGGAAGTGCAGTTGAAAACCCGCTATCCCGGCGCCTACATCCTGCTCGTCGAGGATGAACCGATCAATCAGGAAGTCTCGCGCGAATTGCTGAAAGAGGTCGGAGCCCGCGTCGATCTGGCGGCTGACGGCCGGCAGGCGCTCGAACTGGTGCAATGTAATGATTACGACCTGATCCTGATGGATATGCAGATGCCGAATATGAACGGCATCGAGGCCACCCAGGCTATTCGCTTGCTGCCGGGAAAAGCGCACGTGCCGATTCTGGCGATGACCGCCAACGCCTTCGACGAGGATCGCCAGCGCTGCCTGGCGGCGGGCATGAACGACCATATCGGCAAGCCGGTCGATCCCGATCTGTTGTTCGAACGCCTGCTCAAGTGGCTGGCGCAGCGCTGAAGCAAGCGCTCGTCTAGGCCAGGGCGAGCACTCGGCGCCGGCCTAGACGGTTCAGCCAGAGCGAAGCAAGGATGATCGCGCCGCCGAGCGCCAGGCGCGGCAGGTCGGCGTTGCGGTTCCAGATCAGCACATTGACCAGCAGGCCGGCCGGGACGTGCAATTCGTTCATCACCGCCAGGGTGCCGGCATCGACCCGGGTGCTGCCCTTGATCCACCAGAACATGCCGAGCGCGGTGGCGAAGATGCCCATCCAGGCCAGTACGCCCCACTGCATGGCGGTTTGCGGCAGGCGACTGCTGTCGCCGAAAATCAGGAAGGAGGGCAGGGCCAGCGCCAGCGCCCCGAGAAAGAAATGGCCGAAGAAGCGATACAGCGGCTGTTCGGTCGGGTAGCGGGCCAGCAACTGGCGGCACAGTACCTGGCCGGCGGCGAAGGTGGCGTTGGCCAGTTGCAGCAGCAGGAAACCGATCAGGTAGTCGCCTTCCAGTTTCTGGAAACGGATGATTACGCCGCCGCCGACGGCGACCAGCGCGGCGACCAGTGCCCACGGGTTGAAACGGCGGGCCAGTGCGTCGTCGAGCAGGGTGACGTAGATCGGTGTCAGCACCGTAAACAGCAGCACTTCCGGCACGGTCAGCACGCTGAAGCTGCGGTACAGGCAGAGGTAGGTGATGCCGAACTGCAGCGCCCCGGCCAGCCAGAGGCCGCCCAGCAAGCGGGCCGGCAGGCCGCGCCATAGCGTCAGCGGCGTGAACAACAGGGCAGCGATGGCGACGCGGATGAGGACGGCGAAGTCGCTATCGACCTGACCGGCCAGATACTGGCCGATCAGGCTGAAGGAAAAAGCCCAGAGGATGGTGACGGTAATCAGGTAAGGCATGGCGCGGTTTCGGAAAAACAGGGGGCGGATGATACGTTGCCCCGACCCGCCGTGAAATCAGCATCCTGCTGACAACTAAATTGCATCCGACCTGACCGGCTCAAAACGACCCTCTGCGGACCTTCGCCGTCTTGATGCTCCAACGGCCGATTACTGATTCGAGCAGTCGTACAGCGAGGGGTGTGACCGGGAGCTAATCGGCCTTTGCTGCCGTTGACTGCTCGGTCAGTGTTCGGCCGGAATGGGCCGGTGACCTGCCGTTCGGGCAGGAAGCTCCTTGAGCGGCAGCTATTTCATTCGGCGGATACGTGCTATCGACCCAAAGAGGAAGTAGGCTGCTTGTAAAACCGGACGTTCAGGAACGTGAAGTTAGACGTTGGACGGTTTCGGATACAGTTGATTAATGATTTCGGCACAATTCCGAACAGTGAACTCAGAGTGTGGATGAAGCAGCCGCTCGCCGTGTGCATGGGCATTCCGCAGGTCGGGGATACTATTCGGTAGCGTTCTGGTGTACTTCATGGGATCGGACTCGTCCGCCTTGATGTGGCTGAAACCGACGTCAGTTATGACCCCATTATTCACCGCGCGTGAAAGAAGCTTCTTGAGCCCATCTTTCTTTATGTTTGGATATATTCGACCAAGCGCCATTTCAAGTGTTGCAAAGGCCTTTTGTTCAGCAGCCTGATGAAATGGGTAATACAACCAAGCATAGACACATAGCATCTTTGCGGTGTTGTGCTCATCCATAATGTCATCAGGAACCGACGGATGTAACTCGATTGAAGCAATTGCGTCGTATCGCGCCTGAAGCGTGTACGGCTCGGTTTGTCCGGTCGATTTGTGCCTCAGAACAAAAAATTTCCACCGTTCGTCGGCCTCAAACAATTGATGAAATGGCTTGAATTCTTCCATCGGATACGAATGGTCGAACGTTGAAGTTCAGGGGCGCACCGCCGATAGGCGGAGCGTCCCCTGCAACGAGAGGTTAGGCATGCAATGCCTCACCGATCAGATTTGGAATTAGGCAAAACTCGAAAGGGGACAGCGACATTTCGCTTACTGGAATTCCCTTTCTCTCAGCGATCCTCATGATAATGCCCCTGTCGTTAGCTGAAATTCGCGACCCCATGTATATCGCGCTTGGCGTCGGCATTGGATAGTTCTGGTCTGAGAACGACTCTCCCATGGGGATGACAAAGCGCCATTCGTTTTCGTAAGACCAATCAGGGGACTTGTGGATGGCTGCAATGGCGCCGAAAAGGTTATTGAAATCCTTTTTCCCAATGGCTTGCAGATGGTACTTCGTGGCATCGAAGAGCCTCTGCCTATAGATTACGGGATGCAGTATTCGTCGCCGGATATCTCCGGGCGGCCAAGTGGTAACGTCGTACTCCATGACAAAGCCAGAATGAGAGTCTGCGTAATGCCCCCACATAACGACAGAGTCGAGGCGCGAGCTGAAAGAACAGATCTTCATTCCACGCTGTATCAGGCAATTCATTCGAGGGATGTTGTCGGCGGAAATGCGATTCGACACGTCGATGAGCGCGGTAATCATCTCATCTCGTTTCACGGGAGAGATGTCTTCGTGTCTCCCAATGAGAAGTTTCGTTAACTCCATCATGGGATCATCCGCTGCATGCACTACGGCGAGCTCAGCGGGTGAGAGATGTTCTTCCAGTTTGGCGTGAGCAATCAGGTTGTTGATATTGGACTTCGTATGTTCTCGCAGCACATCCTGTACTGACCAAGTGGTAGCGCATTCGTAAGGATCGTTATATTTGTCGGCAGAGCAGAGCCAGACGGTGTCATTCTCGAAATTTGATACGGAAAAGTCGTTGATCGCGCGGAACTTGTAGAGCTTGCTCGGGAGATTTCTATCTTTTAACGCATAAGCACGGTCAATTGCATCGAGCGTAATAGTGCTGTCAGTCATTAGACGGAGAAACTCTTCGATCCACATAGCATGCCTAACAGTGTTTACACGGACACAGTGGTCCGTATAAAAATTGAAATTGCTGACGCCGGATATATTGCACTAAGCACATTACTTTAAGTCACTTGGAATATTGTCTGTCAGTATAACAACATCAATATGCCGGACAACTGACCCAGGGCAATGTCTGCTTTGGGGCAGGGTTACCGAGTGCCCGCTAGTGGCCGGTTGCTGTCTGATAGGACTTTGGTCACGAACACATTTCTTGCTCAGGAGCGATGAGCGCATGCGGTCGGCTCACTCGATGTATCGACCCCGGCGGTCGACCGGTCAAAAATGGCAAAAATCGGGGCGAAAAAAAGCCGGCGCTGGGGGCGGCCGGCTTGGTTGATGTTGCTTATGCTCAGCTTGCTGCGTCTTCATCCTTCGGCAGCAACAGGTTGAGCAGTACGGCGAGCACGCCGCACAGGCTGATGCCCTGCAGCGAGAAGCTGCCGATCTGCACGGCCAGGCCGCCGATGCCGGTGACCAGCGTCACCGAAACGATGCACAGGTTGCGCGCGCTGGACAGGTTCACCCGGGCGTCCATCAGCGTCTTCAGGCCGATGCCGGCGATCGAGCCGAAGAGCAGGACCATGATGCCGCCCATCACCGGCAGCGGGATGGTCTGCAGCAGGGCGCCGAACTTGCCGACGAAGGCCATCAGGATGGCGAAGCAGGCGGCCCAGGTCATCACCACCGGGTTGTAGTTTTTGGTCAGCATGACGGCGCCGGTCACTTCGCCGTAGGTGGTCACCGGCGGGCCGCCGAACAGGCCGACGACATTGACCGCCAGCCCGTCGCCGAGCAGTGTGCGATGCAGGCCGGGGCTTTCGGTGTAGTCCTTGCCGCTGACCGAGCCGATGGCGAGGATGCCGCCGACGTGTTCGACGATGGGGGCGATGGCGACCGGGATCATGAACAGGATGGCGGCCAGGTTGAATTCCGGCGTGCCGAATTGCGGCAGGGCGAGCCAGGCGGCATCGGTCACTCGCGAGAAATCGACGATGCCGACCGCCAGCGAAACGACATAACCGACGGCGACGCCGACCAGGATCGGTACCAGCTTCAACAGGCCGCGGGCGCGGATGGCGGTCAACATCGTCGCCAGCAGAGAAATGGCGGCGATGGCGATCGCCGTGTCGTAGGGCACGACCTGCGCTGCGCCGGCCTTGCCGGTCGCCATGCCGACCGCGACTTGGGCCAGGCCGAGGCCTATGACCATGACCACCGGGCCGATGACGACCGGCGGCAGCAGGTGGTGGATGAAGCCGACGCCGCGCCATTTGACCAGGCCGGCCGCGACGTAATAGAAAAAGCTGGCCGAGGCTAGCGCGCCGAGCGTCGCCGGCATGCCCCAAGTCTGCACCGAGTAGATGACCGGGGCGATGAAGGCAAAGCTGGAGCCGAGGTAGATCGGCACCTGGCGTTTGGTGCAGAGCTGGAAGATCAGCGTGCCGACGCCGGCCCCGAGCAGCGCCAGGCTGGGGTTGAGGCCGGTCAGCAGCGGCACCAGCACCGTCGCCCCGAAGGCGACGAAGAGAATTTGCGCCCCGGACAGGGCGGTGCGCCAGACCGGCTCGTGGCCGGCGCTCATGCTTCCTTGGTCCCGAAAATCTTGTCGCCGGCGTCGCCGAGGCCGGGAATGATGTAGCCGACTTCGTTGAGGTGGCTGTCGATGGCGGCGGTGTACAGCTGCACGTCGGGGTGGGCGGCTTCGAGCGCCTTGATCCCCTCCGGCGCGGCGACCAGGACCAGCGCCTTGATGTGCTTGCAGCCGTTGCGCTTCAACATGTCGATGGTGGCGATCAGTGAGCCGCCGGTGGCCAGCATCGGGTCGATGATCATTGCCAGGCGTTCGTCGAGCTGGCCGACGAAGCGTTCGAAATAGGATTCCGGCATCAGGGTGTCGTGGTTGCGGGCGATGCCGACGACGCTGACCTTGGCATTCGGGATCAGGTCGAGCACACCGTCCAGCATGCCGAGCCCGGCGCGCAGGATCGGCACGACGGTGACTTTCTTGCCCTTGATCTGGTCGATCTCGACCGGCCCGGCCCAGCCGTCGATGGTGACTTTTTCCAGCTCGAAGTCGCGGCAGGCCTCGTAGGTCAGCAGGCGGGCGATTTCGGCGGTCAGTTCGCGAAACTTCTTGGTGCTGATGTCGCCTTCGCGCATCAGGCCTATTTTATGTTTGACCAGGGGGTGGCGGACTTCGATCACCGGCATGGCAATTCCTCGGGAATGGGCAGGAGGCGAAGATTAATCGATTGCCGCCCGGCCGCCCATACGGGAAATCACATACCGGGGCTCAAAAATGGGTGATTGCTGCGGTCAACCATGCAAATGTTGCGAAAACCAGGCCACCACCCGGGCCATCGGGTTTTCGCCGGCGTGCAGCAGATGCATTTCGTGCACGCCTTTCAGGTGAATCAGGGCCCGCCGAAAAGCGGCTTCGCCGAGGCGGTCAGTGGGGTCGAACAGCATCAGCAATGGGGCGACCAGCAGCTCAAGGGCCTGCAGCCCGGCCCGGTCGATCAGGCCGCCGTGTCCGGCGATCACCTTGACCTGGGTGTCGCGCCGGGCGGCGGTGCGGATGGCGGCCGGCGTGGCATCGCCGCTGGCCAGGATGGCGAGCGACAGGTCCTGCATGTCGCCGTCGTTGCGGATCAGGTCGATGATGTCGAGCAGGCGCTGGCTCAGGCGCGGCACGTTTTGCGTGGCATCCGAAAACTGCGCTTCGCGGGCCGAGAGCAGTTCCATATTGAGGATGGCGTAGCCGCGTGCCGCCAGATTGGCCGCGATCACGGCGTCGACCGGCGCATGGTGGGCGCGGGCGAGCAGGATCAGGCCGCGCGGCTGATCGGGCAGTTCGAGCTGGCCATGCAACTGGCCATGCGGCGTCGAGATCAGCAGGTCGCGCTTCATGGGGCCAGGCGAACCGCAATGCGATGCGCCCCGAAGGCCTTGCCGTCGCGGCCGAGGCTGGCGCCGAAGCGGCCGGCAAGGGCGGTCTGGCAATGCGGACAATGCCCTTCGGCGGTCAGATCGTAACGTCGGATGTCGTACCAGTCGCGGACGATCAGCGCGGCGTGGCAGCTCGGGCAGAAGGTGGTGCCGCCTTCGCTATCATGGACGTTGCCGGTGTAGACGTGGTGCAGGCCAGTATCGAGCGCGATGCGGCGGGCCTGGCTCAGCGTTTCGGGCGGCGTGGCGGGGATGTCGGTCATCTTCCAGTCGGGGTGGAAGGCGGTGAAATGCAGCGGCACATCCGGGCCGAGTTCGCGCATCACCCAATTGGCCAGTTCGTTGATTTCGGCCGGGCTGTCGTTGTTGCCGGGAATCAGCAGCGTGGTGATTTCCACCCAACAATCGGTTTCGTGGTGGAGGTAGGCCAGGGTGTCGAGCACGGGTTGCAAATGGGCGACGCAGAGCTTGTGATAGAAATTCTCGGTGAAGGCCTTTAGATCGACGTTGGCCGCATCCATCACGGCAAAGAATTCGCGGGCCGGTGCCGGATGGATGTAGCCGGCGGTGACAGCGACATTGCGGATGCCCTGTTCGCGGCAGGCGAGGGCGGTGTCGATGGCGTATTCGGCAAAGACCACCGGGTCGTTGTAGGTGTAGGCGACGCTGTCCGCCCCGTAGCGCCGGGCGGCATTGGATATGGCCTGTGGGCTGGCTTCGTCCATCAGGCGGTCCATGTCCTTCGACTTGGAAATGTCCCAGTTCTGGCAGAAGCGGCAGGCCAGATTGCAGCCAGCCGTACCAAACGACAGGATGCTGCTGCCCGGGTAGAAATGGTTGAGCGGCTTTTTTTCAATCGGGTCGATGCAGAAGCCGGACGAGCGACCGTAGGTCGTCAGCTGCATGGCGTTGTTGACCCGCTGGCGAACGAAGCAGGCGCCGCGCTGGCCTTCGTGCAACTGGCAGTCGCGCGGGCAGAGATCGCACTGGATACGGCCGTCGGGCAGGGCGTGCCACCAGCGGCCAGGGTAAAGAGTTTCGTGGGTGCTCATGGGGTGGACTCCTTCCATTTCTGCACCTGGTAGCGTTCGAGCTGGACATCCGGCCCCCAGTAATCGGCGGGTAGCCCGGCTTTCTGCTTGAGGTGGGCCATGAATTTGCGTGCCTCCGGCAGATCCTCCCAAACTTGCGGCAGGAAGGTGGCGCGGTGCCGGCCGGCGGTGAAGATGACGCCGTCGATCCCCGGGCGCAGTTGGGCCAGGGCGTCGGCTTCGTCGTGGAACGCCACTGGCACGGCGGGTGTCAGCAGCGAGACTTCGATCCGGGTAATGGGGACTTCGGCGGCAATCAGCGGCGTGAAGCGCGGATCGCGGAAAGCGGCGTTGCGGGCGTTTTCCTGAACATCCTCGCCGAGTGGACGCCAGGCTTCGAGTGTGCCGATGCAGCCGCGCAGGTGGCCCTGCTGGGTCAGCGTGACGAAGCAGGCGCCCATTTTGTGCAATTCCGGGAGGTCGACCGCCGGCATTGCCGTTTCGCCGAAATGGGCGGCGATGGCGTGGCGGGCGAGGCTGAGCAGGGTCTTGCCGAGTTCATCCATGGCCAGTTTCCGTTTCGTGAAAGGCAAAGGCGGCATAACCGACGACCCGTTCCTTGTCGCCGGCCGTATCGCCGGAGTTGCACAGGTGGATCAGTTGCGGCACCAGCCCGCGCTGGCGGGCAGCGAGCAGCAGGCCGTTGGCCGGGTAGGCGCCGCAGGCCTGTTCGGGGCGGATATGGGTGTCGAGTTGCAGGATGTGCTGGCAGGTGTCGTGGTCGACCTGTCGGGCGCTGGCGTAGGGCAGGAAGTGCGAGAGGTCGGAGCTGACGACGATCAGGGTTTCCGGGCCGCCCCAGAGCAGATCGAGCACTTCGCCGACGGCGTGCGGCGAGGCATGGCCGACGGCGAGCGGGACCAGCGTGAAATCGGCCAGCACCCGCTGCAGGAAGGGCAGATGCACTTCCAGCGAATGTTCCCAGGCGTGGGCAGTGTCGCTGAAGGAGATCTGCGGCAGCTCGGCCAATTGGGCGATGGCCTCGCGGTCGAGGCGAATGTTGCCAAGCGGCGTCGAGAAAAACTCGACTTCGGGCAGGGCCAGGCCGTCGACCGCGACGCGATGTGTCGGGCCGAGCAGGATCACTCGGCGAATCTGCTCGCGCCATGGCTTCAGCGCGGCGTAGGCCATGGCGGCGGTCGAGCCGGAGTAAATGTAGCCGGCGTGCGGCACGATCAGCGCCTTGGGTTGGGCGGTGACGGTGGGCGTGGCATCGGCGAGCAGTTGATCGACGGTAGCAGCCAGCACCGATGGGGTGCCTGGATAAAAGGTGCCGGCGACGGCGGGAGGACGGGTGATGCTCATGGTCGTCTCCTTACAACAGCATCAGTCCGGCGGCCATGCCGCTGCCGATGGCGATCAGGCCGGGCAGCGCGTAACGGGCGAGATGGCCGCCGCCGATGCTGACGACCAGCCCGATCTTGAAAACCAGGTTGGCCATCAACGCCAGGGTGACGGCGATCACCGCTTCGCCACCGGAGATTTTTTCCAGGTTGAACATGCGCAGCGTGGACAGCACGCTGGCGTCGGCGTCGGTCAGCCCTGAGGCCAGCGCGACGATGTAAAGGCCGCTGTTGCCGGCGATGTCCTGCAGCCAGGCCGAGGCGAGCAGCACGATGGCGTAGAGCAGGCCGAAGGAAATCGCGGTCTTCAGTTCGGTCGGGTTCTTGACTTCGGGCATCGGCAAGGCGCCGCCGGCACTGAGGATCTTCCAGCCGTAGAGCGCCATCACGACGCCGGGCACGATGCCGCAGGCAAAGACGGTGGCAATTGGCGTCACCAGCGCCGGGGCGACGACGCCGGAAATCAGGCCGAGGCGGATCATCACCATGACATTGGCGATCAGGATGACGATCGCCGACATCCGGGTCAGGTCGGCATGGTCGCGGGCGTGGCGCGAGAACATCATGGTCGTCGCGGTGGACGAGGCCAGACCGCCAAAAATGCCGAGCAGAGCGGCGCCGTGCCGGGCGCCGATGATGCGCAGGGCGAGATAGCCGCCGAGCGCCAGGCCGGAGATCAGCACTACCATCCACCAGATCTGGCGCGGGTTGATGGCGTTGTAGGGGCCGAAATCCTCGCTCGGCAGGATGGGCAGGATGACCAGCGACAGCACCGCGAATTGCAGCATCGAATTGATGTCCTTCGGCGTGGTCCGTTCGCTGAACTGGCGCAGTTCGGCCTTGAAATAGAGCAGGATGGTCGTCGTGATGGCGAGCATCACAGCCAGCGTCGAATAGCCGAACCAGATTGCCGCGCCCAGCCCGTAGGTGACGATGACGGCGGCTTCCGAAGTAAAGCCGCGATACTGCTCTTCCTGCCGCGAGGAAAAGTTGGAGGCGACCATGGCGGCTGAAATGACCAGCAGGCCGGCAACCAGCAGCCACGGACCGCCGGCTTTTTCGCCGAGCAGGGCAAACAGGCAGCCGAGCATGGCAACCAGGGCGAAGGTGCGCAGGCCGGCGGCGGTATCCGGGCGCCGCTCGCGCTCCATGCCGACCAGCAGGCCGACCCCCAGTGCCGTTGAGAAAGCCTCGACGGGGCCAGCCAGTTCGGGAACGACGAAGCTCATGCGATTCCTCTTTTATGGTCGTTATTAAGTAAAATTAAGCCATGCCACGTCATTTCGCAATCGTTCCCGCTGCCGGCAGCGGTTCCCGCTTCGGCGCCGAGAAACCCAAACAGTACCTGAGCCTGCTCGGCCGACCACTGATCTTCCACACCCTGGCGGCGCTGGTCGCCTGTCCCGACATCGACCGCGTCTGGGTCGTGCTGTCGCCGGACGACACCGAATGGGGGCGTCATGACTGGTCCGAACTCGGTGCCAAGCTCGAAACCGTCCGCTGCGGCGGCGCCACCCGGGCCGAAAGCGTAGCCAACGGCCTGCAGGCGGCGGCGATGGTCGCCGCCGAGGACGACTGGGTGCTGGTGCATGATGCGGCCCGGCCCTGCCTGAGCGCCGACATGCTGGCCGCGCTGTTCCATGAACTGGCCGATGATCCGGTTGGCGGCATCCTCGCCGTGCCGGTCGCCGATACCCTGAAGCGGGCCGACGCCAGTCAGCGCGTCGCCGCCACCGAGCCGCGCGATGGCCTGTGGCAGGCGCAGACGCCGCAGATGTTCCGCTACGGTCGACTGGTCGAAGCACTGGAAAAGTGCAGTGCCGTGACCGACGAGGCCGGTGCCATCGAGGCCCTCGGCCTGCAGCCGAAACTGGTGCGTGGCGATACGACCAATCTGAAAGTGACTTACCCGGCCGACCTGGCGCTGGCCGCGATGATATTGAGGGGGCGTAAATGAATTTCCGGGTCGGGCAGGGTTACGACGTCCATAAACTGGTCGCAGGCCGCAAGCTGATTCTCGGCGGCGTCGAGATTCCGCACGCCACCGGCCTGCTCGGTCATTCCGACGCCGATGCGCTGTTGCACGCGATTACTGATGCCTTGCTCGGGGCGGTGGCGCTCGGCGACATCGGCCGCCATTTCCCCGATACCGACCCGCGCTACAAGGGCGCCGACAGCCGCGTACTGTTGCGCGCCGCCGTCGCCTTGCTGGCCGACAAGGGCTGGCGTCCGGTCAATGTTGATGCGACGCTGATCGCCCAGCAACCAAAGCTGGCCCCGCATGCCGCGGCGATGGTGGCGAATGTCGCGGTCGACCTTGGAATTGCGGCCGATTGCGTCAATATCAAGGGCAAGACCAACGAGCGCCTGGGCTACCTCGGCCGCGAAGAGGCGATCGAGGCGCAGGCCATCGTCCTGGTCGAACGTGCCACCTGACGAGCAGGCGGGGACAGAGCCCGGGCCGGCCATGGCACGGGTTTATTTTGCCTTGTGGCCGCCGGCGGCCATTGCTGAACCACTGGCCGGCACGGCCCGTTCGGCGGCCAGCCAGTTGGGTGGCAAGGCGACCCGACCGGAAAGCATTCATCTGACGCTGGCTTTCCTCGGCGCCGTCGCCGAGAGCAGTCTGCCGCTGCTGGTTCGCACGGCGGCCGGTGTCCGGGCGGCGCCGTTTGAATTGCAAATCGACCGCCTCGGCTATTGGTCGCATAACCGCCTGCTGTGGGCCGGCTGCTCGGCGCCGCCACCTGAATTGCCCGGGCTGGCCAAGGCCTTGCAACAGCAACTGGGCGCCGCCGGTTTTGCCGTGGCCGATGCCGATCGCCCGTTCGCGGCGCACCTGACTCTGCTGCGCAAGCTTCCCGCCGGCCATCCGCCGCAAATACTTCCGCCCATCGCGCCACTCGCCTGGTCGTGCACCAGCTTTGTTCTGGTACGCTCCCAGCTATCGGCCAGTGGCCCTGAATACAAGATCCTTGCTGAGTTTCCGCTCGTTCCATGATCAAGAAAATCCCGGTCAATCTGCTTGAGCCCGGCATGTATGTCAGCGACTTCAATGCCGGCTGGTTGCACCATCCGTTTGCCTTCAACAGCATGATGATCGCCTCCGAAGACGATGTCGCCCGCGTGCTGGCTGCCGGTATTCGCGAGTTGTTCATCGACACCGATCGCGGGCGGGATGTCGGCGACGGCGTACCCACCGCGCAGGAGGCAGCTGTACAAACCGGGCAGCAGGTCGAACAGATGGCGATGACGGCGCGGCCGCTGGCGCCGGAACCACGTATTTCGCTGGCCGAGGAAATGAATCGGGCTCGCCTGGCTTTCGGCGAGGCGGTGAAGATCATCCGCAATCTGATGGAAGACGCCCGGCTCGGTCGCCAGGTCGAGGTTGCCACCGCCAAGCCGAGCATCGAAAAAATCGTCGCTTCGGTGATGCGCAACAGTTCGGCGATGATGACCATGCGCCGCCTGAAAAGCCTGGACGATTACACCTTCCTGCATTCGGTCGGTGTCTGCACCATGCTGGCCAGCTTTGCCAAGGTGGTCGATATGGAGATCAACTCGATTCACGATGTCGTGCTCGGCGGCCTGATCCACGATATCGGCAAGATGCGGGTCGCCCAGGCCGTGCTCAACAAGCCGGCCCGGCTCAACGCCGAGGAGTTGCGGCATATCAAGTCGCATGTCGTGCTCGGCTCCGACCTGATGCATCAGTTGCCGGGTATCCCGGCACTGGCCATGCAACCGCTTGAGTTGCATCATGAGCGCTACGATGGCAGTGGCTACCCGAAAGGCCTGAAAGGCGACGAAATCCCCGCGGTCGGTCGGATGGCGGCGATTGTCGATGTCTACGATGCGATCACGTCCAACCGCGTTTACCGCAAGGGCATCTCGCCGGCGCTGGCGGTGCAGAAGCTGTTCGAATGGAGCCAGCATCATTTCGATCCGGAAATGACGAAAGTTTTCCTGAAGAGTGTCGGTATCTATCCGATCGGGACGCTGGTCCGGCTGGAGAGCGGGCGCCTGGGGGTGGTGGTCGAGCAGTCCGAGACGCATCTGCTGACGCCGGTGGTACGGGTCATGTACGACGGCCGGCGCCAGCACTATATCGCGCCCGAGGATGTCGATCTGTCGCGGCCGGTCGGTTCGGGGGGCGGCGACCGGATCGTCAGTTTTGAGTCGGCGGATAAAATGGGTATCGATATTTCGCGCTTTCTGCAGTAGCCAAAGATAAAACACAGGGGGCTGTTTGACGGAGCAGGGGGAATCGGAAAGCAGTGCAATCCTGCGGGTACTGTTGGTTGACGCCAATGCCCGGGATGCCCAACGTCTGCTCGACGCCCTGCGCGGCGGCGGGCATGCGGTCTATTCGCGACAAGCTGCGTTGCGCAGCGAAATCGACGAGGCGCTGAGCGGCGAAGCCTGGGATATTGCCCTGCTCAGTTGCGCCTTGCCGGACATCGAGCCGGTCGAGGTACTCGATCTGGTTGCCGAACAGGCGCCCGGTTTGCCGGTCGTGCTCGCCATTGCGCGCGGTCAAAAACTGTTTCCGGTCGAGTTGCTCGAAAACGGCGCCTGCGATTTCATTTTCAAGAGCAATCCGTCGCGTCTGCTGCCGGTCGTCGAGCGCGAATGCGCCCGGCTACGACTGCGCCAGAACCAGGTGCACTCCATGCCCGGGGTGCCGGTGGACGAATGCGAAGCGCGTTTCCTGCAACTGGCCAGCAATGTGCCTGAGTGCTACTGGCTGAGCGATGCCGAAAGCCAGCGCATTACCTTTGTCAGCAAGGGCTACGCGCAGATCTGGGGGCGCTATGTCGAGGCTCTCTATGCTGATTCCATGGACTCGCTGAAACATGTCCATGCCGAGGACCGCAAGCGTTTGGCGCAGGCCTTCCAGCAATATCGTCTCGGTGGCCTCGACGAGCGGTTTCGCGTCGTGCGGCCGGACGGTGGCGTGCGCTGGTTGCATGCGCGCACCTTTCCGGTCCGCGACGAGGCTGGCCGGGTGGTCAGTATCGGCGGGGTGGCGAGTGATGTCACCAGCCTGCTGGCCGATCAGCGTCAGTTGCCGTTTTTTGCCCATTTCGATGCGTTGACCGCGCTGCCCAACCAGCTGATGTTCTACGAGCAGGCCCGGCACCTGATTGCGCTGGCCCGGCGCACCGCCTTGTCGGTGGGCGTCATGGTGGTCGATATCGATCATTTTCGCGAGCTTAACCAGACACTCGGCCATACCGCCGGCGACGAACTGCTGCGCCAGATCGGCGCCCGCCTGTCCGGCTCGCTGCGCGAATCGGACAGCATCGGACGGATTGGCGGTGACGTGTTCGTCATCCTGTTGCCCGATGCGCCGGACAGCCAGTTCGCGAGCACGGTGGCGCGCCGGATCATCGATACGCTGATCCTGCCGGTGCGGGTCGAGGGGCAGGAGGTCTTCGCCACAGCGAGCATCGGCATCGCCTTCTTCCCGGCCGATGGCGAGACGGCACATGAACTGGTCTCGCATGCCGAAGTGGCGGTCCGCCATGCCAAGAGCCAGGGGCGCAATACCTACCAGTTCTATTCCGGGCAGATGCGGGACGATATTCGCGATCGTCTGTTCCTCGAAAGCGAACTGCGCAACGCCTCCCTGCGCAACGAGTTCGTGCTGCATTACCAGCCCAAGGTCAGTTGCGCCAACGGTCGGATCACCGGGGCGGAGGCACTGCTGCGCTGGAATCATCCGCGGCGCGGCCTCGTACCGCCCGATCAGTTCATCCCGATGCTCGAAGAGACCGGCCTGATCGTCCCGGTCGGGCGCTGGGTACTGCAGGAGGCCTGTCGCCAGACCGTGCTCTGGCAGCAGGCCGGGCTCGACATGCCGAGCATCTCGGTCAACCTGTCGGCGCGCCAGTTGTTGTCCGATACGCTGCTCGGCGACATTCGCGAAACCCTTGCCCTGAGCGGCCTGAAGCCGGCCTGCCTGGATCTTGAAATCACCGAGAGCATGCTGATGCAGAACGCCGATACGGCGATCCGCACGCTCTTTGCGCTCAAGGAGGCTGGGGTCAGCATTTCGCTCGACGATTTCGGCACCGGCTATTCCAGCCTGGCCTACCTGAAGCGTTTTCCGCTCGATGCGGTCAAGGTCGATCGCTCCTTCGTCCGGGATATCGCGGCCGATTCCGACGATGCCTCGATTACCCGGGCGGTGATCACCATGGCCCACCATTTGAAACTCAAGGTCGTCGCCGAAGGGGTGGAAACGCCGGAGCAACTGGCGCTGCTCATTTCGCACCAGTGCGACATCATTCAGGGCTACTTCTTCTCACGGCCGCTGCCGGTGGCCGAAATGAGCGAACTGCTGGCCGCCGACAAGTGCCTGCCGGCCAGCCTGCTGCGTTCGGGCACGCGCAAGCCGATGGCGCTGTTCGTTGCGGTGGACGGCTGTGAAGAGGTCATTTCCATGCTCGACCGCGACGGGCACCGGGTGTGCACGGCCAATGACATCGAGGCGGTAACGCAATGGTTTGCTGCCAATCTGGTCGATGTGCTGGTCTGCGGTTCGCC
Source organism: Dechloromonas hortensis (assembly GCF_009469765.1). GTDB lineage: Bacteria > Pseudomonadota > Gammaproteobacteria > Burkholderiales > Rhodocyclaceae > Azonexus > Azonexus hortensis. Next base: position 52,588 of record NZ_SSSQ01000012.1, read on the forward strand.
GCGCAAGGGCTTTGATACTGCTGCCGTGATCCGCCTGGCGGCGCAGATGCAACCGCTCTGCGAGCGCATCCTGCTGGCTGGCGGCCGGGAGTGGAACCGCAAGCTGGTCACCGAACTGAGTGCCTCCGGTCTGGTCCATCGGGTAATCCATCTGCCCTTCGAGGCGACCGCCTTCCGGCATACGGTCGAGGAGGCCCTGGAACAGCACCGGATCAGCGAGGACTACAATCGCCTGTCGCACGAGGTCGAGCAGGCCGGGCGCAAGCTGCTCCATGCCGAAGAAGAGCGACGCCGACTTGAACTGCAGAATCAGCTTTTGCAAACCACCGAAGCGCAGGGCTATGGCATCTTGCAGGAACTGCTGGCGGAAATGTCATGGCCGGTGTTCGGTATCGATGATGGGGGTATGCTGGTGCTGATCAACGATGCCGCGCTGAAGGCCTTCGCTGAACGGCGGCTGGTGATCGGTGAGCGGCTGCGAGACTTGTTGCCGGAGTTGCCATTGCTTGGCGACAATGCAGATGCCCGAATCAATAATGCACACTATGCCTGCCGCTGGCGGCAGATCGGCGCGGGAGCCTCGCCTGGCGGCTGGCTCCTGCTGCTTGAGGGGAGAGGCCAATGAAAGTTGTCGAAACTTTGCCGCTCAGCGAGGCTGCCATCGGCATGCGGCTGGCCGTCGCCGTCCTTGATGAAGCCGGCCATGTCTTGGTGCCGGCTGGGGCGGAGCTCAGCGAGGGCATGTTGCAGGGGTTGCAACGGCGGGAGATAGCCGAAGTCTCCGTCGAGCGCGAAGTCGAGGAAGACCAGGCGATGCAGGCGGCCTATCGGGCCAAGCTGACCGCCCAACTGGATCATGTGTTTCGCAAGGCGGGGGACGGTGACGAGACCCGGGCGCTCTATCAGGCTGTGCTCGATTACCGCATGGAGCATCGTTCATGAACCAGCTCAACCGTGATCAGGTCGTCGCCCGGCTCAAGCAGTTGCCGTCCTTGCCGTCCGCGGTGACCGAACTGCTGGCTTCCTTCAGCAAGGAAGAGGTCGATATTTCGCAGATCGCCCATCAGATCGCCTGCGATCAGGGGCTGACCGCTCGTGTGCTGCGCGTTGCCAATTCATCGTTCTACGGTTTGCAGAGCCGGGTCGGGACGATCAACGAGGCGGTGGTGGTTCTCGGTTTTCGGGCAGTGCGCAGCATGGTGCTGGCGGTTGGCATGAGCAGTGCCTTTCGGCCCGAGCAGTGCCCGGGTTTCGATGAACAGGCCTATCTCCGCCATTGTGTCGCGGTCGGCCTGGCGGCCCGGGCGATTGCCCCGCTGGCCGGTCATAACGCCGAGCTCGCCTTTACCGCGGGCATCCTGCACGATATCGGCGAACTGGTGCTGGCCTCGAATTTTTCGACGCAATACGCGGCGGTTCTCGCCTACCGCAAGCAGCATGACTGCTTTCTGGTCGAGGCCGAGCGCAACGTTCTGGGTATGGACCACGCCGAAGTCGGCGGCCTGCTGGCCGAGACCTGGCGTTTTCCGGATTCACTGCACGAGGCGGTAGCTGACCACCATGCGCCGGCCGGCGCGCCGGCAAGCTCATTGGCCGACCTGATCCATATGGCCGATGCCATTGCCCATGCCCTCGGCTTGTCCCGACAACCGGAGGAAATGCTGATGCCGCTCGACCGCACTGCGTGGAACCGGCTCGGCATGGATCCGTCCAAGCTGGCCAGTCTGCTGCCGCAGATCGAACAGAGCATGGACGAAACCTGTCAGGCGCTTAGCGGCTGATCGGCAGAGTCAAGCGGGCGAGCAGGCCGCCGCCAGGATTCGGGAGTAGCTCGAAACGGCCGCCATGCAGGTGGGCGACGCGCTCGACGATGGCCAGGCCGAGACCGGTGCCGCTGGCGTTCGTGCGCGCCGTGTCGAGCCGGGTGAACGGGCGCTTCAGGCGTTCGGCTTCGCCAGCCGGAATACCCGGCCCGTGATCGGCGATTTCGACCCGAATTTCACTGTCCACCGCAGCAGCCTTCAGCGTGACGTTGCCGCCACCGTATTTCCAGGCATTGTCGAGCAGATTGGTCAGCGCTCGGGTCAAGGCTTTCGGCCGCAGCTTGAGGTCGGGCAGCGGGGCAAGCTCCAGTGCCAGCGGGCGGCCGACGTAGCCCTGGCGTTCGGCCAGCGTCGAGAGCAGGGCGGTGAGGTCGGTCGGTTCGGCGGCTTCGCCGGATTCGGCGCGGGCGTAGTCCATGAACTGGGAGATCACCGCTTCCATCTGTTCGATGTCGGCGACCACCGCCTGGCGGGCGTTGTCGTCGCTGACGCTGAGCTCGGCTTCGAGGCGGAGCCGGGTTAGTGGCGTGCGCAGGTCGTGCGATATGCCGGCCAGCACTTCCGAGCGATCCTTGTCATGGCGTTCGAGATCGGCCGCCATCGCATTGAAGGCGGTGGCCAGCCGGCGCAGTTCGACGGCCCCGTCTTCCGGCAGGGGGGCCGGTCTCTGGCCCCGACCGACCGCTTCGGCTGACTTGGCCATGGCTTTCAGCGGCCGGCTGATTCGCGAAGCGATCAGCCAGGCGACGGCGAGGGCGAGCAGGGTGGCGAGTAGCCCCCAGGTCAGCCAGTGGCTGGCAAAACTGCGCGCAGCACGCTCGCGCGGCAGGATCAGCCAGTATTCCTCGTCATCGTGCTCTTCCAGCCGGAAGCTGACCCAGAAGCCGCGCACGCCATCGACACTGGCGGCGATCCGCGTGTGATCGCCGAGCCGGCTGGCTAGTTCGCGTTGCAGCAGGCGGTGGAAGCGGCTGTCGGGCATCGCCTCGATCTCGTCTTCCGCTTCGGCCGGCAGCAGGCGGATGCCTTCGCGAGTCGAAAATTCGTTGAACAGGCCAAGGCGCTTTTCCGGAGCGGCAGCGAACAGCGAGGCGCGGATCAGGTTCACCGCGGAGGCGGCCAGTTGCGCCGTTTCCCGGGCGCGCGGCTCGGCGTCCATGTAGCGGAACAGGCTGAGCCAGGCGGCCGTCGTCAGCAGCACCAGCATGGCCAGCAGCAGGAATGTGCGAGCCAGCAGCGAGCGCGGCATCATGCGTCGCGTGCGGTGCCGTCCGGAACGAAAACGTAGCCGAAGCCCCAGACCGTCTGCAGGTAGCGTGGCTGGGCCGGGTCGACCTCGATCAGCTTGCGCAGCCGGGAGACCTGAACGTCGATGGCGCGGTCGAACGGTCCCTGTTCGCGGCCGCGGGCCAGCGTCATCAGTTTGTCACGGGAGAGCGGCTGGCGCGGGTGGTGGAGCAAGACCTTGAGGACGGCGAATTCGCCGGTGGTCAGCGGCAGCAGTTCGTCGCCGCGTTTCAGCGTCCGAGCAGCGAGGTCTACTTCGAGATTGCCGAAGCGGATGTTTTCGGCTTCATCGTCCGGCGCGCCCGGCGGCCGGTTGCCTTGGCGGCGCAGTACGGCATGGATGCGGGCGAGCAGTTCGCGCGGGTTGAAGGGCTTCGGCAGGTAGTCGTCGGCTCCCATTTCGAGCCCGACAATGCGGTCCACTTCGTCGCCTTTGGCGGTCAGCATGATGATCGGTGTCAGGTCGCCGGTGCCGCGCAGGCGGCGACAGATGCTCAGGCCATCTTCGCCCGGCATCATCAGGTCGAGCACGATCAGATGAAAATGTTCGCGGCTGCGCAGCTTGTCCATTTGCTGGCCGTCGGCGACAGCCTTGACGTCAAAGCCCTGTTCGCCGAGGTAACGGGTCAGCAGGTCGCGCAGGCGGGCGTCGTCGTCGACGACGAGAAGGTGGGTATTTTGTTCGCTCATGCTGGCAAGGATAATTGCAGACGGTGAATCAAGCGCGACAAATGGTAACAAGGATTGTCGGACCGGCGCCGGGAAACATATTTTTACATCTCGCTTGCCTTGTCTGGTGGGCTGCGATGGACAATGATCGCATCTGCACATCGAAACCTTCGTCATTGCCATGAAACGCCGGATTCTCCTCTCCACACTGTTGCTCCTGGGCCTGCTCGGCCCGCTGGGCGGCGTCTGGGCACAGGCGCAGTGGCGGGACTTGCCGCCCGAGGAGCGTCGGCAAATGCGGCAGCAGATGCGCGAACACTGGCAGCAGGATCGCGAGTTTCGGCGTGAAGAGGGAGGCGGGCGACGCTGGCAGGATGTGCCACCGGAAGACCGGCGCCGCATGCGCGAGGAAATGCGCGAACAGCGCGCCGTGCAGGAGCGGGAAGGGCGCGATGGGCGGCGGGAGAACTAAGGTGTTCGCTGGCTGCCTCGGCATTTGTTAGCACCACTTGGCGCAATGCCTTGCCCCGGCCAGGCTGCCGCTCCGGTAAAATGCGGCCCCATGCTGATCCTCGCTCTCGAAACCTCCACCGAACTTGGCTCCTGCGCGCTGTGGCGCGACGGCCAGATCACCGAACGCTTTTGCCCGGCCGGTAAGTCGCATTCCGAAACCCTGTTGCCGCTGGTTCGCGAACTGCTCAGCGAGGCGGGGCTGAAGATTGCCCAGCTCGATGCCATTGCCTTCGGTGTTGGCCCCGGTGCCTTTACCGGCCTGCGGGTGGCCTGCGGTGCCGCACAGGGGCTGGCGATGGCGGCTGATATTCCGCTGATCCCCGTCACCAGCCTCGCTGCCCTTGCCGAACTGAGTGCCGCCGACCGGGTGCTGGCCTTGCTTGATGCGCGGATGGGCGAGGTGTACGCCGGTACCTACACGCGCCACGGCGATACCTATCAATTGCAAGGTGAAATCCGGGTTGCTGCGCCGGGCGATGTCGAGTTTCCTGCCGATGCCGGCTGGCTGGCCTGCGGCAATGCTGCAGGGGCCTATCCGGCCTTGCGGGAACGGCTGCTTGCGGCCGGTATCACCGTGCAGGCCGGCCTTTTACCTACCGCGGCGGCGCTGGTCCGCCTCGCAGCACCGCAAGCTGTGCGCCGCGAATGGATTGATGCCGCCCTCGCTGCGCCGCTCTATGTCCGTGACAAGGTGGCGAAGACCGTGGCCGAGCGCCTAAGCGAAGGTGGCCGGGCGTGAGCGCACCGAATATCGCCGCCGAATTTTTTCCGATGAACGAGCACGACCTCGACAGCGTCGCCGCGCTCGAAGCCTCGCTCCAGGCTTTCCCTTGGTCGCGCGGCAATTTCGCCGACTCGCTGACGGCGGGGCACAGCGTCTGGGTTTGCCGGCTAGGCGGCGACCTGATCGGTTTTTCCGTCGTCATGTCGGTCATTGACGAAGCGCACCTGCTCAATATCGGGGTCTGTCAGCGTTACCAGGGGCAGGGCTATGGCGCCCGGCTGTTGCGGCACGCCATGGAGTGCGCCCGACTCGGCGGGGCGAATAAACTTTTCCTCGAAGTCCGGCCGTCCAATGAACGAGCGGTCGACCTGTACCACCATTTTGGCTTTCGCCAGATCGGTCTGCGCAAGGGCTACTATCCGGCCGCCATCGGGCGCGAGGATGGCCTGGTATTTGACAAGGAGCTGGCATGAGTCTGAGCCGCGAACAAATGCTCGTCGAGATGGGCATTTCGCCGATCTGGAAGCTGCGTGAGACGGTGCAAGCCGAAGAGCCAGCGGAATTGCCGGCAGAGGTGCCCATCGAGACGGCACCAGCTGTCGAAACAAGACCTTCGCCGCCACCTGTTGAAAAACCTGCCTTGCAAACGCCGGCATCGTCGCCTGCCGTTGCGCTCCAAGCGGCGAATGCTGCGGTCGACGCCATGAATTGGCCGGAATTGACCCGGGCGGTTGCCGAATGTCGGGCCTGCCCGCTTTGTCAGCAACGAAAACAGGCTGTGCTCGGCGTCGGCGATCTCAATCCCGACTGGCTGTTCATTGGCGAAGGCCCGGGCGCCGACGAGGATGTGCAGGGCGAGCCGTTTGTCGGCCAGGCCGGCAAGCTGCTCGACAACATGCTGGCTGCGCTCAATATTGCGCGTGGCAACAAGGTCTACATCGGCAACGCGGTGAAATGCCGGCCACCCGGCAACCGCACGCCGGAAGCGGCCGAGATGGCCGCCTGCCGACCTTATCTGGAGCGCCAGATTGCGTTGCTCAAGCCGAAGATCATCGTGCTGCTCGGCAAGGCTGCGGTGCATTCGCTGCTGCACGACGACAAGGCGCTCGGCACGATGCGCGGCAAACGTTTCGAATATGCGGGGATACCGGTGGTGGTGACTTATCACCCAGCCTATCTGCTGCGCAACCTGCCCGAAAAGGCGAAGGCCTGGGAGGATCTGCTGTTTGCCCGGCGTCTGCTGCGTGATCAGGCGGTGCCCGAACTGCCTTTCTGAACGCGGCACCCGGTTCGCCAGGTGGCGAGCCGGGGATCAGTGATGGGCACTGTCATCGAGGTGCTGGACGTCGTCCTGTGCTGCCTGGTTGGCGATGTGGCGTTGGCGGATCATATACATCAGGCCGCTGACGAATAGCCCGAACAGCGTGACGACCCAGTAGATCGACAGGTCCATCTTGATCATCATGTAGTAGAGCCCGGTCATGATCAGGATCGACAGGTTTTCGTTGAAGTTCTGGACGGCGATCGAGTGACCGGCCCCCATCAGGATGTGGCCGCGATGTTGCAGCAGGGCGTTCATCGGCACGACGAAGAATCCGGAGAGGCCGCCGATGACGATCAGCAATGGAATGGCCATCCACATCTGGTGTACAAAATTCATCACCAGCACGATCAGACCCATTGCAATACCGAGCGGAATGACCCGCACCGACTTGCGTAGCGTGATGAACTTGGCGGCGAGGATTGCGCCGACGGCGACGCCGACGGCAACGACACCCTGCAGCATCGACGATTTGGAGAGGTCGAGGTTGAGCGCCACTTCCGACCACTTGATGACGATGAATTGCAGCGTCGCTCCGGCGCCCCAGAACAGGGTCGTCACAGCCAGCGAAATCTGGCCCAGTTTGTCGCGCCAGAGCAGCGCCAGGCAGTGGTTGAATTCGTGGATCAGGTAAATCGGGTTTTTCTTCAGCGGCTTGTGATCGACACCGGTATCCGGTACGTACAGATTGAAAATCGCAGCCAGGATATAAAGCACGGCAACCACGGTCAGCGCCATTTCGCCAACCGTGTCGATGCCGGTAGTGATCAGCGGAAAATCGAAGGCGAGCAGGGTTTGGGATATGTCCGGGCGGATTAGCGTGCCGCCGATGACCACGCCGAGGATGATGGCTCCGACCGTCAGGCCTTCGATCCAGCCGTTGGCGACGACCAGCAGGCGATGCGGCAGGTATTCGGTGAGGATGCCGTATTTGGCCGGCGAGTAGGCGGCGGCACCGAGGCCGACCACGGCATAGGCAACCAGCGGATGGGCGCCGAAGAACATCAAGGAGCAACCGGCGATCTTGATGGTGTTGCTGATGAACATCACCCGCCATTTCGGCATCGAGTCGGCAAAGGCGCCGACAAAGGCTGCCAGCAGCACGTAAGAGACAGTGAAAAAAGTCTTCAGGAGCGGCTCATACTCGGACGGCGCATGCATTTCACGCAGCGCGGCGATGGCGGCAATCAGCAGGGCGTTGTCAGCCAGCGCGGAAAAAAACTGCGCGGCCATGATGATGTAGAAGCCAAACGGCACGAGTGTCTTGTCTCTTATATAACTTTGGTCGAGGTTTATACCATGCTTTGCGCGGGACGCAAGGCTTGCGGCGCCTTCCGAGTTGTGCATGTTTGTGTGGTTTGGGGCGGGGGCGAGGTCAAAAGATTCACACTAGGACACGGATGTTAAGTGGCTGTGACATGCCTGCGGTGGACGGTAACAAACGAGGCATTTTACAGTTTGGGTGCCGGCGCTCGCCTGGAATGTGATTGAATATCGCCCGCATACCTCAAGGGAGAAAAATCATGGCTGACCGGCGCTTGCAAGTCTTTCATGCCGTTGCCAAGCACCTCAGTTTTACCCGGGCGGCTGACGCCCTGTTCATGACGCAGCCGGCCGTGACCTTCCAGATCAAACAATTGGAAGAGCAATACAGCACCCGCCTGTTTGAACGGCGCCACGGCAGCATCTCGCTGACTCCGGCCGGGGAACTGGTCCTCGGTTACGCCGAGCGGATCCTTGCCTTGTCGGACGAGATGGAAACCCGCCTCTCCGAAATGACCGGTGAAATGCGCGGCCCCTTGCTGGTCGGTGCCAGCACGACGATTGCCGAATTCATGCTGCCGCGCGTGCTGGGCGAGTTCAACGCGCTCTATCCACAGGTCCGGGCCCGACTGATCGTCGCCAATTCCGAAAGCATCGAAAGCCGGGTCGCCGAGCATACGCTGGATGTCGGCTTGATCGAGGCGCCGGCCAAGCTCTCCGGCCTGAACAGCCAGATCTGTTGCGAGGACGAACTGCTGGTTATCTGCGCTCCCGACTATCCGTTGGCCACGCTGAAATCGGTGACTCCCAAGGTGCTGGCCGATTACGAATACATTTCCCGGGAACCGGGCTCGGGGACCCGGGAAATCAGCGATGCCTATTTCAGCGCCAATCAGGTGCCGCTCGAAAATCTGAAAACGCAAATGGAGCTCGGTAGCCCGGAGGCATTGAAAGGGGTGGTATCGACCGGCCTCGGTTTCGCCATCGTGTCGCGGGCCGTGGTCGCCAAGGAAACCCAACTCGGTGCGCTGGCTTCGGTGCCACTGAACCCGCCGCTGACCCGCAGCCTCTATCTGGTGCATCCGCAGGATCGCTTCCAGTCTCGGCTGACGACAACCTTTATCGATTTCGCCAAGAAGAAGCTCCGAGAACTGGCTTTATGAAAACCTCACGACCGATTCGCGCCCGTATTTCAGGCGCCGCCATTCGGCACAACTATCAACTGGTCAAGAAGCTGGCACCGCATTCAAAGGCGTGGGCGGTGATCAAGGCCAATGCCTACGGTCATGGTCAATGGCGGGCGCTGGCTGCCTTGCGTGATGAGGCCGACGGCTTCGCCATGCTGGAGTGCGAAAACGCGGTCGCCTTGCGCGAGTCCGGCGTTACCCAACCCATTCTGCTGCTTGAGGGCATCTTCAGTGCGCGCGATGTGCGCGCCGTGGTCGAGCATCGGCTGACGACGGTCATTCACTGTCTTGAGCAGTTGGAATTGCTGCTCCAGGCCGGCAAATTCGAGGCGCCATTGGCGGTCTACCTGAAGCTGAATACCGGTATGAACCGCCTCGGCTTCACCGCAGCCAGTTTGCCGCGAGCCTGGGAAATGCTGCAGCAAGAGCCAGCGCTCGACGTAACCTTGATGACGCATTTTGCCGAAGCTGATGGCGAGCGCGGTATCGACTGGCAAATGGCGCGGTTTTCCGCACTCGCCGGCGACTGGTCCGGAGCGCGCTGCCTGGCCAACTCGGCGGCAATCATTCGCCACCCGGCGACGCATACTGAATGGGTGCGTCCGGGCATCGTGCTCTACGGGGCCAGCCCATTTGCCGATCAGAGCGCCGCCGATCTCGGCCTGCAGCCGGCGATGACGCTGGAAAGTGCCATCATTGGTGTCCAGGAGTTGGCGGCCGGCGAGCGCGTAGGCTATGGCGGCACCTTTACCGCCGAGCGGCCGATGCGGATCGGTGTCGTGGCTTGTGGTTACGCCGACGGCTACCCGCGCCATGCGTCGAGTGGCACGCCGATTGCGGTGCAGGGCAAGCGGACGCGGACTATCGGCCGAGTGTCGATGGACATGCTGGCCTGCGATCTGACCGATATCCCCGAAGCCGGCATCGGCGCGCCGGTCACCTTGTGGGGCGAGGGCATCGCCGGCACCGTGCCGGCCGATGAGGTGGCGAGCGCCGCCGGGACCATCGCCTACGAACTGTTCTGCGCCCTGGCCCCGCGCGTGCCGCTTGCGGTCGACGAGGTTTAAATGGCAAAAATCAAATCGATCTACAGTTGCACGGAATGCGGTGCGACCAGCCCGAAGTGGCAGGGGCAGTGCCCCGGCTGCAACCAGTGGAATACGCTGGTCGAAACGGTGGCCGAGAAGGCCTCGAGCAATCATCGTTTCGAGTCGCTGGCGCCGAGTGCCAAATTGCAGAATTTGTCGGAAATCGAGGCGCGCGAGACGGAGCGCATCGCGACCGGCATCGGCGAATTCGATCGGGCGCTCGGTGGCGGCCTGGTGCCGGGCGGGGTGGTGCTGATTGGCGGCGATCCTGGCATCGGCAAGAGCACCTTGCTGCTGCAGGCGCTGTCACACCTGTCGGTCGGCCACAAGGTGCTCTATATCAGCGGCGAGGAGTCGGGCGAACAGGTAGCGCTGCGCGCCCGTCGCCTCAGCCTCGATACCCGACGCCTGCAACTGATGGCCGAAATCAACCTGGAGCGCATTTTGTCCACCCTGCAGGCGGAGCGGCCCGAAGTGGCGGTGGTCGACTCGATCCAGACCATGTGGTCCGACGAGCTTTCGAGCGCCCCGGGTTCGGTGGCACAGGTTCGAGAATGTTCGGCGCAACTGACGCGGCTGGCCAAACAGCTTGGCATCACCATCATCCTGGTCGGCCATGTGACCAAGGAAGGGGCGCTGGCCGGGCCGCGCGTGCTCGAACACATCGTCGATACGGTGTTGTACTTCGAGGGCGACACCCATTCCAGTTTCCGGCTGGTGCGCGCCTTCAAGAATCGCTTTGGCGCGGTCAATGAACTCGGCGTCTTCGCGATGACCGACAAGGGGTTGAAAGGCGTCAACAATCCTTCGGCTCTATTCCTGTCGCAGCACGGGCAGGACGTCGCCGGTTCCTGCGTGATGGTGACGCAGGAGGGGACGCGGCCCTTGCTGGTCGAGATCCAGGCGCTGGTCGACAGCGCCCATGGCAATCCGCGGCGGCTGACCGTCGGTCTGGAAGCGCAGCGGCTGGCCATGCTGCTGGCCGTGCTGCACCGGCATGCCGGCATCGTCTGCTTCGACCAGGATGTCTTCGTCAATGCCGTGGGTGGTGTCAAGATTACCGAGCCGGCGGCCGACCTGGCGGTGCTGCTGTCGATCAGTTCGTCGCTGAAGAACAAGCCCTTGCCATCGAAATTGGTTGTTTTTGGCGAAGTGGGTCTGGCCGGCGAGATTCGTCCGGCGCCGCGTGGTCAGGAGCGTTTGAAGGAGGCGGCCAAGCTCGGTTTTACCCGGGCGCTGATTCCCGAGGCCAATCGGCCGAAACAGGGCATCGACGGCATGGAGGTGATCGGCGTCAAACGGGTCGAGGAGGCGGTAGCCCGAATACGCGAGTTGGAATAAGCTGTCGGAAGAATCCCTTTCGGCATATATGTTCAATCTCTCGCGTTACTTCTCGACGGTCAGTTTCATCCTTATCGTGCTGGCCGCAGGCATTCTCGGGCCGCTTTACCGCCAGTTGGCGATCCAGCAGATGACCGAACTGGCCGAGGACCGCAACGTGGCGATGGCCCAGGTCTTCCGGAATTCGCTGACGACCCCGCTGGAGGCGCTGATGCTGGCCTCGATCGGCAAGGATGCTGCCTTTCTGCGGCAATCCGGGGAGGAGCGGCAGATGCAGGCCAGCGTTACCGCCCTGATGCGGAATACAGCAGTGGTCAAGGTCAAGCTGTATAACCGCCTCGGTACGGTCATATTCTCGACCGATCCGGAGCAGATAGGCGAGAACCGTTTCGATAACAACGGTTTTCGCACGGCCATGCATGGCAACGTGAGCAGCGAACTGATCTTGCGCGACTCGCCCTACGGTACGGATCGGGGGCTGGCCGAGGCCGATACGCTGGCCAGCTACATCCCGGTGCGCGGTACAAATGCGGCGATCGAAGGCGTGCTCGAGCTCTATCAGGATGTCACGCCCTTCATGCAGTTGCTGAGTCGTACCCTGTGGTGGGTGACGGGCGGCGTTGCTTGTATTTTTGGCGGGCTTTATCTGATGCAGTTCCTGGTCGTGCGCCGGGCTCAGAAAATCCTGACCGATCAGGAAGGGCGCATCAAGGCGGCGCGCGATACCCTGGAAATCCAGGTCGAAGCGCGGACGCTGGAACTGAAGCGCACCAATAAGCAGCTCGAAGCTGAAATTGCCGAGCGCCGCCAGGCCGAAAGCAAGCTGAATTATCTGGCCTACCACGATCCACTGACCGGACTGGCCAATCGTCGCTGTTTCATCGAGCGCCTCGACCAAAGCCTGCTTGATGCGGAACGGAACGGCCAGCGTCTGGCCGTGCTCTTCGTCGACCTCGACCAGTTCAAGCAGGTCAACGACTCGCTGGGGCACAGCGTCGGCGACGAACTGCTCGTTGCCGTTGCCGCCCGCATCGGCGACAACGTCAAGTTGATCGACATGCTGGCCCGCCTGGGCGGCGACGAGTTCATCTGCCTGATGGAGGGTGTGCACAACGAGCGCGATGTGGCGACACTGGTCGAGGAAATCATCGATGTCTTCGAGCAGCCTTTCCAGTTGGGTAGCCATGAGCTGTTCCTGTCGACATCGGTCGGGATCAGCCTTTTCCCGGGCGACGGGCAAAGCGTGGTCGACCTGATGCGCAATGCCGATACCGCGATGTATCGCGCCAAGGCCATCGGGCGCGGCCAGTTCCACTTCTACACCCCGGAAATGACGCGCGATGCCCAAGAGCGCATCCGAATGGAAAACCTGCTGCGCCGGGCGCTGGAAAACGGCGAAATGTCCGTCCATCTGCAACCGCAGGTCGATACGCAGACGGGCGAACTGGTTGGCGCCGAGGCGCTGGTCCGCTGGAACAGCCCGGAACTAGGCAGTGTTCCGCCATCGCGCTTCATCCCGCTGGCCGAGGATTCCGGCGTTATCGTCAGCCTCGGCAACTGGGTGTTGCGCGAAACCTGCCGGCAGGTCATGCAATGGCAGGGCAGCGGCTTCGATCTGCCGCAGGTCTCGGTCAATCTCTCGGTCAAGCAACTGGAAAGGCCGGAGTTCATCGATACCCTCGATCAGATCCTGGTCGATACCGGCATGGACCCGGCCCGCCTCAAACTGGAGATCACCGAGTCGGTAGTGATGGCGGTGAACGATGCCTTCGAGTTGCTGGAGCGTTTGCGCCGCCTTGGTATCACGCTGGCGCTCGACGATTTCGGCACCGGCTACTCGTCGCTCAGCTACCTGAAAATGCTGCCGGTGCAGCAACTGAAAATCGATCAATCCTTCGTTGTCGGCATCGGCAGCAATCCGGGCGACGAGGCGATCATCCGTTCGGTGATGGCGCTGGCCCGGAGCCTCGACTTCGAGGTGGTGGCCGAGGGTGTCGAAACCGCCGAGCAGGCGGATTTCCTCGCCGCACTGGGTTGCGACCAACTGCAGGGCTTTCTGCATGGACGGGCCGTGGCGCCGGCCGAGTTCCGGGCGCGCTGGTCGGTTCCCGTATGATCGGGCTGGCCCGGCGCATGCTCGGCCGCGAACTACGCTCTGGCGAGTTGCGCCTGCTCTTTGCTGCTCTCGTGGTGGCGGTAGCGGCGGTGACGGCAGTTGGCTTCTTTGCCGACCGCGTACGCCTGGCGCTGGATAGCGAAGCCCAGCAACTGATGGGCGGCGATCTGGTGCTGATTGCCGACCAGCCATGGCCGTCCGCCGTGATTGACGAGGCCCGCCGGCGCGGGCTGGAACAGGCCGAAACGCTGACTTTTCCGAGCATGGTGCTGGCCAACGGCCAGGCGCAGTTGGCCGATATCAAGGCGGTGAGCAGCAGCTACCCGCTGCGCGGTCGCCTGTCGGCAGCACAGCAAATTGGTGAGCCGGGCCAGCCGGTCGGGCAAGGGCCGCAAGCCGGCAGCGTCTGGCTCGATGAACGGCTGGCCACCGCCCTGCAGGCGGCACCAGGCGATCGGGTGACTTTGGGGCAGCGCCAGTTGCAGGTCGCCGCCATCCTGACCCAGGAGCCGGATCGCAGCTTCAATCTGTTTGCACTGGCGCCGCGACTGTTGATGCACGTCGATGACATTGCATCGAGCGGGCTGGTGCAGTTCGGTTCGCGTGTCACCTACCGCCGTCTGCTGACCGGCGAGCCGAAAGCGGTGGCCGGTTTCCGGAAATGGCTGGAGGCACGCCTGTCCCGCGGTCAACGCCTCGAAGATGCCCAAAATGCCCGGCCCGAGATTCGCAGCGCGCTCGACCGGGCGCAGCGTTTCCTTGGCTTGGCCAGCTTGCTGACCGTGGTGCTGTCCGCGGTTTCTGTCGCGCTGGCCGCCCGCCGCTACATGCAGCGTCACCTCGATGCCTGTGCCGTGATGCGCTGCTTCGGCATCACCCAGTTCGGCCTGATCCGCTTGCATGCCGCCTTGTTCATCTGGCTGGCGCTGCTCGCCATCGGGCTGGGTGCGATACTGGGCTTTGCCACCCATTTCGTGCTGCTGCGCTGGCTCGGCAGCTTGCTGGCGATCAATCTGCCCTTGCCGGGCTGGCTGCCGCTGGGGCAGGGGGCCGCGGTGGCGGCAGTGCTGCTGTTCGGTTTTGCTTTTCCGCCGTTGTTGCAACTGAGCAAGGTGCCGACCCTGCGCGTCTTGCGCCGCGAGCTTGGGCCGCCGACGCCTTTCCTGCTCGGCGGTTACGCGCTGGGCCTGCTTTTGCTGGCCGGCCTGATGGTGCTGGTCGCCGGCGACCGCCGGCTCGGTGGCCTGGCCGTGCTCGGCTTTGCCGGGGCGCTGCTGGTCTTCTGGTCGCTCGCCCGGCTGGCGGTTGGGGCGATTGCCGGCCTGCGCAGTGGCGGCGGCTTCGGCTGGCGCCAGGGGCTGGCCAGCCTGGCACGGCATCGCTCGGCCAGCGCCCTGCAGATCGTCGCCCTGGCCATCGGTCTGATGGCGATGCTGTTGCTGACCGTGACCCGCGGTCAACTGCTCGAAACCTGGCAAAAAGCGGTGCCATCCGATGCCCCGAATCGTTTTGTCATCAACATCCAGCCCGATCAATTGCCCAGCCTGGGCGAGCGCCTGGCGCAGGCCGGCATCAAGGCCGAGCTGTCGCCGATGGTGCGCGCCCGGCTGATCGAGATTGGCGGGCGGCCGGTCAGTGCGGCCAGCTACCCGGATGACGAGCGGGCGCAGCGCCTGATCGAGCGGGAGTTCAACCTGTCCTGGCGCAGCGATCCGCCGCCCGGCAACCGGCTGGTCGCCGGCCGCTGGTTCGGGCCGAACGACGCAGGACAGGGGCTGGCCTCGGTCGAGGAAGGGCTGGCCCAAACCCTTGGCATCGGGCTCGGCAACGAACTGGTCTTCATGGTCGCCGATCAGGAAAAGCGGGTCGTCGTGAGCAGCTTGCGGCGGCTCGACTGGGATTCGATGCGGGTCAATTTCTTCGTGCTGACCCCGCCTGGCGTCATTGATGATGCCCCGACCAGCTACATCACCAGCTTTCATCTGCCCGAGGCGCAACAGGCCTTTGGGCGCCAGCTGGTCATGCAGTTTCCCAATCTGACCATCATCGACGTCGGTGCCGTGCTGCGGCAGTTTCAGGGCATCGTCGGCCAGGTGGCCGGGGCCGTGCAGTTCATCTTCTTGTTCACGCTGCTCGCCGGTGCCATCGTGCTCTATTCGGCACTGGCCAGCGCGTTCGACGAGCGGCGTTATGAACTGGCGATCATGCGCGCCCTCGGGGCGCATCGCCGGCAGTTGCGGCAGGCGATGTTGACCGAACTGGCGGTGACCGGCACGACAGCCGGCCTGATCGCCGCCCTCGGCGCCAGTGCACTCGGGCAGGTCATTGCCCGCCGGGTCTTCGAGTTGAGCCTGCCCTTCGATCCGCTCTTGCTGCTGTACTCGGCCGCGGGGGGCGCGGTGCTGAGCGTGGCGGTCGGCTGGCTGGCCATGCGCCGCCTGCTGCAGACGCCGCCCTTGCTGGCGCTGCGGGCCGGGGCCTAAAAGTCGAGCTCGGTCACATTGTGCGGGCCGAGGCGCTGGTAACGGATGCGTTTGCTCATGCCCTGGATCAGGCCGAGGCCGAGACCGCCGACTGCTGCGGTCGACACCGTTGCAGGGGCAATTTTGCCGGGGTCGAACGGGATGGCCTGGTCGATGTAGCGCAGGGTTAGGCGGTCGCTGCTGCGACTCAGGCCAATCTGGATAAGCGCAGTGCATTCGCCACCATAACCATGTGCAATGGTATTGGTGAACAGTTCTTCAACGACCAGTTGCAGGCGTTCGCAGGCACCGGCCGGACAGCCGAATTCGGCCGTCTGGCGGGCGATTTCGCGCATCAGGCCAGGCAGTTCGGCGTAACGCGCGCTGACAGAAAATTCCGTAAAATGGGCAGACATATCTTTTTGGGATCCAGCATGATTAAAACACATCGGCTTGCCGCCTGTATGCTGCTTGTACTGGGCATCTTCGGCACGGCGCAGGCAGCCGAATCGGCAGGCATGATCAAGACCAGCAAGGGGACGGTGACGCTGGAGCGCGACGGGCAGAAGCTGATCGCGGTGGTCGGTACGCCGGTGCTCGTCGCCGACAAGCTGCGCACCGGCAGCGACGGCGCGGTCGGCGTTACCTTGCGGGACAGCACGCTGTTGTCGGCCGGGCCGAATTCGCTGATCACCATCGACAAGTTTGCCTTCGACAGCACGACGACGGACGGCCGGATGTCGGTCGGCATTCGTAAGGGCACGCTGTCGGTGGCCAGCGGCAAGATCGCCAAGAAGACGCCGGAATCCGTCGATTTCCATACGCCGACTTCGGTGCTCGGCGTGCGCGGCACGGAGTTCGTCATCGAAGTGGGAGACGGCCGTGAGGACTGATCTGCGTTTGCCCGTGTTGGTGCTGGCTGTTTTGCTGGTGGCCGGTTGTGCCAGCGAGCGCATCGTGCTGCTGCCCTCGGCCGACGGTCGCCCGGGTGCCGTCGTCGTCCGCGGTGCCGGCGGCGAAATCCGCCTCGACCGGCCCTATGCGGCGACGGCGCGCCGGGGCGGTGCCAACGAGACCTACCAGGCCAGCACGGAACATGTCCAGGAGCGCTTCGGTGCTGCGCTGGCCGCCCAGCCGCTGCGGCCGAAAAGCTATGTCCTGTATTTCGAGGTCGGCAGCAATCAGTTGACTGCCGAATCGCAGGCCGAGTTTGCCAAGCTGCGCGCCGAAGTCGGCGAGCGGGCGGCAGCCGAGGTCATGGTGATCGGCCATACCGACACGGTCGGCAATAGTCAGGGCAACGATGCCTTGTCGCTGAAGCGCGCCGAGTCGGTGCGCGACTTGCTGGCCGAGGCCGGTGTCGCGGGCGAGAAGATGGAGGTGGTCGGACGCGGCGAGCGCGAACTGCTGGTGCCGACAGCGGACGAGGTCGATGAGCCGGCGAACCGGCGGGTTGAAATCAACCTGCGCTAAAGCGCTCCATTTTTCGCTGTTTTAGCCGGTTGACCGCAGTAATTGAGCATTAGCAGGGTCAGGTCGTCCGCCGCCGGATGGCCTGCCTCGAAATCGCGCACGTCATCGCGCAAGGCGGCAAGCAGATCGGGCGGGGCCTTTTCCCGGTGGCGGAGCAGCGCTGCGGCCAGGCGTTCGCCACCAAACAGCGACTGGCCGTCGCTGGCTTCGGTGACGCCATCGGTAAACAGGCATAGCAGGTCGCCCGGTTCCAGTTGCATCTGATCGGCCCGATAGGGGTAGCTGTCGGTCGCACAGAGTGGCGGACCGCCATGAGTCTGCGTGGCGACTTTTGAAATCGTCCCCCGCCGCACCAGCAGCGGTGCATCGTGCCCGGCGCAGACGAAATTCAGTTGTCCGCTAGCGGCATCGAGCACGGCGACAAAGGCGGTGACGAACAGGTATTCCGGATTCTCCCGGTTGAGTTCCCGTTCGACATCGCGGATGGCTTGGCCGAGATCGCTTTCGAGGCGGGTCAGGGTGCCGGTCAGCGTTTTGGAAATGGCCATGAACAGGCTGGCTGGAATGCCTTTGCCGGAGACGTCGCCGATCACCACGCACAGCCGGTCTTCGTCGAGCATGAAGCAATCGTAGTAGTCGCCGCCGACGGCGAGGGCCGGTTCGAGCAGGGCGGCGACGGCAAAGCGGTTTTCTTCGGCAAAGAGGGCCTGCGGGTCGGGCAGCAGGCCCATCTGAATACGGCGTGCCGCATCCAGTTCGCCGGCGGTACGGGCGGCGGCTTCGCGACTATCCTGGAGTTCGCGTTCGGCCTGCCGGCGTTTGGCGTCGGCCTCGATCAGGGTGCTGCCGAGCAGTGAAACAAAGACCGGGCTGAGCAGCAGGCTGAGGGATGGTCCATCGAACAGCCACTGGCCGGAATAGAAGGCAAGGTAGCCGCCGCCGATCAGCAGGGTGGCCAGGCCGCTGTAACTGAGCACCGCCAGGCGCGGCCGCAAGGCCGGTACGGCGACGATCAGTAGCAGGCCGCCGAGCAGCAGGGCGGCGAGTTCGAGCCTGGGCAGCCAGTACGGTCGTTGCAGCGCGGCACCGCTCAGCATGCTTTCGATGACCTGAACGTGGATATCGACGCCGGGGACGATCTCGCCAAGCGGTGTGACGATACTGTCCTGCAGGCCGGTGCTGTTGAAGCCGAGAATGACGAAGCGCGACCGGAAGATTTCGGGCGCATGTACCCCGGCCAGCACATCGGCCGCCGACAGGTAGTAATGCGAACTGGCCTTGCCGTAATGAATCAGCAAGTCGCCGTTGCCCTGCGTCGGCAAGCGGTAGTCGCCGATACGGAGGCCGCTCATGCCGTGTCGGCCGAATTCGGGTACGGTTTGCCCTTCACTGCCCAGCGCCAGGCGGAGCATTTCCAGCGAAAGCGGCAGGAACGGCTGCTGGTCGATGAAGGCCAGGGTCGGAACGCGGCGCAGCACCCCGCGCTCGCTGCTTGAGCGCAAGGCATCCGGACTGGCATTGATGAAACCTTCGCCACTGGCTGCCTTTTCCAGCATCGGCCGGCTGACCACCGCGGAGGGAAAGCGGGCGATCGGTTGCCGGGCCAGGTCGCCACCAGCCAGCAGCGCCAAGGGTTTGTGCGGTGGGCGCGAGCCGGGCAGGGGATTGGCCAAGCCGACCACGGCCAACACGGTCGGACCGTCACCCAGCGCTTCGGCGAACACATTGTCAGGTTCGGGGAGCTTGGCCAGAATGTTGCGCGGCAGTCCGGCCAGCTTTTCGCCGAGGATGCCTGGGCTGTAGCGATCAGGTTCGGCAAAGACGATGTCGATGCCCAGTGCCAGCGGTTGCCCGGCGAGGATTTTCTTGGTCAGTTCGGCGAGCAGTTCGCGCGACCACGGCCATTGACCATGCGCAGACAGGCTCTGGCTGTCGATACCGACGACGATGACCGGTTCGTTGTCGCGCTGCCGGGGCATTTGCCTCTGATAGCGGTCGAACTGGGCGTTGCGCAGGCTGGCCAGCGGCGTCGCCTCAATATTCTCCAGCGCGAGCGCAGCGCTGAGTAGCAGCAGGATCGGCAAGGCCAGGCCACGGCCGGCCCGAAGCAGGGCGGTGCCGGGCAGGCGTTTCACAGCGTGACGGTCAGTCCGTCGTAGGCGGAAATGACTTCCAGTGCTGGCTGGTCGCCCCGAGTGATCTGTTCGAGGCGGCGGGTTTCGGCCAGCAAGCGGTTCAACTGAATGTCGTCATGCGCCGGTTCGTGGTGAAACAGCGCCAGCCGGCGGGCGCCGGCGGCCTGGCACAGTTCGACGCCGACGACGTTGCTGGAATGACCCCAGTCGGCCTTGACCGAGACGGCTTCGGCCAGCGAATACATGGCGTCGAAAATGACCAGGTCGGCGCCGGCGAAGAACTTGACGCAGGCTTCGCGCTCGACGAGATCGTCCAGTTGATGCTCGCAGTCGGTCGAATAAACCACGGTCCGCTCGATGCTTTCGAAACGGTAGCCGTAAGAGTCGCCGGCGTGCAGTTGCAGCTTGGGGGTGACGTTGATGCCGGCAATGTAATGCGCCTTGTCCGGCGTCATCAGGTCGAACTCGATACGGGCGCCGGCCTGGGAATAATCGACCGGAAAGCAGGGCGAGCGCATCTGCAGGCGGATCGCCTCTTCGAGCCGGGCGTGGCAGCCGTGAATGACGATGCGGTTGCCGGGAATGTACATGGGCGCGAAGTACGGAAAGCCCATCAGGTGATCCCAGTGCAGGTGGGAAATGAAGATGTGGTAAGTCTGCGGGTTGGGCACGCCGTAGGTGGCGATCTTGGCCTGGCCGAGCGGACGGGCGCCGCTGCCCATATCGCAGATGAAATGCTCGGCGCCGCCATTGATGATTTCGACGCATGACGAGTTGCCGCCAAAGGTACCGGTCGTGCTGAACGGCAGCGTGGCGACGAATTCGTTGAGGGCGGCGGGCGTCTTGAAGGACTTGCCGTTGGCGGCGGTCAGGGCCGAAATGATCTTTTCGCGGACATCGCGGGCGGTCAGGGAAACCGGCAGGGAGCCGCGGGTGCCCCAGAAGCACACCTTCTTCATGCGCCGAGCACCTTGCAGGCGGCATCCAGGCTGACGTAGCAGGGCATGATCAGATTGAAGCGGCTGATCGCAAAAACCTCCTGCACCAATGGTTGCAAGGCAGCGATGGCAAAAACGCCGCGCTGGCCCTTGGCGCGCCGCGAAGCGATCATCAGTACGCGCAGGCCGGCACTGCTGATGTATTCGACGCCGGAGAAGTCGAGCAGGAGTGGCGGCTGCCCAGGAACGCAATTGGCGAGCAAGGGATCGAGTGCTTTAGTGAACTCTTCGCTCGCAATGTGGTCTATGCGGCCGCTGACGGAAACGATCAGAACGCCGGACTGTTCGCGGGTAGGAAGATGCATCATCGCCTGAAAACACAGCCACAGAAAATAAAGAGTATGCCATGCCACCCAAAGGGCTCAGGTAAAATATTGTATGGATTCAAATATGCAAGTCGTTCGGCCGCTCTTCGGTCACCGTAAGTTCTGGGCCCACCGCTTCGGTCCCGCCCCTTTCCTGCCCATGTCCCGCGCCGAAATGGATGCCTTGGGCTGGGATTCCTGCGACATCATTCTGGTGACCGGTGACGCCTATATCGACCACCCCAGCTTTGGCATGGCGCTGATTGGCCGCCTGCTCGAGGCGCAGGGCTTCCGCGTCGGCATCCTGGTTCAGCCGGACTGGAATTCGGCCGCCGATTTCAAGAAACTCGGCAAGCCCAACCTGTTTTTCGGCGTCACCGCCGGCAACATGGATTCGATGATCAACCGCTACACGGCCGATCGCAAGATCCGCTCCGACGATGCCTACACGCCGAATGCCGAGCCCAACAAGCGGCCGGATCGTGCCGTCACGGTTTATGCCCAGCGTTGCCGCGAAGCTTTTCCGGGAACGCCGATCATCGTCGGCTCGATTGAGGCCAGCCTGCGCCGCATCGCCCATTACGACTACTGGTCGGACAAGGTACGCCGTTCGGTGCTGCCCGACTCGAAGGCCGACCTGCTGATCTTCGGCAATGCCGAGCGTGCTGTCGTCGAAGTGGCGCATCGCCTGGCTAAGGGCGAAAAAATTTCGGAAATCCGCGACCTGCGCGGTACCGCCTTCATGGTCTCGCCCGGCTGGCTGCCTTCCGACGACTGGGACGTGATGGATTCGACCGAGGTCGATACGCCGGGACCGCTGGCCAAGCACGCAGATCCATATGCGATGGAAAGCGATCTGAAAAATGGCCAGGATTCTGCGTCGACCACAGCCCCGCCGCCTGGTGAGCATCCGGTGCGTATCGTGTCGCGCGCCGAGCGCCTGGCCGCTCGCAAGGAACGCCGCGCCCACACCGTCGTCCGTATACCGTCCTACGAGCAGGTCAAGGACGACCCGGTGCTCTACGCCCATGCCTCGCGTACCTTGCACCTTGAGTCCAACCCCGGCAATGCGCGGGCGCTGGTCCAGGCGCACGGCGAGCGCGATGTCTGGCTGAATCCGCCGCCGTTCCCGCTCAGCACCGAAGAGCTCGACCAGGTCTACGAATTGCCTTATGCCCGCCGGCCGCATCCGAGCTACGGCGAGGCCAAGATCCCGGCCTGGGAGATGATCCGTTTCTCGGTCAATATCATGCGCGGCTGTTTCGGCGGCTGTACATTCTGTTCGATCACCGAGCACGAAGGACGCATCATCCAGAGCCGTTCCGAGGATTCGGTGATCCGCGAAATCGAGGAAATGCGCGACAAGACACCGGGGTTCACCGGCGTTGTCTCCGATTTGGGCGGGCCGACCGCCAACATGTTCCACCTCAAGTGCAAGGACGAGAAGATCGAATCGGCCTGCCGCCGGCTGTCCTGCGTCTATCCGGACATCTGCGAGAACATGAACACCGATCACTCGCAGCTGATTTCGCTGTACCGCCGCGCGCGTTCGATCAAGGGCGTCAAGAAAGTCCAGATCGGTTCCGGCCTGCGCTACGACCTCGCCGTCCGTTCGCCCGAGTACATTAAGGAACTGGTTACCCACCACGTCGGCGGCTACCTGAAAATCGCGCCCGAGCACACCGAAGAGGGCACGCTGTCGAAGATGATGAAGCCGGGCATCGGTTCTTACGACCGCTTCAAGCAGTTGTTCGACCGGTTCTCGCGCGAGGCCGGCAAGGAACAGTACCTGATCCCGTATTTCATCGCCGCCCACCCGGGCAGTACCGATGAGGATATGCTGAACTTGGCACTATGGCTGAAGAAGAACAACTTCCGTCTTGATCAGGTGCAGGCTTTCGTGCCGACCCCGATGGCGCTGGCGACGACGATGTACCATACCGAGCGCAATCCGCTGAAGAAGCTGCAGCGCAACGGTGGCGAAGTGGTCGGGGCGGTGCGTAACGGCCGTCAGCGCAAGCTGCAAAAGGCTTTCCTGCGCTACCACGACCCGGTCAACTGGCCGCTGCTGCGCGAGGCCCTGAGGGAAATGGGCCGAGCCGACTTGATCGGCAATGGCAAGAAGCAGTTGATCCCGGCCTGGCAGCCGGCCGGCGTTCCCGGCAAGTCCTGCGGTCAACCAGCCAGGACGGGGCAAAACCCAAAAGCAGCGGGCAAGCCGCGTGGCGAGCAAAAACCGCTACGCCAGCCCGGTACCGGGCGTCCTGCTTTTGGTAAGCCAACAACGCCACAACGGGCGCGCGGGCCGGCCCGTAAGGCCTAAACTTTATTTTTTGCTCAAATAGTCATGGAAAACACTAGCACCATCTACGAAAAAATCGGCGGCGATGCCGTCGTCGGCAAGCTTTGCGACCGCTTTTACGAACTGATGGACACCACGCCGCAATTCGCCGAATTGCGCGCCATGCACCCGGAGAGCCTGCAGGGCTCGCGCGACAAGCTCTATATGTTCCTCTCCGGCTGGTTCGGCGGGCCGGACCTGTTCGTTGAAAAGTTCGGTCATCCGCGTCTGCGGGCGCGCCACATGCCGTTTACCATCGGCACCCAGGAGCGCGATCAGTGGGTCGCCTGCATGGTGCTGGCGATGGGCGACGTTGGCATCGAGGAAGATATTCGCAAGGTGCTGCTGAATAATTTCTTCAACACTGCCGACTTCATGCGCAATAAAGAAGGATAAAAGCGGATCGGGGATGTTGCGTCGCAGCATGGGGTGGTAGAATCACGCCTTTGATTTTTCAGGCCATTCCCAATCCCATGTCCGCTCGTCCGATTCGCAACATCGCCATCATCGCCCACGTTGACCACGGTAAAACCACCCTGGTCGACCAGCTGCTCCGCCAGTCCGGTACTTTTGCCGCTCACCAACAGTTGGTCGAGTGCGTCATGGACTCCAACGATCTGGAAAAAGAACGTGGTATCACGATTCTCTCCAAGAACACCGCGGTCGAGTACGAAGGCGTTCACATCAACATCGTTGACACCCCGGGCCACGCCGACTTCGGCGGTGAAGTCGAGCGCGTGCTGGGCATGGTTGATGGCGTGGTTCTGCTGGTCGACGCCGCTGAAGGCCCGATGCCGCAAACCCGTTTCGTCACCAAGAAGGCTCTGGCGCTTGGCCTGCGCCCGATCGTTCTGGTCAACAAGGTCGACCGCGACGGTGCCGACCCCGATCAAGCGGTCAATCTGACCTTCGACTTGTTCGACAAGCTGGGCGCCACCGACGAGCAGCTCGACTTCCCCATCGTTTACGCTTCCGGCCTCAATGGCTGGGCGGCGATGGAGCTCGATCAGCCGCGCGAAAACATGAAGCCGCTGTTTGACACCATCCTGCGCCATGTGCCGGCTCCGGATACCGATATCGAAGCCCCGCTGCAACTGCAGATTACCGCCCTCGATTACTCCTCCTATGTTGGTCGGATCGGTGTCGGCAAGATCAATCGCGGCAAGGTAAAGACCGGCCAGAACGTCCTGGTCATGTTCGGTACCGAAGAAGAAGCGGCCGAACACGAGCGCACCCCGATCAAGGCCAAGATTGGCCAGGTCTTCGGCTACAAGGGTCTGAACAAGGTTGAGCTGGAAGAAGGCCACGCCGGCGACATCGTCCAGATCACCGGTATCGAAGACCTGGTGCTCGGCTGTACCGTGACCGATCCGGAACAGCCGGAATCGCTGCCGCTGCTGAAGATCGACGAGCCGACGCTGTCCATGCAATTCATGGTCAACACCAGCCCGCTGGCCGGTACCGAAGGCAAGTTCGTTACCAGCCGCCAGATCCGTGATCGTCTGCACAAAGAACTGCTGACCAATATGGCCCTGCGCGTCCATGACACGGGTAACGGCGACGTCTTCGACGTGTCCGGTCGTGGCGAACTGCACCTTGGCATCCTGCTCGAAAACATGCGTCGCGAAGGCTACGAGCTGGCTGTCGGTCGTCCGCGCGTCGTCAAGAAGGTCATCAATGGCGTCGAGTGCGAGCCGTATGAACTGCTGACGGTTGACGTCGAAGAAGACACCCAAGGTGGCGTCATGGAAAGCCTGGGTATGCGCAAGGGCGACCTGACCGACATGGTGCCGGACGGTCGCGGTCGCGTCCGTATCGAATACCGCATCCCGGCCCGTGGCCTGATCGGCTTCCAGGGCGAGTTCATGAACCTGACGCGCGGCAATGGCCTGATGAGCCACGTCTTCGACGAATACGCTCCGGTCAAGGATGGCAATGTCGCCGAGCGTCGCAATGGCGTACTGATTTCCCAGGATAACGGTGAAGCCGTCGCGTATGCGCTGTGGAAGCTGCAGGATCGCGGCCGCATGTTCGTCGTGCCGGGCGACAAGCTGTACGAAGGCATGATCATCGGTATCCATAGCCGTGAAAACGACCTCGTCGTGAACCCGATCAAGGGCAAGCAGCTGACCAACGTCCGTGCTTCCGGTACTGACGAAGCCGTGCGCCTGGTGCCGGCCGTTCAGTTGAGCCTGGAAGCTGCTGTCGAGTTCATTGAAGAAGACGAGCTGGTCGAGCTGACGCCGAAGTCGATTCGTCTGCGCAAGCGCTACCTGACCGAAATCGAGCGCAAGCGCGCCGTGCGCGGTCTGTAAATAGCGCGGATTCCGTGCTGCCAGCCAAGTTGGTGGCGCAGTGCAAAAAGGCGACCCAATGGGTCGCCTTTTTTGTTTGTGCCATTGATCTCGATTGCAGTAGCAGGGTATGGACCTGGGGGGAAAGGTTGTGCCTAGCCCTGAGTGCTGCGGTCGACGAGAAATTTGTCGGCAAATTCCGTGGCGGCGAGCGGTCGACTGATCAGGTAGCCCTGAATGATGTCGCAGCCCAGGGTTCTCAGTTGCCGGTGTTGGGGTTGGGTTTCGACACCTTCGGCCACGATGCTGAGTGACAAGCTCTTGGCCATGGCAATGATGGCGCGAACCAGTGGCTCGCTCCCTGACGATCCATCATCCAGCACGAGGTTGTTGATGAAGGAGCGGTCGATTTTCAGGGTGCTGATCGGCAGGCGCTGCAGGTAAGAAAGTGAGGAGTAGCCGGTGCCGAAATCATCCAGGGCGATGGCGATGCCTGCCGCGCGTAGCTGCATGAGTTCGTCGATACTGCCGCCATCGGCATCGAGCAGTACCGACTCGGTGATTTCGACCTCAAGGGCTGAACTGGGCAGGTTCGCAGCCTGCATGCGCTCGATGATGTGGCGCGAAACCGATGGGCGCCAAAACTGGCGGGGCGACAGATTGATGGCGATGGGCGGAATCTCACCAAAGCGCTCGCGCCATGCGGCAATCTGGGCAATGGCGCATTCGATAACCCATTCGCCGATCGGGATGATCAGGCCGCTTTCTTCGGCAACGGGAATGAACTGGTCCGGGCGAATCGAATTTTCACCGTCGTGCCAGCGAATCAGAGCCTCGGCACCAATCAGCTTGCCGCTGGTCGCGTCAACCTGTGGCTGATAATGCAATTCGAACTGCGCTTCCTGCAAGGCGCGGCGCAGCCGAGTTTCCAGTGACATCCGGAAAGTGACCCGTTGGTCCATGACTGGCGTATGCGAGCGGATAGCATTGCCTCCGGCTGCTTTGGCTTCGTACATGGCCGTGTCGGCGTGACGGAGCAGGGTTTCACCATCGCTGGCGTCTTCGGGAAAAATACTGATACCGATGCTGGCGCTGGTAAAAAAATCGTTCTCGCCACCGGCGAGCGGTGCGGTGATCTTTTCCTTGAGCAAGAGGGCGGTATCGACCGCCTCCTTGGCGTCGTTGATCGAGGTAATCAGCACGATGAACTCATCGCCGCCTTGTCGGTACAGGCTACAACCGGAGGGCATCTCGCTGCGCAGGCATTGCGCGACCAGTTGCAGCAACTGGTCGCCGGCCCGGTGACCAAGGGTGTCATTGATGTTCTTGAATCGGTCGAGATCAATGAAGAGGACGGCCAACTTCTTGCCTGAGCTTTTGGCCAGCCCGAGCGCTTCCTGCAAATGCTCGGCGAACAGCAGGCGGTTGGGCAGGCCGGTCAGTGCGTCGTGCTGGGCGAGAAACTCCATTTCCTCCTGGTGCTGGCGACGATCGGTGATGTCGGTGACCGAGCCGACCATTTGGTAAGCCTTGCCGTTCCTGTCGCGAACCGCCAGTCCGCGGGAGGCGATCCAGCGATAGTTGGCATCGCTGCCAAGCACGCGATACTCGCAGTAAAAAAAATCGTTTTCCCCCTTCAGGTGTTGCGCGACGGCCTTGTTGTAGATCGCGATATCCTCAGGGTGGACCAGCTTGAGCCAGGCATTTGTGTCCGGAAGAAAGTCTTCGCGATATCCGAGAATCTCGAGCAGGCGGGTGCCGACATGCAGTTTTTTGGTCAGCGGATCCCATTCCCAGAAGCCGTCATGTGCGGCAAGCATGGCCATGTCGTAGGCTCGGCGAATCGACTGGAAATCCAGCCATCCGCCGTAGGCAAACAGGGCTGAGCCCAAAAGACTCGCCACCAACAAGGCGGAAAACAGCCCGCCTGGTGCCATTAACGAGCCCAGCAGACTGGCGACGATCATGGCGAAAAGAAAGCCTGCCAACTGCTTGCGATTCTTCAGCGAGGCCGAGCGGGAGAGCCGGGAAAATAGCACTGCCGAGCGCCCGCTCTTCAGCCGCCAGTCATCGACATGAAGCGAACAACCTGTGGTGAGTCCATTTGCTGCGTGAAATCATGGCCGAGCGGCTTGATCCCCATGCTGTCGACAATTGCCTGGCGCAAGGCTTCTTCGCTATTGTCGGCACGTAGAACCTGCATCAGGTTGGCTGCGTCATTTTGGCCAAGACATGGGTAGAGCTCGCCTTTGGCCGTTACGCGCACCCGGTTGCAGGTGTCGCAGAAGTTATGGCTGTGGGGCGAGATGAAGCCGATTCGCGACTCCGACCCTGGTATCCGCCAGTAGCGAGCCGGGCCGCCGGAGGATTCGGTGGAGGGGATCAGTTCGAAATGTTCGGCCAGTTTGTCGCGGGTTTCCTCGGAGGATATGTAGGTATTGCTGCGGCCATGGATTTCGCCGAGTGGCATTTCCTCAATGAAGGAGATGTCGAGTTCGTTATCGACGGCGTAACGTACCAAGTCGACAAACTCGTCATCATTGGTGCCGCGCATCATCACAGTGTTCAATTTCGTACGCTTGAAGCCGGCCGCCCGGACCGCCTCGATGCCGCTGAACACCTTTTTGATGTCGCCTATCCGGGTAATGGCCTTGAAGCGGTCGGCGCGCAGGGTGTCGAGGCTGATGTTGAGGCGCTTGACGCCGGCCGCGCGTAACGGGGTAGCGAAACGGTCGAGTTGGGAGCCATTGGTGGTCAGGACCAGATTGTCGAGACCGGGCAGGGCGCCGAGTCGTTCGATCAGCCACATCGCGTCCTTGCGAACCAGCGGTTCGCCGCCAGTGATGCGTAGCTTGTTTACCCCAAGTCCGACAAAAACCGTGGCGACGCGCAGGCACTCTTCAAGGCTCATCACCTCGTCGCGTGGCAGGAAAGTCATTTCCTCGGCCATGCAGTAAGTACAACGAAAGTCGCAGCGATCGGTAATCGAGAGCCGAACGTAACTGATACGGCGCCCGTACTTGTCTACCAGTGCTCCCGCCGGGTGATTGCTGACGGCGGCGGCGCTGATTACCGGTTTGAAGCCGGTGGCGTCGGCAGGCGTGGATTCGGGCCTCAGGGTTTCGTTGTGCATGAATGGGGCGATAAATAAGGTGCGACCAAAGGTGAGAGCGGCTTAGTGCGGCGATCATGGATTATCAATATCCACCACTCTCCAGACAAGTGGAGACATCAAAAATGCAAAAGTTCATTCTATACGTGCTTTGCCTGTCGTGACGGTGCTTTCAGCAATGAGTACCTGTTCCGTGCTCATCGTGGCTGGCCGTGTAATGATGCCGGAGATTTCCTGTTCGCTACGACCGGCTCCAGTATTTGTTGCGCTGAGCCGATCGGCCGGGCCTTGTCTATTTGGCAAATCTTGCGCGCAGGTTAGAATGGGCCTAGTCTAACTGCAGGATTAAAGGCCTTTTTCGAAACAAGATGGCTTGTTTCTGTGCGGCAATCTTTGTGGGGAATTATTGTGTGCAGCGGGGAGATGAAAATCGAGATGGCTGCGCTGAAAATGAAAACGGCCCGCATTGCTGCGGGCCGTTCAAATTTTGGCTCCCCGACCTGGGCTCGAACCAGGGACCTACGGATTAACAGTCCGGCGCTCTACCGACTGAGCTATCGAGGAACAGAGGCGCGCAGTATAGTTTTGAGTCCCTTGTCTGTCAAGTTTTTTATAACATTTTAAGAAAAAGAAGCCCCTTAAATGGATTCAAGGCTGGTTTATGCAAAGACTCCGACCGGGGATGAGGCGGTTAGGCAGAGTACGCGTGTCGTTCAGCGCAACTTGCGCATGGTGCTGGTCCAGGTCGACGGCAAGCTGAGTGCTGGAGAGTTGGCGGTCAAAATCGGCAATCCTCGCCTCGTTGAAAACGCCCTGCGGGAACTGGAAGAGGGGGGGTTCATCGCGCCAACCCTCGAAGCGGCTTCGGTTTGGGAGGAGAGCAAGCGTCAGGTGCAAAAAACCGGGCAAGTGTCGGCGCTCTCCCAATTCTCCACTTTCGGTCCGCGCTCCAAAACCATTCCCGAGTTCGTCGCCGAGGAGAGTGCGGCCAGTAGCTTTTCAACTTTCGGCAAGCCGATCTTGCCAAGCGCCGGGCTGCCTGCCGGTTCTGGAAAGGTCGGCGCCGAGGCAGCAGAGCCGGGCTCCCGTGGCAAGGGGAAAAGCTTGTGGCAATGGTTACTGCTTGGCGCCGGTGGCCTTTGCCTAGCTCTTGTGCTGCTGGTTTTGTTCTACCCCTATCAAAGTTTGAGACCTGGCATCGAGGCTGCAGCGTCGCGGCTTTTGCAAACGCCTGTGCATGTCGGCGGGGTTGGGGTTGCAGTCTGGCCGCGCCCGATGCTCGTAATCGACCGGCTCCGTATCGGCGACGCTGGGGACTCGACGGTTGAGCAGATACGGATCGCTTCGCCACTCGCGTTGCTTGGCAGACAGCCGCACGTGTTGCCCAATATGGAAATCGTCGGTGCGTCGTTCATCGCTGACCGCTTGGCAACGCTGCCCCTCTGGACTGCGCCACCGACACTCGGTAGCAGCGGATTGCTGGTTCGTCAGTTACGTGTTGAGCGAATGACCGTCAGCGCACTTGATTTGTCGCTGCGCGATCTTTCCGGTGAAATTCTCTTCAAGCCTGACGGTAGCGTTGAAAAAGCGACTTTTGAGACCGTCGACCGCAGCCTTCGCCTAGCTGCCATACCCGGGCCCCAGGGAGTTCTGCTCAATATTGATGGCCTTGCCTGGAAGCCGGCCGGTAGCACGGTGAGTTTCAATGCGCTTCAGGCCAAGGGGCTTCTGCAGAAGGGCAAGCTGCTTATCCATGAGTTCGATAGTAGCTTTCTGGGGGGGGTAATCAAGGGGAGTTGGCTGCTCGACTGGAGCAAGGCATTGGCCATGGCCGGGGACGTGAGTTTGAACCGCGTGGATTGCCGGAAGCTGAGTGCGGCTTTCATCCCATCCCTGAATCTCGATGGTGAGTTGGCCGGAAGTTTGCGTTTGCGTTCAAGCGGCCAGGATTGGGCGGCTCTCTGGCGGAATGTCGAAGCCTTGCTTGATGCCGAGATTACCCGTGGCAACCTGCATGGCCTGGATCTTGGCGAAGTCGCACGGCGCGGCCCAGGCGCGGTGGTGCGGGGGGGCTCGACCAAGTTCGACCGTTTGCGGGCCAACGTAACGATCAATCCACGACTGGTCAGTGCCCGGGATATTCAGATGACAGCGGGAATGGTCACGGCAAACGGCCAGTTCCTGGCTGGGCGGGATGGCGTGGTTGATGGCAACCTGACGGTCACTATGCAGACATCGGTGTCGACGATAAGGACACCGGTCAGGGTGAGTGGAGAGCTGCCCGATCTAAGCGCAGTCAGCAAATAAAAAAGGCAGGACCGCAGTCCTGCCTTTGTCGCTTGTCGTCGTTGAAATCAGGCCTTGGTGACGGCTGCAATGGCCTTGGCTACGTATTCCAGGTTCTTCGTATTCAGGGCGGCGAGGCAGATGCGGCCGGTCGACACGGCGTAGATGCCGAATTCGTCCTTCATTCGCTCGACTTGAGCGGCGGTCAGGCCGGTGTAGGAGAACATGCCGCGTTGCTGAACAACAAAGGAGAAGTCCTGAGCGACGCCTTGAGCCTTGATTGCCTCAACCAGACCGGTACGCATGGCGCGGATACGGTCGCGCATGCCTGCCAGTTCGGTTTCCCACATCTGGCGCAGTTCCGGCGAGGAAAGAACGGCCGCAACCAGAGCGCCGCCGTGGATCGGCGGGTTGGAGTAGTTGGTGCGGATGACACGCTTGACCTGGGATAGCACGCGACCAGCTTCTTCCTTGCTGGCGGTGATGACGGAGAGGGCGCCGACGCGTTCGCCATAGAGCGAGAAGCTCTTGGAGAAGGAGCTGGAGACGAAGAATTGCAGACCCGAAGCGGAGAAGGCGCGGACGGCAACGGCATCGGCGTCGATACCATCGGCAAAGCCCTGGTAGGCCATGTCGAGGAAGGGCACCAAGCCGCGGGCGCGACAGACGTCAACAACTTCCTGCCATTGGGCGTCGGTGAGATCGGCGCCAGTCGGGTTGTGGCAGCAGGCGTGCAGGATGATGATCGAGCCCGCGTCAAGGCTGTTCAGGCAGGCCTTCATGCCGGTGAAATTGACGCCGCGGGTGGCTGCATCGTAGTACGGATAGTTTTCAACGACAAAACCGGCCGATTCGAACAGGGCGCGGTGGTTTTCCCAGGATGGGTCGCTGATGTAAACCTTGGCGTTCGGCGACAGGCGCTTCAGGTAATCGGCACCGATCTTCAGGGCGCCGGTGCCGCCAAGGGCCTGGGCGGTGATGACTTGGCCGTTGGCGATCAGGGCGGAATCCTTGCCGAGCAGCAGGTTTTGTACGGCCTGGTTGTAGGCCGGCGAGCCTTCAATCGGCTGGTAGCCGCGCGGCGGGGCAGCTTTCAAACGAGCCTCTTCGGCGGCCTTGACGGCGGCCAGCAAGGGAATCTTGCCATTGTCGTCGAAGTAAACGCCAACGCCGAGGTTGACCTTGGTGCTACGGGTGTCGGCATTGAATGATTCGTTCAGACCGAGGATCGGATCACGCGGGGCCATTTCCACCGCAGCAAAGATCGAAGAGGACATAAGGACTCCATGGAATAATAGGCACAATATTCACGCTGCAACCTTGCCGCGCGAGAGAAACCGAAGAATTTTAGCATGATAGAAACCGCTGCCAGCACTCCCGTGGTCTGCTTCGAAGGGAGCCCATTCCGTCTCCATCAACCCTTTCCTCCAGCCGGTGATCAGCCGGAAGCCATTCGCCAATTGGTCGAAGGGCTGGGGGACGGTTTGTCCTTCCAGACGTTGCTGGGGGTCACGGGATCGGGCAAGACTTATACGATGGCCAATGTTATCGCCCGCACCGGCCGCCCG
Source organism: Dechloromonas hortensis (assembly GCF_009469765.1). GTDB lineage: Bacteria > Pseudomonadota > Gammaproteobacteria > Burkholderiales > Rhodocyclaceae > Azonexus > Azonexus hortensis. The sequence goes on from NZ_SSSQ01000012.1 coordinate 84,894, forward strand.
GCCTTGATTCTTGCGCCAAACAAAACCCTGGCGGCGCAGTTGTATTCGGAATTCAAGGAGTTCTTTCCGGAAAATGCAGTCGAGTATTTCGTTTCATACTACGACTACTATCAGCCGGAAGCCTACGTGCCGTCGCGTGACCTGTTCATCGAGAAGGACAGTGCGATCAACGAACACATCGAGCAGATGCGCCTGTCGGCGACCAAGAGCCTGATCGAGCGGCGCGATGTCGTCATCGTCGCCACCGTTTCCTGCATCTACGGTATCGGCGATCGTGACGAATATCACAACATGATCCTGACCATGCGGGTTGGCGATCGGCTGGATCAGCGCGCCATCGTCAAGCGCCTGATCGAGATGCAATACGAGCGTAATGATCTCGATTTCCATCGCGGCACCTTCCGCGTACGCGGCGATATCATCGATATTTTCCCGGCCGAACACGCCGAACACGCTATTCGGGTTTCCCTGTTTGATGACGACATCGAAGCGCTGCAATTTTTTGACCCGCTGACCGGTCATTTGCTGCATAAGGCCCTTCGCTTCACGGTGTTCCCGGCCTCGCACTACGTGACGCCGCGCGATACCGTTTTGCGGGCGGTCGAAGCAATCAAAGGCGAACTGCGCGATCGGGTCGATTTTTTCAGCAAAAATAACAAGCTGGTCGAGGCGCAACGGATCGAACAGCGTACCCGCTTCGATCTCGAATTGCTGGACCAGATTGGCTTTTGCAAGGGCATCGAGAATTACTCCCGGCACTTTTCCGGCAGAAAAGCCGGAGAGGCCCCGCCGACGCTGATCGACTATCTGCCATCCGATGCGCTGATGTTCATCGACGAGTCCCACGTCACCATCGGTCAGGTGGGCGGGATGTACAAAGGGGACCGTTCACGCAAGGAAAATCTGGTCGATTACGGTTTCCGTCTGCCGTCGGCGCTGGATAACCGTCCCTTGCAATTCAACGAGTTCGAGGCGCACATGCGGCAAACCGTGTTCGTTTCCGCAACACCGGCCGATTATGAAAATCAGCATGCCGGGCAGGTCGTTGAGCAGGTGGTCAGGCCGACCGGGCTGATTGATCCGGAAGTCATCGTTCGGCCAGCCTCGACACAAGTCGATGATCTGCTTTCGGAAATAAAGAAACGGGTCACGGTCGAAGAGCGCGTGCTGGTTACTACATTGACCAAGCGCATGGCTGAGGATCTGACCGATTTCCTGGCCGACAACGAAATCAGGGTGCGCTATCTGCACTCGGATATCGATACCGTGGAACGGGTTGAAATCATTCGCGACCTGCGTCTGGGCGAATTCGATGTGCTGGTAGGCATCAACTTGCTGCGCGAGGGGCTGGATATCCCAGAAGTTTCTTTAGTCGCCGTGCTCGATGCCGACAAGGAGGGCTTTTTGCGCTCGGAACGTTCATTAATCCAGACAATGGGCCGGGCGGCGCGCCATATCCATGGCACAGCCATCCTCTATGCTGATACGATTACACAATCCATGCAGCGTGCCATTGCTGAAACTGGGCGCCGGCGTGAAAAGCAGATCAGTTTCAATTCGGAACATGGCATTACGCCACGCGGCGTCTCCAAGAAGATCAAGGACATTATCGATGGCGTCTACGATGCCGGATCTGTCCAGACTGAGTTGAAGGCGGCGCAGCAGCAGGCAGCCTATGAGGCCATGGATGAGAAGACCGTAGCCAAGGAAATCAAGCGTCTCGAAAAACTGATGCTTGAATGTGCAAAAAATCTGGAATTCGAAAAAGCGGCGGCGGCCCGCGACGATCTCTTCCGGCTCAGGGAGCGAGTGTTCGGCGCGGCGCCCCACGACCCTGACTGACGGAGGCAAAGAAAAATGACTTTTCGCGTGCTACTGGTTTGCATGGGCAATATCTGTCGATCCCCGACTGCCGAGGGGGTGCTGCGTCATTTTATAAAAATCAATAATTTGGGCGATAAAGTTGAAGTGGATTCTGCTGGGACGCACGGCTATCACGTCGGTGAGGCGCCCGATTCGCGGACTCAACGGGCGGCGGCGGTGCGCGGCTACAACCTTTCTCAACTTCGGGCCCGCAAGGTGGCCCGGCAGGATCTGGACTATTTCGACCTGATCCTGGCGATGGACAAGAGCAACTTCGATAACCTGCAACGCATGGCGGCCCCCGAGCAACAGGAGCGGATCAAGCTGTTTATGGAGTACGCCAGAAACTTCGATGATGACGAAGTGCCGGATCCCTATTACGGCCTGGGCCATGGCTTTGATCTGGTGCTGGATATGGTTGAGGACGCATCGCTTGGCCTGGTCGATGAGATAAAGCAAAAGCTGGGTCGCGCCTGAGGGTGCCAAGTTTCTCCCCACAATGAAAGAAGGGGCGCCCGTGGGCGCCCCTTCTTTTTGCCGGTCGTGCCAGCCTGGATTACTTCTGTGTTTCCACCATGACCAGCGGTGCGCTTTCAGCCTGCTCGGCGAGCACCTTCTGCTTGCGCGGGCGGCCGAGTTTGACCGGCGGTTCCGGTTGGGCCACGACAGCGGCGGCGGTGGTTTGGACCATGACCAAGCCGCTTTCGGTCAAACTCTTCTCCAGATTGACCGGCTCAACAACTGGCGTGGCAATGGCAGGAGTTGTGACCTCGACCATTTTTGCACTTTCCGTCACGTCGACCGCAGGCATTGCTTCCGGGGCGATTTCAACGGTCGGTGCCTCAACTTCGGCGATAGCGGCGGCGACTTCCTGGGCGACGGGTTGGGTCTCGACGACTGGCGCAGCCGGAATTTCGACCGGGGCTGCTACCGTTGCTTCAGCTTGGATGCTGGATTCCGCGGCCGGAATGACAACAACCAATGGTTCCTGATTGACCGTCTCGGCAGAAGCGACTTCAGCGATGACCGGGGTGGCAACATTGGCTTCAACCGAACTATCGGCTGCTGCGGTAGCGTTCTCACCTTCATTGCGACGTTCGTTGCGGCCACGACCGCCGCGACGACCACGGCGACGGCTGCCTTGTTCGTCAGCGTTGCCGGCGTCCGGTGCTTCGGCATTGTTTGCCGGGGCGTTGAGCGAAGCGGCGGCAACGACTTCCGGAGTCAGCTTGTTCTCGGCGATTTCCGGTTGCTGGCGTTCGCGACGCTCCTTGCGCTCGCCGCGCGGACGGCGCTCCTGGCGTTCCGGGCGTTGCTCGCTCGGTGCGACAGCCGCTTCCTCGCGCGGTGCTTTCTCGGTATTGCGTTCGCCACGCTCGTTGCGATTGCCACGTTCCTGACGCTCGCCCTCGTCGCGTCGATTGGCATTGCGACCATTGCGGCGGCCATCGCGACCTTCTCCACGTTCACGACGGCCATCACGGCCTTCGCGTCCTTTTTTCGGGGCGGGCTGGGCAACGGGTTCCGGCGCAACGGGCTTCGGCTCGCTGCGCAGCCAGGAGAACAGGCGGGCAAACAAGCCCGGCTGGTCGGCTTGGGTGCTAGCGGGCAGCGGGGTTGGCTCGGCCTTTTCCGGCATGATCGGGGCCGGCTGTTCCGGAGAAATGCCTTTGATCACGGCTTCCTGGCGCGGTTTGGTTGCTTCGTCCTTGCCATTGCCCGGCTTGGAGGCTTCTTCGACCGGCGCGTCGACCATCTTGTAAGATGGTTCGCGTGCATCGTCGTTGTTCAGGTCATCGTGACGCAGGCGGGTGATCGTGTGAGCCGGTGTTTCCAGGTGGACGTTGGGGATCAGCAGGATCGTGACCTTGTGGCGCAACTCGATGGCCTGGATGTCCGGGCGTTTTTCGTTGAGCAGGAAGGTGGCGACATCGACCGGAACCTGAACATGAACGGCGCCGGTGTTTTCCTTCATCGCTTCCTCTTCGAGGATGCGCAGGATGTGCAGCGCGGCCGATTCGCAGGAGCGGATGTGGCCGGTGCCGGTGCAGCGCGGGCAGGAAATGTAGCTGGTTTCGGCCAGGGCGGGGCGCAGGCGCTGACGGGATAGTTCCATCAGGCCAAAGCGGCTGATCTTGCCCATCTGGACGCGGGCACGGTCGAAGCGCAGCGCGTCACGCAGGCGGTTTTCGACTTCGCGCTGGTTCTTGGTGTTCTCCATGTCGATGAAGTCGATCACGATCAGACCGCCGAGGTCGCGCAGGCGCAACTGGCGCGCCAGTTCTTCGGCGGCTTCCAGGTTCGTCTTGAAGGCGGTTTCCTCGATGTCGGCACCCTTGGTGGCGCGACCGGAGTTGACGTCAACGGCGACCAGCGCTTCGGTGTGGTCGATGACGATGGCGCCACCGGACGGCAGGTTGACCTGACGGACGAAGGCGGTTTCGATCTGGTGTTCGATCTGGAAGCGGGAGAACAGCGGCACATCGTCGCGGTAGCGCTTAACGCGATTGATGTTGGCCGGCATCACCGTGCCCATGAAGGCGCGGGCCTGTTCGTAAACCTCGTCGGTATCGATCAGGATTTCACCGATTTCCGAGTGGAAGTAGTCGCGAATGGCGCGGATGACCAGGCTGCCTTCCAGATAAATCAGGAAAGCGCCGTTCTGTTGTTTGGCTGCACCTTCGATGGCGCTCCACAGTTGCAACAGGTAGTTCAAGTCCCACTGCAGCTCTTCAGCCTGGCGGCCGATGGCGGCGGTGCGGGCGATCAGGCTCATGCCGTTGGGTACTTCGAGCTGATCCATGGTTTCGCGCAGTTCGGCGCGTTCGTCGCCGTCAACACGACGGGAGACGCCGCCGCCGCGCGGATTGTTCGGCATCAGGACCAGATAACGGCCGGCCAGCGAGACGTAGGTGGTGAGGGCTGCGCCCTTGTTGCCACGTTCGTCCTTGTCGACCTGAACGATCAACTCCTGGCCTTCTTTCAAGGCTTCGTTGATCTTGGCGCGACTGACTTCGACGCCTGGCAGGAAATAGGCGCGGGAGATTTCCTTGAAAGGAAGGAAACCATGCCGATCGGCACCGTAATCAACGAAGCAGGCTTCGAGACTCGGTTCGATGCGGGTGATGACCCCTTTGTAGATGTTGCTCTTGCGTTGTTCCTTGGCGGCCGATTCAATGTCTAGATCAATTAGTTTCTGACCATCAACAATGGCGACACGGAGTTCTTCGGCCTGTGTCGCATTGAAAAGCATGCGTTTCATTATTTTGGGGCTCCAGCGCGCTTGGGCACGCAGCAACGAAACGCCCGTTCAGGCAGCGACAGGTTCTTTATCGGGTTGCGTCATTTAAGGATGAGGGCAAAGGCGACGATGAATGTGCTGATCAACAAACGGTTGCGTGTTTTTTATTGAAATGCGCAACCTGAAAATTCCTGCAACGGGCAATCCGTGCGTGCTTACAGCGGGCTAATCCATTAACATCACTACTTTTGGTGAGTGAACTTAACCAGTCGTTTTACGTTGGTCTGGCTTGAGCAAGTGGCGCAAGTGAGACTTCGGAGCCTGCCGCGTGGCAGTCGCGCTAGTGGCGCGAGGCAAGCGGTCTGACGGTTCTGAATCTCTTGCAAACCGAGACGTAAAACGTGGGCAGTATATTAGAAAATGAACAGTGCTGGTAACAATTCGGTCACCCATGTCGTGATCACAGAAGAAGAGCAGGGCCAGCGTCTGGATAACTTCCTGATTCGCCGCTGCAAGGGCGTTCCGAAGAGCCACATCTATCGAATTCTGCGCAGTGGCGAGGTACGGGTGAACAGCAAGCGGGTCGATGCAACCCATCGGCTATGCGAGGGCGATAATTTGCGTATCCCGCCGATGCGCATCGCGGAGCGACCCCAAAACGAGGTTGATGAGGCTGCCAAGCAGCGTGTCGACCTGCCGATCATCTATGAAGATGAGGCGATGCTGGTTATCGATAAACCGGAAGGCATTGCAGTCCATGGCGGTAGCGGAGTCAGCTTTGGCGTGATCGAGGCGCTGCGTCGGCAGCGCCCCCTAGCCAAGTTCCTTGAGTTGGCGCATCGCCTTGATCGTGAAACTTCTGGTGTTTTGCTCGTCGGCAAGAAGCGTCTGGCGCTGACGGCGCTGCACGACATGTTCCGCGAGCACGGGGCTGGGGCCGATAAGCGCTATCTGGTATTGGTCAAAGGGCGCTGGATGAACAATACCCAGCACGTCAAGTTGCCGCTTCATAAGTATTTGACGGAAGGTGGCGAGCGCCGAGTTTCCGTGGCTCCCGAGGGCAAGGCTTCGCACACGGTGTTTCGTCTGCTGGCCCGCTGGCCGGACATGAGCCTGCTTGAGGCGCAACTAAAGACCGGGCGAACACATCAAATTCGTGTCCATCTTTCGCATTTGGGTTTTCCGATCCTTGGTGACGAAAAATACGGCGATTTTGCGCTGAACAAAACCCTCAAGCGAGACGGTTTGAAACGGATGGCGTTGCATGCTTGGCGGATGGCTTTTCGGCATCCACTGACAGCGGCGCCAATGGAGTGCCTGGCACCGCTGCCGGAGAGTATTGGTGCTTATATTGCTGCGGTCGACGTTAGAAAAACACGGGAATTCACCGTTGATGATCTGCAAGCCATTCTTGAGAAAGGGCGCTGAAGCAAATGAAGTATGAGCTTGTTGTTTTTGATTGGGATGGCACCTTGCTCGATTCCGCAGGCGCTATTGTGCAAGCGATTCAGGCGGCCTGTCGCGATCTGCAATTGCCTGAGCCCAGTGATGCCCAGGCCCGGCACGTGATCGGCCTTGGCCTGGTGGATGCCATGCGCCACGCGGTGCCTGAATTGGAGCCGGAAAACTACCAGGCCATGGTCGAGCGCTATCGCTTTCATTATCTTTCCGGTGATCACCGGTTGGTTTTGTTTGAGGGCGTGCGCGACATGCTGACGTCCCTGCAGTCGGCCGGTCATATTCTGACCATCGCAACCGGGAAAAGCCGTGCCGGCCTGGATCGTGCTCTCGACCATTCAGGTTTACGCTCCTTTTTCCAGGCCTCCCGCTGCGCCGACGAATGTCACTCCAAGCCGCATCCGCAGATGCTTGATCAATTGGTGGCCGAATTTGCCGTTCCATTCGAGTCGACGGTAATGATTGGCGACACGTCGCACGACCTGTTAATGGCCAGCAATGCCGGGGTTGATAGTCTGGCGGTCACTTATGGCGCGCATCCGCATGAGCACCTGCTTGAGCACAAGCCGCTGGCTTGTCTGCACACTGTCCGGGAACTCGATCTGTGGCTAAAGAATTACGCCTGATTTGTACAAGTGGTGAACTGGTCGAGTCGGGCAAGGGATTCCGCTTCACGATAAAGCGCCATGGCTGGGATGCGCCGGCCTTCGTCATTCGCTATCACGGCCATGTTTATGGCTATTTCAACGAATGTGCCCATGTTCCAGCCGAACTTGACTGGCAGCCTGGCGAGTTCTTCGATGATTCCAAGCTATACTTGATCTGCTCGATTCATGGCGCACTTTATGCTCCTGACACGGGTAGATGTCTTGGTGGGCGCTGTCAGGGGAAGGGTTTGAAACCACTGAAGGTCTGCGAGATCGAAGAGCAAATATTTCTAGAGCAACAAGATAATGGATAACCCCCAACAGCCCGACAACAACTCGACCTGGGAGCGAAAAGCTCTCGAAAAACTGGCCTTTGCTGCGCTTGATGAGCAAAGGGCTCGGCGACGCTGGGGGATTTTTTTCAAGGCACTCGGCTTTGTCTATTTGCTGGTGGTGCTGATTGCCGTGGTTGACTGGGGGGGGGGGGCCGAGCATCAGGAGCGCCACACGGCCATGGTGACGCTGAACGGCGTCATCGAGGCCAAAGGTGAGGCCAGCGCCGAAAACCTGATTGCCGCCTTGAATGGTGCCTTCGAGGAAAAAAATGTGGCCGGCGTTGTCTTGCGGATCAATAGCCCTGGGGGTAGTCCGGTGCAGGCTGGGATGGTGAACGATGAAATTCGTCGCTTGCGTGGCAAGTACCCGGACAAGCCGCTGTATGCAGTGGTCGAGGACATGTGCGCCTCGGGTGGTTATTACGTGGCGGCCGCGGCCGACAAGATTTACGTGAACAAGGCCAGTATTGTTGGCTCGATTGGTGTTTTGATGGATGGTTTTGGTTTTACTGGAACCATGGACAAATTGGGCGTCGAGCGTCGCTTGTTAACAGCGGGTGAGAACAAGGGTTTCCTTGATCCATTTTCGCCACAGGCTGAGCCGCATAAAGCGCACGCCCAGTTGCTACTCAACGACATTCACCAGCAGTTCATCGATGTTGTTAAAACTGGGCGCGGCAAACGCCTGAAAGAGTCGCCGGAAATGTTCTCTGGGTTCATGTGGACCGGGGTGCAGAGCGTTCAGTTGGGCCTGGCCGATGACTTCGGTAGCGTCGACTCGGTTGCCCGTGATGTCATTCAGGCCGAGAAAGTGCTTGATTACTCAGTCAAGGACAACATCGCCGAGCGCTTTGCCAAGCGGCTTGGGGCTGGTGCGGTGCACGGCTTCTGGCAGGGGGTTTCAGCAAGCGCGCTGAGTGCTCGCCTGCGCTAAGAGTTCAGGCCAGCAGTAGAAATACCGTCGGACGCCGCTCGATTTCGGGCGGCGTTTGCTTTTTCCATTGCTGGATTGTGCGCGTCACCACCGACTCGCCGGGCAATGTCAGGTCGGTCGCCACACTCAGCCGGGTTGTCGGCTGGCAAGCCTGCAGAATGGAGTCGTACATGGCGCGATTGCGATAAGGGGTTTCAATGAAGAGTTGGGTCTGCTTGCGCTTGCGCGATTCGCTCTCAAGATCCTGTAGCGCCTTGCTGCGCTCGCCATCCTTTGCGGGTAAATAGCCTTGAAATGCGAAGCGTTGGCCGTTTAGTCCGGAAGCCATCAGGGCCAGCAATAGTGACGACGGGCCAATTAGTGGTGCGACCCGAATGCCTTCATTTTGGGCTAGTGCGACAAGATCGGCGCCCGGGTCGGCGACGGCGGGGCAGCCAGCCTCGGAAAGCAGGCCGACGTCGTTGCCGGCGCGCAGCGGTGCCAACAGGCGGTCCAGTGCATCGGCTTTAGTGTGCTCGTTCAGCTCCTCGAGTTGCAGCTCCTGCAGGGGGGTGTCGGTTCCTGCTGCTTTCAGAAAGGCGCGCGCTGTCTTTGCCTGTTCGACGACAAAGTGGGTCAGTGGGCGAATGGTGGTCAGTACGTTGGCGGGCAATGATTGGATGGGGGGGGTTGGTCCCAGTGGAACCGGAATCAGGAATAGCGTGCCGGTCATTGCAAAATTTCCAGGCCCTGATTGCGCAAGAGGTCGCACAGTGCGATCAGCGGCAAACCGACCAGTGCATTCGGATCCTCGCCCTGCATTTTGCTCAGCAGGGCAATGCCCAGTCCTTCCGATTTGGCTGAGCCGGCACAATTGTAGGCAGGCTCACGGCGCAGGTAGTTTTCAATCTCGCTGTCGCTTAGATGGCGAAAGCTGACCAGTGTTGGTATGCCACGCACTTCGGCTTGCCCGGTGCGGGCGTTGTACAGGCATAACCCGGTAAAAAAATTGACGGTCTTGCCGGAAAGGTTGCGCAATTGATCGACGGCCCGCTCATGGGTGCCTGGTTTTCCATATATTTTTCCGTCTACCGTGGCAACCTGGTCGCTACCGATAATGAGTGCGTCGGGAAAGCTGTCGGCAACGGCGCGAGCCTTGGCTTCGGATAGGCGAAGGGCCATGGCCTCGGGTGGTTCAGCGGGTAATGGTGTCTCGTCCGTTTGGGGGTTGGCTACCTGGAAAGGGAGGCCAAGCCGGGCAAGGAGTTCGCGGCGATACGGAGAGGTTGAGGCGAGGATCAGGGTTTGGGGCATGAAAGTTTCAATACAACAAGGTGTTGCGCTGACTTCTTGAAGCGGCACTTTGTTTTGACTTGGAAAGCCAAAAATAATATCATCTCGCGTTTAAGTCGCAACAGCTCAAAAGTGAAAAGGATTTCGGACGCTTTCATGTTTGCCAGAGATGGCCGTGTTCTCGAGGGAACGCTGGCGATCTCCAGTTTGGAACGCCTGCAGGATTTGCTGGCAGAAGTTTCGGGAGAGGTGAGTTTCCGGCTTCATGGTTTCAAGGGCGAGCGTGGTGAGCATCTGCTGCATCTGGTGGTTACCGGTTTGCTGCCGCTGGCCTGCCAGCGCTGCCTGGAAGCCATCCCTTTTGATCTTGATGTCGATAGCCTGCTGGAGATTGTTCCGGAAGGTGCCGATATGTCGCAAGATGAGCTGGAAGACGACACTCGTGATTTCCTGCCGGTGGCGGGCGAACTGAATGTGGCCGAATTGGTGGAGGATGAAATTCTCCTGGCCCTGCCAGTCGCGCCGCGGCACGAAAAATGTGGTTTGCCTGGTGCCGCCGGTGCTGGTGAGCGGATTAATCCGTTTGCCGCGTTGTCGGGGCTTAAAGGCAAGCCGAACTGATTTTTTTGGAGTATCAACATGGCCGTTCAGCAGAACAAAAAATCCCCTTCCAAGCGTGGCATGCATCGCGCTCACGACTTCCTGGTTAACCCGCCGCTGGCCGTTGAGCCGACGACTGGTGAGACGCATCTGCGTCACCACATTTCCCCCAACGGTTTCTACCGTGGCAAGAAGGTCCTGAAGGCCAAGGGCGAGTAATCGTTCATAGAAAGGCAGGCGGTTCCTGGTGAGCCGCCTGCCTTTTCTTTTGCCATGACAGCCCGCATTGCTATTGATTGCATGGGGGGTGACCACGGTCCGTCAGTGACGGTTCCGTCGGCTATCCATTTTCTTGTGGAGTATCCGGCAGCAAAGCTGATCCTTGTTGGTCAGGAGGATGTTTTGCGTCCGTTGCTCGGGTCTCAGGTCGATAATCCTCGTCTACGTATCGTTCATGCCTCAGAGATTGTGGGGATGGACGAGTCGCCGGCGCTCGCCCTGCGCAATAAAAAAGACTCGTCCATGCGTGTCGCCATCAACCTCGTTAAAGCAGGGGAGGCGGACGCGTGCGTTTCTGCCGGAAACACTGGCGCGCTGATGGCAATTTCCCGTTTTGTGCTCAAGATGCTGCCTGGCATTGAGCGCCCGGCAATTTGCGCGCCATTGCCGACCATTAACGGTCACACCCATATGCTGGACCTCGGTGCCAACGTCGATTGCGGTCCAGAGCATTTGCTGCAGTTCGGTATCATGGGGGCCATGCTGGTCTCAGCCATGGAGCACAAGGATAGGCCGACGGTCGGCATCCTCAATATTGGCGAAGAAGAGATCAAAGGCAATGAAGTCGTCAAAGCGGCGGCCGAGTTGCTGCGTGCTTCCGATCTGAACTTCGTGGGCAATGTCGAAGGCGACGGGATTTACAAGGGCGAGGCCGATGTCATTGTTTGCGACGGTTTTGTCGGCAATGTCGCCCTGAAGACTTCGGAAGGCCTGGCGCAAATGCTGGCATCCTCGCTGCGTAGCGAATTCAAGCGCAATTGGTTAACCAAGATTGCGGCATTGATCGCCATATCGGTTCTTAATAATTTCAAGAAGCGTTTTGACCACCGGCGTTACAACGGTGCCATTCTTCTCGGCCTTAAAGGTATTTCGGTGAAGAGTCACGGTTCTGCCGATGTTCTGTCCTTTGGGAATGCTATTTCCCGTGCGTACGAGGCGGTGGAGAACCGGGTTCTTGAACGCATCACCGGGCGCCTGACCCAGGCTCAAGCCATTGCTGTGGAGAATGTCTGAATGTACGCACGTTTGATCGGTACCGGCAGTTGCCTTCCGGGAAGTCCTGTCAGCAACAACGACCTTGCCGCACGCGGCATTGAGACCAATGATGAGTGGATTGTTACTCGTACTGGCATCCGCAGTCGTTACTTGGCAGATGCAGGTACGACCTCCAGCGAGTTGGGGCTGATCGCAGCGCAGCGTGCTCTGGAGATGGCCGGGGTGGCGGCGGGCGAAATCGATTTGATCATCGTTGCCACCTCGACGCCCGATTTCATCTTTCCCAGCACGGCTTGCCTGATTCAGGGCCGACTGGGTAATAAGGGGGCTGCTGCATTCGATGTGCAAGCAGTTTGCAGTGGCTTTACCTATGCCTTGGGGATTGCCGACAAGTTCATTCGCTCAGGCAGCCACAAAAAGGCGTTGGTGATTGGCGCCGAGGTGTTTTCACGCATCCTCGACTGGAGCGATCGAGGCACCTGTGTTCTCTTTGGCGATGGCGCCGGCGCTGTCGTGCTCGAAGCTTCGGAAAAGCCCGGAATCATCGCTACCGCAATGCACGCCGATGGCAGCCAGAGCGGTATTTTGAATGTCCCTGGGCAGATTTGCGGCGGTCAAGTCACCGGCGATCCTTTCCTGCGTATGGATGGGCAGGCTGTTTTCAAGTTCGCTGTTCGCGTGCTGGCTGAAATAGCCGAAGAGGTTTGCCATGTGGCTGGAATTGAAACCGGTGACGTGGACTGGCTGATTCCGCATCAGGCCAATATCCGCATCATTGAGGCCACGGGCAAGAGGCTCGGTATCAATCGCGAAAATGTGATTGTGACGGTGGATCGGCATGGCAATACCTCTGCCGCATCCGTGCCGCTGGCACTGGACGAGGCGGTGCGTGACGGACGCATTCAGCGTGGCCAAAAGGTTCTGCTGGAAGGGGTTGGCGGCGGTTTTACCTGGGGCGCAGCCCTCATCGAATTCTGATACAGGAAACGTAGAGAATGTCTTTTGCTTTCGTATTTCCCGGCCAAGGCTCGCAGAGCGTTGGCATGATGTCGGCTTACGGTGACGCTGCCGTAGTCCGCGCCACCTTTGAACAAGCTTCGGCCGCGCTTGGCGAGGATCTCTGGGCCATGGTTGCTGAAGGCCCCGCAGAAGTCTTGACCCAAACGGTAAACACGCAGCCAGTGATGTTGACCGCAGGGGTGGCTGCATGGCGGCTCTGGCAAGAGAAAGGCGGGCGGAAGCCTGCGCTGGTGGCTGGGCACAGCCTGGGTGAATATTCCGCGCTGGTTGTTGCTGGCGTCATCGATTTAAAGGATGCCGTGCCGCTGGTTCGCTTGCGGGCGGCTGCCATGCAGGAGGCTGTCCCGGTCGGTGCGGGAGCCATGGCGGCTATCCTTGGCTTGGATAACGCCGGCATCGTTGCGGCATGTACTGAGGCAGCGCAAGGCGAAGTGGTCGAGCCGGTCAATTTCAATGCCAATGGCCAGACGGTGATTGCCGGTCACAAATCGGCCGTTGAGCGCGCCATGGAAGCCTGCAAGGCGCGTGGTGCCAAGATGGCAAAGGCCCTGCCGGTCTCTGCACCGTTTCATTCCTCCTTGATTCGACCGGCGGCTGACAAGCTGGCCGCCCGGCTTGCCGAATTGACGCTGAGCGTACCGCAGATTCCGGTCATCAATAATGTGGACGTGGCGATTGAGAATGATCCGGCCCGCATCAAGGATGCATTGGTTCGCCAGGCCTACAATCCCGTGCGCTGGGTTGAGACCATTCAGTCAATGGCGGTCTTGGGGGTAACAACGGTTGCGGAATGCGGTCCTGGCAAGGTCTTGGCCGGACTGACCAAGCGTTGTGCCGACGGTGTCACTGGCGTTGCTTTGGCTGATGCGGCTGCCATTGAAGCAAATCTGAATCTGGAGTGAGTTATGCTGAGTAGCAATATCGCACTTGTTACAGGCGCTACCCGTGGCATTGGTCGCGCGATAGCTTTGGAGCTGGGCAAGCAGGGGGCTACCGTCATCGGGACCGCGACCAGCGAAGATGGTGCTGCCAAGATTTCCGCCTATCTCGCTGAAGCATCGATCAAGGGCAAGGGAATTGTGTTGAATGTTTGCGATGCGGAGCAGACCGATGCGACGCTTGCTGCCTTAAGCAAGGAACACGGTGTCATCACCATTCTCGTCAATAATGCTGGTATCACCCGCGATAACCTTGCGATGCGGATGGGGGACGACGACTGGGATGCAGTGATCGACACTAATCTCAAAGCCGTATTCCGACTGTCGCGTGGCGTGATGCGTGGCATGATGAAGGCTCGCTTTGGTCGCATTGTTAATATCACATCGGTGGTCGGTTACTCCGGTAATGCAGGGCAGGCTAATTATTGCGCGGCAAAGGCGGGTGTAGCTGGCATGAGCCGCTCTTTGGCTCGCGAATTGGGCAGTCGCAACATCACAGTTAACTGCGTTGCCCCTGGTTTTATTGCAACAGACATGACTCACGCCCTGACGGAAGAGCAGAAGCAGGCAATGCTGGCTTCTATTCCCCTCGGCCGGGCTGGGACGCCGGAAGATATTGCCGGCACTGTTGGTTTTCTCGTATCCCCGGCAGCCGCTTATGTCACAGGCACAACCGTGCATGTGAATGGCGGTATGTTCATGGATTGATTTCCCGAAGCCTCGGCTTTTGGTAAACTTGTAACGTTTTTTTTCGTACCCCTGAGGGGAAGGAGTTTTTCTAATGGATAACATCGTAGAGCGCGTCAAAAAGATCGTCGCCGAACAACTGGGCGTGAACGAAGCAGACATCAAGAATGAGTCTTCCTTCGTGGATGATCTGGGCGCGGATTCCCTGGATACCGTTGAACTGGTCATGGCGCTGGAAGAAGAATTCGAGTGCGAAATCCCTGACGACCAGGCAGAGAAGATCACCACGGTCCAGCAGGCTGTCGATTTCATCCTCGCCAACAAGAAATAATCCAATTCTGGTTGACCCAGGCAAGGCCGGCCCCCATGGCCGGCCTTGCTACATTTGCTTTCGGAGTGCACCTTGGCACGTCGCAGAGTCGTAATTACCGGTCTGGGTATCGTTAGCCCGGTCGGAAACACCGTCGAAGAAGCCTGGCAGAATATTCTGGCTGGCCGCTCCGGCATTGCCCTCATCACCAAGTTCGATACATCCACCTTCCCGGTCCAGTTTGGCGGGGAAGTGAAGAATTTCGACATTACTCAGTACATTCCGGCTAAAGACGCCCGCCGCATGGATCATTTCATCCATTTCGGCCTGGCGGCAGGCATTCAGGCTGTGCGCGATGCCGGTCTGGACAAGGAAAACGTTGCTGACCTCGAACGAGTCGGTGTCGCCATTGGTTCGGGCATTGGCGGTTTGCCGCTGATTGAGCAAACCAAAGACGAATATATCGCCGGTGGTGTGCGCAAGGTCTCCCCATTCTTCGTGCCTGGCTCGATCATCAACATGATTTCAGGCAACCTGTCGATCCAGTTCGGCTTCAAAGGTCCGAATATCGCGTTGGTTACCGCCTGCACGACCGGTACTCACTCGATTGGTGAAGCAGCCCGGATCATCGAGTATGGTGATGCGGATGTAATGGTTGCCGGTGGTGCTGAGTCCACCGTTTCCCCGCTGGGTATGGGTGGTTTTTGTGCCGCGCGCGCACTGTCCACTCGTAACGACGACCCGGCTACGGCCAGTCGCCCTTGGGACAAAGACCGTGACGGCTTCGTGCTGGGTGAAGGTGCCGGAGTCATGGTGCTGGAAGAGTACGAACACGCCAAGGCGCGGGGGGCGAAAATTTACGCCGAACTGTCCGGTTACGGGATGAGTGGCGATGCCTACCACATCACCGCGCCGAATACGGATGGTCCGCGTCGATCAATGCTGAATGCCTTGAAGAACGCCGGAGTGGCGCCTTCCGATGTCCAGTATTTGAATGCGCACGGAACCTCCACGCCGCTTGGCGACAAGAATGAAACCGATGCGGTCAAGCAGGCGTTTGGCGATGCTGCCTACAAGCTGGTGGTCAACTCGACCAAGTCGATGACCGGCCACCTGTTGGGCGGTGCGGGTGGTATCGAGTCACTGTTCACGGTGCTCGCCCTTCATCACCAGATTTCTCCGCCAACCATCAATATCTTCAACCAGGATCCTGAGTGTGATCTGGACTATTGTGCCAATGTGGCGCGGCCGATGAAAATTGATGTGGCTCTGAAAAATAATTTCGGCTTTGGTGGAACCAACGGATCGCTGGTTTTCAAGCGCATCTGACATCCTTCGGCAAGGAATTGAGCGGTGCAGTTTCCGATCACCATCGGACTGCGCCGCTCGCGCTTTCTGGATCTGCTGGTTGTTTTAAGTGCCTTGTTGGCAAGTGGAGCAATACTCCTTTGGCCGCAGGCGATAGCAATCCAATTGCCTGTGCTGTTGGCAACATGGTCTCTGGCGGCGCTGGCTTGGCGACGCCTGACGTCGCAATTCTCGGCGCTACGTCTTGAGCGCTGCGGACGGATTTCCGTTGTCAGCGATACCGGTGCTCAGTTTGCCCCAGCCCGTCTATTGCCCGGGGCAAGCGTGCATCCATGGCTGACGATCATTCGCCTTGAAATGGAGAGTGGCCAGCAATCCGCATTGATTGCTGCGGTCGACAGCTTGAAAGAGGACGATTTCCGTCGCCTGCGTGTGTTCCTGCGCTGGCAGGCCGATTTCAACGCTTCGGCAGACGACGTCTGAGAACGGTGTTTTTCGCTTTTTCCAACATAGCCGGGTAGTCGCGCGAAAAGTGCAAGCCACGACTTTCCTTGCGCTGCATGGCGCAGCGAACGATCAGGTCAGCCGTTGCAACAAGGTTGCGTAGCTCGATCAAGTCGTGGCTGACCCGGAAATTGGCATAGAACTCGTCGATTTCACGCATCAGCAAGCCAATCCGATGCTTGGCGCGTTTCAGTCGTTTGGTGGTGCGAACGATGCCCACGTAGTCCCACATGAAGCGACGCAGTTCGTCCCAGTTGTGAGAAATGACCACTTCTTCGTCGGCATCGGTAACCCGGCTTTCGTCCCAGCGGGGCAGGTTAGGGAGTGCCTTGGTTTTGCTGGCCAAAATGTCGTTGACCGCAGCCTCCGAGAAAACAAGGCATTCAAGCAGCGAATTCGAGGCCAGGCGATTGGCCCCGTGCAAGCCGGTGCATGAGGCTTCGCCGGCGACATAGAGGCCGGCGACATCGGTTCTTCCCTTCAGGTCGCTGACGATGCCACCGCAGGTGTAGTGTGCAGCCGGCACGACGGGAATGGGCTCGCTGGCGATGTCGATGCCAAGTTCGAGGCAGCGGGCGTGAATGTTCGGAAAATGGTTGCGGATGAAATCCTCGCCTTTGTGCGAGATATCAAGGAAGACACAGTCCAGGCCACGCTTTTTCATTTCAAAATCGATGGCGCGGGCCACGATATCGCGCGGCGCCAGTTCGGCACGTTCATCGTGTTCCAGCATGAAGCGCGTACCGTCTGGCAGGCGTAGGAGTCCACCTTCCCCGCGCACGGCTTCGGAAATCAAAAACGACTTTGCCTGCGGATGATAGAGGCAGGTGGGGTGGAACTGGATGAACTCCATGTTCGATACCCGGCACCCGGCCCGGTAAGCCATCGCAATCCCGTCGCCGGTCGAGGTGTCAGGGTTGGTCGTGTAAAGGTATACCTTGCCAGCGCCACCAGTGGCGATCAGCGTATTGGGGGCGCCAATCGTGATGACTTCACCATTGCGACTATCCAGCACATAGGCTCCGAAGCAACGGTTTTCGCCGGTGCCCAGTTTCTCGCCGGTGATCAGATCAATCGCGATGTGACTTTCGAGAACCGTAATGTTTGGCGTGGCACGAACTTTTTGGGTCAGCGTATCCTGTACGGCTAGGCCGGTAGCGTCGGCGACGTGGATAACCCGACGAGCGCTGTGACCACCTTCGCGGGTCAGGTGATAGCCGGCATCATCTTTGGTGAAGGGTACGCCTTGTTCGATCAACCATTCGATCGAGTGACGGCCATTTTCAACAACGAAGCGGGTGGCGGGTTCGTCATTGAGCCAGGCACCGGCAATCAGTGTGTCTTGTATGTGCGCTTCGATTGAGTCGCGACTGTCGAGAACCGCTGCAATACCCCCTTGGGCCCAACCCGAGGCCGAGTCCTCAAGGCTTCGTTTGCTGACCAAGGCGACACGACAATGCTTGGCCAAGCGAAGGGCGGCCGATTGTCCGGCCAAACCGCTGCCTATGATAAGTACATCAAAATTCTGCACGGCTGTTCTCAAGTGGGTTTGTTTTCCTCGAAATATAGCACGTGAGAAAGGCTTCGCCTGGTTACAGAGTGTCACAATTAAGGATAATTACCTCTCCACAGCACGAAAAGCGCTGCGCTATACTGTGCTTCATAAACATACCAATGAATCCCCAGGGAACACGAGAGCCATGAGTGAGCGCGAGATCGATCAGGCACTGGTCGAGCGGGCGCAAGGCGGAGATCAGCACGCCTTCGACCTGTTGGTAAGCAAATACCAGCGCAAGCTGGGTCGTTTGCTGTCCCGCTTTATCCGCGATTCCGCGGAAGTAGAAGACGTTTCGCAGGAGGCTTTCATAAAGGCTTATCGTGCCTTGCCTTCCTTTCGGGGTGATAGCGCCTTCTACACGTGGTTGTACAGAATTGGAATTAACACCGCCAAGAACTATCTGGTATCTCAGGGCAGGCGTGCGCCAACCACCACGGAGTTCGATAACGACGAAGCCGAAACCTTCGAGGACGCGTCCCAGTTGCGGGATATCAACACACCGGAAAGCCTGCTTCTCAGCAAGCAGATCGGTCAAACGGTCAATTCGGCAATGGAGGCTCTGCCCGAAGAGTTGCGCACCGCGATTGTGTTGCGCGAAATCGAGGGAATGTCTTACGAAGAGATCGCCAAAATCATGGATTGTCCGATTGGTACGGTGCGTTCCAGAATTTTTCGGGCACGTGAGGCGGTGGCTGCAAAACTACGCCCCTTGCTGGATATTGCACCGGATAGGCGTTGGTAATCATGAATCTGGATAAAAAGAGTACTGTCCGTGGCGTGGTTCGCGCTATCGATGGATTGCAGGCAGTGGTCGAAATTGAACACGGCGGTTGTGGCCGTTGCCACGAAGAGGGAGGGTGTGGCGGGCAGCAGCTAACCCAGATGTTTTGTAGCGGCCCTAAAACCTACAGAGTCGATAACCGTCTTGGCGCTCTCTTGGGTGAGCGAGTAACGATTGCCATTGCCGGTGGCAGTGTTCGTCGAACGGCAAATTTGGCTTATGGCGTCCCCCTGATTGCAGCCATTGCTGGCGCAGCCCTGGGAGTTCCGTTGAGTGGTGATGCCGGCGCAATATTGGGGGCTGGCGCTGGGCTGGTCTTGTCTTTTTTCTTCATTCGTTTTCGTGCGCAGGGTGAGGCTGGAAATTACGCCGGACACCCTCATATCATTTCCCGTTCCTAGTTCAATCAGGAGGCGTGTCGCTCATGAAACGCTTTGTTGCGCTATTTATTCTCTGCTTTTCCTGCGCATTTTCCTTTGCGCAAACAGTGCGCGGATTGCCGGACTTTTCCGAGTTGGCCGAGAAGCAGGGGCCTGCTGTAGTCAATATCAGCACCACGCAGGTGGTGCGTGGTAGCAGCCAGGTGATGCCGTTTCCGTTTGACGAGAACGATCCGGCGTTCGAGTTCTTCAAGCGCTTCATACCACGCAACCCTGGCGGTGTCATTCCTCGCGAATTTGAGAACAAGTCACTTGGTTCTGGCTTCATCATCAGTGCCGACGGCTATATCCTGACCAATGCGCATGTGGTCGATAGTGCTGATGAGGTAACGGTTCGTCTGACTGACAAGCGCGAATTCAAGGCAAGAACAATTGGCGCAGACAAGCGTACCGATGTTGCACTGCTAAAAATAGAGGCAGGCGGTCTGCCGGTGGTCAAGCTTGCCGATACGTCACAATTGAAAGTCGGTGAGTGGGTTGTTGCTATTGGCTCACCTTTCGGTTTCGATAACTCGGTAACGGCCGGCATTGTTTCCGCCAAAGGGCGCTCATTGCCTCAGGAAAATTACGTTCCCTTCATTCAGACAGATGTTGCGATTAATCCCGGTAATTCGGGGGGGCCGCTTTTCAATATGCGCGGCGAAGTTGTTGGCATCAATTCCCAGATTTACAGCCGTAGCGGTGGCTACATGGGGGTGTCGTTCGCCATTCCGATCGATGTTGCCATGGAAATTCAGCAGCAACTGCGGTCTACAGGTAAAGTCAGTCGGGGTCGCCTGGGTGTGGTCATCCAGGAAGTAAACAAGGAGTTGGCCGACTCTCTGGGGCTTAGCAAGCCAATGGGGGTCGTGGTCAATGCGGTCGAAAAAGGTGGGCCGGCAGAAAAGGCTGGCCTGGAAGCCGGTGATGTCATCTTGAAGTTTGATGGCAAGGCGATTGTCAATTCGGCCGATTTGCCGCGCCTGGTTGGGGCCACTCGGCCGGGAACGCGTTCGCTGGTACAGGTTTGGCGCAAGGGGGGTACCCGGGAAATTGCTGTCGTGGTTGGTGAAATCCCGGAAGAAAAGCAGGTTGCTAGTCGGCCACCCCGTGGTGCCAAACCGCCCGAGCAGGTTGCCAACCGTCTTGGTTTGGTGCTCAGTGAACTCACCGTCGAGCAAAAGCGGGAGCTCAAGATGAATTCCGGATTGCTCATTGAGGATGTGCGTGGCTCAGGTGCGCGTGCCGATTTGCGCCCTGGTGACGTGGTCATTGCGGTAATCAGCAAGGGGGCAACCACTGAGCTTCGTTCCGTCGAGCAGTTCAACAAGTTGCTGGCTCAGTTCGATAAGGGGAGTAGCGTTACCTTGCTGGTCCGGCGCGGTGAAATGCAGACTTTTGTCACAATCAAGGGTTTAAATGGGAATTGAACTGACACTGATCAGTCGGGGCTACTGCCACCTCTGCCACGATATGGAGAAAGCTCTGCTTCCCCTGGTGGATGAGTATGGTGTGGCCTTGAGTATTCTGGATGTCGATGCAGACCCGGTGCTAGAGGCCAAGTACGACGAACTAGTTCCGGTTTTGCTCCACGGCGAAACAGAACTCTGCCATTACTTCCTGGATGAGCCTAAAACCCGTGAATATTTGGCCAAAATCCGCTAAAATTCAGGGTCTTCTGAACAGGGAAGGGCGCCGGATAAGCGCCCTTTTTTACTAGCATCAATGGATCACATCCGTAATTTCTCGATCATCGCCCACATCGACCACGGCAAATCAACGCTGGCCGATCGTATCATCCATCTCTGTGGTGGCCTTTCCGACCGTGAAATGGAGGCGCAGGTGCTTGACTCGATGGATATCGAGCGCGAGCGCGGCATCACCATCAAGGCGCAAACAGCTGCACTGCAATACAAGGCTCTTGACGGGAAGGTTTACAACCTGAACCTGATCGATACACCGGGACATGTCGATTTCTCCTACGAGGTTTCTCGTTCCTTGTCGGCATGCGAAGGTGCTCTACTGGTCGTGGATGCTTCGCAAGGGGTTGAGGCGCAAACAGTGGCGAATTGCTACACCGCCATCGAACTCGACGTCGAGGTTGTGCCCGTGCTCAACAAGATCGACTTGCCCTCGGCTGATCCGGACAGCGCGCGCCAGGAAATTGAAGATGTGATCGGCATTGATGCAACAGATGCGGTGCTGGCTTCAGCCAAGACCGGTCTGGGCGTCGCCGATATTCTGGAAGCGGTAATTGCCAAGGTGCCGCCTCCCAAGGGCGATCCTAGTGCGCCGTTGAAAGCGCTGATCATCGACTCATGGTTCGATAATTACGTTGGCGTGGTCATGCTAGTGCGTGTCGTTGATGGTGTTATACGCCCCAAGGACAAGCTGTTTTTCATGGCAACCGGTGCCCAGCAGCTATGCGAACAGGTTGGTGTCTTCTCGCCCAAGTCCGTCCAGCGTGAAGCGCTGCGGGCCGGCGAGGTCGGTTTTGTGATTTCCGGCATCAAGGAACTGAAAGCCGCCAAGGTTGGCGACACCATTACCACGGTGGACCGCAAGGCAGCGAGCGCTCTGCCAGGCTTCAAGGAAATCAAGCCGCAGGTGTTCGCCGGCTTGTATCCGGTCGAGTCCAACCAGTACGACTCTCTGCGTGAGGCGCTGGAAAAACTGAAGCTGAATGACGCTTCGTTGCAATACGAGCCGGAAGTTTCCCAGGCGCTCGGTTTTGGCTTTCGTTGCGGCTTCCTTGGGCTGTTGCACATGGAGATTGTGCAGGAGCGCCTTGAGCGGGAGTTTGATCAGGATCTGATCACCACTGCGCCAACTGTGGTTTATGAGGTCGTTCAGCGCGACGGTAGCATCATCCAGGTTGAAAATCCGGCAAAATTACCTGAGCTCAGCAAGGTCGAGGAGGTTCGCGAACCAATCATTACGGCGACGATTTTTGTCCCACAGGATTATCTCGGCAACGTCATCACGCTCTGCAACCAGAAGCGTGGCAATCAGGTCGATATGCATTATCACGGCCGCCAGGTAAAGCTGGTTTATGAAATGCCGATGGCAGAAGTGGTGATGGACTTTTTTGACAAGCTGAAATCGTGTTCCAAGGGCTACGCTTCGCTCGACTACGATTTCAAGGAGTATCGGGCCGCCGATGTGGTCAAACTCGATATCCTGATCAATAGCGAGAAGGTCGATGCGCTGTCGTTGATCGTACATCGTTCGAATTCCCAGTACCGCGGACGCGAGCTTGCTTCCAAGATGCGCGAACTGATTCCGCGCCAGATGTACGACGTCGCCATTCAGGCAGCCATCGGCTCGCATATCATCGCCCGCGAAAACGTCAAGGCCATGCGCAAGGATGTCTTGGCCAAGTGTTACGGTGGAGACATCAGTCGCAAAAAGAAGCTTCTTGAGAAACAGAAGGCCGGCAAAAAACGGATGAAGCAAGTTGGTAGCGTCGAAATTCCGCAGGAGGCCTTCCTGGCCGTGCTGCGCGTCGATAACTGAGAGCAGCGATGAATTTTGCCCTGATCCTATTTGTCCTTTTGCTCGTGACCGGTGCGCTCTATGCGGTCGACGTGCTGAAGTTCCGGAAATTGCGTAGCAAAAATGCGCCTGAGCCGCTTTGGGTGGAGTGGGGCGCCAGCTTTTTCCCGGTTATCCTGATCGTTTTTGTGCTGCGCTCCTTTCTTTTCGAGCCTTTCAAGATCCCGTCAGGGTCAATGATTCCAACCTTGTTGGTTGGCGACTTCATTCTGGTCAATAAGTTCACCTACGGCATTCGCTTGCCCGTGATCAACAAAAAAATCATTAGCGTCAACAATCCGCAACGGGGCGACGTCATGGTTTTTCGCTACCCGGAAGATCCTTCGCTCGATTACATCAAGCGGGTGGTCGGCCTGCCGGGCGACACGGTTGCTTATCAGAACAAGCGGCTGACCATCAACGGTAAGCCGGTGGAGATGTCGAAGACCGCTGATTATCTGCATCCGGAGCGTCTTTATTACTCCGAGCAATACTCAGCCAAAATGGGTAATGTCGAGCACCGTCTGCTCAACGATACCGATGCCCCGGCTTTCATTCCGGATGTGGCCCGTTTTCCGTATCGTGAAAACTGCACCTACAATGCTGCCGGCGTAATCTGCAAAGTGCCCGACGGCCACTATTTCATGATGGGCGACAACCGCGACAACAGCCGTGACAGTCGGGCCTGGGGGTTTGTGCCGGAACAAAATATTGTCGGCAAGGCATTTTTCATCTGGCTGAATTTCAGCGATTTGAGCCGGGTTGGTTCATTCAAGTAATGGGGATGATGATGAAGCATCAACGTGGCGTTGCCTTGTCCGGGCTGTTGTTTTGGAGTGTTGTGCTATTTTTCTTTTCGATTGTCGGTATTAAGATTGCACCGACAGTCATTGAATATTACAAGATTAAAAAGGACTGCAAAGCAGTTGTCGCACAAATTGGGAAGGATGCAACAGTAGCAGACGTCAAGAAGTCATTTGATCGTTTTGCTGACATTGACTCACTCGATTTCAAGTCAGATCAACTCGATATTTCGAAGGAGAACGGGCAGATCGTCATTTCCTTCGCCTACGAGAAGCGTATTCCGCTTTTTGCCAATGTCAGCTTGGTGATTGAATACCAGGGTTCAACCCTTGAGCGTTAAAGAGTGAGTACAGCGGTGCTGGCCAAAAAACTTGGCCATGAGTTTTCGGATAAGAATCTTCTCCGGACGGCGCTGACGCATCGCAGTTACGGGACGCCCAATAACGAACGCCTGGAATTTTTGGGCGACGGTGTGCTGAACTTCGCCATTGCCGCTGCCTTGTTCAAGCGTTTTCCGGAATTGCCGGAGGGTGATCTTTCGCGACTTAGGGCTAATCTGGTTCGGCAGGATGCCTTGCATCAACTGGCATTGTCGCTCGACATCGGCAATCTTCTTCGCCTTGGCGAAGGCGAGATGAAAAGCGGTGGCAGCCAGCGGCCATCGATCCTGGCCGATGCCTTGGAAGCCCTGTTCGGTGCAGTTCATCTCGATGCCGGCTTTGAAGCGGCGCAGCGCGTCATTGTCGATCTTTATGCGCCGTTGTTCGATCAGTTGAAACCCGGACAAGCTCAGAAGGATGCCAAGACGCGGCTGCAGGAATGGCTGCAAGGGCGCAAGAAGCCCTTGCCGCGTTACCAGATGTTAAGTACCAGCGGCGCAGCCCACGAACAACGCTTCGAAGTTTCCTGCGAGATTGACAATCCGCCTTTGCGTACTACCGGTCATGGTGCCAGTCGGCGCATCGCCGAACAGGTTGCCGCCGACAATGCCCTGAAAGCTCTCAACGCATGAAAAAAATTCGCTCCGGTTATATCGCCATTGTCGGTCGTCCCAATGTCGGAAAATCAACACTGCTGAACCGTCTGATCGGTGAAAAAATCAGTATCGTGTCGCGCAAGGCGCAGACCACGCGGCACCGGATTACCGGTATTTTGACCAAGGATGATGCCCAGTTCGTCTTTGTCGACACGCCGGGATTCCAGACCAAGTTCTCCAATGCGCTGAACCGCGCGATGAACCGTGGCGTGACCACCACCTTGAATGATGTCGATGTCGTTCTTTTCGTCGTTGAAGCGGGGCGTTTCGATGCCAAGGATCGGGCAGTGATGAGGCTTCTGCCTCCGGACCGGCCGGCCATTCTGGTGGTAAATAAAACTGACCAGTTGAAAGATCGTTCCGCCTTGCTTCCCTTCCTGGCCAGTGTGGCCGCTGAGCACGACTTTGCAGCAGTGGTCCCTGTCAGTGCGGCGAAGGGCAAGCAGACTGATGAACTGTTGGGTGAAGCGCGCAAGCATCTGCCGAACGAAGGCCTGATGTTCCCGGAAGACGAGTTGACCGACAAGAGCGAACGTTTTCTTGCTTCTGAATACATCCGCGAAAAACTATTCCGACTGCTGGGTGATGAACTGCCCTATGCGACGACCGTAGAGATCGAGAAGTTCGAAGTCGAAGGCGATCTGCGCCGAATTTTCGCGGCTATCGTCGTTGACCGTGAGGGTCATAAGGCGATTGTCATCGGCAAGGGTGGCGAATTGCTGAAACGCATCGCCAGCGAGGCGCGCCAGGATATGGAGCGGCTCTTCGACGGCAAGGTTTATCTTGAGGTCTGGGTCAAGGTCAAATCCGGCTGGACCGATGATGAGCGCCTGCTGAAGAGCCTCGGGTACGAATGATTCAGCGGAGCAAAGTCGACGGCCAGCCGGCCTACGTCTTGCACACCTACCCGTTCCGGGAAACCAGTCTTATTGTTGAAGTATTCTCCCGTGATTTCGGGAGAGTGTCCTTGTTGGCCAGAGGCGCACGTCGTCCACGCTCAGCCATTCGCGGTTTGCTGATGGCTTTTCAGCCCATTGAAGTGGCGTGGGCCGGCAAGGGCGAGGTACTGAACCTGATGAAGGCAGAGTGGCAGGGTGGGCAGCCATTGCTGGCCGGCGAGGCGCTCTTTTGCGGTTACTACCTCAACGAGTTGCTGATGCACTTGCTGCCCCGCGAGGATGCCCACGAGCATCTTTTTGCCTGTTACGGCCAGATGCTTGCCCGTCTGGCCAGCGACCCGGCCGGCAAAGTCCGTGAAGCCGATCTCCGTGCCTTCGAAAAAGCCCTGTTGCAAGAGCTGGGTTATGGCCTGACCTTGAGTCATGACAGCGAAGGTCAGGCGATTCAGCCTGACGCCTGGTATAGCTATGGCATGGAGCAGGGGCCGCAACGTCTCGCTCATGCCGAAGCCGCAGCGCAGGTCGTCTGCGGCAAGACCTTGCTCGATCTTGAGGCGGAAGATTTTTCCGACCCGCGTTCGCGCGTTGAATCCAAGACTTTGATGCGCGCCCTGATGGCCCATTACCTGGGCGGCACTGAACTTGAAACCCGTAAAATTTTCAAGGAGTTGCAGGAACTATGATTGAACTAGGCGTAAACATCGATCACGTCGCCACCTTGCGTCAGGCGCGCATGACCTATGAGCCGGATCCGGTCTGGGCCGCAGTCGAGGCACACCTCGGTGGTGCCGATGGAATTACCGTTCATTTGCGCGAGGATCGTCGGCATATACAGGATGCTGATGTCCGTCGCCTGCGCGAACTGACGCAGGTCAAGCTCAACCTGGAAATGGCGGCAACCGATGAAATGGTCGGCATTGCCTGCGGCCTGCAGCCGGAGATGGCCATGCTGGTTCCGGAAGGCCGCCATGAAGTGACGACCGAAGGCGGCCTGGATGTTCTGGCCCAGGAGGCGCGGCTGAAGGACGTCATTTCGCGATTGGCCGATGCCGGTATCGTGACCAGCGTGTTTATCGATGCCGAGCTGCCGCAGATCGAGGCCGCGGCGCGCATCGGGGCCAAAGTCTGTGAAATTCACACCGGTCCCTATGCCCACGCCTTCCACGCCCAGGGGCGTGATGCCGAGGCGCCGACCGTATTGACCGAACTCGACAAAATCCGCCGGGCCGGGCAGGCCATTCGTCACCTTGGCATGCGTTTCAATGCCGGTCACGCGCTCAATTACTACAACGTTCAGCCGGTTGCCCGATTGCTCGGCATCCGCGAGCTGCATATCGGCCATTCGATTGTGAGTCGCTCGGTTTTTGTCGGTTTGCGCGAGGCTGTGCGCGAAATGAAACAACTGATGCGGGAAGCGGCCGGGCGCGGCGAATAATGATCTATGGCATTGGCACCGACATCGTTGCCATCAAGCGCCTGCAGGGGATGTGGGAGCGCCATGGTGAGAAGGCCCTAAGCCGATTGCTGGCGCCCCGGGAATTTGCCGATTTTGCCGGCGCTACCGACAAGGGCCGCTTTCTTGCCAAGCGTTTTGCTGCCAAGGAGGCATTCAGCAAAGCGCTTGGTACCGGCGTTCGGCCGCCTGCTGTGTTGACGGCGATTGCCGTCGGGCACGACGAATTGGGCAAGCCGGTATTCGAGTGCTACGGTGAACTGGCTGAAATGCTCAAAATGCAAAAGCTGAAGGCCCATCTCTCAATCAGCGATGAGGCAGATTACGCCATCGCCTATGTAATTCTGGAGCAAGCATGATGCAACTGCCGCTCGGCCCGCTGATGATTGACATTGCGGGGACTGCACTGACCGAACTCGATTGCCAGCGCCTGCGTCACCCGCTGGTTGGCGGCATCATCCTGTTCAGCCGAAATTACGAAAGTCCAAGTCAGCTGGCCGCGTTGAACGCTGAAATCCATGCCTTGCGTCAGCCGCCGCTGCTTATCGCTGTCGATCATGAAGGCGGCAGGGTGCAGCGTTTTCGCGAAGGCTTTACCCGCCTGCCGGCTATGGCAACGCTGGGGCGTCTATGGGACCAAAATCCCGATGCCGCCCAGCAGGCCGCGCACCAAGTCGGCTATGTGTTGGCCGCAGAGTTGCGGGCGCGCGGCGTCGATTACTCATTCACGCCGGTGCTCGATCTCGATTATGGCCCCTCCCGGGTGATTGGCGATCGTGCCTTCCATCGCCAACCGGCCGTGGTTGCTGCTTTGGCGGCAGCGCTGGGCGATGGTTTGCGCCAGGCCGGCATGGGGTCCTGTGGCAAGCATTTCCCCGGGCACGGCTACGTCATCCCCGATTCGCATGTTGAGTTGCCGGTTGATGATCGAGAGCTCGATGCCATGCAGGAGGACATCATGCCTTACCGTCGCCTAGCGCTCGATGGGGTGATGGCGGCGCACGTTATTTACGAATGCGTTGACTGCAATACTGCCGTTTTTTCAAATAAATGGATAGGTTATTTGAGAAACGACATCAAGTTTGACGGTGCGGTTTTTACCGACGATTTGTCGATGGCCGGGGCAGGCGTTGTCGGCGATATGTTGAACCGGGTCGATACTGCTTACCGGGCCGGCTGCGACATGTTGCTGGTCTGCAACTCACCGGACGCAGTTGGTGTCGTTCTGGAAAACTGGCGGCCGAATGTCGATCCGGCCAGCGGCAAGCGGATCGAGGCGCTCATTCCGACTGATGCGGCCCTCGATTGGGCAAGCCTGCAATCCGATCCGGCCTACCTGGCCGCCTTGCAAACCATCACCCAACTCGCTGCCTGAAATGCAATCGGGCAGCCGAAGCTGCCCGATCCATCGCGCTACGAAAACCGCTGCTTACTTGACACGGTTCTTGTATTCGTCGGTGCGGGTGTCGATTTCGATCTTGTCGCCGATGCTGACAAAGGCCGGAACCGGCAGTTCGAAACCGGTTGCCAGCTTGGCCGGCTTCATGACTTTGCCGGAGGTGTCGCCCTTGACGGCCGGCTCGGTGTAGACCACTTCGCGGACGACGCTGTTCGGCAGTTCCACGGAAATTGCCTTGCCGTTGTAGAACACAACTTCGCACGCCAGGCCATCTTCCAGATACTTCAGTGCGTCGACCATGTTTTCGGCTTCAACTTCGTACTGGTTGTAGTCGGCATCCATGAACACGTACATCGGGTCGGCGAAGTAGGAGTAGGTCACTTCCTTCTTGTCGAGCATGACGACTTCGAACTTGTCGTCTGCCTTGTAAACCGCTTCGGAGGCTGCTGCGGTCAACAGGTTTTTGAGCTTCATTTTCACGACAGCAGCGTTGCGGCCGGACTTGTTGTACTCAGTCTTCTGGACAACGAGCGGGTCGGCGCCGACCATGATGACGTTGCCGGAGCGGAGTTCCATTGCGGTTTTCATACTGATATTCCCGAAAGCTGAAAAAAGAAAAACGTTCGATTATACCTTGGAGGCACAGAACTTGACGAGTGCTGTTGCCAAGTCGTCACGTTGCGCCAGATATTTTGCCCAGTTGGCGTTGTGGGCGGCTATTTGCGGGCGAGCCGCCAGAAATTCGGCCCACGCCTGTCCGACGCCCTGGCCGCTATTCCAGGCATGGAACATGGCGCACAGTGCTGCGCCGGCTTCAGCAGCGAGGCCTGCACAATAGCGCTCTAGAAACGCATCCAGTTTGACGATATGGGCGTTCTCTGCCTGTGGGTAGATCTGCCAGACAAAGGGTTTTGCCGCCCATTGCGCCCGAACAAAGGAATCTTCGCCGCGGACGAAGTTGATGTCGCAGCGCCAGAGCAGGCGGTCGTATTCCTGCTGCGACAGGAAAGGAATAGGCTCGAAACGGAGGTTGCCGTGTTGCCACGGCCCGGCACCGCCCAAATGAGCGGAAACTGCCGCCAATGGTTTGCCGGGCGGTACATAACAGCGCACCGCTTGCGGGCTATTGGCCAGACTTTCCAGCCATTCGCCGAGTGGGGCACTGTCATAGCAAAACAAGCTGACTTCAAGCGCGTCGCCCAATTCTTTTTGCGCTATTTCCTGGTCGCGCTTTGCCAGCAAGCCAGCCTCGCGGAGCAGTCCGGCAGTAGCCGGAGAAAACCCCGGGAAGAAAAAATATTTGACCAGTGGCAGGGACGGGTGGGGCGAGGCGAGGCCATGGCAACTTTCCGCCCAAGCCTCGGCGGTCAGATATTCGAGATTGATCCAGCAAGGCCGAGTCTTGGATTCCGCCATGGCCTGTACGTAGGCCGCAGGTAACTCACAGGCAAAAGCCTCGATAATTACGTCCGCCACGCCGTCGACCGCAGCACTTTCATTCCAGAGCACTATTTCGACGCCTTCGAGGTGCTGGCGGGCGGCACGAAGATCGAGGGCGGGGCAAAAGGGCTGCAACGAAGGCAGTTCGTCTACCCAAAGGCGGACCCGTAGGTCGTGTTCTGAAGCCAGTTGCCGGGCCAGTCGCCAGCAAACGCCGATGTCACCGTAGTTGTCGATAACCCGGCAGAAGATGTCCCAATGAGGCTGCATGACCGCCATGCTACCATCGCGGCCATGCAGAATTTCGAAGACCCCAAAGACTGTACTGCCTGCCCCCGCCTGGCAGAACACCTCGCCAACATTCGCCGGCGAGACCCGGATTGGCATGCCTTACCGGTTCCTGCGCTGGGCTCGCTCGATGCCCGCTTGATCGTGGTCGGCCTCGGCCCGGGCGAAAAAGGAGCCAATCGCACTGGTCGCCCGTTCACCGGTGACGTGGCTGGCGAACTGCTCTATCCTGCCTTGCATCGCTTTGGTTTTGCCAGCGTTCCCGAAGCGCTGGGGCCGGACAAATGGGCGAATCCAGCCATGCGTCTGACTGACTGCCGCATCACCAACGCCGTACGTTGCCTGCCGCCGGCCAACAAGCCGACCACCGCGGAAATCCGCCAGTGCAATGGCCACCTGAAGCGCGAATTGGCGGCCATGCCCAATCTGCAAGTCATCGTCGCTCTCGGGGCGATCGCCCATCAGGCCTTGCTGTGGACCTATGACCTGAAGTTGAAGAGTTATCCATTTGGCCACAACGTCAAACACCAGCTACCGGATGGACGCCTGCTGGTCGATAGCTACCACTGCAGCGGTTACAACTGGCGAACCGGGCGACTTTCGCGGGAAAGTTTCGAGCAGGTATTCGCCGGCATTAAGGCCCATCTCGGCGAGTAACTCCTCTTCATGAGCTTTGATTCAAAGGCATTTCTCGCGACGCTGACCGAGCTGCCAGGGGTTTATCGGATGCTCGATGCGGGCAGTGTCGTCCTTTACGTCGGCAAGGCCAAAAACCTCAAAAAGCGCGTTTCATCCTACTTCCGGGACAATCTGCCAAGCCCGCGCATCGCGCACATGGTGAGCCAGATTGCAAGTATCGAAACGACCTCGACGCGTACCGAAGCCGAAGCGCTGCTGCTTGAGAATAATCTGATCAAGTCGCTGTCGCCGCGCTACAACATCCTGTTTCGCGATGACAAGTCATATCCCTACATCGTTTTGACACGCGGCGACTTTCCCCGGCTTGGCTTCTATCGCGGCAACCCTGACCGGAAGGCTGATTACTTTGGGCCTTACCCGTCCTCTTGGGCCGTGCGCGACAGCATTCATTTGCTACAGAAAATGTTCCGTCTGCGCACCTGCGAAGACACGGTGTTCGCCAATCGCTCGCGTCCCTGCCTGCTCTATCAGATCAAACGCTGCAGCGGGCCGTGCGTCGAATACATCTCGACCGAAGACTATGCCCGCGATGTCCAACTGGCCTCAATGTTCTTACTCGGCAAACAACAGGAAGTCACCAAGCGCCTAACGGAGTCGATGGAGGCGGCCGCCGGTCGTCTGGCCTTCGAACAGGCGGCAGTTTATCGCGACCAGATTCAATCGCTGCATCAGGTTCAGGAAAAACAGTTCGTTTCGAGCAGCAAAGGCGAGGATGTGGACGTCATCGTGGCATTAAGGGAAGCGGGGCAGTTGTGCGTCAATCTGGCCATGGTTCGAGGTGGTCGGCATCTGGGCGACCGTCCATTGTTTCCGAGTAACGCCGGCGACTCCTCGGCCCGCGACGCGGCCGCTGCCTTCATTCACCAGCATTACGCGCTGCATCCGGCCCCGGCGCGATTGTTGGTCGCCCCTATGCCGGATGCAGAAGAGAAAGCCGAAGTCGAGAGCGCACTCGCTGAATTGGCCGGCCGGCCGGTGCCGATCCAGGATGGCCGTTCGCTGCTGCACAAGGCCTGGGTGGACATGGCGCAGCAAAATGCCAGGCTCGCCATTCTGGCGCGCAATCAGGCGACGGCACACCAGGAGCAGCGTCTCGCGGCACTGCAGGAGGCGCTGCAACTGCCGGAGGCCATCGCCCGTATTGAGTGCTTTGACATCAGCCACACGCAAGGCGAGGCGACGGTTGCATCTTGTGTCGTTTATCAGGACAACGGGATGAAGAAGGCCGACTATCGCCGCTTCAATATTCGCGATATTCAACCGGGCGACGACTATGCCGCGATGCGACAAGCGGTTACTCGCCGCTATGGCAGTATCGCAGCCGGGGAGGGCAGAGCGCCCGACCTGATTCTTATCGATGGCGGCAAAGGCCAGGTCAGCTCCGCTTACGCAGCCTTGGCCGATCTCGGCCTAGCGCATCTGCCTATGCTCGGGGTGGCCAAAGGCGAGGAGCGCAAGCCCGGCCTGGAAACGCTGATTTTTCCGGAAGGGCGGGAGCCGCTACAATTGCCGCCGGAGCATCCGGCGCTGCACCTGATTCAGGAAGTTCGAGACGAGGCTCACCGTTTTGCGATTACGGGCCACCGTGCGCAACGAGGCAAGGCCAGAAAAACCTCTAAACTCGAAAGCCTGCCCGGTGTAGGGCCAGCCCGGCGCAAAGCATTGGTCAATCGTTTTGGCGGATTGCCCGGCGTGCTCGTCGCCAGTGTGGAACAATTGGCAGAAGTGCCCGGCATTAGCCGGGATTTGGCGGAAAAAATTTACTCAGCGCTTCATTGACCCATGCCATTCAACCTGCCCATCCTGCTCACCTGGCTGCGAATCGTCGCCATACCACTGTTGATTGCGCTCTATTACCTGCCTGCCAGCTGGGCAACCCAGCATGAGCGGGATACGCTGGCCACCTTAATATTTTGTTTTGCGGCTTTAACGGACTGGGCTGATGGCTATCTGGCCAGAAAGCTCAATCAAACATCGGCATTTGGGGCTTTTCTTGACCCCGTTGCCGATAAGCTGATGGTTGCCGCCGCATTGATCATCCTGGTTCAGTTGGGGCGGGCGGACGCGATCGTCGCCATGATCATTATCGGTCGCGAAATCACCATTTCAGCGCTGCGTGAGTGGATGGCAAAAATCGGGGCCGCAAAAAGCGTCGCTGTTTCCATGCTCGGCAAGGTCAAGACCGCCGCGCAGATGCTGGCCATACCGCTCCTGCTTTATCACATGCCCTTGCTTGGCGTGGATGTCCGACTCATCGGCAATTGGTTGATCTGGGTCGCCGCGCTGTTGACGCTGTGGTCGATGGGGTATTACTTACGCATGGCGTGGCCGGAGATTGCCAAGCGCAGCGCAGAAAAGTAGCTGGTGCTGGTTGACAATCATCGTGCATGGCCTATAATGCGCGCTCTGTTTGACGCGGCAGTAGCTCAGTTGGTAGAGCGATACCTTGCCAAGGTATAGGTCGAGAGTTCGAGACTCTTCTGCCGCTCCAGTTTTTTCGGATAAAGCTCGGTTTTATCCATCGTTGTAAAAGACGTTTCGGTTAGGCGCGATAGCAAAGCGGTTATGCACCGGATTGCAAATCCGTGTAGGTCGGTTCGACTCCGGCTCGCGCCTCCAAGATTCGCGGCAGTAGCTCAGTTGGTAGAGCGATACCTTGCCAAGGTATAGGTCGAGAGTTCGAGACTCTTCTGCCGCTCCAAATAAAAGGGAAAGCGCTTGTCGCTTTCCCTTTTTCGTATCGGGACGCCGATATAATCGACAGCCCCGCCCGGGTGGTGAAATTGGTAGACACAAGAGACTTAAAATCTCTCGCTCTTTGAGTGTACGGGTTCGACCCCCGTCCCGGGCACCAAGGTTAATTCATGATTATCTATGATCTAAGTTGTGACAATGACCATCGCTTTGAAGGATGGTTTCGTAGCGCCGACGAGTTTGATGCCCAGCAACATTC
Source organism: Dechloromonas hortensis (assembly GCF_009469765.1). GTDB lineage: Bacteria > Pseudomonadota > Gammaproteobacteria > Burkholderiales > Rhodocyclaceae > Azonexus > Azonexus hortensis. The sequence continues at coordinate 118,549 of NZ_SSSQ01000012.1, forward strand.
TCGTCTCGTAACTTGCCCGCAATGCGAAAGTCACATCATTCGGCGCCTCCCGTCGGCGATAGCCATTTCATCGCATCGGGGCGAGTCGGGTGCTGAAATCAAGGCCGCGCCTCGTGCCAGCGCTCCCGGTACCGCAGTGATGCCCGCAGGCTCGCAGGTGTTGGCGATGTATCGACAACTGGTGCAATCGATGATCAACAACAGCGAGGATGTTGGAAACTCGTTTGCCGAAGAGGCACGCAAGATTCATTACAATCAGGCCCCCGAACGGCCGATACGCGGCGATGCCACCGAAGAAGAATGTGAAGAACTACGAGACGAGGGCATTCCGATTTTGCGCCTGCCAGCGATAAGCGAAGAGGATCTGAATTGATCCTTTTTTAATTTGTATGAGTTTACATAATACAAACTCTCTCAGCCCTGCTTCCCTGTAGTGGGGCGGCTTCCGCGCTGCTTGGTGTCACAAAGTTTGTGACAATGCCGAAAATCAATGCATAACTGGCAATCCTTGTCATTTGTGGCGCGTTCTGAACAAAAGGGAGCCAGTAGCCGCGTTTTGCCTCATTCCTTTCTGTCACAAGGCGGGAAGCGGCGACAATAGTTCTAAAGTCGGTTCCTAGCAGGTCGGCTAGTTTGCTCAGCGCTTCGTCTGGGAGTCCGCGTTTATGCGACTTTGCAGCGCTCACGGCTTCTCTTTCTTGGTCTATTGCCTTGGCAAGCTCGGTAACGTTGCCTTTTAGCAAAATTCCAGCGTTGATGTAGTCGCGCAATTCCATTTCTATGCCTTTCGTCATATTGACGTGATAAATCTGTTACGGGTTAAATGCGCCCAGAACGTAACAAATTTATCACGCACCAAATCCGTTACGTGTCAACCATAGCACAAGGGGGTTTTTGTGGCGAAGAACGGCAAACAGCAAAGCATTTCACCGGACCAGTTGCAGGCCAATGCCCGACTGACCGCAGTCGATCTCGCTGCCACCTTTCAGCCCGATGCTGCGGCCCTCGATCAGCTTTCCAAGATCGACCAAACCCAAAAAGACAAAATTAACTCCTTTCCGTATCGGTTTTCGGCTTCGTTGCGTTCGCGTATCGCGGGCACCAAGTCCGGGCCGTCGCAAGCGGAGCGCGGCGGCGCGGGCGCCGGTGCCCCCCCCCATGCTAACAGGGGGGAAAAAGGGACAGTGCCCGAACTGGTGAAGCTGGTAATTGAGGGTGGGGTTATTAAGGAAGTCCCGCAAAGGCGCGGTTATGGCGGGGATTCCGCATTCATTGACTGGGTCAATTTCACCTTTGGTGAAGAGACCATCTTAAATTCAGGTCGTCAGGCTAAACGTGTCGTAAATCGTGATGGCAATTACGTGGAAGAGTTTGATGGGGTTACGGGTCAGGTTCCGGTCACAGATTATGAAGTGATGGTTGCTATGTCGGCGCGGCTTGAATACATCTTTGGCTATGGCATCACTCAAAAACGTTCCAAGGGTATGCACTTTTACCGCGATTCGTGGAATGTCGGCGAGTCGTGGGGCGTGGTCTGTCATGGTGGCCAGCGCGGCACGGTGATGGTTTCTATCAATGGTTCGGGGTTGGCGGCAGCAAAAACAGGTTGGGAACAGCGCCTGAAGAACTTTCTCGAGTCGGCGGATAGATCGCGTTTGACGCGGGTTGATTTTGCACATGATGACTATACGGGTGAAACCTATAGCGTCGATAAGGCCGATCGGGACCATACAGACGGCCTATTCCATATTCACGGCATGCATCCTGATTGCGAGCATCGCGGTAACTGGAAACAGCCGAATGGTAAGGGGCGAACGCTCAATATCGGCAATCGGAAAAATGGGAAGTTTTGCCGGGTCTATGAAAAAGGCCGGGAACTTGGGGACAAAACAAGCGAATGGGTTCGTATCGAGGTCGAATTTAAATCAGTCGATCGAATTATCCCTTTTGATTGCCTGTTATCCCCCGGCGAGTATCTCGCGGCGTCTTATCCGGCATTCGCTTGGATAAATCAAAAGCAATCCCGTATTGAACTGAATAAGCGCACTGCGCAAACCAATGTTGATACGGCTTTTGCATGGCTTCGCCACCAGTGCGGCGCGTCCATTGGTCGCCTTGTCGATCTGTTTGGGGCTGAAGAAGTCCTGAAAAAAGTCACACGGGAAGGTTTTCCGGCGTGGTTCAAAGTTCCTGATTTCAATCTGGCGCCGGAAAGTATTCACCAGTTTAGCCGTCCGGTTTTCCCTGTTGTTTTATCTGAACAAGCTGCGGCTTGGTAATTTTTAATTTATTGGAGTTTGAAAAATGGAAACAAAAACGCAATGCCTTGTACTGGGTGCCAAGTTCTTCAATGGCGATATTGAGGGGCAGCATCACGATATGACGAAGCTGTTCGTAACAATGCCGGTTTCCGAAAAGGACCAGCAGACTTATGGCAAGTGCGGGCACGATGCCATTGATCTGAAGTTTGGTAAGTCTGATGAGTATCAAAAGCTCAAGCATTTGCCTTTCCCGGTTCAGGCGGAATTGACGCTGAAGCTGACAACCGATGGTTATGAAGTGTTGGCATTCCGGGCTATCAACGCGGCGCCGCAGTCCAAGGCAGCTTAATCATGTCGCTGCTCGATGTTCGCCAAGTATTCGTCGTTCAGGATCGGGCAACCGGTGCTTTCGTCGATCTTGATATGGGCTTCGTTACGTCGCTCAAGCATGCGGCACGGGCGGCGTCAGTTGAAAGTGTTCGTGAGTCGATGCATTTCGCATTGCACGATGGTGGAATTGAATGTCCGTTGGGATATGACATTCATTCCTTCTTTGAAGCGTCGGACGAATGGGTGGGTTGATGCGTCGCGTTATTCGTAATTTCGCCTATCTGTTCGTTGGCCTTCTTCTCGGGAGCGTTGCGGTTTATGCCTCTGCGGCTACTGAGGTGGTTATGGTCGATTACTCGCCGGATGGTCGTTTGATGACCGTCGTTGCCTTGTTCTTCGCGGCCTTTCTCGGCTTCCTGACGGGCTATCGAGCATGAGTGATTCAGAGATCGTCCTCTTCTGCGGAAAGCTGCTCTCAGCGTGGGTTGCGGGTTTTTGCGCGGGCTACATCCTTACTCGCTTCCGCGAGGCCATGAATCATGTCGTGTAATAGAAAACATCAATTCAGCGCTCTGCTTAACCGGCGCGCTGGGTGGGGGTTTTCCCCAGCTGGGCAAACCTCGCCCATTTCACAAACCGTTCATCAGGAGAAAACCATGAACAAACTGCAAACCAAGCTGGCCGCTGCTGCCGCTCTCGCTGTTGCCGCTGTTTCTTCCGCCCACGCTGCTCTGCCGACCGAAGCAACCGCTGCCTTCGCCACCATCAGCGGTAACGTCACCGACGTTCTGGCCGCTATGTGGCCGATTGTCGCCCTCGCTACCGGTGGCTTCGTCCTCGTCAAGCTGTTCAAGAAGGGCGCCAACAAGGCTGTTTAACATGCAGCTACAAAACTTCGCGTTTTGGGGGGTGCTTGCGGGCACCCTTTTTACTGCCCCTGCCATGGCGCAAGAAACAATCGAGCGGGGCAATCAGCGCAATCCTTACCAGCCGCCAGCGTGGTTTGCCGCGATGGCCTCAGAGCCTCAGCCGGTCGCTTATCACCCGGAAACCTTTCATTTCCAAGGCTATGAAGAACGGACGCATGTGATGGGCAGGCCGCACAAATCCACGCCGACCTTTGCCTGTCAAAAAACCGACGAAACCGGGAACAAAAAATGGTCCTTCTGTCGCATGTAATACGCGTACTGGCGCTGCTCGTTTTCGTTGCCTCGGCACATGCGGAAACGATACCGGCCACCATCGTTGAAACGGTGGCGAGCTACGGGCCGGCCTATGCCTACATGAACGGGGTTAAATACAATTCCGCTTCGGCCATGTGCAGTTCGTCTTATGCCTCGGCCACATTTGCTTTTGGCCGTCCGGCTTCCGGAACAACTGACAACGGTCTGCAGTGGGTTTGTGGCTGGCGCGAACCGGATGGATCAACGGCATATAACGGTGCGTCCTATTACACCAAGGCCTATTACTGCACTACCGGCACCCTAGAAAATCAGCTATGCAAAACCAACACCTGTCCAGCGGGTCAGAATTGGACGTTGAGCGGCACCTCATGCACGCGCCCGGATTGCGTTGCGCCGCAAGTTCGCAATTCGTCAAACGGCCTCTGTGAAGCGCCGCCTGATCCCTGTGCCAGTCGGACAGGTTCGACCCTAGATTGGTACGTGTCTCCGGTGGGTCAGCCCTCGCTTGAGTCCTCCAACTATTGCGATAACGGTTGCGCGGTCGGCATGAATGCCGCGCCTTCTGGCTCGTCCTACACAAACGGCAAGTTGCGGGTTCAGCAATATTCGAAGGTGCAGCTTTCCTATACCTGCACCGCTGGGCTGACCTCCGCGCCCGGTGCTGTCGCACCCGAGGTCAAGCCACCGGAGCCGCCAAAGAATCCACCCTGCGCGCCATCAGAGGGCGTTCTTACCTCAACCTCTGGAACGATTGCCTGCGTCCCATCCGGAACGCCTGCCTCTGCGCCGCCCATTGTCGACAAGAAGAAAACGACGGAAGCCTATCCGGACGGTTCTCAAAAGATCACTGAAACGACGACGACCCGTGATCCGCAAACCGGTGTCGAAGATAAACGCACCACAACCACCAATACGCCGGCTTCTGGTGGCTCTGCTGGTCAGGCGGGAACGCCGGGTACCTCGACCAGTGCGACCACAGGCGGCACAGCGCCCAATGCATCCAGCGGCACCGGGAAGGAGGGTGATACCAGTTCTGATTTCTGCCAGAAAAATCCGAACTTGCAGATCTGTAAGGGCGATATGAACAAGGAAGAAACGCAGGTCAAAATCAAGGAATCGCTCGAAAAGGCATTCAATACCGACGACGTAAAAAACGACGATATTACGAACGCCACGGCCAGCGAAGCAAAGAAACAGGAAGCCACGGATTCCTATGACCAGATCACGGCCAAGCTGAATACGGGGACGGATGCCACCGGAAAACAAAATGAATATCGCGATCTGTTCTCCGATTGGTGGTCGCCAATTCCTGCCGGTTCCTGCAGCCCGCTTTCGGCCACCATCGGCGGTCGGACTTGGGCGTTCGATCCCTGTCCGCAGGTAGAGAAAATATCGGCGCTGGCCGGCTACGCGCTCTGGATCTATCTTGCTTTTGGCGTTCTCGCACTCGTAACCAAAAAGGCTGAATAATGGCGCTCCCGCTGCTTCCGCTCGTTGTCTCGGCCCTTGGCGCGGTTGTCGCCAAGGTATTCGATTTCCTCTTCACCTTCCTTGCCTACAAGCTGGCGCGGAATCTGGCCGTAGGTGTCGCCGCAGTGATTGCGGCTGCAGCACTTACCCTCGCCATGGCGCAGGGCATAAAACTTCTTATCATGGCCGCTCGGGTTTCCCTACCGCCCGCCTTCGCGGTCGGCCTTGCATTTATCCCGCCCAATCTGAATCAAGTCGTCGCCACCATCATCACCATCCGCGTCTCGCACTTTATTTGGCAATGGTCGATGAAGAATCTTTCCCGCTACACCATGCAGGTGCATTGATGACCGATTTTGCCGTCACCGGAAAGAAACGATCAGGCAAAGGGCTGTTCTGCGCCGGCCTGATCCGTGACGCACTGCGCTCCGGTCGCCGTGTCGCTACCAACATGGACATCCATCTGGGCGAACTGTTGCTCCCGTGGAACAAATCCACCATCATCCGTCTGCCCGATTGTCCGACCGTCGAAGACATGGAATGCATCGGCCTCGGCTACGGCGTCGAAGGTGATGGCCAGATCGACGAAGAGCAGAACGGAATCATCGTCCTCGACGAAACATCCAAGTTCTTCAATGCTCGCCAGTGGGGTGACAAAACCCGCCAGCCGCTTCTCGACTGGCTGATTCACTCCGGCAAGAAACGCTGGCACGTCTACTACCAGATGCAGGGGCTCACCCAGGTCGACAAGCAAATCCGCGACACGCAGATCGAATATCACATCGCCGTGAAACGGACTGATCGCTGGCCGATTCCAGGTGTCACCGCGCTCTCAAAGCTAGTCGGCCTCGATGTCCGTTTCCCGAAAATGCATATCGGCATCGTCAAGCACGGCTGTGACCGCGACTCGCTCACCGTCGACCGCAAGTGGTACCGCGCCAAAGACCTCTACAAGGCCTATGACACCGAACAGAAGTTCCTTGATCGCGAGCACCCGGCAGCGGTCGGCCTGCATACCGTTCTCAGCCCGTGGCACGTCGATGGCCGCTATCTCCCGAAACCGCCGGTCAAGCCGTTGCTCTTCCTCTATGGCCTGATCGGGTATGACTACGTCAGCAAGCTCCGCGCTCAACGAAATACCGCACCCAAGCGCAAACCTAAACACCCGCTGGCGGCCAAGCTGGCGAAGCTCTCCGAGGCTGACGCAATCCGTCATTTCAACCGGTTGGAGTCGGCAGGCGCTTTCCGGTGGCATCCGCCACTATCCGACGACCCGACTCTCCGGCATCGTTTGGCAGCAGTGCAATTCCCTTAATGGTTCCAAGGGCTAGCCCTTGGCCCTGCCGGGTAGGCGAATTACTTAGCGCGTAATTTCCAGAAGGGAAATTATCCCGAAGGGACAAGCCGGGGAGGGGTGTCCCGGCGCAGCATTAAGGCGCGTCACGATACCGCGCAACAAAAAACTGGCCTAAGCCAGTTCCCGATACTTCCATCGTTTCACAAGCGCCTTCCCGGTTTCCCGCTCCGCTTTGACTGGCGAAGTCAGCAGGCAGCAGGCCAGCGAAAGCCAGTAGCTGGCCGGGTACTCCTTGCCGTCAGAGTCCGCCTGTGCGGCAGACTCAACGGTAAGGGCTTGCTCGTGGCGCTTATCAGGAATTTCCATCAGTCTTTTTCACGGTAGCGGTCTTCTTCGGCGTGACGATCTTGGTCGATGCCGGCTTCTTTCGCAGCGATTCTACCTCGCGGGCTGCAGCTTCAAGCCTAGCAGCACAAGCCTGATAATGATTATTCGCCTGCTTCAATTCGCCATCCTTAGCACTGACAAGGGTTTCGGCGGTTTTTAGTCGCGCCTCCAGCTCGTCGGCCTTCTCGGATTTTGCAACGAGCTGAGCGGAAAGAACGGCGGCGCTCCGCTCGGCCTCGATGCGTGCGGCTTCCGAAGAGGCGAGGGCGGTTTTAGCCTGGGCAAGTTCGGGCTGGTAGCTGGCGAACATTTCGGTTTGGCGTTGGCTGCGGTCTAGTTCGCGCAGCAAGTCGCTGACCTGCTGACGCAACTTGAAAACTTCGCTTTCGTGGTCGGCCAAAACCGATTTCGTTTGCTCCAGGTTGGCGCGTGCTGCGGCGAGGTTCTCTAAGCTGGCGATCAGATCGCGGCCTTGCTCTTGGTACGCGATTGTCTGTCGTTCGTTGTCCTCGGCCAGTGCATCAGCAGCTTCACGAGCTGCGGCAAGTTCTTCGTTGAGCGGTTCGCAAGCCTCGGCTACCTGCGTAGATACGAAATCCATCAGGGCGCTAGCGATGGAAGAGGGGAGTTCCGGGGATTGGTCTTCGTCGGCCTCGCTGGCCTTGCCGGTCCATTGCTGCAGTAGCTTGTGAATCGTCCCCATGGACCCGGAGCCGATACGCTCGCGCACGGCGCGGGCGGTCGGCCGGGTTCCTGCTGCCTTCATCGCGTCCGCGATCTGGGCGACCTGTCCAAAGGTGATGTTGGTTGTACGTGCCATTATGGAATCTCCTGTTAAGTTACGTTATGTTACGTTATGAAATCGATGTTACGTTACGTTATGTTATGAATTATCGGCACAGGTAGGCACGAACGAGGCTGCGTACTTCCTGTGCAGCTTCGCGTCGGCTTTTCGCGTCGTGTCCTTTGTCGATGTGCCCGACGGCGATTGCGCTCCGTGTGTAGGGGTTGTCACGTAGCCGGACTTGGATTTCGTTCCATTCGCGGTCGTCTCGGATCGAAACAAAGTAAGCTCCCCGGGAAAGGCCGTTCATCGCCTTGATTGTCTGCGTCAAATTCGCTTGGCCCATGTCCAGCCCGTCGATGATTTGTTCTACTTCCTCGCGGGTGTGGTTACGATCTGCGCTGATCTGGCCTAGATTCCCGAGCCCGTGGGGTTGCTGGTTTTCTGGATTGTTTGCAGTCTTCATGGCGCTACCTCCGTGGTTGATGATCCGTCCTGAGTTCCCTTCGCTGCCGTCATGGAACTCGGGGCAGGCTTGGGCGGGTCAAGGGAGAAAGCGGAAGCCGCAGCGGCTTGACCAGGTGCGGCCTTATCGCACCTGGTCAAACGAACGGGTGAGCATTTCAGGGCGAAGCCCGGCCCTTGATACGACCTTGCCCCGTGTTACAGGTCGGCGTTTTGCGAAGGGAAGTCAGGGCGGATAACCGCGCTGGTCGAATGCTGCAAACGGTTTTCCAGAAAACAAGGCCGTAGGCCGCCTGACTACGCCTTTCATCCTTTACCGGCTTGCCGGGGCCAAGTGGAACGCGGCAGGCGAAAAGGGGCGGAATCCCTTGTCCCGCAAGGGATAAACCGGCTTGTCCGGTTTAGGATGGAAGCACCTGACCGCGTAGCGGTTCGCTATACTCCCGGCCCAATCATGCAAACCAAATTCCCCGGATTCACCGACACAGAGCGGCATTTGGCCGAAATCCGTAATCTCTACTGGCAGCTTCGCGCCATCCGTCCGGGGCAAGGTGCCAAGCGAAGAAAACTCTATCGACTCATTGCCAAACAAAAGGCCGTCCTGATTGCTGACGGCCTCGATTCTGAGCAGCTACGGCTATGGTGCCGGATGCACACAAGGTGCCATCCAGAAGCGGCGGCGAGTCGATACGCCGAATACTTGGTCCAAAAATAGACTTTTTTTGAAAATACCCCGGATGAATGAAAATATTTTCCGACTTAACATAATACAAATTATGCGAACCTATAATCCCGTTGATTTGTCGTTTATCAGGAACCACGCCGATAACCAGGCAACCAGCACTGCATCATTTATTAGTCGACTTGTAGAGAGCCCAGGCCTTACGGAACTGCTCTCGGGTTAATCTGCCGCTGCCCTTCGAATCGACAGCCAGGAAAGCCTCGCCAAAACCGATCAGCTCTTTGGTGTCCTGGCTAGGTGTCCCTCAGGTTCCTTGGTCTACATGGCTAACAGATCACAAGAACAAAACGACACCGTTGCCAACTTCCCACCAACCCCGACGTACCGAGCAAAAGCGGCAAGCCTGCGCCATAAAGCGAGGCTTGCCGCTGGTGATTTAGGCCTCTCCTCCGTTTTGCGACTTCAGTGCCGACTTGATGCTTTCCTCACCTACATCCGGGCAAACCTTTTCGATGAAGGCGTGGGCATAGCTGCGCAGATAGGTCCCCCGGCGAACGGCAATGCGTGTGGTATTGGACGGAAACAGGTCGGGAACCTGAATGAGCTCCAGGTTGCGGTCCTGTTCCTTGTCGTAGGCCACTGAAGCGACAACCCCGACGCCCAGGCCAAGGCTGACATAGGTCTTGATCACGTCGGCGTCGATGGCCGACAAAACGATATCGGGAAC
>NZ_SSSQ01000013.1 GCF_009469765.1 Dechloromonas hortensis
TGATGGTGAAGGTGACCGTCCCGGCCGCTTCGTCGATGATGACATCGCTGCCCAGGTTGAAGACCGGACGGTCGTCGATCGGTGCCGAGGGCGGCACGGGATCGCCGGGCAGCGGGGTCGGGTCGGGGACCGGGGTCGGCGTACCGGCTGTACCATCATCGACGATGGTACCGACGCCACTGGCCAGCTGGCTACCGCCGACAAAGCTGGCGTTCAGCGTAAAGGTTTCCGGACCTTCATAAACCTTGCCCGGTTCATCGACACCGGTCGGAATGCTGACATGGTAGGTCGTGACGCCGGCCGGGACGGAAATCTGCCCGCCGGCCCCTGCCTGCTGCCAGGTCAGGCCGCCGTCGAAGGAAACCTGCACTCGGTTGATGACGTCGACACCAAGCGTGGCATCGGCGTCCGTACCGGTTGCGGTATTGCCCAGCGCCAGTTGCATAAGCGTCGGTGCGGAATAGGATGAATCGAGGGTGACGGTGAAAATCGCCTGAAAGCCCTCGGCGACCGTCACGCTATCGACGGCAATGGCCGGAGTGTAGGTCGCGCTATTGTTCGCGACAAAGACATTGCCGGCGACATCTTCACCAGTGACGCTGGCCTGAACCACCTTGTCGCCATCGGCGGCGAGATCGCTGCCCGGAACATCGATCGCATAGGAGAGATCAGCCTTGACGATGCCGGTGAACTGCTTGCCGTTGATCGTCAGCGTCACCACGTCGCCCGCTTCGGCATCACCACCGACCTTGCCGCTGACGGTAATCGTGCCACCGGCTTCAGCAGTGGTCAGGATGCTGTCGGGCGTGATCGGATCGACGCTGATGGTTCCGGCGGCCTGCGTATCGATCGTTGCCTCGACCGAGGCTTTCGCTGAGTTACCGGCAGCATCGGTGGCGGTAACGTCAAAGCTGACCGGGCCGTCAGCTAGCGGCTTGGTCGGCGTGACCGTCCAGACGCCAGTCTCGGCCACCGTGGTCGTCATGACTTCGCCGGTCGGGCTGAGCACGGTAATGGTCGCGCCCGGCGTGCCGGTACCGACCAGAGTCGGCGTATTGTCATTGGTAATGGCATCGCCCTTCAGGGCGCTATCCGAGGCCGCATCGAGATTGGCCGTAACGGCGATGGCCGTCGTGCTGCTTTGCGCGATCTGGGCCGCACCACCATCGATGGTCTCCAGCGGCCGGCCACGTTCGGTCGAGAACTGGAAGGCCAACGGATCGACCGTTTCTACAACCCGCAGAAACTCGACGAAGGTATGACCTTCGTTGCCGCCGGGGCCGGCCACGCCGGCCGCCGGGTCTTCCAGCAGTTCGTCGAGGTCACCGCCCGCGGTCAGGGCCTTGGCTATCTTCTCGAAACCCTTCTGGTTATTGACCACTGCGCTATCGGTGGCGTCCGGTTTGACCGGTGCCGCCACTTCAGCATCCAGTTTGGCCACTTCGCCCGGACGCACCATCATGTCCCGCCCGTCAGCCAGGCGCAGCATCACGTGCGCTCCTTCGCCGGCAACCACGCTCTCGCCCTCGCGAATGACATCCCCGACCTTCAGGCGACGCAGATTTCCAGCGCTGTCGCGCGCGAAGGCTTCACCACTGAGGGCGGATACTTGGGCGATTACTTGGGCTTGGGCCACGGCAAAACTCCAGACACTATTAGCAATGGCAGCAGTGTAGGAGTCCGACCGGGGATCGGCTATTGAACCAAAGTACAGTCCGCCGGGTAAAGCGTGAATTAATTCACGCCAACAATCAGACGGTCAGGCCGTTGACCCGGACCGACAATTGCAGGCGATCGCGCAAACTCAGTTTCTCGAAGATCGCGCCGAGGTGTGCCTTGACCGTTCTTTCGGTAATCGAAAGCTGGCTGGCGACTTCCTTGTTGCTGGCCCCGCCGGCAACCAGACGGGCAACCTGCACTTCGCGCTCGGAAAGCAGTTGCGCCCAATCGTCCCGCTTTTCTTCCCGTGAGCGCTGGCCGAGCGTGCGTGCCGTACTGCCCACCAGTTGCCGCAACAGCGACTGCCCCACCCACAAGCCACCGTTGCCGACGACAAGCGCCACCTGCCGCAGCACTTCGGGTGCGGCATGGGTATTGCAGCACCCCGCTGCGCCAGCCTCCAGGGCCTTCATGACAATAGCATCGCTGGGCTCGTCACAGAACAGGACCAGCGGGTAGCGCGGCGCCCCATGAATGGCGCTGAGCACGTCATCCATGGCCTCCCCCGAACGCAGCCGACACCAGAGGATGCCTGGCTCGCCACCCGGGATGTTCGAAACTTCGCTACGCGACAGAATCCGTGCCGTCGGCATGGCTTCCTGCCACGACGCCAGCATTTCTGCTTCCCGATCAAAAATCCAATGCTGCATCAGCGCTCCGTCATGGCAACGCTCTTGGCGCGCAGTACAGGTTTCAACAAATAGGCGAGGACACTTTTCTTGCCGGTCAGAATATCAACCTCGGCCACCATACCGGGAATGATCGGCAGATTGGCATCGCCAAAACCCGGCTTATTGGTGCGCACCCGCACCGTATAGAAGGCATTGCCTTTGTCGTCCATCACCGTATCGGCACCGATATGCTCCAGCGTTCCGTCCAGACCGCCGTAGATCGAGAAGTCATAGGCGGTGAATTTGACGATGGCCGCCTGACCGGGACGCAGGAAGGCGATGTCGCGCGGCTGAATACGCGCCTCAAGCAACAGCGCATCCTCGAGCGGCACGATTTCGATCATGTCCTTGCCGGGCTGGACGACACCGCCCACCGTATTGACCAGCAGACGCTTGACCGTCCCCTTGACCGGCGAACGGATCGACGACTGCTTGACCCGGTCCGACAGTGCCACACTGCCTTCGGCCAGGCTGCTCAGTTTGGCGCTGGTTTCCGACAACTCCTTGCCGGCATCGTTGCGGAAAGTCAGTTCGACTTCCTCGACCTTGCGATGCGCCTCGTTGATCGCCGCCTGAATACGGGTGATCTGGGCCGAGGCCATGTCCCGCTCGCCCCGGTAGCGTGACACGTCGCGCTCCAGACGGAGCAGTTCGACTTCGGAGACCGCCCCGGAATTGATCAGCGGCCGGGTGACATTCAGCTCCTTCGAAGTCAGATCGTAGCCCTGCGACGCCTGCGCCCGGCGGGCCTGCGCTTCATTCAATTCCTGCTGACGCTGCGCCAGTTGCTGCCGGGCAATCGACACCGCTGCCGTCATCTCGTCACGCTTGGCCTCATAGAGCAGGCGCTCCTGCTCGACGATCTCGGGCGCTTCCTTGAGGACATCGGGCGGCGGCACGAAAGGCTTGGCATCGGACATCGCCTTTAGCCGGGCAGCCCTGGCTACCAGCCCGAGGTATTGCGCCCGGTTTTCCTTGACCGAAGAAACGAAGCGGGTTTCATCGATCTTGACCAGCAACTGGTTGGCCTGAACAACCTCCCCTTCGCGGACCAGTATCTCGGAGACCAGGCCACCATCGATACTCTGTAAAACCTGAACCTGCTTGGACGGAATAACCTTGCCCTCGCCCCGCGTCACTTCGTCGAGCTGCGCCACCGCAGCCCACAAAACGAAAACGGCGAAAACGATACCGATCGAGCGCAGCAGCACGCGAGCCCGCAACGGCTCTTGGCGCAACATGGCAAGGTCGGCGTCGGTAGCGAAATCGACGACCTCGATTTCTTCCTTGTTCGGCAGCCGGCCGAGCACCTTTTCGACATGCGGCGCGCTCTTTTGGGCAACCCCCTCCAGCCAGGCATGTACTCGGCTGATCACGGTTTTCAGGCGGCTCATGAGGCTCTCCCGATACGGCCGCTCTGCAGCGCCTGGATAACCTGGTCACGCGGCCCGTCGGCGACCACCCGGCCGTCATCGACGACAATGACCCGGGTTGCCAGGTCGAGCAGGCTGTTGCGATGCGTCACGATCAGCACGGTCTTGTGGGCGCCCGCAATCTTCAGGCGTTCCTTGAACTGCTGCTCAGAGGAAAAGTCCATCGAACTGGTCGGCTCGTCGAGCAGCAGGATGGGCGGGTCCATCAAGAAGGCGCGAGCAATGGCCACTCCCTGCCGTTGACCGCCGGACAGGGAGTCACCCCGTTCGCCGATCATCATGTCGAAACCGTCTGGGTGACGATTGACGAAATCGGTCAAGCCGGCCGCTTCGGCGGCCGCCATCACCGCCGCATCGTCGGCATAGGGCGCCCCGATCGCGATGTTGTCGCGCAACGTACCGTAGAACAGCGTGGTGTCCTGGGAGACATAGCCGATGTTGCGGCGCAAGTCGGCCGGGTCGAGCTGGCGCACATCGACGCCATCGACGGTGACCGCCCCGCCGGTCGGCTGATACAGTCCGAGCAACAGCTTCTGCAGCGTCGTCTTGCCCGAACCGATGCGGCCGATGACGACGACCTTCTCGCCTTCGGCGATCCGGCAGTTCAGCCCTTTCAGGGCGGCAATGGCGCTGCCCGGATAACTGAACTGAACATCGCGAAACTCGATATTGCCCTTCAGTTCGGGGCGATGGACAAACGAGGCATCGGCCGGACGCTCGACCGGGTTGGTCATGATCGTTTCCAGCGAAGCCAGCGACACCTTGGCGTTGTGATACTGCATCAGCAGGCCGACCATCTGGCCGAGCGGCGCCACGGCACGCGAGGTCAGCATGGTGCAGGCAATCAGGCCGCCCATGCTGAGCTTGCCATCGCCGACCAGATAGACGCCGACAATGATGACCACAATATTGACCAGTTGCTGCACTTCCATCGCGCCGTTGGTCGCGGCAGCCGACAGGAAGCGCATCTGGTTGTTGACGCGGGAAACGAAGGCGACCGATTTTTCCCATTTCGACTGCATGACGCTCTCGGCGCCCTGGGTCTTGATGGTTTCCAATGCCGACAGGCTTTCGATCAACGTCGCATTGCGCAAAGCGCCGGCCCGGTAGGTCGTTTCCGACAAGGCGTGCATCTTGTGCTGCAGGATGTAGGCGTAGATGACGACAAAAACGAGGGCCAGCAAGACCGGAATGATCAGTTGCCAGGAAATGATGGCAATGACGAGCACGAAGATCAGCGCGAACGGCAGGTCGATGAAGGCGGTCACCGAGGCGGAGGTAATGAAGTCGCGCACCGTCTCGAAGGAACGCAGGTTCGACGAGAAGGCGCCGACCGCTGCCGGTCGCGACTCCATCCGGACGCCCAGGACGCGCTCCATGATCTTGGCCGACAACTGCATGTCGATCCGGGCGCTGGCCAGATCGATGAAATGCCCCCGCAACAGCCGCAAGGTCATATCGACGCCGATCAGCAAGACCACGCCGAGGGCCAGCACCCACAGGGTTTCCATGGCTCGGTTGGGAATGACGCGGTCGTACACGTTCATCGAGAAGAGCGGCATGGCCAATGCCATGACATTGATCAGCAACGCCGCCCCGAGCACATCGCGATAAACCGGCCACTGCTCGGCCAGGGCGCCCCAGAACCAGTGGCGCAGCTTGATGTCGCCGACCTGCGGCGTCCGCTTGTCGAAGCGGAAATGCGGTCGGGCGAAAATGGCGATGCCGGCATAACGCCCGGCCAGACTCGTGCGCGACAGCAGCACCGAGCCCTGACCGGTTTCCGGGAAAAGCAGGCGGGCATTCTCGCCCGCCTCGTCCCAGCCCAGCAGGACACAGGCCTCTTCGCCATCAAGCAACAGGACGGCGGGGAGCAAGGCGGGATCGATCCGCTCCAGCGGTCGGCGAACCAGCTTGGCCGAAAGGCCGGCCCGGCTGGCGGCCCGCGCGAACAACGAAGGCGTCAGCGAACCATTCTCCAGCGGCAAGCCGGCGGTAAGCGCGGCGCGCGTACTCGGGCGCCCATGAATCCGGGTCAATTCCACCAGGCAATCGAGCAATGGGTCGTGATGCAAAAGGTCTTCCCGCACCCCGGATTTACCGATTTCAGTTGTCCCGCTCATTGCTTCACTCATGGCCTTGTTGTCCCGCGATCGAGCAGGATTCTATCTCCCTCCAACGGGAGTGGTTTAAAGAAATGTAAAAAAGGCGGCCTAGACCGCCTTTTTTACCCAAAAGCACGGAAATCAGGCCATCAACGGGACAATCAGGAGCGCCACAAGGTTGATGATCTTGATCAGCGGATTGACCGCAGGCCCCGCCGTATCCTTGTAGGGATCGCCCACGGTATCCCCGGTCACGGCCGCCTTGTGCGCATCGGAGCCTTTTCCACCGAAATGGCCATCTTCGATGTATTTCTTGGCATTATCCCAAGCGCCGCCGCCCGTCGTCATCGAGATGGCGACGAACAAGCCGGTGACGATCGTGCCGACCAGCAGCCCACCCAGCGCCTGCGGACCGAGGACCAGGCCGACGACGATCGGCACGGCGACCGGCAGGATGGAGGGGATCATCATTTCCTTGATCGCCGCCACGGTCAGCATATCGACAGCCCGCGAATAATCCGGCTTGGCCGTGCCTTCCATGATGCCGGGAATTTCCTTGAACTGACGGCGCACCTCCATGACCACCGCTCCAGCCGAGCGACCGACCGCCTCCATCGCCATGGCGCCGAACAGATAGGGAATCAGGCCGCCGATAAACAGGCCGATGATCACCATATGATTGGAAAGATCGAAGGTGATCCCTTTCAAGCCGGCCGCTTCCAGACCATGCGTGTAGTCGGCGAACAGGACCAGTGCCGCCAGACCGGCAGAGCCGATGGCGTAGCCCTTGGTCACCGCCTTGGTCGTATTGCCGACGGCGTCGAGCGGATCGGTGACGTTGCGCACCTCTTTCGGCAGTTCGGCCATCTCGGCAATACCGCCGGCGTTGTCGGTGATCGGGCCGTAGGCATCGAGCGCGACGACGATACCGGCCATCGACAGCATGGAGGTCGCCGCGATGGCGATCCCGAATAGCCCGCCCATCGCGAAAGCTGCGTAAATCGCCGCACAGACCGACAGCACGGGCCAGGCGGTCGACTTCATCGAAACACCGATACCGGCGATGATATTGGTCGCGTGGCCAGTCTGGCATGACGAAGCGACGTGCTTGACCGGCGCGTAATCGGTCCCGGTGTAGTACTCGGTAATCCAGACCAAGGCAGCAGTCAGCAGCAACCCGACCACCGCACAGCCAAACATGGTCATGGTGTTGATGACCGAGCCATCCGGCAAGGTAGCGCCGGCCCCGATCAGCCAGGCAGTCACCGGATAATAGGCTGCCAGTGCCAGCACGCCGGCGACAATCAGGCCGCGATACAACGCCGCCATGATCTTGCCGCCCTCGGTGGCCTTGACGAAGTAGCAGCCGACGATTGAAGCGATGATCGACACCCCGCCCAGCGCCAGCGGGTAGAGCACCAGGTTTTCGCCAAGGCCGCTCGCCGTTTTGATGATCAGCGCGGCCAGCACCATCGTCGCCACCACCGTCACGGCATAGGTTTCGAAGAGGTCGGCCGCCATGCCGGCGCAGTCGCCGACGTTGTCGCCGACGTTGTCGGCAATCACCGCCGGGTTGCGCGGGTCATCTTCGGGAATGCCGGCTTCGACCTTGCCAACGAGGTCGGCACCGACGTCCGCCCCCTTGGTGAAAATGCCGCCACCGAGACGGGCGAAGATGGAAATCAGTGAGGAACCGAAGGCCAGGCCGACCAGCGGTTCGATGACGTGATGCAGATCGGCATCCGGCCCGTTGACCGACTTCAGGAAAGCGAAATAGCCGGCCACCCCGAGCAGGCCAAGGCCGACCACCAGCATGCCGGTAATCGCCCCGCCTTTGAAAGCGACGTCGAGTGCCTTGGCGATGCCGCCGCGAGCCGCCTCGGCGGTCCGGACATTGGCCCGCACAGAGACATTCATGCCAATGAATCCGGCCGCGCCGGAAAGCAACGCACCAATCAGAAAACCGAACGCGGTCAGCCAACCGAGCTTGGGAATCAGACCGATCACCAGGAAGAGGACGATACCAACCATCGCAATCGTCTTGTACTGTCGGCTCAGATAGGCTTCGGCGCCCTGCTGGATCGCTTTGGCGATCTCCTGCATGCGCTCGTTGCCGGCCGGCAACGCGAGGATCTGGCGACTGGAAATCCAGCCGTACAGGACTGCCAACACGGCGCAAGCAAGCGCCAGTAACAACGCTGTAGACATCACTTCCCCCTCTCAGTGGCTAACGAAAAATCAGATCTTGAACTCCGGCAATTTTTTCTCGACGCTCTTGTTATTCAAACGCACATAGTCGGGCAGCCCGTCGCGATACGGCGGCGGCTCTTCGCCGGCGATCAACGGCTGCAGATAGGTACGGCAGGCATCGGTGATATGGAAACCGTCGGCCGTGATGAATTCGGCCGGCATCTTGCGTTCGACATTGGCAACGTCCTTCAGCGGCGCTTCGCCGATTCGCCAGCGATACGGCGCGTCAGCCAGGCGCTCGATGGTGGCCATCACGGCGTTTTTGCCCTGCAGGGCGAGGTCGACCGCAGCAACGCCCAGGGCATGCGCCTGTTCGACATCAGTCTTCGAGGCCAGATGGCGGGCGGCCCGCTGCAGGTAGTCGGCCAGCGCCCAGTGATACTTGTAGCCGAGCTTGTCCTTGATCAACTGCGCGACGATCTGGCCGACGCCGCCCAGTTGCGAGTGGCCGAAGGCGTCTTTCGTCCCGGAATCGGCAATCAGCTTGCCCTCGGCATCGGACAAGCCCTCCGAAACGGCGACCGTGCAATAGCCATACTGGGTAACGCATTCTTGGACGCGGGCCAGGAAACGCGCCGGGTCGAACGGCACCTCCGGAAACAGCAGGATATGCGGCGGCTCGCCGGCATTTTCCGAAGCCAGGCCGCAGGCGGCGGTGATCCAGCCGGCATGGCGCCCCATCACTTCCAGCACGAAGATCTTGGTCGAGGTACGCGCCATCGAGGCGACGTCGTAACCCGCTTCGCGGATCGAGGTCGCGACATACTTGGCGACCGAACCGAAGCCCGGGCAGCAGTCGGTCAGCGGCAGGTCGTTATCGACCGTTTTCGGGACCCCGACGCAAACCACCGGGTAACCCATCTTCTCGGCGATCTGCGACACCTTCCAGGCGGTGTCCATCGAATCGTTGCCGCCGTTGTAGAAAAAATAGCCGATATCGTGCGCCTTGAAGACCTCGATCAGGCGCTCGTACTGGGCGCGATGGTCTTCAAGGCTTTTCAGCTTGTAACGGCAGGAACCGAAGGCGCCACCCGGCGTACTGCGCAGGCGGGCAATGACCTCGTCGGTTTCGAGGCTGGTGTCGATCAGGTCTTCGGTCAAGGCGCCGATGATGCCGTCGCGACCGGCCAGGACTTTCCCGATCTTGTCGGGATGGCGGCGTGCTTCCTGAATCAGGCCGCACGCCGTGGCGTTGATGACGGCGGTGACGCCCCCTGACTGTGCATAGAAGGCATTCCTCGCCGGCATCGTTCGCTCCTTTACTTCAAGGCGTCAAAAACGCTCTTGGTAATTGCATCGACGGAACCGACACCGGCCACCTTGCGCACCTTCGGTGCCTTGGCATCGCCCTGGGCGGCCCACTTGGTGTAGAAATCGACCAGCGGCTTGGTCTGCGAGTGATAGATATCGAGACGCTTCTTGACGGTTTCTTCCTTGTCGTCGTCGCGCTGGACCAGGTCTTCACCGGTCACGTCATCCTTGCCTTCGACCTTCGGCGGGTTGAACTTGACGTGGTAGGTGCGACCGGAAGCCAGGTGGGCGCGGCGGCCGGCCATGCGTTCGATGATGTCGCTGTCCGGGACATCGATTTCGAGTACGAAATCGATCGCCACGCCAGCGTCCTTCATGGCGTCAGCTTGCGGAATGGTGCGCGGAAAACCGTCGAACAGGTAACCGTTCTTGCAATCATCCTGGGTCAGGCGATCCTTGACCATGCCGATGATGACCGCGTCCGGCACCAGGCCGCCCGCATCCATGTGCTTCTTGGCTTCCAGACCGAGGGCGGTGCCCGCCTTGACCTGGGCGCGCAACATGTCGCCGGTGGAAATCTGCGGAATGCCAAATTCTTTGGAGATGAATGTGGCTTGCGTACCCTTGCCGGCGCCGGGTGCGCCCAACAAAATCAATTTCATGGAAAGTCCCTCGGTATATGAGTCAAAAATTCTTGTTATCGGCGTTATCTGGAGCCGTTCTCTAGGAGCGAAAAATTACTCGCTATTTCAGGCCCGGTCAAACAGTTTGCGCATCCGCTCGGCATCTTCGGGCGTGTCCACACCCGGCGCCGGCGCCGCATCGATCAGGGTCACGCTGATGCGATAGCCATGCCAAAGGGCGCGCAATTGCTCGAGCGATTCGAACTGCTCGGTGGGGGCTGCGGTCAACCCGGCGTAAGCCTTCAAAAAGCTCGCCCGGTAGGCGTAAAGCCCGACATGGCGATAGGCCGGAAAATTGAGCGGCAGGGTTTCGCCGCCGTTTTCGCGGGCGAAGTGATCGCGCGCATAGGGAATCGGCGCCCGGGAAAAATAGGCGGCATCCCCGTCGGCCCGGCAAACGACTTTGACGACATTCGGATTGAAGAAATCGGCCGCCTCGCGGATCGGATGCGCCACCGTGGCGATATCCGCCCCGCTGACCGCCAGTTGGCGCGCCGTCTGGATGATCACTTCGGGCTCGATCAGCGGCTCGTCGCCCTGCACATTGACGATGATGGTGTCGCTACTCCAGCCACGCTGCTCAACCACCTCGGCCAGGCGATCGGTACCGGTCGGATGATCGGCCCGCGTCATCAGGGCGGCAACTTCATGCGCTTCGGCGGCGGCCCGCACTTCCGGATGATCGGTCGCCACCCAGATTTCCTCGGCACCGGACAGACGGGCGCGCTCGGCGACGCGGACCACCATCGGCTTGCCGCCGAGGTCGAGCAGCGGCTTGGCCGGCAAGCGGGTAGACGCATAACGGGCCGGGATGACGACCTTGAAAGCGAGGCCGGACATGCTTACTCGTCCGCGCCCAGTTGCCGCGCCTCGTCTTCGAGCATGATCGGAATGTCGTCGCGAATCGGGAAAGCCAGTTTGCAGGGTTTGCAGACCAGTTCCTTTTCGGCTTTACGGTGTTCGAGATTGCCCTTGCAAATCGGGCAGACGAGGATATCAAGCAGCCTGGCGTCCACGGAGTTTCTCCTGAATGTGTTCAATAAGGGCCGGCGAAAGCTCGGCCTCGACGGGCAAAACCCAAGTTTCACCGGCCGTAAGACCGGCGCATTTTACTGCATCCTTCTCCGTCATCAGCAGGATGCCGTCTTTGGCAAAAACCAGGTCGCCGGCGACATAGGCATGGTGATCGGGAAAGGGATGGGTTTCGCAGGCGAGGCCCAGCCCTTCCAGGGTCCGGAAAAACCGCCCGGGGTCGCCGATCCCGGCCAGCGCATAGAGCTTTTTGCCGGCCAAAGCGGCTGCTTCGCACCAACGCTGCGGCTCATCCAGACGGTAAAAATTCCCGGGCAGCAAGCGCATCGCAAAGCTCGGCACCTCGGCCGGCAGCCGCGCATCGGGCAAACCGTTGCAAATCACGGCGTCCACCGCAGCAATGCGGCTCAACGGTTCGCGCAGCGGCCCGACCGGCAAGCGCCAGCCGTTGCCGGCGCCGCGCCCATCGAAAACGGCCAGTTCCACATCGCGGCCCAGCCGGTAGTGCTGCAAACCGTCGTCGCAGAGAATGATATTGACCTCCGGCTGCGCCGTCAGCAGCGCCTGACCTGCCGCCGCCCGGTCACGGCCGACCCAGACCGGCACCCCGCTGCGCCGGGCGAGCAGGATCGGTTCATCGCCGACCTCGGCCGACAAGGCGGAAGGTGAAACGGCGCGCGGCGCCGCATTCTCGCCGCCGTAGCCGCGGCTGACAATGCCGGGTCGCCAGCCGTTTTCCTTTAATTGCCGGGCCAGCCAGATGGTCAGCGGCGTCTTGCCGGCGCCGCCGACGGTGATATTGCCGACCACGATGACCGGCACCGGCAGACGTACCGGCCGGGCCTGCCGCCGATGCAGCGCAGCCAGCCCGGCAAACAACCAGGAAAGCGGCAGCAGAAGCCACAACGCCGGCGAAAGCCGGCGTTGCTCGAACCACTGTCGCTGCAACCAGCGGGCAAACATCAACGTGGCGTCTGGGTAGCGAAGGAAATGTGCGGATAACCCGCTGTCTGCGCTGCCTGCATGACATCGACGACGCTTTGGTGGGTGGCCTTGGCATCGGCATTGATGACAATGACCGGGTCCTGTTTCGCACCGGCCGCCCGGCGCAGGCCATCGGCGATGCTCTTGATGTCGGCTGCGGTCAACGGCGATTTATTGATCAAAATCTGGCCGCTGGCGGTCACTGCGACATCGATCTCGTTCGGCGGCTCGGCCTGCTTGGCGGCATCCGCCGTCGGCAGGTTGATCTCCAGCCCGGAGAACTTGGCGTAGGTCGTGGTCAGCATCAGGAAGATGATGATGACCAGCAGGACGTCGATCATGGGAATCAGGTTGATTTCCGGCTCTTCCCGGCTCCGGCCGCGCTGAAAATTCATCGCTTACTTCCGGTCGCCGTGCATGTATTCGACGAGGCGGATGGCCTGCTGCTCCATTTCAACCACCAAGCCATCGACCAGGGCGCGGAAATGGCGCCAGAAGATCATGCTCGGAATGGCGATGACCAGACCGAAGCCGGTGTTGTAGAGGGCGATGGAAATGCCGTGCGCCAGTTGCTGCGGATTCGACCCGGTCGGCGACTGCGAACCGAAAATCTCGATCATCCCGACGACGGTGCCGAACAGGCCCATCAAGGGGCTGATCGAGGCGATGGTGCCGAGCGTGGTCAGGTAGCGGTTCAGGTCGTGCGCCACCGCGCCGCCGGACTCTTCGATCGACTCCTTCATGATTTCGCGCGAGGAATTGACGTTGCGCAGGCCGGCCGACAGCACGCGGCCAAGCGGCGAATGACGATCCAGTTCTTCGAGCAGCTTGTCGTTATTGGCGCCTCGCTTGAATTCGCCGACTGCCCGTTGCAACAGACCGTGCGGCACGACCTTGGAACGGCGCAAGGCAACCAGGCGCTCGATAATCAGCGCAACCGAAATGATGGAGGCCAGCAACAACGGCCAGATCGGCCAGCCTGCAGCCTGAACAATCGCAAACACGTGGGGAATCCTCGTTGGGAAGTTAGCCTGCGATTTTGCCTCTGGCCCGACGCCGGAGCAAGCCCCAAAAAATCCGGCCTGCCGCCGCTTATCCCCAAAAGCTGTGGATAAGTCTGTGCATGACTTGTCATCAAGTGCGCTAAACCCCATTGGGCAAAGGACTTTTCCTACTCTGCCAAAAAACAAGGCATATTATTTAAACCATTAATAATCAATAGCTTGAAAAAATTTCAATGTGTCAAGCATCGGCAATAACAAAGTCCATCGGGTTACAATCCGGCCATGCCCAATCCCGTCACGCCTGTCAGTAACTCAACGCTCAGCGTTTCCAGCCTGAACCGGCTGGTCCGCGAATGTCTCGAAGCAACTTTCCCGCTGACCTGGGTCGGCGGTGAGATTTCCAACCTGACCTACGCCGCTTCCGGCCACGTTTACTTCTCGCTGAAGGATGCCAGCGCCCAGGTGCGCTGCGTAATGTGGCGCAGCCGGGCACAACTGCTCGGCTGGCGTCTGGAGAACGGGCAAAAGATCGAAGCGCGCGCCCTGGTTTCCTTCTACGAACCGCGTGGCGAGTTCCAGCTCAATATCGAAGCCATCCGTCGCGCCGGCCAGGGCGACCTCTTCGAACGCTTCCTGCGCCTGAAGGCACAACTGGAAAGCGAAGGCCTCTTCGCCAGCGAGAGCAAACGGCCGCTGCCCGACTTCCCGCGTCATCTCGGCATCGTCACCAGCCTGCAGGCCGCCGCCTTGCGCGACGTGCTGACGACGCTGCACCGACGAGCCCCGCATCTGCGTCTTTCATTGTTTCCCTGCCCGGTGCAGGGCGAAGGGGCCGGCGAAAAAATCGCCGCCGCCCTCGGCCAGGCCAGCCTCAGCAGTTGCGATACGATCATTCTCTGTCGCGGCGGCGGCAGTATCGAGGACCTCTGGGCCTTCAACGAGGAATGCGTCGCCCGCGCCATTCGCGCCTCGGCCGTGCCGGTGGTGGCCGGGGTCGGTCACGAAACGGATTTCACCATTGCCGATTTCGCTGCCGACTTGCGCGCCCCCACCCCAACCGCCGCCGCCGAACTGGCCAGCCCGGATCGCGACGCCCTGCTCGGTCGCCTGGCCGAACTGCAACGCCAGCTCGCCCGCCGCATGGAGCGCAGCATCGCCGAGCAGCAGCAGCGCCTCGACTGGCTCGGCACCCGCCTGCTGCACCCGGCCGAACGCATCGGCCAGCGCCGGCAAGAGCTCGAGCTGCTGGCTCGCCGTCTGGGCCAGTCCCTCGGCCGCCAAATCGAGAACCAGCAACTGCGCCTGCAGACCGTCAGCCAGCGCCATGCCAAGGCCCGGCCGCAACCGGCCAAGCTCGGCGAACACCTCGGCCACTTGCACTACCGGCTACACAGCCAGCTGCGCTGGCAAATTTCTCAACAGGCCGGGAAACTAAAAGCGCTGGCCAGCGGTCTCAGCCAGCTTGATCCACATGCCGTCCTCGCCCGTGGCTATACTCTGGTCATTGCCCCGGACGGACGAGCCGTGCGCGACGCGACTCAGCTGGAAGCCGGCGACCTCCTCAAACTCAGCTTTGCCCGGGGTTCGGCACAGGCCACGGTGAATCAGGTTGTCGTCACCGACGAAGCTGTCTAGAATTTTTGTTTCACCCCTCAATACAACGGAGAATATAAATGGAACATCAACTGCCCCAGCTGCCCTACGCCAAGGATGCCCTCGCCCCGCACATGTCGGCCGAGACCTTTGACTATCACTATTCCAAGCACCACCAGGCTTACGTCACCAACCTGAACAACCTGATCAAGGGTACCGAGTACGAGAACCTCGACCTCGAAGCCATCGTCAAGAAGGCACCGGCCGGCGGCGTGTACAACAACGCAGCCCAGGTCTGGAACCACACCTTCTTCTGGAACTGCATGAAGCCGAACGGCGGCGGTGCACCGAGCGGTGCCCTGGCTGCGGCCATCGATGCCAAGTGGGGTTCGCTGGATGCCTTCAAGACCGCCTTCCAAACCTCTGCCGTCGGCAACTTCGGTTCCGGCTGGACCTGGCTGGTCAAGAAGGCTGATGGTTCGCTCGACATCGTCAACATGGGCGCTGCCGGCACCCCGCTGACCACCGGCGACAAAGCCCTGCTCTGCGTCGACGTCTGGGAACACGCCTACTACATCGACTACCGCAACATGCGTCCGAAGTTTGTTGAAACCTTCCTGGCCTCGCTGGTCAACTGGTCCTTCGTCGAAGCCAACTTCGCCTGATTTTCATCAGCTGAAAGCCAAAAACCTCGCCGCGGCGAGGTTTTTTCATTTCAGGCGACTGATATCCGGCAGGAAAACTTCGGTCACCAGGACGCTTTGTCGCCCCAGGTGGTGCGCCGAGCGGCGCGCCCAGAGATGATCACCCACTTCGGCCAAGGCAGCCGCCCGCTGGTAAAGCGGGTGGCGTGCGTCGAGCCGGAGAAACTCGATGCCGCCGCGCGTGAAGCCGGGATAGGCAAAGAGCAGGGAGCCCAGCGAGCGCTGGCCCAAGCCGGCCATCCAGCGCGACAGACGGCCGTTGCCGGCGGTCGACAGCGTGGTATGGGCAAAAATGACCGGGCGACCGTCGCATTCCAGCGCCACTTCACGCACCCAGGCCGGCTGCCGTCCGTTGTCGCAGCCCGCCGCCTCGTCAGCCAGCGCCCGCCCCTTGCCATAGTTGAGCAGACGCACGCGAAAATGGCGGCTCGCCCGCTGGCAACGCGCCGTCAGCGAATCAGGCTCGCGCAGCCAGGAGCGCAAGAGCGGATCGTGCAGACTGGCCGGCAGGCAGGTCTGCCATTTGCTGCGTTTCATTACTGCGGCCGCGGCGCCTTGTCGATACCGTGCAGCTTGACGCCCGGCTTGAGGCCGCGCTGGGCGAACCAGCCGATATTCATCTCCAGCGCATAGCGGGCCGGCTTGCGGGCGCAATGGTTGTCTTCGGTCTGCGGCTGCATGTCTTCGATGTTGATGATGTAGCCATCGCTGTCGATGAAGGCGACCGACAGCGGGATGAAGGTATTGCGCATCCACATGCAATGCGTGTTGTTCTGCGGGAAGACGAACAGCATGCCGCGCTGCGCCGGCATCGCCTTGCGCTGCATCAGGCCGATCTGGCGGTTCTGGTCGGTGGCGGCGACTTCCGCCTCGATGCGGTGGAAGCCGGCGGTCAACTCCACGACCGGCATGGAATTCTGGGCCCAGGCGGCAGCGCTGCCGAGCAAACCGGCGAGCAGGCCGATGACGATTCTATTCATTGATCTTTCCTTGCAAATCCTGGTAACTGCCGCTGATCTGTCGCCATTGCCCAAGCGCCAGCCCCTCCAGCGTCGCCGCCCCGATGGCGGCCCGAATCAAACGCAGCGTAGGATACCCGATGGCCGCCGTCATCCGCCGAACCTGGCGGTTCTTGCCTTCGGCAATGCGGATTTCCAGCCACGCAGTCGGGATCGCGGCGCGGAAGCGGATCGGCGGATCGCGCTCCCAGAGATCCGCCGGCGCGTCGATCAGCCGCACCTTGGCCGGCTGCGCGGTGAAATCGGAGAGCTTGATGCCGGCGCGCAGCCGATCAAGCGCGGCCTCGTCCGGCATACCTTCGACCTGCGCCCAGTAGGTCTTGACCAGCTTGTGCCTGGGATCAGCGATCTTCGCCTGCAACTTGCCATCATCGGTCAGCAGCAACAGGCCTTCGCTGTCAGCATCGAGCCGACCGGCGACATAGACATCCTTGACCGGAATGAACTCGTCGAGCGCCCGCCACTTGCCTTCCGGCGTGAACTGGCTGAGGACGCCGTAAGGCTTGTTGAAGAAAACGATGGAGGACACGGGTCAGGATTTCCTGGCTGCGGCAAAGGCGCGATTTTCGCCGATTTTTGACCGTCGACCGCAGCAGTGATGCCGCTCAATGATAGAAGGCATAGCCGATCAGGATCGCCCCGACCAGCCCGACCGCATCGGCGATCAGGCCGCCGGCCAGCGCGTAGCGGGTCTTGGTGATGCCGACGCTGCCGAAATAGACGGCCAGCACGTAGAAAGTCGTTTCAGTCGAGCCCTGGATGATCGCCGCCAGCTTGCCCGGGAAGGAATCGACACCGTAGGTCGTCATCACATCGACCATCAGGCCGCGCGCACCGCTGCCGCTCAGCGTCTTCATCAGGCCGACCGGCAGCGCCGGGACAAAATCGTCGTTCAGGCCAAGGGCCAGCACGACGCTGCGAATGCCGCCGATCAGCCAGTCCATGCCACCGGTGGTGCGAAACACCGAAATCGCCACCAGCATGGCGATCAGGTAGGGAATGATCTGCACGGCAACGCCGAAGCCTTCCTTGGCACCGTCGACGAAACTCTCGTAGACATCGATGCCACGCCAGGCGGCAACGGCGACGAAGAGCACGATCAGCGAAACGATCAGGCCGCTGCCAAGCAGGCCGATCATCTGCGCCATCTGTTCCGCTGGCATACCGGCCAGCCAGAAATACAGGCCGCCCATCAGTGCCGCGAAACCGGCAAAGAAGGCCAGCACCGGCTTGCAGAACAGGTTGATGCGCTGCCAGATGGCGACCGCAACCAGGCCGGCGCAGAAGGAAACAAAGGTGCCGAGCAGGGTCGGCAAAAAGATGTCGGCGGCGTTGAAGCCGACCAGCCCCTGCTTCAGCGCGATGCTCTGGCGGATGGCAATCACCGAGGTCGGAATCAGCGTGATGCCAGCCGTATTGAGGACCAGGAACATGATCATCGGGTTGCTGGCGGTGTCCTTGTGCGGGTTGATTTCCTGCAACTCCTGCATCGCCTTCAGGCCAAGCGGCGTCGCCGCGTTGTCGAGGCCGAGCATGTTGGCGCTGACATTCATCACGATGCTGCCGCTGGCCGGATGGCCGGCCGGGATATCGGGAAAGACGCGGCGAAAAAAAGGTGCCACGACGCGGCTGAACAGTTCGATCAGACCGCCCCGTTCGCCGATTTTCATCACCCCCAGCCACAGGCTCATGATGCCGACCAGACCCAGCGAAATGTCGAAGCCGGTCTTCGCCGTCTCGAACAACCCGTTCAGCACGCGCGTAAAGATCTCAAGGTCGCCCTGCAGCAACTGCGCCACCGCCGCGACAAAGCCGACGAGGATGAAGGCGACCCAGATTTTATTGAGCACAGGCGAAATGGCGGAAAGGTTGAAGGCCCGCCAGTCTAGTGGAGCCCCCGGCAATTGTCGAAAGCGCCCGCCCCCTCGCTCAGTCGGCCAACTCCGGCAGGCCCCAGGTTTCACGCAAATCGTCGTATGCCGCCTGCGGCAACTGGACCAGCACCGGCGCCGCCGCGCCATCCAGCCAACCGGCAATCGCCGTCATGTCGGCCAGCGCCATCGCCGTACACCCCGCCGTCGCCACCCCGGGCGCTTCCCAGACGTGCAGGAAGATGCACGAACCGCAGCCGGCCGTCGGCGGTGCGGTGTTATGCGCCACTACCGCCCCCGCCGCATAACGCGCATCGCCGCGCAACATTTCCTCGCACGACGCCCAATCCACCGTCACCGCCGACTGATCGACCACGCGGTTGTAATGCGCCGAGGCCGGGTCATCGACGCATTTCAGGTCCCGCGTTGCACACCGGTAAGGCAACTTGGCGGCACGGGCCAGCAGACTGTCCGCCGCGCCGTAGCCGAACAGCGCACTGATCGCGAATGCCCCGGCCGGCGCCCGGCCATCGCCCTCTTGCTTGCTCCGCCCCGGTTGTGCCGGATGCAGCCCGCGCCCCCAGGCCAGGCCGGCTCGCCCCAGGCTGACCGGCAGCACCGGGCCAACCGCCCGCCAACCGCCGGCCGGCAAACATTCAAAACGCTGCAAGCGGCCGTCCGGAGCATCCCAATCGGCGGCAAGGCAGAGCAACAACTGGCGGCAAGTGGGAAAAAGCTGAGTCATCAGGCAAAGGCCGCACAGCGGCGGCCAAGGAAAGGTGAATGTCAATTTTGACCGATTTTGGCGGTCGACCGCAGGAATGCCTGAAAATCCTCGCTCCAGGCCCTGCTTGTCGCAGTTGGCGCCAAACCTCGGCCGGGCACCAACATTTGCTTTGGCGCAAATCCAGCCCCCCGGCGCCTTGCTATCCTTGGCAGGCGCCGGCCGCCATTTCATTTGCGCGGCCGGCCCTATACACTGCGGCGACCAATCGCCTGACAACCTGGAGAAGAAACATGCAAGGATCATTTGAGTACAAGATCGATGCCAACGGTGACGAAGTGGTTTTGGCCATCGATTTAGACTCGACCAGCACCAAGGCCCTTGTTCGCCTCGATCGTTACATCAACTGGGCAGACATTCTGAAACTGACCGAGAACGATCCGGAAGCGGCCTATGCGGCGGAACGCCTGCATACCGTTTTGCAGCACCTGGGCCGTTAAGCCCTGCAAAAACCTGGCGCGAGGCCGGCCCGGCCTCCGCCTTCGGCGCGCGCCATGAAGTTTTCCCGCATTTTCCTGAATCGTCTGCAAAACCAGCCAGACGCCGCTGACACGGTGGTCGTCATCGACGTTCTGCGCTCATTCACAACGGCGGCGGTGGCGCTGGCCAACGGGGCGCAGGCCATTTACCCGGTCGCCGAGATCAGCACGGCGGCAGCACTGCTCGACAAAATGCCGCAGGCGGTTTCGGTCGGCGCCGTGGTCGGCGGCGATCCGATGCCCGGCTTCGACTTCGGCAACTCGCCCGCCCAATTGATGCCGGTCGACCTGGCCGGCAAGACGGTGGTGCTCAGTACGGCGGCCGGTGTACGCGGCCTGCAGCGTTTCCGCCACGCCCGGCAACTCTACGCGGCCAGCCTGGTGTGCGCCCGGGCGACGGCCGAGGCCATTCGCGCGGCGGGCGCCAGCGAAGTCTGCTTCGTCATCACCGGCGAATGGGTCGATCGCGATGGCGACGAAGACATCGCCTGCGCCGACTACATCGAATCCTTGCTGCGCGGCGAACAGCCGGCGCCGGCCCAATTTGCCCAACGGGTGCGGGACTCCGATTTCGGCAGGCGCTTCACGGCCGGCAGCTGGCCGAATCTACGTCCAGCCGACCTCGAACTCTGCGCCCAGCCCGATCTGTTCGGTTTTGCGATGCCCGTCCAGCACGATGGCGGGCACCTGATCATCCGCTGAGCGCTGCGGTCGACCGGCAGTTTCCGGCAAAAATGGAAACTGCCCCCTCCCTCAGTGGCTGGTGCCTTCCGACTTGGTGATCTTGTTCCAGACGTTGTACTTGCCGACCGGTTTGCGCATCGGCAGGCGCTTCACTTCCTGGAGGGTTGCCGCGTCATAGATGATCAGCGCGCCGTTGTCCTCCCACAGGCTGGCCAGTACGTACTTGCCATCCTTGGTGAATTCGACGTGGGCGAAGGTCTTGCCCGGCTCCGGCTTCAATTCGGCGACGATTTCCAGCGTTTCCTTGTCGATGATCTGCATGGTGTCCTTGAACTCCTTGCTCATCATCGAATCGGTCCATGCGTAGCGGCTGTTTTCGTGGCTACGCATGAAGAAGCCGGGGCCGCGCGTCTTGATCTGCTTGATGGTCTGCCAGGTCTTCATGTCGATGATGCTGATCACGCCTTCGTTGAGGTTCGGCGTCGCCATCACCGTCCGCTCCTGCCCTGCCTTGTCCATCCATTTCCAGCTGATACCGGAACCGAGATGCGGCATGCCGGGCAGTTCGAGGTTGGCGATTTTCTTGCGCGCGTCGAGGTTGACCACCTGGCCACTGACCGCGCTCTTCGCGTCGTTGCGCGAGGCGCCCATCACTTCGTCGTAGCCCTGGGTAAAGTAAAAATCATCGAGATAATCGTCGAGCTGGCTGCGTCGCGGATTGAGGAAGCCGGGAATGAAAGCCCCTTCGCGATACTTGAAGTCGTGGATCATGCCAGTCGGGATTTCATCCGCCTTCGGGTTGTATGAGACCTCCCACACTTCCTTGACGTCCTTCAGCGCGGCGACAAAGCTCTGCCGCGGCGAAGCGTCATAGACGGCGGAAACGCGCGAGCTCGTCTTGCCATCCTTGTCGCTGACCGGCAGGATTTTGGCGAGGTTCAGATCGGCATCGAGAATGACCAGGCTGTGCGGCAGGTAGTTGGCCACCGCGACCCACTTGCCATCGCCGGAGACCGCTGCGTTGCGGGTATTGATGCCGGCCCGCACTTCGGCGATGACCTTGAGGTTCCACATGTCGAACTTGGTGATCCATCCATCGCGCGAGGCGAAGAAGACGTAACGTCCGTCCGGCGTGAATTTCGGCCCACCGTGCAGCGCGAAACGCGACTGGAAGCGATGGATCGGCGCCAGCTTGTCGCCGTCGAGGATGGAGACATGGTGATCGCCGCTTTCGACGACGACGAACAGGTTCATCGGGTCGGCGCTGAATTGCGGCTTGTCCGGCAGGCTGCCCGGTGCGTAGCTGACGATCCGCGAGGCGCTGATTTCCTTTTCGCCCCAGACCGGCATCGGCTTGATCGGGGTATAGGCGTAATCGACCAGGGCCTTGACCTCCTCGGCCGACAACTTGCCGCCAAAGGCTGGCATCTGCGTCGCCGGTCGACCTTCGCGGATAACTTTTTCCGCCTCCGGCTTGCGCAGCCGGGCCAGGTTGTCCGGCAGCAGCGCCGGGCCGATGCCACCCAGGCGGTCGGCCCCGTGACAGGCGGCACAATGCTGCTGGAAATTGGCGTGGGTATCGGACGCTTCGGCCAGTTGCGCCATCGCCATCAGGAAATAGACGGCAAAGCCGGCCGGGATCAGGATTTTCCAGTTCACGATGCAATTTCCTCGTCGGCCAGGTAGCAGCCGGGGTCTTCCGCCCAGGCATCACCGGTCATTTGTTGGGCCCGGACCCGGGTGTTGCCGTTACAGATCTGCAGGTAGGCGCAACTGCCGCAGCGCCCTTTGACCGCCCGCGGGTGCTGCTTGAGGCCGGCCATCAGTGCATCCGAGGTGTCCGGCCAGATTTCGGAAAACGGCCGATCCTTGACGTTGCCCAGGTTGTGGTGCCACCACATGGTATCCGGATGCACATTGCCCAGGTTGTCGATATTGGCGACATTGACCCCCGACGAATTGCCGCCCCATTGGCGCAGTTTGGCCTCGACATGCGCCGCCTTGTCCGGAAAGCGCCGGCGCACCCAGTGCAGGAAATAGACGCCGTCGGCGTCGTTGTTGCCGGTGGTGAATTCCTTGTGCAGGCCACGCTGGTTGTACTCCCAGCAGGTATCGAAGAGCAGATCCATCGCCCAGCGCGTCAGCTGGTGCTGGGCGTCGTCCTTGCGGTTCTTGTTGCCGCGCCCAGCGTAGTTCAGGTGCGAGAAGTAAAAGCGATCGATGCCTTCGTCTTCGACCAGCTTGAGCAGGCCGGGCAGATCGTGGGCATTGTCCTGCGTCATCGTGAACCGGACGCCGATCTTCAGGCCGAGATCGCGGCACAGCCGGATGCCCTTGAGCGACGCTTCGAAAGCGCCGTCCATGCGGCGGAACTTGTCGTGCGTTTCGCGGATGCCGTCGAGCGAGACGCCGACATAGTTGAAATCGCATTCGGCGATCTGGGCGATGTTGCTCTCGTCGATCAGCGTGCCGTTCGACGACAGGCCGACATAGAAGCCCTTGGCCTTGGCACGCTTGGCGATGTCGTAGATATCGGGCCTCAAAAGCGGTTCACCGCCGGACAGGATGAGCACCGGCACCTTGAAGCCCCGGAGGTCGTCCATCACCGTATAGACCTGCTCGGTGCTCAACTCGCCGGGGAAATTGGTATCGGCCGAAATTGAGTAGCAATGCTTGCAGGTCAGGTTACAGCGCCGGATCAGATTCCAGATCACCACCGGGCCGGGTGGATTGCGCTTGGGGCCGAGCGGTGTGGGTTCGGCGATTTCCTGCATGTACTGAGAGATGCGAAACATGGATGTCCTTGCTGGCGATGTGGGCGTATTCAACGGCAGCCCGGCTAGCAACTCCTTGACGTGAGTCAACCGCCGGAAAATAGGGGCGTTAACTGGGTAGCACAAGCCTTGCGGTATACTCCCCAAATGACCCCCAATGCACAAAACACCGCTGGCAATGAGCCGGTGCTCCCCGGCCATTGGGCCGCCGCGATCGAATCGCAACTGCTCGCTGGCGAAAAAATTCAATGCTGGCTGGAAATTGACCTCGATACGCGGCTGCAGTTCGCCTCCGGCCTGATCGCGGTCACCGACCAGCGCCTGCTGGCCCGGGCACCCAGTGAACCGACCTGGTCGGCCTGGCCGCTGCGTGCCGGTCTGGCACTGAACCACCACGACAATGCCGGCGTCGGCACGCTGGAACTGCTCGATGAAGCCGGCCGACTGGCTGCCTGGCGCTACACGCTGAGCCACAACCTGGCGGCGTTGCGAGTGATCAGCGAATTCGAACTGCATCAGGCCGCCATCGTCAGCGGCCAGGCCGTGCAAAGGCCCGACGAAGAGGTTTGCCCGAAATGCAAGGCACCGCTCGAACCGGGGGTCGAGGAATGCCCGATCTGCAGCCGCGAGGCGACGGTATCCCCATCCACCTGGACGCTGTTCCGCCTGTGGCGCTTCGCCCGCCCCTACCGCTGGCAACTGCTGACCGGTTTTCTGCTGACCCTGGCGTCGACCGCCGCTCAACTGGTACCGCCCTACCTGACCATGCCGCTGATGGACGAGGTGCTGATTCCTTTCCAGAACGGCAAGCCAATCGACTGGCCGCTGGTCGGCATGTACCTCGGCGGCCTGTTCGGCGCCGCCGCGCTGGCCTGGGGGCTGGGCTGGATCCGCACCTACATCCTGTCGCTGGTCTCCGAACGGATGGGCCGCGACCTGCGCACCACCACCTATGAGCATCTGCTGGGTCTGTCCCTGGAGTACTTCGGCGGCAAGCGGACCGGCGACCTGATGGCGCGGATCGGCAACGAAACCGACCGCATCAACATCTTCCTATCGCTCGATCTGCTCAATTTCGCCACCGACGTGCTGATGATCACGATGACCGCCGTCATCCTGTTCTCGATCAATCCGTGGCTGGCGCTGGTCACGCTGCTACCCTTGCCGATCATCGGCTGGCTGATCCATTTCGTCCGCGAAAAACTGCGCACCGGCTTCGAAAAGATCGACCGCGTCTGGGCCGAAGTCACCAACGTGCTGGCCGACACCATTCCCGGCATCCGCGTCGTCAAGGCCTTTGCCCAGGAAAAGCGCGAAGGCGAGCGTTTCCGCGCCGCCAACGAGCACAACCTGCAGATGAACGACAAGCTGAACAAGACCTGGTCGCTGTTCACCCCGACCGTGACCCTGCTCACCGAGGTCGGCCTGCTCGTCGTCTGGGTCTTCGGCATCTGGCAGATTTCCAAGGGTGACTCGACGGTCGGCGTGCTGACCGCCTTCCTCGCCTACATCGGCCGCTTCTACACCCGACTCGACTCGATGAGCCGCATCGTCTCCGCCACCCAGCGCGCGGCGTCGAGTACCAAGCGCATCTTCGATATTCTCGATCATGTTTCCAGCGTGCCCGAGCCAAGCCGGCCGGTGCATCTGAGCAAGGTGACCGGTCGTCTCGAACTGAAAAAGGCCAGCTTCCGCTACGGCACCCGCGCCGTGACGCGCGACGTCGATCTGGTCATCGAGCCCGGCGAAATGATCGGCCTGGTCGGCCACAGCGGTTCCGGCAAGTCGACGCTGGTCAACCTGATCTGCCGCTTCTACGACGTCACCGAAGGCCAGGTGCTGATCGACGGCGTCGATGTCCGCTCGGTACCGGTCGCCGAATTCCGCCAGCACATCGGCCTGGTGCTGCAGGAACCCTTCCTGTTCTTCGGCACCATCGCCGACAACATCGCCTACGGCAAGCCGAACGCGACACGTCAGGAAATCATCGCCGCTGCCCGCGCCGCCCACGCCCATGAGTTCATCCTGCGCCTGCCGCACGGCTACGACTCGCTGGTCGGCGAACGCGGCCAGGGCCTGTCCGGCGGCGAGCGCCAGCGCATCTCGATTGCCCGTGCCCTGCTGATCGATCCACGCATCCTGATTCTCGACGAGGCGACCTCGGCGGTCGACACCGAAACCGAGAAGGAAATCCAGAAGGCACTCGACAACCTGGTCAAGGGCCGCACCACCATCGCCATCGCCCACCGCCTGTCCACGCTGCGCAAGGCCGACCGGCTGGTCGTCATGGACCGCGGCCGCATCGTCGAAATCGGCAACCACGATGAATTGATGGCGACCGAAGGGCATTACTTCAAGCTCTACACGGCCCAGGCCCGCAACGTCGATACCGAGCCCTTGCTGCCGCGCGCCCCGGAACAGCCCAAAACTCACGCGGAATAAACCATGTCGAACGTCAATTTCCAACTGCACTGCGATAGCTACGGTCGACTGGTCCTGACCAGCGAAAACGGCGAGCGCCATGAAGGCGTCACCCCGGTCCGCGCCTTTCCCATCGCCGCCCCCGACGAAGGTTTGTCGCTGGTCAATTACGAAGGCCACGAAGTCGGCTGGGTCGATCACATCGCCGACCTACCCCCGGCCATCGGCCGCCTGATCGAGGAGGAACTGGCCAGCCGCGAGTTCGTGCCGGAAATCGAGCAGATCACCGAAGTCTCCAGCTTCGCCTGCCCGAGCACCTGGCAACTGCTCACCAATCGCGGCAAGACCGAGCTGGTGCTGAAGGGTGAGGAGGATATCCGCCGCCTGTCGCAGACTCGCCTGCTGATCGCCGACAGCCACGGCATCCAGTTCCTGGTCCGCGACCTGACGCAACTCGACCGCCAGAGCCGGAAACTGCTCGACCGCTTCCTGTGAAGCCTGGCCTGTAACACCCTGTAGCAAATGGTGACAATTTTTCGTCACCGGTAATCCACGACGCGACGAAAGCGTTAATAATTACCAGCTGCCCCATAACAATTTCTGACAGCGGAACGGAGCTGGGCGAAACGAGCATGAAGAAAAAAGACATCATCATTCGGGACATCATTTCCCTGCGTGGCCCGAGCATCTGGACCTACCCGCCAGCCATCGAAGCCTGGATCGACATCGGCGAATTCGAGGACTATCCCAGCAACAAGCTACCCGGCTTCGTCGACCGCCTGAAAGCCTGGCTGCCCTCATTGGTCGAACACCGCTGCAACTACGGCGAACACGGAGGCTTTCTGCGCCGCCTCGACGAAGGTACCTGGCTCGGCCACGTCCTCGAACACGTCGCCCTCGAACTGATGACCCTGGGCGGCCTGCCCGACGGTTTCGGCCGCACCCGCGAAACAACGACGCGCGGTGTCTACAAGCTGGCGATCAGCAACTGGCAGGACGACATCACCCGTCTGGCACTCGACAAGGGTATCGAGCTGATCCTCGCCGCCGTCGAAGACAAGCCTTTCGACATGGCCGACACCATCGACACGCTGCGCCGCCGGGTTGACCGCAAGTACCTTGGCCCGTCGACCGCCGCCATCGTCAATGCCGCCGAAGCGCGCGGCATTCCGCACATCCGCCTGCTCGACGACGGCAACCTCGTCCAGCTCGGCTACGGCGCCGCGATGCGCCGCATCTGGACGGCCGAAACCGACCAGACCAGCGCCATCGCCGAAACCATCTCGCGCGACAAGGACCTGACCAAGGAGCTGATTTCCTCGGTCGGCGTCCCGGTGCCGGAAGGCCGCGAAGTCGACAATGCCGACGACGCTTGGGATGCCGCCGAAGATATCGGCGTACCGGTCGTCGTCAAGCCGACCGACGGCAACCACGGGCGCGGCGTCTTCATCGACCTGACGACCAAGGAAGAAGTCGCCAAGGCCTACGCCATTGCCGTCGAGGAAGGCTCCGGCGTGCTCGTCGAGCGCTCCATCCAGGGTATCGAACACCGCCTGCTGGTGGTTGGCGGCAAACTGGTCGCTGCCAACCGCAGCGACCTGATCACCGTCATCGGCGATGGCAAGTCGACCGTGCAGCAACTGATCGACAGCCAGGTCAATATCGACCCGCGCCGCGGCACCACCGAACTGCACCCGCTGTCGATCATCCGCATCGACACCGCCGCCAGGATCGAGCTCGAACGCCAAGGCCTGAACGCCGACAGCGTGCCGGCCAAGGACCGCGAAGTGCTGATCCAGCGCAACGCCAACCACGCTTTCGACTGTACCGACGAAGTCCATCCCGACACCGCCCAGGTCGCTGCATTGGCTGCCCGCGTCGTCGGCCTCGACATCGCCGGCATCGACCTGGTCTGCCAGGACATTTCCAAGCCACTGGGACCGCAGGGCGGCGCCATCGTCGAGGTCAATGCCGGCCCCAGCCTGCTGATGCACATCAAGCCGGGCATCGGCAAGCCGCGCCCGGTCGGCCAGGCCATCGTCAACAACCTGTTCGGCGACGGCCCGAGCGGTCGCGTGCCGCTGGTCGGCGTCACCGGCACCCACGGGCGGAATGCGGTCGCCAAGCTGGTCGCCCACCTGATCTATCTCTCCGGCCAACACGCTGGCCTGGCCTGCAAGGACGGCATCTACCTCGGCCGCCGGCACGTCCAGAAAACCTGCGCCGCCAACTGGGAAGGCGGTCGTCGCCTGCTGCTCAACCGCTCGGTCCAGGCCGCGGTCATCGAGAACGGCGCCCCCGTCATCCTCGGCGAAGGCCTGGCCTACGACCGCTGCTCGGTCGGCATCGTCACCAACATCGCGCCGGACGATGAAGACCTGTCGCGCTGGGACGTCCAGCCGACCGGTGGCGAGTACTACACGACGCCGCGTTCCATTTACCGGACGCAAGTCGATGTCGTGCTGCCCACGGGCCACGCCGTGCTCAATGCCGAAGACGAACTGGTCGCCGACTTTGCCGAACTGTGCGACGGTGAAGTCATCTTCTTCGCCGTCGATCCGGCCAATCCGACCCTGGCCACCCACCTGGCCGCCGGCAAGCGCGGCGTCACGGTGGTCGATAAGCGGGTTGTGCTGCGTGCCGGCAACGATGAAGTCCGCCTCAGCCGACTGGTCGATGCGCCCTATATCGGCAAGGCCAAGCAAGCAAAAAACATTGCCAACGTACTGGCCGCCATTGCTGCAGGCTGGGCCATGGGCCTAAGCAAGGAAGTGCTGACGACAGGGATGAAAACCTTCGGCCTCGAACTGACCGACCCCGCAGCCCTGATTCCGCAACTCGCCAAGAAGTCGCAACCCGCAAAGAAGCCGGCCACCGCCCGGAAATAACGAGGAACAAGCGTCATGGACGTTTCCCGCATTCGCGCCCTGCGCGGCCCCAACCTGTGGAGCCGGCATACCGCCATTCAGGCCATCGTCACCTGTGAAGGTGGCGAGGTCGCCATTTCAGACCTGCCTAACTTCGAAGCCCGCCTGCGCGAGCGCTTCCCGGAACTGGGCGACCTGATTCCCTCCGACCACCTCGACACCGTGTCGATGGCCCATGCTCTTGAATTCGCCGCCCTGGGCCTGCAGGCCCAGGCCGGCTGCCCGGTCACATTCAGCCGCACGGCACAAACCGTTGACCAGGGCGTGTACCAGGTTGTCGTCGAATACACCGAAGAGGATGTCGGCCGTCTCGCCTTCGAACGCGCCGAACAACTGTGCCAGGCTGCGCTGAACGATACCGCCTTCGATCTCGAAGGAACCCTGAAGGAACTGCGCGACCTCGATGAGGATATACGTCTCGGCCCCTCAACCGGCGCCATCGTTTCGGCCGCCGTTGCCCGTGGCATTCCGTATCGCCGGCTGACCCAGGGCAGCCTGGTCCAGTTTGGCTGGGGCAGCAAGCAGAAGCGCATTCAGGCCGCCGAAACCAGCCTGACCAGCGCCATTGGCGAATCGATCGCCCAGGACAAGGAACTGACCAAGAAACTGCTGCACGCCGCCGGCGTCGCAGTGCCCTACGGCCGCCCGGTCGAGGACGAGGACGATGCCTGGGTCGCCGCCCAGGAAGTCGGCCTGCCGGTCGTCGTCAAGCCGCAGGATGGCAATCAAGGCAAGGGCATTTCGGTCAATCTGACGACCGAGGAACAGGTCCGCCGCGCCTACCGCGTCGCCATCGAGTTCCGCGACGACATCATGGTCGAGAAATTCCTGCCCGGCCACGACTGGCGCCTGCTGGTCATTGGCGACAAGTTGATTGCTGCCGCCCGGCGTGACCCGCCGCTGGTCATCGGCGACGGCACGCACACGATTCGCCAGCTGGTTGACATCGTCAACAGCGACCCGCGCCGCTCTGACGGTCATGCCACCTCGCTAACCAAGATCCGCTTCGACGAAATCGCCCTTGCCCGCCTCGCCGAGCAAGGCTATGACGCCGATGCAGTGCCACCGCGTGGCGTCCGCGTCGTCCTGCGCAACAACGCCAACCTGTCCACCGGCGGCACGGCCACCGACGTCACTGACGACGTCCATCCCGAACTGGCCGCCGCCGCCGTCGCTGCCGCGCAAACCGTCGGCCTCGACATCGCCGGCATCGACGTTGTCTGCGACACCATGCACAAGCCGCTCGAAGAGCAGGGCGGCGGCATCGTCGAAGTGAACGCCGCCCCCGGCCTGCGCATGCATCTGGCCCCCTCCTTCGGCAAGGGCCGCGCCGTCGGCGAAGCCATCGTCGGCATGATGTTCCCGGACGGCGACAATGCCCGTATCCCGGTGGTTGCGATCGCCGGCACCAATGGCAAGACGACGACCAGCCGCCTGATCGGCCGCATTTTCGAGGCCAACGGCCTGCGCGTCGGCATGACCAGCACCGACGGTGTCTATATCGAAGGCCGGCGTACCGACGACGGCGACTGTTCCGGTCCGCGCAGCGCCCGCAACGTGCTGATGCACCCGGACGTCGATGCCGCGGTTTTCGAAACAGCGCGCGGCGGCGTATTACGCGAGGGCCTCGGCTTCGACATGTGCGATGTCGCGGTGATTACCAACATCGGCATCGGCGACCACCTTGGCCTCAACTACATCACGACTGTCGACGAACTGGCCGTGGTCAAGCGCGTCATCGTCGAAAACGTCGCGCCGAACGGCACCGCCGTACTCAATGCGGCCGACCCGGTGGTGGCGGCGATGGCCCATCATTGCCAGGGCGAGATCATCTTCTTCGCCCGCGACCGGGCCAACCCGGTACTGGCCACCCACCGTGCCCAGGGCAAACGGGTCGTCTATGTCGAGCGTGATGCCATCATCTGCAGCGAAGGCCGCAAGAAGCACCGTATTGCCCTGGCCAACGTGCCACTGACCCGCAATGGCACGATTGGTTTCCAGGTCGAGAATGCGATGGCAGCCACCGCCACTGGCTGGGCCCTCGGCTACGACTGGGAAATCATCGAACGCGCCCTGGCTAGCTTCGTCAGCGATGCAGCGACCGCCCCTGGCCGCTTCAATGTCTTCGACTACAAGGGTGCGACGCTGATCGCAGACTACGGCCACAACCCGGATGCCATCCAGGCACTGGTTGGTGCCATCAACAACATGCCAGCCGTACGCC
This sequence comes from Dechloromonas hortensis, assembly GCF_009469765.1. GTDB lineage: Bacteria > Pseudomonadota > Gammaproteobacteria > Burkholderiales > Rhodocyclaceae > Azonexus > Azonexus hortensis. Next base: position 30,613 of record NZ_SSSQ01000013.1, read on the forward strand.
GCTCGGTTGTCATCAGCGGCGCCGGCGACCGGCGCGATGATGATATTCGCCAGCAAACCGAAATCCTCGGTGAAGCTTTCGACGATGTCATTCTCTATCAGGACGCCTGCCAGCGTGGCCGGGAAGACGGTGAAGTCATCGCCCTGCTTCGCGAAGGCCTGGCCAATGCCAGCCGCACCAAGCAGATCGACGCCATCACCGGCGAATTCATCGCCATCGATACCGCGCTGGCCCGCCTGCAACCGGGTGACCTCTGCCTGATCCTGATCGATCAGGTGGAAGAAGCGCTGGCGCATATTGCCGGACGCATCGCCGAAGCCGGCTAAACCCGAGACGTCGTTCCCCGCAAAAGCCCGGCCGATGCCGGGCTTTTGCATTTCTGGACAGATTCCACCCCACCGCTTCCCCCAAACGCCTGCCCTGGCGTTATCCTTGAACCGTTGGCAATCGCTTGAGTCTGATGACATTGAAATGTGTCAGCTTACCGGGGAAAAACCATGATTAAGGGGGATGGCCGCCCAGTTCTGGAAGCACGGATCAGAATCGGGCTGGCGGACGAATTGCCGGTACTGTCGGCCAGCGACGGCATGGAGGGCCTGCTCGGCTATCGTCCTGACGACTTTCTCGCATCCGGTATCACACTGCCGAGACTGATCCACCCGGACGATCTCGACATCGCCAAGAACCTGTTTTCCCGGGAAGCCCACGACACTTCGGGCACCTTCAATATCCGGCTCCGCCATGCCGATGGCCGTATCCGCTGTATTAAGGGGCACTATCAAAAGGAAGGTGCCAGCAAACACCCCTCCCCCACCCTCGATCTATTGCTGCAGGATGCGAAAAGCCTGGCCCGGCCACTTGGCCCCCAGGACATGATGGCGAATTTCCGCGCCATGATGGAAATCACCGACGATTACATCTACTTCAAGGACCGCAATCATGTGATGACCGGCGCCAGTCAAACCCTGGTGACGATCACTTCGCCCAGCGAGCACTGGGCCGACCTGCTCGGCCAGACCGATTACGACATCTTCCCGGAAGAGTTTGCCGATCACTACTACCGGCTGGAAAAGCAGATTTTCGCCGGCGCCGCGGTGGCCCATGAGATCCAGGAAACCCTGAGCAATGACGGCCGCAAGGGCTGGGTCGACAACCGAAAATACCCGATCAAGGATAACAATGGCGAAATCATCGGCCTGTTCGGCATTGCGCGCGATATTACCGACAAGATACAGGTCGAACAGGCCTTGCGGCGCGAACGGCTAACGCTGCAACTGATTCTCGACGCCGCCCCGATCGGCATCTGGTTGCAAGAGGTGAGCGGCAAGCTGTCCTTCGTCAACAAGGCCTTTTGCGAGGCGATGGGGATAGCCGAAAGCCGCTTTCTGGCAGCGGCACATTACACCGACCTGATTCCCCCCGCCTTTCGCGAGCAATGCCTGGCCGCCGACCGCAAGGCACTGGCCGATCGGGAAATCAGCGTCACGCAGCAGCGACTGCCCTTCAGCGATGGCCAGATTCACGACTTGCGCGTCATCAAGGCGGTCAAATGTAATGAACACGGGCAGCCCGTCGCGCTGGTCAGCCTGAGCCTCGACATCACCGAGGAACTGAAGCAGGAACGCACGCTACGGGAGAGCGAGGAACGCTTCCGGGCCATTTTCGAACAGGTTCCGTCAATTTCGGTACAGGGCTATGACCGAAACCGGCGCGTCATTTTTTGGAACAAGGCCAGCGAAACGCTCTACGGCTACAGCCGGGAGGAAGCGCTGGGCGCCTTGCTGGAAGACCTGATCATTCCGGACGCCATGCGGGCCGAAGTCATTCGCCTGAGCTCGGCCTGGGCGGCCGGCGGCCCACCGATTCCGGCCAGCGAATTGACCCTGCGGCGCGCCGATGGCAGCCCGGTCGAGGTATTTTCCAGCCATGTCATGCTGCACGGCAGTCGTGGCGAGCCCGAAATGTATTGCATCGACATCGACATCAGCGAGCGCAAACGTGCCGAAATCGAACTTGACCGGCACCGCCATCACCTCGAGGATGTTGTCGCCGAGCGCACGGCCGAACTGGTCAAGGCCAAGGAGGCGGCCGAGACAGCCAATATCGCCAAGAGCGCCTTCCTGGCCAACATGTCGCACGAAATCCGGACGCCGCTGAACGCCATTGCCGGCATGGCCCACCTGATCCGGCGTAACGGACTTTCCCCCGAACAGCAGGAACGGATGGGCAAGTTGGAGGCAGCGAGTGAACATTTACTTGCCATCATCAATGCCATCCTTGAACTGTCGAAGATCGAAGCCGGCAAGTTCTCGCTGGAGGAAGTCCCGCTCAATGTTGAAGCCCTGCTCGAAAACGTCGCCTCGATCCTGCATGACCGGGCACAGGCCAAGCAACTGCGCCTGAGCATCGAAGCAGGCTCCCTGCCCAACTGCCTGCTCGGCGACCCGACGCGCCTGCAGCAGGCGCTGCTCAACTACGCGACCAATGCCATCAAATTCACCGACAGCGGCTATGTCAGCTTGCAGGCAAAACTGCTCAGCGAAACTGCCGACAGCGCCGTGGTGCATTTCGAAGTGGCCGATAGCGGCATCGGCATTCCGGCCGACGTCATGCAACGCCTGTTCGCCGCCTTCGAGCAGGCCGACAACACGATGACCCGCAAATACGGCGGCACCGGTCTCGGCCTGGCCATCACCCGCAAGCTTGCCCAGTTGATGGGCGGCGATGCCGGAACGGAGAGCCGGCCGGGAATCGGCAGTTCGTTCTGGTTTACCGTAAGACTGAAAAAGGGTGGCGCTTTCAGCCCACTGCGGCCGGCCGTTCTGCTAACCGAAGCGGAAGCCGTCCTCAAGCATGACTATGCTGGCAGTCGCATCCTGCTCGCCGAGGACGAGCCGATCAATCGCGAGATCACGCTGACCCTGCTCGGCGAACTCGGCCTGCTCGTGGACTTTGCCGAAGACGGGATTGAAGCTTGCGAACGGGCCAGCCAGACCGACTACAAATTGATCCTGATGGACATGCAGATGCCGCGCCTGGATGGCCTGGCGGCCACCCGACAGATACGGGCCATGCCCCGCCACGCCGACACCCCGATTGTCGCGATGACGGCCAATGCCTTCATTGAAGACAAGGTTCGCTGTTTCGAGGCGGGCATGAACGATTTCATCGCCAAGCCGGTCGAGCCCGAAGCGCTGTTCCTCTGCGTGCTGAAATGGCTGCGCTCGCCACGCTGAACGGCTAGTGCCTCAGGCGCCGATCCGCAAACCGGTTTTCTTGAGGATTTTCGTCGAATAGAGGATATCGTTTGCCCGGCAGGCATCGCCGAGCAAACTGCGGATTTCACCGGCCTTGGCCGAGCACTCCTCGCGCGAACTGCCGTGCACCATGGCAAACAGGTTGTAGGGCCAGGCTGGCAAGGCCCGCGGTCGACGGTAGCAATGAGTGACAAACGGCAGCGCTCCGATCTTCGCCCCCAGCGCGTCGACCAGTTCGTCGGCGACATCCCACACGGTCATGCCGTTTGCCGTCCAGCCGATCGCATAATGATTGGGCACGGCACCGATCCGGCGGATGACGCCGCTGTCGACCAGCGCCTGCAGCCGGCGCATGACCTCCTGGTCCGGCAAGCCAAGCTGTTCGCCAAGGGCATGGTAAGGCTCGCAGACCAGCGGCAGCCCACCCTGGGTGGCGACGATCAGCGCACGATCGATCTCATCCATCAGACTCGAGCCTCCAGCTTCATTTCGACGAAGTATTCCTGTTCCTTCGGGAACGCGTAGACCGGCAGGCCAGTGTCCGCTTCGATGCGGGCCACCGCCTCGGCAATGCCGGCCGGCGTTTCGGTGGCCAGCACGAACCACATGTTAAGCGCGTGTTCACGCCGGTAATTGTGGGCGACTTGCGGCAAAGCATTGACCAACGCCGTCACCTCGTCATAGCGTGCCTCCGGAGCGGCCAGCGCGGCGAGCACGAAGGCGCCGCCCATCCTTTCGATCTGATACATCGGGCCGAAACGGGTCAATACCTTGTCGTTGAGCAAAGCGCCGAGACGAACCAACAACTCGTCTTCGGTGATGCCGATCTTTGTTGCCAGCGCCGCGTAAGGGCGGGCACAGATCGGGAAGTCGCCCTGCATTTTGGCAATAATTTCGCGGTCGACCGCGTCAAGTTCACGCATAACGGGCACCGCCCTGCTTGAAACGGGTCAGTGAAAACAGCACATCGTGGCCAAAGGTCTCCAGGCCATGCCGCTGGCGCAGTTCGGCAATCGTCGCCTCGACCTCGCTGCGTTCCCGGCCATGAATCATGCAGAACAGGTTGTACGGCCAGTCCGGCAGGCGGCGCGGCCGGCGGTAGCAGAGTGTGACCGCCGGCTCGCCGGCCAGGGCGCGGCCGATCTCGCTGACCTGTTCGTCGGGAAGGTCATGGACCAGCATCGCGTTGGCGGTGTAGCCGAGTTCATGGTGGCGGACGACGACACCGAAGCGCTTGATGTCGCCCTCATCCAGCCAGCGCCGGATGCGGTTCAAGACATCGGATTCGGAAGCGCCAATCCGCTCGGCAATCAGCGCAAAGGGCCGCATGAACAGCGGTAGCCCTTCCTGCAGTACGGAAACCAGACGCCGCTCGGATTCGCCGATCGGTGCGGCCGGTTGCACCGGGCGGGCGGTCACGACATTCTTTTGCTTCTCGCCCTGCAGGCAGAAACCGAGGTCGATGTGAAACTCCTCTTCCAGCGGCAAGGCAAGCAGTGGGTAGCCGGCGGCCTTTTCGATGGCGCCCAGCGTCGCCTGCAGGCGTCCTTCGCTGCCGGCGGTAACGACGAACCACAGGTTGTAGCGATGTTCCCGCTCGTAGTTGTGATTGACTTCCGGGAAGCGGTTGACCGCAGCCGCCACCATGGCCAGCTTCTGCGGCGGCACTGCCATCGCCGCCAGCGTCGAAGCACCGATCCGTTTGGGGGCGAAGACGGCGCCGACCCGCGAAATCTTGCCTTCGCGACGCAGCTTTTCCAGGCTGCCAAGCACGGCCTTTTCGGCTACACCCAGGCGGGCCGCCAGTTCGGCGAAAGGGGCCGGACAGAGCGGAAAGTCGCGCTGGAACTCGTTGAGCAGGCGGAATTCGAAGGTATCGTTCATCAGAAACCGATGCGCGCGGCGCGAGTCGTGAAAAAGATGCCGGAAGGACTATCGGCGGCGATCTCGCCCTGTTTGCTGAAGTTCATCGTGTTGTAGATCAGCACCTTGTTGTCGTCGCGCGCCGAGAGCCAGACATTTTCGCCGCGCGGCGCAAATTCCATGTGCAGGATGCCCTTGCCCGGCTCAAAGGCATGCACCACTTTGCCGGCCAGCGTATCGATGACGTCCATCTTGCCGTTGTCGGGGAAGGCGAAATTGACCCACACCTGGCGGCCGTCCGGGCGCGCCATGACGAAGACCGGCTGGCCGCGCACCGGAATGCGGCCAACTTCCTTCCAGGTCGCGACATCGACAACCAGCACTTCGTGGCGACCGATCGCCGGCAGGTAGGCTTTGCCCTGCGCCACCGACCAGCCGCGCAAGTGCGGCATCTTGAAGACCGGCAACTTTTCCTCGCCACGGCCATAATTTTCGAGAATCTTGCGCGCACCCTTTTCCGGCTGCCAGAGGTCAAGCATGGCGACGCCGTCCTCGCCGAACAGGCCGGCCAGGAAGTAACGACCATCCGGTGTCACCAAGCCATCGTAAGGCTGCTTGCCGGCAGGATAGCGCTGCGTGGTCGGCTGTTTCGGCTGGCTGAAATCGGTCACCCAGATCTCGCCGCCCTCGAACAGCGCATAGGCGAATTTGTTGCCCGGCACGTCGGCCAAGCCGACCACCTTGGAGAACTTGCCCGGGGCGTATTCGGCCGGCACTTCAGACAACAGTTCGAGCGTCTCGGCATCGAAGGCCTTGATGCCGCCCGGCGCGTAGTTCTGGGCGACGACGATGCGGCCATCCTGCGAAATCGAGCCGCCGATGGCGTTGCCGGACTGGATGACGCGCTTGACGATCTTTGCTTCCAGCAGGTCGATCTTGGTCAGTCCGCCATCGCGGCCGAAGATGAAGGCATAGCGGCCGTCCCGCGAATAGACGGCGGAGGCATGCGAAAGGTCGCCCAGTCCTTCGATGCGGGCATAGGGTTGGCGAACGCTGGTATTGACCAGCGTGACATGGCCGCTGGCGCGCTCGATGACAAGGCCGAGATCGCCGGTGCCACGCAGTTGCGGGCCGGCACAGGCGTTCAGCAACAGGGCGAGCGACAAACACAGGAACAGGCGCATCGTTTTCATTTGGGGAATTCGCTCATCAGTTTATCGACGATCCACGCCGCTTCGGCTTCGGACATGAATTGCTGCCACGGCGGCATGGGTGTTCCCGGCCGGCCATAATAGATCGTTGCAGCCAGGCCTTCGGCCGGCTTGTCGCGCAGGTTGGCCGGCAGCAAGGCGGGACCGAGGCCGCCCTGCAGCGTCATGCCATGGCAGGAGCCGCAATCCTGGCGGACCAGATGGACCAGCTCCTTTTGCCGGGCCGGCGTCGGCTCGCTGGCCATTGCTGCGGTCGACAGCAGGAAAAGGGCAAAAACCAGTTTATTCGACAACGATGACACCTTTCATCTCCGGATGCGGCCCGCAATGATAGAGGTAGCGCCCGGGCTGATTAAATTGACGCAGCCAGCTTTCGTCCGGAAACAGCCGCTCGGACTCCCGGCCACCTTCGGCCGGGAAAAGTACGGAATGGCTGGTCCGCTTCTCGCGGTTGCTCCATTTGACGGTATCGCCGGTGCGGATCGTCAACTCGGCGGGGACAAACTGGTAGCCCTCGATCACCACATCGTGCGTCGTCTGCCCGAAGGCAGAAAAGGCAACGAGCGCCAGCAGGGCGGGCGCTCGTTTCAAGACAAGCCATCCGGTAAACAATGATGCGCCGGAGGGCAAGGCAATTACTGCTTGGCAGCCTTCACATCACCATCGGCGCCTAGACCCAGCGTGTGGCCGAAGGAAATGTGATGGAAACGTCCGCCAGCATTGTCGGCGTGAATGGCGATACCGAAGGGTACGGCCTTGCCGGCTGCCAGATTGACGCCGCCCGCCAGCTTGCGGGTAAAGGTTACGGTGTAGGTGTCGCCGGCCTTGGCGCCTTCTGCCGTCACGCCAGCCTTGCCGCCTTCCATGTTGCGCTTGTCGCTGACCGTGCCATCGACGGCCTTGCCACCGCCGCCGCTGCGCCACTGCATCAGGTCCATCGCGCCCGCCGTTACATACTTGGTCTTCTTCTCGTCGGCACCCGGCATGGTGCGGACATCCTTGTGACAGCTCGCCCAGCAGCCGACCTGGTCGCCCATCGGCACCTTGTCGTTCGGGAACATGACGCTGGCCTTGACCTCGTTGTCCTTGTCGGAGTGATCGAAGCCGCCGCCCGGCGCCTTGAAGGTCAGACGAACATAAAGATTGGTCGCGTCATAAGCCGCCTGCACGCCAACCGGGTAGCTCATCGTCTTCGGCGCCCCCTTCGGCTCCATTTCCTTGCTGGCCAGACGCTTCAGGTCCAGGCTCAGCTTGCCGTCTTCGATATGGCAACCGGCACAGGCCTCACCCTTTTTCAGGCCGCTGGCACCGCTATGGTCGCCCTTGCCGCTCGCCCATTCGATGGGGGCAGCACCCGGATGGAAGACGTAGAGATCCTTCTTCGGCACCTTGCTCCAATCGGGAGCGGCCAGCGCCACTTGCGAACCCATAGCGAGGAAAGCGCCCATCACAGCCAGAGATACAAAATTCTTTTTCATCGTGGTGTCTCCACTCAAAAAACCTTCGATTACAGGCATGTCGTTATCGTAATGCCGATGCCACTAATGCTACGGGGGCTTGCGCCCCCGTAGCCTTGCGACAGATCAAATAATCGTCAGCCGATTAATAGATGTCGTGCTGGGTGTTGTAGACGTTGAACTTGCCGGTCGGGGTGATCATCTTCGGATCGGTGATCACCTTCTTGACCTTCAGCGTTGCATCGTCATAGACCACGATGGCCGACTGGTCGGTCTTGCCGCCCCACAGGGAGATCCAGACTTCCTTGCCGTCCGCGCTGTATTCCGGATGCACGGCACGCTTGGTCGCCTTGGCTTCCGGCATACCGGAATCCTTGGCAACGTTCAGGATAGCCTTCGGCTTGGAAAGATCAGCCATGTCCCAAACGGAAACGGATTCGGCACGATCCTTGTCGGAGTTCTGTGCCGAGTCGGCCCACAGATGCTTCGACTTCGGATGCGTCTTGACGAACAGGTTGCCCGGTACGTGCTTGATTTCCTGAACGACCTTCCAGTTGTATTCCTTGAACTTGGCGTTCTTCTTGTCTTCGGACGGCGTCGAGATCAGCGTCACGACGTCAGCACCGAGGTGACCCGTTGCCCAGACCGGACCAAACTTCGGATGAACGAAGTTGGCGCCGCGACCCGGGTGCGGAATCTTGGCGACATCGACCAGCGCTGCCAGCTTGCCGGTCTTGGTGTCGACCGCGGCAATCTTGTTGGAGGCATTGGCCGCCACCAGGAAGTAACGCTTCGAAGCATCCCAGCCGCCGTCATGCAGGAACTTGGCGGAAGCGATGGTCGTCGTCTTCAGGTTTTCGATATCGGAATAATCGACCAGCAGGATCTGGCCGGTTTCCTTGATGTTCACAACCCATTCCGGCTTGATGAAGGAAGCCACGATGGAAGCGACGCGCGGTTCCGGATGGTATTCGCCCTCAACGGTCATGCCGCGGGTGGAAACGACCTTGCGCGGCTTCAGGGTGTCGCCGTCCATGATCACGTACTGCGGCGGCCAGTAGGAACCGGCGATGGCGTACTTGTCTTCAAAGCCCTTGAACTTGGAGGTATCGACCGAGCGGGCATCGAAACCGATCTTGACTTCAGCCACGACGGCCGGCTTTTCCATCCACAGGTCGATCAGGCTCAGACGGCCATCGCGACCAATAACATACACATAGCGGCCGGAAGCGGACAGGCGGGAAATGTGCACTGCGTAGCCAGTCTTGACGATGGAACGGATTTCCTTGGTGTCGCCGTCGATCAGCGCAACTTCACCGGTATCACGCAAGGTGACCGAGAAGACGTTCTTCAGGTTGATGTTGTTCATCTGCTTGGTCGGACGCTTGTCGACCGGAACAATCACCTTCCAGGAATCCAGAGTTTCCTTGAAGCTGTACTCGGGCGGCACATCCGGCGTGTTCTGGATGTACTTCGACATCAGGGAAATTTCTTCCTTGGTCAGGATGTCATCAAAGTTAACCATGCCGCCATCGGTACCGTAACCGATGATCTTTTCCAGACGGTTCTGGCCAAGCTTCAGCGTACCGCCTTCGGTCACGTTGCCGTCCTTGTCCTTCTTCGACCAGTGCGGCTCGAGGTTCTTGCCGGTGGCACCCTTACGCAATACACCGTGACAACCGGCGCAGCGTTCGAAGTAAATCTTCTTCGCCTGCTCCTTCTCGGCAGCAGTCATCTCAGGCGCCTTCGCAGCATCCTGAGCAAAAGCAGAACCCATGGCAGAAACCATGGCCGTCAATGCGAGCATCCCCACAACAGATTTTTTCATCTTTCCTCTCCTAGAACAAAAAATGGCGCGCCGTATCCCCCAACGCGATGGGCGCTAGGTTGAACCTGAGCCCGTTTCCCATCCTTGATTCCCATCAAGATTTTACCCATCAGGAATCCATAATATTCAGTCGCTTATAGTTATTTATAACTAGTCATATAGTGCTTTTGGCAGATACCACCACAGACAATTGCGGCCTCCTATTGGCAGGCGCCAAATGACGGATTAGGATGGCCGCCCAAAGGCACAAAGACAACATGGACAAACACGACACTCTCGCTGCCGGCAAAGTCTGGCTCATCGGCGCCGGCCCTGGCGACCCGGATCTTTTGACGGTCAAGGCGGCCCGCCTGATCAGCCAGGCCGATGCCCTGGTCTTCGACCACCTGGTTGGTCAAGGCATCATGGACCTGGCCCGGGCCGATGCCCGCCGTATCTATGCCGGCAAGGAAGCTTCCAAACACACGCTGCCGCAGGACTCGATCAACCAGTTGCTGGTTGACCTGGCCAAGGAAGGGCTGTCGGTCGTTCGTCTGAAAGGCGGCGACCCCTTCATCTTCGGCCGTGGTGGCGAGGAGCTGGAAACGCTGGTTGCTTCCGGTGTCCCCTTCGAAGTCGTGCCGGGCGTCACCGCCGCCGCCGGCTGCGCCGCCTACTCGGGTTTTCCGCTGACTCACCGCGATCACGCCCAGTCGGTCACCTTCGTTACCGGCCACCTCAAGGACGGCACCGTCAATCTCGACTGGCCGGCTTTGGCCCGCCCACGGCAAACCGTGGTTTTCTACATGGGCATCGGCGCCGCCGGTGAAATCTGCCGCCAGATGATCAATCACGGTCTGCCCTCGCTGACGCCGGCCGCCGTTATTCGCAACGGCACGCTGCCCGACCAGCAAACCCTGCTTGCCACGCTCGGCACCCTGCCGCATCGCATCGAGGAGTCCGGCATCAAACCACCGGCCCTGATTGTGGTTGGCAGTGTCGTCGGCCTGCACGAACAGCTCAGCTGGTTCGAGAAAGCATGAAGCGACCCCTCGGCGTCCTGATCGTCGGCCTGCTCGCCATCTTCGCCGCACCGGCCCAGGCCTACTCGGTGAAAGAGTTGCGTGAAGACTGTCAGGCGGCCGATGAACTGTTCGCTAACAAAAAGACCAGCAACCCCTACGAGTCGCTAAAGAGTGGCCGCTGCATTTCCTACGTCGCCGGTTTTGCTGACGGCTATGCCGTCAGCGACTACCTGGCCGACAAGGTAGGGGTCAAACTCAACGCCTTCTGCCTGCCCGACGAGAGCGATCTGTCGGCTCGCCTGGTCCGCGCCGTTCTCGCCCACTTCGAGCATCTGCCGCCGAATCCGAGCGGCAGCACGGCAATGCTGGTCGCCAGCGCCTTGGCCAAATCATTTCCTTGCACCAATACACTTGAACCAAAGAAGTGATTCGTGGATAATCCGGCCTCCATTTGCCCCGATGGCGGAATCGGTAGACGCAGCGGATTCAAAATCCGCCGCCGAAAGGTGTGCCAGTTCGAGTCTGGCTCGGGGCACCAGTAACGACAAATCGGCTTTCCTGACGGAAGGCCGTTTTTGTTTCCAAGCGGATTTCTGCCTATGTCGTTGACTGTCGACGACTTCGACTTTCCCCTCCCCCCCGAGTTGATTGCCCAGCACCCCGCGCCTGAGCGGCGGGGCAGCCGCTTGCTGCATGTCTGCGGTCAACAGCGTTTTGATCGCAAATTTGACGATCTGCCGAGCCTGCTGAGCGCCGACGACCTGCTGATCTTCAACGACACCCGGGTCATCAAGGCGCGCTTTTTCGGGGTCAAGGACAGCGGCGGGCGGGTCGAGATCATGCTCGAACGCATTGTCGACGCCCGTCATGCGGTCTGCCAGATTCGTGCCAGCAAAGCGCCGAAGCCGGGCTGCAACCTGCGCCTAGCTGACGCCTTTACAGTCAAGATGACCGGACGGACCGGTGCCGACGACGATTTTTTCGCGCTGGAACTGGTCGACGAGGGCAATTTCTGGGATTTGTCCGAGCGCTACGGCAAACTGCCCTTGCCGCCCTACATCGAACATCCGGCCGAGGATGCCGACGAAACGCGCTACCAGACGGTCTATGCCCGCGCCCCAGGCGCGGTCGCAGCGCCCACCGCCGGCCTGCATTTCGACGAAGCAATGCTGGCTACGCTGCAGGCCCAGGGTATCAATACCGCTTTCGTCACGCTGCACGTAGGGGCCGGCACCTACCGACCGGTCCGCGTCGAAAAAATCACCGATCACCGCATGCATAGCGAGCGCTATGCCGTGCCGCAAGCGACGGCCGACGCCATTGCGGCGACCCGCGCTGCCGGCGGCCGGGTCATTGCCATCGGCACGACCAGCCTGCGCACACTCGAATCGGCGGCGCGCGACGACGGCACAGTGCGGGTTGGCGAAGGTGAAACCGATATCTTCATTACGCCGGGCTATCGCTTCAAGGTGGTCGACCGCCTGTTCACCAACTTCCATCTGCCGAAATCGACACTGCTCATGCTGGTTTCGGCCTTTGCCGGCTACGACAACATCCGTGCCGCCTACGCCCACGCCGTGGCCGATCGCTACCGCTTCTTCAGCTATGGCGACGCCATGCTTCTGGAAAAATCCGATGCAGTTTGAACTCCTCAAGACCGATGGCGACGCCCGCCGCGGCACGCTAACGCTGACCCACGGCGTCGTCCAGACCCCGGTTTTCATGCCGGTCGGCACCTACGGAACGGTCAAGGCGATGACGCCTGCTTCGCTGCACGACATCGGCGCCCAGATTTGTCTCGGCAACACCTTCCATCTCTGGCTGCGGCCCGGTCTGGATGTCGTCCAGGCGCACAAGGGCCTGCACGATTTCATGCAGTGGCAGAAGCCGATCCTGACCGACTCCGGCGGCTTCCAGGTCTTCTCGCTCGGCGCCATGCGCAAAATCACCGAGGAAGGCGTCAAGTTCTCGTCACCGCACGACGGCGCCAAGTTGTTCCTGACCCCGGAAATCTCGATGCAGATTCAGAAGGTACTGAATTCCGACATCGTGATGATCTTCGACGAATGTACGCCCTACCCGGCCAGCCGCGACGAAGCCGCCAAGTCGATGCGGATGAGCATGCGCTGGGCGCAACGCTCGCGGGACGAGCACAACCGACTGGAAAACGGCAATGCCTTGTTCGGCATCGTCCAGGGCGGCATGTACGAAGAGCTGCGCGACGAGTCGGTGGCCGGGCTATGCGACATCGGCTTCGACGGCATGGCGATCGGCGGCCTCTCGGTCGGCGAACCTAAAGAGGACATGGCGCGCATCCTCGCCCATACCGCCCCCAAGCTGCCGACCCACAAACCGCGCTACCTGATGGGCGTCGGCACACCGGAAGATCTGGTCTATTCGGTCAAGGCCGGCATCGACATGTTCGACTGCGTGATGCCGACCCGCAATGCCCGCAACGGCCACCTTTTCACCCGCTTCGGCGACGTCAAGATCAAGAACGCCCGGCACAAGACCGACACCGGCACGCTCGACCCGACCTGCAGCTGCTACACCTGCCGCAATTTCAGCCGGGCCTACCTGCACCACCTCTTCCGCGCCGGCGAAATTCTCGGCGGCATGCTGAACACCATTCACAACCTGCATTTCTATCAAACCATCATGGCCGAAATGCGCTCCGCGATCGAGGCCGGCACGCTGAACGAGTGGGCAAGCGCCTTTGCCCGCGATCGTTCCTCAGGCCAGTGATAGAATCTCGCGTTCTGATTTTTAGTTATCCGGAGTTACACCAATGATTAGCCTTGCCCATGCCCAAACCGCTGGCGCCGCCGACCCGACTGGCGGCTTGATGCAGCTCCTGCCGATGATCCTGATGTTCGTCGTGCTCTGGTTCCTGATGATTCGTCCGCAAATGAAGAAGGCCAAGGAACACAAGGCCCTGGTCGCAGCACTGGCCAAGGGCGATGAAGTCGTCACTGGCGGCGGCCTGGTCGGCAAGATTGCCAAGGTCGGCGAAAACTATGTGACGCTGGAAATTGCCGAAGGCACCGAAGTCGTCGTGCAAAAACCGGCCATCGGACTGGTACTGCCCAAGGGCACGCTGAAGTCGCTGTAATCACCCCCAAAAGGCGGCCGCTGGCCGCCTTTTTAGCTTTAAAGCCGCTATGAACCGCTACCCTCTCTGGAAGTACATTACCGTCGCCATTGCGCTGGTCCTGGGCTTCGTCTACACCCTGCCCAATTTCTTCGGCGAATCGCCGGCCGTGCAGGTTTCCAGCGCCAAGGCCACGATCAAGGTCGATGACAAAGCCCGGAGCCGCGTCGAGGAAGCCCTGAAGACCGCCGGCATCACGCACGACGGCATGCAACTCGACTTCAATGGCGTCAAGACCCGCTTCAAGGATACCGACACCCAGTTGAAGGCCAAGGATGTACTGGAAAAAGCCTTCAATCCGGATGCCTCCGACCCGCAGTATGTCGTTGCCCTCAACCTGCTGGCCGCTTCGCCGCAGTGGCTGACCTCGCTGCACGCGCTGCCGATGTACCTCGGCCTCGACCTGCGCGGCGGCGTGCACTTCCTGCTCCAGGTCGACATGAAGGGTGCGCTGACCAAGCGCCTCGACTCGACCTCGGCCGACCTGCGTACCGTCCTGCGCGACAAGAACCTGCGCCACGCCGGGGTGAACCGGGAAGGCGACCGCCTGGTCGTCAAGTTCCGCGACCAGGAAACCCGTGACAAGGCCCGCAACGCCATTGCCGACAGCCAGCCCGACCTGCTCCTGACCGAACAGGCCGACGGCAGCGAATTCAAGCTGACGGCGACGCTGAAACCGGAAGCGCAGAAGCGCATCGGCGAATTCGCCATCAAGCAGAACATCACCACCTTGCACAACCGGATCAACGAACTTGGCGTCGCCGAGCCGGTGATCCAGCAGCAGGGCACCGACCGCATCGTCGTCCAGCTGCCGGGCGTGCAGGACACGGCCAAGGCCAAGGACATTCTCGGCCGCACCGCGACCCTGGAAATCCGCATGGTCGACGATTCGCCGGGCGCGCTGGAAGCGGCGCTGGCCGGCAACGCACCGTTCGGCACCGAGGTCTACAACGAGCGCGGCGGCCAGCCGCTGCTGGTCAAGAAGCAGGTCGTGCTGACCGGCGACCGCCTGACCGATGCCCAGCCCGGCTTCGATAGCCAGACCCAGGAAGCCGCCGTGCACCTGACCCTCGACTCGGCCGGCGCCCGCATCTTCAAGGATGTGACCCGCGAGAACGTCAACAAGCGCATGGCCATCCTGCTCATCGAAAAGGGCAAGGGCGAAGTCGTCACCGCACCGGTCATCCGTACCGAAATCGGTGGTGGCCGCGTCCAGATTTCCGGCCGCATGACGACCAGCGAAGCCAATGACACCGCGCTGCTGCTGCGTGCCGGTTCGCTGGCCGCACCGATGGATATCGTCGAGGAACGCACCATCGGCCCGTCGCTCGGCGCCGACAACATCCAGAAGGGCTTCCATTCGACGCTCTGGGGTTTTGCCGCGATCGCACTGTTCATGATCGTCTACTACCAGATCTTCGGCGTCGTCTCGGTGCTCGCCCTGGGTGCCAACCTGCTCTTCCTGATCGCCCTGCTCTCCCTGCTGCAGGCCACGCTGACCCTGCCCGGCATCGCCGCCATCGCGCTGGCACTGGGCATGGCCATCGACTCCAACGTGCTGATCAACGAGCGGGTCCGCGAAGAACTGCGTAACGGCATGCCACCGCAGGCCGCCATCTCGGAAGGCTACGAACGCGCCTTCGGGACCATTCTCGACTCCAACGTCACCACGCTGATCGTCGGCCTGATGCTGCTCATCTTCGGCTCCGGCCCGGTGCGCGGCTTTGCCGTGGTCCATTGCCTCGGCATCCTGACCTCGATCTTCTCGTCGGTCGTCGTTTCCCGCGCCCTGATCAACCTGATCTACGGTCGCCAGAAGAAACTGGCCAAGGTCGCCATCGGCCAGCTCTGGAAACCCGGCGCTGCCACGACCAACGGTCAGAAATAAGGAGAACGGACATGGAATTTTTCCGCATCCACAAAGACATTCCCTTCATGCGCCACGCGCTGACGTTCAACGTCATCTCGCTGGTCACCTTCGTCCTCGCCGTCGTCTTCCTGTTCACCAAGGGCCTGCACCTGTCGGTGGAGTTCACCGGCGGCACGCTGATCGAAACCCATTACGAGCAGACCGCCGACCTTGAAAAGGTGCGCAACGCGCTGGGCAAGGCCGGTTTCAGCGACTACGCGGTGCAGAACTTCGGTTCGTCGCAGGACGTCATGATTCGCCTGCCGCTGAAGAGCGAGCAGAACAGCAACCAGATCGGCGAAGCGGTGATGAAGGCGCTCGAAGCCGACGCGCCGGGCTCCGAACTGCGGCGTGTCGAGTTCGTCGGACCTCAGGTCGGCAAGGAACTGGCTGAAAACGGGGCGATGGCGCTGCTGCTGGTCATCATCGGCATCGTCATCTACCTGGCTTTCCGCTTCGAGTGGCGCTTCTCGGTCTCGGCCATCATCGCCAACCTGCACGACGTGGTGATCATCCTCGGCTTCTTCGCCTTCTTCCAGTGGGAATTCTCACTGTCGGTCCTGGCCGCCATCCTGGCCGTGCTCGGCTACTCGGTGAACGAGTCGGTCGTCGTCTTCGACCGCGTTCGCGAAACCTTCAAGAGCAAGCGCGGCCTGAGCACGCCGGAAGTCCTCGACCACGCCATCACCAGCACGATCAGCCGGACGATCATCACCCACGGCTGTACGCAGATGATGGTGCTGTCGATGCTGGTCTTCGGTGGCGAAACCCTGCACTACTTCGCCATGGCGCTGACCATCGGCATCTGCTTCGGCATCTACTCCTCGGTGCTGGTCGCCAGCCCGCTGGTGATGTGGCTGGGCGTTTCGCGCGAACAGTTCATCAAGCCGAAGAAGGTCATCGAAGGTGCCAACGAGGACGGCGCCGTCGTTTAAGCCGCAGGGCGACGACCGCTGCGGTCGACACAAAAAGGCCACCGATTTCCGGTGGCTTTTTCTTTGCTGCTTACCAGCTCGGCGTTTCCGCAGCCGGCGGCGGTGGTGGCGGTTCCGGCAACCAGGCGCCGCTGGCGCCATAGACCGCACCGGCCGCCACGGCCAGTGCCACGATCAGGGGCAGGACACCACCACCGGTCGCCGACTCGCCCTCGCCCTCTTGCCAGCCGGTAATCATCGGCTTGACCAGTTTCTGCTTCTTGACGTGACCATAGAAGGCAATGGCTACGATATGCAGCGCCACCAGCCCGATCAGCAGGTTGGAGAGCAGGTGGTGAATGCCGGTCAGGCGATTGCTCAGGTTCTTGCTAACCAGCTCGAACAGCGGCCCGACAAAGGCAATGTCGTCGTTGCTGAACAAGCCGCTGACGACCTGGGCGGTCAACAGGCCGAGCAGACCAAAAACGGCCAGTGCGCCGAGCGGGTTGTGGCCCTCGCCCTGCCAATCGCCGCGCAGGTAAGCCCGCACCCGGGTCGGCGTCGGCAGGAACTGGCGAAAGCGGGCATAGCTCGAACCGACGACGCCCCAGACCAGCCGGAAAGCGAGCAGGCCGACGATGACTAGGCCGACCCGGCCGTGCCAGTCGATCAGGTTGCCGCCCAATTGCCCGCTGACCACCGCCGCCAGCACGCAGAGGACCAGCAGCCAGTGAAAGAGGCGGGTCGGCAGATCCCACAGGTGAAATTTCTTGCTGTTCATGTCCAAATCTTTTCTCATGGCTAAAAAAACAGGCACCCGCAGGTGCCTGTCGCTGTCTGTTACTTGCTCTGCTTACTTCTTGGCCTTGAAGTCGTCGTGACAGCCCTTGCAGGTGCCGCCCAGCTTGCCCAACTGGGCGCCGACCGCGGCGGCATCGCCGGTTGCGGCAACCTTGGCCATTTCATTGGCTTCCTTGTTGAAAGCCATGGCGACCTTGGTGACGCCTTCCTTATTGGTGAAAAATTCCGGCTTGACGCGAGTCGCTTCCCAGCCTGTTCCCTTGTCAGAACCCTGCGGATAGAGGGCGCCCATGCCGGAGTTGGCAATCGCCTGAATGGCGTTGGCGGCCTTGATGACCTCTTCCTTGTTGTACTGGCCTTCGACATTGGCCTTGATACGCGCCATGTTCCAAGCCATGAAGCCGTAACCGGACTGGCGGTACTTGATGGCATCTTCGGTCTTGACCTGGGCGATGGCAGTGCCGGCCAGGGTCACGGTCAGCAGGGCGAGCAAGAGCTTCGATTTCATTCTGTTTTTCTCCGTTGTTGTTGAGAGGAAAGGCATTGCAACGTGGTGAACGACCAACACGTCGAAATTATTCCGTAAAAATTATAACCAGCTTATATGACGTTTATTGGTAGCGGACCGGCTCAAACCGCGAAGACGTGTTTGACGCGCAGCGTCGGCTGGCCGGCTTCGATGGCGAGCAAACGGTCGATGTTCGGGTGCTTGCCGGCATGCAAACGGGCATCCTCGGTATGTTCGGCGAAGATTTCCAGACCCTTCTTCGCCGCCTCTACGTTGATCGAACCGTAGGTTTGCGCCAGATGGTTGTACACCGCCAGCGAACCCTGGCTGCCGGCCTTGTTTTCGATGACGGCCAGGACATTGCCTTCGGCATCCAGCAGGTTGATGGCGGCCAGGTGAGAAATGCCCGGCAGTTTTTTCAGATTCTCGGCAAAAGACATTATTTCCAATCTCGTTTGGCTTTGACCAGACCGATGATCAGCCCGGTGGTAAAGGTAATGAAAGGCGTGATGAAGGCGATCGCCTTGATTCCGCGCTCGGCTCCGTAGATATAGAGCAGCACCAGTGCCGGCAAGAGGCCAATCAGTAGGCCGATCAGCCCGCCCTTAATGCCGCCACGGATCACATCGCGATCCGTGGTCTTGCGCTCGCCAGTGCAATGCGGGCAATAGATGGCGTCGGCCGGCACTTCCAGCCCGCATTTGGCGCACTGCATTTAGATGCGCTTCGCCAGTTCGGCGGCCTTGCCGGTGTAATCCCACGGCGTCAGCTGGAGCAACTCGGCCTTGGCGGCCTCCGGGATTTCCAGCGTGGACACGAAAGCCTGCATGCCCTCGCGCGAAACACGGGTGCCGCGGGTCAGTTCCTTGAGCTTTTCGTAGGCGTTCGGCACGGCGTAGCGGCGCATCACGGTCTGGATCGGCTCGGCCAGCAGTTCCCAGTTGGCGTCAAGATCGGCCTTCATCAGGTCGGCATTGACCTCCAGCTTAGAGAGGCCCTTCAACAGCGAGTCGTAGCCAAGCAGCGTGTAGCCGAGACCGACACCCATGTTGCGGAGCACGGTGGAGTCGGTCAGGTCGCGCTGCCAACGGGAAATCGGCAGTTTTTCAGCAAGGTGCTTGAGGACGGCATTGGCCAGACCGAGATTACCTTCGGAATTCTCGAAGTCGATCGGATTGACCTTGTGCGGCATCGTCGACGAACCGATTTCGCCGGCCTTAACCTTCTGCTTGAAGAAACCGAGCGAGATGTAGCCCCAGATGTCGCGATCGAGGTCGATCAGCACGCTGTTGGCGCGGGCGAAGGCATCGAACAGTTCGGCCAGCGCGTCGTGCGGCTCGATCTGGATGGTGTACGGGTTGAAGGTCAGACCGAGCGATTCGACGAAACGCTTGGCGAAGCCTTCCCAGTCGTAGCCCGGGTAAGCGGTCAGGTGGGCATTGTAGTTGCCGACCGCGCCATTGATCTTGCCGAGCAATTCGACGGCGACGATGCGGACACGGGCGCGCTGCAGGCGGTAGGCGACGTTGGCCATTTCCTTGCCGAGCGTGGTCGGCGTTGCCGGCTGACCGTGCGTGCGGCTCATCATCGGCACTTCGGCATTGACGTGGGCCAGTTCGCGCAGGCGCTCAATCAGCTTGTCGAGCATCGGCAGCATGCCCTGCTCGCGGGCCCCCTTGCACATCAGCGCATGCGACAGGTTGTTGATGTCTTCGGAGGTACAGGCGAAGTGGATGAATTCGCCGACCTTGGTCACCTCGGCATTGGCCTTGGTCTTGTCCTTGATCCAGTATTCCAGCGCCTTGACGTCGTGGTTGGTGGTGGCTTCGATGGCCTTGACCTCGGCGGCCTGTTCCGGCCCGAAGTTGGCGACCAGGGCATCCAGTTCGGCGACGGTCGACGGCGAAAAAGCCGGGATTTCCGAAAAGTGTGGCTCGGCGGCCAGCGCCTTCAGCCATTCGATCTCCACCTTCAGACGGTTTTTGATCAGGCCAAACTCGGAAAAATGCTCGCGCAGGGCATCGACCTTGCCGGCGTAACGGCCATCGAGCGGGGAAAGGGCAGTCAAGGGATTGAAAGTCATAAGAACATCCTTTTCGGTAAGCCCGTGATTTTACCCGCCCGACGAACCCCTGCGCCATACGCTATAATCGAACTCCCCAAATCAGAGAGCATGCGATGAAGCTGATCGGCTCCCATACCAGCCCGTTTGCGCGCAAAGTGCGTATCGTGCTGGCCGAAAAAAAAATTGAATACGACTTTGTGATCGACTCGCCCTGGCTGGCCGACAGCAAGGTGCCGAACCTCAATCCGCTGGGCAAGATTCCCGTCCTCGTCCTCGACGACGAAACGCCTCTCTTCGATTCGCGCGTCATCGTCGAATATATCGACAACGTGACCCCGAACAACAAGTTGTTCCCCGCCCCCAACCGCGAGCGCACCGAAGTCAAGCGCTGGGAAGCACTCGCCGACGGGATCTGCGACGCCGCTGCCAGCGCCTTCCTGGAAGCCAAGCGCCCGGCCGAGCAGCAGAGCGCCGACTGGATCGCCCGTCAGCACGACAAGATTCAACGCAGCCTCGAGTTCATGGCCGAACAACTGGGTGAAAAGGCCTTCTGCATGGGTACCCACATTTCGATGGCCGACATCGCCGTCGGTACCGCGCTCGGTTATCTGTGCTTCCGCTTTGCCGATATCAACTGGCAGGAAAGCCACCCGAACCTGGAAAAGCTGTACGCCAAGCTGAAGCTGCGCGCTTCATTTGCCGATACCATGCCCAAAGACTGAGTCGGGACCGCCGCAGATAATCAGGGGTGCCTGCGGGCACCCCTTGTTGTTTACCCGGAGAATTTCACCGGCTCTGCAATGCTGAATGAACCTAGCCCGATATGGCCGGTCAATATCGAATACCCCAAAACCGGTAAGCGAGGACTGCGATGCTGACCCCAACCCCAGACGCCGTACCGATGCAAAATATCGCCCGATCCCTTACCGTTGCCCTTGGCGAACGCGACCATCACACGCGGACCCACTCTGAGCGCGTCGTCCAGCTATCAGCCGAACTCGGCTGTCATCTCAACCTCTCGGCGCGCGAACTCGAACTGCTGACGCTAGGCGCCCAGTTTCACGACCTTGGCAAAATCGGCATTCCGGACCAGGTATTGCGCAAACCGAGTTCGTTTGAGGAAAACGAATGGGAATGCATGAAGCAGCACACCGTAATCGGCGAGCGCATCATCCTGGCCATCGGCGACGAGAAATCCCCCGAAGTGGCGCGCATCGTCCGCCACCACCATGAAAATTTCGACGGCTCGGGTTACCCGGATGGCCTCCGTGGTACCGACATTCCGCTCTTTGCGCGGATCATCTCACTGACCGACAGTTATGACGCGATGGCGGTCACCCGCCCCTACCACAAGGCCCGCCAGCATCAGGCGGTGATGGACATCCTGAACCGGGAAGCCGGTGGCAAACATGACCCCGACCTGCTCCACGCCTTCTGCACCGTGATTGAAAAGTCGGAAATGCGGGCCGCACAGGATTGAGCGGCTGACCGTCGCAACGACTCGGCGAGCAGCGCGGGTCGATTTCCAGCCCGATATCTGACAAACGGATATTCACTTGAGTTAAATCAAGTGCACATTGCGTAATCCAATCGAGAATCCCCGGTTAATCCGCACGCCAGTTGCGGGAATAACAAGGGAGGGGATTCATGTCGGAACGACACACCTCGATCGCATTCAAGCTGATTTTGATGCTAGCGACCGGAATTTCATTGCTGCTCGCCATCGCCACTTTCGGCTTATCGAGCTTCCTCGGCAACAAGCTCGAAGCGCGTGCCCTGGAAACACTACAAGGCACCAACCGCCAGATCGTCGACATGATCGACGCCTACAACCAGGCCTTGAAGGAAGAAATCCGGCGCCTGAACCGGGTATTCGCCAGCAGCTACCCGGAGAGCTTCAGCCGTGACGCCCAGGAAATCCTGCACCACGGCAGCAGCGTCATTTCACGGGACAGCCACGCCCTGGCGGACCGCTTCAGCACGCTGACCGGCGCCTACGCCACGGTTCTGACCCGCAAAGGGGATGATTTCGAGCGCACGGCAACCTCGATCCAGGATGAACAGGGCAAGCGCGCCAGCGGCATTCCGCTCGGCCGCGAGCATCCCGCCGTCGCCCACCTGTTGCGCGGTGAAACCTACACCGGCAAGGCCCGCATGTTCGGCCGCGATGTAATGACCCATTACCAGCCGATCCGCGATCGTGACGGCGCGGTGATTGGCGCCTTTTTCACCGGCATCGACTTTTCCGCCGGCCTGACCGAACTGCGCAAGAAGGTCCTGGCGGTAAAAATCGGCGAAACCGGTTATCCCTACGCCTTCGACGCCGGCCGCGACAAGGGCCTGCTGACGCTGCACCCGAAAATAGAAGGCAGCTCCCTACTCGATCTCCGTGGGGCCCGCGGCGAAGCCTTCGCTCAGACAATGCTCGATAACAAAAACGGCGTGATCCGCTATTGGTGGCAAAACCCCGGTGAGAATGAAGCACGCGAGAAAATCGTCGTCTTCAACCACTACCCGGAATGGAACTGGGTACTTGCCTCCGGCAGCTATCTCGACGAGTTCAACGCCGAAAGCCGGCAGGCCAGCCTGCTGCTGGCCGCCGCCACCGTACTGCTGATCAGCCTGATCGTGGTCAGCATCTGGTGGACCTGCCGACGCTGGATCGCCCGCCCCTTGCAGCAGGCCATCGCGATTGCCGACCGGGTGGCCGACGGCGACTTCACAGCCCGCATCGACACCCGCCAGTCGGATGAAATCGGCCATCTGATGCGTGCCTTCACCCGCATGCAGGAGCAGCTTTCCCGCCTGCTCGGCGACGTCCGCGGCGCCGCCGACCAGGTGGCCGCCAACACCTGTCAGTTGCAGGCTGCATCGACCGGTGTCGCCGATAGTTCGCAGGAACAAAGCGATGCCATCACCTGCATGGCGGCCTCGGTCGAAGAAATGAGCAGCAGCATCACGCTGATCGCTGAAAACGCCGGGCACGCCGAAGAAATCGCCCGCGACTCGGTCCGCCAGGCCGAGGAAAGTTCGGCCATTATCGACAACGCGGTCGGCGCCATGACACAGATTGCCGATACCGTCCGCCAGACCGCAAGCACGGTCGAAACCCTCGGCGAACACTCGGAGTCGATTTCCAGCATTGCCGGCACGATCAAGGACATTGCCGACCAGACCAACCTGCTGGCCCTCAACGCCGCCATTGAAGCGGCCCGGGCCGGCGAGGCCGGGCGCGGCTTCGCGGTCGTCGCCGACGAGGTGCGCAAGCTGGCCGAACGGACGGCGCAATCGACCCAGCAGATTGGCCAGCTGATCAGCGCCATCCAGAACGCGACGCGCGATGCGGTGGACAAAATGGATCGCGGGGTTGCCGAAGTCGGCAGTGGCGTCGAACTGGCCGGCACCGCCAATGCGTCGATCCGCCGCATTTACCTCGGCGCCGCCGAGGTCAGCCGGGCGATTGCCGGCATCACCGACGCCATCCGCGAACAGAGCACGGCCAGTCACAGCGTCGCCAGCGGCATCGAGCAAATCGCTGGGAAAATCGAGAAAAACAGCAGCGAGGCAAAAACCACGGCCGGCGCCGCGGAAGAACTGCAAACCTTGGCCCAGCAACTGCGTCAGGGCGTCGAACGCTTCCGCACCTGAAGCGTCGGCAATGGCGGGCCGGGGCAAGCCCCCGCGCCCGCCATTTTTACTTCAGCGAATCACCCCGCCGCCCAGGCAAACGCGGCTTTCATAGAGCACCACCGACTGGCCCGGCGTCAGTGCCCACTGCGCTTCGGCAAAGTTGATGGCGCAAGTTTCGCCATCGACCCGCTCGATCTCGCAAGGCTGGTCGGCCGTCCGATAACGCGGTTTGGCGGTGTACACCCAGTGTTCATGCGGTGCCCGGCCGGCCACCCAGGACAACTGCTCGGCCAGCAGATCGGCTTTGAGCAGCGCCGGATGGTCGTGCCCCTGAACGACGTAGAGCACGTTCTTTTCCATATCCTTGCCGGCAACGAACCAGGCATCGTGATCGCCGCCACCGGCCTGGCCCTTTTCCTTCAGACCGCCGATGTGCAGGCCCTTGCGCTGGCCCATGGTGTGGAACATCAGGCCATCATGCTCACCGAGTATCTTGCCATCGTCGAGACGTCGGATTTCTCCTTTCTTCGGTGGCAGGTAACGGGCCAGGAAATCCTTGAAGGGCCGCTCGCCGATAAAGCAGATACCGGTCGAGTCCTTCTTAGCAGCGACATGCAGGCCGGCCGCTTCGGCCATCTTGCGGACGTCGCGCTTGTAGAGGTCGGCCAGCGGAAACAGCGTCTTCGACAACTGCGCCTGGTTCAGCCGGTAGAGGAAATAACTCTGGTCCTTGGTACCGTCCTCGGCCTTCAGCAACTGGTATTCGCCGTTGAACTCGCGCACCCCGGCGTAGTGCCCGGTGGCGATCTTGTCGGCGCCGAGTTGCATGGCGTGGTCGAGGAAAGCCTTGAACTTGATTTCGGAGTTGCACAGGATGTCGGGGTTAGGCGTCCGCCCGGCCTGGTATTCGCGCAGGAATTCGGCAAAGACGCGCTCGCGGTACTCGGCGGCAAAATTGACCACTTCGACATCGATGCCGATCTTGTCGGCAACGCTCATCACGTCGATCAGGTCCTGACGCGACGAACAGTATTCCTCGGTATCGTCGTCTTCCCAGTTCTTCATGAACAGGCCGATCACCTTCCAGCCCTGCTGCTTGAGCAGCAAGGCCGCAACAGAGGAATCGACACCGCCGGACAAGCCGACCACCACAGTTTTTTCAGACATCGGGCCCAGCCCCCTTCTTCCATTCATCCAGCGGCAGGATCACCGCCGGCTGTCCATTATCAACAAACCAGCTATCGACGACGAAGCGTGGCGCTTCGCCATCCTTCTTCTCTTCGATTACCGCAGACCAGTGGCTCGGAATCAGCCACGCAAAATTCCGCGCCTCGATCTCCCGCACCCGGTGCCAGCGCAAATAACCGCGCTCGGCGAGCAGGCCGAGCAGGCGCGTCGTCGAGGTCGAGTGATCGATGCAATCCATTTTGCCGGGAATCCCACCATCGGCGTAATTGCCGCCCCGGTCATTGCGGATGTCGGACTGCTCGCCGGCCCAGGCGTAAAGGCGCCCGATGGCCAGGGCGAGCATTTTTCGCTCCTCGGCGGCGTCGACCGCAGCAAACAGCAGGCGACGCACATCGCCAAGCTGCCCGTCGCTATAGCGGACATCGGCCTGCACCAGGCAGCCGTAACCGTAGCAGATCTTCACCCGCTCGTCGGCCAGGCCAAGCCCAGGCAACAGCGCAAGCACGACGAGCAGCCAGCGACCCATCAGGCGTAATGCACCAACAGGTCGAGCGGGTAGGACTTGCCGGCGATCTGGTCCTCGATGCAGCGCAGGATCAGCGGACTGCGATGCCGGGCCTGCGTCGCCTTCACTTCATCCAGCGTCAGCCAGCGGGCGGCAACGATGCCGTCGTCGAGTTGGCGCTCGGCATCGAAGCCGCGCAACTCGCCGCCAAAGGCGAACCGCAAGTAGGTGACATCCTTGCTCGGATGTTTCCAGTTATAGATCCCGACCAGATGGGTTGGCTTGAAGCTGTAGGCGGTTTCCTCGAGCGCCTCGCGGACCACGGCATCGACCAGCGATTCGCCCTCTTCGAGATGGCCGGCCGGTTGATTGAAGGCGAGGCCGGCGTCGGTTTCTTCCTCGACCAGCAGGAATTTGCCGTCGCGCTGAACGACCGCGGCAACGGTGACATTGGGTTTCCAGATCATGCTCGGTCTCAATCGGCAAAAGCGATATTTTACCTGCTGATTTCGGCTAGAATTATGGGCTTTTACACGCGTAACACGGAGAATCGAACATGTCCATGTCGGATCGCGACGGCTTTATTTGGCAAGACGGCAAGCTGGTGCCCTGGCGCGAAGCCACCACCCACGTTCTCACCCACTCCCTGCACTATGGCATGGGCGTATTCGAGGGCGTCCGTGCCTATAAGACCGAGCGCGGCACGGCGATTTTCCGCCTGAAGGAACATACCGAGCGCCTGTTCCGTTCGGCCCACATTTTCCAGATGCAGATGCCGTTCACCGCCGAAGAACTGAACGAAGCGCAGAAGGAAGTCATCCGCGCCAACAATCTCGAATCCGGCTACCTGCGCCCGCTCGCCTTCTACGGCTCGGAAAAGATGGGGGTTTCGCCGAAGGGCGCCAAGGTGCACGTCATCATCGCTGCCTGGCCGTGGGGCGCCTACCTGGGCGAGGAAGGCATGCAGCGCGGCATCCGCATCAAGACTTCGTCCTACACCCGCCACCACGTGAACATCACGATGGTCCGCGCCAAGGCGTCCGGCAACTACATGAACTCCATCCTCGCCAACAACGAGGCTACGGGTGACGGCTACGATGAAGCCCTGCTGCTCGATCCGGAAGGCTATGTCTGCGAAGGCGCCGGCGAGAACATCTTCATCGTGCGCAACGGCACGCTTTACACGCCGGACCTGACCGCCTGCCTCGAAGGCATCACCCGCGCCACGGTGATCCAGCTGGCTGGCGAACTGGGCATCAAGGTCGTCGAGAAGCGCATCACCCGCGACGAAGTCTATTGCGCCGACGAAGCCTTCTTCACCGGTACCGCCGCCGAAGTGACGCCGATCCGCGAACTCGACAACCGCCAGATCGGTGCCGGCAGCCGCGGCCCGATCACCAAGGCGCTGCAGGAAAAGTACTTCGACGTGGTCTATGGCCGCTCTGCTGCCCACGCCGACTGGCTGGCCACCGTCTGATCCAGGGAGAAAAATAGATGTCCGACAAGCTGACCGTTGAAGTCACCGCCCACGACCTGCCGCTGCACTGCCCGACGCCGAACGCGCCGCTTTGGAGCCAGCATCCGCGCGTCTTCCTCGACGTGCTGAAAACCGGCGAAGTGACCTGCCCGTACTGCAGCACCAAGTACGTGTTCACGGGCGAAGCGCCCAAGGGCCATCACTAAGATCCGGGCGGCGGGCCGAAAGCCCGCCGCTTTCGCATGAAGAAGGCTCTAATCGTCGCCCCTTCCTGGATTGGCGACACCATCATGGCGCAACCGCTGTTCGCGCGGCTGCAAGCCAAATATCCCGGTTTGCAGCTCGACGCCCTAGCGCCGCGCTGGGTCGCGCCGGTCTTGCACCGGATGGATGAAATCAGCGACGTCGTCGATAGCCCGTTCGGCCACGGTCAGCTCTCGCTAAAGCCACGCTGGCGCCTCGCCCGCAACCTGGCCGCCCGTGACTACGACGCGGTGTACGTCCTGCCCAACTCGCTGAAATCGGCACTGGTCCCGTTCCTGGCCGGCATTCCGCTGCGCATCGGTTTCACCGGCGAGTCGCGCTACGGCCTGATCAATCGCCGCCACAGGCTGGACAAGGCGGCCCTGCCGCTGATGGTCGAACGCTTCGCACAATTGGCCGAAGCGCCCGACGCACCGCTGCCGCGCCCGATTTCCTACCCGAAAATCCGGTCGACCGCCAGCGAGCAGCAACAGACGCTGAGCGAACTCGGCCTTGAACGCCCAGCCCGCATCGTCGCCTTCTGCCCGGGCGCCGAATATGGCCCAGCCAAGCGCTGGCCGGCCGCCCACTTTGCCGTGCTCGCCGAACTGCTGGCCGAACAGGGCTGTGCCATCTGGCTGTTCGGTTCGCCGAAGGATCACGCCGTCGCCGAAGAAATCGCGCAACTGGCACCCGGCCGCTGCCGCAACCTGTGCGGCGCGACCACGCTCGGCCAGGCCGTCGACCTGTTGGCCCTGGCCGACCTGGTGGTCTGCAACGACTCCGGACTGATGCACGTTGCGGCCGCTCTCGACCGGCCGCTGGTCACGCTGTACGGCTCGTCGTCGCCCGGCTTCACGCCGCCGCTCTCCGCCCAGGCCGACATTCTCAGCCTACAACTGGCGTGCAGCCCGTGCTTCAAGCGCGAATGTCCGCTTGGCCACCTCGACTGCCTGAATAAACTGTCACCGCAACTGGTTTTTACCGCCTGCATGAAACGGATCGCCCAATGAGCCAGTCCGCCAATTACGCTGCACCGGAGGACGCCGAACGCGCCTTCTACGAAGCCATCGCCAAAGGCGATGCCGACCTGCTGATGCTGCTCTGGGCCGAGGATGAGGAAACGCTCTGCGTTCATCCAACCGGCATTCGCCTGCTCGGCCTGGTGCCAATCCGCGAAAGCTGGCGCAGCATCTTTGCCAACGCCAAGATCCGTGTCCAGCCGGAAGTCGTCACCCACTGGCAAGGCGCCGTAATGGCCGTGCATCACCTGACCGAGGTGCTCTACGTCGGCGACGACCCCAGCCCGCACGGCCCGCTGCATGTCACCCATATTTATGTCCGCGGTGCCCACGGCTGGCGCCTGGTCAGTCGCCACGCCTCGGCCGCCGACGACAATCATCAGGCGATGGCCGAAGCCGTGCCGCACACCCTGCATTGAGCGCTGCCGGCAAACCTTACCGCGCCCCATCCTGGCTGCCCGGCGGCCATGCCCAGACCATCTGGCCGCTGCTCATCAAGCCCCGGCCGCTGCCGCTGCGCCGTGAGCGCTGGACGACACCGGACGGCGACTTCATCGACGTCGATCATCTCGACGGCCCGCCCGAGGCGCCCCTGCTGGTTCTCTTCCACGGCCTCGAAGGCAGTGCCGGCAGCCATTACGCCATCTCGACCGCGCGCGCCTGCAGGAAGATTGGCTGGCGCTTCGTCATGCCGCATTTTCGTGGCTGCTCCGGCGAACTGAACCGGCGACCGCGGGCCTACCATTCCGGCGATTCGCCCGAAATCGACTGGATCCTGCGCCGCCTGCAGGCCGCCAATCACGGCCAGAAGCTGCATGCCGCCGGAGTCTCGCTGGGCGGCAATGCGCTGCTCAAATGGGCCGGCGAACAAGGCCAGGCGGCGGCCGAGGTGGTCACTGGTGTCGTCGCGCTGTGCGCTCCGCTCGATCTTGCCGCCTGCGGCCACCATTTGGCGAGCGGCTTCAATCGCGTCTATACCCGGCACTTCCTGAAAACACTGAAAGCCGTCTCGGCCGCACGCCTGCGCCAGTTCCCGGGACTGTTCGACGAAGCCCGGATGCAGCAGGCGATCAACCTGCACCAGTTCGACGATGCCGTCACCGCGCCGGTGCACGGCTTTGCCGGCGCCGACGACTACTGGCGGCGCGCCTCGGCCAAACCCTGGCTGAAATCGATTGCCGTGCCGACCCTTGCGGTCAACCCGAAAAACGACCCGTTTTTGCCGGCCCATCATCTACCGAGTGCGGCCGAGGTCAGCCCTTTCGTCCGCCTTGAACAGCCAGCCGGCGGCGGCCATGTCGGCTTTGTCAGCGGCGCCTTCCCGGGAAATCTGGACTGGTTGCCGCAAAGACTCTTACACTTCTTCATTTCCCAAACGTCATAGCCCAAAAATCATGATCCAACTCCCCGCTGAAATCTTCAAGGCCTACGACATTCGCGGCATCGTCAACAAATCGCTGACCGCCGACGTCGTCCGCCGGATCGGCCACGCCCTCGGCTCGCTGGCCGCCGAACAAGGCCAGAGCGCCATTGCTGTCGGCCGCGACGGTCGCCTGTCCGGCCCCGAACTGGCCGGTGCGCTGATGGACGGCATCTGCGCCGCCGGCGTGGACGCCATCGACGTCGGTTGCGTGCCGACCCCGGTCACCTATTTTGCCGCCTACGAACTGGGCTGCAACTCCTGCGTCTCGGTCACCGGCAGCCATAACCCACCCGACTACAACGGCCTGAAAATGGTCATCGGCGGCACGACACTGGCCCTCGACGCCATCCAGAACCTGAAGCGGCGCGCCGAATCCGGCGACCTCAAGCACGGCCAGGGCAAGCGCCGCAGCGCCGACGTCGGCGCCGCCTATATCGACAAGATCGTCGGCGACGTCAAGCTGGCGCGGCCGATGAAAATCGTCATGGATTGCGGCAACGGCGTCGCCGGTGCGATTGCCCCTGAACTGTTCAAGCGCCTCGGTTGCGAGATCGTGCCGCTGTTCTGCGAAGTCGACGGCAATTTCCCGAACCACCACCCCGACCCGTCGAAGCCGGAAAACCTGGCCGACGTCATCCGCGCCCTGCGTGAAACCGACGCCGAAATCGGCATCGCCTTCGACGGCGACGGCGACCGCCTCGGCGTCGTCACCAAGGACGGCGAAATCATCTACCCGGACCGCCAGTTGATGCTCTTCGCGGCCGATGTGCTGTCGCGCGTCCCCGGCGGCCAGATCATTTACGACGTCAAATGCACCCGCCTGCTCGCCCCGTGGATCCGCCAACACGGCGGCGTGCCGCTGATGTGGAACACCGGCCACGCGCTGGTCAAGGCCAAGCTGAAGGAAACCGGCGCCCCGTTGGCCGGCGAGATGTCCGGCCACACCTTCTTCAAGGAACGCTGGTACGGCTTCGACGACGGCCTGTACACCGGCGCCCGCCTGCTCGAAATCCTGGCTCGCGCCGCCGATGCCAATCCGCTGCTGAAAAACCTGCCCAATTCGCCGTCCACCCCGGAACTCAACATCAAGATGGCCGAAGGCGAACCCTTCGCGCTGATCGACAAGCTAAAGGCCGAAGGCAAGTTCGACGGGGCCGAGGAAATGATCACCATCGACGGCCTCCGCGTAGAATACGCCGATGGTTTCGGCCTGGCCCGCCCGTCCAACACCACGCCGGTCGTCGTGCTGCGTTTCGAAGCCGACAACGACGCGGCGCTGGCGCGCATCCAGGCCGCTTTCCGGCAGGCCATCACCGCCGCCTGGCCGGGCATTCAATTACCGTTTTAAGGAGTTTTCGTGAGTGAAGTTGCCGCTGACCAGTTGTTTCTCGGGCGCCAGCCCATCCTGGATCGCGAGCAGCGGCTCTTCGCTTACGAACTGCTCTTTCGCAGCGGCTCTCGCAATGCTGCCGAATTCACCGACGGCGTGCGCGCCACGGCCACCGTCATCGCCAACGCCTTCACCGAACTCGGCGTCGCCGACGCGCTCGGCCAATGCCGCGGCTTCATCAACGTCGATGAAGAATTCCTGTTCAGCGACTTGCTCGAACTACTGCCACGGCAATCGGTCGTCCTGGAAATTCTCGAGACGGTGCCGCCGACGCCCGCCGTCGTCGACCGCTGCAAGGCTCTGAAAGCGGCCGGCTTCACGCTGGCGCTGGACGACGTCATCCAGCTCGAACCGCAGTTTGCCGAGCTGCTGGCGCTGGTCGAAGTGGTCAAGGTCGATATCCAGCCGCTGTCACGTGTCCAGCTGATGCAACTGGTCATGAAACTGAAGCCGCTCGGCAAGACCTTGCTGGCCGAGAAGGTCGATTCGCGTCAGCAGATGGAGCAATGCCTGAAGCTCGGCTTTTCGCTGTTCCAGGGTTACTACTTCGCCAAGCCGACCATCATTGCCGGCAAGAAACTCGATCACTCCCAGCTATCGCTGATGAAGCTGATGGGCCTGCTGCTCGGCGATGCCGACACTGGCGAACTGGAAGAAGCCTTGAAGCCGGAGCCGGGTCTGACGGTCAACCTGCTGCGGATGACCAATTCCGTCGGCGCCGGCGCCAGTGAAACCATTACCTCGCTGCGCCACGCCATCACCGTGCTCGGTCGGCGCCAACTGCAGCGCTGGCTGCAATTGCTGCTCTTCGCTTCCGGCAACCAGAACGGCACGGCCAACCCCCTGCTGCTGCTTGCCGCGACGCGCGGCCGGCTGATGGAATTGCTGGCCCAGGAATTGCAGCCAGACAACAACGCGCTCGCCGACCAGGCCTTCATGGTCGGCATCATGTCGCTGATGCCGGCACTGATCGGCCTGCCGATTGAAGAAATCGTCGCTCCGCTCGGCCTGGCCGACGAGGTGCGCGACGCCCTGTGCACCGGCCAAGGTGTGCTCGGCACCCTGCTCCACTTGGCTGAAAGCAGTGAAACGGGCGATCTCGACATGCTCGCCGGCAGCCTGCAAAGCCTGCCGAGGCTGACGCTAAAAGCGCTCAACCGCGCCCAGACCCGGGCGCTGCAATGGGCCAACGGCATCGGCCAAAACACGGCCGACCAGGCGCCATCCTGAACCTGTTACAGAAGACGCACCAAATCGCCACAGACAAGCCAGTCGCGCTGCCGCAAGATCAGCCAGTACGACAGACCAAACCGCCTTTCCCAACCTCGCACCGGAGTCTCGATGACCACTGAGGAACACGCTCAATTTCGCCAACAGGCCCGCCTGACGCCACAGCCTGCCGGCTTGCTCGGCAAAATGCTCGCCTTCATGCTGAGCGCGGCCTTGCTGGTACTGGGCTTCATGTTCTCGCTGGTCGCCCTCGCCGTGGTCGCAGTCGGCGGCCTGGCACTGGCTGGCTGGCTGTGGTGGAAAACACGGCGTCTGCGCAAGCAGTTGCGCGAAGCGGCGACGGCCAAGGCTGATGACGGCTACGTCATCGAAGGCGAAGTGATTCGGGATTACGAAGCGCCGGCCCCGGCCGGTCGCCTGCTGCGCTGATCCAGCAAAGAAAACGGCCCCGCTTGCCAGGCAAACGGGGCCGTTTTTTCGCCTGCGTTCAGCGTACTTTCGGGTTCAGCGAACCGCGGTTGTAATCCTTGTCGCCGGGCATGATCGTCCGCCCGACGCCGCCAAACAGCCCCCCCTGGGCTTCGATCGGACGGGTTTTGTTCTCCGGATACTCGGCGGCCAGCTTGTTCGCCTCGGCGGCCTTGGCCACATCGACGAACTCCCAGCGGCCATTCGGGAAAAGCCGCACTTTTTGACCGTCGACCGTCGCCGCCTCCAGCGGAGTCCGATCCAGTTCGGCGGCCAGGCCCGACCCGGCCGCCAATATGCAGATCAGCGCAAATGCTGCTCTCACAGCTTGCCTTCGACCCAGGCGGCGACCGAAGCCAGTGCCGCCGGCAGGTTTTCCGGCTGCGTGCCGCCAGCCTGCGCCATGTCCGGACGACCACCGCCCTTGCCGCCGACCTGCTGGGCAACCTGATTGACCAGTTCGCCGGCCTTGACCTTGCCGGTCAGGTCGGCGGTGACGCCGGCAATCAGCGTCACCTTGCCATCGACCACCGAAGCCAGCACGATGGCGGCCGACTTCAGCTTGTCCTTCAGCTTGTCCATGGTCTCGCGCAGCGCGTTGAGATCGGCCCCTTCCAGCTTCGCCGCCAGCACCTTGGCCCCCTTGATGTCGACTGCCTGGCCAAGCATGTCGTCGCCCTGGGCCGAGGCCAGCTTGCCCTTGAGCGCGGCCAGTTCGCGTTCCAGCTTCTTGACCTGATCGAGGACGGAAACCACACGGGCATGGACGTCCTTCGGCAAGACCTTGAGCGTACCGGCAACCCCACCAAGGGCGGTTTCCATGTCCTGCATGTAGTGCAAAGCGTTATCGCCGGTGACCGCCTCGACCCGGCGCACGCCGGCCGCGACGCCGCCTTCGGCGGTGATGCTGAACAGCCCGATGTCGCCGGTGCGGGAAACGTGGGTGCCGCCGCACAGTTCGCGCGACGAGCCGATGTCGAGGACGCGCACGCTGTCGCCGTACTTTTCGCCGAACAGCATCATCGCGCCCAGTTTCTGGGCCTCGGCAATCGGCAGGACGCGGGTTTCATTGGCCGTATTGGCCAGGATTTCGGCATTGACGATGTTCTCGACGCGGCGGATTTCCTCGTCGGTCATCGGCTGGTTATGCACGAAGTCGAAACGGGTCTTGTCCGGATCGACCTGCGAACCCTTCTGCTGCACGTGCTCGCCAAGCACTTCGCGCAGTGCCTTGTGCAGCAGGTGGGTCGCCGAGTGGTTGCGGGCGGTGCGGGCCCGGGCCAATACATCGACCTTGGCGCTGACGCCGTTGCCGACCGTGATGACGCCGGTCTTGACGACACCGTGGTGACCAAAGACGGTAGCCTGAATCTTTTGCGTGTCTTCCACGGCAAAGATGCCATGTACCGACTGCAGCACGCCGCAGTCGCCAACCTGGCCGCCGGATTCGGCATAGAACGGCGTGTTGTCGAGAACGACGACACCCATTTCGCCTTCATTCAGCTGGTTGACCGCAGCACCGTCCTTGTACAGGGCAAGGACGTTGGCCTTCAGCTCGAGCGCTTCGTAACCGTGGAAAGTGGTGGCCGGGCCGTCGTATTCGAGGTTGGCGGCCATCTTGAACTTGCCGGCGGCACGCGCCTGTTCCTTCTGGCGCGCCATCGCCGCATCGAAGGCGGCGGCATCGACGGTGATTTCGTGCTCGCGGCAGATATCCTGGGTCAGGTCGAGCGGGAAGCCGTAGGTGTCGTGCAACTTGAAAGCGGTATCGCCGTTGAAAACCTTGTTGCCGGCCGCCTTCAACGCCGCCAATTCGGTTTCGACGATGGCCATGCCGTGCTCGATGGTTTCGAAAAAGCGGTCTTCTTCCTGCTTCAGCGTCGCCATGATCCGTGTCTGGTTCTGGGTCAGCTCCGGATAGGCCATGCCCATTTCGGCGACCAGGTCCGGCACCATCTTGTGGAAGAAGGCGGCGCGAGCACCGAGCTTGTAACCGTGGCGGATGGCACGACGGATGATCCGGCGCAGCACGTAGCCGCGCCCCTCGTTACCGGGAATGACGCCGTCGGCGAGCAGGAAGGAGCAGGCGCGGATATGGTCGGCCAACACCTTGAGCGACGGGCTGTCCATGTCGGCATCGGAGGTTTCGCGCGCGGCCGCCTTGAGCAGTGCCTGGAACAGATCGATCTCGTAGTTGGCGTGCACGCCCTGCAGCACGGCGGAGATGCGCTCCAGGCCCATGCCGGTGTCGACCGAAGGCTTGGGCAGCGGATGCATGACACCCTGCTCGTCGCGGTTGAACTGCATGAAGACGTTGTTCCAGATTTCGATGAAACGGTCGCCATCTTCTTCCGGCGATCCCGGAGGGCCGCCCCAGTGCTTTTCGCCGTGGTCGTAAAAGATTTCGGTGCACGGACCGCAGGGACCGGTGTCGCCCATCATCCAGAAATTGTCGGAGGCGTAACGGGCGCCCTTGTTGTCGCCGATGCGAATCACCCGCTCGGCCGGCACGCCAATCTCTTTCGTCCAGATGTCGTATGCTTCGTCATCCTCGGCATAGACGGTGACGGTCAGCTTGTCCTTGGGCAGCTTGTAGACCTCGGTCAACAACTCCCAGGCGTACTTGATCGCATCGCGCTTGAAATAGTCGCCGAAGCTGAAGTTGCCGAGCATTTCGAAGAAGGTGTGGTGACGCGCGGTGTAGCCGACGTTCTCCAGATCGTTGTGCTTGCCGCCGGCGCGCACGCACTTCTGCGAGGTCGTCGCCCGGCTGTAGGGGCGCTTGTCGAAGCCGAGGAAGACGTCCTTGAACTGGTTCATCCCGGCATTGGTGAACAATAGGGTCGGGTCCTCGTGTGGCACCAGCGAGCTGGATGAAACAATCTGGTGGCCCTTGGAGGCGAAGAAGTCGAGGAACTGCTGGCGGATTTCTGAGCTTTTCATAAGCTGGCGGCCTCAAAGGCGTTGAATTCGAAAAGCGTAATTTTAAATGAAAGCGCCGGCCTTCAGTGAGTGCTGATGCCGGCCGGGCTACGGCAAGCCCAGGCCAACACCGGCTTCCGACACAAAGAGGTCGAGCCGGTCGGTAAAAAGCGCGCTGACCCCACGCTGGAGCAGCATTTTTGCCTGTTCCGGCGCGTTGACCGTATAACAAAGCACGGGAATACCTGCAGCCTGGGCCTCGGCCAGAACTTCGTCGCTCAGAAGCTTGGCATCGCAGTGCAGGGAAAACGCCCGCAGGCGACGCATTTCGGCCAGCCAGTCGGCTGGCACGCTGTCGAATAGCACACCGCGCCGAATGTCCGGCGCCAGATCGCGGGCGATCTCCAGTGCCTCAAGAGAAAACGAGGAGATCAGCGGCTGTACAGCGGCCCCCTGCCACAACGCGGCGGTCAGTTGGGCGACGACGGTCGCCGTCTGCACCTCATGGCCGGTCGCCGGCTTGATCTCTACATTGGCCAACAGACCATGTTCCCGGCACAGCGCAGCCGCCTCGGCAAAACGGGGAATCGACTCACCGCCCCCGGCGTCGAGCCCAAACAGAATCTCATCCGGCGTCTCGCAGACGCGTCCGGCGCCATTGGTCGTCCGGGTCAGGGTTTCGTCGTGAATGAGGACGGGAGTACCGTCCGCACTCAGCATGACGTCGAACTCGACGGCCCGAAACCCCATTCGCGCTGCCAAGCGGATGCCGGCCAGGGTATTTTCGGGCGCCAGGCTACCGCCACCGCGATGGGCAAACCAGCGCGGCAGCATTTGTTGCATCAGAAAGGCTGCGCTTTTTTCAGCGCCGGCTTGGCCGCCAGCACCGCGTTGCCGCGCGTCACCGCTGCATCCAGCGCCGCCTTGGCCGGCTTCTTGTCGACCCAGACGGCTTCCAGTTCTTCGTTGATGATGATGCGTACTGCGTCGATATTGGCAGCACGAACGGCCGGCTTGGCGCCGTTGCCATTCAGCGAGGCTTTGGCCACCTGCATCGTCTTGTCGCCATCCTGTAGCAACTTGCTGCCAACTGCGGCGCGAGCGGCGGCCGTCAGCGGCAACTGGCCATAGCTACGGACCATTTCGATCTGCATTTCCGGCGTCAACAGGTAGGCAACGAACTTGGCAGCCTGCTTGTACTCGGCGGCGGAGCGACCGGCACCGACCCACAGCGAGGCGCCATCGGCCAGCGTACTCTGGCGGCCGCCGTAGACATCGTCGTGGTAAGGCAGCGGCGCGACGCCGAGCTCGACGCCCTTGGCTTCACGGAAATCGGTGTGCTCGCGGGAATCGGTGGTGATCATCGCGCACTCGCCTTCGTTGAACCGCGCGCTGGCTTCATCACGACGACCGAAGCTCTTGTAATAGCCCGCCTTCTGCCAGGTCGCCATCATCGCGATATGCTTGACCTGCGGCAGGCCGTTGAAAATCAGCTGCCCCTTGTCGGTCATCGCCGGCACACCGGAAACGGCACTAACGTTGTCGATATGCACCCAGACCGGCCAGGAAGAGGTGTAGGGACAAGAGTAGCCAGCGTCCTGCAGCTTGTCGAGGACGCCCTGCATTTCGAACCAGGTCTTCGGCGGCTGCTCCGGATCGAGTTTGGCCCGACGGAACGCATTCTTGTTATAGAACAGCACCGGCGTCGAATAGACCAGCGGCAGCGCCACCAGGCGCCCCTTGGCATCGACGACGCCTGCCTTCAGGTCAGGCGACAGGTCGGCGGCGCTGAACGGCTGGCCGGCCTTGCTCATCATCTGATGGAGCGGAATGAAGTTGGCCGGCTTGCTCAGCACATCATCCATGTCATAGTGACGCACGAGATTGAGGCCTGCCGGCTTGCCATCCTTGCTTGTCCGGACCAGCTTGATCGAACCGTTGTGATCCTTGTTGAAGTGATCGACGAAAGCCTGCAGGCGCTCTTCACCCTGCGGACCGAGATTGTGGGCCAGTTCCAAATCGGCCGGAGCAACCGGGGCGGCAGCGGGTTTAGCAGCCGGAGCCGGCTTGGGCTTGGCGGCATTGGCGGAAAACGCCAGCGCCAGGGCGACGGCAGCAACCAGGGGGCGGATTAGGTACATGGGCACTCCAAGTGTTTCGGTAAACGCGAAATTATAACGCTCGTCAACAATCATTGAGCCGAATCATCGGGAATCGAGCGGGGGCTGTGGTACGCTCCGGCCGATCATATGCACACAGCCGCTTCCGTACGATGAATACCGTCAACGCCACGCCAGAAACCCCGCCCGCCCAGACCCCGCGCAGCCTGCTGAAAAAACTGCAGGCCGACTTTGCGGTCTTCCGCGACAGCCAACCGCTGGCGATCGGCATCGACAAGCAACTGCTGGCCCGGATGCCGGAAATCCAGCGCAAGATCCTGCGTGTCGCGCTGGGCATCCACACCAATTCAATGCGTTACCTCAAGGTCATGGAAAAGGCGACCGTCCGTTTCGACCTCGATGGCAACTCGACCGACGAAGTCACCGACGAGCATCGCAAGCACGCCAGCGAAACCATCCGCGAGCGCCTGAAAAAGGAAGCCGAGAAGCGCAAGGCCGAACGCGCCGCCGAGGCCGCTGAACGCCAACGCACCGAAAAACTCGGCCAATTGCTGGAAAAATTCGGCCGCAACGGCTAATTGACGAGCGGCTATCGCCGCGCCTCGCAGCAAAGTAATGAAAGCCCCGTGGCACCGCCACCGGGCTTTTTTTGCGTCGCTAGCAATCGCGCCCGCCTCCCGTCCTGGCTACAAAAACAGCCCCGACCCGTCCAAAACAGAAGCCGCTCAGGCCTTTGTGGCAATGCAAATTATTCGCAACTGAGTATTTACATACATTCTTGAATGTATCTATAATCGCAGGCATCAAAAACAAATCCCCTCCCGGAGCCCTGACATGCCTCTCGACACCGCCTTGCCGTACCGTACAGCCAAGCCCTTGCTTCTTTCGCTCCTCATCACCAGCGCCCTGGCACTGACTGCCTGTTCCGGCGCCGATGCGCCGCAGAAACCGCCGATGGGTCCAATGCCGGTCACCGTGATCGAGATGCAAACACAGAGCGTGCCGAATGCCGTCGAAATCATGGCCCAGACTGAAGGTGCCAAGGAAGCCGAAGTACGGGCCCGGGTCGGCGGCATCCTGGTCAAGCAGCTTTATCAGGAAGGCCAACCGGTCAAGGCGGGGCAACCGCTGTTCCAGATTGATCGCTCCAGCTATGAAATCGCCTTTGCCGAAGCCAAGGCCAAGGCCGACCAGACCGAGCGCGAAATGGCCCGGATGAAGAAGCTGATCGAAGTCCAGGGCGTCAGCCGCAAGGAAGTTGATGATGCGACGAGCGCCAATGAACTGGCCCAGGCCGCCTTGCGCCAGGCCCAGTTGAACTTGTCCTGGACCACCGTTACCGCCCCGGTCGACGGCGTCAGCGGGCGGGCCGCCAAATCGGTCGGCAACCTGATTTCCGTCGGCTCCGACAGCTTGCTGACGTCGGTTTACCAGAACGATCCGATGTGGGTGCGTTTCAGCATTTCCGAAAGCGAAGCGGCCAAGTTGCCGGGCGGCCGCCTGACGCCGAAGACGGTGACCGGGGTCGAGATGGTGCTGCCGGATGGTAGCGTCTATCCGGTAACCGGCAAGCTGAACTTCCTGGCCAGCACGATCGACCCGACGCTCGGCACGCAGCAGTTGCGGGCCGAATTCCCGAACAAGGACGGCTCTCTGCTGCCCGGTCAGTTCGTCCGCATCCGCCTGCTCGCCGGCGAAAAGGCCGATGTCTTCCTGGTGCCGCAGAGCGCGGTGATCCAGAGCGAACAGGGCAACCTGGTGATGACGGCTGATAGCGAAAACAAGGTTGCGCCGCGTCCGATCAAGACCGGTGACTGGTTCGGCAAGGACTGGGTCGTGCTCGGCGGCCTGAAGGCGGGCGACAAGGTCATCGTCGACAACCTGATGAAGCTGCGCCCGGGCGCCCCGGTTGCCCCGCACGCACCGGGCGAACAGCCGGGAGCCCCCGGCGCTGCGCCGGCCAAGGAAGGCGCCGCCCCCGCCAAGGATGCGGCAGCGGCCCCGGCCAAGCAGGGTTAAGGAGCAAGCATGTCAAAGTTCTTTATCAACCGGCCGATTTTCGCGTCGGTCATCTCGATCATCATTGTCCTCGCCGGGCTGGTCGCCTCGCAGGTGCTGCCGATTGCGCAGTACCCGCAGATCGCTCCGCCGACCGTGCTGATTACCGCCACCTACCCGGGTGCTTCGGCCGAGACGCTGGCCAAGACGGTCGCCGCGCCGATCGAGGAGCAGCTGAACGGGGTCGAAAATCTCTCCTACTTCACCTCGTCGGCGGCCGCCAACGGCACGGTGACGATTACCGCAACCTTCGATGTCGGGACTAATGTCGATATCGCTTCGGTCAACGTCAATAATCGGGTCAAAGCGGCCGAACCGCGCCTGCCGGAAGAAGTGCGGCGCAATGGCGTGATCGTCCAGAAGCGCTCGAACGATATTCTGCAAGTCGTCGCGCTCGAATCGGACAAGGGCAAATACAACACGCTGTTCCTGTCCAACTACGCCAGCCTGAACATCGTTGACGAGTTGAAGCGGGTCAAGGGCGTCGGCGACGTGACCATTTTCGGTGCCCAGGACTACTCGATGCGCGTCTGGCTGAAGCCGGACCGCATGGCCCAACTGGGCCTGACGACCAGCGACATCTCAACTGCGATCAAGGCCCAGAACGCCCAGAACGCAGCCGGCAAGATCGGCGCCGAACCGGCTCCGTCCGACCAGATGCTGGTCTACACGGTGACCGCCAAGGGTCGCCTGCTGAGCGAGGCAGAGTTCGGCAACATCGTCATCCGCGCCAGCGGCCCAGGCGGCGCGCTGCGCCTGAAGGACGTCGCCCGCATCGAACTCGGTGCCTACAGCTACGAGCAGAGCGTGACGCTGGACGGCCAGCCGACCATCGCCATGGGTGTCTTCCTGCAAACCGGCGCCAACGCGCTGGATGTGGCCGCCAAGGTGCGGACCAAGATGGACGAGTTGAAGGTCAAGTTCCCGGAAGGCATGGGCTACGTCATTCCGTTCGATACCACCCGCTTCGTCTCGGCCTCGATCAACGAAGTCGTCCATACGCTGATCGAAGCCATGGTGCTGGTCCTGGCGGTCGTCTATATCTTCCTGCAGAGCTGGCGCGCCACGCTGATCCCGATGGTCGCCGTGCCGATTTCGCTGATCGGTACCTTCGCCGGTCTCTGGCTGTTCGGCTTCTCGATCAATACGCTGACGCTGTTCGCGATGGTGCTGGCGATCGGTATCGTCGTCGATGACGCGATCGTCGTCCTTGAAAACGTCGAGCGCCTGATGGCTGAAGAAAAGCTGTCGCCAAGGGACGCCGCGATCAAGGCCATGCAGGAGGTTCAGGGCGCCCTGGTCGCCATCGTGCTGGTGCTCTGCGCGGTATTCATTCCGGTCGCCTTCCTCGGCGGCATCGCCGGCCAGCTCTATAAGCAGTTCGCCGTCACCGTCGCCGTCGCCGTCGTCCTCTCCGGTGTCGTCGCGCTGACCCTGACCCCGGCCCTCTGCGCGCTGCTGCTCAAGGCCCAGCATACCGAACACAAGTTGTTCAAGCCCTTCAACCGCCTGTTCGAGCGCTTTACCCGCTCCTACACCAGCACCGTTGGCCTGACCCTGAAGCACGGCATCATCGGCGGCATCATTTTTGCCCTCGTTATCGGGTCGACCGTGGCCTTCTTCCGCATCATCCCCGGCAGTTTCGTGCCGGCCGAAGACCAGGGCTACCTGATCTCGGCGCTGATGCTGCCGGATGGCGCAACGCTGAAGCGAACCCAGAAGACCGGCGAAAACATGCGCCAGATGATCAGCAAGGACGAGGCCGTCAAGCACACCTTCATCGTTTCCGGCTTCGACCTGATCGGCGGCGGCAGCAAGCCGAATGCCGGCACCATTTTCATCCCGCTCAAGGACTGGAGCGAACGCGAGGGCAAGGCACAGGACCTGGCCGGCAAGTTCATGGGGATGGGCATGATGCAGTCGGACGGCATGGCGCTCGTCTTCAACCCGCCCCCGATCATGGGCCTGGGCAGCGCCGGCGGTTTCGAGGTCTATCTGCAGAACCGCGTGGACGGCGACACCAAGAAGCTGAACGAGGTTACCCAGCAGTTCATGGCCGAGTTGCAGAAGCGCCCGGAATTCACCCGGATCAGCACCTTCTTCCGCCCGACCGTGCCGCAACTGTTCGTCGAAGTGGACGAGCCGAAGGCGCTGGCGCTCGGCATTTCGTTGTCGCACGTCTATGACACGCTGCAAAGCACGATGGGTGCGCTCTACGTCAATGACTTCAACAAGTCCGGTCGCGTCTATCGCGTCCAGCTACAGGCCGAGGCCAATTACCGGATGAAGCCGGAAGATCTCGGCAAGGTCTATGTCCGCAGTTCGACCAGCAACGCGATGATTCCGCTGTCGGCGATCAGCACCGTCAAGCGCGTCGTCGGCCCGGAACAGGTCGAACGCTTCAACGGCTTCGTCGCCGCCAAGATCATGGGTGACAGCAAGACCGGCATCAGTTCCGGCGACGCCATCAAGATCGTCGAGGAAGTTGCAGCTGCCACGCTGCCCACCGGCTACGAAATTTCCTGGACCGGCCAGGCCTTCCAGGAAAAGCGCAGCTCCGGCTCGTCGATGCAGGCATTCGTCTTCGCCATCATCATGGTCTTCCTGATCCTCGCCGCCCAGTACGAAAAATGGTCACTGCCGGTCGCCGTCATCATGGCCGTTCCGTTCGCACTGATGGGCGCCCTGACCGCTATCTGGCTGCGCGGCATGCCGAACGACATCTACTTCCAGATCGGTCTCGTCGTGCTGATCGGGCTGGCCTCGAAAAACGCCATCCTGATCGTCGAGTTCGCCGCCCAGAAGTACGCCGAAGGGATGAATGTCGTTGATGCCGCACTGGAGGCCGCCCGTCTCCGCTTCCGGCCGATCGTCATGACCTCGCTCGCCTTCGTGCTTGGCGTCTTCCCCCTGGTCAAGGCCACCGGCGCCGGCGCCGCCGCCCGCCAGTCGATGGGGACCGGCGTTTTCGCCGGGATGATCGCCGCCACCTTCATCGCCACCATATTCATTCCGCTGTTCTTCAAGTGGCTGGAGCGCGGCAAGCAAGTGCGCCCGGCCGGCGACTTGCATGCTGCCCAGTCGGAGGAAAACTGAGATGCACGCCCTGAATAAATCCGCTTCGAAAATCCGCCTCGCCGCAGCGTTGACCGCAGCAACCCTGCTCAACGGCTG
This sequence comes from Dechloromonas hortensis, assembly GCF_009469765.1. Taxonomy (GTDB): domain Bacteria; phylum Pseudomonadota; class Gammaproteobacteria; order Burkholderiales; family Rhodocyclaceae; genus Azonexus; species Azonexus hortensis. The sequence continues at coordinate 73,431 of NZ_SSSQ01000013.1, forward strand.
CGCCGTCGGCCCCGACTACCTGCGCCCGAGTGCCTGGCTGCCCGATTACTTCAAGGACGCCCCCCCGGTTGCCGTTGCCGAAGCGCGCAGCGAAGCACCGGTCAATCCGGAATGGTGGACGCTGTTTGGCGACAGCACGCTGAACAATCTGATCCAGCAAGCCCTCGACGCCAACCAGGATCTGCAGGCCGCCATCGCCCGCCTCGAAGCGGCCGAAGGCGCCGCACGCGAAGCAGGTGCCGATTACTACCCGAATGTCAGTCTCGGCACCAGCAACGGCCGGAACCAGAGCAGCGGCGAGACCTTCAGCGGCAAGAGGGTTGGCTCAGGCACCTACAGCAACCATCGCGCCGCGCTCTCGCTGAGCTATGAAGTCGACCTCTGGGGTCGCGTCCGGCGCAGCAACGAGGCCGCCCGCGCCGAAGCGCTGGCCAGTCGTTTCGGCCGCGACAGCATCCGACTGACTCTGCTCGGCCAGGTTGCCAACGAGTATCTGGCGCTGCGCAGCAACGACGCGCAACTGGCCGTGACGCAGGACACGCTGAATTCGCGCGAGAAGTCGTTGAAGATCGTCCAGGCTCGCCTCGACGCTGGCAGCGCCTCCGCCCTCGAATTGGCCCAGGCCGAAAACGCCTATGCTGCAGCCCAGTCGCAATGGAGCCAGGTCAAGCGCCTGCGCGCCATTTCGGAAAGCCAGATCGGCCTGCTTACCGGCCAGCCCGGACTGAAGATCGCCAGCGGCCAACTTGAACAACTGCCGTTGCCGCCGACCCCGCCGGCCGGCTTGCCTTCCACGCTGCTCGAAGCCCGGCCCGACGTCCGTCAGGCCGAGGAAAAGCTGATCGCCGCCAATGCCCGGATCGGCGTCGCCAAGGCCGCCTACTTTCCGACGATCAGCTTGACGGGCATGTATGGCAGCGAAAGCATGGCCCTTTCCAATCTGTTCACCGGCAATGCCGGCATCTGGTCGACGGCACTCGGTCTCAGCATGCCTATTTTCGATGCCGGCCGCACCGGCGCCCGCGTCGATCAGGCGACGGCAGCCCAGAAGGAAAGCCTGGCCAACTATCGCAAGACCTTGCAAAGTGCCTTCAAGGAGGTCAACGATGCCCTGGTCAACCTGAAAGAGTATGCTGATGTGGAGACCGCCAATGCCGCCCAGGTTACAGCTGCACGGCGCGCCCTCGAACTGTCGCAAGCGCGTTACGAAGCAGGCTACGCCGGCTTCATGGATGTGCTGGATTCGCAGCGGACGACCAATCTGGCGCAACTGGAATACCTGAACAGCCGGAAGAACCGCCTCGGTGCGGCCGTCGACCTGTTCAAGGCGCTCGGCGGCGGCTGGCAGTCGACCGGTAGCTGAGCGGCAGGAAGGGAGAGAAAAGATGGCCCGCAGAACCAAGGAAGACGCCCAGGTCACCCGCAACCGCATTCTCGATACGGCGGTCGCGGTGTTCAACCACAAGGGCGTCGCCCACACCTCGCTCAACGACATTGCCAAGGAAGCCGGCGTCACCCGCGGCGCCATCTACTGGCACTTCGAGAACAAGGTAGCAATGTTCGATGCGATGATCGAACGCCTGATCTGCCCCTTGCTGATCAATGCCGAGGACCGCGAAGCCCGCATAGCGGCTGACCCGCTGCAATTCATCGAGGATGCGTCACGCGAGTTTCTCGGCAAGATGCTGAGCGATGCCAACTTCCGCAAGGTGTTCGAGATTCTCTGGCACAAGTGCGAGTACGTCGGCGAGATGGCCAATATCCGCGACAGCCACCTCGAAGAAGGCGAGAACCATATCGACATCCTGCAACGCGCCTTCACGCTGGCCCAGGAACGCGGCCAGATCCGGCTCGGCCTGACGCCGCATCAGATCACCATCGGATTGATCAGCCTGCTCGACGGCATGCTGTTCAACTGGACCCGAAATCCGCAAATGTTCCCGCTCGAAACCTACGCCATGCCGATCCTCGATAGCTGGCTTCAGGGCCTGAGCGTCCGCCCCCCGGGCAAATAAGCGAAGCAGCGGCAAAGGCGGGCGAAACCCCGTCCTTTGCTGTAATTTTGCCGTGAACCTGTGCGAAAATCGCAAGCCATGATGACGCGCCCTTCCCTCATTCTCATTGTCCTGCTCGCCCTTGGCGGCTGCGACCAGGTCAACCAGAAATTGGGCCTGGAAGACCCGGCCAAGAAGGAAGCCAACCTGCAGGCCGAAGGCAAGGCCGTCGGCAGCGCCTGCCGCCAGTCCGGCCGTGCCATTGAAGACTGTTATTCGATCTACAGCTGGTTGCCCAAGGCGGCCATCTACGAGGGCTGGAAGGAAATGGACGCCTACATGCGGGACAACCAGTTGGAAACGGTCGCCCCGCAACTGCCGCCACCGGAATCGCCGGCCGCCGCCAAGAAACGCAAGAAAGCCGAGGCGGCAGCCGCCAGCGCCGAAGCCGAAGGTGAAAAAAGCGGCCCCAAGGACGCCGAAAAGAGCGCCACAAAACACTAAGCCCCCAACGGTTTTCGGCGACCAAGCCGCCAACCCAGAGGAAGAGACATGAAATTGCCCAGCTTTCTCAGTGGCATACGCGGCAAGCTGATTGCGATCTTTGTCCTGATCAAGGTCGTCCCCCTCGTTCTGCTCGCCTGGTTTGCCTGGCATGCCGCGCAACAGCTTGGCGAAGACGTTTCGGTTAAGGCCGGCGGCATGGCCGATGCGATGCTCGACAGCATCAAGACGGTCGGCAAGACCGTCACCGACGACTCCATCCGCGCCCTCGACCTCCGTTCACGCGAGGCGATCGAGGCGCTGACCACCGATGCCGCCAAGGAAATCGCCAGTTTCCTTTACGACCGCGATCGCGATATTCGCCTGGCCGCCGGCATTGAACTCTCCGATGCCTCCTTCCGCCACTTTCTCGGCGAACGCAATCGGCCGATTTACCAGCATGGCGCCTGGCATCTGGCCGAAGATGGCAAGTCCTGGGTACCGGAAAAGGCCATCGAACGCACCGCCAAGGTTACCCGCCCGGTACTGCCGGACAATGCGCGCGACTTCCACAGCCGGCCGCCGGAATATTTCGGCGAGGCCGAGCAACGGCCCCTGTTCGTTGAAATGACCTACATCGACCTCGCCGGTCAGGAAAAAATCAAGGTCACCAGCGGCAACCTGACTGAAAAAGGCCTCAAAAACGTCGTCGACCGCAGCAATACCTTCGTCAAGGCCGAAACCTATTTCGCCGAACTGAAAAAGCTGAAGCCCGGCGAAATCTACGTCTCCGATGTCATCGGCGCCTACGTTCCGACTCAGTTCATCGGCCCGTACCTGCCGGCCACCCTGGAAAAAGCCGGCAAGCCTTTCCAGCCGACCGAATCCGCCTACGCCGGCACCGAAAACCCAGTCGGCAAGCGCTTTCGCGGCATCGTGCGCTGGGCGATGCCGGTCGTCAAAGACGGTCGAATCAGCGGCTACGTGACGCTGGCGCTGGACCACGACCACATTCGCCAGTTCTCCGACCGCCTGATGCCGACCGAAGAGCGCTACACGCCGATCGCCGACGCCATCAAGGGCAATTACGCCTTCCTCTGGGACTACAAGAGCCGCTCGATTTCCCACCCGCGCGATTACTTCATCGTCGGCTACGACCCGCAAAGCGGACTGCCGGCCACCCCATGGCTGGATGAGGAGCTGTACGCCGAATGGCAGCAGAGCGGCAAGCCGAGCCACGAATTCCTCGCCGCCACGCCGAGCTTCAGGGAACAGAACCTCAACAAGAAGCCGGCCAAGGCACTGGCCAAGGCCGGCACGGTCGGGCTCGACTGCCGCTACCTGAACTTCTCGCCGCAATGCGACGGCTGGAATGCCCTTACCGAGCACGGCGGCTCCGGCTCCTTCGTCATCTTTTTCTCCGGCCTGTGGAAGCTGACCACCGCCGCCGCCATCCCCTATTACACAGGGCAGTACGGCAAGACGCCGCAGGGCTTCGGTTTCGTCACGATCGGCGCCAATGTCGACGAATTCCACAAGGCGGCGACCGAAACCGCCGGCAAGATCAACACCCTGCTCGCCGAAAAGGACAACAGCTTCAAGAGCCAGCGCGGCGCCATGCTCGACGATATCCAGCGCAGCCTGACGTCGACCGCCATCGGTCTCTGGGGGTCGACAGCGCTGATGGTGCTACTCGTCATCGGCATTGCGGTCTGGATGGCCAATCTGCTGACCGGGCGCATCACCCGCATGATCAGCGGCATCCGCGCCTTCCAGCAAGGCGATCGGCAACACCGCCTCGACGCCGGATCAGCGGACGAGATGGGCGAACTGGCCCGCTCCTTCAACCAGATGGCCGACTCGGTCGAGGAATCCTTCACCCGCCTCGAGGAAGCCAAGGAAAAGGCCGAGGAAGCCAGCCGCCTGAAGTCTGCCTTCCTGGCCACCGTTTCGCATGAACTGCGCACCCCGCTCAACGGCATCCTCGGCTTTGCCGAACTGCTCAACGCCGAATTGAGCGATCCGGCCCAGAAGGAATACGCCAGCATCATCCAGGGCAGCGGCGAACACCTGCTCAAGCTGGTTTCCGAAATTCTCGACCTGGCCAAGATCGAAGCCGGTGAAATGACGCTGAACCCGATCGACCTGCCGCTCGCCGACTTCATCCGGGAAACCACGGCCAACCACCGCAGTAGCGCACAGGCGAAAGGCATCCAATTGACCGAGGAAGTGGCCGGCGGCCTGCCCGCCACGCTCCAGGTCGACCCGACCCGGCTGCGTCAACTGCTCAACAACCTGCTGAGCAACGCCATCAAATTCACCGTGCGCGGCAGCGTCACGCTGAGTGTCGAGCGGTTTGAGCAGCAAATCGCCTTCGCCGTCCGCGATACCGGCCCCGGCATTGCCCCCGAACATCAGCAGGCCGTCTTCGAAAAATTCAAGCAACTCGAGCATTTCCTGACCCGCGAACACGGCGGCACCGGGCTCGGCCTCGCCATTGTCCGCCAGTTGGCCGAGCACATGGGCGGTCACGTCAGGCTCGAGTCCACCCTCGGCATCGGCTCCACCTTCACCATTTACCTTCCCCTCGAGAACAAGCATGACTGAGCGTCAGGCGCTGGTCGTCGATGACCACCCCACCAACCGCCTGCTGGCCATCGCCCTGCTCAAAAAGCTCGGATGGACGGTCGCCGAGGCCGAGTCCGGCGAACTGGCGCTGCAACTGGCCGAACGCCTTGCCCCGAGACTGGTCCTGCTCGACATCAGCATGCCCGGGCTGTCCGGTGAAGAGACCTGCAGCCGGCTGCGCCAGCTACCGGGCGGCGCGCAGATGCGTATCATCGCCTACACCGCCCATGCCTTCCAGGAAGAGCGCGAACGTTTCCTGGCGGCCGGCTTCGACGACATTCTAGTCAAGCCGATCAACCGCCAGCACCTGGCAGAACTGGTGAACGGCGCCTGAGCCAGCCCCTGACTCGCTGCCGGACAGCTTATTGGAACAAAAAATCGCTGGCCGGTCATATCCGGGTGATCAAGTCGCGGGAAGCGTATAATACTGACCCATGTCTGAAATCAATACGTTAGCTGGCGACGCTGCCAGCACCCCGGCGGCGGTGTTACCGACGGAAACCGCCCCTGAAATCACCTTTGCCGACCTCGGCCTGGCACCAGAATTGCTGCGCGCCGTGCTCGACGAAGGCTATACCAAGCCGACCCCGATCCAGGCCCAGGCCATCCCGCTGGTCATCAGCGGCAAGGACATCATGGGCGGCGCCCAGACCGGCACCGGCAAGACGGCCGCCTTCACGCTGCCCATCCTGCAACGCATCCTGCCCTTCGCCAGCAGCAGCCCGTCGCCCGCCAAGCACCCGGTACGCGCCCTGATCCTGGCCCCGACCCGCGAACTGGCGATGCAGGTCTTCGAATCGGTCAAGTCCTACAGCAAGCACACGCCGATCCGCGCCATGTGCGCCTACGGCGGCGTCGATATCAAGCCGCAGATCGCCGAACTGAAGAAGGGCGTCGAGATTCTCGTCGCCACTCCGGGCCGCCTGCTCGACCACGTCGAGAACAAGAGCGTCAGCTTCAACTCGGTACAGGCCCTGGTCCTCGACGAAGCCGACCGCATGCTCGACATGGGCTTCATCCCCGATGTCACCCGCATCCTGAACATGCTGCCGCAGCAGCGGCAGAGCCTGCTCTTCTCGGCCACCTTCTCGGAAGAAATCAAGAAGCTGGCCGACACCATGCTGAAGTCGCCGGTCCTGATCGAAGTCGCCCGCCGCAACCAGGTCTCCGACACCATCACCCACCGCGTGCACCCGGTTTCGGAATACGGCAAGCGCGGTCTACTGACCAAGCTGCTGAAGTCCGGTGAAATCCGCCAGTGCATCGTCTTCATGCGTACCAAGCAGGGCTGCTCGCGCCTGACTCGCGAACTACAACGGGCCGGCATCAAGGCCGATGCCATCCACGGTGACAAGAGCCAGCTCGACCGGATCAAGGCGCTCGAAGCCTTCAAGGGTGGCGAGACTGATGCCCTGATCGCGACCGACGTCGCGGCACGCGGCCTCGATGTCGATGACCTGCCCTACGTCATCAATTACGAACTGCCGCACACGCCGGAAGACTACGTGCACCGCATCGGCCGCACCGGCCGGGCCGGCAAGATGGGGAATGCCATCTCGCTGGTCAGCGCGCACGAAGTCGGCTACTTGGTCGATATCGAGAAACTGATCAAGCGCCCGATCGAACAGGTCGAAGTGGCTGGCTTCGAGCCGGAGCCGGAATACGAATACCCGCCGGGCAACAAGAAAAAACGTGCCCCGGCCCCGGTCAAGGCCCCGGTCGCCCATCGTGCCGAGCGCCCGGAGCGCAGCGAGCGTTCCGAACGTCCGGAACGCAGCGCCGACCGTTACGAGCGTCGCCCACGACGCAATCCGATGATCGCAGCGGACGGTTTCGATTTCAGCAAACCCTACGAAGACACCAAGCCGCGCGGCGAAGTGCCGGACTCACCGAACGCCCCGGCCAAGGCCGATCCGCACAAGCCGAAACGGGTCGTTGCCGCTCTGCTAGGCGGCCTCGGCCGCAAGTAGGCAGTCACCCGGCTCAAAAAAAACGGCGCCTGCGTGGCGCCGTTTTTACGTCGGGCAAAAGGTGGCTCAGTTCTTCGGGCGCGGCACGAAACCGACCGGCGGCACGACTTTCGGCGCCTCGACCTCAACCAGTTTGATGATCGCCAGCGAGATGTTGTCGCCAGCCCCGCGGCCACGGTGGCGGGCACGTTCGATGAGTATCTCGCAGGCGTTGCGCGCCGAATTCTCGGCGATGACGCTGGCCATTTCCTCATCGTCGAAATAGGCCCAGAGGCCATCCGAGCACAGTACGAAAGCTTCGCCGCCGGCAAAGCTCTCGGCCTCGGCGAAATCGAATTTCGGCTCTTCCTGGCCACCGAGCGAGGTCAGCAGCACGTTGCGATTCGGGTGGGTCAGCGCCTGCTCTGCCGTAATGCGGCCGGTGGCCAGCAAATGTTCGACATAGGAGTGGTCGACCGTCCGGCTGACCAGCTTATTGCCCTTGAAACGGTACAAGCGGCTGTCACCGCAATGTGCCCAGGTCACTTTGCCGGGCTGCAGCAGCAGCATCACCGCCGTGCTGTGCGGGTCCTTTTCATTGATGAAGCGGGAGGCCTTGATCATCGTATGCGCCTCGCGCATGCTGTTTTCCAGCATGACCTGCGGGCTCTCGTCGGCCGGCGCGAAATGATCGAGATTGTTGCGTGCGGTATGGATTACCTGCTCGGCCGCCAGCGCGCCCCCGGTATGGCCGCCCATGCCGTCGGCGACGACGGCCAGCGCGATGCCTTTTTTCCTGGTGTGCGGCAGGATCGCCACGCGGTCCTGCTGTTCCTTGCGATCCCCCTGATGTTGTGCGGCGCAGGCATCAATTGCTATCGGCATTCCCTCTCCTTTTGGGGAGAAAGATTATCATGAAAGCCGTCGCCGACGCTTAACACTGTCACAGAAACAGCCCGCAAAGCCGCTTCAGTGCTGGCCTGCATGGAAACGCTCGATGATGACATCGACAAATTCGAGCAAACCGTCGTCACTCATGCCGAGTTCGGGCAGGACCTCGTCCTTGACCTGCTCCCACTCCGGATTGGCGACACGCTGGTCGCGGTAGTAGATATCGACTGCCAGTTGCAGGATGGCCACCATCGTGCGCGAGGCATGCATGCCGAGTTCGCGAATGTCGTGGTGATACCGGATGGCATCGCAGATGAAATCCGGCAAATGCCAATGACGCGCCACAATGTAACCGACAACGCAGTGGTCGGCACTGAACTTGCTGTCTTCCTCGGCCAGTTCGACCCAGCGCCCCGGTTCGCCAAGGTGCATTTCGGCACAGTAGGACGAAAAGCGCTGCATCAGCAGCAGCACGCCGCAATCGTGGAAGACTCCCGCCAGATAGGCTTGGTCGGGAAAGATGTTGCAGACCGCGATACGCTCGTCGGCAATCAGCATGGCCAGTTGGGCAACTGCCTGCGAGCGCGCCCAGAAGGCTTCATAGACCTGCGGGTTCTTCTTAAGGTCGCCTTGGGCGGCCAAGGAAATCGCCTGCACCAGGTTGAAAGTCTGGCGCACGCCGACCGCGTGCAGAATCTGTTCGACCGTTTCGAAAGGTTGATGTTGCTTGTAGGCGGCACTCGTCACCACCTTGAACAACATCGCCGTAATCCCCGCATCCTGGTTGATTACCCGGGACAGCAGGCGGACATCGAACTCCTTGCGCTGCAAATGCTTGCGCAACTCCTCAAGCACCCGTGGCTGAGGTGGAATCTTCACGCCGCGCTCGATCAGGCGCTTCATTTTTTTTGCCGCTTCGTCGTCCAGCGTCCGGACGGCCTCGGCCACCGACATACCCATTACGCGATTACCTCATCCATTAATTCTATCCAGTGGCGGACCGGTATCGTGCTCCCGGCCTGCAAATGCGTCAGGCAGCCAATGTTGGCGGTGGCAATCTGTGCCGGCCCGCCGGCGGTCAGCGCGCCCAGCTTGTTGCTCTTCAACTGCAGGGACAACTTGGCCTGCAAAACCGAGTAGGTACCAGCCGAGCCGCAGCACAAATGGCCATCGGCGACCGGGGTCAGTTCAAAACCGGCCGCCTGCAGCAATTCCTCGATCACACCGCGGATTTTCAGGCCGTGCTGCAACGTGCACGGCGAATGAAAAGCCAGTTTTCCCAGGTCTGCCGTGTTTTTCCGGAACAGCGGCAACAAGCTTTCGCGCTCGGCGGCCACCACCTCCGACGGGTCGCGCGTCAGGGCGCTGATTTTAGCGGCTTTTTCGGCGTACACCGGATCATCGGCCAGGGCATGGCCGTAGTCGCGCAGTTGCACGCCGCAACCGGAAGCGGTGGCGACAATCGCCTCGATGCCGGCTTCGACATGCGGCCACCAGGCGTCGATATTGCGCCGCATGTCGTCCCTGGCCCGTTCCTGGTCGTTCAGATGGAAGCGGACGGCGCCGCAGCAGCCGGCCTTGGCCTCCTCGAACAGTTCGATGCCGAGGCGATCCAGCACCCGGGCGGTGGCCGCATTGATGTTCGGCGCCAGCGTCGGCTGCACGCAACCGGCCAGCACCAGCATGCGTCGTTGCTGCCGGCCCTTGGCCGGCCACGGCCCGGCGGCCGGCTGCGTCGGCGGCAACTTGTCGGCCAGCACGTTGGGCAGCAGCGGGCGCAGCATGCGACCAAGCTGGATGGCCGGACCGAAAATGGCCGGGCGCGGCAACACTTCGCGCAACAGCAGGCGCGGCAGCGCTTCGCTCAACGGGCGTTGCAGCTCTTCCTCGACGACCTGACGGCCGATATCGAGCAGGTGGCCGTATTTGACCCCCGACGGACACGTCGTTTCGCAGGAGCGGCAGGTCAGGCAACGGTCGAGGTGGCTGCGCGTCTTTTCGGTGACCGGCTGACCTTCGAGAACCTGCTTGATCAGGTAGATGCGGCCGCGCGGCCCGTCCAGCTCGTCGCCGAGCAACTGGTAGGTCGGACAGGTCGCGGTGCAGAAACCGCAATGGACACAGGTGCGAAGGATGGCCTCGGCCTCCTGGCCGGCCGGGGTGTCGCGAATGAAATCGGCGAGTCGGGTATCCATCAGAACTCCGCGTAAAGCCGGCCGGGATTGAGAATGCCGCGCGGGTCGAAAGACTTTTTCAGGCGGCGGTGCAGCGCCAGCAGGGCTGGCGACAGCGGGGCAAAGGGGCCTTCCAGGCAGCGCAGCGACTCCGGCGCCCGATAGAGCACGGCATGGCCGCCGAGGCGGGCCGCCGCACCGCGCACGGCATCGCCGGCTTCACCGGCATACCAGCGCTGACCGCCGCCCCATTCGATGGCGCGCAAGCCGTCCAGCCCGGGCGATGTCGCCGCCGAGGGCAGCGCCAGGCGCCACAGCACGCTGGCGGCAAAGGCCGGGTGCGTTTGCTCGCGGACGGAAATCCAGTGTTTTGCGGCGTTGACCGCCGGACTGCCGCCGAGCCGGGCGACCGCCTTGTCGACCGCGGCCCGCGCCCCGGACAGGCGCAGCCACAACTGGCCGTCGTGCCAGAAGGAAGCCGAAATCGGCAGCGGCTGGCCGCCCCACTCGTTGAGTCGGGCGACGGCCTCGGCCTCGTCCATCGCGAAGAGCAGCGTCTGCTCGGCGACCGGTTTCGGCAACACCTTCAGCGTAACCTCGGCCAGTACGCCGAGCGTGCCGAGACTGCCGGCGAGCAGGCGCGAGACATCGTAACCGGCGACGTTCTTCATCACCTGGCCGCCGAAATCGAGGACTTGCCCCGTGCCATCGATCAGCTTGGCGCCGAGCATGAAGTCGCGCACCCCCCCGGCCTGCTGCCGGCGTGGCCCAGCCAGACCGGTGGCGACGCAGCCACCAAGCGTCGCGCCGGCGGAATCGACACCCGCCCCATCAAACTGCGGCGGCTCGAAGGCTAGCATCTGCCCCTCTTCGGCCAGTTCCGCCTCGATGTCGGCCAGCGGCGTGCCGCAACGGGCGGTGATGTAAAGCTCGGTCGGCTCGTAGGCGACGATGCCGCGGTACTCGGCAACATCGAGCACTTCGCCGGCCAGCATGCCGCCGTAGAAATCCTTGCTGCCGGCGCCGCGAATGCGCAGCGGCGTGTGACTGTCGTGCGCCGCCCGGATGCGGCCGGCCAGATCGTCAAGGTTCATCAGAAGCGCTCCAGTTCCGGGAATTTGAGATCGCCGTGGTGCACGTGCATGCGGCCGTACTCGGCGCAACGATGCAGGCTGGGCACTGCCTTGCCGGGGTTGAGCAGGCCCTTGTCGTCAAAGGCGAACTTGATGCGGTGGAAGGCTTCGATCTCCGGCGTCTTGTACTGGACGCACATCTGGTTGATCTTCTCGATGCCGACGCCGTGCTCGCCGGTGATCGAACCGCCGAGGGCGACCGACATCTCCAGGATCTCGGCGCCGAAGGCTTCGGCCCAGCGCCACTCGCTGGGCTTGGCGGCGTCGTACATGATCAGCGGGTGCAGGTTGCCGTCGCCGGCATGGAAAACGTTGGCGCAGCGCAGGCCGTACTTGTGCTCCATGTCGGCGATCGCCGACAGCATTTCGGCCAGCCGCTTGCGCGGAATGGTGCCGTCCATGCAGTAATAGTCCGGCGTGATGCGGCCGACCGCCGGGAAGGCCGCCTTGCGCCCGGCCCAGAAGCGCAGGCGCTCGGCTTCCGACTGCGAGACGCGCAGCTCGCGGGCGCCGGCCGCCCGTAGCACTTCGGTGACGCGGCCGATTTCCTCGGCCACTTCCTCCGGCGTGCCGTCCGCCTCGCAGAGCAGGATGGCTGCCGCCCTGAGGTCGTAGCCGGCCTTGACGAAAGGCTCGACGGCGGCGGTCGCCGCCTTGTCCATCATCTCCAGGCCGGCCGGGATGATGCCGGCGGCGATGATGTCGGCCACCGCGTCGCCGGCCCGCGCGACGTCGTCGAAGGAAGCCATGACGACCTGCGCCAGTTCCGGCTTGGGGACCAGCTTGACGGTGACTTCGGTAACCACGCCGAGCATGCCTTCCGAACCGATCATCAGTGCCAGCAGATCGTAGCCCGGCGCATCTGGCGCTTCCGAACCGATCTCGAAGACTTCGCCCTCGATGCTGACGACGCGGATACGCAGCACGTTATGCACGGTCAGCCCGTATTTCAGGCAATGCACGCCGCCCGAATTTTCGGCGACATTGCCGCCCAGCGTGCAGGCGATCTGCGACGAGGGGTCGGGCGCGTAATAGAGGCCGAACGGCGCCGCCGCTTCCGACACCGCCAGGTTGCGCACGCCGGGCTGGACGACGGCGAGGCGGGCCTTGCGGTCGACGCGCAGAATCTTGTTGAAACGGGCCAGCGACAGCACGACGCCCTGGGCGTGCGGCATCGCGCCGCCCGACAAACCGGTGCCGGCGCCGCGGGCAACGACCGGCACGCCAAGCTGGTGGCAGGTGCGCAGCACATCGATGACCTGCGCCTCGCTTTCCGGCAGGCAGACGGCCAGCGGCAGTTGGCGAAAAGCAGTGAGGCCGTCGCATTCGTAAGGGCGCAGATCCTCGTCATCGACTAGCAGGCAATGTGCCGGCAGGATCATTTTCAGGCGCCCGGCCAGCGCCGCACGGTCGGTCTGAAAGTCGGGTTCGGGTGTCGTCATCATGGGCCTCATTCTATGCCGATGAGCATAGCGCGGAAGTCATTGACATTGGTCCGCGTCGGGCCGGTAACCAGCAAATCGCCCAGCGCCGAGAAATAGCCCCAGGCGTCGTTGCCGGCCATCGCCTGGCGAATGTCCAAGCCAAGGTCGCGCCCCCGCTGCAGCGTGTCCGGCCCGACGAAGGCGCCGGCGTTGTTCTCGCTGCCATCGATGCCGTCGGTGTCGGCGGCCAGCGCCGAGATTTCCGGCGCGCCATCGAGGGCCAGCGCCAGGCCGAGCAGGAATTCCGTATTGCGGCCGCCCCGGCCGGCGCCTTTCAGCGTCACCGTCGTTTCGCCGCCGGCGAGCAGGACGCAGGGCTTTTTGCCCGGCAGACCATGTCGACCGCAGGACAGCGCGATGCCGGCCAGCACCTTGCCCACCTCGCGCGCCTCGCCCTCGATGGCGTCGCCGAGAATGAGCGGCGCGATGCCCAGGCGCTGCGCTTCGGCGGCCGCCGCCTGCAACATCCGCAGCGGGCTGGCGACCAGCTTGAAGCTGCTGCGCGCCAGTTGCGGCGCCCCTGGCTTCGGCGTTTCCAGCTCGCCGGCTTGCAGGCGGGCGCGCAGTGCCGGCGGAATATCGATGGCGTAGAAGTCGAGCACCTGCAGCGCCTCGGCCGCCGTCGTCGGATCGCCGACCGTCGGGCCGGAGGCGATCACCGCCGGGTCGTCGCCCGGCACATCGGAAATTGCCAGCGTCAGCACCGAAGCCGGCCAGGCCGCCTCCGCCAACCGGCCGCCCTTGATCGCCGAGAGGTGCTTGCGGACGCTGTTGATCTCGCCGATGCTGGCCCCGCATTTGAGCAGCGCCGCCGTGATCGCCCGCTTTTCGGCCAGCGTGACGCCGGCGGCCGGTGCCGCGAGCAAGGCCGAGCCACCGCCGGAAATAAGCGCCAGCACACGGTCGTTTTCGTGCAGGCCGCGCACCTTGGCGAGCATGCGCGCCGCCGCCGCTTCGCCGGCTGCATCCGGCACCGGGTGCGCCGCTTCGACGATCTCGATCCGTTGGCAGGGCACGCCGTGGCCGTAGCGGGTGACGACCAGGCCGTCGAGCGGCCCCGACCAATGTTCTTCCACCGCCCGCGCCATCGCCGCCGAGGCCTTGCCGGCGCCGATCACGATCAGCCGACCACCGTCGTCGGGCGGCAGGTGCGGCGGAGCGCAATGCATCGGATCGGCCGCCGCGATGGCCGCATCGAACAGGCGGCGCAGGATGTCGCGCGGGCTCATTGCGCTCTCCAGCCGAGGCCGGCCTCGGTCGTCGTCAGCGGCTTGTATTCGCAGCCGACCCAGCCGGCGTAACCGAGGCGGTCGAGCAAGTTGAAGAGGAAGGGGTAATTGATCTCGCCGGTGCCCGGCTCGTGCCGGCCGGGATTGTCGGCGATCTGGATGTGCCCGATACGCCCGAGGTTGGCTTCGATGGTCCGCGCCAGGTCGCCCTGGATGATCTGGGCGTGGTAGAGATCGAGCTGCAACTTCACATTGCTGCGGTCGACCTGGTCGAGCAGGCAAAAACCCTTTTTGACGTCGTCCAGCCAGTAGCCGGGCATGTCGATACGGCTGTTGATCGGCTCGATCAGCAGCGTCGCACCGATACTGGCGCAACGGTCGGCGGCGAATTGCAGGTTGGCGAGGTAGGTCGCTTCCAGTTCCGCCTCGTCATGGCCGGCCGGGCGTAAACCGGCCAGGCAATGCAAGCGGGAGCAATCGAGCAGCATGGCGTACTCGCAGGCCCGTTCGACGCTCTCGGCGAACTCGCCCTGCCGCCCCGGCAGGCAGGCCAGGCCGCGCTCGCCGGCCGCCCAGTCGCCGGCCGGCAGGTTGAACAGCACCTGCTCGAGACCGGCCTCGCGCAGCCAGCCGGCGACATCGGCCGCCGGATAATCGTAGGGAAAGAGGTATTCGACGCCGCGAAAGCCAGCCGCCGCCGCCAATTTGAAACGCTCGGGGAAAGGCTGTTCGGTGAACAAAAAACTCAGGTTGGCGGCGAACTTTGGCATGGCGGCAACAGTCTGTATCCGGCCCGCCAGTATAATTGGATGCATAACAACGAGGAGAGCGCAGTGAGCAATACCGAATCCGAACGCAAGGGCAACCGCCTGTCGAAGATCGTCACCCGCACCGGCGACGCCGGCACTACCGGCCTTGGCGACGGCAGCCGGACGACCAAGGACAGCCTGCGCATCGATGCCATCGGCGAAGTCGATGAACTGAACTCCAATCTCGGCCTGCTGCTCTGCGAAGAGCTCCCGGAGCCCGTCCGCGCTGCGCTGCTCGATATCCAGCACGACCTGTTCGACCTCGGCGGCGAACTCTGCCTGCCCGGCATGGACATCATGAAGGACGCCCAGGTCGCCCGCCTCGAAGAACTGGCCGACCAATTCAACGAGGACCTGCCGATGCTCAAGGAATTCATCCTGCCCGGTGGCACCCGGCCGGCCGCTATCGCCCACATCTGCCGCACTGTCTGCCGGCGCGCCGAGCGTTCGATGGTTCGCCTGAACAACGCCGAACCGCTGTCCGAAGCCGCCCGCCGCTACGTCAATCGCCTCTCCGACCTGCTCTTCATCCTCGGCCGCACGCTGAACCGGGCCGGTGGCCGCGGCGACGTCCTCTGGCAGAAAGGCAAGAACGCTACCTGAGCCGGCTGCCGGCCCCGGCCGGCAGCAAGCGCCGACAAGCTGCTGAATCGTGTATCGCGTCATCACCACCTATCGCAACGGCTCGACCCACCCCGTGGTCGAGAAAGGGCCGTGGCACCCCGACCGGCACACTGCCGAGCAGTGGGCGGAAGAGTTGCGCTCGGCCGGCTACCACGTCCGGGTCGAGACGCAGCGCACAGCCGGCGACGATCACGCCGGCAGCAATGACGAACTCGCCAACGCGCTGGCCAGCATGGCCTGATCCGGCGCTACGCCAATCGCGTAAGATCGCGGGCAAATCCAATAAAACCAAGGAGACAGCCCGATGAACCCACCCGTTTTCACCACCCTCACTCTCAGCCTCGCCGACCACGTCGCCGAAGTCCGCCTCAACCGGCCGGACCGTTCGAATGCGATGAACGAAGCGATGTGGCAGGAAATCCGCCAGGCCTTCGACTGGATCGACGCCACGCCAGCCGCTCGCGTCGCCATCCTGGCCGGCGAAGGCCGCAACTTTTGCGCCGGCATCGACCTCGCCATGCTGGCCGGCGTCCAGCAACGGATCGCCGACCCGGACGGGGCGCGCAGCCGCGAAGCCCTGCGCCGGCTGATCCTCGATCTGCAGGACTGCCTGAGCAGCCTGGAGCGCTGCCGCAAGCCGGTGCTCGCCGCCATCC
The DNA here is from genome assembly GCF_009469765.1 of Dechloromonas hortensis. Classification (GTDB taxonomy): domain Bacteria; phylum Pseudomonadota; class Gammaproteobacteria; order Burkholderiales; family Rhodocyclaceae; genus Azonexus; species Azonexus hortensis. The sequence goes on from NZ_SSSQ01000013.1 coordinate 89,485, forward strand.
AGGGCGCCTGTGTCGGCGGCGCTCTCGATCTCGTTACCTGCTGCGACATGCGCTACGTCGCCCCCGACGCCATTTTCTCGATCAAGGAAATCGACATCGGCATGGTCGCCGACGTCGGCACGCTGCAACGCCTGCCCCGCCTGATCGGCGACGGCATGGCGCGCGAACTCGCCTACACTGGCCGCCATGTCGATGCCGAAGAGGCGGTCCGGCTCGGTCTCGCCAACCGCATTTTCGGCTCGCCGGAAGCGTTGACCGCCGGGGTGCGCGAAATCGCCCTCGCCATCGCCGGCAAGTCGCCGCTCGCCACCCGCGGTCTCAAGGAAGTGATGAATTACAGCCGCGACCACAGCGTCGCCGACGGCCTCAACTACGTCGCGACCTGGAATGCAGCAATGCTGCTCTCGGCCGACCTCGGCGAATGCCTGGCTGCGCAGCGGGAAAAACGGGCAGCGAACTTCGCCGATTAGGTAGCCAAGCAGCCGGCATCGAACTACCATCCATCCAGCCGGCTGCTTTTCTTTCACTTCCCGCCCGCATCACCGCCCCGCCACCGGGATGCCGAAAAGATATTTTTCATTCCGGCTTCGTCGTATATACTCGCCCCCGTTTTGGGTGCCTTGCCTCGCGATCGCGGGGCGGGTGAAACGGGAAGCCGGTGACTCTGCAGACGCAGACATTCCGGCGCAGCCCCCGCTGCTGTAAGCCTGACGACTCCACCTCACGCCACTGTGCATCGCATGGGAAGGTTGGTGGAGAAGATTGAAGGCGAGCCAGAAGACCGGCCCAAATCAAACGTAGTACCAATCCCCGGGGTGACGGGAGTGGTTCTGTTGATTTGCGCCGGCGGCTTTCCGTCTCCGGCCCGTCTTCCGATCTGCATATTTCCCCCGGTCTGGTGCTGTTTGCCATTTCTCGCTGTGGGAGAGAAAGATGCACATCATGGAAGGCTTCTTGCCCTTCTCGCATGCCGTCGGCTGGACGCTCGCCGCGACGCCTTTCGTCGCCGGCGGCCTGCTGACGATCCGCCGCCGCATCCGCGCCAAGCCGGAACAGCGGATGCTGCTCGGCGTCGCCGCCGCCTTCGCCTTCGTCCTTTCGGCGCTGAAACTGCCTTCGGTCACCGGCAGCTGCTCGCACCCGACCGGCACCGGCCTCGGCGCGCTGCTTTTCGGGCCGGCCGCGATGGCGCCGATCGGTGCCGTCGTCCTCCTTTTCCAGGCGCTGCTGCTCGCCCACGGCGGCCTGACCACGCTCGGCGCCAACATCTTCTCGATGGCCGTGGTCGGCCCTTTCGCCGCCGCCGGCGTCTTCAAGCTGGCCCGCGCCCTGAAAGCCTCCTTCGCGCTCAGCATCTTTCTCGCCGCCAGCCTGGCCGACCTGCTCACCTACGTCACGACCTCGGCCCAACTGGCCTGGGCCTTCCCCGATCCGACCGGCGGCTTCATCGCCTCCTTCGCCAAATTCGCCGGTATTTTCGCACTCACCCAGATTCCCCTGGCGATCAGTGAAGGCCTGCTCACCGTCGTCATCTTCAACGCCCTGGCCCGCTTCAACCCGCAGGAACTGCAGGACATGAAGCTACTGCCGGCCGGCGAGGCGCAGGCATGAAGCGCCACCAGAACGCCCTGCTGCTGCTCGCCGTCGTGCTGCTCGCCGTCCTGCCGCTGTGGCTGGTCGACAAACCGGCAAGCGGCGCCAGCATCTTCGCCGGCGCCGACAACAAGGCCATGGAACTGATCGGCCAGATCGCCCCGACCTACCAGCCGTGGTTCGCGCCGCTGCTCGAACCGGCCAGCGGCGAGATCGCCTCGCTGCTCTTTGCCGTGCAGGCGGCGCTTGGCGCCGGCTTCATCGGCTATTACCTCGGCGTCTCGGTGACCCGCGAAAAGCTGCGCCGGGCCGCAGCGCAAAACCCGGAGAAAACCGCCGGTGCTGATTGAGCAGGCCGCCTACGCCAACCGCTGGCGCGCGATTTCGCCGGCCGCCAAGGGGCTCTTCGCGGCTGCCGGCTTCGTCGCGGTTTTTGCCGCCGGCCGGCCGTTGACCGCCGCCCTCGTCGCCGGTGGCCTGGCCCTGCTCACCGTGGTTGGCGCCGGCATTCCGGCCGCCCGTTACCTGCGCGTCGCCGCCCCCGCCCTGTTCTTTCTCGCCCTGGGCAGCCTGTCGCTGGCTTTTTCGCTCGACGTCAGCGCCGGCGCACCGCACTGGCGCCTCGCTCCGGGCGGCCTCGACCAACTGGCCGAAACCGGCAGCCGCTCGCTCGGCGCCCTGGCGGCGCTGCTCTTCCTGGTGCTGACGACGCCGCTCAGCGACCTGATCGGGCTGCTGCGCCGCCTGAAAGCGCCCGAACTGCTGCTCGACATCATGGTGCTCTGCTACCGCACGCTGTTCGTCTTTTCGGCCGCCGTGCACGACACCTTGACCGCCCAGTCGGCCCGCCTCGGCTACGCGACGCCCCGCCTCGCCCTGCGCTCGCTCGGCCAACTGGCGGCCAACCTGACGCTGCAGGTGTGGCAGCGCGCCGCCGCCCTGCACGTCGCCGCCCAGGCCCGCAACAACGACGGCCCGCTGTGTTTCCTCACCCCGGATTTTGCCGACAGCCGGCGCCACTGCGCGCTGGCCGGGCTGGCCGGCCTCGCCCTGATCAGCCTCGCGGTGAGCCTGCGATGAACGACTGCCTGCTCGAACTGCAGCAGGTCAGCTACCGTTATCCGGACGGCAGCCTGGGCCTGAACGACTGTTCGCTGGCCATCCGGCGCGGCAGCCGCAATGTGCTGATCGGCGCCAACGGGGCCGGCAAGACCACCTTGTTCCAGCACGCCAACGGCCTGTTGCGGCCGCAGACCGGCGTCGTGCGCTACGCCGGCGCCGCCGTCGATTACGGGCGGGCCGGTTTGCGCCGGCTACGCAGCCGGGTCGGCCTCGTTTTCCAGAACCCGGACCGCCAGCTGTTCTCGGCCAGCGTCGCGGAGGATGTTTCCTTCGGCCCGCTCAATCTCGGGCTCGATACCGCCAGCGTCCGCCGGCGCGTTGCCGATGCGCTGGCAGCGGTCGGCATGGGCGAATTCGGCGGCCGGCCGGTGCATAACCTGAGCTTCGGCCAGAAGAAGCGCGTCTGCATCGCCGGCGTGCTGGCCATGCAGCCGGAACTGCTGATCCTCGACGAGCCGATGGCCGGCCTCGACCATGCCATGCAGCAGGAACTGCTGGCCGTGCTCGACAAGTTGCACGGCCGCGGCATCACGCTGCTGCTGGCGACACATGACATCGACTTCGCCTACCGCTGGGCCGAGCGCATTCACCTGATGGCGGCCGGTCGCTGCACCGCCACGCTGGCCGCCGGCGAACTGGGCAGCCATGGCGCGGAACTGGCCGCCGTCGGCCTGCCGCTACCGGAAATCATCACCCTGCAGCGCGCCCTGGCCGGCCAAGGCCTGCTGCCGGCCGGCGCCCGACCGCGCTGCGCCGCCGACCTGCTCGCTGCACTGAACCAAACCAAGGAAAGCCCATGCCAATTTGCCCTGATTTGACCGTCGACCGCCGGACTGTGCGCCGGAGGCCAGCCTGATGGCCGGCAAGATCTGGTTCGTCGGCGCCGGCCCCGGCGACCCCGACCTGATGACCGTCAAAGCCCGCCGCCTGCTTGAGCAGGCAGGTGCCGTGCTGTTCGCCGGCTCGCTGGTCGACCAGGCGGCGACGCTGTACGCGCCGGCCGGCTGCGTCATCCGCGACTCCAAGGACATGACGCTGGAAGAAATGACGGCCTGGCTGCTCGACCAGGCCAGCCGGCACGCCACCGTGCTCCGCCTGCAGACCGGCGACCCCGGCCTCTACGGCGCGCTGATCGAGATGACGCGGCCGCTGACGGCGGCCGGCATCGAGTGGGCGGTGGTGCCCGGCGTCTCGTCGGCGATGGCCTCGATGGCCGCCGCCGGCGAGACGCTGACCCTGCCCGAAGTGACGCAGACGGTGATCCTGACCCGGGTCGCCGGGCGGACGCCGATGCCGCCGGGCGAGGACCTCGAATCGCTGGCCGCGCACAAGGCGACGCTCTGCATCTACCTGTCGATCACGCTGCTGCACAAGGTGCAGGACGCGCTGCGCGCCGCCGGCTGGGCCGAGGACGCACCGATGCTGGTCGTCCAGAAGGCGAGCTGGCCGGGCCAGGAAAAGATCATTCGCGGCACGCTGGCCGACATCAAACAGAAGTGCCAAGCCGAGAAGGTCGGCAGCCAGGCAATGATCGTCGCCAGCCCGACGCTGGGCGCTGCCGACTGGACCGACCTCGCCCGCTCGAAACTCTACGACCCCAGCTTCACGCACCGCTTCCGCAAAGCCACGGAGACTCCCCATGCATAACGACACCACCCTGCTGCTGGTCGGCCACGGTTCGCGCAACCGCGACGGCAACAAGGAAATCCTGCATTTCGCCGCGCAGTGGCGCGAGCGCCACCCGGACTGGCGGATCGAGGTCTGCTTCATCGAGCACGCCGAGGTGCTACTCGACGACGGCCTCGACCGCGCGGCGAAAAACAGCCGCCAGGTCGTCGTCATCCCCTTCATCCTGAATGCTGCCGGCCACGTCAAGATGGAACTGCCGGCGGCGCTGGAAGCCGCCCGCCTGCGCCACCCCGGTATCGACTTCGCAGTCACCCGTCACCTCGGCATGGGCCGCGAGATTTTCGCCGTGCTGCAGGGCCAGCTCGACCGCCTGATGAAAGTGCTGGCCATGCCGGACCCGCAGACCACCGGCGTCATCCTGCTCGGCCGCGGCTCGTCCGACGCCGGCGCCAACGGCGAACTGGCCAAGATGGTGCGCTGGGTGTTCGAAGCCAACGACCACGAACTGGTCGACCTGGCCTTCACCAGCATCACCTGGCCGCGCCTGGAAACGGTCGTCCAGCGCCAGGTCCGGCTCGGCATGACGCAGATCTGCGTCGTCCCGGTCTATCTGTTCACCGGCGTGCTGATCGAGCGCATCAAGGGCCAGCTCGAACGCCTGCAAAGCCAGTACCCGCAGGTCGCCTTCGCGCTCGGCACCCACTTCGGCTTCGACAAGGGCATTTTCGACCTGCTCGACAGCAAGGTCGGCGGCAATGAACTGCCCGAAGGCAGCCTGCTCGAATGCGACGGCTGCAAGTACCGCGAAGCGGCCGAGGCCGAACACCTGCACGACCACAGCCACACAGCCACCGGCGGCTGCGGCCACGCCCATGGCCACGACCATGGCCATGAGCACCACCACGATCACGCCCCCGCCACCCACTGCCAACACGCCCACGCCTGAATCGCCATGACCGCCAATATCGTTACCGAACAACTGACCGCCGCCGGCCGTGCCATCGAGCACGACTCCTTCGCCATCATCGACGCCGAAGTCGGCCCGCACGACTACAGCGCCGAGCAATGGCCGCTGGTGCGCCGGATGATCCACGCCAACGCCGATTTCGAATTCAACGGCCTGACCCGCTTCCATCCGGCCGTGATGCAGGCCGGCCTGGCCGCCGTGCTCAAGGGCGGCACGCCGATCGTCGCCGATGTCGAGATGATCTGCGTCGGCCTCTCGGCGCCGCGCCTGAAGCATTTCGGGATGACCACCCACCACTACATTTCCGATCCGGACGTCATCGAGCAGGCCAAGGCCGAGGAAACCACCCGCGCCGTCCAGGCCATGCGCAAGGCGCACCGACTGGGCAAGCTCGACGGCGCCATCGTCGGCATCGGCAATGCGCCGACCGCACTGATCGAAATCGTCCGCCTGGTTCGCGAAGAAGGCGCCAAACCGGCGCTGATCGTCGGCATGCCGGTCGGCTTCGTCTCGGCCGCCGAATCGAAGGACCTGCTGATGACCCTGCACGACATTCCCTGGGTTGCCATTGCCGGCCGCAAGGGCGGTTCGACCCTGGTCGTCGCCGCCATCCACGCCCTGCTCGGCCTGGCCGAAGCCGAGCAAAAACGGGCAGCATGAGCGACAGCAGCGACGCCAGCGCACCGGCCAAGGTCCGCAAGGGCGACGGCCGGCGCGAACGCGGCAACCGCACCGGCTTCACGACCGGCACCTGTTCGGCGGCGGCGGCACGGGCGGCGACGCTCGGCCTGCTGCTCGGCGAAGTACCGGCCAGCGTCGTCTGCCGCCTGGCCAACGGCAGCGAGGCGACCTTTGCCGTGCACGAAAGCCGGATCGAGGGTGAGGGCGAGGCGCGCATCGCCCACGCCGTCATCGTCAAGGATGCCGGCGACGACCCGGATGCGACGCACGGCGCCCACATGACGGCCGCCGTCCGGCTACTGCCGCACCGCGTCGGCGAAATCGTCCTCAAGGGCGGTTTCGGCGTCGGCCTCGTCACCAAGGACGGCCTCGGCCTCGAAGTCGGCGGCCCGGCGATCAACCCGGTGCCGCAACGCAATATCCGCGACAACGTGCGCGCCGTCGCCGACGAGATGCTGGCGGTGGACGGCCTGGAAGTGACCATTTCCGTACCGGGTGGTGACGAGATGGCGAAGAAGACGCTGAACGCCCGGCTCGGCATCCTCGGCGGCATTTCCATCCTCGGCACCACCGGCATCGTCCGTCCCTATTCGACCGCCGCCTTCCGGGCCAGCGTCGTCCAGGCCGTCGATGTCGCCGCCAAGCAAGGACAGACCAGCGTCGTGTTCACCACCGGCGGCCGCACCGAGAAATTCGCCATGCGCCAGTTGCCGGACCTCGACGAATCCTGCTTCGTGCAGATGGGCGACTTCGTCAAGGCGGCCTTCCAGTCGGCAGTCAAACGCGACTTTCCGAAGGTCTATGTCGGCGCCATGGTCGGCAAGCTGACCAAGATGTGCCAGGGCCTGGCCGTCACCCACGCCTGGAAGGCCGAGATCGACCGCGACCTGCTCGCCGAGTCGGCGCGGGAAGTCGGCGCCCCGGCCGATCTGGTCGAGGAAATCCGCGCCGCCGAAACCGCCCGTTTCGCCGCCGAACGCCTGGCCGGCCTCGGTCTCACCGTCGCCTTCCACCGCGCCCTGGCGAGCAAGGCGATCCGCAGCCTGAAAGCCTGTTACCCCGGCCCTTACCACCTGACCATCCTCGTCTGCGATTTCGAGGGACAGTTCATTTGCCGTCTGGAAGAAGATGAAGCCTACTGAAAACTGCTGCCTGCTCGGCATCCTCGATGACGGCTGGGCCGGCCTGGCCGACAGCGCCCGCCAGCGGCTGGCCACGGCCGATGTCGTGATCGGCGCCGGGCGCACGCTAGCCCTGGTCCGCCCGCACCTGGCGGCCGACGCCGAACTGAAGGACATGGACGGACTGCTCGGCCAGGTCCCGGGCTGGATCGTCGCCGCCCGCGCCGCCGGCCAGTCGGTCGTCGCGCTGGCCACCGGCGACCCGCTGTGCCACGGTATCGCCTCCTGGCTGACCGGCAAGCTGGGGGCCGACGGCTTCGCGATCATCCCCGCCGTGTCCACGCTGCAACTGGCTTTCGCCCGTTTCAAAACGCCCTGGCAGGACATCAGGATTTCGACCTGCCACTCGGCCGATGCCGGCGAATGGTTCGTCGGCGCGACGCCGGCGCACGGCCTCTACAAGCTGATGCGGGCGATTGCGCTGCACCCGCGCGTCGCGCTGTTCACCGGCCCCGACAACAACCCGGCCCGGCTGGCCCGGGCGCTGATCACCGCCGGCTACGGCGACGACGTCACGATGTCGGTGGCCTGCCGGCTGCTGCTGCCCGATGAAACGATCCATCGCGCCATGCCGGCGGTCGACGTCGCAAAAATGGCTTTTCCCGAACCGAACGTCGTGCTCGTCGAACGCCAGCCGGATGTCGGCCGCCCGACCTTCGGGCTGGAGGATCTCGAATACATCCAGCGTTCGCCCGAGAAAGGCCTGATCACCAAGCAGGAAGCGCGCGCCCTGTCGCTGGCCAAGCTGCGCCTCGCTCCCGACGCCATCGTCTGGGACATCGGTGCCGGCTCCGGCTCGGTCGGCCTCGAATGCGCCCGCCTCGCCCCGCACGGCCATGTCTGGGCGATCGAAAAGAACGAAGGCGATGCCGCCAACGCCCGCGCCAATGCCGCTCGCTTCCGGGTCGGCAATTACACGCTGTGCGAAGGCAAGGCGCCGGCCCTGCTCGACGGTTGGCCCGACCCGGACGCGGTGTTCATCGGCGGCTCGGGCGGCGAACTGGGCGAGCTGATCAAGCTGATCCTCGGCCGCCTGAAGCCCGGCGGCCGGCTAGTGATGAATTTCGTCACGATTGAAAACCTGGCGGTGGCGACGGCTACGCTGAAGGAAGCCGGCGCTGCCTGGGACGTCGTCCAACTGCAGGCCAGTCGCAGCCAGCCCATTCTCGACATGCACCGACTGGCCGCCCAGAACCCGGTGTGGATCGTTACCGCAAGCAAGGAATAAGGCATGTACTCCTCAACCTTCATTTTCGGCAAGAAACAGTTCGATGAGCGCTTTCACCAACTCGATCAAGCCATCGCCGAGACAGCCAAGAGCATTCCTGGCTATCTCGGCGAAGAAGCCTGGGAAAACCCGCAAACCGGTCTGTTCGCCAACGTCTATTACTGGGAATCGCTGGCGGCGCTGCAGGCTTTGATGCATCACCCCAAACATCTTGAAGCCAAGCAGGCACAGGCTGAATGGCTGGATGGCTACGAAGTCATCGTTTCCCAAGTATTGCGCACTTATGGCGACGGCAAGCTGGAAGGGCTGCCGACTGCCCAAGGACGCACCACCGGAGCTGCCGCGTGAGTGAGCTGGAGACCCATCGCTTGAAGCTGCGCCAGTGGCAACAGAAGGATTTCGCTTCCTTCGCAGCGATGAATGCCGATCCGCAGGTCATGGCTCATTTTCCCGCGCCGCTCGACCGGGCGGCCAGCGATGCGCTGGCCATTCGCTGCCAGAGCCTGATCGAACAGCAAGGCTGGGGGTTCTGGGCAGCGGAAATCAAGGCCACCGGCCAATTCATCGGCTTTGTCGGCCTGCACACGCCAATCGCCGAACTGCCGTTTTCCCCCTGCGTCGAGATCGGCTGGCGACTAGCGCATCCTTTCTGGCAGCAGGGTTACGCCAGCGAAGCAGCACGTGCAGCGTTGTGCTTCGGCTTTAACGAGCTGGCACTGGACGAGATTGTCGCCTTCACCAGCGTGGGCAACCTGCGCTCGCAGGCAGTCATGGAAAGACTGGGCATGCACCGTGCGGCAGAAAACTTCCAGCACCCCGCATTGCCGGTTGCCCACCCCTTGCGCGAACACTGTTTATACCGCCTCGCCCGAAGCACCTGGCAAACCACTTCACCAATGTGAATCAATCGAACGAAAGAATCCGTATGACTGAACCCAAACGCTACGGCAAGCTGATCGGCGCCTCGCTCGGCCCGGGCGACCCCGAACTGATCACCCGCCGCGCCTGGTCGGTGCTGCAGTCCGGCGCCCGCTGGCTGTACCCGGTCAAGAAGGCCGAGGAATCGTCCTACGCGCTGTCCATCGTCGAACGCGGCGGCCTCGCCGTGCCGGCCGACGCCGAGGAATTGGTCTTCCCGATGACGCGCGACGCCGAGATCCTGGCCAAGGCCTGGGCCCGCGCCGCAGTGCGCACCGTCGAACTGCTCGGCGAAGGGCGCGACCTGGTCTTCCTGGTCGAAGGCGATGCCTCGACCTTCGCTACCTTCGGCCACCTTGCCCGCGTCGTCCGCGAGCTGGTGCCGGAAATCGCCGTCGAGACCATTCCCGGCGTTTCCTCCTTCGCCGCCGCCGCCGCCATCACCGGCACGACGCTGGCCGAAGAGGACGAGACCTTCGCCATTATTCCCGCCGCCTACGGTGTCGAAGTCATCGACCACCTGCTCGACGAATTCGACACGCTGGCCCTGCTCAAGGTCAAGCCGCTGGTCGACGAAGTGATCGACCTGCTCGAGCAGCGCGACCTGCTCGCCAGCTCGGTCTTCATCGAAAAGGCCGGGGCGCCGGACCAGCGCATCGTGCGCGACGTCGCCAGCCTGAAGGGAGAGAAGGTCAATTACCTGTCGCTGATGCTGGTCCAGAACCCGAAACGGGTGCGCGGCGAACTGCGCCGCGGCTGCCGCAAGCGCCAGGCCGCCAAGACCGAAGAATCGGCGATCAGCGAAGCCGTCATTCCCGCGTAGGCGGGAATCCAGAAAAGACGCTGGATTCCGGGTCAAGCCCGGAATGACAACACAACAACACCGAAAACGGACCCCATCCCCATGAGAATCGCAGTTGTTTCCATCACCAAACACGGCATCGCGCTGGCCGGCCAAGTCGTTGCCGCGCTGTCCGGCGCCCAGCTCTTTAGCCCGGAAAAATTCCGCAGCGAAGCCGAAACCGCCGCCCCCGGCGCCGCCCATTGCTATGAAGGCAAGGTCGGCGACCAGGTGCCGGCGCTGTTCGCCGCCTTCGACGGCATCGTCGCCATCGTCTCCCTCGGCGCCGTCGTCCGCCTGATCGCGCCGCACCTGAAGAACAAGGAAAGCGACCCGGCCGTCGTCGTCATCGACGAAGCCGGCAAGTTCGTCATCCCGATGCTCTCCGGCCACCTCGGCGGCGCCAACGCGCTCGCCGGCCACCTCGCCACCGCCCTCGGCGCGACGCCGGTGCTGACCACCGCCTCCGACGCCCGCCAGACCCTGGCCGTCGACCTGCTCGGCCGCGAACTGGGCTGGACCTTCGAAGCGACGCACGACGAAATCGTCCGCTGCAGCGCCGCGGTGGTGAACGACGAAGCAGTGGCGCTGGTCCAGGAAGCCGGCAGCGAAGACTGGTGGAGCCGCCACGCCAATGGCCGCAGCGGCCCGCTGGCCGCCAACATCCAGCGCTTCGCCCGGCTCGAGGACGTCGATATCGAGCGCTTCGCGGCGGTACTGTGGATCAGCGAACGGGCCCTGCCGGCCGAACTGGCGGCCCGCCTCGCCGGCAAGCGGGTGGTTTATCGGCCGGGGCCGGTTCTGACCTGACATGCTGACTAGCGACTTTCTCGTGAACACGACCAGCGCCGGCACAGCGCCCCCTGCCCCTTCGCGAGCGCCGAGCAGCGCAGCCCGGCCGGGGGCCGTCGGCTCGCAATGTTTGAGCCGCAGGCGAGTTTTGCGAGCCGCCCGGTCGGGCGAGCAGCGCAGGGGACCGGGCCAACGGCCCGGCGCGAACGCAGGGGTCGCCTTTCTTTGCGTACTTTCTTTGGCGAAGCAAAGAAAGTGCGACGCCGCTCAACGGCGGAAAGCAACGCCTGAAACCGGGGGACGGCCGGCATGAAGGTTACCCTCGGCCTCGGCTGCGACCGCGGCACCCCCGCCACCACCATCACCCAATGCATCATCGAGGCGCTGGCCAGTTGCGGCCTCGGCCTCGACGACGTGCGGGCGGTGGCGAGCATCGACCTCAAGGCCGACGAGAACGGCCTGCTCGCCGTCATCCAGAACAACGGCTGGTCCTGCGTGTTTTACCCGGCGAGCGTACTTGCTGCGGTCGACGTGCCGAATCCGTCGGAAACCGTCCGCAAGTACACCGGCACCCCCTCGGTCTCGGAAGCCGCCGCACTACTCGCAGCCAACGCCGACCTTTCTCATCTGCTTATCGAAAAACACAAGTTGCGCGGCCCGGACGGACGCAACGCCACTGTCTCCATCGCGAGGATTCCCCAATGAACGCCCCTGAAACCCAGCAAAAACACGGAAAAATCATGCTCGTCGGCCTCGGCCCGGGCAGCAACGACCACCTGACGGCGCGCGCCCGGGCGGCGATCGCCGAGGCCGACACGATCATCGGCTACGTCACCTACATCCGCCTGGTCGCCGACCTGGTCGAGGGTAAGGAAGTCATCAAGAAGTCGATGACCGAGGAACTCGACCGCGCCATCGAGGCGCTCGACCGTGCCCGCCAGGGCAAGAAGGTGGCGCTGATTTCCTCGGGCGATGCCGGTGTCTACGGCATGGCCGGGCCGACGTTCGAGGTGCTGTTCCAGGCCGGCTGGACCCCGGATTCGGACATCGAAGTCGAGATCGTGCCCGGCGCCTCGGCGCTCAACACCTGTGCCGCGCTGGTCGGCGCACCGCTGACTCACGACTTTTGCGCCATTTCGCTGTCTGACCTGCTGACACCGTGGCCGACCATCGCCCGCCGGCTCGATGCCGTCGCCTACGCCGATTTCGTGGTCGCCCTCTACAACCCGAAGAGCGGCCGCCGCACCCAGCAGATCGTCGAAGCGCAGCGCCTCTTCCTGCGCCACCGCGATCCGCAGACGCCGGTCGCCATCGTCAAGTCAGGTTACCGCCCTAAGCAGCGCATCGAATTCACGACGCTGGACAAGATGGCTGAGGCCGACATCGGCATGCTGTCGACGGTGCTGATCGGCAATTCCAACACCTTCATCAAGCACGGCCTGATGGTGACGCCGCGCGGCTACGCCAACAAGTACGCCGTCGAAGATGGCGAGCGCAACACGCACGCCGGCGAACAAGCCGGCCGTTCGCTGTCCACCGGCCTCAACGGCTGGATGGCGAGCATTCAGGCGAGCGGCCGCAGCGCCGCCGAGCTGGCCGCCGAGCACCGCCTGCCGGAAGACTACATCGCCGCCGTACTGGCCACGGAAATACCGGCAGAAGGCGAAGCCAACGAGATCGAGGCATGAGCGAAGTCGTCAAGCCGAAAATTGGCGGCTACAAGCGCCACCTGTTGATCTGCACCGGCCCGCGCTGCACCGCCAACGGCGAAGCGCAGGCGCTGTTCGACAGCCTCGGCGCCAAGTTCAAGGCGGCCGGGCTGGAGGCCGGCGAGTTGCGCGTCAAGCGTTCGCGCGTTGGCTGTTTCGCCGCCTGCAAGGGCGGCCCGGTGCTCTGCGTGCAGCCGGACGGCACCTGGTACTACAACGTCACGGACGCCAACATGGATCGCATTGTTGCGGAGCACCTGCAGCACGGCCGCGTCGTCGAGGATCTGGTTTTTCATCAGGGGCCAAACGGCGCCTGAATCATGGCCGCTAACGCCGTCCGGCGCGCTAGCAAGGCCAGCACCATCGCCGGACAAACAGCAACAGGTGCCGCGGGTTTCGTCAGAAGCCCGGGGTGAAACGGGAACGGGGTGCGCGGCACGAACTGCCGCAATGCCCCGGCTGCCCCCGCAACGGTAAGCGAGTGCGGATGCATCACGGTGGCTTGCAAGCAGCCACCAGTCACTGGAAGGCGTGGCATGGCCGCAAGGCGATGGGCGCGAAGTTTCCGGGAAGGCGATGCATCAAGACTTGCCAGCCCGGAGACCGGCCTGTTGTCGAGTGCCGTGCCGAACCGTCGGCCGGCAAATGCAATGGACTGTCTGCGGGGTTGCGGATGGCTGCGAAAACACCCTGCCGCAAGGCGTGGACCGCAGCATCCCGGGCAGACGGTCGTTTACTGGAGTTTGACCATGCAACACCCCCTGTTCTACCCGACGGCGCTCGCCGTCGCCCTCGCCCACCTTGGCCACGCCCAGGCCGCCGGCCTGCCGACGCTGCAGGAGATCGTCGTCAGCAGCGGCAGCCAGGACCTGACCGGCGTCGCCGACTCGGCCAACGAAGGCACGGTCACCGCCAAGCAACTGGCCAACCGCCCGCTGCTGCGCCCGGCCGAAGTGCTGGAAACGGTGCCCGGCATGATCGTCACCCAGCACTCCGGCGACGGCAAGGCCAACCAGTACTTCCTGCGCGGCTTCAATCTCGACCACGGCAGCGATTTCGCGACCCAGATCATGGGCATGCCGGTCAACATGGTCAGCCACGCCCACGGCCAGGGCTACATGGACCTCAATTTCCTGATTCCCGAACTGGTCGGCACCATGAAGTACCGCAAGGGCGTCTATGCCGCCGAGGACGGCGACTTCGCGACCACCGGCAGCGCCCGCATCGACTACCTGCGCCGGCTCGACAAGAGCTTCGTCGATATCGGCCTCGGCCAGCACAACTATCGTCGCCTGCTTGCCGCCGGCGGTCATCAACTTAACGACCTCAACCTGATTGGCGCCATCGAGGTGGCCGGCAATGACGGCCCGTGGGAGCAGGCGGAAAATCTCGAAAAGTACAACGGCGTGCTGCGCCTGACGTCCGGCACCGCCGCCAACGGTTTTTCGCTGACCGGCATGCTCTATCAGGCGGACTGGACAGCGACCGAGCACGTCCCGGAACGCGCCATCGCCAGCGGCGAGATCGGTCGCTACGGCGCGCTGTCGGCCAACGACGGCGGCCACACGCACCGCTACAGTCTGGCCGGCGACTGGGCACAAACCGGGGCCAACGGGGCGAGCAAGGCCAGCCTCTATGTTGTCGACTACGGCCTCAACCTGTTCTCGGCGCCCTCCGGCTACATCAGCGGCAGCCAGGGCGACCAGCACGAACAGGCCGACGAGCGGACAACCTGGGGCGGCCAGGCCAGCCACAGCTGGTTTCTCGGCCCCAATTGGAAGGACACCGAAATCACCGCCGGCCTGCAATTGCGCCATGACCGGATCAGCAAGGTCGGCCTGTACACCACCGAAAACCGCCGGCGGACCGGCACCGTCCGCGAGGACCGCATCGACGAAACCGCCGTTGCCGCCTTCTTCGCCGCCCGCACGCAATGGAACGACTGGCTGCGCACCAACCTCGGCCTGCGCCGCGACCAGATCCGCGCCCAGGCCACCGCCCTCGGCGGCCAGTACAACATGGACAACGGCGGCTCGGTCGACGCTGGGCAAACCAGCCCGAAACTCGGCGTCGTCTTCGGCCCCTTCAATCTGCTCGGCCAGACCGAGTTCTACGCCAACTGGGGCCACGGCTTCCACAGCAACGACGCGCGCGGCGCGACGGCCCGCACCAACCCGCAGGACGGTTCGACGACCGAGGCGGTGCCGCTGATCGTCAAGGCCAAAGGCAGCGAACTCGGCATGCGGGCGGCGCCACTGCCCGGCTGGAACAGCAGTCTTTCAGTCTGGCAGATGGAACTCGCCTCCGAGCTGGTCTTCATCGGCGACGAGGGGATTACCGAACCGAAGGGTGCCTCGCAGCGGCACGGCGTCGAATGGTCGAACTACATCACGCCGGCCGATGGCTGGATCATCGATGCCGACATCGCCTGGTCGCAGGCCCGCTTCAAGCAGGCCAACCCGGATAACGGCGGCCGCCATGTGCCGAACGCCATCCCCCTCACCGCCTCGCTCGGCCTCAGCGCCGACCACGGCGGCGCCTGGTTCGGCGGCCTCCGCCTGCGCTACCTCGGAGCCTACGCGCTGGAAGAAAGCGGCGAGCAAAAATCGACGCCGTTCTGGATCGCCAACCTGAAAGCCGGCTACCGCATCAACCCGCAGTTGCAACTGACCCTCGACGTGCTCAACCTGTTCGACAAGCAGGCCAACGACATCGAATACTGGGGCGGTTCATGCACGCGCAGCGAAACACTGGGCGGCACCTGCGGCGGAGGCATCGACGGCCGACTGGTGCACCCGCTGGAACCGCGCACCTTCCGGATCGGGTTGCGCGCTACTTTCTGAGGCTGAACGGGAGTCTCGTTCAAGCAATGAAAGCCACAGTATTGATTGCAAAGAACCGCCGAAAGGCGGTTTTTTCATGGTCGGCAATCGGCTGCCACAAGCGGACAATCGCGATTGCTATGCAATTTCAATTCCGGCAGGATGCCGCTAATCTTCAATGCACTCACAAGCCACCTTATGAAGGACACAACTGTCCACTCTCTCATCATTGCGCGCACTCTGCTAGAGCGATCCGCGTCATTATGTGCGTCAGACGATAGGTATCTCGCTTCAGCAGGCCTAGTGATCCTCCAAGATGCTTTGGAGGGTGTTTTCTATGCTTTGCTAATAGAAAATGGCGTCGATGAGGCGAAAAATCTCGAACGAAAGAGCTTCGATGATCTCATCGGAGAACTGAAATCCGCTGGAATACCTGTACCAAAGTCCGGAACATTGAAAGCGTTAAACAAACAACGCGTACTCACCAAACATTACGCACAGGTTGCCGAACCCACGACTGTCCGTGTCTACTTTGAAGCAGCCAGAATTGCGATTGATGCCACCTGCAAGAATGTACTTGGCCGATCACTACAGGATCTATTCATCGCAGACCTACTGGCTGAAAGCGAATCTAAGGACTATCTAAAATCCGCAGAGCTGGCTATCGCAAAATGCCTCTTTTTGGACGCTCTAATTGAAATACGCAAAGCAATATTTGTAGAGTTCGAGCAAGAATATAGCGTCTATGGATGGCAAGACTACGACCCGCAAAAGAAAGAAGGTCTGGTGGCGTCAGCTTTCCGCGGAGGGTGGAGAGCCCCGGCATGGGCCCGAAACAAAGACTGGATCGAGAATTACGTTAAGGTTCCGACAGACTATATTCAGATCGACCAGCAAGATTTGCGGCTTCAAGCCATGGAACTCGGTATCCATACCGTTGAGCTTCAGAATTTGCAGCGTCTAACACCAGTTGTTTTTAGAACTGTAAAAAACGCCGGTTGGTCGGTAACCTACGATGCCAGTTTTCCAGGCAACAACGCCAGCGAAAGCAACGCTAAATATTGCCTAGATCGTGCTGTTTGGATCGTTCTAAAAAAGCAGGAACACGCTGGTGCTCGGCGCGAACCGTCCCAGGATGTCCCGTTTGATCCTCCTCCGATCTACATTGACAACGTTATATTCGAAAGTCCTTCCTCGCAATCAAAGCACGTTCATGTCGTATCCACGGGTTTCACGTACACAATCCATCGCATAGTTGGTGGATTCAACCCCGCAGAGATTTTCTATGAAATCTCGGCTACCTCGGATGAACAATCCGAAAAGACGTTGCTCGGAGGATCAAAGTACCATTTCAAGGGCTACTTGCTGCAATTACCTGAAAGGAACTAACTCCTTAATGAAATCAGATCAGCCCAACAGATTGAAACTGCTTTGGTTATCTTTGACGCGAAAGTCTGCCTTCTGGAAAGTTATCTGGCTGTAAAGGGCGCAACTCAGTCATTGAAATTCCAAATGCCATGAAATGAGCGAACAACCCGAATCATCTGGCCCGATGCCGTACTTCACGCGATGAAATCTGGCATTCCAGAGGTAAAGTCAGCCGGTCGACTGCTCAGACAAGGCAAAAACAAAGGCCCGACAGTGTCGGGCCTTTTTACTGGAACAACGAAAGCCGGCGCTCAGTCCGCGGCTTCTGCCACCCGCCGGGCGCGGACGGCGGCGGCCAGCTGGTCGAGCACTTTCAGGCTGTCGTCCCAGCCGATGCAGGCGTCGGTGACGCTCTGGCCGTAGGTCAGGTCCTTGTCCGGCGACAGGTCCTGGCGGCCTTCGACGAGGTGGGATTCGACCATGACGCCGACGATGCGCTCCTCGCCGGCCGCCAGCTGGGCGGCGACGCTGTCGCTGACTTCCATCTGCAGCTTGTATTGCTTGCGGCTGTTGCCATGCGAGAAATCGACCATCAGGCGGGCGGCGAGGCCGGCCTTGGCGATTTCCTGGCCAGCGGCATCGACGCTGGCTGCATCGTAGTTCGGTTCCTTGCCGCCGCGCAGGATGACGTGGCAGTCCTCGTTGCCGACCGTCGACACGATGGCGGTGTGGCCGGATTTGGTCACCGACAGGAAGTGGTGCGGCGAATTGGCGGCGCGGATGGCGTCGACCGCGATCCGCATGTTGCCGTCGGTGCCGTTCTTGAAACCGACCGGGCAGGACAGGCCGGAGGCCAGTTCGCGGTGCACCTGCGACTCGGTGGTGCGGGCGCCGATGGCGCCCCAGGCGATCAGGTCGGCGGTGTATTGCGGCGTGATGGTGTCGAGGAATTCGGTGGCGCAGGGCAGGTCCATCTCGTTGATTTCGAGCAGGATGCGACGGGCCAGGCGCAGGCCTTCGTTGATGCGGAAGGTGTTGTCTAAGCGCGGATCGTTGATCAGGCCTTTCCAGCCGACCGTGGTGCGCGGCTTTTCGAAATAGACGCGCATGACGACGACCAGGTCGTCGGCGTACTTCTCGGCTTCGCGGGCCAGTTTCTTGGCGTAGTCCATCGCCACGTCGTAGTCGTGGATCGAGCAGGGGCCGATGACGACCAGCAGGCGGTCGTCGGCGCCGTGCAGGATGCGATGGATGGCTTGGCGGGCGGTGTAGGTCGTCTGCGCCGCACGGTTCGATACCGGATATTCGCGGAAGACGTGCGCTGGCGGGACCAGCTCCTTGATTTCCTTGATGCGAACGTCGTCGGTATTCGGTTTGTTCTGCGGCGTCATGGCCAGCCCCAATCAGAAAATGCTGAAAACCCAGCATTCTACCGGATGCGCGGCCCGGATTTCGAGCCCGCCCCGGTGCCGCGCCTCAGCGGCCGAGCTTTTCGTACAGCCCGACCGTGCTTTCCATTTCTTCGAGGATGCGTTCGCTGGTCGTCGCCACCGCAGTCTGCGCCCGCTTGTCGCCGGCGGATTTCTGGTTCAGCGCATTTTCGAAGAAGAACCACTGCTGGCGGACTAGTTCCAGCGCATCCTTGATCTGCTGCGTATTGGCCGGGGCCGCCGAGAGTTCCTGCTGGGCCGCGGCAAACTCCTTGCGCGCCTTGTCCAGTTCGGCGGCGCTGTTCATGTCGCCGATGCCCCAGGCCATCGCCTGATAGAACTTGGCCATGCGTTGCGACAGCATGCGCTGCCGGCCGGAAACATTGACCAGCCGCCCGGACTGGCTGGCCGACTGCTTTTCCAGTTGGACCGTGCCCTGGTGAGCGAGGGCCAGTACCTGTTCGGAAATTTCCAGCACCTTGCGACCGTTCGCCACCGACGGCGTCGTGCCGAGCAGGACGTCCTTGTAGGCCAGCCAGACTTTTTCCAGCTTCAGGTAGGTGTCCTTGATTTCGGCGGTCGGCGCGTAGTTCTTCAATTCGACCAGCTGGCGGTCGAACTGGGCGATCGAGGCGTCGAGCAGCTTGCTTGAGCGCTCGACTTCGATCTGCTGGCCGATCTGGAAATAGGCCTTGGCCATGCGCTGCGACAGCATGCGCTCGCGGCCCGCCTTGTTGATTGCCGAATGAAGATCGCCGATCTGGGCCAGCGCTTCGCCGCCGGCGGCGGCAAAAATACAGGCCGCCAACACAAATTTGCACAAGGACTTCATGGCATCTCCGCAATGTCAGGCGTTTTCAAGGCCTGACAATGTAGCGGCCGCCCTAGCGGCTATCCATGATGTCCATCAACATTGTCACAACAATGACAAAAGATTAAGGCAACTGGCCCAGGTAATTGGTCAGCGCCGTGATGTCCTCGTTTTTCAGACTCGCCGTCGCAATCGACATCAGCTGGTTGTTGCGTTCGCCGGTGCCGTCGCGATAGCGCATGATTGAGGTCCGCAGGTAGGGCTGCTTCTGGCCGGCCAGCCGCGGAAAGGTCTCGTTGCCATGGGCCTGCTCGCCGTGACAGCGGGAGCACAGCTTGCCGAACAGCACCTTGCCCTGCGCCGCTTGCGCCGCATCGCTGCGCGACGGCAGTACCGTGGTGCTGGCGTAGAACAGCGCAATCTGCACCCGCTCCTCGTCCTTCAGAACCTTGATCAGGCCCTGCATGAACGGATCCTTGCGTTCGCCGCTACCGAACTTGCGCACCTGTTCGAGTAGATAGGCCGGGTTCTGGCCGGCCAGATTGGGAATTTCCGGCGACTTGCTGACGCCGTCTTCGCCGTGGCAATTGGCACAAAAGAAGGAGGCTTTCTTACCGGCTTCGACGGCGGCCTTGAGTGCCGCCGGGTCGGCCTGGATGGCCTTCAGACGATCCTGGGCGGCCGGCTGGGCCAGAGCGGCGCCGCAGAGCAGCCAGGCGGCGAGAGCAAGGAGTGTTTTCATCGGCAATCCCATGACAAGAATATGGAATTATGCCGTTCCGCCCACCGTCAGTCCATCAATACGCAGCGTTGGCTGGCCGACGCCGACCGGCACGCTCTGCCCGTCCTTGCCGCAGGTGCCGACGCCGGGGTCGAGCTTGAGGTCGTTGCCGATCATCGAGACGCGGGTCAGCGCGTCCGGCCCGTTGCCGATCAGCGTCGCCCCCTTGATCGGCCGCGTCACCTTGCCGTCTTCGATCAGGTAGGCCTCGCTCATCGAGAAAACGAACTTGCCGCTGGTGATATCGACCTGGCCGCCACCGAAATTGGCAGCGTAGATGCCCTTCTTGACCGACTGGATGATCTCCTGCGGATCGTGCTTGCCGGCCAGCATCATGGTGTTGGTCATGCGCGGCAGGGGCAGGTGGGCGAAGGATTCACGGCGGCCGTTGCCGGTCGGGGCGACGCCCATCAGGCGGGCGTTCAGGCTGTCCTGCATGTAGCCCTTGAGAATGCCGTCCTCGATCAGCACGGTGCGCTGGGTGGTGTTGCCTTCGTCGTCAATGTTCAGCGAACCGCGGCGGTCGGCAATCGTGCCATCGTCGATCACGGTGACGCCTTCGGCCGCGACGCGCTGGCCGAGGCGGCCGCTGAAGGCGGAACTGCCCTTGCGGTTGAAGTCGCCTTCGAGGCCGTGGCCGACCGCTTCGTGGAGCAGGATGCCGGGCCAGCCGGAACCGAGCACCACCGTCATCTGGCCGGCCGGGGCCGGCTCGGCATGCAGGTTGGTGACCGCCTGATGGACGGCTTCCTTGGCGTAGCGCTGGAGGATTTCGTCGTCGAAATAGCCGAAGTCGAAACGTCCGCCGCCGCCGGCGCTGCCCTGCTCGCGCTTGCCGTTTTCCTCGACGATGACCGAGATCGAACAGCGGACCAGCGGCCGGATGTCGGCAGCCAGCCGGCCATCGGAGCCGGCAACGAGGATCACTTCGTACTCGCCGGCCAGCGAGGCCATGACCTGCAGCACGCGCGGATCGAGAGCGCGGGCGAAATTTTCCAGGCGTTCGAGCAGCTTGACCTTGGCCTCCGCCGGCAGCGAGGCGATCGGGTCGTGCGGCACGTACAGGTTGCGCGCTGCGGCGCCGTGCTTCAGCGCCGGCAGCTTGCCGCTCTGGCCGGCCGCGGCAATGGCGCGCACGGCATTGGCGGCGTCGCCGAGGGCATGCGAACTGATGTCGTCGGAGTAGGCAAAGGCCGTCTTTTCGCCGGAGATGGCGCGCACGCCGACGCCCTGATCGATGTTGAAGCTACCCGACTTGACGATGCCTTCGTCGAGGCTCCAGGCCTCGGAACGGGAATACTGGAAATAGAGATCGGCGTAATCGACCTGATGCGTCAGGATCTGGCCGAAGGTGCGCGACAGATCGCCTTCGGTCAGCGAGAAGGGCGCGAGCAACAGGGATTCGGCTTGGGCCAGGGCGCTGTTAGGATTCATTGAAACTCCGTCAGAGAATACGGTGGGCGAGAGCCGGCAGGCTCTCGCGGATTTCGGCAATACGGCCATGGTCGAGGTCGGCAATGACGACGCCCGGCCCTTTTTGTTTGCGGTCGAGAATTTCGCCCCAAGGGTCGACGATCATGCTGTTGCCGTGCGTCAGGCGGCCGTTTTCATGGCGTCCCCCCTGTCCGACTGCCAGCAGGTAGCATTGGTTCTCGATGGCCCGGGCGCGGAGCAGGATTTCCCAGTGCGCCCGGCCGGTGGTGTCGGTGAAGGCGGCCGGCATCAGGATCAGGTCGACCGCCCCCAGCGCCCGGTACAGTTCCGGGAAGCGCAGGTCGTAGCAGATCGACAGGGCGATGCGGCCGAACGGCGTGTCGACGGCGACCGGCTGGCTGCCGGCCTCGATGAAGGCGGCCTCGTCGTAGGACTCCTCGCCCTTGCTGAAGCCGAACAAATGCATCTTGTCGTAACGGGCGACGCATTCGCCGGCCGGGTTGTAGGCCAGGCTGGAATTGCGCATCTTGTCGGGCAGGCTTGCGGTCAACGGGATGGAGCCGGCAAAAACCCAGATGCCGTGCTTTTGCGCCGTTGCCGCCAGCCAGTCCTGGATCGGGCCGTGGCCGAAATCCTCGCGCGCCCGCACCCGGTCGGCATCGGCCGCGCCGATGATCGGGAAATATTCGGGCAGGGCAACCAGTTGTGCGCCCTGCGCCACCGCCTCGTCGACCAGCCGGCCAGCAAGCGCCAGGTTGTCGCCGACGCGCGGCCCGGAGACCATCTGCAAGGCGGCGATACGGCAATTCTGTTTGCTCAAGGTTTGCTCCCCTCTTCCGGCAGTTTTGGCTCCGCCCCAGCGGGCACTTCCAGCCGGGTCTCGCCGGCCTTATCGACCTGCGGATCGCTCCAGCTGCCGGTGACATGATAACGATAGCTGAACAGGCGATTGAGCGGTTTCTGCAGCACCGTGTTGGCGACCAGCGCCGCCGCCCCGACCACCGGGTTGATCAGGGCGGCAGTACCGACTGCGGCCAGGCCGCCGATTTCCGGGCGGACGACGACTTGCAGGTCCTGCGTTTCGCGCTGCAGATCGGTTTCGCCCTGCATTTCGATCTGTGCTGCCGGCCCGTAGATGCGCAACGGCTCGGTGGTCCGCATGATGCCCTTGCGGATCGCCAGCTTGCCTTCGATGCTGTCGAAAGCAAGGCCGTCGCTGAAAATATCGCGAAAATCGAGGGTCAACCGGCGCGGCAACGATTGCAGCGAAATCAGCCCGAGCAGCTTGCCGACCCCCGGCTCCAGCTTGTTGAACTGGCCCTTTTCGGCATTGACCGTCATCTGCCCGGTCAAGGAGGGATAGTGAATCGAGGTCAGCGGCCCGGCCCATTGCAGCTCGCCGCCGAGCGTTGCCGTGCCGCGGCGGACGGCGTCGGCAAACCCGAGGCGGTCGAGCAATTTGCCGGCATCCTTGGCCACCAGTTCGAAATCGAGCCGCGTCTGATGGCGCCCGACATTGGCCCAGATCGCCTTGCCCTTCAGACCGCCGTCCGGATTCTGCAAACTGAGCGAATCGAGGTACCAGGCACCTTTGTCGTTACGCGCCTTCAAGTCCAGCCGGCCCAAGGCCTTCTCGCCGATCTGGAAATCCTCGACCTGCAGACTCATCCCGGGCAAGGAATTGATCAGCGTCGCATTGCCGTCACCCATCTCGCTCGCCGGCCGGATGACCAGGCGCTTGAAATAGCCCTCGACCCAGCCTTCGCCGGTACTGCGCCAGAAAATATCGCCGACCGCCTCGCGCGTATTGAGTCCGATCTGCCAGCCGCCATCACGCGGCCGCAGGCTGCTTTCGACCTGGTTGTAGTCGCGGCCGAAGAGGCGCAACTGCGGCGTCTTCAGGCTGACCAGACTGAGTGCCAAGCCGCCATTCGCGGCGCCGTTAGCGTTCGTGCCGCCATTTCCGCCATTGCTGCTGGCCTCGCCTGCAGCGCCGTCCGGCAGGAAGTTGCGCCAGGCATCGGCATCGATCCGTGGCGTCGCCACCCGAACCGCCAGCCCCTTCTCGGGCAGGCGCGGCTCGGCTTCGCCGACGGCCAGAACGCCGCGTTCCCAGGACTCGCCGCGGCGGACGACCAGCCCCTGCGCCACCCGACCGAGCGTGATCCGGTACTGTTCGCGCGTCGGGTCCGGCGCCGTCCGCTCGATACGCAGCGGCAAGCCCATCGTCGCGCTCTTGTTCAACGGCTCCGGCAAGGGCGAACTGACGCCGAGCAGGTCGGACTCGATGACGACGTCGGCATTCCGCTTGCGAATGGCGATGTCGGCCTTCCAGTCGGCGCGGCCGGACAGGTGATTGATCAGCGGCCAGCCGAAGTGCGCGCTGACATCGCCGACATTGGCCGTGCCGCTGGCCAGCACGCCGACCTTGTCGCCGTTGCTCTTGACCAGCACCTTGAGCGGGCCGCCGAAGACCTTGCCGGTGATGTCCTGGGCGGCGACGGTGTTTTCGGTCAGCCGCAGGCGACCGTTGACCTGGGTCAGCGGCGGCAGGCCGGCCAGCGGCTGCAACTGGTTGCCGATAAAATGGTAATCGCCGCGCATTTTGGTATCGAGCGCATGGCGCAAGGGGATGTCGAGTTCGAGATCGAGCCGGCCATTGCCGACCGCCTTCATGCCCTCGGTAAAGCGGTCGATCTTGTTGGCAACCGGGCTCTGCTCGATGAAGCGGAAGAACTCGCTGGTCGGCCCCTGTGCCAAACCGCGCACGAGCAGCATTTCCTCGTGCGACTCGAAATCAGGAATTTCAACCGTGACGCCCGACAGCTTGGCACCGAGGATGCTCCCCTGGCTCGCCTGAATCTTCATGCCAATGCCGAAACTCATGTCGGCGTCGATGTTCTCGATGGTCGGCCAGCCCGGCGCGTAGTCGACCTTGGCGTCGGCCGCCTTGGCGGTGACGATGAACTGGCCACCTTTGCCATCGCGAAACGGGAAGTCGCGCAAATTGCCCTTCAGCGTCAGGCGGCCGTCGTAGCCGCGACCGGCGACGATGCCGCGACGCAGCCAGGCGCGGGCATCGGCATTGACCGCATGCGGCATGTAACGCCAGACGGCTCGGCCATCGGCGCGGTCGACCGCCGCCGTGAGGTCGATTTCACCAGGCCCCTCGCCGGTGTAACGATAGGTGCCGCGCGCCGAGCCAGCCGCCTCCGGGCCGGCGAATTCGAGCTTGTCCAGCTTGACGTCGGTCGCTGTCGGCGAGTTTTTCCAGCTCGCCCGCGCCTTCAGCGTATCGAGCGCAATCTCAGGTTCGGGAAAGACGGCCGGCAGCGACAGGCTGGAAGTGGCCGAGTCGAGAATCAGGTCGCCGCCCTTTTCACTGAGGTCGATCAGGCCGGACAGGCCGCTGGCGCCGGGAAAGTAACCGCCGGCCTCGATCCCCAGTTCGGCGAACGAGGCTTTCAGGGCATAACGCTTCAGCGCCTCGCCCTCCAGCCCCCAACTGGCCCGCAACTCGCTGACCCGGCCCTGCGGCTGGTGTTTTTGCAGCAACTCGCGGCTGCGAGCATCGAGCGGCATGTAGGCAGCCAGCCGGGCGAGTATGCCGAGATCGAGAAAACTGGCGCTGGCGCTGCCGCTGATCACCCCGTTCTGCGGATTCTGCCGCCAGTCGGCCTGGAAATCGGTCGGCGCGACGCGCGTGCCGTCCTCGCTCAGCAATTCCACCTTGCGGCCGATCACGGCCCATTCATTCGGTTTGTAGCGCCCTTCCAGCCGGCCGCGCATGCTGGCCAGGGCAAGTTCGGGCAGCTTGCGGCTCAGGCGCAGGCGGACCTCCTCCAGCGCCACGTCGGCCGTCAGCTTGCCACCGCCCTCCTCGAAGTCGCCCCACAGGCGCAAGGCACCGCGGCCCTGCGGCAACTGCAGCGGGTAATCGACCCAGCTGCGCCAGCCGGCGAGGTCGGCGTAGTCCAGTTCGACAAAAATCTTGCCGGAGAGATGCTCCAGCGCCTCGCCGATATCGCCCTTCACTTCGCCACGGATGTCGATGCGTGCCGCCAGTTCGGCCGGCGGCACCGCCGACAGGCCGAAACGATGCCGGCGGCCGCTGTTGTCGAGGCCGAACTGGAGGTCTTCTAGGACCAGCGGCGGCGCCTGGCGCAGGCGGTCTTCCCAGACGATGGTCGCATCGCGGATGCGGATATGGCTTTGCGCCAGCACCCATTCGGCAAAGGCGGGGTCGCTCTCGCCCTCAGTATCCATGCCGGCGACGGTGATCTTGCCGCTGGCTTCGCGCCGCACGTGCAGCACCGTGCCATCGAAGGCGAGCAGCGACAGCATCGGACGCAGGCGCCACAGGGTCTGCCAGGAGAGCACGCTCTCCACCCGCTGCAGCGAAAAGGCCGGCTGTCCCTGACGATCGAAGACCTGCACATTATCAAGGACCAGATCGGGGTTCAGCCCCTGCCAGCGGGCCTCGATTTTGCCGATCTTGACCGGTTGACCGACGGCGCGCGAAGCGGCCTGCTCGATCTCGACCTGATAATCGCCGACCTTGGGCAGCACCGCGTAACGCAGGACCAGAACCAGCACGGCGAAGAGCAGCCAGGCAGCGAACATCCCCCAGCCAAGCAGGCGCAGCCCGCGCCCAACCGCCGGCCGGGCCAGGATCGGCCACAGCCAGTGCAAGCGGTAATAGACAGCCGAACGGATTTCCTGCCGGGAGACCGGGCTATTCACGCGTCAAACCGTTTTGCCAGAAGGGGTAATAGGTCACTACAATCAAATGCTCGCCAAAACCGGCATTCTATCCTTTTCGGCAAAGCTGCCGATTGAGCAATCATGGACAACACTCTCGACCCCCGCTGGCAGACCGCGCTCAGCCATAGCCGCTACCTGGCCAACCTGCTGCAGGCGCGCCCGGCGCTGATCCCGGAACTGGCCGCGACCTGGCTGCAGCCGCTCAGCGAAGACCTGTTGCTGACACCGTTGCACCAGGAGTTCACCGACGACGAAGCGGTCCGCTCGGCACTGCGCCGCCTGCGTCACCGGGCGATGGCGCATATTGCGCTGCGCGACCTGTGCGGTCTGGCACCGCTCGCCGAGGTCGTCGAAAGCATGACCATGCTGGCCGACGTGACGACCAATTTCGCGCTCGACTATTATCACCGCCAGCTCGCCGCGACCTATGGCGAGCCGCTCGACAAGGCCGGCCAGCCGCAGCGCTTGCTGATCATCGGCATGGGCAAACTGGGCGGCCGCGAGCTGAACGTCTCGTCCGACGTCGACTACATCTTCGTTTACCCGGAAGAAGGCGACACCGACGGCAAGAAGAGCATCGAGAACTACGATTTCTTCACCCGTCTCGGCAAGCGGGTGATCGGTGCCTTGGGCGACCTGACCGCCGACGGCCAGGTCTTCCGAGTCGACATGCGGCTGCGCCCGAACGGCGACTCCGGGCCGCTGGTCTGCTCGCTCGATTCGCTGGAAAACTATTTCATCACCCAGGGCCGCGAGTGGGAACGCTACGCCTGGATCAAGTCGCGCGTCATGAACGCCGGCCCGAATGCC
Source organism: Dechloromonas hortensis (assembly GCF_009469765.1). Lineage (GTDB taxonomy): Bacteria > Pseudomonadota > Gammaproteobacteria > Burkholderiales > Rhodocyclaceae > Azonexus > Azonexus hortensis. The sequence goes on from NZ_SSSQ01000013.1 coordinate 116,366, forward strand.
GACGGCGCCGCGCTCGGCGACTGGATGACGGCGCTGCGCCGGATCTCCCGACCCTTCGTCTTCCGCAAGTATCTCGATTTTGGTGCCATCAACGCCATGCGCGACCTGCACGCGCAGATCCGCCGCGAAGTGGCGCGCAAGGACATGGCCGACCACGTCAAGCTTGGCCCGGGCGGTATCCGCGAAGTCGAATTCATCGCCCAGGTCTTCCAGCTGATTCGCGGCGGCCGCGACCCGGCACTACAGATCCGGCCGACGCTGTCGGTGCTCAAGCTGCTCGTCGAACGCAAGCTGATCCCGGCCGAGACCGAACAGGAGTTGCGCGACGCCTACGTCTTCCTGCGCCGTCTCGAACACCGGCTGCAGTATGTCGAGGACAAGCAGACCCACATGCTGCCGGTCGACGCCTCAGAACAGGCAAAAATCGCGCAGAGCATGGATTTCCCGGACTGGGCGGCGATGCTCGCCGTCCTCAACGGCCACCGCGAAAAAGTCAGCCGCCACTTCGGCGAAGTCTTCTCCGACCCCGAAGCCGGCGAACACCCGCTGACCGGCCTCTGGCTCGGCCAGCTCGACGAAGATACCTCCATCGAAAGCCTCGGCAATCTCGGCTTCCGCCACCCGAAGGACGCCATTGCCCGTCTCGCCGACCTGCGCGCTTCCAGCCGCTACCAGCAACTGCCGGCAACCAACCGGGCCCGCCTCGATGCGGTAGGCCCACGCCTGATCGAAGCGGCCGGCGCCACGCACGACCCCGACACGACGCTGGTCCGTGGCTTGCAGTTCCTCGAAGGGATTGCCCGCCGTGGCTCCTACCTGGCCCTGCTACAGCAGTACCCGATGGCGCTGCGCCGCGTCGCCGACATGGTCTGCGCCTCGAACTGGGCAACCGAATACCTGAACCGCCACCCGCTGCTGCTCGATGAACTGCTCGACCCCCGCCTCTACGACAGCGCCACCGACTGGACCGGCTTCCGGGACAACCTGCAGCGCAACCTGGCCGACCACGCCGGCGACACCGAACGCGAGATGGACATCCTGCGCGAAACTCACCACGCCCAGGTTTTCCGCCTGCTCGCCCAGGACATCGCCGGCCTGCAGACCATCGAGCACCTCTCCGACCACCTGACCGAACTGGCCGACATCATCGTCCAGGAAACGCTGCCGCTGGTCTGGAGCAAGATCAAGAACCGGCACTGTCCGACGCCGAAATTCGCCGTCATCGGCTACGGCAAGATGGGCGGCAAGGAACTCGGCTACGCCTCCGACCTCGACCTCGTTTACCTCTACGACGATGATGATCAGGATGCCGCGGAAAACTACACCCGCCTCGGCCAGCGCCTGAACACCTGGCTGTCGAGCCAGACCTCGGCCGGCATGCTGTTCGAAACCGACCTCCGCCTGCGCCCGAACGGCGACGCCGGCCTGCTCGCCGTTTCGGTCGACGCCTTCCGCGACTACGAACTGAAGAATGCCTGGGTCTGGGAACACCAGGCGCTGACCCGGGCCCGCTTCTGTGCCGGCGATCCGGCGGTCGGTGCCCGTTTCGAGGCGATCCGCTGCGAGATCCTGTGCCAGCCGCGCGATCTCGCCAAGCTGAAGGCGGAAGTCGTCGCCATGCGCCAGAAGATGTACGACGCGCACGCCCTGAACAGCGCCACCGAATTCGCCCTCAAGCACGACCAGGGCGGCATCGTCGATGTCGAGTTCATCGTCCAGTACCTGGTCCTCGGCTACGCCCACCAGCACCCCAGCCTGACCGGCAACCTGGGCAACATCGCGCTGCTCCGCATGGCCGGCGAACTGGGGCTGATCGACCCGCAACAAGCGGCCGCTGCCGGCAACGCCTACCGTGAATACCGCCGCCTGCAACACGCCAAGCGCCTGAGCGCGACGCCCAAGGCGCCGATCCCGCGAGAAGGTGTCGAAAAGCACATTGCTGCGGTCAACCGCCTGTGGGAGGCAGTTTTCCCCGGCTGAGCCAGCAGTCCCGGCGACCCGGCGTCATGGTGGTAATACCCTCGAAATATTGCTTATTTTGGGCTCCTGAAAGGCGACCATAACGGCCGTTGGCCTGATGGAGGCAATCAGGCCGTAGTCTGCCGCTTACCTGCCGTTCAGCCTTGAGAGGTTGCGAACGGAAGCTTGCCACGCTTGCGAATGGGTACTCCGCGCCCATTCGCACAGAACTGCACGATGCATCTTGCTCACCGTATCAATCCTGCTGCGTGCGCTTTTGATAGTGATTTTCGGCCATCCCTAAAGCGGCTTCCCACAAGGCTGGTGCGCCATCTTCAATCGGCTGCCGGCAGCGCGCCTTGATCTGCTCAAGCGTCACCTCACACTCCATCCATGTGCCACCGTCAGTCGCGGCGTTGTGCAGCATCGGTTGGAAACGGTCGAGAGCCTTCGCAAATTTTGCATCATCGCTTTTTGCAGCCTCGAACTCGAACCATAGTTCGCGGAACTCGGCTGCCTGCGC
>NZ_SSSQ01000014.1 GCF_009469765.1 Dechloromonas hortensis
GCATTGCAATAATTTCGGCCCAAATTGGCCAGAGGCAGTCAGTTGGTATGCGATATGTTTTGGCCGAGAATAAATAATCGAGACAGTCAAATCCCTCGGCTTCATCCTTTCGAATGTATTCATCCTGGGCTGCTTCTGGCTCCTCTCCACAGCATGGCAGGTGCTGAATAACGCTCAACGCAGCGGTGAATTAGCTTGCACGGGACCGTACGGCCGTATCCGGCATCCTGAATATGAAGTTTATCCTGGTCATGTTTGGTTCTCGATTGAGAAGATTCGAAGTCCGGTTAGTCTATGGCAAGAGCGGACTCGCCCAAGTCGGGAGGTGAAGGCGATAGCCAAGCAGCATCTGGACTTCCTGGGCAGGAAACTGGTGGAACTGCAATCGATGAAGCATGCCTTGGTGCACCTCGTCCGTTGTTGCCATGGTGACAAGCGTCCAGATTGCCCAATTTTGGTGAGAATTGCGGGAAAGGCAAGTTGAGCCAGAAATGATCCATGCGTCACTTGTCTGGCGGTTTCAATGGCGCACACTGGGCCCATTTCTCGGCCACCAACTCCATGTGAACACTGATGCTTGGCACACGTGCCGCATAAGATCGTCCCCGCCATCGTTTACCGAACATGCCCCGCATGCATCGCAGGAGCACTTCTGGATGCCAAGCAAGACGTTGGTTGCGAATTTCGTCATGGCACCCTTGCCCTGCCCTTTGCGCATGAGCGATTTAATTATCCGGCCTGCGAGAAGCGCGGCCAACTTGCTACGGCGCTCCTCGGCCATCTTCAAATACTCGACCGATGCCTTCGCAGATTTCGTAAGCATGGCGAAATCTCTTCAAACGCGTCATTGCCAATGACGTCCGCTATCTCATCCGTCTTCGCTTACGAGCTTCATACAATCACTAATATTTTATCAAAATTGATTTGCAGAACGTAAGACTTGACGCGAATCAAAGAATATTATTGATAAAAAGAATATTGACGCGCAGTTTGATCGTATAAAAAACTAACAGAAATCGAACTGTGTCGGTAGATAACCGCCTCATCTGCTACCTAAGCGCAATATCCCCTCGTGATTTACTAGCAATGCAGCTGCTTTTATACAGCCTTGCATGTTTTTCTATCAATTTAATGCGCCATTAAATAAGGGGGTTTTATGCGCTTAAAAACAAGATATTCAGCATCGATATATACACTACTCGCAATTTCGGCAGCCTTCTCGGGAAATTCAATGTCGGCCGAGTCGCTGCAAGATGTAATGAAGCGACGGAACCTCTCTCAACAGGATCTGATCGCCGCGTCAAAAACCTACGTACCGACCGGGAAGCGAGATGAATTTCTAGCCTTTTCATCTGGCGGGCAGTCAGGGCAAGTATTGGTCTATGGCATCCCATCAATGCGTATTCTGAAATATATCGGTGTTTTTACGCCAGAGCCATGGCAAGGCTATGGCTATGACGAAGGATCGAAGGCCGTATTGGCTCAGGGCAATATTGATGGAAGAAAAATCACCTGGGGTGATACCCATCACCCGGCCATGTCGGAAACGCAGGGCAAGTACGACGGCCAGTATTTATTTATAAATGACAAGGCCAATCCGCGGATTGCCGTTATCGATCTAAGAGATTTCGAAACAAAGCAGATTGTCAGCAACCCGATATTTAAATCCGAACACGGCGGTGCGTTTGTAACGCCGAATACGGAATATGTGATCGAGGCGGCGCAGTATGCAACGCCCTTGGAAAACAAGAAATTTGTTCCACTCGAGGAATTCAACGAGAAATATAGAGGCGGAATAACATACTGGAAGTTCGATCGGAAGGAAGGGCGAATCAACCCAGCCGAATCGTTCTCGGTCGAGTTGCCGCCATACTCACAGGATCTTTCCGATGCCGGCAAAGGGCCTGCGGATGGGTGGTCATTCACGAATTCATTTTGCTCGGAGCGCTATGTTGGCGGCATCGAGAAAGGACGGCCGCCTTATGAAGCCGGTTGTTCAGCCAAAGATACCGATTACTTGCATATAGTTAATTGGCGGAGAGCGGCCGAGCTAGTCACTCAAGGCAAAGCAAAGCGGATTAACGGTCATAACGTAATCATGCTGGAAACTGCCATTAAGGAGGGGATCGTATTTTTGGTTCCTGAGCCAAAATCGCCTCATGGCGTCATGCTGTCACCTGACGGGAAATTCATCACCGTATCGGGCAAGCTTGATACGCACGTCTCAGTGTACTCGTGGGAGAAAATTCAGTCGGCAATTAAAGCTGGGCGATTTGAAACAAAAGACCCATACGGAATTCCCGTAATAAGCATGAAGGAAACTCTGCACAAACAAGTGCAATTAGGCCTTGGCCCCCTCCATACTCAGTACGACTCGAAGCCCTGTATTGCCTACACGTCACTTTATGTCGATTCGCAAGTCGTCAAGTGGGATTATTGCGAAGGCCGAGTACTGGACAAGTTGGCAGTGCACTACAACATCGGTCACCTCATGACGATGGAAGGAGACTCGTCGGACCCGAAGGGCAAGTATTTGGTTGCAATGAATAAACTTTCTATCGATCGTTTTAATCCGGTTGGCCCATTGCATCCACAGAATCACCAGCTCATCGATATTACGGACGACAAGATGCAGTTGTTGTATGACCTGCCAATTCCGCTCGGAGAGCCGCATTATGTAGTAGGCATCGAAGCCAGCAAGGTCAAACCCGGTGTGCGCTACAAAGTTGGTACCGATTCGCGTACCGACAAACCGCATCCAGGAGCCGTTCGGGCGGGTGAAGAAATTACAACCAAAAAAGGCAACAAAATTGAGGTTAAGGGCACACTAATTCGCTCTCATATCACGCCGGAGACTATCGAAGCTGAAGTTGGCGATGAAATCACTATCCACTTGACCAACCTGGAGCGTGCGCAAGACGAAACACACGGTTTTGCCGTTGATACCTTCGATGTTCATGCTTCTGTGGAGCCGGGTAAAACAATCACCGTTAAATTCAAAGCGGATAAGGAAGGTGTCTATCCCTATTACTGCACCGAGTTTTGTTCCGCACTTCATCTTGAAATGCAAGGCTATCTTTTGATTAAACCCAAAGGATGGAAGCCGACAAAAGCGGTCGCAGAAGAAAAGGCGATCTATGGCGAAGATGATTACCGGAAGCAAATCAAGAAGGTTGCTGATACCCAAGTGGTAATCGACCAGGTGGTTTCGTATATAACCAGCGTTAACTATAAAGACTTCCCAGACGCAATGAATCTAATGGACGATGCCGTAGATCAATTGAGCAAGATGAAGGATGCGAAAGCCAAAGCGGATGATGCAGCCAAGAAGAAGGATTGGCAGCAAGCAACGCTTTGGACCGAGCAAATTTGGCAATACCAAGTCAAGGCTGCCGATATCGGCATGCGAGCTAAAACTTTCCTGGAGCAAAACGGCGCAAAAAAAATAAATAAATAGTTGTTAACTTCATCGGAGGGTGTCCCCCCCTCTCCCCGCCCTCCGATTTTTTATTTCATGAACAAATATAAATTTATATACACAGGTTATTTACTTATGGCGATGTGTCCGCAAGCACTCGCTGGTGAAACAGTACCTGTTGGGCAATCTTTGACCGCAACTTGCGCGAATTGTCATCCGATACGTGGCGGCAACGAACCCCTGAATACCGGTTTCAAAATTACAGGAAGGTCATCCACATGGTTGGTGGAGCAAATGTCGAATTTTAAAAACGGGAAACGCCCTGCAACCATCATGCATCAGATTGCGAAGGGATATAGTGACAGCCAAATAAAGTCAATCGCCGCCTGGCTTGAGAAGCAGTGAATAATATGCGCCGTGCATTTTTAAAAAATATTGCAATGTCTACCACAGCCATCCTGGCTGGTTGTGCAACCCCAAGATTAAATCAACACAAAGGGCATGTTGCAATTGTTGGCGGCGGCTTTTCGGGTGCAACTGTCGCCAAATACATCCGCATTTGGAGTAAAGGACAGATTGCAGTGAGTTTAATTGAGCGGCGAAAGGAATTTGTTTCGTGCCCAATCTCTAATCTGGTAATCGTTGGAAACAAAAACCTTTCGGAAATAACATTCTCCTATGATGGACTAAGAAAGCTGGGAGTCAATCTAATACACGACGAAGTAATTTTCATAAACCCCAACGGCCGTTCCATACGCTTAAAAAATGGCGCAGATATAACATTTGACCGATGCATTTTAGCGCCCGGCGTAGATTTTATATACGACGATCTTCCCGGCCTGTCGGCCGATAGTGCGCAATTAAAGTGCCTGCATGCTTATAAAGCCGGACCGCAGACGCTATTGCTGCAAAAACAGATAAAAAACATCGCTGATGGCGGGACTTATCTGCTTGCAATTCCGAAAATGCCATACGTTTGCCCCCCCGGCCCCTATGAGCGCGCCTCGCTAATTGCCGATTATTTCAAGAAAAACAAAAGCAGATCAAAAGTTATAATTGCTGACGGAAACAGCGAACCTCAATCAAAGAAAAATCTATTCCTTAGCACTTGGTCAAATGATTACAGAGGCAATCTCGAATACCTACCCAACATGCCGTTAATCGACGTCAACACGGCGGAAAATATTGCGATTTTCGATTTTGACAAAATCAAATCGGATGTAATCAATGCAATTCCGCCTCAACAAATCGGGAAAATCGGCCGATCAACTGGCATCAGATTAATTAATGGGCGATGGGCAGATGTCAATTGGTTGAACTTGGAATCAAAAAGCCACCCCAATATCCATGTTATTGGGGATGCCACTTTCCCTTCCCCATTAATGCCAAAATCTGGTCACATGGCCAACCAACAAGGCAAAGTCCTTGCTGCGGCCTTGGTGAATATTTTCAATGATGTGCCACCGAATCCGGATCCTGTTGTAATGAATACTTGTTACAGCTTCGTCAACACTGAGATGGCGATGCACGTTTCATCCGTTTTCTCTTTCGATAAGGAAAAGGAGACGTTTTTGAGCATTCCTGGCGCCGGAGGTTTATCACAGGCATCTAGCCACTTGGAGGCAATGTATGCCCTTGGCTGGGCTCGGAATATCTGGGCAGACACCTTGTCGCCGTAAGCACAATTATTAAGCTAGGCAAGTTTCCGCTGCAGTGTCCGCCTATTAATACTTAAAATCCTTGCAGCCTTTGTTTTATTTCCTTCATTAATATCTAACACGTAGCGTATATATTCACGCTCTGCCTCCTGAAGTGTTTTTTGTTTTTTATTGGACGAAACGTTGATTTTCAATAATCTTGGCTCTGTTTCCTCCAATAGCGCTTTTATTAATATGGTTTTACTTTTAGCCAGCTCTGCATTTATTAGCTGGAAAGCGTTATCTAGCACGGCCTGAGCAAAACCAAGATCAATATCAGCCAGAGCATTCAGAATGCTCTTTTCAGGGCACACCACTTCAATAATTAGAGATATTGAATTATCAGCAATTTTCATTATTCAATTTCATCTATTTACAGCAAAATGAAACGGTCCGTCACTAGCATGGCTTTCCTGATTTACATCCCTTGAGCAGCCAAAGGGAAATCACGCCGGCAACTTCATTCGCCATTGCTTTTCTTGCCATTGATGTTGGGTCACGACCGACATTGGTTTTGGCATAAGGATCAGCACCCGCTTCTAAAAGCAGTTGAGCATGAACTGCGTTTTGCGTGTAAGCGGCGACATGAAGTGGTGTTAACCCATCCTGATCCAATGCGTTTGGATCAGCTCCTGCCGCCAATAAAGCCTTTAGCGAACTTGGGTTCGCATTGGCTGCGGCCAAATGAAGTGGTGTTGAACGATGTGCGGTACGTAAATCACGGCTTCTTGGCTCTACACCAAGAATGGCGACAACCTCTTCTCCAGTTCCCGTTCGTGCCGCATTTAAGACCTGATGTTCAAGAATACTTATATTTTCAGCCGCATAACCGCTTAAAGCCACAATGGATAAAAATGACATTATTAATTTCATTTTTAGAATGCCCATAAAATTTTCATGGCCCTGATTTTATCGGGTTGGCACACTCCGTCGTAGGAACACATTTGCATTTAACCAAGATGAGCAGATTGAAACAAACTTCAAACTGTCTGTGCCTACTGAATTTTCAAATACCTGTCCCTGTTTGAGCGCGGGTAGACGTGCTTAACTAGCAAATTGGCAAATTTCGAGTGGCTATTATTTCAATCGCCCGAATAAGTCAATTTTGAAACCAGGCATGCAGATATAAACTCTTCAAAACATCGGAAACACAACGCGGTGCATTTATATGCAAAACGGGCAAACTGAAAACAAATTCAACATATACGACCTCCTGTATTCAACAGGATCAATCCATCAACCTAACGGTTTAAAAAGTTTTCACGTTTCAAAGAAAGAAATAATTTTCCATGCTGGCATGAAAAGCAACGGGTTATTCGTGATTCAAGAAGGCGCGGCGAAATTGATCAACTACTCATCCGACGGGGAAGAAAAAGTAATTGATATCGTAAAAAAAGGAGAAATGATTGGGGATGATTCACTATATCTAGGCGTTTCTCATGCAGCGACTGCCCAAGCCATCGTTGACTCGGTTATCATTTTTATTCCGGAAAAGGTTTTTGATGATCTTTTAAAGAAATCCGTTGGCTTTTCCAGGCATATGCTGGCCACGATGGCATTTAGAATTCATAGTTTAATAATCGACATCGAGTCGTCGTATTTCAAATCCGGGCATCAACGGGTTGCCGATCTTATATTGTCCCTGCTGCCGAATAATCAAAAAAACAAACCAGATGTGCATATAGAACTGCCGGCAAAAAAAATAGACATCGCCTCCAAACTAGACTTGGCGCCGCAGCATCTTTCGAGAATTTTTCAGGATTTTCGGAAAAGAGGACTGATAAGCATCGATGGTTCAACCGTGCATATCCCATCTCCTGATCGCCTAAGAAATGGCGACATGCGATTTAGTTGAAAATATCACTATATTTACGAGCACGAAGTATCAACTGACTTCTGCAAGCCGTAATATATAATTCAATCCACCCCGCCTTACAATCAAACAATTTATGCAAAACCGAAAATTTTTCTATGCAACGTTGAGCATCGGTCTAACTCTTGGAGCAATTGGTGGGTATGCTGCGGTCGGCGATTATGTAGGTGCCTATTGCATTGGTGCATTAGGACTTGCGGCTGGATTTATGGTCTGGCTGGTGTTTACCCATTTGATATTCGATTAACTTTCGATTCATATAACGCGTCGCAGAAGCCGCGGCAGTTCGAAAGCCAAGAATGAGAACCTAATCGATCTCACGGCCTGAACCCTTGCACCTCAGAGCTGTGCCGTTATCAGCTCTTTCAATATTCGCATCGCAGCTTGCCGCTGCTCTGAATCGGGATGGCCGAAATTGAGTCGCACGTAGTTTTTGAACTCGCGTTTTGCCGAGAAGATCGGTCCCGGTGCGATGCTGATTCCCCGCGCCAGCGCCTCTTGATGCAAACGCAAGCTGTCGACTTGCTTGGGGAGCTCGAGCCACAGAAAATAACCGCCCAAGGGCCGTACCATCCGTGTCTCCAGCGGAAAGTACTGTTCGACCGAACGCGTCAATTCGGCTTCCTGTTCGGCCAGCTTGCGCCGAAGACTACGCAGATGATTTTCATAGGCCCCCTGTTTGAGAAAATCGGCCACCGCCTGTTGCACAGGAATCGTCGTTGCCAGACTGCTCGACAGCTTCTGGCGCCTCAGTTTTTCGGCATAACGCCCGGCCGCGACCCAGCCCAGGCGGTAACCGGGTGCCAAGCACTTGGAAAACGACGAAACATGCATTACCTGGCCGTCAGGATCAAAGGTCTTGCTGCACGGTGGCGCATCGTGCCCGAAATACAACTCGGCATAGACGTCGTCCTCTACTAGGGGGACGTCATATCTGCGGACGAGTTCGACCAGCGCCTTCTTGGATTCGGCCGAGACCAGGCTACCGGTCGGATTCGCGAAATTGAGCATGAACAGGCAAGCCTTCACCGGATGATGGCGCAAGGTATCTTCCAGTGCATTCAGGTTGACCCCCTCCCGAGGATGGCTGGGGATCTCGATAACCTTCAACCCGAGTCGCTCACTCGCCTGCAAACCGGCATAGAAAGTCGGCGATTCGATAGCGATCAAGTCACCAGGCTGGGTGACCGCCTGTAAACACAGGTTGAGCCCTTCCATCGCCCCGGAGGTGATGACGATTTCCTGTGGCGGGACTTGGGCTCCGTGCGCCAGATAACGCAGTGCTAGCTGACGCCGAAGCCCCTCATTACCCGGCGGCAAATCGGTGACTGTTGAAAGAGGATCAAATTTGCGCGCGGAATTGGCGAGAAACTTTCCCAGACGATCCAATGGGAAGAGATACGGGCTGGGGAAGCTTGAACCAAGCGGCGTTATCTTTGGATCGCGGACGCTATCGAGGATCTGGAAGATAAAGTCGCTGACCTGCAGTTCAGTCGACGCCCCCACCGGATGGGTCATTTCAGGCTCGGAGAAATTAGCCCCCAGACGTGCCCGGACGAAATAACCGGATTTCTCCCGTGCCTCAATCAGCCCCTTGCTCTCCAACAAGTAATAGGCCTTCGTTACGGTAATCGGGCTGATGTCATGCGCCTTGCAGGCGTGCCGTATCGAAGGCAGTTTGTCCCCGACGCGCAGGACCCCGTCCCGGATGAGCTGCTCCGTATAGTTGGAAAGCTCCAGGTATCGGGTCGTTTTCTCGGACATCACGCTCACTCTGAATGAATTGGCTGGCTACAAAGGGATAGGACCGCTTTCCCGATGCCATTTGGCTGAATTTGGCACGCCGTAGCGTCCAATGTTGCTCAGCATATCTGATCCTGTGAAAAACAGACATATCTGAAACTGTTTCCATCAACTTGGAAATGTTCTACTGACTGCCAGCTTGAACGGGGTTTTTGATACCCCGGCACGCGTCACCCGGAGGGCAGCAAAAATGAGCAAGCCAGTCAGTAAAGTTCGCGAAGCAAAGCTCGAGCTTTATCGGAAAAAAGGAAAGATCCACGCCAAGGCAGTGAGTGGGCATTTCAACACCATACGTTGGTCCATGGTCTGGCTGACCCAGATCATTTTCTATGGTGCTTGCTGGCTGAGCTGGGATGCAAACGGCTTGACACGGCAGGCGATCCTTCTCGACATCGCTCACGAGAAGCTTTACCTGTTTGGTCTTGTCCTGTGGCCGCAGGATGCACTGCTACTGGCAATTGCACTGATCCTGGCAGCTACCGGCTTGTTTTTCGTCACCGCACTCGCCGGCCGTATGTTCTGTGGCTTCGCCTGTCCGCAAACGGTCTACACGGCGATATTCACCTGGATCGAAGCCAAGGTCGAAGGCGACCACCTGGCTCGCCTAAAGCTCGACCAAAGCCCGATGAACCTCCGGAAGCTGTTGCTGCGTACCACCAAGCACTGCATCTGGGCCTTGCTCGCAATCTGGACGGCAATCACCTTTGTCGGCTACTTCACGCCAATCCGCCAACTGCTGCCGACAATTCCCACCTGGAGCGTCGGCCCCTGGGAAGGCTTCTGGCTCATTTTTTATGCTGCTTTTACCTACGCCCAGGCGGGTCTGGCACGCGAGGCTGTTTGCCAACACATGTGCCCGTATTCTCGATTCCAAGGCGTGATGTTCGACAATACGACGCAAACCGTCAGTTATGACGCCCAACGCGGCGAGCCACGCAATGCCAAGCGCCAGGCAGGCAATACCGGCGACTGCATCGACTGCGGCATTTGCGTACAGGTCTGCCCGACCGGTATCGACATCCGTGATGGCCTGCAGTACCAGTGCATCAATTGCGGTTTGTGCATCGACGCCTGCGATGAAGTCATGGTCAAAATTGGCGCGCCGCCCAAGCTGATCAAATTCGCATCCGAGCTTGAATTAGCCGGCCAACCTGCCCCACGGGGTTTCCTGAGTCGGCCCCGGGTTGCCGTTTACGCAACGCTGCTGGTCGTCTTCTCCGGCCTGGGCGCCTGGACTCTTAGCCAGCGTTCGCTGTTACTGGTTGATGTGCTACGTGATCGCGGTGCCTTGCTGCGCGAAACCTCTGACGGGCGCATCGAAAACGCCTACACCCTGAAGCTGATGAATCTGGCCGATGTTGAGCACGACTTCAGCATTGAAGTGGACGGTTTGCCGGGCATCACGATTGAAGGCGAACGTGAATTCAGCACCGAATCAGGAAGCATCCATCCGATCTCAGTCACGGTATCCGCCCCTTTGGAAGGCGAACGCAGCGGCTTGCAACCGATCCACTTCCGAATCACGTCGAAGCAGAACCCGGCGATCAGTGTTCTCGAAAAGAGCACGTTTGCGTTGCCTTAAGGCCAAGAAGGATAGAACGATATGTATATCTATAACGAGATAGACCAGCAGTTGGTTGAGGATCGGGTAGTCCAGTTCCGTGGACAAATGGAACGATTCCTCGACGGCCGACTGAGCGAGGACGACTTCCGTCCCCTGCGCTTACAAAACGGGCTTTACACACAACGACATTCGCCGATGCTGCGTGTCGCCATTCCCTATGGCACGTTGTCGAGCCAGCAACTACGCAAGCTCGCTCATATCAGCCGGACCTACGACCGGGGTTACGGGCACTTCACGACGCGCAGCAATATCCAGTTCAACTGGGTACGACTGGTCGACGCACCGAATATCCTGGAAGAGCTGGCAAGCGTGCAAATGCACGCGATCCAGACGTCAGGAAACTGCATCCGCAACATTACGAGCGACCAGTTTGCCGGTGTCGTAGCCGATGAGATCTTTGATCCACGTCCGTACTGCGAAATCGTTCGCCAGTGGTCTACGCTGGCTCCAGAGTTTCTTTTCCTTCCCCGAAAATTCAAGATTGCTATTTCCGGTGGCGTGGAGGACCGCGCTGCCGTGCGTTTGCACGACATCGGTGCCAGTGCCAGGATTTCAGCGGATGGTGCGCCCGGTTTCGAGATATTCGTTGGAGGGGGCTTGGGCCGTACGCCAATCGTTGGCAAGTCGCTGAAAGGCTTCTTGCCGCGTGCAGAGCTGCTGAATTATTTCGATGCCATTTTGCGGGTCTACAACCGCTACGGTCGGCGCGACAACAAATACAAGGCGAGAATTAAAATCCTGGTCAAGGATCTGACGCTGGAAGGCTTTGCCCAAGAGGTCGAAGCCGAATGGCAGTATTCGCGAGGCGGCCCGAACGCCATACCGGAAGAAAACTTCTCGGCAATGGAGGCATTCTTCGCCAACCCATCGTATCCGCCTGTCGAAACTCATGACCTTGCTTATCGGGAGGCATTGAATGCGAACAAAGCGTTTGCCCGCTGGGTCGAACGCAATGTCACGCCCCACAGCACCCCTGGATACGCGATTGTCACGCTATCAATGAAAAAAACAGGGACGCCGCCAGGCGATGCCACTGCGGACCAGATGGATCTGGTGGCGAATCTAGCCGAGAAATTCAGCCATCGTGAAATCCGGGTCAGCCACGAACAGAACTTGGTTCTGCCGCATGTTGCACAAAAAGACCTGCTTGCACTATGGGCTTTGGCCAATACAAACGGACTAGCAACAGCCAATATCGGTTTGCTGACCGATGTCGTGTGCTGTCCAGGCGGCGACTTCTGCTCACTCGCCAATGCGAAGTCGATTCCGGTTGCCGCCGCGATTCAACAGCGCTTTGATGATCTCGACTATTTGTTCGACCTCGGCCCGCTGGAGCTGAATATTTCGGGCTGCGTAAATGCCTGTGGTCATCACCATATCGGCCATATTGGCATCCTTGGTGTCGATAAAAATGATGAGGAATGGTACCAACTGACGCTGGGTGGTCGCGAAGGACATCGCGCCGCACTCGGAAAAGTCATCGGCCCCTCCTTTGCCGCCGCTGAGATTCCGGGCGTGATCGAAAAGATCCTCGAAACCTACGTGGCAATTCGCAATCCGGACGAGATCTTCATTGATGCACTGGAGCGCGTTGGCCTGCAGCCATTCAAATCTGCCGTCTATGGAGAGCAACATGGCCAAAATCATTCATAACGGAAAGATCGTTGAAGACTGCTGGGTAGTAATCGCAAGCGAAGAAGTCGGGCCAACAACAGCCGCCGACTCGCACCGGAACCTGCTGCTGCCCATGGATGCCTGGGAAAAATGCCATCAGTCCCTGGCCAGCTCAGGAAAAACCGTCGGTGTCTGGCTGGCGCCGGATGACGAACTTGCGCCGCTCATCTCGCACCTGTCCGGGATCCCGGCAATCGGAATATTTTTCCCAACCTTCACCGACGGTCGCGGCTATTCATTGGCCCGCCTGCTGCGGCAACGTCACGGCTATCGTGGAGAGCTACGGGCGTTTGGTGACATCCTGCGCGACCAGGTTTACTTTCTTCATCAATGCGGATTTGATGCCCTGTGCCTGAGAAAGGATCAGGACATCGATGATGCGCTGGCGGCGCTGAATGACTATTCGTGGTTGTCCGTCGCGGGCCACTGAACATCAGATCACTGGCCATCATCAACATGTTCAAATTATTTCGCGCCTACTCCGGCGACCCCATTCTTTCGTTGTTACCCCGCTTTCAGAACGACCCGCGGCCAGAGAAAATAAACCTCGGCATTGGCCTGTATTTTGATGAAACGGGCGTCGTGCCGATACTTGATTCAGTACGACAGATGTTGGCCACGCGTGGGGAACCAGTGGTTGATCTGAGCTACTTGCCGATGGCCGGCGATACCGCTTATCGGCAGGTGGTTCAGGAGCTTCTCTTCGGCCAGACCGCCGAATGCATCCAAAATCGGCGTGTCAGCACGATACAAACCTTGGGCGGAACCGGTGGCCTGAAAGTCGGTGCCGATGTTCTTCATCATAACTTCCCGACGGCAGAGGTCTGGATTTGCGATCCAACCTGGGATAACCATGTTTCGATCTTCGCGGGTGCCGGCTTTCAGGTGCACCGCTACCCATATTTCGATGCCGCGAACGGCTGCGTAGACTTCGCGGCGCTATCCGAAACACTGAGCGGAGTCTCGCCGCATAGCGTCGTTCTGTTTCACGCTTGCTGCCACAACCCAACTGGTGCGGATTTGTCTCACCCACAATGGGATGCCCTGATCGAAATAATTGGCGCACAGAGGCTGATCCCGTTCTTCGACTTTGCCTACCAGGGATTCGGTCAGGGTCTGGATGAGGATTGCTACGCCATTCGCGCGATGGCTAATGCCGGCATTTCATTTTTGGTGGCCAATTCCTTCTCCAAAAACTTTGGCCTGTACGGCGAAAGATGCGGCGCACTCAGCTTCGTTTGCCAGGACGCGTCGGAAGCGGAATGCGCCCGAGGGCAAATGGAGTTGGCCGTGCGTCAGAACTACTCCAGCCCGCCGCGGCACGGCGCCCGAATTATCACCGGCGTACTGAAGGATGCGCTCCTGCGAAAATGTTGGACTCAAGAGGTTGAAGCGATGCGGCTACGCCTTGCGACCCTGCGCCAAGGGCTCTACACCGCATTGCAGCAGAGAAGTCCCGAGCAGGATTTCAGTTATCTACTGAAGCAAGCCGGCATGTTTTGTTTTATCGGCCTGAATCAGGCCATGGTTGAAGAGTTGCGTGAACGATTTGCGATCTATGCCATCGGGAACGGTCGTTTATGCCTGGCTGGACTCCGCCATAACGCAATCGAGTATGTTGCAAAAGCCATTATTGAAGTCAGCCGGCCTTCGCCTTTGAATCAGAAATTCGCTTAATGGATAAAACCATGCATGCCCAGGGTTTCAGGTTATCCGAGCAAACCAGAGGGTTTATTGCGGCCGGAATTGTTGTGCTTTGCTGGTCCGGCTTCAATATTGTGTCTCGAATGGGGAGTAAAGGAGTCCTGACGCCATTTGATTTGGCCGCCATGCGCTTCGGCGTATCGGGTGCTCTGGCCCTCCCATTCTTCCTATTCCGCACACATTTCCAAGAGTGGCCGCGCTATATAGCCCTAGCCCTGTTTGGCGGGCTAGGTTACGGACTCCTCGTTTATTCTGGATTTTCCTTTGCACCAACCGCCCACGCCGGGGTTTTCGTCAACGGAGGCATCCCATTCTGGACCGTTGTCCTGATAAGCGTAATGGCTGGATTCCGGATCTCCCGCCAAATACTTGTTGCATTGCTTCTATCTGCCAGCGGGCTATTCATGATCGGTTTCGATAGCTTGATGGGCCCAAGAATATCCAACGAATGGATTGGTGACGCGCTTTTCCTGCTGGCCGCAATGAGTTGGGCGATTTTCGGATTACTGATGCGGCACTGGGCAATCAAACCCCTTTCGGCCATCTTGGGAATTGCCAGCTTTGCATCTGTCTTGTATCTGCCGCTCTATCTGCTCTGGCTGCCCAAAGCCATCCAGCACAGTTCCATACAGGAAATCGCCCTGCAGTGCGTCTATCAGGGAATTGTCGCGGCAATGCTGGCTGCCGGCATGTACAGCTACGCCAATCAAAAGATCGGTGCCTGCCAAGCCTCGATGATGCTGGCTCTGGTACCCGCCACATCCGCCATCGGTGCATTTTTCATACTTGGTGAGGCGCTTGGACCACTGATTGTCCTGGGCATCTTGGTCGTTTCGGCTGGCGCCATTCTCGGTGCCATGCCAAGTTCCGCTGCATCTAGCCTGCTTAAGCGTCAACAAAATGGATAACCGAATCTTTACGCCATGAACCCAAGCCCTTTATTTACCTCGAATCGAGCCATGGAGGCTGTTCTGAATGGCACAGACGCGCTCATGGCCATCACCAATCGCCCGGAAATCGCATTTCTCGGTGGATCTGGATCATGGTTGGAAGATCAGAATGGAAAACGCTATCTCGACTTTATCCAGGGATGGGCCGTCAATTGCCTTGGTCACTGCCCTCGGGAAATCACGAAGGCGATTGCTGACCAAGCCCGCCAACTAATAAATCCGAGTCCTGCTTTCTACAATCAGCCGATGATCGAGTTGGCGAATTTGCTCACCGACAACTCGGTCTTCGATCGAGTCTTCTTTGCCAACACAGGAGCGGAAGCCAACGAAGGAGCGATCAAGCTTGCACGTAAATGGGGACGGCTTAATAAAGATGGCGCCTTCGAAATCATTACCTTCGGACACTCATTCCATGGCAGAACGTTAGCCACGATGTCGGCATCGGGCAAAGACGGTTGGGATGTGATGTATGCGCCGCAAGTTCCGGGATTTCCAAAAGCGGACTTCAATGACATTGATTCCGTTGCAGCCCTGATTGGCCCCAAGACAGTCGCAGTGATGCTGGAGCCGATTCAGGGCGAAGCCGGGGTTATTCCGGCAGATATTGATTTTCTTCGGGCACTAAGAACACTGACAGAGCAGAATCAAGTGCTCCTGATTGTCGATGAAGTGCAAACCGGGATGGGCCGTACCGGCAAGCTGTTTGCCTATGAACATTCGGGGATCGCACCAGACATCATGACCTTGGCCAAGGGCATCGGTGGTGGTGTGCCCTTGGCTGCATTACTGGCCAAAGAAGAAATCTGCTGTTTTGAACCAGGCGATCAGGGTGGAACCTATAACGGCAATCCCTTAATGTGTGCTGCCGGTGTTGCAGTGATGAGATGCCTTTTGCTATCGAAATTTCTGCCCTCTGTCGTGGCCAAAGGGCAATATCTATCCACCCGCCTGCAAATGCTATCAGACCGCCATGACCTGAAAGGAGAGCGCGGCAGTGGCCTGCTTCGAGCCCTAGAATTGCATGACAACCAAGGCACCGATATTGCACGCCAAGCATTGGTACGAAACCCCACTGGATTGCTGCTAAATGCACCACGCCCCCACCTGCTTCGTTTCATGCCAGCACTCAATGTCACGGAAGCAGAGATTGATCTAATGATCAACATCTTGGATAGCCTGCTCATGTCTGAAAGAAACTGAGGGGCTGCCAAGCAGGGGGATTTTTATTTACAGATATAAGGTTGGCAGCATTTCTTCACCGGGAAACTGCACTCCCGTTTTTAGCATGGCAGCTTCTGCCAAAAAGGTGGTGGTTAACCAAACAGCGATCAGCGTTTACGATTTTGAGAAA
This sequence comes from Dechloromonas hortensis, assembly GCF_009469765.1. GTDB lineage: Bacteria > Pseudomonadota > Gammaproteobacteria > Burkholderiales > Rhodocyclaceae > Azonexus > Azonexus hortensis. Next base: position 16,095 of record NZ_SSSQ01000014.1, read on the forward strand.
TAGAAAAGGGGCGAAAACGCCCCTTTTCTATTAGTGATGACCCAATTACACCGCTAGCTGCTCGAGCGTCCCACCGTTCACCAAAAAGGTAACGATCCACTTGGGCTGACGACCTCGACCGGTCCAGACAAGCGTTGCATCAGTTGGATGCTTGTACTTTACCGCAACTGGTGCCCGCTCCTTTTTTACCGGGGTATCGCTCAGGAGATCGCTTAGAGCAAAACCACGTTCAGCAGCAAATGCTTCGATCTCTTTACGGGCCTTGTTTTTTTCTTCCTTCTCGCGTCGTTCGATTTCCTTCGGAATTTGAGCAAGAAGTGCTTTTAATTCAGCGAGTGCGATGTTAGAGAGATCCATGACGATACCTATAAATAATTAACGCGTACATTCTAGTCGAATTGATGAAGAAAGGGGGACCACCATTTAGCGCTATGAGATCGGTACACACATATTTAAATAAATGCTCCCCATACATCCTACTCAAAAATAACTTCTACCTTCCGGCCAAAATTGATTTGGCCGTCAAATTAACGTTAGCAATAATCAGAATTTGCAACTTACAAAGTAAATTACCAAACTCTATATATATTCCGCCCCTACAGCTTCCACAGAGTCGTTCAATACCAAGGTGCGACGGTTCTATTGCAACGCCCCCCCACATAACACCTTGCCCAACAAAGCCAATTTCTTTAGTCGTTATCGGGTACCGACGGATAGATGTGTTATTGCGACGGGAAGACTGGAAAGACAATCATAAGCGGGTGTGTCGCTACTATCGGCTGCCGGGGCTGTCGCTTCGTCATCGTCGGCCAAAGCCGAACAAGGCGGCCTATTTGCGGTTGCCGAAGAAGCCGTCGGCAGGAGTCAACGACATCTGGAGCATGGATTTTGTCGCCGACGCCTGGTTCGATGGTTGCCGGTTGCGGACCCTGCCCGTTGTTTATAGCTACACCAGCGAATGCCTAGCGATTGATGTCGGGCATCCTCCTTGTATTACTACGAGATTCGCGCCAAAACATTGGTGACCCGGCCTGATTGTATGCATACAATTAATGCCACTCCAAATTCTGGCCCCGCTCATGCCAACCAAAACACTCAGCTGGATTCCGCAAACGTTAGCCAAAGATCAGGCTGCCTATCTAGCCATTGCCGACGCCATCGCCAACGATATCCGCGATGGGCGATTGCTACCTAACACTCAACTTCCACCACAGCGCCAACTGGCTCAGGAAATTGGGCTGAACTTCACGACCATCAGCCGAGCATATGGTGAGGCCCAACGGCGAGGCCTGCTTGAAGCGCGAGTCGGTCAGGGCACCTTTGTCAAAGCTGATGCTTGTCCCCGGTTGCGTCACGTCCCCCAGCGTCGCAAGCTGGTCGATATGTCGATGAACCATCCACCGGAACCGGGTGATGCCAAGTTGCTGGAGATGATGAGCCGTGGCATCCGGAACGCTACGGCCGATGTCGGCTCTTTGCTCCGTTACTACCCCTTCGGTGGCGATAGCGATGACAAGGAAGCCGCAAAACAATGGCTGAAGCTGCGCGGTATAAGCGTTGATATCGAGAAAATTCTCGTTTGCCCGGGGACTCATAGCGTTATCAACGCGCTTTTGAGCATGTTGCTAGATCGAAGCGGCGGGCGAATCTGCTGCGACAATATTACTTATCCCGGCTTTCGGGCACTAGCAGCCCTGCATGGTGTCAGCATGATTGGCCTGGCCAGCGACCACGAGGGAACGCTGCCTGAAGCATTCGAGCAAGCCTGTCGTGACAACCGGCCCGCCGCCTTTTATTGCAATCCAAGTCTGCAAAACCCGACCACGATTACCCTTTCCGTGGTGCGACGCGAAGCACTTGCCGAGGTAGCCCGCCGATTCGGTGTGCCAATTATTGAGGATGACCCCTACAGCTTGCTCCTCGACAATCCGCCGCCCAGTTTCTATAGCCTGCTACCAGAGCAAACGTACTACATCGGCGGTTTGTCAAAGACAGTTGGCGCGGGTCTGCGGGTGGCCTACCTAGCCCTACCAAGCCCCCGTCAGCTACCCCGTATCAGCGCCATTCTGCGGGCAGTATCGGTCATGGTTCCCCCGGTGTCGCAGGCCATTGCCACTGAATGGATTTTTGATGGAACAGCGACAAGCCTGCTCAATTTTGTTCGTGATGAGTCCCGTGCTCGTCAGGCTCTTGTTGCTCAGGCCTTGCAGGGAACACCATACCAAGCATCACCGGAAGGGTTTCATATATGGCTTCCCTTGCCTGAGGGCTGGAGCCGAGTGAGCTTCGCCACCTATTTGCGCAACAGCGGTATTGGCGTCGTGACCAGCGATGCCTTCCTGGTTTCCGGTGCCGCCGTTGAGGCAGTGCGCATTTGCCTGGGAGGGGCAGCCACCCGGGATGAGGTACTAAGCTCGATGGAACTGGTTGGTTCCGCTTTGTCGCACCCACCGGCAATCTATTCCGCAATCGTCTGAACACGGAGGAGCGGTAGCTTAAAACCACTCCCGTTAACTTATTGTATGCATACAATATGCGCACAATGCCGGTGCGCATGCACTAACCATTTGACTGCAAATGGTGCAATTAAAAGGCACGTAATTCAATAGTTTGTACTAACAGCCATTCCAGAAAAGCAGCTAAGCCGTTGTTTTAATTTCATTTAATTGTATGCATGCAATTAAATGAAATTGATGGCACGCCTGTTGCTAAATTGATTCTGCGCACTGCAGCAGATTTCAGGTTGGCACAGACCACTCTCTTCATCGCAGTGCGCATTCAACCCTAATTTTTAAGGATATTGACATGCCTGCTGTGACCCTCCCCCCCCATGCCGCTGGTGATTTTTTCGTCGACTACGAAGAAAAGGTCTTTGAAGATGTCAAGGCCGAGCCCGGCCAGAAGGCGCTCGTAACCTTTCACACAGTAGCCTTCGAAGGCTCCATTGGTCTGGTCAATTTGCTCCAGGCCACCCGCCTGCTCCGCAAGGGTTTCGAAACCTCAATTCTGCTCTACGGACCGGGAGTCACCTTGGGCCTGCAACGCGGATTTCCTCGCATTGGTGACGAAGCCTTCCCGGGCCACCTAGCCATGAACAAGCAACTCGCCAAATTTATCGAGGAAGGCGGCAAGGTCTACGCCTGCCGTTTCGCGTTGCAAGCTTTGTACGGCCATGGCGAACCATCTTTGATCCCGGGCATCCGGCCGATCAGCCCGCTCGACGTCATGGATATCCAGTTGCTGCACAAGCGCGACAACGCCTTCGTCATCAATAGTTGGACGCTGTAACGGCCAGCAAAAGGAGATGAGCATGACGACCAACCGCGTAATCCGCGTTGCCGCAGTACAAATCGCCCCGGACCGGGAATCCGCAATGGGAACGGTGGACAAGGTTTGCCGCACCATCCTTGAGGCTGGAGAAAAGGGCGCCAAGATGGTGGTTTTTCCGGAAACTTTCGTCCCCTATTACCCGTACTTTTCCTTCGTCGAGCCGCCGGTCAAGATGGGGCCTGCCCATCTCAAGCTCTACGAGTGGGCGGTCACTGTACCCGGCCCGGTAACCCGGGCGGTAGGCGAGGCAGCACGGAAAGCCGGTGCGGTCGTCGTGCTCGGTATCAATGAGCGCGACCATGGCTCTCTATACAACACGCAACTGATTTTCGACGAAACCGGCGAGATTATCCTCAAGCGTCGCAAGATCACACCAACCTATCACGAGCGCATGGTCTGGGGGCAAGGGGACGGCAGCGGCCTCAAGGTCGTCGAAACCGGCATCGGCCGGATCGGCGCGTTAGCCTGCTGGGAACATTACAACCCGCTGGCCCGTTACGCCCTGATGGCACAGCACGAGGAAATCCATGCCAGCCAGTTCCCTGGTTCGATGGTCGGCGAAATCTTTGCGGAACAAATTGCCGTCACCATCCGTCATCACGCCTTGGAATCCGGCTGTTTCGTAGTCAATGCGACGGGCTGGCTGACCGACGAGCAGATTGCTTCTATCACCCCCGACCCCGGCCTGCAGCGTGCCCTGCGCGGCGGCTGCCACACTGCCATCGTGACGCCGGAAGGCAATTACTTGGGCGAACCGATCCGCGAAGGCGAGGGCATCCTGATCGCCGACCTGGACATGGCCCTGATCACCAAACGCAAACGCATGATGGACTCGGTCGGACACTACGCCCGCCCCGAATTGCTTTCACTGCTCGCAGATACGGGCGCAAAGACGCCCATGCGAAATACAGCTGACAACAGCCTTCCCCTTTCCCCAACAGGAGCAAACCATGTCACTGACAGCTCAGCCAGCACCGCACCTGATCTCTGATTTGCAAGGATTGGGATTCCGCCTGGACAGTGCGCATCATGGCATCGAAGCCCGCCGCGGCGGCGCCGGTCCTTCGGATCATACGGCCGTCATTCTCGATGGTCGGCCGGTGATGATCCCCATTGTCTCTGGCAATGCCTTCCAGTCGCCTTATGTGGCTTCGCGCCCGGATGCAGAAGGCAATGCGACGATCAGCCGTGATGGCCGAAAGATCACGGAGATCAAATTTGCACGCCGCGCCCGCTTCTACAACCTACAGACGCTTGACGGTATTCCGTACAGCCAAATCGCCACACTGCACAGCACCGACGTATTGGCGACCACGGTGCTGCAATCTTGTACGCGCTACCAGAGTCGCACCAAAACCTGCCATTTCTGCAGCATCGGCCAGTCGCTGGCGGCTGGCCGGACCATCCTGCGCAAGACGCCAGAGCAACTGGCCGAAGTCGCCCGCGCAGCCGTACTGCTTGATGGCGTCAAGCACATGGTAATGACCACCGGTACCCCGCCGACAGCGGATCGCGGAGCGCTGATGATGTGTGAAAGCGCTTCGGCGATCCGGACGGCGGTCGACCTCCCTCTGCAGGCTCAGTTCGAGCCGCCCGAGGACTTCGCCTGGTTTCGCCGGGTCAAGGATGCCGGCGTCGACACCTTGGGCATGCATCTCGAAGTCCTCACCCCGTCTCTGCGCCAGCGTCTGATGCCGGGCAAAGCCGGTATTTCCCTCGCCTACTACGATGAAGCCTTCGCCGCCGCTGTCGAGGTATTCGGGCGCGGCCAAGTATCCACCTACATCCTGGCCGGCTTGGGTGACACCCGGGAAACCATCCTTGAGCACTGCGAAAAACTCATCGACCTCGGCGTCTATCCCTTCGTCGTGCCTTTCGTGCCCATTTCCGGCACGCCGCTCGAAAGCCACCCAACCCCAAGCGCCGACTTCATGGATGGCGTACTCGCGCCGCTCGCCGGCATGCTGCGCGACGGCGGCATCAGCGCCGCAACGATGAAGGCTGGTTGCGGCAAATGTGGAGCCTGTTCAGCCCTGGCCAGTTACGAGGCCCGAGCATGAACGCCCCGAGCAGCGGACTGCTTCAACGCGTCCAGTTACCGCGCCATTATCGTATCGAGCGTGCTGACGAGGCTGGTGCCACGGCTGCTATGGCGCTGCGCCGCGCCATCTTCTGCACGGAGCAGGGGCTGTTCGTCGGCGATGATCGAGATCAGGCAGACGACCACGCCATCCTCCTCGTCGCCCGCCCGGCGCTGCCGGAGACGGAAGGCGAGGTCTGGGGGCCGGTGGTCGGAACGGTACGTATTCATCAACTCGAAAACCGCATCTGGCAGGGGTCACGACTGGCCGTTGCCGCCGAGTTCCGCCGCGTTGGCGTGATTGGCGGTGCTCTTATCCAGCTCGCCGTACGCACCGCCAACACGCTCGGTTGCGAGCGCTTCGTCGCCCAGGTCCAAGCACCGAACGTGCCTTTGTTCCGCCGCCTGCAATGGCAGACCGTACGCGAAATCACAATGCATGGCCTGCCACATCACCTGATGCAAGCCGATTTGCAGCACTACCCGGCTTTTGCGGCAGATGAAGCAATGTGTGTCGAAGTGCGTCGGGGTCAGTCATGAGTCTTGATGCGCTGATCACGTCGCTGCGTCAGCACAAGGGTCTTGCTCACAAGCAGGACATCAATGGTGTCATCCGTATCCTCGGCAAGCAGGGTTTTGCAGCCCAGGAGGCCTGGATCGGCGACGACTGTGCTGTCATCCCCCACGGCGCCAGCAATCTGCTGCTGGCCATCGAGGGCTTTATCAACGAGTTTGTTGCACACGATGCGTGGTTTGCCGGCTGGTGCGGGGTTATGGTCAATCTCAGCGACATTGCCGCCATGGGCGGTCGTCCACTTGCCGTGGTCGATGCCCTGTGGAGCGCCGGTGACGCTCAGGCTGCCGCCCTCATGGAAGGTCTGCAGGCGGCGGCGCGCACCTATGGCGTGCCGATCGTCGGTGGCCATACCAATACCCGCTGCCAGCAGGGGCAATTGGCCGTCGCTATACTCGGTGAAGCCAAGGTTCAACTCAGCAGTTTCGCGGCTCGCCCTGGTGACTGCTTGGTTGCAGTCATCGACCTGCGCGGTGCCTATCGCGAACCTTTCGATAACTGGGATGCGGCAACCAGCGCCCCGGCTGAACGCCTGCGCAGCGATCTCGCACTGTTGCCGGCCATTGCTGAATCCGGCTTGGCCCACGCCGCCAAGGATATCAGCCAGGCCGGGCTGCTCGGCACCACCCTGATGCTCATGGAGTGTTCCGGTGTTGGTGCCCGCCTCGAACTGTCGGCGGTGCCACGCCCGGCAGAGATCGATCTGGCACGATGGCTGCGCTCCTTCCCAAGCTTCGGCTATTTGCTGGCCTGCCCGGCCGCATCCGTAGCGCCCTTGCTGGCGCAGTTCGAGGCCCGCGGTCTGGCTGCTGCCGAGATCGGCAAATTCAATGCCAGCCAACGTCTCGAAGTCACACTGGACGGAGCGGCTGGCGAGGAAGACGGCGTCTTTTGGGATCTCGGCAACGAGCGCCTGATGGGCATTGATCGCCACGCGATAGGAAGCCATCATGCCGATTACTGACAAAGCTCTCCGCATCGCCCTGCTGACCCACTCGATCAACCCACGGGGTGGCGTGGTGCATTGCCTGGAACTGGCCGATGCCTTGGTCACGCTCGGCCACGACGTGACGGTGCACGCCCCGGCAAGGGCCGGTAGTCGACTCTTTCGCAGCACCCGCTGCCAGGTCCGTCTGATCCCAGACGACGTGATATCGAAGAATCTGCGAACCCTGGTTCAGCGCCGCATTGAGCTCTTTAGCCGCTGGTTCGAATGCCCAGGTCACGCCGATTTCGATATCTTTCACGCCCACGATGGGATCGGAGCCAACGCCCTTCTTACCTTGCAACAAGCCGGTCGAATTTCCGGTTACCTGCGCACCGTGCACCATCTCGAAGATTCCTACGGTGACCCGCTGCTCGACACCCTTGAGGAACGCTCCATCCGTCAGGCTGGCCAGCTCCTGAGCGTGAGCCCAACCTGGGCCGGAAAACTGGCGGCGCGCTTTGGCCGAGAGGTGCCAATGGTCGGTAACGGGGTCAATCTGGAGCGTTTCCAACCCCAAGCAACGGTAGCCGACGATCTACTCAGGCAACGTCTTGGTCTTGGCGACGGTCCAGTCTTCCTGGCAGTGGGCGGCATCGAGGCGCGCAAGAATACCGTAGCCACTCTGCGTGCCTTTGTTCGCCTGCGCAGCTCAATACCAGAAGCCCAACTGCTAATCGCCGGTGGCGCCAGCCTTCTCGATCACAGCGACTACCAGCAGCAATTTCTGGGCGAAGCAGCCACCGCCGGCCTGCAAGTGAAGATGCTCACAGCACTCGATCGGCCACCAGCCACCGGCGCCGACATCGTCATCGCTGGCATCATCGACGATGCAGAAATGCCGGCCCTCTATCGCCTAGCCCATACCCTCGTATTTCCATCGCTCGTCGAGGGTTTTGGCTTGGCGATCATAGAGGCAATGGCCAGCGGCCAGCCAGTCGTCGTCTCCGACATCAAACCCTTCACCGATTTCCTCGGACGCCAAGACTGCCTGTGGGTTGATCCCACTGATTCGGAAGCCATTGCCTACGCCATGGGGCGTTCTCTGCTTCCCGGTTTGCGCCGCCATCTGGCTGTCCGCGGCAGCGAGATCGCTCGCCAGCACGACTGGAATTTCTGTGCCCAAAACCACCTTGATGCCTACCGTGCCTTTCTCGCCTCAACTTCCCACTTCTACCCATCCCAGGAGTATCGCTATGCCTGAAATGTATTTCCAGATCCGTTGGCCCGACGGCGCTGAAGAAAATTGCTATTCCCCGTCGCTGGTCATCGTGGACTTCTTGAAGCCCGGCGAAACCTACCCCTTGTCGGACTTCGTCGGCCGCTGCGACCAGGCACTCAACGAAGCCAGCGAACGTGTCCAGAAGAAGTACGGCTACTTCTGCTCAAGCGCCATGGATCAATTAGGGCGCATCCACGAACACGCCCGTCAATTTGAAAAACAGCCTGACGCAGTTGTCTCCGTTCAATCCTTTAAACCCGGCAGCCGCTAAAAGCCTCCAATCCCACCCCTAGGAGTTGTCATGAAAACCCTCTTTCCTCAATCCACCGAATTGCTTTCCCGCACCCATTATCCTGTTGTGATCGTCGGTGGTGGCCAGGCTGGGCTGTCTACCAGCCACTTTCTGAAAAAACTGGGCATCGACCATATTATTTTCGAGAAAAAACGGGTCGCCCACTCCTGGGCTGTCGAGCGCTGGGATACCTTCTGCTTGGTTACCCCAAACTGGCAATGCCGCCTGCCCGATTTTCCCTACTCGGGCGAAGAGCCCCGCGGCTTCATGCTCAAGGACGAGATCGTCGACTACGTTGAAGCCTTCGCCAAAAAAGAGGCGCCGCCGATCGTCGAAGGTGTCAGCGTCCAGCAGGTCTCGCGCACATTGGAAGGCAAGTTCGACGTGGTGACCAGCGTCGGTCAGTTTTCAACCGATCATGTTGTGGTCGCGACGGGTGGCTACGACATTCCCATCGTGCCAGCTTATGCCCACAGCCTACCCAAGCACATCACGCAAATTCATTCTGTCGATTACCGCAATCCGCAATCGCTGCCTGAAGGTGAGGTCTTGGTCGTCGGCTCTGGTCAATCCGGCGTACAGATCATGGAGGACCTACATCTGGCCGGGCGCAAGGTACACCTTTGCGTTGGTCCGGCGCCGCGCGCCCCGCGTGTTTATCGCGGCCGCGAAGTCACCGAGTGGCTAATGGACATGGGTTACTACAACACCACCGTGGAAACGCACCCCCTCGGTGTAAAGGCCCGTGAATCCACCAATCACTATTTTAGCGGGCGCGATGGCGGGCACGAAATCGACTTGCGCAAATATGCTAACCAGGGCGTTTGTCTTTACGGCAGCATGAACAATATTAAGGGCACCACCCTCGAGTTCCTACCCGACCTGACCAAGAATCTGGACGATGCCGACGGTGTCTATGTAAGTATCCGCAACGATATCGACAAGTACGTCGCCAAAGCCGGCATTGATGCGCCCATCGAAGCGCCGTTCGAGAAAGTCTGGGCAACCGATGCCGACCCACTATCCGTCGATTGTGACAGCGCCGGTATCACCACCATCATCTGGGCCATTGGCTTCCGTCCCGACTATAGCTGGATTCACCTGCCGGCCTTTGATGGACGTGGCCGTCCGGAATATGAGCGTGGCGTTTCGCCTGTCAATGGTCTCTATTTCTTGGGTTTGCCGTGGTTGCACACTTGGGGTTCGGGCCGTTTCCTCGGTATTGCGGAAGATGCGGAGTACCTGGCACAAGTCATGGCGAAGCGTCTCGCCGAGAGTGGCATGGACCCATTAGTGTCGCAGCAAGCGGCTGCCTGACCGCCCGAGCGTTTGATTAACCCGTTTCCAGGAGCCAGACATGCAGGATTCCACCTTGTTCGCCGTATCACCCAACCATCAGCAATTGAGTGAGCGATATCGCATCGGCATGCCACAACTTTCTCTCAACGGACTCTCAGAGAAATGGCTGTTGGCCGAGTGCGGCGACAGGCATTGGAGGTTGATCGAACAAGCTGCAGGCGTTGTCATTTCGCAATTGCGCGATGCACGCCTGCGCCGGGTCTATCCGGCTTTTCGCTCGATCCGCCTACGGCAGGCAATGCTTGATTCGGTTATTGAAAATGATCTGGTGGAGATATGCAGCACACTGGGCCGCGTCAGCCGAACGCAGTTTTATAGCAAGCACGTAATTTCGGTAAATGATGGCCTATGCGCCGTCGTGGATATGCTTTCGGTTTTCATTGCACGGGAAAAAACGGGGATCAACAGCTCAGCCATCCGAAGCCAGGTAAGCGGCATTGATAATATCGGCGAACTGGCCGAGGGCTTTCAGTTTGCTGAACGAGTCCGCGCCATACCAGAGTTGCGGCAAGAGTCTGATGCCCAACGCTGGTCACGTCCCACACATAGCTACGCATCAATCCCAGTCTGCCCTTGTCCCTCTATTCATTTCAATGGCGCAGGCTTCATGTACTTCGCTAGCTTCCATGAGTTGATCGACCAGGCTGAGTGGTCCTGGTTCGGCCCAGAAGTCAGCAATTACGTGACCACAGAACGACACATTATTTTTCATGGCAACGTAGATATCGGTAATTCCGTCATCATTAGTTTGTGCGATTTTGAACGCACAGAGCGTCAACAGCATCACCATACGCAAATAATCCGCCGAGATGATCAGAAGGTCATTGCCGATGTAATCACGCGTCGCAGAGCCCGTAGCAGTTCAAAAGCCTATATCGAGAACTTGTTCGATCTAGCGGCCTGAACAATTACATTTTAGTGAGAGATGTTTGCCAATTCGGCCGATCCTGCTTTCTACAGACAATTTGCTCATAGGGGCAGACACAGAATCAGGAAACTATCGTAGTTTAGGTCAATGGCAGTTTTGTGGCGCTCTCTTGATTGCTGGTTGCTGTCATTCTTTGCCTCAATGAATCAACGACAGGTAGTTGAGTAGAACACTCGTCCAAAGTTATTGCACAGGGGGCAGCAGATCGGCCATTGCTGCCTGTGACGTTGGCTGGATTGAATGGCCGTTATTGCCAAGGTTGCCGTCGTTGATGGAATGCTTGATTACATCAAGGAGAATCACAGATAACGGATAAATCGTACAGCTAACCAATGCCATCAAACTTGGTTGCCTTGAATGCCCTTCGCCGAGTTGGGGTTTGCAGCATGCCGATGCGCTCCCTGAACGTGGGATGCCGTCTTGCCGCTAGGCACAATCGCTTGAGACAACCCGTCAAGAATGCCACAGTGGGCAGCATCACGCGCCTCGCCACACCGCTCGCGCAGGCCTTTCAGTTGCCTCTCCAGTTCCTGGAGTTCTTGCATCCGTTGAGCAACATGTCCAATGTGCCGGTCAAGCAGTCGATTCACATCCGCGCAGTTCTCCTGTGGTGATTCCTTGAAGTGCTGCAAGACTCGAATTTCATCCAGCGTCATATCCAAACTGCGACAGCGCCGAATAAAAGATAGTCGCTGTACATGGGCATCTCCATAAATGCGGTAGTTGCCTTCGCTGCGGGCAGGTATTGGCAGCAGCCCATCGCGCTCGTAATAGCGGATCGTTTCCACATTCGTCCCGGTAAGGCGGGACAGTTCGCCGATTTTCATCTTCATCTCCTGATGTTTATACGGACCGAGTCGGTTGGAGCATGATGATTGCCATACCGGCCAGCGTGAGCACACTGCCGACAAGATCGCATCGAGTTGGGACAACGCCATCGATCTGCCATAGCCAGATCAGGGCAATCGCCACGTAGACAGCCGAGAATCTCGTCCTGCACCGTGATGGCGAACAATCCCTGAGCTTTGACGAACTCAAGCATCTCTTTCGCTTCGACCATTCTCTTTTATTGTAAGCCCTTGACTCTGTAGCCACTCAAGGGTTTCTAATACAGGTAGCTGAAAAAGTCATGAACCAGAAGCAATTCCTGACGCTAATCACTAGCAGCCAGTCGCACGCTCCACGTAACTGACCGTCTAAAACGATCATGAAATTGCTGAGTTGAAAGTCTATTCTGATGAAGTGTAAGCATACGTTTTTACCACCAGCCGTCCTGCCTGGTTGGACGGTTACCCCCGAACCTCACTAAGGAGTAAGTGATCATGAAAAATAGATTGATGGTTGGCTTGATTGCCTTGAGTGTCCTTGGCCTTCCTGTTGCTTACAGTGCAGACCCTAAACCTGCTCCCGACGACAAAGCCTTCCAGGAATATGTGGTTCAAATGCAGGCGCACATGAAACTGATGCAGGATCAGATGCAGAAAATGCGGCAAACCAACGATCCTGCCCTGCGTCAGAAACTGATGCAGGAACACTGGACTGCAATGCAGGACGGCATGCGCATGATGCATGGTTCCGACAGCATGCCCGGTTGCGGGATGATGATGGGGTCAATGAGCGACAACATGGGGTGCTGTAGCGGCGGTCACCGGCAGGGTATGGGTGGAGGCATGCATGGGAAGGGATGGTGGAATCCACAAGACACCTCTTCGCAAGCCATGAACCGCCGTCAGCAGATGATGGGAAGCTGCATGGGGATGCAACAGCAAATGATGGATCAGATGATGCAACAACAAAATTACAGGTGGATGCCGCCAGCACAATGAACAGCAACGCAATCTGCATGAGCCAACTTTTCTGCGATTTTCCACGAAATGTTTCGGCTGCATATCGACTGCATCGATAAACAATAACGAAATTATCGGGTTTTATCGATTAACTGGCGGCATAAAATGCCGCCTTCACTTTTCCAAGTACAGCAATCATGAGTTCTTTTATTACCGAAACCGTTCTCTCCGTTCATCACTGGAACGACAGCCTGTTCAGTTTTAGGACCACGCGCAATCCTGCCCTGCGCTTCATCAATGGCCAGTTCGTGATGATCGGCATGGAAGTCAATGGCCGCCCGCTGATGCGCGCCTATAGCATTGCCAGTGCGAATTACGAAGAGCACCTGGAGTTCTTCAGCATCAAAGTTCAGGATGGTCCTCTGACCTCGCGTCTGCAACACCTGAAGCCGGGCGATCCGCTCCTGGTCAGCAAAAAGCCTACCGGCACCTTGGTTCTGCGCGACCTCAAGCCGGGGCGTCGCTTATTCATGTTTGCCACCGGCACCGGCCTGGCCCCGTTCATGAGCCTGATTCACGATCCGGAAACCTATGAGCGTTTCGAGAAGGTCATTCTCATCCATGGTGTTCGCTGGACTAACGAGCTGGCTTACCACGACTACATTGAGGAAGATCTGAAGGAACACGAATACCTCGGCGATCTGATCCGTGAAAAATTGGTCTATTACCCGACGGTGACTCGTGAGCCATTTCGCAACGAGGGTCGTCAGACTGACCTGACCCTCTCCGGTAAGTTATTTGCCGACCTGGGCGAGCCGCCCATCGACCCAGCTACCGACCGCGGCATGATTTGCGGCAGCCCGGCCATGCTCAAGGAAATTTCGGCCATGCTTGATGGCTTCGGTTTGACGATTTCGCCGCATATCGGCGAAGCCGGTGATTATGTGATTGAGCGTGCATTCGTCGAGCAGTAAGCAACGGGTGACCGACTCAAAGTCAAACCCCAAGACTATCTCTGGAGAGTATTTGTGAAAATTTTGGTTCCCGTGAAGCGGGTTGTTGATTACAACGTGAAGGTCCGTGTCAAGGCCGATGGTTCCGGTGTCGATCTGGCCAACGTCAAGATGAGCATGAACCCCTTTGACGAAATCGCCGTTGAAGAAGCCGTTCGTCTCAAAGAAGCCGGCATCGCCACGGAGGTCATCGCCGTCTCCTGCGGCGTTACCGCCTGCCAGGAAACCCTGCGCACCGCCATGGCCATCGGTGCCGACCGCGGCATCCTGGTCGAAACCGATGTCGACCTACAACCGCTGGCCGTCGCCAAACTCCTCAAGGCCCTCTGCGACAAGGAACAACCGCAACTCGTCATCTGCGGCAAACAAGCCATCGACGACGACGCCAACCAGACCGGTCAGATGCTCGCCGCCCTGCAAGCCTGGCCGCAAGCCACCTTCGCTTCCAATGTCGTCATCGCTGGTGGTAAGGCCACCGTCACCCGCGAAATCGACGGCGGCCTCGAAACCCTCGAAATCACCCTGCCGGCCGTCGTTTCAACTGACCTGCGTTTGAACGAGCCGCGCTACGCCACGCTCCCCAACATCATGAAAGCCAAGAAAAAGCCGCTCGACACCGTCAAGCCGGCCGATCTTGGCGTCGACGTCACCCCGCGCCTGACCACCCTCAAAGTCGCCGAACCCGCCAAGCGCAGTGCCGGCGTCCGGGTTGCCGATGTCGCCGAACTCGTCAACAAACTCAAGAACGAAGCCAAGGTGATCTGATCATGACCATTCTCGTCATTGCCGAACACGACAACCAGTCCCTTAAGGCCGCCACCCTCAACACCGTCGCTGCGGCAGCGAAAATCGGTGGCGACATCCATGTCCTCGTCGCCGGCTGCAACTGCACTGCCGCCGCCCAGGAAGCCGCCACCCTCAGCGGCGTGAGCACCGTCAAAGTCGCCGACGCCGCCCACTACCAGAGCCAGACGGCCGAGAATCTGACCGCACTAGTCATCGCCAACGCATCGGGTTACAGCCACATCCTCGCCCCGGCCACCACCTTCGGCAAGAACCTCATGCCGCGCGTCGCCGCATTGCTCGACGTCGCCCAGATCTCCGAAATCATCGGCGTTGAGTCCGCCGACACCTTCGTCCGTCCGACCTACGCCGGCAATGCCCTGGCTACCGTGCAGAGCGCCGACAAGGTCAAAGTCATCACCGTGCGCACGACCGCCTTTGATGCGGTCAACCGGGAAAATGCCGCCAAAATCGAAAGCGTCGTCGCAACTGCCGACACCGCTCAAAGCACCCTGACCAACCGCGAACTGACCAAGTCCGAGCGTCCCGAACTCGGTGCCGCCAAGATCATCGTCTCCGGCGGCCGTGGCCTGGGCAGTGGCGAGAACTATCACACCCTGCTCGAACCGCTCGCCGACAAGCTCGGTGCCGCCCTCGGTGCATCGCGTGCAGCGGTCGATGCCGGTTTCGTGCCGAACGACTACCAGGTTGGACAGACCGGCAAGATCGTCGCCCCGCAGCTTTACATCGCGGTCGGTATTTCCGGTGCCATCCAGCATCTGGCCGGGATGAAGGAGTCGAAGATCATCGTCGCCATCAACAAGGATCCCGATGCGCCGATCTTCCAGGTGGCGGATTACGGGCTGGTCGCTGATCTCTTCGAAACCGTGCCGACATTTACGCAATTCTCTTTATGACCTTTCTAGTCAGGTACTGGATTTGCCGGAATTTGCACCAAGCTTGAGGCAAGCTGGCAATTCCAATATTTGAAGAACTCGGGTGTCCCTTCCGCTCCAACCGGTTTCCCTTATTGCAATCGCTTGACTCTGTAGTCACTCAAGGGTTTCTAATGCGGGAAACAAGGAGAACGCCATGAGTCTTGATACCAACCCGAAGCCCCTTCAGAAAGCTGCCCATTGCGGATGTGCGGGCGGCTGTTCAGCAGCAGTGCCCACAGCCGCAGAAATCCCGGCAGCCGCCGATCTCGCTCAAAGCGATGGCGTGCCGATCTTCGTGATTCCCACCATGGACTGCCCGAACGAGGAGAATGACATCCGTCGTGCGGTGGCCGGTATCGAGGGCGTCCGTTCCCTGCGTTTCCAACTGTCGGCGCGCACGGTTGCGATTGATGCGACGACGGAAGCCCTTGATGCAGCCTTGGCTGCCATCCGTAAAGCCGGCTTTACGCCCAAGCCGGTGTCTGCAGCTCAGGCGGCAACAAAGAACGTTGGCGTCAGTGATCTCTGGCGAAGTGTTCTGGCGCTCGGGCTGGCCGTCGGTGCGGAAGCGCTGGATTTCTTCGCGCCCGATACCTTGCCTTTCAAGGGTATCGGTATGGCATTGGCCATCGTCGCCATCTGGCTGTCCGGCATTTCTACCTATACTAAAGGCGTGGCGGCATTACGGCGCGGGCAATTGAACATGAACGCGCTGATGGGCGTTGCCGTGACCGGCGCCTTCCTCATTGGACAATGGCCCGAGGCGGCGATGGTCATGGCCTTGTATGCCATTGCCGAACTGATCGAAGCCCGCTCGGTGGATCGGGCGCGTAACGCCATCAAGGGCCTGCTCGACCTGACGCCGGAGACGGCGGAAGTTCGGCAGGCCGATGGGACGTGGCGGGAAGTACCGGCGGCGGAGGTAAAGCTGGAATCCTGCGTTCGGGTCAAACCCGGCGCCCGGATACCGCTTGACGGTCAAGTGACGGCCGGAAGCAGTGCGGTCAATCAGGCACCGGTCACCGGCGAAAGCATCCCGATTGACAAGGCGGCAGGCGACCCGGTGTTTGCTGGCACGATCAACGAAACCGGCACTCTGGAGTTTCGTGTGACGGCCGCTGCCGACAACACCACGCTGGCCCGCATCATCCACGCCGTCGAACAGGCGCAGGGGACGCAAGCGCCGACCCAACGCTTCGTTGACCGGTTTGCCGCAATCTACACGCCGACCGTGTTCGGCATCGCTGTTGCCGTGGCTGTTCTGACGCCCTGGCTGCTCGGCTGGACCTGGACGCAGGCGCTCTACAAAGCCCTGGTGCTGCTGGTTATTGCTTGCCCCTGCGCGCTGGTGATCGCCACGCCGGTAACGGTCGTTAGCGGGCTGGCCGCAGCAGCCCGACGCGGCATCCTGATCAAGGGCGGTGTCTATCTTGAGGAGGCCCGTAAACTCCGCGTCATTGCCCTCGACAAGACCGGCACCATTACCGAAGGCAAACCCCGTCTGGTCGCCACCGAACTGCTGCCCTCGACGGTTCCTGAATCCCAAGTGCTTGCCTGGGCGGCCAGCCTGGCCGGGCACTCGGACCATCCAGTCTCCAAGGCGATTGCAACCGGTCTCAAGCTTCCGGAAAATGGCTTGACCGATTTTGTCGCCCTTGCCGGACGGGGCGTGGAAGCGAGGGCCGACGGCCAACTGCTGATCCTCGGCAATCATCGCCTGATCGAGGAGCGCGGGCTGTGTAGTGCCGAAATCGAGGCTCGCCTTCAGGCGCACGAGACGCAAGGCCGGACGGTGACCATGCTGGCGACGGCACAGCAAGTGCTGGCAATTTTTGCGGTGGCGGACACCATCAAGGAAAGCTCGCGGGAGGCAGTGGCCGATCTGCACCGTCTCGGTGTCGTCTCAGTCATGCTGACCGGCGACAATGCAGCGACGGCCGCCAGCATCGCCAAGGAAGCAGGCATCGACGACGCCCGAGGCAATCTGCTCCCTGAGGACAAGCTGGCGGCTATTGAAGACTTGCAGCGTCGCCATGGCCCGACCGCGATGACCGGTGACGGCATCAACGACGCACCGGCGCTGGCGCGTGCCAACATCGGCGTGGCGATGGGTGCGGCCGGAACAGACACAGCAATGGAAGCGGCCGACGTGGTTATCATGAACGACGATCTGCGGCGTATTCCCGAGACCATTCGCCTGTCCCGAAGCACCCATGCGGTGCTCTGGCAAAACATCGGGATGGCACTGGGGATCAAGGCGATCTTTCTCGGATTGGCCATTTTGGGTAACGCCACCATGTGGATGGCGGTGTTTGCGGACATGGGCGCGAGCCTGCTGGTGGTTTTCAACGGCCTGCGCCTGCTCCGCAAATGATCCCGGATAAGCCCATGATGGACCGTTGCCGCTGGCTGGGGTTGGCCATCGGTGTGGCCTTGGCGGACCAAGGGGTCAAGCATTGGATCGTAGCGACCTTCCCTTTGGGCACTGGCGCAACGGTATTGCCGTTTTTCCACCTCGTTCACATCCTGAATAGCGGTGCAGCCTTCAGTTTTCTTGCGGATGCCGGCGGCTGGCAACGCTATGCCTTCATTGCTCTCGCCGTGGTCGTCTCGGGGGGATTAAGCGTCATGTTGCTCAAAGGCGTGGCGAACCGTTGGGAAAGCTGGGGGTATAGCCTGCTTCTCGGCGGTGCCGTCGGCAACCTGGTAGATCGCCTGTTCCAGGGAGCGGTCGTGGATTATCTGGACTTCCATGCCGGCGCCTGGCACTGGCCAGCCTTCAATCTCGCCGATACGGCGCTTTGTCTGAGCGCCGTGATTCTTCTTTGGGGGGCCTTGCTGTCTTCAGCTCAAAGCAAGGCGACCCTTTAGCGAGAGCGCAGGAAATTTCGATGCAACCCCTGGCCACAAACCGAAACGAGGAACACAAATTGGCTCAACGATCTTTCTCCCTGTTTGACCGTCGCACCTTGTCTGCCTTGATGCTCATGAGCGTGGTTCATTGCGCTTCGGCCGCCGAGGAACCCTTGCCTCCCGATCAGGCCTTTCGGTTTAATGCGTCCCTGAAGGGTAGCGATACGGTGGTGGCTGAGATCATTCCTGCCAAGAAGCACTACCTCTACAAGAACAAGGTCCGCTTTGCCTTGAAGAACGCCAGCGGCGTCCTCATCAAGGAGGTCAAGCTACCTTCCGGCGAGATGAAGAACGATCCCTATTTTGGGCTGATCGAAGTCTATAAATCGCCCGTCGTCGCGGAAATCATGCTGGAGCGCGCGCCAAAGGCCAAAACGATCACCCTTTATGCGTCTTATCAAGGGTGCAATGAGAAACTCGGCGTCTGTTATCCGCCCATCGAGAAAACCGTTGATATGAAATTCCCCCAGTAGCCGGCAGAGCTTCCGGTCTAATTGACGGCTAATGCCAAAATACGAATAATTCCCATCCATGCTTCGCCATCCCCGCTTCCGCTCCTTCCTCGCGACATTGCTGGCCTTTTGCCTGGTCAGTGTGTCGCTGTGGAGCTATGGGGCGGAAGCGACCGCCGATGCGGTGTCGTACGAAATCGCCCACTTTTCCCCCATGCCGGGTGATTTACCTGATTCAGGCTTTGCCGACCAGCATTGCAACCAAGGTTGCCATGCGCAGTCCCATCTGACCGGGACGGAGTGCGGTCATGCACCACACTTCCCGATACTCTTCACTGCCCAACAACACCTGAGCGGGCCGGACCGGGCGCGAGTCCCGAGCCGCCCGAGCGACGGACCCTTCCGTCCCCCGCGAACCTCCTTTCAAGCCTGAATTCCGTCATTTGTCTTGACCCACGGCGGGCGCCGTCGCGCCTGCCAGTGCTTGAAAGGTATTATCCATGCAATTTTGCGGCTATCTTGCCGCGGTGCGCCCGTCGCGGCGCGCCGTCAGTATCCTGGCCGGGGCATGCCTTGCCCTGGCCCTCCCCCTGGCGTCGGCCCGAGCGGCCGCTTCCCTGACCCTCGACGAAGCCTGGCGCCTGGCCGAAACCGCCAACCCGACCCTGCGCACAGCGCAGGCCAGGCTGGCGGCAGCCGAGGGCGAACTCACCGATGCGCGCAGTCTTCTCTGGAACAATCCTCAGCTCGCCCTTGAGCAGGCACGGCGAAAAGTCCCGCAGCCGGGCCTCGCCGCCGACAAGCAGCGGGAGTGGAACGCCGGCATTGCGCAGACCTTCGAAATCGCCGGGCAGCAAGCTTACCGCCGTGAGGCGGCCAGCCAGGAACTGGAGGCCTTGCAGGCAGCGCTGCGGGAGGCGCGTCGCCAAGTCCGCGTCGACATCGAACAGCGCTTTGTGCAGGTGCTGGCCTTGCAGCTGCGCATTGCCACCGAGGAAGAAGCGCTCAGGTTGGTCGACAACGCCGCAGCGGCCGTGCAGAAGCGGGTGGCGGCGGGCGAGGACAGCCGCCTCGACGGCAACCTGGCAGCGGTAGAGGCGGAGCGCGGACGCAACCAGCTTGCCTCCCTGCGGGAACGGCTCACCGAGGCCCGGGCCGAGCTGGCCAGCGCCCTACAACAGGCGCCCGACAGCCTGCCCGAGGTCGCCGGCGAGCTGACACCCGCGGCCCCGAGCTACACCCTCGATCAGTTGCTCGCGACGGCGCGCTCGCGGCCGCAGTTGCAGGCCCTGGAACGACGGGAAGCGGCGGCGGCCAGCCGCCTCGGCCTGGAGCGGGCCGCGGTCTACCCGGACATCACCCTTGGCTTGACGGCCGGCCGCGAAGGGCCCAACGACGCCCGGGAAAAGGTGGTCGGCCTCAGCCTGTCGTTGCCGCTACCGCTCTTTCGCCGCAACGCCGCGGGCATTGGCCGGGCCAGCAGCGAACTTGCCCAGCTGCAGATCGAGCGGCAGGTCGTCGGCCGCGACATCCCCGCCCAGGTACGCGCCCTGTGGCTCAACGTCGACAGCCTGCGGGCCCGGGTGAAGCGCCTGGAGGAGATGGTGCTGGCCAGCCTTGATCAAAACCAGCGCCTGTCGGCCACCGCCTATCGCGCCGGCGAGATCGGCCTCCTGCAGCTCATCGTGGTGAATCGGCAGGTGCTCGACGGGCGCCGCGACCTGGTCGATGCCCGCAGTGAACTGCGGCTGGCCACCATCGCCCTCGAAGCCGCGGCCGGCTGGCCAGGGGCCGGAGAAGCCCGATGAATCCGCAGTCGATGATTTCCAACCGCAAGAATTCTTCCAAAAGGCAATCCATGCCAGTATTTTCCCTTCGGCGCGCCGCCTGGCTCGCCTGCCTGGCCGGGGCGTTCGTCCTGGCCGCCTGCAACAAGCCTGATCCTGCGCCGGCCGAGGCAAAGCCGGCGCCCGTCGCCAAGGAAGAAATGGTCCCTGCCAAGAACCCGGAGGACAAGGAGGGCGACGACAAGCCGGCCGAAGCTGCTGAAGCAGGACAATTGAAGTTGTCCGCCGAGGAAATTGAGACCGCCGGCATCCAGGTCGAAGCGCTGGCGGCGCAATCGGTCGCCGACCAGGTGGTGCTGACCGCCACCATCCGCGCCAACCAGGAGCGCATCGCCCATGTCGCACCTCGGGTGTCGGCGCGCATCACACAAGTCAAGGCCAAGCTCGGCGACAACGTGAAGGCCGGTCAGCCCCTGGCGCTCTTGGACAGTATGGAACTGGGCGAGGCCCACTCCGCCTATCGCCAGGCGCAAAGCCAGTTGGCGCTGGCCAAGGCCGATTTCGAGCGGGCCCAGAAGCTCAAGGCCGAGGAAATCATTCCCGACAAGGATTACCTGCGCGCCCGCAGTGAGTACGAAAAGGCCCGCGCCAGTCTGCGCGCTGCCGACGACCGCCTGCGGCTCCTCGATGCCGCGCACGACGAGTCGGACACCGGCCCGGTCTCGTTGTTTCCGGTCAAGGCGCCGTTTGCCGGCACGGTGATCGAGAAGAGCGCGGTATTGGGCGAACTGGCCCAACCGGACAAGAGCCTCTTTACCGTGGCCGACCTGTCGACCCTGTGGATCGAAGCCAACCTGTTCGAGAAAGACCTCGGCCGGGTGCGAGTGGGAGCGCCGGCCATGGTGACGGTGAGCGCCTATCCCGGTGAAGCGTTCCAGGGCCGGCTGACCTATATCAGCAGCACCGTGGACAGGGAAACCCGGGCGGTGCAGGCGCGGGTCGAGGTCCCCAACCCGGACCGGCGCCTGAAGCCCGAGATGTTCGCGACGGCGGCCATCGCCACCGCTTCCACGACCGAGGCGCTGACCCTGCCGCAGGCGGCGGTGTTGCTGGTGAACGGCCAGCCCACGGCCTTTGTCCGCGAAGCGGGTGGCTTCGAACCCCGTGCCGTCGAAGTGGGCGACAAGGTCGGCAAGCGCATTGTCCTCACGAGCGGCGTCAAGGCCGGCGAGTCGGTGGTGGTGGCGGGCGCCTATGCGCTCAAGGCACGCCTCCTCAAGTCGCAAATCGGCGACGCGGACTGAGGGGTCGTCATGCTTAATAACATTGTCGATATCTCGCTGCGCTACAAGGTGCTGGTCCTGGTGGGTTTCCTGCTTGTCGTGGTCTTCGGCATTCAGGCATTCCGCACGGTGCCGGTGGATGCCTTCCCGGACGTAACGCCGGTACAGGTCAATATCTATACCGAATCGCCAGGGCTGGCCGCCGAGGACGTCGAGAAACTCCTCACTTTCCCGGTGGAAACCGCCATGGCCGGCCTGCCCGGGGTCGAGGAAATCCGCTCGGTGTCCCTGTTCGGGCTCTCCTACGTGAGCGTCTATTTCAAGGACAACGTGGATATCTATTTCGCCCGCCGCCTGGCCGGCGAAAAACTCCTGGAAGCGAAAGAGCGGATTCCCGAGGGCTATGGCGAACCATCTCTGGGGCCGAATAGCTCCGGATTAGGCCAGGTGTTCTGGTACACCGTCGAATCCGCTGATAAGAAACTCTCGACCATGGACCTGCGCACCCTGCAGGACTGGAACGTGCGGCTCATGCTGCGCACGGCCTCCGGCGTCGATGATGTGGTTTCCTGGGGCGGCGACGAGAAGCAGTTCCAGGTGCTCATCCAGCCGCAGAAACTGATCAAGTACGGCCTCAGCTTCAAGGCGGTGATGGAGGCGCTGACCGCCAACAATCGCCAGGTCGGTGGCCAGTACGTGAATCTCGGCCAGGAGCAGTACCTGGTGCGCGGCCTGGGATTGGTCGCCAATAGCCGCGACATCGGCAACATCGTGATCACCCAGCACGACGGCGCACCGATCTATGTGCGCGACGTGGCCGAAGTGAAGGAGGCGCCCGGCCTGCGTTTCGGCGCGGTGACCAAGGACGGCCGGGAAGTGGTGCTGGGACAGGCACTGGCCCGCATCAACGAAAATGCCAAGAGCGTCGTCGATGCGGTAAAAACCAAGCTCAAGGTGGCCCAGCAGGCATTGCCGGCGGGCGTGACCATCACCCCGGAGTACGACCGCACTGAACTGGTCGAGAAGGCCCTCAAGACGGCGGAGAATGCGCTGCTGGAAGGCTCGATCCTGGTGGCGGTCGTCCTCTTCCTGTTCCTCGGGGAAATCCGTTCGGCCATCGTCGTGGTCGTCACCCTGCCGCTCGCCATGCTGATCGCCTTCATCCTCATGCAGTTCTTCGGGATGTCGGCCAACCTGATGTCGCTGGCCGGTCTCGCCATCGGCATCGGCATGATGGTGGATGGCGCGGTGGTGATGGTGGAAAACAGCTTCCGCCTGCTCTCCCACCAGGCCGGCAAAGCGGTGAACAAGACGCACGTGATGCTGGAAGCAGCGCGGGAGGTGATCAACCCCATTGCCTTCGCCATCCTCATCATCATCGTCGTGTTCCTGCCGCTCTTCTCCCTGACCGGCCTGGAGGGCAAGCTGTTCAAGCCCATGGCGCTCACCATCGCCTTCGCCATGGTGGGCTCGCTCATCCTGACGCTCACCTTGGTGCCGGTGCTGGCGGCGCTGATCCTGAAACCGAAGGAAGAGAAGGACACCTTCATCCTGCGCCACGCCAAGCGGCTGTACCTGCCGCTGCTGGACTGGGCTCTCGACCGGAAGAAGCAAGTGATCGGCGGCGCCCTGGCGCTGCTGGTAGCGGCACTCGCCGTCTTCCCCTTCCTCGGCAAGGAATTCATGCCCACCCTGCAGGAGGGAACGCTCATCTTCCGCGTCACCGGCATTCCCTCCACTTCGCTGGAAGAGAGCCTCGGTGTCGCCAAGCGCATCGACACCGCCCTGAAACAGCAGTTCCCCCAGGTGACGTCCACCCTAGCCACCATCGGCCGCGCCGAGAAGGGCGAGACGGCGGACGTGAATTACATGGAAGTGCTGGTGGACCTGAAACCGGCGGACGAGTGGCCCGAACGCATGCCCATGCCGAAACTCGCCCATGAAATGCAGGAGTCCCTGGAAAAGGCCATTCCCACGGTGGTGTTTGCCTCCACTCAGCCCATCCAGATGCGGGTCGAGGAACTTATCTCCGGCGTGCGGGCGACCCTGGCCCTCAAGATCTACGGCGAGGATCTCGCGACGCTGGACCGTCTGGCCGGCCAGATGAAGGTCGTGCTCGACCAAGTGCCCGGTGCCGCCGACCTGTCCCTGGAGGCGAACAAGGGCAAGCCGCAGATGGTGATCAAGGTCAATCGCGACGAGGCAGCCCGCTACGGCATCAACGCTGACGAGATCCTGGAGGTGGTGCAGGCCGGCATCGGCGGCAAGACAGTGTCGACCATCATCGACGGCGTCAAGCGCTTCGATCTTCAGGTCCGGCTGGATGCAGCCTTCCGCGACAGCCAGCAGGCGATCGCCGACATCCCCATTCGCACCCAGTCCGGGGCGCTGGTGCCCTTGTCCCGGGTGGCCACGGTGGAGACGGACGAGGGCTACTCCTTTGTGCGCCGGGAACAGCTACAGCGCTACGCGGTGATCCAGATGGACGTGAAGGGACGTGACGTTGACGGCTTCGTGCAGGAAGCCGAGGCGAAGCTGCGGCAGCAGGTCAAGTTGCCGGCCGGCTACTGGATCGAGTGGGGCGGCGCCTTCGAAAACCAGCAGCGGGCCATGGCCCGGCTGGCGGTGATCGTGCCGCTGACCATCGGACTCATCTTCATCCTGCTGTACACCGCCTTCAACTCGCTCACCCATGCGACGCTGATCATCGCCAACGTGCCCTTCGCCGTCATCGGCGGCGTCTTCGGGCTGGCGCTCACCGGCCAGTATGTGTCGGTGCCTTCCGCCATCGGCTTCATCGCCGTCTTCGGCGTCGCCATGTTGAACGGCATCGTGCTGGTCTCCTTCCTCAACGACCAGCGGCAACGGGGCTTGTCCATCCGCGAGGCGGTGCGCCAGGGGGCCGCCTTGCGCCTGCGGCCGGTACTGATGACCGCTTCCGTGGCCATCCTGGGCCTCATCCCCATGCTGCTCTCGCAAGGGGTGGGCGCCGAAACCCAGCGACCGCTGGCCACCGTCGTGGTGGGCGGGCTGTTCACTTCCACGGCCCTGACCCTGCTCCTGCTGCCGCTCATGTACGAATGGGCGGAAGGCCGGCGGGAACGCAAGCAGACATCCATTTAACCGGACGCTGCGGTCCCACCTCCTGGGGCCGCGGCATGGAGAATCGACATGAAAGAGATCAAGGCATTTATCCGTCAACATCGCATCGCCGACGTGCTCGAAGCATTGCGGGATTCGGCACTGTGTCATTCCGGCGCGGGCGCCGGCTGCCACAACGTGACGGTATCCCGCGTGCAACGTCCGCTCACGGATGCCGACCCGACGCAGCAGCATTACTCGATGGACTTGGCCGAACCCGTGGTGGCCGAATACAAGCTGGAACTCCTGTGCGCGGACGATCTGGCCGACTCCCTGGTGGACCTCATCGCGAAGGCGGCGCACACGGGGCAGCCCGAGGCAGGGTGGGTCGTCGTGAGCGAAGTTCAGCGGGCGGAGGAGATTCGGTGAGACTTCTGGTGGCAGGTAGGTAGCCGCTCTGGTCTTTGCCGTGCTGATTGCGGTTCACATCGCGGCGGCGCTGAAGCACCTGTAGGGGACGTTTGACGAAAGGGAAATTAAAGTACGTTAAGCCTTTGGAATTGGCTGTAACGGGGAAGTAAGCCGAAACGGACGTAATGGGCGCGTCACATTCACATGCGTGCAGCGGACTTCTGACCGGGAACGGTCAGGAGTCCTATGTACAAAGCGCCGCGAGAAGCCGGAACCGCCGAAAATTCCGGCGATCAACCGGCAAGCTGCTTGAGGCGCTCGGCTAGGCGGCCGAAAGCCTCGTTCACGTATCCCAGCTTTACGCCAGTTTGCTGCCATTCAAGGTTTCAGGCTGTCCGGCAGCTGGGTGCCCGTAGCTGCCGTTCGCGCAGCCAAGTGTTCAACGGCTGGTATTTGATTGCAGCTGCCGTTCCCGCCAACAGTACCCTCGCTAGTCTTCGCTCTCAGCGGTCATTTGGTGCGCGCCGTTTGAGCGACTGCTACACATGACGTTGCTGCCATTCGAGCTCGCCCGACGAAAATTTCTGGTGCGGAGTGCCTTGAACTAACCTGACGCCTGGTCCGCGTAGTCGATTCTTCACAATGCGGTAACACGATTGTAACCGTCGGCGATTAATGTCGCCCTTCCGATTTGATTTGCTTTATTGCATGCCGATGTTGATTCGAAACTCGAATCAGCCACGGCGGCATGGAAGGGGTGCCCTTGATTTATCTGAACGACGTATCCATCCGATACCACGACGATCTGGTGGCCCTCCAGCCGACCTCGCTACGTTTCGGTCGCGGGGAGTTTACTGTACTGCTGGGTGCTTCCGGTGCCGGCAAATCCACCCTCCTGCGCTGTCTTAATCTGCTCAACAAGCCAAGCACCGGTCAGATCAATGTGGATGGCATCGGGGCGATTGAGGGCAGCGCGGCCTTGCAGACCCATCGCCGTCAGACCGGCATGGTTTTCCAGCAGCACCAGCTCATCGAGCGCCATACGGCCCTGGCCAACGTGTTGCTCGGGCGTATCGGCTATCACTCCACCTGGCGTAGCCTCTTTCCGCTGCCACGCGCCGAGCGCCAGATAGCGCTGGAATGCCTGAACCGGGTTGGTCTACTGCACAAGGCACTGCACCGGGTAGACCAACTGAGCGGCGGGCAACAGCAACGAGTAGGCATTGCTCGGGCCCTGGCACAACAACCCCGCCTGATGCTGGCCGACGAGCCCGTGGCGAGTCTCGATCCCGCCAGTTCTCGCCGGATACTTACCCAACTCAAACAGATCTGCCGCGAAGATGGGATTACTACCGTGGTCAGTCTGCACCAGGTCGAATTCGCCATAGAGTACGCCGACCGGGTGATCGGCCTGGCCCAAGGCCGCATCGTCTTCGATGGGTCGCCCGATGCGCTGACCGAGGGTGTGCTTGACATGATCTACGACCAGACGACGCCAGTGCCCACGCGGCCCACCAAAAATGCTCACCTCCTAAACAATCCATCGCTTGACCTAGCCATCATTGAGGACTAACCCATGAAAAATCTGCTCGCCCTGCTCGGCGCACTCACCATCGCCATTGGCGTTCATGCCGCGCCCAATCCGGACCCGCAAACGCTCAAGGTGGCCCTGCTGCCGGACGAAAATGCTGGCACCGTCATCAAGAACAACCAGCCCCTGAAGGATTACCTGGAGACCACCCTTGGTAAGAAGGTTGAACTGATCGTAACTACCGACTATTCGTCAATGATCGAAGCCATGCGCTTCGGGCGCATCGATCTGGCCTACTTCGGCCCGCTCTCCTACGTACTGGCTCGCCAGAAAAGCGAGATCGAACCCTTTGTGGCCCTCAAGGCCAAGGGCAGCACGACCTACCAGTCGGTGATCATCGCCAATACAAGTGCCGGGATTACGCGCATCGAGGACATCAAAGGCAGGAACATGGCATTCGGCGACAAGGCATCGACGTCGAGCCACCTGATTCCAAAGTCCGTCCTTGCCGAAAAGTCGCTAGATGCCGGCCGGGACTATCAGGAACATTTTGTCGGCTCGCATGATGCTGTCGCCATGGCAGTCCAGAACGGACATGCCCAAGCCGGTGGCTTGAGCCGTCCGATCTTCGAGTCCTTGGTCGAGCGCAAAATCATCGATCCGGCCAAGGTGTCGGTTCTCGAATATTCCAAGCCCTTTCCCCAGTACCCCTGGACGATGCGCTCCAACCTGAATCCTGAATTGAAGGAGAAGATTCGCGCCGCCTTCCTCAATCTTAAGGACCCTGCTGTTCTCAAGCCCTTCAAGGCGGAAGGTTTTGACGTGATTACCGACAAGCATTACGACGTCGTCCGCAATCTGGGCCCCCTCCTCAAGATTGATCTCGCCAAGTTCCAGTAAGCATGAATACTCGCAGCCTCGATCACAATGTGATCATTGATCAACAGCAGCGCGCCTGGAACAGCGGCGCGCTGCGACTGGTGACGATGCTTCTTGTCATCGGCCTATGCATCCACTATGTCGGACTGTTCGACGGGGAGCGCCTAGCTGACGGAGGCCCTGCCATCCTCCTTTTACTCAGTGAAATGTTCCCGCCGGACTTTCAGAACGCCCGCAGTTGGCTCAAACCGCTGATCGATACGCTGGCCATGAGCGTGGCCGGTACCGCTCTGGCGGTCGTGCTATCTATTCCCCTGGCCTTCCTCGCGGCCCGCAACACCACGCCGCATCCGGTGATCTATCAGGTGGCCCGAGCCACCCTGAATGCGCTGCGCTCGATTCCCGAACTGATCCTGGGCATCATTTTCGTTGCTGCGGTTGGCTTTGGCGCGCTGCCTGGCGTACTGGCTTTGGGCTTGCACTCTGTAGGCATGATCGGCAAGTTCTTTGCCGAAGCCATCGAGCATGCCGACGAAGCGCCCATTGAGGCAGCTCGTGCCGCTGGCGCCACGCCTATCCAGGTTCTCCTGCACGGGGTTATCCCGCAAGTGCTGCCGCAAATGGCGGACATCTCGATCTATCGCTGGGAATACAACTTCCGTGCCTCGACTGTCATGGGCATGGTGGGCGCTGGCGGCATTGGCTTCGAGCTCATGGGTTCTCTGCGCATCATGCAGTATCAGGAGGTCTCGGCCATCCTGCTTGTGATCCTGCTCATGGTTACGCTGGTTGATACATTCAGCAGCACGCTCAGAAAACGCTTCAAATGAATGGAGACAATATGAAGCCTAAAGTCGTCCTTACCAGCTGGGTGCATCCGGAAGTCATCAATCGGCTGGCTGAACATTGCGACGTAGTTCCCAATACGACTCGCGAGCGCCTCTCCAGAGAGGAAATCCTGAGTCGCGCCAAGGATGCAGATGCGATCATGACCTTCATGACCGACAGCGTCGACCAAGAGTTTCTGTCTTCCTGTCCCCGTCTGAAAGTCGTCGGCTGTGCCTTGAAGGGTTATGACAACTACGATGTCGATGCCTGTACCCAGCATGGCATCTGGCTCACCAATGTGCCCGATCTGCTGACCATTCCGACAGCGGAACTGACGATCGGCCTGTTGATCGGACTTACCAGGAAGATTATTCAGGGCGATCAACTGGTCCGCAGCGGTTCCTTCGACGGATGGCGACCTGTGCTTTACGGCGCCGGCCTGACAGGCCGAACTTTAGGCATCATCGGCATGGGTGCTGTGGGACAGGCCATCGTTGCCCGCTTGCAAGGCTATGAACTAAAGCTGTTGTACGCCGACCCCCGACCTTTGCCCCCCGAGATAGAGGCTCGCCTTGGTCTGCGCCGTGTCGCTGTGGATCAATTGCTGGCGGAAAGCGACTATGTCGTTCCGATGCTTCCGATCAGCGAAGAAACGCTTCACCTGATCGACGCCGATGCGATCACAACCATGAAAGCCGGAGCGTTCCTCGTCAATGCCTGTCGTGGTTCCGTCGTCGATGAGGAGGCGGTGGCTGATGCGCTTGCTGCCGGCAAGCTCGCCGGGTATGCCGCGGATGTCTTCGAACTCGAGGAGTGGGCCCGGCCGGATCGACCGACGAATATATCCGGACGTCTGCTGGCGGATTCCGAGCGAACGCTGTTCACACCACATATTGGCTCTGCCGTGGACTCCGTCCGCCTGGCGATTGAAATGGAGGCAACGACCAATATCCTGCAGGCCTTGGCTGGCCAGGAACCGCAAGGTGCAGTCAATCGCCCGGTAGCAAAGGTCGCAGCCTGAACACACTCAACCTCGACCAGGTTGCGAGTTTTCTCGCTATCGCCCGACTGGGCAGCTTTCGTGCAGCGGCGCAAGAGCTGGGGATTTCCCAGGGGGCCATCTCACAGCAATTACAAAAGCTGGAGCGCCTACTGGGTGCCCGTCTTGTCGAGCGGGACCCCAAGGGCTGTCGGTTGACGGTGGAAGGGCGGGAGTTCGAAGGTCATGCCCGAGATCTCCACCGCCTCGCCAACAATGCGCTCAACACATTTCGAGAGCGTCGCCTTGTCGTCGGCGCCAGCAGCAATATTGGCATCTATCTGCTCCACCCTTATCTCAAGGCGTATGGCGACGAAAGCGGGGCAAGCATTGACATCCAGATTAGCCGAAACCTGGTGGTTGCCGAACAACTCGCCAAAGGCGAGATTGATGTCGCTCTCATGGAATGGTGGGACGAGCGTCCAGGCTATGTCTCGCGCGTCTGGCGAACAGAGGAAATGGTTGTCATCGTTGCGCCTGAACATCCCTGGGCAGGATTGCCCTATTTGAGTTGCAGCCAATTAAGGCAGACGCCGATGCTTGGCGGCGAGCCCGGTACGGGTACTGGACGGCTTCTGGCGGAGTATCTGGGTATCGAATTGGCAGAGCTATCAATCGGTGCACGCCTGGGTTCAACCGATGCCGTCAAGCAATGGGTGAAAGCGGGGATGGGTGTGTCGTTGGCACTTGCCGGAACTGTCGATGATGAGACAAGATCAGGGAAGCTAGTCGCCATCCCGCTGGAAGGAAACCCGCCACCACGCAAGGCCCTTCAGGTGGTTTGGCGGGATTCGCTCAGCGATGAGCATGCGGCTTGTCGATTCGGGACTTGGCTGGTTGAATCAGCCGCGTTATCGCATCAAAAAAATGTCCAGGTTCATCCAGCGCGCTGGCCATTGGGTGAGTAGCGAAATTCGACAAGCAGCCGCTCAGATTCGTCATCTGAGAGTATTCTGTTGGACGTAGTTGAAAGGCGGCAATGGAGGCTGTAGCTGCCGCTAAATCTGCTCGCACCCAATGACCGATAACGCCGAGTTGCTCGCGTAGGCTTTCCGGCAGGTTTCAGAGTCAAGCGGTCGGTCCGATGACCACTCAGGAGAAGAGGCGACCGGCAGCTCTTGGCCCAGACTGTGTAAAAACGTGAACGAATTTCGCCTTGCCAGGTCAATGCAGTAGGCATTTACTGGGGGCGACTGAGATGAAGCGTTTCGTTCAAGGCGAGAGCCGGACTCAAAGCACATTGTTGCCGGAGCTACTCGATGACTATATTTCCGAATCAAATCCAGTCCGTGTGATTGATGTCTTCGTCGATGAACTGTCGCTAGGCAAACTAGGTTTCGAAGGTGTTGATCCGGCAGAGACGGGGCGGCCGGCCTACCATCCATCGGTACTGCTGAAACTCTATATCTACGGCTACCTCAACCGCATCCAGTCGAGCCGGAGGTTAGAGCGAGAGGCTCAGCGTAATGTAGAACTGATGTGGCTGACGGGACGTCTCACGCCTGACCACAAGACTATCGCCAATTTCCGCAAGGACAATGGCAAGTCCATCCGGAATGTTTGCCGTCAATTCGTTGTCCTGTGTCAGCAATTAAGTTTCTTCACCGAAGCCTTGGTCGCCATCGACGGCAGCAAATTCAAGGCCGTGAATAATCGTGATCGGAATTTCACCAGCGCCAAGCTGCAACGGCGGATGGAGGAAATCGAATCAAGTATCAATCGCTACCTGACTGAACTTGACACCGCCGACCGCCAAGAACCGGCTGTGGCGCAAGCCAGGTCAGAGCGACTACAGGACAAGATCGCTACCCTGAAGGCACAGATGAAAGAACTTCAGGCCATTGAGGTTCAACTCAATGCAACACCGGACAAGCAGATTTCCCTGACCGATCCGGATGCCCGTTCGATGAAGACCCGTGGCACGGGGATCGTCGGCTACAACGTCCAGACAGCAGTGGATGCCAAGCATCACCTCATTGTTGCGCATGAGGTCACCAACATCGGCATTGACCGAGACCAGCTGAGTTCCATGGCCAAGAGCGCTCGTGCGGCGATGGGCGTGGCAGACCTCACCGTGATTGCCGACCGGGGTTATTTCAAGGGCGAAGAAATTTTGGCCTGCCACGAAGCGGGCATTCATGCCATTGTTCCCAAAACGACCACTTCCGGCGCTAAGGCGGCGGGACGATTTGACCGGGCTGACTTCATTTACGATGCGGAGAAAAATGAATACTGCTGCCCGGCCGGAGACCACCTGATCTAGCGATACGCGAGTCGGCAGGACGGCTTGCTGCAAAATCGGTACTGGAGTTCAAACTGCCAGCGATGTGCCATCAAGGAGAAATGCACCCCCAGTACGAAACGACGCATCACTCGATGGGAACATGAGGGTGTGCTTATGGCCATGCAAAACCGACTGGATCACGCACCCGACAGCATGCGTATCCGGCGTCAGACGGTGGAGCATCCCTTCGGAACGCTCAAGTTGTGGATGGGCAGCGCGCACTTCTTGACCAGAACACTGGATCGGGTGAGCACGGAGATGGGATTACATGTGCTCGCCTACAATTTGAAGCGTGTGATGAAAATCCTGGGCAATGAGTCCCTGATGGAAGCAATGCGGGCCTGAAAAGGCCTTAATTCGAACCGGTCTGTCGTTTTACTACCCAATTCCACCAATTCCCCATCGCGACGGCCCAACCGCACGTCAGGCCTGCAAAATTCCCGCTACGTTTTTACACACTCTGGGCCGGCAGTTGCCTGATGATAATTTCATTGTAACTATGCCAAGTTGGTCAGGCGCCTGATATTTGCTGGTTATATTTGGTGAGAATTCATGGTCAACTCACGTGATATTCCGCACCAATCGGCGGAATTCGTTCATGCTCATCAGTAGCCCGCCTCTTTCTGGTGACGGAATGCCATGACATAGACCGCATCGGCCGCCGGTTCGTGGCGGTACAAGGCCACATAGCCGGAATCCCCGTAGGTAATCACCAGCTCGCGCAACTCCGGCATGTCAGGGAGCGGTCGGCCAATGTCTGGGGCCGTTTCCAGCAGCAGGAAGTGCCGCTCAATGGCCTGGCCGGCCCGCCTGGCGGCTTCCGGGGCCTTGGCGACCAGGAACTGCCGACATCGTTCCAAACCATCCGCCGCGCCTTCGGTGACGATTACGTGTGGCACTCAGGCATCGCCTTTTCGTCTTCGGTGCCCCAGGTGTTCAACCAGGTGCGCACTTCCTGGCCGGTCAAGTGCCGTCCGGTTTCCTGATAGGCCGCCCAGGAAGCTAAGGCTTCCTGTTTGAAGCTCTCGCGGGCTTCCTCCCGTTCGACGTATTGCTGGATGGCTTCGAGCATGATCCAGTGCGGCGAGCGGCGGCGCTGACTGGCGAGGTGTTGGACGCGGCCCTTCAGCGCCTCTTCAATCTTGAGCGATGTTGCCATTGCTGTTCTCCTATCACTTGGTAATACCTAGTGATAACTTAGCCCTTCCGGCCCTGTCCGTCAAATGATCGTCTAACGGCCGCGCCAATATTGTCCGTAAAGATGTTGATTTAGCGAGAAGTCGGACAATATAATTGTCGGACGGAATAACGGACAAAAAGCTCAGAAATGGCATTGATTGGCTATGCACGTGTATCGACCGCGGAACAGGATACTGCCTTGCAGACGGATGCGCTTCGCAAGGCCGGATGCGAGCGCATATTTGAGGACACGGTTTCCGGTTCTACATCGGAACGGCCCGGCCTGTCATCGGCACTGGCGTTCCTGCGTGAAGGTGATGTTCTTGGGGTTTGGCGACTTGATCGGCTGGGCCGTTCCTTGCCTCATCTGATCGAGGTTGTCGCCGGACTGGAGGCGCGTGGTGTGGGATTTCGCTCCCTGACCGAAGCCATCGACACCACGACACCCGGCGGTCGCCTCATCTTTCACGTATTTGGCGCGCTCGGACAATTTGAGCGCGATCTGATCCGTGAGCGCACCAAGGCAGGTTTGTCCGCCGCCGCTGCACGTGGCCGCAAGGGAGGGCGAAAGCCCGTGGTGACGGACGAGAAATTGCAGAAGGCCAGGATGCTACTAGCTCAAGGGCTCAACGTTCGCGAGGCCGCGCTACGACTCAAGATTGGAAAGACTGCGCTTTACGTGGCATTAAGCACTACACAGCCAGCACCCAAGGATAGCAGCGCCCCGACTTCTGAAAATGACACTCGCGCTGGCCCGCCTGGCACACATGTAAGCTGAGAATTCGGCATCAGCCGGGAAACGCTCTACCAATATTTGCGGACAACAACCGAATAACCCATGCCACGCCGATCACTCTTGACGACCGTCCAACAGGAAGCGCTGTTTGCCTTCCCTGGCTCCGATGTGGAGATTGCGCGGTATTACACCTTCGATGAGCGCGATCTGTCGATCATTCGCCAGCGGCGTGGGGCGCATAACCGGATCGGCTTCGCTGTTCAACTGTGCTACCTGCGCTACCCCGGCTACGCGATGGCCGCCGATACCACGCCGCCGGATGCCCTTCTGTCGCATGTATCGCGGCAGTTGCGCATCAATCCGGCAGCATGGGCCGAATATGCTCAGCGCGACGAGACCCGGCGCGAACATGCGCTCGAATTGCAGGCGGCATTTGGCTATCGTCCGTTCTCTACCGGGGAATACCGGAAGCAACGCGGCACGTTGACGGAACTGGCGCTCCAGACAAACAAAGGGATGGTGATCGCCGAGCAGTTGATTGAAATACTGCGCAAGCACCACATCATTTTGCCGCCCGCAGGAGTCATCGACCGTTTATGCGCGGAAGCATTGGCGCGTGGCACGCGCTTGTTCTACCAACGATTGACGGATGAATTGGACGCCACACATCGCAAACAACTGGACAAGCTGCTCACGCCACGCGATGACGTGCGCACCATTGTATTGACCTGGCTGCGCCAGCCGCCCGGCGAAGCGAAGGCAAGGCGCATCCTGCTGCATCTTGGTCGCCTTGATGCCATTCGTGAGGTCGGCTTGCCGGTCGGTCTTGATAAAATGGTGCATCAAGGCCGACTGACGCAATTGGCCCGCGAAGGGACGCAGATGAGTATTCAACATCTGCGCGATCTGGAAGCAACGCGCCGGCACGCGACACTGGTGGCCATGCTGATCGATACCCAGGCTACCGTCATCGACCAGATACTGGATTTGAACGACAGGATCATCGGCAAGATGTTCTCCGATGCGAAACGCAAGCATGCGGAATCGTTCCACAACAAGGGCAAGGCGATCAACGACAAGGTGCGGCTGTATTCGCGTGTGGGCCATGCACTGATTGATGCGCGCAAGACCGGCACCAATCCGTTTACGGCAATCGAAGCGGTCATCCCCTGGGAGACCTTCACGCAAAGCATCACGGAAGCAGAAAAGCTGGCGCAGCCGGAATCGTTCGATCATCTTCATCTAATCGAGGAGGGTTATAGCCAGGTGCGGCGCTATTCGCCCCGTTTGCTGGAAGCGTTCGCGTTCAAGGCAGCACCGGTCGCGCAAAAGGTGCTGGACGGTATCGACACGATCAAAGCCATGAATGCGGCTAACGCCCGGTCGATGCCGAAAGATGCACCGGTCGAATTCATCAAACCACGCTGGGAACAATATGTCGTGAAAGATGATGGCATTGACCGCCGCTTCTATGAACTGTGCGCATTGTCCGAACTGAAAAATGCGTTACGGTCGGGCGATGTATGGGTGCCAGGTTCGCGGCAGTTCAAGGACTTCGAGGAATACCTTTTGCCACCAAACCGATTTGCGGCGCTGCGCAATGCGGGCGATTTGTCGCTGGCAATCGACACCGATGGCGAACGCTATCTGCAGGACCGACTGGCGCTACTCAAAGAGAAATTGGTTGAAGTGAACCGCCTGGCCGCTGCCGGTGAATTGCCTGACGCAGAAATCGCCAACGAATTGTTAAAGATCAAGCCACTGACCAAAAGCGTACCGGAAGAAGCGGAACGGCTTGAAGAACACATTTTTGGCGTGATGCCTCGCCCCAAGATTACCGAACTGCTGCTTGAGGTCGATCAATGGACGGACTTTACCCGGCACTTTACGCACCTGCGCACCGATGCGCTGCCCAAGGACAGGTCGGCATTGCTGACAGTGATCCTGGCCGACGCCATCAACCTGGGGCTGACAAAAATGGCGGAGGCATGTCCGGGAACGACGTTCAACAAACTTGATACCGTGCGCGCCTGGCACGTTCGTGATGAATCGTATTCAAAAGGGTTGGCCGAATTGGTCAACTACCAGCATCGATTGCCGTTCGCGTCGCATTGGGGCACGGGCAAGACTTCTTCATCGGATGGTCAGAACTACAAGGTTGGCGGTCGTGGCGGGCAAACCGGACAGGTCAACTTACGGTACGGTTCAGATCCCGGAATCAACTTCTATACGCATATTTCCGACCAATACGCGCCGTATCACATCAAGGCCATCACCTCAACAATACGCGACGCGACGCATGTGCTGGATGGTTTGCTGTACCACGAATCGGAACTGAACATCGAGGAACACTATACGGACACCAACGGCTTTACCGATCACATATTTGCATTGTGCCCGCCACTTGGCTTCCGCTTCGCACCCCGTATTCGTGACCTCAAGGACAAGAACCTGTTCGTACCCGATGACCCGAAGAATTACCCGGCGCTGGCGAACTTTCTTGGTGAAAAAATCAATCAGAAAATTATTCTGACGCAATGGCAGGAATATCTGCGCCTGGTCACGTCAATCAAACAAGGCACCGTGACAGCATCGCTGATGTTGCGCAAGCTTGCCAGCTATCCACGACAAAACGGCCTGGCGCTTGCACTGCGCGAAATTGGGCGCATCGAGCGCACTATTTTTGCGCTGGACTGGCTGCTCGACCCGCGCTTGCGCCAGCGCGTGACTGCCGGCCTGAACAAGGGTGAGGCGAAAAACACATTGGCTCGCGCCGTATGCTTCAACCGGCTTGGCGAAATCCGGGATCGCACCTACGAGCTTCAACGTCACCGAGCCAGTGGCCTCAATCTGGTTGTGGCGGCGATTATCTTGTGGAATACGGTCTACTTGGAACGGGCAGTCAACGCGATGCGTGCCCAGGAATATCCCATTGATGAGGCGTTGCTCAAGCATGTTGCGCCGATTCACTGGAACCATATCAATCTGACTGGCGACTACGCCTGGAAACAGCATCGGAGGGTCGAGAAAGGCGGATTCAGGCCGTTACTACCAATTCCAAAGGCTTAACGTACTTTAATTTCCCTTTCGTCAAACCTCCCCATAGACGATAGTGCCGAATAACCGGCTACTCATAATTTGTTGCTTATCGGGAACGACCTCTTCCAGGTCGAGACAAGACACGCCGCGTAACTTCTGAACTGTGCGTTCCAGCACCACCGAGAAGTGATTTCGTAATGTTTCGGCATCATGTAGTTGGCGAACGGTGGCTGTACCCTTGTGATTCTGTACTGGCATCCCGGGTGATCATTCAAGGTAAATCGTCGCAGTTTTCACTGCCTCTGCAAAACCCTCCGCAGGTTCACCTACGAAATTCCGTATAGGCATTCGTACCGGTACGGATGCCTATACAATTAATCCAACTTAAGCCGGCTCCGCCGGAAAACCTTGCCTCCAGTAAAACTGGGATAACGCACTTAAAATACTCTCTTCGCTACCAAATCATGTGATCTATGACGTATCCGTTTCCTATTGCCGAGGCATGGATCGAACAGCAACTTGCGGATATTGCTGGCAAGCCTTCCCTCTTCCAGCGTGCAGCTGATATTTTTGCCGAGATGCATCTGGCGATCCAGGCTGACGGGATACGTAGCTCGAATGCTGTTCGAGCGGCCGGATCATACGGCGGCATCATGAAGAAATGGCAAGCTGGCCTCCTCCAGGCGATCACCATGGACTTGATCAAGCAAACCGAGATGGATACTGGACGGCTACGTATCCGGTCGGTGCAAATGGATGTATTCGGTCGAGCTCAAGCTTCGAAAGATTTGAAGCACTATGCAATCAAAATCAGGAATGGCGGGGGACGCGCTGCCGCCATGCCGGAGGTTCCTGAATTGCTGAAGCGGGCTGCTCAGAAATACTTTGCTGACCACCGGGATGATCTGAAGTCGGCCGTTCAATCGTCAGCAACCATTTCTGGTTAATCGACTTCGGGTTTTGCCAGGAATCGAGTTGAAGGCAGTCTCCAGTTTGCGGGGCGATTCACCTTCATTGATTCATTGATTCATTGATTCATTGATTCATTGATTCATTGATTCATTGATTCATTATTAGCTAGCGTTGCAGTGCCCAGGAAAAGCTCAATGCTCAACCAGACAGAGGGTCGGCCGGGAATCGTGCGAAATCCTCAAAAATACCGCTTAGCCGATTGTTCTAAAACAGAAAATTACTTGGCCGATGCAAAGGCCGGTTTTCACCGGCCTGCCCTTATCAATTGAGACTTAGGCTCCGCAGGTCAGCGCCTTGTTGGCGCTGACAAAAACACTGTCAGGCTTGGATTTGAACTCGGTGTCTGGCTGGCTGTTGTGTGACTTGCACATCGGCGCAATGTAGTTGAGTTTTCGCAGCGACTCATTGTCAAGTTTTGGCAAGATGATGTGCGCCCCTACTTCCGCAGAGGAATTACACCCCGCCACATGGCATTTGGGTGTCGAAGAAACCTTGGCAAACCCTTTCCAGTGGTCCAGCCAAGATCCGCATTTGCAATTTTTTTCCGAAGTCCCGTTCAGATTTTTTAGGTAACGGAACCTTTTGTGGGCAGTGCCTTGCTCATGAATCTCTCCCTAAAATGACCACGCACATGCATGGCACCCCATGATATTGGGATTCCCTCCGAAAAATTCAATAGTCATTGATCTTGGCTTATTGATTCGGCCTCCAAAATCCGGAACCCCTCATCCAGGGTCTCGACCTTTCGTCGGAAATCCAGTACGTAATCGCCGAAGCGATTGATGTGTGCCAGCCTGTATGGTGCCAGTCCAGCCAAGACTTCCTGGTTGATCACAGCCCCTTCGGCCTGGAGTTGCTTCAGCACCCGGCTCATCCCTTCTACGTTGTGCAAGATGACCAGGTTGGCTACGAGATGGTTGTATTTGATGATCTTGCGCTGTTCATGGCGCAGGTTTTCGGCAATCACGCCTTCTCCGCCGAAGAATAGTTTTTTCTCGAAACCATTGAATTGCTCTGACTTATTGGTTTCCGCGTGGATGAGTCGGCGAAGTTCGACGTCGCCAACGTATTTCAGCAGGAACATAGTTCGAATTACCTTGCCGAGTTCCTTGAAGGCGAAATACAGCTTGTTCTTTCGACTATAAGTCCCCAAGCGACGCAG
Organism: Dechloromonas hortensis; assembly: GCF_009469765.1. Lineage (GTDB taxonomy): Bacteria > Pseudomonadota > Gammaproteobacteria > Burkholderiales > Rhodocyclaceae > Azonexus > Azonexus hortensis. The sequence continues at coordinate 54,962 of NZ_SSSQ01000014.1, forward strand.
GATGGCCGAGGCAGAAATTTTCCCAAGCTTGATGGATACCGCCACGCGCAGCATGTCCGGCAAATGGGTCTCAATCATCTGCCAATTGATGTCGTCGCTGAAAAGTCGGTCGATATGCGTAAACTTCTTGTTGCTGTCGGGCCGATGAAACACCAGATCCTTGATGCCACGGATGCGCGGCATCAACTTAATACCCAAGAGATGGGAAAGCGCAAAAACCGTGTAGCTCTGAGCCTGGGTATCGCCATGAATGGTGTCCGGCCGGATATCCGAGGTGTTGGTCATCAGCCCATCGAGGATGTGGGTGCCCTCGTAGGTGCCGCAGGAAATGAAGTGGCTGAACAGCGCGATGAACTTGTCGGAGACATGGTAGTAGCCGATACCGCCATAGCCGCCGTAGCGGATGTGATGCTCGGAAATCAGGTTCTGCTCGTAGAGGTTCCATTTCGTGCCGTCGGCCGAGGCATGCTTGCCTGATCCCCAGTAGCCAGGCAATTCGAACTTGTTGTAGGCATTGATGACCTTGACGATGGCTTTTTCCAGCACCTCTTCCGTTACGTACTTGATGTTGAGCCAGGCGATCTGCTTGCGGCTCATACCCCGAATCGAGCGCGCCGTCTGGGTCGGTCCGAGGTTGCAGCCATAACAGAACAAGGTGCTGATTACCCGCGGGCGCAATTCGTCGATCCGGCTTTCGGTTCCCATCAAGGGCCGGAATAGCTTGTGCAATTGCAGCCAGCGCTCAGTGTCGATCAGTACGTCGACGATACTGATGTTCTCCATGTGCTCGGTGATCAACTGATCGATCGCCCGGATGCCGGGCGGCGGTTCGCTGGCCGGTGGTTTCTTCAGGATCAGCCTGCCATCGACGATTTCGGCATAAGCATTTTCGGGAAATGCGGCATCGACCGCCTCAGCCGTCTCCAGTAAAGCCGTCTTCAAGGACTCGGTAAAGACCCTGGAATCCGTTTCGACACCGGTGACCTCACCATACTGCGCCAATTCACGGCTCAGGGTGTCGTCGTCAACCAGTTGCTCCCGGTAGTCGTCGTAACGCTCACCATGCTGGATGAACAGATCACCCGACTTCAGTTCATCGCGGATGGCATACAGGACCGCCAGTTCGAAGTAACGGCGGTTGATGGCAACGACCTGACCATCGGTGCGCTCGGAGATGACCAGTTTCCGCCAGGTCGAGGGGAGCCACTGGAAGTCCTCCTCGGCATTCAGACCGACCAACGGCAGCGGCACGACTTCGTGCCGGGTACCACGCAGCGCCTGCAACGCTTTCATCATCCGGATCAGGGTATCGTCTTCACTGGTACTCTGCGGATTGACGATTTCGATACAGTTCAGCAACTGGGCGCGAACCATCTTGTAGGGCTGGATGAGGAACGGCAGATGATTGCGTCCAGCATAGGCCATGTGCTCATCGCAGATGGCCACCAGGTCATCGACCTCGGCGATCAGGCTGCCACCGATGGCCTCCACCCGTTGATGATCCGAGCCATCGATCCGGTAGGCCAGCAACATCTCCTTCAACTGGCCGATCAGGCGATCGGTTCGTTGCAGGTGTTCTTGTTGGTATTCGCCCAACTTGTTGCGCGCCTGATTGTCGAGGTTCTGGAGCATGCGGACAAACAGATCGGCCGCATCGTCGAGCGTCTGGGCGAATTGCGAGCGGATATAGATGACCGCCAGCGCATAGCGCTTCTGGGGCTTCAGTTCCGCCATTTCTGTCGCATCCAGCGAACGGGCGATGTAGCGGTACTGTTTGAGTTTCGGAACGGGAATATCAGGGATGGGTAATTGGTCGACCAGCAACTGGAGCCTGCGGATATGCTGGAGATAGGAGCGAGTTTCCTTGTTGGTCGGCTTTTTTGGTTCGCGCTTGAGCAGGTTCCAGGTGCTGCTGGTCTCGCCCGACTTGACCTTGAACAGGTTGTCGATCAAGGCTTTCACCTTGGCATCAAGTTGGTCGGCAATGCTCGCAAAATGGACATCGTGGATCTTTTCCCGGGCCTGGATGCCCAACCGATCGAGCGTGGAGAAACCGGGTAGCTCGTAGCGATGATGCACCAGTTCTTCAAGCATCACGTTGATGATGTCGGCCACCACATGCCGGCTGTCTGCAGCGGTTTCTGCCACATGCTGCAGCCAGGCGCGTCCCTGATCGTCCAGAGGCCGAACATTCAGGTAGCGTCGCAACGCAGCAATCAGTGTCGTGCGCGCCGTCGTTCGGTCGAACTGCCGAAGTTCATCGGCCCTGGCTGGCCGATGCCCCGTTTGGGCCACAATGTGTTGGCGAATCACCGACGGGACATCCCTGATGTGGACAAAGTACCCAAGACGCTGAAACAGCTTCAGGTAAATGAATGCCGCCGAGCGAGCAATGGGGCGCTTTACAGTCTTATCGATGAACACGATTTCATCGGGCGTCAGGGTATAAATCTCGTCGAGATCCTGTGCCGATGGGTCCGCTTTCAGGCGGGGAAACGCGGTCTCGTGGAGCTGGGTCATGCGGGATCAATCCCAATGCCTGCCGGTGGTCGGATCACGGCAGACCGCCTCCAGGAAGCACTCACGGGCATCGGCAATACGATGGAGTTCGTCGAGCAAGGTGTAGAGGTGCTCGTCCAGGGTGTCGGCTGAAGGCGTCGGGACGGAAATTTGATATCGACGGCCATCCTGATCCAGCGGTTGTGCCTGGAACTGCGCAAGGCAAGTGTTCGTCATGTCCCGCAAAGCATTGGCGACGCCGCGTCGGCCGCCGTTGAAGGCCGACAAATCGATGGAAACCTCGATCATTGCGAGTGGGATCTCGGCCAGACTGGGCAACTGCGGAATCGAGGCTGTTGCTGTGTCCGGCAGCGCTCGATCCAGTCCCTGCTCGAAACGCGCCTTCTGGTCGGTGCTGACTCCATCCAGATAGCGCATGGCTGCCTTCACGTCACGCCAGCCCACGTAACTCATCAACTCCCGGATATCCCAGCCGCTCATTCCAGCCCACTGCGCGAACCCACGGCGTAACGAGTGACTGCTGAAGGCCTCGGCATCGGCCACGCCTGCCCGGCTCAGCAACTTTCGAAGCATGGGAATGATACTGCTCGGGGTCAATTCGGCTTCAGATAGATGCCCCCAGCGATCGACCTTGCGGAATAGCGGTCCTCCGGTCAGTTTGGACAAGGCTAGCCAGTCTTCAACTGCCTCGACCGGACACAGCCGGGACAGTGCTGGACATGAGTAGCTTCGACCTTCCAGTTTTCGATCCCCTTTGCTGCGAGGCAAGAAACAGGTCAGCCCCTCGCCAGGCTTGATCTCGATAAACTCGATGCGAAGGTTGACCAGTTCGTCGGAGCGGAACCCGCGCCAGAAACCGAGGAGAATCAGGGCTCGATCCCGGGTATGTCGCAGGGCGCTGGCCGAATCCCCCCGGCCAACCGCTGCGGCCGTCGCCGACATGAGCCAGTCGGCAACACCGCGCAGAATTTCCAGCTCCAGCGGCTTGGCCCGCTTTTCCTGGGCTGGATGCAGGGTTCGGATACCTTTCAACAATTGCCGGATCTTCTGGGCTTTAGTCGGGTCTGGAAAACCATGATCCTGGTGCCAACGCGACAGCGCGGCGAGGCGATGCTTGAGGGTGTTCAGTGATAGGGATTCGGCGTAGGCAGCAAGGTAGCGGGAAATCGAATCGATGGTCGCTGGCAACAGGCCTCCCCACTCGATCTCGAAGTGCTGGATGGCTGACGCATAGCTGCGTCGGGTATTGGCCCGTTCAGCCGCATCGAGGTAAAGATCGACCTGGCTCATCGCATTCCCGACTGGATTTAGGTCCGTGCTCGTAGCGGCAGCGAGACCTGCGGTTCTAGAGCTTGCAATACAGCGTGGGCCTTGAGGATTTCCTGATGCAACTGCGTATGCTTCGGGGCATGCACGGTAACCACCAAGGCGTAGCGGATGGCCGGTGCTCCGGATGATGCCTGGCCACCGGCCTCGCGTGCGTTGTAATGCACGTCGAAGACCGGTTCCAGCAGGCTGCTGCCGTAGTAACTGTGCTCAGCGTGCAGCACTGTTTCCCACTTGCCCAGATCAGCCCGCAGTTCGGCCTCGGTCCGAAAGTCGGCCGATGGGAAAAAGCTGATCGACGACGCATTCGTAGCACCGGCCTTGCGCTTGCTGCTGTTGGGGCGAAAGGTAATGCCGAGACCGGCTTTCGTGTAGGCGCCGGCATCCTGAGGGTCGACCGGGCTGGCATAACAGAAGGTTGCCCGCAAACGTACCTTCCCCTCCAACTGGAAAGCCGGCAAAGGAATCGGTGCGCGCAGGAATTTTCCCGGGCGTAGCTCGCCCTGATAGATGATTCGAGCTTCCCCATCGTCACAGGTAATCAGGCGATTGATGTCCGACGGGACACGTCCCCAACCGACATGATGCACATCGTGCTCTTCATTGCTTTCGCAGCCATGGACCAACAGCGTCTTGATGGTCAACGGGTGTACAGGGTCGCCCAGAATAGCCCGGATACCGACTGCCGAGCGCAGCGCGAGTGGTGCCGCGAAGCTGGTTCCCAGCGTGGCGGCCAGGCTCGGTCGGCTACCAGGGGCTGCTACGTGAAAATACTCCTTGGGCGCTCCGCCAAACGCCACCACATCGGGTTTTCGTCTTCCCGGGCTACGACCGGGACCGGTGGCGCTGTAAGCGGCGCGTTTCCAATCAGCGCCGCTTCGGTCGGCAGCGCCCACGGATAACGCATTCACGCTATCAGAAGGCACCTGGATACGATTAAGGCCAAGTGCTGCATCGCGCTCACCGTTGTTGCCGACTGCGACGGTCATCAGGGTTTCACCATCGCTCAAAATGCTGTCGATCACCGCCGTCCACGCGTGTACATCTTGGTCCTCGACTGGCAGATCCGGACCCAAGCTGAGGTTGATGAACTGGTATTGACGGGAAAGCAGTACGGTTTCGACGTGGCCGAGCGTGCGATACAACTCATAGGGATCTTCCCCGTCGATCTTGGCATCCAGCACGCGATGATGGTCAACCGGCGCATAAGGACGTTCTGCCGCAGCTTCTGGCTCAATCGGCCCAAACAGCAAAGCCGAGGTGACGCCGAGGCCATGCTCGGTAAAGTCGGGTACGTCGCTCGCATCTTTGTCAGCCAGGAAATAGCGGCGGACATAGCCATCGAGGATGTGCTCCGTCGGTAGGCCGCCATCCAGGACAGCGACCTTGGGTTCGCGAGAAAGCGGCTCGCCGCTCGGCAACGAGAACGACACCGAAAGCGGCATGCTGCGGGTGACCGGACGTGCCGCCCGCAAATGCGGCATCGGCCGGACTACGCGGGTCAGGGTGAACTGGGCCAGGTTTTCCAGGCCGGCAGCGTCCCCCTCGACCGCAACGAACAGCAGGCGGCCCGCTTCAAATTCGAATTCGCCATTGACCTTGAAGCCACAGTCCTTGGCATAGTCGGCGAACATGGCACGAACATCCGAGGCGTCGCCCTCGGGGGGTAAATGCAGACCGACCTCGAAAACGTGGGCGATATGGGCGCCCTCAAGATGCAGGCGATCAGATGGGGTCATAGCGGCAAAGGTCTCGATGCGAGCAAACTGCTCGGCGACCGGCATCTGTTCGTTCAGGCTTCGGGCAAAAGCTGGGAAGTTTCCCAACGCTGCACGTGTGCCAGCCACGAAGAGTTCCGTGGTTTCTACTTCCGGCGGCGCCTTCTTCTGGGTCTGGCGACGCGGTTGGATACGGCGGGTCCGCGACCCGACCGAGGCGAGACCGACCTGATCGAGCAGCAGTTTCGGAAAGAAAGACTTGGCCAGGTAGGCTGGATGCAATACCAGACGGGCCACCGCCAGATCATCGGCGCAGGCTTTCGGCGACAGCGCCTGAAAAATGCTGTTGGCTGCCTCGATCTCCGGCACGATGACGCGTTTTGCCTCGCTGAGCGTATAGGGATGAGCCTTGTCGCCGACCTTCTTCTTGGGCGCTTCGATGGGATAGGTCAGCAATTCTGCACGACCGATCAAATATCGCGTAGTCATTTATTTGAGCCCCCTGCCTTTGCGGGGAGATGGCCCCGCATGTTTGCGAATGGTGTCGCGAGCGACCCCCGTCATCTGGCTGATCTGCATGTGCGTATGCTGACCCGCCTTGGCCAGTTCGATCGCGAGATTGAGGCGTTCTGCCTTGCTCAAGGCTTCCTGGCGCTGACCAAGTGCCGAGCCGATCAGTTGCTCCAACGGCGCCGTCTGCAAAACATGGCCGCGACGCAGTGCGTTGATGCTGCGTTCAACATCTGACAGCGACTGCCCCTGTAGGCCGGCGGCCAGTACATCGATCCAGGACTCAAACAGTTTCAGGTCGTCACCAAGGAATCGCTGGATGGCCACCGCAATCGCCGAGGCATCCGGTGCGTCGAACTTGAGGACCAGATCGAAACGTCGCCACAGCGCAGGATCGACCAGTTCCGGGTGATTGGTGGCGGCCAGAAGAAGCCCGCTGTCTGGCCACTGATCGACTTCCTGCAACATTACTGTGACCAGGCGTTTCAGTTCGCCGATATCGGACTCATCACTGCGTCGCTTGGCGATGGCGTCGATCTCATCGAGCAGCAGGACGGCTGCGTGTTTCTTGGCATGGTCCAGCGCAGCGCGTAGGTTGTTGCCGGTCTTGCCAAGCAGGCTGCTCATGACCGCCGTCAGGTCGAGCACCCATAGGGGCTTACCCAAGGCACTGGCGATCCAGCGGGCCGAGAGTGTCTTGCCGACCCCGGGTGGTCCAACCAGGATGGCTGAGCGGGTCGGGCTGATCCCCCGGGCGGCCAGTCGTTCTCGTTCCTGGCGTTCGCGAATAATGGCGCCGATGGCGCCATGAACGCTACCGGGAAGAATGGGCGGGGCCAACCCAGCGCGATCATCGAAAACCCGGATCAGCGCTAGGCGGGAGTCTCCGTCGACGGGGAGCGGCGCCTCGTTTGGCTCCATTGCCGGTGCGCCGCGCCGCAGGATTGAATTGCCCGCCGAGCGGGTTTGGGAAGCCTTCAGGGATTGGTCGAGACGTGCGGCTAACTCAGGGCGTTGCTGACGGTACTTGCGTATGAGACGCGCCAATAGCAAGCGGGTATCCTCATGAGAGTCTGAGGCGGCAAGACGGGCTAAATTGGCGAAGTCTTCTTCAAGAGTGTTGATATCGCCGGAGTTTGTTTTTTCTGCCACGAAATAGCCTTTTGCTGCGCGTTTGATTATGGCGAATTTTATGGCGAATATTTGTGGTTGGTCAATATTGTTTTTCTGGTGCTACCTACGTACTACCCCATGTTCATGTTGATACGCCCCCTTGCCAATAACTCGGAAAACGCAAATGGCTTCACCAGATAGTCATCAGCACCTAGTTCCAATCCCTTCACGCGGTCTTCAACCGAATCACGGGCAGTCAGAAACACTACGGGCATTTCTTTACCGGCACGTCGAATACCTTGAAGTACCTGCCAGCCCTCAATGCCCGGTAACATGACATCCAGTACGGCCAAGTCGTATGACTCGGTCAGTGCAAGGTGACCCCCTCCAAGCCATCTCTGGCTAGGTCGACCATAAAGCCGGCTTCTGATAGCCCTTGCTTAAGATAATCGCCTGTTTTCGGCTCGTCTTCGACGACTAATAGCCTCATCGAACCACTCCCTGTGATGCCTGTGTTACTGCTCATTTTGCTCTGAGGCGGCTGATTAGCCGCCTAGATTACGGAAATGTAATTTATCTGTCAGTATCTGGTTAGGTCGACTTCCCCAAAATGGTGCATGTTGAAATCAGGGGAAGTAGATGAAGCAATTTCTTTTTGGCGCTGTGTCCGTAGTTAGTCTCGGGGCTATCGCAGGCTACGCACTCATACAAAGCGGAAGCATCGACTTTGCTGCCGATTCGGCCCACTCACCCAGCATCATCAAGTTTATCGAATGGGCTCGTGAGCAGTCCGTAGCCAAGCAGGCTAAGGACATCATCCTTCCTACCGACTTGGCATCCGAAGAACGCATTCGTCGCGGCGCAGGAAACTACGAGGCTATGTGCGTTGGTTGCCACCTGTCACCCGGTGTCGAGGATAGCGAGATACGCAAGGGTCTGTATCCAAGCCCGCTAAACCTGTCGCTGGCAGGCGCGGCAGCCGAGGAACAAGAAACGGATGTCCGCCGATTCTGGATTATCAAACATGGCATTAAAGGTTCCGGGATGCCCGCCTGGGCGAAGGGCGGGATGGATGATGAAGCCATTTGGGACCTGACGGCATTCATCAAAATCTTGCCAAAGCTCTCGGCCACCGACTATCAGTCACACGTTGCAGCCAGCGAAGGACACTCGCACGCCGGCATGGAGCCCACTGCATCAGCACCGAGTTCGCCCAAACCTCATAACCATGAAGGCCATTCCCACAGCAAGCATGAGCACAGCCATTGAGGCCCTTTGATTACCGAAATGTAATTTTTGGGTCAGCTTGCTGTTGGGTGCAGATACCTAAACTTTGTGCCAATACGTTCCCCCTCACTGCTCAACGAAGGTCGATATGCTTAAGACCAGCTCCCTGATTTTTGCCCTCTCGCTGTTTGCCGGCATCAGCCTGGCCCAGGCGGCGGAACGCGTTGAAGTGTTCAAAAGCCCGTACTGCGGCTGTTGTGGGAAATGGGTCGAACACATGCGCAAGGCCGGCTTCGATGTCGTCACGAAGGATGTCAATGATGTGCCGGCGGCCCGGAAAGCTACCGGCATGCCGGAGCGCTTCGGTTCCTGCCATACCGCGAAAGTGGGTGGCTATGCCGTGGAGGGACATGTTCCCGCAATGGATGTCCAGCGCCTGCTGAAGGAAAAGCCCAAGGCGGTTGGCCTGGCCGCCCCAGGCATGCCCCAGGGCTCGCCGGGCATGGAAACCAATCACCCGCAACCCTACGACACGCTGCTCGTTCAGGCGGACGGCAGCTACCAAGCTTTTGCTAAACATTAACCCTTATCTCTCGGAGAACCCCCATGAATAAGCTGATTGCTTCCTTTGCTTTGGTCGCCACCCTGGCGCCTGCTTTCGCAATGGCCGCTGACCATGACATGCATGCCGGTCACGGCACCATGTACTCGGACGCTGCCCAATCCGCACTTATCGACGGCCTGGTGAAAAAGGTCGACAAGGCCGGCGGCAAGCTCACCGTCTCTCATGAAGCCTTGCCCAACGGCATGCCGGCCATGACCATGGCGTTCAAGGTCAAGGACGCCTCTTGGCTCGACAAGGTGAAGAGTGGTCAGAAAGTCCGCTTTGCATCGGACAACGTCAATGGTGCGATGACCATCGTCCGCCTGGAATTGCCAAAGTAAGCGTGTTGGCACGCGGTGCCACCGGAAATCATCACGAGGACAAACAGATGAAACGAATAACTACCTCGCGCCAACTCCTGTGCGCCGCGCTCACCGCAGCCTGGTGCCTGGGTGCCCAGGCCCAGGTTCAACCGGGCAGCAATGTTGAAAGCCTGCTTTCCCTGGCGCGGGAAGCCAACCCCGACTACGCCAGCATGCGTTATGAAGCCGATGCAGCGGCTGAACGCATCACGCCCGCTGGCGCTCTGCCTGACCCCAGGCTGCGCACGGAGCTGATGGATATTACCAAGGGCGGTTCACAAGGTGCCTCCCTGTCTCCCAGCCGTGTCGGCAGTACACGCTACACGCTGATGCAGGACATTCCCTGGTTCGGCAAGCGGGACTTGAAGCGTGAGATTGCCGTGCTTGAAGCAGATGGCGCCAAGGGGCGCGCCTACGGCACCTGGAGCGAGGTCGCCACCAAAATCAAGACCACCTATGCGCAGCTCTACTATCTTGCCCGCAATGACAGCCTGACCCGGGAAATCCTCGACCTGATGGTCCGTCTGGAAAAAATTGCCCAGGTCCGCTACGCCGGCGGCCTGGCTGCCCAGCAGGACGTCATCCGGGCGCAGGTCGAACAGACAGCGATGCGTAACGAACTCATCGCTCTGGAAACCGAGCATCATCATTTGATGACCCGCATGAATGCTCTTTTGGGGCGTCCGGCCACTGCACCATTGGCGATGCCTGAAGCCCTGCGGCCGTTGCCCACTCTTGCCAAGCTCGATTACACCTCCCTCGAAGAGCGAGCTCGCGCCAGGAACCCGATGCTGTCGGCTGCCGGGCACGGCATCGCAGCCGCCGAGAAGAGCCGCGACTTGGCCTACAAGAATCGGTACCCCGATTTGACGGTCGGCGTGGTGCCCAATCAGATGCAGAACGAAGTGAAGCAGTGGGACCTGATGTTCGAAATCAACATCCCCTTGCAGCAGGCCAGCCGGCGGGCCCAGGAACGCGAGGCGGAAGCGATGGTCTCGGCCGGCCGGGCGAAGCGTGATGCCATCTCGAACCAGCTGCTGTCCGACCTTTCGGCCGCACTCTCCGAACTGGAAGCCGCTCAGCGTAGCGAGCGGCTGACCACCGACAGCCTGCTGCCCCAGGCGGAACTGACCTTGAAGGCGGCGCTGACCGGCTATGAAACCGGCAAGGTCGACTTTGCGACCCTGCTGGATGCCCAGCGCCAGATTCGCCAGGCGAAACTCAACCAAATCAAATCGCGTGCCGAGGCCCAAGTCCGCCTTGCCGAAATCGAACGAATTCTCGGAGAAGACCTATGAACAAGGGAGTGATTGCCGCCGCCGTGGTGGCCGCGTTGGCCGCTGGTGGTGGCTATTGGGTTGGCCAGAAGAGCGCCCCGGCCCTGCACGTCGATGGCGCCACCAGCCTTGCAGTCGAGACTGCTAAGAAGGAACGGAAGATTCTCTTCTACCGCAATCCAATGGGCCTTCCCGATACGTCGCCAAGCCCGAAGAAGGACCCGATGGGCATGGACTACATCCCGGTCTACGAAGGCGAGCAAGACGACGAGCCGGCCTCTGCCAACCAAATCAAAATCAGCACCGAGAAGATTCAGAAACTTGGCGTGCGCACGGAAGCAGCCACCCTGCGCAATCTGGACAAGGTTGTCCGTGCGGCCGGTCGCATCGAACCGGATGAGCGTCGTACCTTTGCCATCTCTCCAAAATTCGAAGGCTATGTCGAGCGCCTGCACGTCAATGTCACCGGCCAGCCGGTCAGCAAGGGCCAGCCGCTCTTTGAGGTCTACAGCCCAGAACTGGTTTCTGCACAGCGTGAATACGCTATCGCTGTCCAGGGGCAAGAAAGTCTGAAGGGCGCAGAAAGCTACACCCAGGACAGCATGCGCCAACTGGCTGAGTCCAGCCTGGCCCGCCTGCGCAATTGGGACATCTCCGAAGAGCAGGTGAAGTCCCTGGCCAAGTCCGGTGAAACCCGGCATACGCTGACTTTCCGCTCGCCGGTCAACGGCATCATCACCGAGAAGAAGGCTGTCCAAGGCATGCGCTTCATGCCGGGCGACGCCCTGTATCAAGTCGCCGACCTGTCCTCCGTATGGGTAGTTGCCGACGTCTTCGAACAGGACATCGGTTTGGTGAAGCCCGGTGCCAAGGCCAGGGTCAGAATCAACGCCTACCCTGACAAGACCTTCGAAGGCACCATCAGCTATGTTTATCCGACCCTGAAGGCGGAAACCCGAACCATCCCAGTTCGCATCGACTTGCCGAATCCGAACAATCTGCTGAAGCCGGGCATGTTTGCCCAACTCGAACTGCCGACTGCAGCCAAGGGTGCGGTCGTCACCGTACCGAACTCGGCAGTGATTGATAGCGGCACGCGTCAAATCGTTCTGGTCCAGGCCAAGGAAGGCCGATTCGAGCCCCGCGAGGTCAAGCTCGGCGCGCGCAGCGATGACCGGGTAGAAGTCATTGACGGTGTCCGTGATGGTGAGCAAGTGGTTGTTGCCGCCAACTTCCTGATTGATGCCGAGAGCAATCTGAAAGCGGCTGTCGGTGGCTTCGGCCACTCCAGCCACGGCGGAGCTGCGCCGTCCGATAAGTCGGCGGCGGCCAAGGTCGGCAACAAGGCCGAAGGCAAAGTCGAAGAGGTCGATGCCAAGGCAGGAACGGTCAGCATCACCCACGGTCCAGTGGCCAGTTTGAATTGGCCTGGAATGACCATGGAGTTCAAACCAGCTAACGAAGCCATCATGAAGCAGTTGAAACCCGGGGCTGCGATTGACTTCGAGTTTGTCGAACGTGGCCAGGGTGAATGGGTTATCACGTCCGTTCAACCTGCTAGCCAGCCTGCTGCCAAAGCCAACCCGCACGCCGGTCACTGAGGAAGAGCGCGATGTTGGCAAAAATCATTGAATGGTCAGGACGCAACCGCTTCCTGGTCTTGCTCGCCACCTTGTTCATCATCGTGGCCGGCGTTGTAGCAGTCATGCGAACGCCGCTCGATGCACTTCCGGACCTTTCCGATGTCCAGGTCATCGTCTACACCGAATACCCCGGCCAGGCACCCCAGGTCGTCGAAGACCAGGTGACCTATCCGCTGACGACCTCGATGTTGTCGGTGCCCAAATCCAAGGTGGTCCGCGGCTTCTCGTTCTTCGGTGCATCCTTCGTCTACATCATTTTCGAGGACGGCACTGACATCTACTGGGCGCGCTCGCGGGTTCTTGAGTACCTCAACTTTGCCGCCGGCCGCATGCCCAAGGGCGTCACGCCGCAAATTGGTCCGGATGCCACCGGGGTGGGCTGGGTTTATCAGTACGCCGTGCTGGCCAAGGACAAGACGCTGGCCGAACTGCGCACCCTGCAGGACTGGTACTTGCGCTACCAGCTGACCAAGGCGCATGGCGTTGCCGAAGTTGCCTCGATTGGTGGTTTCGTCCAGACCTACCAGGTCACGGTCGACCCCGTGAAGCTGCGTTCCTACGGCATTCCGCTCGCAAAAGTCTCACAAGTCATTCGTGATTCCAACCGCGACGTCGGTGGCCGTGTTATCGAAATGGCCGAGACCGAGTACATGGTGCGCGGCAAGGGTTACCTGCGCGGCATAGGCGACATCGAGAACCTCGTCGTCAAGGCCGACAAGGGCACGCCGGTACTGGTACGTGACATCGCCCGCGTCGAACTGGCGCCCGACGAACGCCGTGGCCTGACCGAACTCAATGGTGAAGGCGAAGTGGTCTCCGGCATCGCCATGGCCCGCTATGGGCAGAACGCGCTGGAGGTCATCCACAACCTCAAGGAGAAAATTGGTGAAATATCGGCCGGCCTCCCGGAAGGGGTGACTATCGAGACAGTCTATGACCGCTCCGAGCTGATTCACCGGGCCATCGACACCCTGAAGCACACGCTGGCTGAGGAAAGCATCATCGTGGCGTTGGTTTGCGTCGTGTTCCTGCTCCACCTGCGTAGTGCGCTGGTAGCCATCCTGATGCTGCCAGTCGGTGTCCTGATGGCCTTCATCGCCATGCGCCTGCTCGGCATGAACTCAAACCTGATGAGCCTGGGCGGCATTGCCATCGCCATCGGCGCGATGATTGACGCGGCCATTGTGATGATTGAGAACGCCCATAAGCATATCGAGCGTTTGCCTGTGAACCACACGCACGGCGACCGGACGGAAGCCATGATTGCCGCCTGCAAGGAAGTCGGTCCGGCGCTGTTCTTCTCGCTCCTCATCATCACGGTTTCTTTCCTGCCGGTATTCACCCTGGAAGACCAGGAGGGCCGTCTGTTCTCGCCCCTGGCCTACACCAAGACCTTCTCGATGGCCGGCGCAGCGCTGCTCTCCGTCACCCTGGTGCCGGTCCTGATGATGCTGTTCATCCGCGGCAAAATCATGCCCGAGGCCAAGAACCCGGTGAATCGCTTCCTCATTTGGGTCTACCGTCCCATCATTGCCTGGGTCATGCGCTGGAAGAAAACCACCATCGTGGCCGCCATCGTGGCGCTCGTGGTCTCTATCTATCCGGCCAGCAAGCTGGGCTCGGAGTTCATGCCGACCTTGAACGAGGGCACTTTGTTATACATGCCGGCCTCCCTGCCAGGGATGTCGATTACCAAGGCGGCCGAGCTGCTGCAAACGCAGAACAAAATCATCAAGAGCTTCCCGGAAGTCGCCTCGGTGTATGGCAAGGCGGGCCGTGCCAATACGGCCACCGACCCGGCGCCAACCGAAATGTTCGAGACGGTCATTAACCTCAAACCGGAGTCCGAATGGCGCCCGGGATTAACGACCGACAAACTCATTGCCGAGATGGACAAGGCGCTGCAGTTCCCCGGTGTATCCAACGCCTGGACGATGCCTATCAAAGCCCGTATCGACATGCTTTCTACCGGTATCCGGACGCCCATCGGCATCAAGGTGTTTGGCAAGGACCTTACCGAGATGGAGCGCCTGGCCCGGGAAATCGAGACAGTGGTGAAGGAAGTGCCGGGAACCACGTCAGCGTTTGCCGAGCGGATTACCGGGGGCTATTACCTGAACATCGAACCAGACCGCACTCAGCTGGCACGCTACGGCCTGGCGGTTGGCGACGTTCAGGAGGTCATCGGGCAGGCGTTGGGTGGCGAGATGGTGACCACGACCGTCGAGGGCCGCGAGCGCTTCGGGGTGAGCGTGCGTTACCCGCGCGAACTCCGCTCTGACCCGCAGCAGATTGCCCAGCAGGTACTGGTGCCGACTATGGATGGCGCAATGATTCCGCTGGGGCAATTGGCGAAGATTGAAGTGGCTAAGGGGACGCCGGGCATCCGGACCGAAAATGCGCTGCTCTCCGCCTACATTTTTGTGGACATCCGGGAACGTGACATCGGCGGCTACGTGGCTGATGCCAAGAAGGCTGTCGCCGCCAAGGTCAAGTTCCCGCCGGGCTACTACGCGACCTGGAGTGGCCAGTTCGAGTCGATGGAACGCGCCATCGAGAAGATGAAGATTGTCGTACCGGTCACGCTGCTTATCATCTTCCTGCTGCTCTATCTCAACTTCAGGCGCCTGACCGAGACCATCATTGTCATGCTGTCGGTGCCGTTCGCTCTGGTGGGTGGTGTCTGGCTGATGTGGTTGCTGGGCTACAACCTCTCAGTCGCCGTCGCGGTCGGTTTCATCGCCCTGGCCGGTGTGGCCGCCGAGACGGGGGTCGTGATGCTGATTTACCTCGACCATGCCTGGGAGGCGCTCAAGGCCCAACGCCGGGCTGAGGGGAAGGAACCCAGCGTGGGTGACCTCTACGAAGCCATCATGGAAGGTGCCGTAGAACGGGTTCGTCCGAAGATGATGACCGTGGTAGCCATCATGGCGGGCCTCCTGCCCATCATGTGGGGCACGGGAACGGGGTCCGAAGTCATGAGCCGAATTGCAGCCCCGATGGTCGGCGGGATGATTTCCTCCACGGTTCTGACCTTGGCAGTCATTCCGGCTATCTACGCCCTGGTCAAGCAGTGGCGCCTTGCCCGGCACTTAGAATCTTGAAGAGCCAATCATGACCAACCTAGGTACAGCTGCTCCAACCTGCGCCCACTGCGGAAGTAACGACAAGGAGAGACTGTACCTAAAGGAGGACCATTGCCATTGCTGCGAGGGTTGCCTGCTGGACCGGTGTATCGGTCAGAAACCGACACTCGACCTGGCAGGGCTGTACTCTGGGTTCGTAGAGGCCCTTGTCCGCACGCTGGACCTGCGAGAACTGGAGACGGGGCTGCACTCTCGGCGAAGTGCCTGCCACACGCTGGTACTGGCCCGAAGAATCATTTCCGATGCCGAAGAGCTTCGCCAAATCTACTGGGGTGCCTTGCTTCACGACATCGGGAAAATTGGTATTCCCGAGCGCATTCTTCTGAAGACCGACGCATTGACGGATGAGGAATGGCTCACCATGCGTACCCATGTTGAATTGGGTTACTCAATCGTCAGTCAATTGCCCGGGCTCGAAAAAGCGGCCGCAGTCGTTCGAAGCCATGAAGAGCGCTTCGATGGTACAGGGTACCCACATGGACTGAAGGGCGAAGAAATACCCGTGGGGTCTAGGCTGTTCGCAGTAATTGATACCTTGGATGCCATCACATCTGACCGCTCCTATCGCCGTGGCCTTGAGTTCGACATGGCGAAAGAAGAAATCTTGAGGATGTCTGGCAGCCAGTTTGACCCGGTGGCAGTGGACCTCTTTTTGGCCGAAGAAAAGGTCTTGAGAGAAATGGTCGCACTGAAATGCGGCCGACCACAATCGGTGTAGCGCCAAGCAACAACGTAAAGGAGCGTGACCATGTTCATCGACCCCGTATGTGGAATGACGGTCAAGCCAGAATCGCCCCATGAAACTGTCTTGGAGGGGGTTACCCACCGGTTTTGCAGTGCCAAGTGCAAGGCAAAATTTGAAGCGGACCCGGCGCACTATCTAGCCCCCAAGCCGGAACCCCAGCCGGTGTCGGAAGAGGAATTGCAGCGGGAATACACCTGTCCGATGCACCCAGAGGTGCGTCAGCTTGGCCCCGGTAGCTGCCCGAAGTGCGGCATGGCGCTAGAGCCGCTTGTTCCTGACCTTGAGGTCAGCGAGGACAATTCGGAATATCTGGATTTCCGTCGCCGCTTCTGGGGAAGCTTGCCTTTAAGTGTGGTCGTGACCGTACTGGCGATGGGTGGGCACTACTTCGAGAACCTCTCAGCTGCGAACCGGACATGGCTTGAGCTCGTACTCAGTACCCCCGTCGTGCTCTGGGCGGGCGCCCCGTTCTTTGTTCGCGGCTGGCAGTCCATCGTGACCCGCCATCCCAACATGTGGACGCTCATCAGCATCGGTACGGGCGCAGCGTTTCTCTATAGCCTCGTGGCAGCCATCGCTCCTGGACTG
Organism: Dechloromonas hortensis; assembly: GCF_009469765.1. Classification (GTDB taxonomy): domain Bacteria; phylum Pseudomonadota; class Gammaproteobacteria; order Burkholderiales; family Rhodocyclaceae; genus Azonexus; species Azonexus hortensis. Next base: position 71,741 of record NZ_SSSQ01000014.1, read on the forward strand.
TTTCCCACTTCCTTCGAGGCACACGGGCGTATCGGCGTCTATTTTGAGGCGGCAGCGGTCATCATTTCCCTGACCCTTCTGGGGCAGATGCTGGAGCTTAGTGCGCGCTCGCAAACCTCGGCAGCCATCAAGTCCTTGCTCGGCCTTTCACCCAAAACCGCCCGACGCATCAATGCCGACGGTTCGGAAGAGGATGTGCCTTTGAACCATGTCCATGTGGACGAACTGTTGCGCGTGAGACCTGGGGAAAAGGTTCCGGTCGATGGTGTCGTCGTCGAGGGACGAAGCACAATCGACGAATCGATGCTGACCGGAGAGCCAATCCCGGTCAGTAAGGAAGCCCAGGACAAGGTGATTGGCGCAACCCTGAATGGCTCAGGCAGTCTGGTTATTCGGTCCGAGAGCGTAGGTACCCATACCGTACTTGCCCAAATCATTCAGATGGTCGCCCAGGCGCAGCGTTCGAAGGCACCGATGCAGCGCTTGGCGGATGTCGTGGCCGGCTACTTTGTTGTTGCCGTGGTCGCCATTGCGTTCTTGAGCTTCTTCGGCTGGGGATTCTTCGGAGGCGAGCGCGGCTGGTTGTTTGGCCTCATCAGCGCCGTGTCGGTACTCATCATTGCCTGCCCGTGTGCGCTGGGCCTGGCGACACCCATGGCCATCATGGTGGCCACCGGCAAGGCCGCGACCCAGGGGATTCTCTTCCGGGATGCAGCGGCCATCGAGCGCATGCGGGAAATCGACACCATCATCGTCGACAAGACCGGAACGCTGACCGAGGGCCACCCGGCATTCGAGCAGGTCGTGCCTGTCAGTGGTGTTGCGCCTGATGAAGTCCTGCGTCTGGCGGCAAGCCTGGACCAAGGGAGTGAGCATCCTTTGGCCGAGGCGATTGTCCGCGCCGCCAAGGAGAGAAGCCTGGCGCTCGAGAAAGCGGAGAGCTTCGAATCCTCCAGCGGTATCGGCGTGCACGGACAAGTTGGCGGCCGTCGACTTTCACTGGGAAATTCGACCCTCATGGCCCAGGAGAACATCAACCTGAGTCCTCTTGTCGCTCAGGCGGAAGAACTCAGGCGAACAGGGGCCAGTGTGATGTATCTGGCCGCTGATGGCGTACTGCTGGGCTTGTTGGCAGTCTCCGACCCGATTAAAGCGAGCACCCCTGAAGCGCTAAAAACGCTTCGAGATGCAGGCATTCGCGTGGTGATGGCGACGGGCGACGGAGAGCTGACTGCCAAGGCGGTCGGCCAGCGACTGGGCATCAACGAGGTCCATGGCGAAGTGAAGCCGGCCGACAAGTTGGCCCTTGTTGAACGACTTCAGGCTGAAGGGCGGGTAGTCGCCATGGCGGGTGATGGCATCAATGATGCACCAGCCCTGGCGCGTGCCGATGTTGGCGTAGCCATGGGGACGGGGACCGATGTCGCCATGAATAGTGCTCAGGTCACCCTGGTCAAAGGGGACTTGCGCGGTATCGCCCGCGCTCAAGCGCTATCCAGGGCCACGGTACGCAACATGCGACAAAACCTCTGGTTCGCGTTCGCCTACAACGCTCTTGGCATTCCCATCGCGGCTGGCCTGCTTTATCCATTCTTCGGCTTGGTCCTGTCACCGATGATTGCCGCGGCCGCAATGAGCCTGTCGTCGGTCAGCGTGGTCGGGAATTCATTGAGGTTGCGGAGTGCCTGAGTCGTACTTGAATTAAGGGGTTATGCAGTACAGCGACATGCCACTTTGTTGAGAATCAGATGATCGTCACCGAGTTTGCAGAGAGACTCAAAATGCTTATCCAGGTCCTCGAACAGGATGTAGCCGATGGAGAAATCGTCGGGTCGCTGAAACATGGGGCGCTTGAGTTGGTCGATGATTTCCTTCTCGCGTTTTGACGGGGCCACTAGGTAGAGGCGCTCCTCCTTCCCGGGAAGAGAGAGCGCCATGTCGGTTAGCCGGAGAATTCCGGAATAGATGGACGTGCTTTTCTCAACCTCGAATGCACAGGCAATCTTCGACTCTCCCTTGTGGAGCCACAGAACATCAATGAGCTCGGCTGTGGAGTGCACATCAGAGGGCAACCCAAGATTAGGTAGTTTCTCGAGGCAACGATAGCCAAGGGGGCTGCCTTGATAGACAGCACTGCGGTCGTTTCGGGCGACCAGTGTGTCGTACCCAAGTGCTCGACCGAGTTCGCAAAGTTGGTGCTGGACCTTGGTGTGTAGACGTTCTTCCGCCAAATCCTGCTGCACTTGGGTGTGACGCTTAAGTCTGACCTGCTCGACCTTTTCGTGCTCAGCATTGAGGGTCTCGGCGCCATTGCATCCCAGGCGACCCACACCAATTTCAAATAGCATCCCGCTGAACGCGCCAAGGTCCTTCGAAAGAATTCCGATGGCCGCGTTGGCTTCAATGATGGTCTCCCGCATCTCAAGATAGCTTTCCCAGGAGCCCAGCTTTTTCTTCGTCTGAAACAGTGCGTTGAAGCCGTTCAGCATCGCGGTGTTGAAGGGAGGGAAGAGCGTCGGATGCAGGAAGTAGAGAATATTGCCGACCGATGGCCCCAGTCCCTTGATGCCTTTGGCAGAGAGCTTGAGTACTTCTTTTTCCAAGGCCCGGACATCCGTTGTCTCCAGGCATGCGTAGAGAAATTCGCCAAACGCCTGCTTATTACCTTCGTTTTCGTAGATGTCGGGAATCCGAAGCTTGGGCTTCCAGTAGAAAGGATGGGCTGCACCTTCGAACACCTGTTTTTGTTCCGAAATACACCCGAGGACAAACTCTAGGGAGGAGCCCTTGAAGTCATTGGGAAAGCGCCCATGCTTGATGTCATCGACCACCGTGCCGACACCGCGACGAATGCTCCGAAAGGCCTTGAGGCGCTCTTCATTGCTGATAAACCAGGTGTTGTATACCGACTCGGGGTCAGCTTTATAGGATTCGGCGGTCGGCTGCAGAGTTTGCTTCATGACATAGGTTTAGGCAGGAGGGATAGTTGGTTTTACCAGTGGGGCAGAGGGAGGTCAAATGTGACCCGGGCCTGAAGTTCCGATTTGTATAGGAACTGCCCAGAAAGCATGGAAATGCTGACTAACTTGTAATCTCGAAGTCATCCTGCCGACAGTATCGACAGCGCAAACTTGAAACTAAGGGAAGGAGCGTCGCAGCCCCCCCCCCGGAAGGGTATGCCGCTCCCCAGCCACAAGAGGTAGTTGAGATGAACCTCCATAACCTGCAAAGCACTGACCCGGTCTGTCTGACGAAGCTGAATGCCGCGATGGCAAGCCATCAGCTGACCTATCGGAATGTCACATACCACTTTTGCTCTGCGCACTGCCACGAGCGCTTCTCCGACAACCCTGTGTTCTTCAGTGCGCCTCGACGGATTGATGAGCAGCACCCGATACCCAAGCATCACCGGCTGCGGATTGCCTCGGTTCCGCAGGCTATCCGCGAGGAGGCAGGAATTCGTCTTAACGAAGTCCGAGGCGTGAGCCGCGTTTTCATCGGTGATGGCTATGCAGACATCGACTACGACTTGAGGCTGGTCAGCCTGAATCAGGTCGAGGCGGCAATGAAAGATGCCGGGCTGCCGCCTAAGGGCTGGCTGCACGGACTGAGACGCAGCTTATGGAGTTTTGTTGAGCATAACGAGCTCGAGAATCTGGCAAGCCAGCCATCCCCCTGTTGCAGCAGGCCACCCATCCGTGTTCGGTAAATCCAAGAGGATTCATCATGAACAACATTGAAACCCGAAACGACGCGCCCGAGAAACATCACGCAAGGCGCTCAAGCTTGGCCTGGTGGGTATTTGCCGCTATTGCGCTCTTTTACCTGCTGACCGAGCATCAGGCCCATTTTCTGGGCGCACTTCCGTATCTGCTCCTGTTGGCCTGCCCGTTGATGCATCTCTTCATGCACCACGGTCATGGTCACCACTCGCACGATGAGGGAGACAAAAAATGAAGACCGATACAAGCGACTATGGCCTTTGGTCACTAGTCATCATCAACTCGCTGTTCTTCATCTTCTTCGCTGCCAGTTTCTTCAAGCCACAATCCAAGCGGGACTGGAGAACGCTCGGACTATTTTCGGCATTTGTCGTCGCCTTGTTCACCGAGATGTATGGCTTCCCGCTGACCATCTACCTGTTGTCAGGCTGGCTGACCGACAAATTTCCTGGCATCAACTGGTTGTCCCACGACGCCGGCCACCTGCCTGAGATGTTGTTTGGCTGGAAGGTCAATCCGCACTTCGGGCCATTCCACATTCTTTCAAATGTATTCATCTTGGTGGGCTTCTGGCTGCTCTCCAAGGCCTGGCCAGTCTTGTATAACGCCCAACGCAGCGGAGAACTGGCGTGCACGGGCCCGTATAGCCGAATCAGGCATCCCCAATATGCAGCCTTTATCCTGGTCATGTTTGGTTTCCTGTTGCAGTGGCCAACCATCATCACTGTATTGTTGTTCCCGATTCTTGTTGTGACCTATGTGCGCTTGGCTCATCAAGAAGAACAAAGTGCTCTGGCCAATTTAGGAGGTTCCTACAGGCAGTATATGGAACATGTCCCGGCTTGGTGGCCAAGAGGAAACCTGACAAATAAGTAATCTATTTGTCACCTGCCTGACGGTTTCAAAGGCGCACACTGGAATTGTCTTAACAAGACTACCTTGTTTAACCTTTGAGGAGTATGGCCATGAAACTGCAATCCCTGCTTTCCGCTTCCATTCTGGCTACTATTACTGCGCTTTCGGCCAGTGCATACGCCGAAGAAAAGGCTGCTCCTGCTGCTGAAGTGAAGGCAGAAAAAACCGCCCCTGCTCAAGCTGCGAAGCCGCACTCCCATGTCGAAGAAAAAACCGGGATTCCGCAGGATGTGAAGCCTGCCGACCCTGCCAAGAAGAATGCCGCCAAGGACAAGACCAAGCACTACCATCCGCGAGATATGAAGTAATTCATGCTTCGGAACAGGCGGCTCTTCGGAGCCGTCAATCATTTGAAATGCTAGATTTCGACACCACGCGTCATGGAAGCCGTTGCGCTTGCAAAATGCTTGCAGAGGCCATCGGCTGTGACCATAAAGCGATTAGTTTCAGGTTCTGTCGAAATTTCTTGATGAGGCGCTGGGTTGTTGAATGCAATCATGGTTGCCAAGAGCTACCTCCTGTTGAAAAGAAAAGCGAGCACTGGCACGACGTTGGGCCTATTGACCCGTTGAAGGCAATTCTCGTCAAAAACGACTGAGCTATTAGGCCCGGTAATGGATTCGTGACGGTACTGAATGGCTTCTTCTGGCTGATGCTGTTGAAAAACTCGATTTTTTGGACGGTTGTAGAACACTCAGAAAATCAGACCTTCACAATCGCTCTGTATTGAACAATTGCACTCTCGGGAATATCAAACCGACCCCGAAAAATGGGCCAAAAAGTCAGCTTTTGAGTTTTTCAACAGAATCCGCTGAAACCAGTCATCACTCAACGAAACTGCGAACGACAGCTCATGGCCGATTGGGTGACGCCATGGCCTGCGCCAAATTTGGCCAGAAGGTTGCCGCCGCTTGCAAGCTGCTGTGTCATTACTCTAAAAATTCCGTTATGCCCCAACTCAAGAATTTGCCATCCGGACCTTACACGCTGACCGACCTGATTCTGGTTTGGTCGATGATCCTTGTGGTGTTCGTCGGATTCTGGCTTCTCAATCGATACCTCAAACGAGCCCCGAAGAAGCCCCCTTACGAAACGTCTGACGGATCGTTTGCAAAAACGAAATAAGCGCCACCAATAACGAAGTCGCCGCCTATTCGACCAGGTCACCGCGAAGGAGAAGTGGGGAGCAACAGCGTAAAGCGGGTCACCCCATTCGTTGAACACACATCGACGTTGCCGCCATGCGCAAGAACAATTGATCGCGTAATGGCCAGTCCGAGACCCGAACTTTCCGTGGTTCGCAGACGCGAACTATCGACCCGATAAAAGCGGTCGAACAGTCGAGGCAGATGTTCAGCTGGAATCTCGCTCCCGGTATTTTCGACGGCAATACGTGTCAAACCGTCATCATATTTATCGATTTGCACTGTAACCCCCCCATCGCTCGGGGTGTGACGCAGCGCATTGGACAGCAGATTGCTGACCGCACGACGCAGCATCAATCGGTCTCCGACGATTTGGCCGCTACCAGAGAGTGACAAGGCAATCGACTTCTCTTCAGCTAGCACGTCGTAATACTCCAGCAAATCGCCAATTTCTTCGGCGAGGTCTATCGGTTCCTGGCTAGGGATGATCTGGTTGTTGTCTGCCTTTGCCAGGAAGAGCATGTCGGAAATGGTACGCGACAAGCGTTCGAACTCTTCTGCGTTCGATGCCAGGATGTCCCGGTAGTCCTCTGCAGAGCGTGCTTTCGAGAGCGTGACCTGAGTCTGGGTCAGCAGATTGCTGACCGGTGTTCGCAACTCATGGGCCAAGTCCGATGAAAAATCCGACAGGCGCTGAAAGGACTCCTCCAGGCGCGAAAGCATGCCATTCAGGGTATCGGCCAGATCAGCCAATTCGCGTGGGATGGCTTCGACCGGCAAGCGAGTATGCAGGCGATTGGCGGTAATCTCGGCAGCCTGACGCTTAATGGCCAGCAACGGCAATAGGCCGCGCCGGACGACAAACCAGCCGAGCAATCCCATCGCCAGGGTTGCCAAGCTCATGAATCCCCACAAAGTTTGTCGGAAGGAAGTCATAAAGTGCTCGTGATGCGAAATTTCGGTGGCAATCACCACGGTATAACTGCTGCCTCCATCGGTGCCAAGTTTGACCGTTGATGAAATTCCCCGCCATGGCAGGCCGTCGTTGGTGCTCCATTTAAAGGGTTGCTCGCGCCTTGGCGTGGTGCGGGTAGTTAGTAGATCCTGCGGAAACACCATGGATTCGTTGGCATACAGCGTTTCACCATTCTGATCATAGACAGCAACGATCAGTCCGTGATGCCCCGTCAGCGCATCATCCAATTGCTGGGTCAGCGTCTCGTTCGGCTGATTGCCCGGATCTCGTTCCAGAATATGCCTTGCCAACTGCATTTTTCCATTCAGCACATCCAAATCCTGCTCTTCGAAGTGGCGTTCAACCGCATTACCGATAAGTAGGCCGAGCAGAAACAGTACGAAGGCCGAGGCTAGTGCAAACAGCAGGGTCAGGCGGAGCGTCAGGGAGGGACTGCGGGGCGGTGTCAATCGGTAATCTCCAGAACATAGCCCATGCCGCGCACGGTACGAATCAATTTGGGTTCATACCCCTCGTCAATCTTGAGCCTGAGGCGTTTGATAGCGACCTCGATGACATTGGTGTCGCTGTCGAAATTCATGTCCCAGACCTGGGAGGCAATCAATGATCGGGGCAACACTTCGCCCTGGCGGCGTAATAGCAGTTCGAGCAGGGCGAATTCCTTGGCGGTCAGGTCGATACGTTTGCCGGCGCGATTGACCCGGCGCCGCAGCAGGTCAAGTTCGAGGTCGGCGGCGCGCAAGAACTCGGACTCCTTCGCCTTGCCGCCCCGCCGTAGCAGGGTCCGGACTCGCGCCAGCAGTTCAGAGAATGCAAAGGGCTTGACCAGGTAGTCGTCAGCGCCCAATTCCAGTCCCTTGACCCGGTCCTCGACCTGGTCGCGTGCCGTCAGAAACAACACCGGCATTTCCTTGCCGGCCCGGCGTATCCCTTGCAGCACCTGCCAGCCGTCGATGCCCGGGAGCATGACGTCGAGGATCGCCAGATCATAGGCCTCAGTGAGCGCCAGATGCAGCCCGTCGAGGCCATTGATGGCCAAATCCACGACGAAGCCTGCCTCGACCAACCCCTGCTTGAGGTAGGTGCCGGTTTTGGTTTCGTCTTCCACCACAAGAACTTTCATCGCTCTCTCCATCAATCATTGGCTATTAATGGCGCATTTTCCGTCGCTTTTGGAGGCTGATTGCCTAGATTACGGAAATGTAATCCGCAAATCAGCCAGATGTTGGTTTGACAAAAGCAAGATGTCCACCATCGGAGCAAAAGACTCCGCAAATTCCCAATGGAGCCGGCTTTGTCATTGGAAGAGACACTGGGCATCATGGAGCGGGAAGTTGGGCAGCATTTCGATCCGGCGATCCATGCTGCCTTCCGGCGGGTTGCTCCGGTGCTGTACGAACAAGGCCAAACCAAGGACCATGCCCAATGAAGCCAGGAATTGAAGGCGATGCTTGAACGATATTTCAAAATGAAACCGGCCCCCGAAGGAGCCGCTGAATTCACGTGACGTGGGAAATCAACCGCCCTGATGACCTTCCTTCAACAGGTTGTCGAGGCGCATAACTTCGTCGCCGTGCATGATGATCTTCTGACCATCCTTGGTTTCCATTACGGTGTCTTTGTTCATGCGGGTGGCACGACCGTACTTATCTTCCATACCCATTTTCCCATCTTTGAAGATGTAGACCGTCGAGCCGTCTTTCAACTCAATCACCTGTTTTGCCGCAGCACGAGCCGCATCGGATGCGAAGGCAGTCACCGAGACTGCGCTCATCAAGGCAACCACCAGCATTTTTTTCAGCATTTCAATCTCCTCAGGAAGTTGTACTGCAATATGAATATTAGGGAGTTGTTCCTGACAATTTGCCAACCGCTGGATGACGATTCCATCACCCGGCAGTCAGGTTGATCATCCGCGCTGGTAGACAGGGTTTTCGGTCACGTAGACGGTGATGTCGTCGGCGCCGGATACAATCTTGGAGAGCGGGAACGGTGTGGTACCGAGCGTATCGAAGGTCCAGACGACACTCTTGCCACCAACATTTATCTTGATGGTCTCCAGACGCGTGACATTCAGATATTTGCTACCGCTGGGTAGGGTGACCTCGCGGTCAGCATTCTTCGTGGCAGCGTAGCCAAACGAAGCCAGTTGATTGGCCGTCGGAGCGGTCTTGGTTTCCGAAACGTGGCTCAGCCAGTGGTTGGCGCCGCCCTCGGAATAATCCTCGTGAGCGTAGCTTGTTCCGACAGTAGCGAGGCTGAGCGCAGCAATCAGGGCCAGTTGGGAAAATTTCGTTTTCATGGTTCTCTCCTTTTGACATCGGGTTAATCGTGTCGGACTCATTTCGTCCAACCGTGATGCCATCTTAGGATTGCGATACCAACAGGACGCTGACCCCCGAGTTACGTTTTTGAAAGGTTTGAGACGCAAATTGTCAGGAAGCAAACTGTCGATTTGGGGTCTGCTCACGAAACGGAAAAAATCGTACGCTAAGACCCATTGAGTTGCTTGCGCCGGCCTTCCAGCAGCTTCCGACCGTCTTCCCGCAGGGAGCCGTCCGGCCCGACATGCCGATAGAGGGTCTGGCGGGTGACGTCCAGTTCCTCGCATAATTCGCTGACTTTCGTCCCGGGCTGGCCCATGGCCGCCATCGCCAACCGGACTTTCGCCGGTGTCATTTTGAATGGCGCACCGCCTTTGCGGCCCCGCGCCCGCGCCGACGCCAGTCCAGCCTTGGTGCGCTCCGAAATCAGTTCTCGCTCGAATTCCGCGAGCGCCGCAAAAATGCCGAACACCAGTTTGCCGGCGGGCGTCGTGGTATCGATGGAAGCGCCGTGCCCGGTGAGCACTTTGAAACCAATGCCGCGTTGCGTCAGGTCATGCACGGTGTTGATGAGATGGCGCAGATTCCGGCCCAGTCGATCAAGCTTCCAGACCACCAGGGTATCCCCTTCGCGCAGCGCCTTGAGCATCGCCGTCAGACCTGGCCGATCATCGAGCCGCCCCGATGCATGGTCCTCATAGATGTGACCCGGCACAACGCCGGCGGCGATGAGCGCGTCCCGTTGCAGGTCAACACTTTGCGACCCGTCGGACTTCGAGACCCGCATGTAGCCAATAAACATGACCGTCACCTAAACGTTCGATTGTGTGACATACAAAAGCTGTCATTCAGAAGACGACTGCACCAATCAACGAGACATGAAGCCTGCTGTGCATACGGCTCCTGACAGCCCGATATCAGGACTCCTCTGCACGAAACTCGTCTATGCTCAATACTCGTGTGCACCAAAGCGAGGCGAGCATGGCGACCGATACCGTACCGATTGCCGAGCGCGGCGTAGCCACCCTGTCAGAACAGGCATGGGAGCGTGCTCGCTGCCGCGCGGAGATCATTGGGCCGTTGGCGCAGTCGGAGACGGTCGGGCATGAAGCGGCCGACGCAGCAGCCCAGGCGCTGGGTCTGTCCCGGCGGCAGGTCTACGTCCTGATCCGCCGTGCCCGGCAAGGTTCGGGGCTGGTCACTGATTTGGCTCTTGGACAGTCGAGCGGTGGCAAAGGTAAAGGCCGCTTGCCGGAGTCGGTCGAACGAATCATCCGCGAGCTACTGCAAAAGCGCTTCCTGACCAAGCAGAAGCGCAGCTTGGCGGCGTTCCACCGTGAAGTTGCGCGGGTGTGCAAGCTGCAAAAGCTGCGGATGCCGGCGCGCAACACGGTCGCGTTGCGGATCGCCAGCCTTGATCCACTCAAGACCACTCGACTTCGGGAAGGCCAGGATGCGTCCCGCATCCTGCAAGGTGTTGGCGGTGTTCCTCCGCCAGTCTCCGCACCGCTGGAGCAGGTACAGATCGACCACACAGTCATCGACCTGATCGTGGTGGACGAGCGCGACCGGCAACCGATTGGCCGTCCGTACCTGACCCTCGCCATCGACGTGTTCACCCGCTGCGTGGTTGGCATGGTGGTCACGTTAGAAGCGCCATCTGCCGTCTCGGTCGGCCTGTGCCTCGCACACGCCGGTTGCGACAAGCGCCCTTGGTTGGAAAGGTTGGACGTGGAAATGGACTGGCCGATGAGCGGCAAGCCCGCGCTGCTCTACCTGGACAACGCGGCCGAATTCAAGAGCGAGGCGCTACGCCGTGGCTGCGAGCAGCATGGCATCCGGTTGGACTATCGGCCTCTCGGGCAGCCGCACTATGGCGGCATCGTGGAACGGATCATCGGCACGGCGATGCAAATGATCCACGACGAATTGCCGGGGACGACCTTCTCCAACCCTGACCAGCGCGGGGAATACGCCTCCGAGAAGATGGCCGCCCTGACACTGCGCGAGCTGGAACGCTGGCTCGCATTGGCGGTTGGCACCTATCACGGCTCCGTGCACAACGGCCTGCTCCAACCGCCGGCCGCACGCTGGGCCGAAGCTGTCGCGCGTACCGGCGTTCCAACCGTCATCACTCGCACCACGGCTTTTCTGGTCGATTTCCTGCCCGTCCTCCGCCGCACCCTGACCCGCACTGGCTTCGTCATCGACCACATCCACTACTACGCCGATGCGCTCAAGCCGTGGATAGCTCGGCGCGACCGCCTGCCTGCGTTCCTGATCCGGCGCGACCCACGCGACATCAGCCGCATTTGGGTACTGGAGCCGGAGGGGCAGCACTATCTGGAAATTCCATACCGTACCTTGTCGCACCCGGCTGTCACCCTCTGGGAACAACGGCAGGCGCTGGCGAAATTGCGGCAGCAAGGGCGCGAACAGGTGGATGAGTCGGCGCTGTTCCGCATGATCGGGCAGATGCGCGAAATCGTGACCACTGCGCAGAAAGCCACGCGCAAGGCGCGGCGCGACGCGGATCGACGCCAGCATCTCAAGTCAACGGAACAACCTGTCAAAACCACGCCACCAGCGGACACGGACATGGCAGACCCGCAGGCGGACAACCAGCCACCTGCCAAACCGTTCGACCAGATTGAGGAGTGGTAGCCGTGGACGAATATCCCATCATCGACCTGTCCCACCTGCTGCCGGCGGCCCAGGGCTTGGCCCGTCTCCCGGCGGACGAGCGCATCCATCGCCTTCGCGCCGACCGCTGGATCGGCTATCCGCGAGCAGTCGAGGCGTTGAACCGGCTGGAAGCCCTGTATACGTGGCCAAACAAACAACGCATGCCCAACCTGCTGTTGGTCGGTCCAACCAACAACGGCAAGTCGATGATCGTCGAGAAGTTCCGCCGCGCCCACCCGGCCAGCTCCGACGCCGACCAGGAGCACATCCCGGTATTGGTCGTGCAGATGCCGTCCGAGCCATCGGTGATCCGCTTCTACGTCGCGCTGCTCGCGGCGATGGGAGCACCATTGCGACCGCGCCCACGGCTGCCGGAAATAGAGCAACTGGCGCTGACACTGCTGCGCAAGCTCGGTGTGCGTTTGCTGGTGATCGACGAGCTGCACAACGTCCTGGCCGGCAACAGCGTCAACCGCCGGGAATTCCTCAACCTGCTGCGCTTCCTCGGCAACGAATTGCGCATCCCGCTGGTCGGTGTGGGCACACGCGACGCCTACCTGGCCATCCGCTCGGATGACCAGTTGGAAAATCGCTTCGAGCCGATGATGCTGCCGGTGTGGGAGGCCAACGACGATTGCTGTTCACTGCTGGCCAGCTTCGCGGCTTCGCTCCCGCTGCGGCGACCTTCGTCGATTGCCACGCTGGACATGGCTCGCTACCTGCTCACGCGCAGCGAGGGCACTATTGGCGAGCTGGCGCACCTATTGATGGCGGCGGCCGTGGCCGCCGTGGAGAGTGGTGAGGAAGCGATCAACCACCGCACGCTCAGCATGGCCGATTACACCGGTCCCAGCGAGCGGCGGCGGCAATTCGAGCGGGAACTGATGTGAAGCCAGCGCCACGCTGGCCACTGCATCCGGCACCCAGGGAAGCCGAAGCCCTGTCTTCGTGGCTCAACCGCGTGGCCCTTTGCTATCACATGGAAGTGTCCGAGCTGCTGGAGCACGATCTTGGTCACGGCCAGGTTGATGACCTGGACACCGCGCCACCACTGGCGCTGCTGGCGATGCTCTCCCAGCGGAGCGGTATCGAGCTGGATCGGCTGCGCTGCATGAGTTTCGCCGGCTGGGTGCCTTGGCTACTGGACAGCCTTGATGATCAGATTCCAGCCGCATTGGAAACCTATGCGTTCCAGCTCTCGGTACTGCTGCCGAGACTCCGCCGTAAGACGCGATCCATCACGAGCTGGCGTGCCTGGCTGCCCACCCAACCGATACACCGCGCCTGTCCGCTCTGCCTGAACGATCCGGAGAACCAAGCCGTACTGCTCGCGTGGAAGCTGCCCCTGATGCTGAGCTGCCCACTGCATGGCTGCTGGCTGGAATCCTATTGGGGCGTGCCAGGGCGGTTTCTCGGCTGGGAGAACGCCGACGCCGAACCGCGCACTGCCAGCGACGCGATTGCGGCGATGGACCAGCGTACCTGGCAGGCACTGACGACCGGCCACGTGGAGTTGCCGCGCCGACGCATCCACGCCGGATTGTGGTTTAGGCTGCTACGCACGCTGCTCGATGAGCTGAACACCCCGCTTTCGACGTGCGGCACCTACGCGGGGTATCTCCGCCAAATCTGGGAATGCTGCGGGCATCCGCTGCGTGCTGGGCAAAGTCTGTGGCGACCGTATGAAACCCTGAACCCGGCAGTACGGTTGCAGATGCTGGAGGCGGCGGCAACGGCAATCAGCTTGATTGAGGTGAGGGATATAAGCCCGCCAGGCGAGCACGCAAAGCTATTCTGGTCCGAGCCCCAAACCGGGTTCACCAGTGGCCTGCCGGCGAAAGCGCCGAAGCCCGAACCCGTCGATCACTGGCAGCGTGCAATCCAGGCCATTGATGAGGCCATCATTGAAGCACGACACAACCCCGAGACGGCACGCTCGCTGTTCGCGTTGGCTTCCTATGGTCGGCGCGACCCCGCTTCCTTGGAACAGTTGCGCGCCACCTTCGCGAAGGAAGGCATCCCCCCGGAATTTCTGTCACATTATGAGCCTAGCCTACCCTTTGCATGCCTTAGACAGAATGACGGGTTAAGTGACAAATTTTGACGTGCAGAGCTTCCCGATGCAAACTGTCACATAATCGAACGTATATGTGACAGGTACAAGATGCTGATTGGCTACATGCGAGTATCGAAGGCGGATGGCTCCCAGGCGACGGACTTGCAGCGCGATGCGCTGGTCGCGGCCGGTGTTGATCCGGCGCATCTCTATGAAGACCAAGCGTCCGGAAAACGCGAGGATCGTCCCGGTCTGGCGAGCTGTCTGAAGGCACTACGGCCAGGCGACACGTTGGTCGTTTGGAAACTGGATCGGCTCGGGCGCGACCTGCGCCATCTGATCAATACCGTCCATGACCTGACCGGACGCGGCATCGGCCTCAAGGTGCTGACCGGGCACGGCGCGGCCATTGACACCACGACCGCCGCCGGCAAGCTGGTCTTCGGTATCTTCGCCGCGCTGGCCGAGTTCGAGCGCGAGTTGATCGCCGAGCGCACCGTGGCGGGCCTGGCCTCAGCACGGGCACGCGGCCGGAAAGGCGGCCGGCCGTTCAAGATGACCGCCGCCAAGCTGCGGCTGGCGATGGCGGCAATGGGGCAGTCAGAGACCAAGGTCGGCGACCTGTGCCAGGAACTTGGCATCACGCGGCAGACCCTGTATCGGCATATTTCACCCAAGGGCGAGCTACGTCCAGATGGCGAGAAGCTACTCAGCCGAATTTGATGCCGACATGAGGCGACGTAGCGAAAGCGTGGTTTGTCTCAATTTGACGGCGGCGAACCGCAAGCGTTCGGTTCGCCGCTCGTTTCGGTCGCAGTGCTGGCCCGCGCCTGGAAACGTTGATAACACTCCAGCCCGCAGAAGTGCTCGACGTACTCCGCGCCTTCCGGTGTGAAGGCGGCATCGAGCGGAATTTCCTTGCAGCACACGCAGCAACTGGTGGCGGTCGGATCATTTGCATTCATGGTGGCACCCCTCCATTGACTGACGAAGACGGCGAATGCCGCCGCCGGCATCGGCTTTGCGAACAGAAAGCCTTGCCCGCGCTCGAACGCTTGGGCCCTCCGCCGTAGTCCATCCATCCGGCCGGGAAGCGCTCATGATCTTTCCCTGAATGCCCGCAACGCCCGCGCCAGTGACAGAAGAAACAGGCCGGTCAAACCGAGCGCCGTGATGACCCAATACTCGACAAGGAATGCACCGGCGGTTGTGCCGGCCAGCACGGCAGCGAGGATGGACAGGTGGCAGGGGCAAGTCAGCACGGCCAGCGTGCCCCACAGGTAGCCGGTGAACGGTTTGTGCGTCTCGGCCGGCATGCGCTCGGGGCTGTTCATGGCAAACTCTCCGCATGCTGTGCCGGCGCGGTCGGCATGGCGGCCAACTGCACTTCCAGATTGGCCAACGCTTCGCGCCGGCGTTCGACGAACTGACGCAGCACAGCAAGCTGCGCGGCAGTTTCATCGCAGTTCGCCGCATCCAGCGCCCGGCACAGCCGCGCCAATGCGCCGAGGCCGATGCCCGCCTCGAAGGCGGCCCGCACGAAGCACAGTCGCTGCAAGGCGGCGTCATCGAACAGGCCGTAGCCACCCGTGGTGCAGGCGACTGGCCGCAGCAATCCACGCAGCAGGTAATCGCGCACGATATGCACACTCACCCCGGCATCAAAGGCCAACCGGGACACCGTGTAGGCGTTCATCGAACACCTCCTTTTCCTCATCCGGCACAACACGAAAGCTGCTTCACGTCCTTGCTGAAGGTCTGCGCCGCGAGCTTCAACCCCTCGACCATCGTCAGGTAGGGGAACAACTGGTCGGCCAGTTCCTGCACCGTCATGCGGTTGCGAATGGCGAGAACAGCCGTCTGGATCAATTCGCCGGCTTCCGGGGCGACGACCTGCACGCCGATGAGCCGTCCGCTACCTTCCTCGATGACCAGCTTGATAAAGCCGCGTGTGTCGAAGTTGGCAAGCGCACGCGGCACGTTGTCGAGCGTGAGCGTGCGACTGTCGGTTTCGATCCCGTCGTGATGCGCTTCCGCTTCGCTGTAGCCCACGGTTGCTACTTGCGGATCGGTGAACACCACGGCCGGCATCGCGGTTAGATTGATGGCAGCATCCCCTCCGGTCATGTTGATCGCGGCACGGGTGCCGGCCGCTGCCGCCACATAGACGAATTGTGGCTGGTCCGTGCAGTCGCCGGCCGCGTAAATGTGTGGCGTGCTGGTGCGCATGCCCTTGTCGATGACGATGGCACCCTGCGCATTGACGGTGACTCCCGCCGCGTCGAGTGCCAGGCTGCGCGTGTTCGGTGTCCGTCCGGTAGCGACCAGCAGCTTGTCGGCACGTACTTCACCGTGTCCCGTGGTCAGCACGAATTCGCCGTTCACATGCGCGACCTGGCTGGCTTGCGTGTGTTCCAGTACCTTGATCCCTTCGGCACGGAAGGCCGCTGTGACGGCCTCGCCGATGGACGGGTCGTCGCGGAAGAACAGCGTGTTGCGAGCTAGGATCGTGACCTGGCTGCCCAGCCGGGCGAAGGCTTGCGCCAGTTCCAGCGCGACCACCGACGAGCCGATCACGGCTAGGCGTTCGGGAAGGGTGTCGCTGACCAGGGCCTCGGTCGAAGTCCAGTAGGGTGACTCTTTCAGGCCCGGAATCGGCGGCACGGCCGGGCTGGCACCCGTGGCGACTAAGCAGCGGTCGAAAGCTACCACGCGCTCGCCACCATCGTTTAAACGGACGACCAGGCTCTGCTCATCCTTGAAACGCGCCTCACCATGTACAACGGTGATGGCCGGGTTGCCGTCCAGAATGCCTTCGTACTTGGCATGGCGCAGTTCTTCGACGCGCGCCTGCTGCTGGGCCAGTAGTTTGCTGCGGTCAATCGCAGGCACAGTCGCCGCGATACCGCCGTCGAACGGACTTTCCCGACGTAAATGGGCGATGTGGGCGGCGCGAATCATGATCTTGGACGGCACGCAGCCGACGTTGACGCAGGTGCCGCCGATGGTGCCGCGCTCGATCAGCGAGACGTGCGCGCCTTGCTCGACGGCCTTCAGTGCTGCCGCCATTGCCGCGCCACCGCTACCAATGACGACGACCTGCAACGGGCGTTCGTTGCCACTGGGCTTATCAGCGGCCCCTATCCAGCCGCGCATCTTGTCGAGCAGGCCGGCGCGGTTGTCCGTCGGTGGCGCATCGGCAAGCGTTGCCTCGTAGCCCAGTCCGGCCACGGCGGTAGTCAGCGCATCCGATGACGTGCCCGCCTCAATGGCGAGTTGCGCTGTGCCCTTCGGATAGGACACCAGCGCCGATTGCACGCCGGGCACTTTCTCCAAGGCTTCCTTGACGTGAGCCGCGCACGAGTCGCAGGTCATCCCGGTGATTTTCAGGGTGGTCATGTATTTTTCCTTTTCTGTGGTGGCTACGGCTGTTGCCGTCAGCCACGTTGTTCTGGCAATTCACAGCTGTCCGGCCCGCAGCGGCGATGTGCTGGCGAGATGAAATCCCAGACCGACACCCCAACCATCAAGGCCAGGCCGACATAGAGCAGTCCACCGCTCTGCCAGCCGTAAGCCCGCATTAAAAACACCGCTGCCAGCACCAAGATCGGGCCTATCGTGCCTAGCGCCGTGCGTCGCCACTGTCGATGATTGAGCCAAGCGATAGCATTGGCGAGTAACGCGATGCCGGCGAACATCGGCAGCAGGATGCCAATGAATAGCCCCTCGTACTGGCTCAAGAAGCCCAGTCCGATGGCCGCGCCAAAGCTGGCGATGGCAGGAAAACAGGCGGCGCAGCCCATCGCGGAAACGACGCTGCCGAGCGCGCCGGTTTTGCCAGCGATGCGCGTGATGAGTCCCATGTGTCGCTCCCGAGTTCGGTTAACGGATCAGCGTTTGAGGCTGGACGGATAGCCCGCGTCCTCGGTCGCCTTGGTCAACTTCTGGACGTTGGTCTTGGCATCGTCGAAGGTGACGACGGCCTGGCGCTTGTCGAAACTTACGTCGGTCTTGCTCACGCCCTCAACCTTGGAAAGCGCGTGCTTGACAGTGATCGGGCAAGAGGCGCAGGTCATGCCAGGCACGGACAGCGTGACGGTCTGAGTGGCGGCGAACACGGGGGCAACGAAAGCGGCGAGAGCGAGGGAGGCAAACAGCTTTTTCATGATGAACTCCTGATTAGTAGAAAAATGGCATGACGTAGGGAAAACCAAGCGCGACCAAGACCAACACGGCGACGAACCAGAAAATGAGCTTGTAGGTGGTGCGCACTTGCGGAATCGCGCACACCTCGCCCGGCTTGCAGGCTGCGGTCGGTCGGACGATGCGCCGCCAGGCAAAGAACAGTGCAACCAGCGCCGCGCCGATGAAGATCGGCCGATACGGCTCCAATACCGTCAGGTTGCCGATCCAAGCGCCGCTGAACCCCAAGGTGACCAGAACCAGCGGCCCCAGGCAGCAGGCCGAGGCGAGGATGGCAGCCAGCCCGCCGGCGAAGAGCGCCCCGCGCCCGTTTTGTGGTTCAGACATGCGCGTGTCCTTTCGAATTTAAATTGGATAGCGTAACCTTACTTCCGTAGTCATGTACGGAGTCAAGCAATATGGAAAACAATTTGGAAAATCTGACCATCGGCGTTTTCGCCAAGGCGGCCGGGGTCAACGTAGAGACCATCCGGTTCTATCAGCGCAAGGGCTTGTTGCCGGAGCCGGACAAGCCTTACGGCAGCATCCGCCGCTATGGCGAGGCGGATGTAACGCGGGTGCGGTTCGTGAAATCAGCCCAGCGGCTGGGCTTCAGTCTGGATGAAATAGCCGAACTGCTGCGGCTGGAGGATGGCACCCATTGCGAGGAAGCCAGTAGTCTGGCCGAGCACAAGCTCAAGGACGTGCGCGAAAAAATGACTGACTTGGCGCGTATGGAGTCGGTGCTTTCCGAACTTGTGTGTGCCTGCCACCTGCGGCAGGGGAATGTTTCTTGCCCGCTGATTGCTTCACTGCAAGGGAAGAAAGAACCGCGCAGTACCGACGCGGTGTAGCCAAGGGAACTACGCCTAAGCGTGCTTTATTTTCCGTTTTCTGAGGTGACGTCAACCGTCAGAAAAAACCGTGCGGCCGACTTTTGATAATTCGTGCTATCGCCTTCTGAAAATGACAAAAGCAGCTCCGTCAGAACTTCCGTTATCGTCACGTAACCCGTATTGTATTCTATGTGCCGAGAACGATAGTGACTGAGAGATTATGTAACAGTACTGGCACGTTCAGACCAAAAATTGGCTTGTACCTAGGTTGGTCTCGATATATCATTTTCGCAAATGTCTAAATGAGATTCGTAACGTGGCCACTTCCGCCAAAGTGATCGTCAGTCCAGTCTGCAACGTGACCTGCTTCGAGCAGGAGAAGGTCGCGCGAATCAAAGCCGAACTGGTTAAAGAGGAACACCTGCTGCCCCAACTCGCCGAGCTCTACAAGTTGCTGGGCAACGTCACCCGGCTCAAGATCCTGCTGGCACTCGCCCAGGGCGAACTGTGCGTGTGCGACGTGGCCCACGTGCTCGGGATCACCGTGGCGGCAACCTCCCATCAATTGAAGCTGCTCCGCGATCAGGGCTGGCTCGCCATGCGCAATGACGGCAAGATGGTCTATTACCGCGTACATAGCGAAGGTCTGCTCAAAGCGCTCAAAGGCGATTGCTGCCTGCTGGAGGAGCGGCTCGCGTGAGCAGCGCAGTTATCGACAACTCCACGCTGGAGGCAGTGCGCAGCGAATTGGGCAGCGCGATGACGGCCACCAAGTGCCATCGCTGCGGCTGCTATCAGGATACGGTGCAGGCGCTCGCCGGCTCGTCCGTCCTGCCGGCCGTCTTGGTATCGCAACTCGTCGAGGCGCGCGCCTTGTTCGAGCCCAAGCGCTACGACTGCCTGGGCTGCGAGGTCTGCTGGCCGGCCCTAGCCATCAACGCCGCCGCCGAGCTCGACCCGGCGCTCGCCCAAGCCGGCCACTGCGCCACCGAGGCGCCCGAGGAACGCGCCGGCTGGCCGCCATTGCCCGGGGACTACCGCGTGCTGCGCTTCCACGCGCCGGTAGCGGTGTGCACCCTGAACTCCGACGAGCTGGTGCCGTGGCTCGCCGCCGCGCACCCGCCCGGCCTAGCCATCGTCGGCAGCCTGCACACCGAGAATCTGGGTATCGAGCACCTGATCCGCAACCTGCTGCCCAATCCCCACGTGCGCTTCCTCGTGGTCTGCGGGGAAGATACGCGCCAGGCTATCGGCCACCTGCCGGGGCAGTCGCTGGTGAGCCTGATGCGCGAGGGTCTGGAGGAAAGCGGGCGCATCCGCGGCGCCCAAGGCAAACGTCCCATCCTCAAGAACGTCGGCCGCGAGCAGGTGGAGGCTTTCCGCCGCCGGCTGCAGGTGGTGGACCTGATCGGGACCACTGATCTCGAAGCGATCGCCGGCAGCATCGCCGAGGCCGCCGCGAACGATCCTGGCCCGGCGGAAGCGGTCACGGCCGAGGCGCCCGCGGTGCCCGTCCAATGGGCGGTGGAGCCGTTGCGCCTCGTCTCCGATCCAGCGGGTTACCTGGTGATCTACCCGGACCGGCGGCGGCACCTCCTGGTGCTGGAGCACTACGCCAACAACGGCGTGCTCACCCGCGTGATCGAGGGCGCCACGCCGACGGCCCTCTACGGCACGGTCATCGCCGAGGGGCTCATCAGCCGGCTCGACCACGCCGCCTACCTGGGGCGTGAACTGGCGCGCGCCCAGCATGCGCTCGCCACCGGGGAGGACTACGTGCAGGACCGCGCCCCGGGCGAAGATGATGCTGCATCGCCGGCCTGCTCCGGCGGCAGTTGCAGTTGTACGGCATCGGCCGCAGGCGTCCGATGAGAACATGAAAGGAATCAAGGAAATGAAGCAAGCCATCGTTTCAATCGTCATGGGCGCCGTGTTGCTGACAGGCGGCGCGCCCTGGACGGGCAACCATCTCGCCCATGCCGGTCTGCCCGACCTGTTCGGCAAGGCGCAACGGCCGCTCCCCAAGGGGGCCTTGCAGGTGCAGGACCTGGAGGCCGATCCGAAAGGCTTCAAGGGCAGCATCCTGGTGCGCGGTGTCGTCGCGAAGGTCTCGCCCTACGACCCGCAGCTGTTCGCCCTGATCGACTCGCGCGAAGCGAGGGTCTGTCAGGACCTCAATTGCGCCAAATATTACCTGCCGATCAAGGTCAAGGACGCCAAGCTCAAGCCCTGGGATGAACTCAACGTGCGCGGCACGATGGCCGAGGATCCCGCCAAGAAGCTCATCTATCTTCAGGCCGACTCGGTCGAGAACCTGGGGCCGATCAAGAAATGAACCTTGGCAAACTGGTCTGGCGCAACCTGCTGCGCCGACGCGGCCGTTTCATCTTCACCTTGGCGGGCGTCAGCGTCGGCATGGCGGCCTTCGTCGCCCTGATGACCATCGGCCAGGGCTTGACTGGCGAAATCAGGAAACAGGCGCAGGGGCTGGGCGCCAATCTGGTGGTCACGCCCAAGGGCTGGTGTGCCTATGAGCAAATCTCGGTGCTCACCGGGGAGCAACTGCCCGAGGCGATTCCGATGTCCGAGTTGGAGAAGATTCGCGCCGTGCCGGGTGTGAAGAGCGCGGTTCCCTACCTCAACGAGAAGACTGCATTTCGTAACCAGCCGGTGCCGGTGATCGGCATTTGGCCGCAGGAGATGCGCACGCTGCAGAAGTGGACGGTCGAGTCCGGGCGCTATTTCAACGCCCCGGACGAGCGCGCAGTGGTCATCGGCGCGGCCATCGCCAAGCAGTTCCAGCTCAAGCCGGGCGACGAATTCACCGTGCGCGGCAAGCCGCTGCCGGTGATCGGCGTGCTGCGCGAGGCGGGCACCAAGGACGACATCGCCACCTTCATTCCGCTGCCTCTCGCCCAGCAGATCTACGAGGTGCAGGACAAAGTGTCGTTCATCGCGGTCCAGGTCACCGACCTCGAACAAATGGAAGCGGTGAGTCTCAACATCCAGGAAGTCGCCAATGTCGCGGTGGTTTCCGACAAGCAATTGCTCGCCTCGATCCTGTCCATCGTCGGCACCGTCGGCGCCGCGATGCAGGCGGTGGCAGCCGTGGGCGTACTGGCGGCTGCCTTCGGCATCGTCAATACGCTGCTCACGGCCGTCTATGAGCGCCAGCGGGAAATCGGCATCCTGCAAGCCATCGGCAGCACCCGGCGCACACTGTTCCTCGCCTTCATGCTCGAATCCGGGCTCTACGGCCTGCTCGGTGGGCTCCTGGGCACGGCTCTGGGTGTCCTCGGTGCCTACCTGTTCGGCCCCGCCCTCACCGACAACGCGTTCACCGCCTCACTGCGCCAGTCGCCGACGCCGGCGCTCGACGAGGTAACGATCCTCTTCACGCTGGGATTCTCGGTGGGCCTCGCGCTGCTCGCCGGGCTCTACCCGGCGTACCGGGCGGCCAAGCTCTCGCCGGTGGAGGCGATGCGCCATGTCTGAGGCCGTCATCGCACTGGAAAGCGTCAGCAAGACCTACGGCAGCGGCGCCGCCACGACGCAGGCGGTCTCGGACGTTTCGATGAGCGTGGCGCGCGGCACCTGGGTCGCCATCATGGGGCCGTCCGGCCACGGCAAGAGCACGCTGCTGCAACTCATCGGTGGCCTGGACCGCCCGAGCGCCGGCCGCATCGTGCTGGACGGCGCGGAGATCGGCAGCCTCGACGCCACGAAACTTGCGGCGGTGCGCGGCCGGAAAATCGGCTTCGTGTTCCAGTTCTTCAACCTGATGCCGTATTTGACGGCGCTGGAGAACGTCGAGATTGCGCTGTGGCTCGGCGGTGCGGCCAAGCGCAACGGACGCGCCATGGAACTGCTGGAACACTTTGGCCTGGGCGACAAGGCCCACCACCTGCCGGGCATGCTCTCGGGTGGACAGCAGCAGCGCGTCGCCATCGCCCGGGCGCTGGCCAACGACCCCGACATCCTGCTCATGGACGAGCCCACGGGCAACCTGGATTCCGCCGCCGAGGCCGAACTGCTGACCTTGCTGGACGGCTTGCACCAGGCCGGCAAGACGCTCCTCATGGTGACCCACAATCCGGCGGTGGCGGCGCGCGCCGAGCGCGTGCTGCAGGTCAAGGACGGCCGGATCGTCGCGGATACACGCAATGGGACGGTTTAGAAGGCTCGGGCGCGGGCTGCGTTGGGCGCTGCTGGCGCTCGCCCTGGTCATGCCCTGGCATGTGCCCGTGCAAGCCGCGCCAGAGGCCCCCGCGTTCACGACCCTGGACGGGAAAAAAATCCGCCCCGGCGAGTTGCGCGGCAAACTTGTCCTGGTCAATTTCTGGGCGACGAGTTGCGGTGTCTGCCTGCAGGAAATGCCCGACCTGATCGCCACCTGGCGCCGCTATCGCAGCCGCGGCTTCGAGGTAATCGCGGTCGCCATGTCTTACGACGAGCCGGAGCAGATTCGCGCCTACATGGCGAAGCGCAGTCTGCCCTTCCCGGTGGTATTCGACCGGGACGGCGCGCTGGCGCGGGAGTTCGAGGGCGTGCGCGCCACGCCGACGACCTTCCTCATCGACCGCGCGGGCAAGCGCATTTCCAAGACCGTCGGCATCATCGATTTCGAGAAGTTGCGAGCCTTCCTCGAATCGGCCGCTGCGTCCGGTTGAAACAAGGGTAACGATTGAACCACGCAAAAGAGGACCAAGCATGACTCACACGATGACGAAACTGAAGCTGCACACTTTCCTGCTGGCGCTGCTGTCGCTCGCAGGGACGGCCGCCGCCTGGGCGGCGGAGCCCTTGCCGCCCGACCAGGCCTTCAAGCTGAAGGTTTCCTTTCGCGGCCCGAACACCGTGATCGCCGAGCTGGCGCCGGCGCCCGAGCACTACCTCTACAAGAGCAAGATCATCTTTGCCCTGAAGAATGCGAGCGGCGTGACGATCCGCCAGGTGCAACTACCGGCCGGGGAGGTCAAGAACGATCCAAACTTCGGCCAGATGGAGGTGTACCACAAGCCGATCAAGGCGGAAATCGCCTTGGACCGGACGCCCACGGCGAAGCGTCTGACCCTGCTCGCCCGCTACCAGGGTTGCAATGAGAAGCTGGGCGTGTGCTATCCACCGATCGATAAATCGGTGGACCTCGTGTTGCCATAGCCCACCTCTGTGGGCCAGAGGGCAGAGTCGGCGAGCAGGATGCCAAGTTCGCCCCGAATGCGGCAGCAGCCATGAAATCTACCAACACCTACGCACGGATGACTGACCATGCCCCGCCGCAGTTTGTTGACTCCTGCCGAGCGCACCGGCTTGCTTGCCTTCCCAACAACTGACGACGAATTCATCCGGCATTACACCTTCTCGGAACCCGACCTGTCGGCCATTCGCCAGCGACGCGGCAATCACAACCGGCTCGGTTTCGCGGTGCAGTTGTGTTATTTGCGCTATCCCGGCTTTGTCCTTCCAACCGACGCGGAGCCACCCGCGCCCTTGCTGTCCATCGTCAGCCGCCAATTACGTGTCGAGCCCGACATCTGGCCACAGTATGCCCAGCGAGCGGAGACCCGGCGTGAACACCTGACGGAATTGCAGGCATGGCTGAACCTATCGCCGTTCGCCATTGCCGATTACCGGCGTTTCGTCCACCAACTCGCCGAACTGGCCCAGCAGACAGACCGTGGCATCGTGCTGGCCGAAGCGCTCGTCGAAATGTTGCGACAGCAGCGCATCATCATGCCGGCGCTCGATGTCATCGAGCGTGTGTGCAGCGAAGCGCTCACGCGGGGCACGCGCCAGGTGTACGAGGCGCTGACTGCGCCGCTGTCGGAACATCATCGGCGCGCACTTGATGGACTGCTGGCGATCCGGGAAGGCACCAAGGGCAGCGGTCTCATCTGGCTGCGTCAGCCGCCCGGCCCACCGAAGCCCAAGCATGTGCTGAACCACCTGGAGCGCCTGAAAACCGTCCGCGAACTGTGGCTGCCGGATGGTCTCGAACACGCCATCCACCAGAACCGGCTGCTGAAGCTGGCCCGCGAGGGCGGGCAGATGACGGCGCAGCACCTGCGCGACTTGGAGCCGGCCCGCCGCTATGCCACGCTGGTCGCAGTAATACTCGACACGCGTGCCACGCTGATCGACGAAATCATCGACCTGCATGACCGGTTCATGGGAACGCTGTTCAGCAAGGCCAAGCGTAACCATGCCGACCGCTTCCAGCAGTCCGGCAAGGCGATCAACGACAAGGTGCGCCTGTACTCGCGCATCGGCCGTGCCCTGCTGGACGCCAAGCAGTCGGGCGGCGATCCGTTCGCCGCCATCGAGGCCATCATTCCGTGGGAGGTGTTCAGCGAAAGCATCACCGAAGCGGAAACACTGGCCCAGCCGGAGGACTTTGACTTCCTGTCCCTGGTCGGCGATGGCTTCACCCAGCTTCGGCGCTACACGCCAATCTTGCTGGAAGCGCTGACCATGAAGGCCGCACCGACAGCGCGGGAGCTGCTGGCCGGCGTCGAAGTGCTGAAAGGCATGAATGAGCGCCAGGCGCGCAAGGTGCCGGACGATGCACCGACCTCATTTGTGCGCAAGCGCTGGGAAAATCTGGTGCGTACGGCGGACGGATTGGATCGCCGTTTCTATGAGCTGTGTGTATTGTCGGAGCTGAAGAATTCGCTGCGCTCAGGCGATATCTGGGTACAGGGATCGCGGCAGTTCAAGGACTTCGAGGAATACCTGTTGCCGGCACCGCGCTTCACGGCGCAGCGCGAACAGAAGGAGCTTGGCCTCGCTGTCGAAGTCGACTGCGAGCGCTTCTTGCAGAACCGACTGTCGTTGCTGGAACGAGAGCTGGCGACCGTAGAACGGCTCGCCACCGCCAACGAATTGCCCGATGCCGCTGTCACCAGCAGTGGCCGCCTCAAGATCACGCCGCTGGATAATGCTGTCCCGGACGAGGCCGACGCGTTGATGCAGCAGGCTTACAGCCTGTTGCCGCATTTGAAGATTACCGAGCTGCTGCTGGAAGTCGATAGCTGGACGGGCTTCACCCGCCACTTCAAGCACCTCAAGAGCGGCGCGGCAGCCGACGACCAGCACCTGCTGCTGACGACCATTCTGGCCGATGCCATCAACCTGGGCCTGAGCAAGATGGCCGAATCCTGCCCCGGCACGACCTACGCCAAACTGACCTGGTTGCAGGCTTGGCATATCCGCGACGAAACCTACTCGGCCGGGCTGGGCGAACTGGTCAATGCGCAGTTCCGGCAACCGTTCGCTGCCTATTGGGGCGATGGCACCACGTCGTCGTCGGACGGCCAGAACTTCAAGGCCGGCGGTCGAGGCCAGTTCGCCGGCCAGGTGAACCTGAAATACGGCCAGGAACCGGGCGTGCAGTTCTACACCCACATCTCCGACCAGTACGCGCCGTTCCACACCAAAGTCATCAACGCCACGGTGCGCGACGCCACCCACGTTCTGGACGGCTTGCTATATCACGAGTCGGACTTGCGCATCGAGGAGCACTACACCGACACAGCAGGCTTCACTGACCATGTATTCGCGCTGATGCACCTGCTCGGTTTCCGTTTCGCACCGCGCATCCGCGACTTGGCCGACAAGCGCCTGTACATCCACGGTGACGCGAAACAGTATCCGACGCTCGCCGGCCTGATCGGCGGCAGCGTCAATGTGAAGCACGTCCGCGCGCATTGGGATGAAATCCTGCGGCTGGCGGCGTCGATCAAGCAAGGCACTGTCACCGCCTCATTGATGCTGCGCAAGCTCGGCAGCTATCCGCGCCAGAACGGTCTGGCGGTGGCGCTGCGTGAGTTGGGGCGCATCGAGCGCACGCTCTTCGCGCTCGACTGGATGCAGAACGTCGAATTGCGCCGGCGCGTGCAGATCGGCTTGAACAAGGGTGAGGCCAAGAACGCGCTGGCCCGCGCCGTGTTCCTGAACCGGCTCGGCGAAATCCGCGACCGCAGTTTCGAGAACCAGCGATATCGCGCGAGCGGCCTCAACCTAGTGGTCTCTGCCATCGTGTTGTGGAATACGGTCTACCTGGAACGGGCGGTGCAGGCACTGCGGGATTCGGGGAAAGATGTGGACGACAAGCTGCTGCCACACCTATCGCCGCTGGGCTGGGAGCATATCAATCTGACCGGCGATTACATCTGGCGGCAGAGCAGGCAGGTCGAACAGGGCAAGTTCAGACCACTACGGATGCTCGGCGAGGCTTAGCGTACGTTTTTTTCCGTTTCGTGAGCAGACCCCAGTGACGATGAAGAGGCCCAATATCTTCAGGAACTCCAACATGCTTTTCTCCTTGAACCGTTTCATTGTAGCCGCTTGACCTTGTAGCGACTCAAGGGTTTTTAATGGCATCAACGAACAGGAGATTGCCATGCCCCCCCATGCCGAGAAGCACCGATCCAATGAGCCTGAACGCTGCGCGTGTTCAGGTGGCTGTACGACTGATACGACCTCCACTCAGGATGCGCCGCGTGTCTCCGTATCCCACTCCTCAGGGAAATCGAGCGTTTTTCGGATTCCCGCCATGGACTGCCCGAACGAAGAAAACGATATTCGCAAGGCACTAGCAGGCATCGATGGGATTCGGTCGCTACGCTTCGAACTGGCTGCCCGGACCCTGACCATTGATGCCGAGCAGTCCGTCCAGAAAAGTGCGTTACAGGCCATCCGTCAGCTCGGTTTTGAAGTGTTGCCCATTGAGCATGAACAGACCGAAGTCCCATCAGGTCTCGGCGAGATCAGTAAGGCCTTGATCGCCCTGGCATTGGCCATCGGAGCCGAGGCGTTGGATTTCTTTGCACCCGATACCCTGCTGTTCAAGGGGCTGGGCATGGCGTTGGCAGCGGCTGCCATTGCCTTCTCCGGATTCTCCACTTATCGCAAGGGATTGTCCGCATTGCGGCGCGGCCAATTGAACATGAACGCCCTGATGGGCGTCGCCGTGACTGGCGCTTTCCTGATCGGTCAATGGCCGGAAGCAGCGATGGTCATGGCGCTTTACGCCATCGCCGAACTCATCGAGGCCCGGTCCGTCGATCGGGCACGCAACGCTATCAAGGGGCTCCTCGCCTTGGCCCCGGAAACCGCAGAGATTCGCCAAGGCGATGGTGGCTGGCTGGAGACGCCGGCCGACAAGGTCGTCATCGGTGCACTGGCACGGGTCAAGCCTGGTGCCCGCATCCCGCTGGATGGACGAGTGACCGCCGGCAGCAGTGCGGTCAACCAGGCGCCGGTCACCGGCGAGAGCATTCCTGTCGACAAGACAACTGGCGATCCCGTTTTCGCCGGCACTATCAACGAGACCAGCACGCTGGAATTCGAGGTGACGGCTGCCGCCAACAACACGACCCTGGCCCGCATCATCCATGCCGTCGAGGCAGCCCAAGGCACGCGGGCTCCCACCCAGCGCTTCGTGGATCGCTTTGCCGCCATTTATACGCCGGCCATTTTTGCGATTGCCGTGGCCGTGGCCATTTGCGGCCCCTGGCTGTTCGATTGGATGTGGACACAGGCGCTCTACAAGGCACTGGTTCTCCTGGTAATTGCCTGTCCCTGTGCGCTAGTTATCGCTACGCCGGTTACAGTTGTCAGCGGACTGGCCGCAGCCGCTCAGCGCGGCATCCTGATCAAGGGCGGCGTCTATCTGGAAGAGGCCCGTAAACTGCGCGCCATCGCTCTCGACAAGACCGGCACCATCACGGAAGGCAAGCCTCGTCTGGTAGCCACAGAGGTGCTGTCCCCCTTCGATCCAGAAGCAAAGGTGCTTTCCTGGGCCGCCAGCCTGGCCGGTCATTCGGACCACCCCGTTTCGAAGGCTATCGCCACCGGCCTGAACCTGCCGGAAAACGGCCTCACCGACTTCACCGCGCTTCCCGGTCGCGGCATCGAGGCCCGCCTGGACGGGCATACCTTGATTCTTGGTAACCATCGCTTGATCGAGGATCGTGGTCTGTGCAGCCCAGAGATCGAGGCGCGTCTTGCCGTTCATGAAAGTCAAGGGCGAACCGCCACTCTGCTGGCTACCGAGGATCGGGTACTGGCTATCTTCGCGGTGGCTGACACCATCAAGGAAAGCTCGCGGGAAGCGATTACCGATCTGCATCGCCTTGGTGTCACGTCGGTCATGCTCACCGGCGACAACGTAGCAACCGCAACCAGTATTGCCCGCCAGGCGGGAATCGACGATGCACGAGGCAACCTGCTGCCGGAGGACAAGCTGGCTGCTATCGAGGAACTGCAGGGGCGCTATGGCCCGACGGCAATGACCGGCGACGGTATCAACGATGCGCCCGCCCTGGCACGTGCCGATATCGGTGTTGCCATGGGCGCTGCCGGCACCGATACCGCCATGGAGGCCGCCGACGTGGTCATCATGAACGACGATTTGCGACGTATCCCGGAAACCATCCGTTTGTCCCGCCAGACACACGCCGTGCTCTGGCAGAACATCGCACTGGCCTTGGGCATCAAGGTCGTATTTCTCGGGCTCGCGGTGTTCGGAAATGCCACGATGTGGATGGCGGTATTTGCTGACATGGGCGCCAGTCTACTGGTCGTCGCTAACGGCCTGCGAACGTTGCGAACCTCTGCGCCGCAAACCAGAGACTGAAGACCCGTTGGCCTGCATCGACGAAAGCAGCGAGGCCGTCAGCAGGCCAGTCGTACGCCTATTTCGGTCTCGCCATCGGCGGATATTGCGAATGCCGCCCCGTCATGCATCCGGGCAATCGCGCTAACAATGGCGAGACCCAGTCCATGATTTTGGTGGCCGTGGCTACGTGACGTGTCTACGCGGAAAAAGCGATCGAAGATGTGGGGCTGGCTTGCAGCAGGAATCGGTTCCCCCTGGTTGATCACCGAGAGCTTTAGTTGTCCATCTGCTTCCGGCGCTATCCGGATCAAGATTGCACTTCCGTGCTCAGCATACCGGGCCGCATTATTCAGTAAATTGGACAGTACGCGCCGTAGCAGTGCAGCATCGAATAGGCCGGATGCATCACCTTCAATCGACAACTGAAGGTCGGACTCAATCAGCACTGCTTCATAGTAGTCAGCCACCTCAGTGCAGAGTTGGGCGAGGCTTTGAACGGGTATCCGCCGGGCTTTTGCACCCCGGTCGGCTTGCGACAGGAACAGCATGTCATTAACGATGCCCGACAGCCTGTGCATTTCTTCGAGATTCGCACCGATGCAATCACGCAGATTTTCATCCTTGTCGTTGCTACGCAAAGCCAATTCACTGCTAGCGATGATATTCGCCAACGGCGTTCTCAATTCGTGCGCTACATCGGCATTGAATCCTTCGAGTTGCTGGTAGGCTTTTTCCAGTCGATTTAGCAAATCGTTGAACTGATCGACAAGCACTTGTAGCTCGGCGGGAATCCCCTCAGTTTCCAACCGTTTGTCGAGGGAAAGTATTGCGAGACAGCGTGTTTGCTCAGCCAGTGTCCGAATGGGGGTCAGTCCAAAATAAACGAGCAGGTAACCGCCCACGGTGATCGCAGTACTGCCGATCAATGCAGCCCCCCAAAGAATGGCTGCGAGGCGATCCAGAATAGCCTCGTCGGGTGCAGTGTCGAGCGCCAATTCGGCAACGGCAAAATCTGTCCTCGAAGCTTCCTCGGGGAGTGCAAGCGAGAGAAAGCGCGCTTTTAACGGCCAAGCACTTGGCGTCGAAATGAAACGAGCCCCACCCAATCTATCGAGTAACTTGAGATGCAAGTCCCGATTGATCTTCAGAAGATCTTCCAGGTCATGTTCCAGTGTTCCCGGTTGCAGGTGTGCCGGCGTTTCTTCAAACAGGTGCTGAATTGCCGTACTGAGCTTTTCAAGGCGTAGATCCTGTTGTGACTCAAGATTAATTTTGACCGAGAAAAATACTCCGAGACACAAACATCCAAGGACACCCAAACTTAGTGAGGCGAGCCAGCGTACAAGGCGACCGCTCAGCGTCGGGTTAATCTGTTTGCCAAGTTTCATTCGCGCATTTCGAGGACATAACCCATGCCTCGTACGGTGTGCAGTAGTTGGAGCTCGAAGGGTGTATCCATTTTGGCGCGAAGTCGCTTGATCGAAACTTCGACTACATTGGTGTTGCTGTCGAAATTCATATCCCAAACCTGCTCGGCAATCTCGGTACGCGATAGCACCTCGCCTTGTTTCCTCAGAAACAGAGAAAGTAGCAGGAACTCCTTGGCACTCAGGTCGATACGCTGACCATTCCTGGAGACCTTACGGCGAGCCAGATCCATTTCAAGATCGTGCAATGCCAGACGGTTCGACGTGCTTTCCGGTTGATGCTGTGCCGAGCGGCGCAGCAGTCCCTGGATTCGAGCGATCAGCTCAGAAAAGGCGAACGGCTTGACCAGATAATCGTCGGCGCCAGTCTGCAAACCGTTGACCCGGTCTTCCACTTTACCCAGCGCGGTCAGCATCAAGACCGGGGTTTGTTTTTGGGTACGCAGGGCAGCCAGCAAGGCAAGTCCGTCCATGCCAGGCAGCATGGAGTCCAAGATGATGACGGAGTAATCAAACTCCAGACTCATGTGAAGTCCGGTTACTCCGTCATGGGCAAGGTCGACAACGAAGCCTGCCGTACCCAATCCTTTTTGCAGGTACTGGGCAAGCTTTTGCTCATCTTCGACAACCAATAGTTTCATTTCTTTCCAAATCGAAAGATGTCAATTTTGTAAACTTCCTGTTGGCGTTCTGTCAGTGCTGTTTTTTTATAGTTCACCTATGCCGTTCAGTTGTTCGGCATACATCAAAACCGATGAACGAAACATCAATGAAGGAGTTCCATCATGAACGTCAAACAAGCCCTTTCCATCCCCATACTTTGTGCCGGTTTGCTCCTGTCAGGTCAGGTGTTGGCCGACTCGGTCATGCACAGCACGCCGGAGGGCGCGACAAAATTCTACCCGGCGCACGGTTCGGGCAGCAAATCCGCCCAGCAAGTGCAACAGGAACTCGATGACTTCAAACGCAATCCAGTAAGTGCGGACGGCCAGTATCGTTATGTCGGCGGTGATCAAGGCTGGGTGCTGATTCCGCACGAATATGCCTATCGCGATGGGAAATGGCAACACGTCGACAAACTCCAGCACAACACACCTGCACCATCTGTGCAAATGACGCCGGAAGAAAAGAAGCAACGCGAGGCGTTGTACCAGGGTGGTTAATTCCGCACCGAGGACGGATATGTTGCCCATCGGACGATGACCAGGAAAACCCTGGTCATCAGCAACTCGCCTTTCCATACGTTACCCCCTGCAGGCTTACTGCTTGAACACATTTTGTTCTGTTACCATTCATCCCATGCGTCGCTGGCTATCTATTTTCCTGTTGATTGTTTTGCCGCTCCAGATTTCCTGGGCGGTGGCAGCGACCTATTGCCAGCACGAAACGGGATCGACGAAGCACTTTGGTCATCACGACCATAAGCATCAAGCCGAGGATGGCGAGAAGCTTGCGAAAGGCTCGGTCTCTGATGTGGACAATGATTGCGCAGTCTGCCATGCAGGCTGTGTTGCAGCATTGACCTCGTTCAGCAGTTTGCTGCCCAAGGTTGGGGCTGTTGCTGATCATTTTCGGACAGTCCAGCTTTGGGCTTCCCCACCAGACGAACAGCCTGAGCGTCCTAACTGGTCCATCTCCGCCTAATCGGCGGGGCTTGGGCATTTCCCAAATCTAATTGCTGCGGCCTAAGCCGCGTGCTGTGCCACTCTGTCAGTCAGATGGCGCCCCGCCGATTCCCCAACGTGTATTTCATCACTGGAGAATCGGATGTACCCAAGAAATTTTGCTGTCACGTTGCTACTCCGAACCTTGTTCGGACTCTCAGTGCTTGCCAGCACAAACCTATCGGCGCAGATGCAGGACGCGCTGTCTGTTGCGACGTTTGCACCTGCGCTCGCCAAGGAACCATCTGGTTCCTTGACCTTATCGGCGGCCATTGATCTCGCGCTAACGTTCAACCCGGAATTATCAGCAGCCGCGAACGAATTGCGTGCGGTCGAAGGGGCTGTGATCCAGGCGGGGGTTCTGCCTAATCCGGAAATTTCGACTTCCGTTGAAGATACGCAGAATAAGGCCACGCGGACCACAACTATCCAGCTGAGCCAACGGATCGAGCTTGGTGGCAAGCGCTCGGCTCGAATTGCATCTGCCGAGCGGCGCCGTGATGTAGCAGCAGCCGATCTGGCAGCCAAACGCCTTGACATACGCGCAACCGTGATCGGGGCCTTCTTCGATGTTCTGGTTGCTCAGGAGCGTATTCAACAGGCCGAGGACTTGCTCGGCCTGGCCCAACGCGCTACCCAGGCGGCTTCACGACGTGTGACTGCCGGCAAAATCTCGCCGGTTGAGGAAACAAAAGCCCGTGTCGCGGAAGCCTCGGCACGAGTGGAGTTGAATCAGGCACAACGCGAACTGGTGTCGGCCCGCAAGCGTTTGGCCGCAAGTTGGGGAAGTTCGACACCACGGTTCGAACAGGCCGAAGGGCGTACCGATTTGTTGCCGCCGATCCGCTCCACCGAAGAAATCACCCGCCGCTTGAATGCATCTCCGGCACTTCTTCGAGCGCGCCATGAAGTCGATCGTGTTTCTGCTCTCGCGGACTTAGAGCGCTCCCGCCGAATTCCCGACGTTACCGTCAGCCTGGGATCCAAAAAGGTTGAAGAGCTTGGGCGCAACCAAACCATTGTGGGTGTCTCAATTCCCTTCCCAATCTTCGACCGTAATCAGGGCAATGTGCTTGAGGCGCAGCGTCGAGCCGACAAGGCACGGGACGAGTTCAGTGTTACCGAGGTTCGTTTGGGTACGGAGGTAACACAAAACGAGGAACGTCTAAAAGCCCTGGTTGTTGAAGCACAAGCCTTGCAAAGCGAAATCATGCCGGGCGCCCGTAGCGCCTATGAGGCCGCCAGCAAAGGATTTGAGCTGGGGAAATTCAGT
Organism: Dechloromonas hortensis; assembly: GCF_009469765.1. GTDB lineage: Bacteria > Pseudomonadota > Gammaproteobacteria > Burkholderiales > Rhodocyclaceae > Azonexus > Azonexus hortensis. The sequence continues at coordinate 105,567 of NZ_SSSQ01000014.1, forward strand.
TTTCTGGAAGTATTGGATGCCCAACGCACCTTCTTTCAGGCGAGAGCCCAATACCTGAGAAGTTTGTCCGATGCTCATCGGACCGCTGCCGAACTGGAGCGCTTCCTGGGCTCCATCGATTCAATGCCATCTGTCGTACCCAGCCGTCCGTAGGAGCACGTCGTGAAAATGAATTTCAACAAGAACACCTTTAACCTCACCAAAAAGCAAGGGATCGCCATTGCCGTGATCTTGGCGACCGGAGTTGTCGCGGGCACCTGGATACTGGGTGGCAATACCTCCCAGCCCGCTGGAGAACAGCCTGAACACGCCAGCCACGCCGAAGCCAAGGGCCATGCCGATGCCGAGCATCATGGCAGTAAAGCGGTCGATGGACACGACCATGCCAAAGAACACGGAGATACAGAGCACCATGAGGCTGAACCAAAGTCGGGGCCGCATGGTGGCAAATTATTTTCCGAGGATGGTTTTGGTCTGGAATTGCTGTTGTCCGAAGATGGTGGCGAGCCTGGCTTCCGTGTCTGGTTGTTCCAGCAAGGAAAGCCACTTGCACCAACTGTGGCAAAAGTTTCGGTAGCACTGACGCGACCGGGCGGGGAGAAGCAGGAAGTCCTCTTTTCAGCCGAGAAAGACTACCTGAAAAGTACCAGCCAAATTGCAGAGCCGCATGTGTTCGAAGCCTCCATATCGGTGCTAATGGGAAATACCCCATTCCTGTTCATCGATACCCGGGAAGAAGGAAAAATCGAGCTAACGGACGAGCAAATTAAAGCTGCTGCCATCGGTATCCAGAAGGCCACTCCCGCCAAAATCAAAACAGCGGCTCAGCTTCCCGGCGAAATCCGGTTTAACGAGGACCGTACCGCGCATGTTGTACCCCGTCTTGCCGGAGTCGTCGAGAGTGTTCCTGCCAATCTGGGGCAAACAGTCAAGCGCGGTCAGGTTCTGGCTGTGATCGCCAGCACTGGCCTTTCGGAGCAACGCAGTGAACTTCTAGCAGCGCAGAAGCGTTTTTCGCTCGCCAAATCGACCTATGAGCGTGAGAAGAAGCTCTGGGAAGAAAAGATCTCTGCCGAGCAAGACTACCTGCAAGCCCAACAAACTTTAAGGGAAGCCGAAATCGCCGTTGCTAACAGCCAGCAAAAGTTGATTGCGCTGGGTGCCAGTGCCACGGTTTCGGGCAGCCTCAATCGTTATGAAATCCGCGCACCTTTCGACGGCATGGTCGTGGAAAAACACATCGCACTTGGCGAGGCAGTCAAGGAAGATGCCAGTATTTTCACAATTTCCGACTTGTCTTCCGTATGGGCGGAGATTGTCGTTCCTGCCAAAGATCTGAACGTCATCCGGGTTGGTGAAAAGGTTGTTGTTAAGGCAACTGCCTTCGACTCGAAAGCCGAAGGCAGCATCTCCTACGTGGGTGCATTGCTCGGACAGGATACGCGCACGGCCAAGGCGCGGGTCACTTTGGCCAACCCGAAGATGGCTTGGCGTCCTGGATTGTTCGTGAATATCGAAGTCGTTTCCAGTGAAGCCGAAGTTCCAGTCAGCGTTCAAACCGACGCCATTCAGACGATTGGTGACAAGAGCGTCGTTTTCATCAAGGTGCCTGACGGCTTCGTTGCACAACCGGTGACCTTGGGCCGTTCGGATGGCAAATTCATCGAAGTGGTTAGTGGAATGAAAGCAGGAACCCCTTATGCAGCGTCAGGCAGCTTCGTCCTGAAGTCGGAACTCGGCAAGGGTAGCGCCGAGCACAGCCACTGAGGCGAGGGAGAACAACATGTTTGAACGCATCATCCGCCTCGCCATCGAACACCGCTGGCTGGTTCTATTGGCCGTCTTCGGCATGGCTGGCTTGGGAATCTATAACTACCAGCGCCTGCCGATTGACGCCGTACCCGATATCACGAATGTTCAAGTGCAGATCAATACGGCAGCGCCGGGCTATTCGCCGCTCGAAGTCGAGCAGCGAGTGACCTTTCCGGTCGAGACCGTCATGGCCGGCCTGCCTCACCTGGAGCAGACTCGCTCCCTGTCGCGTTACGGGTTGTCGCAGGTTTCTGTGATTTTCAAGGATGGAACGGACATCTATTTTGCCCGCCAACTAGTCAATCAGAGGATTCAGGAAGCCAAGGAAAAACTCCCTGCCGGAATAGCGCCGGCAATGGGGCCCATCTCTACTGGCCTGGGTGAAATATATCTCTGGACGGTAGAAGCAGAGGACGGCGCCAAAAAGCCGGATGGCACTCCCTATACACCGACTGATTTGCGCGAAATACAAGATTGGATCATCAAGCCGCAACTGCGCAACGTGACAGGCGTGACTGAAATCAACTCGATTGGTGGCTTTGCCAAAGAGTATCAGGTAGCACCCAGCCCGGAAAAGCTGGCTTCCTACGGCCTGACACTTCAGGACGTGGTAATCGCCATCGACCGCAACAACAGCAACGTCGGCGCCGGTTATATCGAGAAGCGCGGCGAACAGTATCTGATTCGTGCTCCTGGCCAAGTGCGTAGCATCGAGGATATTCGTAACGTCATCCTGGGCAATGTCCAGGGCGTGCCGATCCGTATCCGCGACGTGGCCGATGTTGGCATCGGTCGTGAGCTACGTACAGGTGCCGCCACTGACAACGGGCGTGAAGTCGTTCTGGGTACCGTGTTCATGTTGATTGGCGAGAACAGTCGCACCGTCTCACGGGCGGTCGACCAGAAAATGGTCGAAATCAACCGCAATCTGCCGGAAGGCATCAAGGCAGTGACAGTCTATGACCGTACCGTCCTGGTGGACAAAGCGATCAATACCGTCAAGAAGAACCTTCTGGAAGGGGCGATCCTAGTCATCGTCATTCTATTCCTGTTCCTCGGCAACATGCGGGCAGCTGTAATCACCGCCATGGTGATCCCGCTCTCCATGCTGTTTACCTTTTCGGGGATGGTGACCTACCAGATTAGTGCCAACCTAATGAGCCTCGGCGCTCTTGACTTCGGGATCATCATCGATGGTGCAGTCGTCATTGTAGAGAACTGTGTTCGCCGTTTGGCCCATGCCCAGGCACATCACGGGCGACCGTTGACCCGGACCGAGCGCTTCCACGAAGTCTTTACCGCTTCGAAAGAGGCTCGCCGAGCGCTGCTATTCGGTCAGCTCATCATCATGATCGTCTATCTGCCGATCTTCGCGCTCACCGGCGTCGAAGGAAAAATGTTCCACCCCATGGCCTTCACCGTGGTCACCGCGCTCGTAGGTGCCATGATCCTCTCCGTCACCTTTATTCCCGCTGGCGTCGCACTGTTCATCGGTGAAAAGGTGGATGAAACGGAAAACTTCCTGATGCGGTCAGCCAAGCGTTGGTATGAGCCTGTTCTGGCTGGCGTCATGGCGAACAAGCCGGTGGTGCTGGTCTTCACGGCGGTCATGGTTCTTCTCTCAGGCTTGGTCGCGACGCGCATGGGGAGCGAATTCGTACCGAGCCTGAACGAAGGCGACTTTGCGATTCAGGCACTGCGAATTCCTGGAACCAGCCTTTCGCAGTCAGTAGCCATGCAGCAACAGTTGGAAAAGGGGCTCAAGGCGGAGTATCCGGAAATCGACAGGATTTTCGCGAGAACAGGAACGGCCGAAATTGCCTCCGATCCGATGCCACCCAATATTTCGGATGGCTACATCATGTTGAAACCCGAAGCGGAATGGCCAGAGCCACGGAAATCTCGGGACGAACTGCTGGCCGCTATCCAAAAAACCGTTGGAAAACTGCCGGGGAATACCTATGAGTTTTCCCAACCGATCCAGTTGCGCTTCAATGAGCTGATCTCCGGGGTACGCAGCGATGTTGCCATCAAAATATTCGGTGACGACATGGATGTAATGAACGATACGGCCAGCAAAATTTCTGCTGTATTGGAAAAAATCCCGGGTGCTTCCGAGGTCAAGATCGAGCAGACGACGGGCTTGCCTATGCTGACCGTGAATATTGACCGGGAGAAAACGGCTCGCTACGGACTCAATATTGGAGATGTCCAGGATGCGATCTCGACAGCAATTGGTGGTCGAGAGGCTGGAACCATGTTTGAAGGTGACCGACGCTTCGATATTGTCGTACGTTTGCCGGATAGCCTGCGTTCAGATCTCGAATCGCTAAAGCGTTTGCCGATTGCTTTGCCGAAGGGGGCTTCTGCTGGGAATGGGGTTGATGTACGCACGACCTACATCCCATTAGGGGAAGTCGCCAGTCTCGAACTCGCACCGGGTCCGAACCAAGTTAGCCGGGAAAACGGCAAGCGTCGCGTTGTTGTTAGTGCCAATGTTCGAGGACGAGATATCGGTTCCTTCGTTGGCGAGGCTCAGAGCCGTCTAGCCGAGGTCAAGATTCCAAGCGGCTACTGGACGGCCTGGGGCGGAACTTTCGAACAGCTGGAATCGGCCTCGAAACGTCTCAAGATCGTCGTACCCGTGGCCTTGCTGTTGGTATTCACGCTGCTATTCGCGATGTTCGGGAACGTGAAAGATGGGTTGCTGGTGTTTACAGGCATTCCGTTTGCGCTGACAGGCGGCATTGTCGCACTTTGGCTAAGGGATATTCCGCTCTCGATCTCGGCAGGCATCGGTTTTATCGCCTTGTCGGGTGTAGCGGTGCTGAACGGCCTCGTGATGATTTCCTTCATCCGTAATTTGCGTGAAGAAGGTCGCTCCCTGGATGATGCCATTCACGAAGGGGCGCTGACCCGATTGCGTCCTGTGCTGATGACGGCATTGGTCGCCTCGCTCGGTTTTGTCCCCATGGCGATTGCGACAGGTACCGGTGCGGAAGTCCAACGCCCGCTTGCCACCGTGGTGATTGGTGGAATCTTGTCGTCGACGGCGCTGACGCTTCTCGTGTTGCCGCTTCTATACCGCCTTGCTCACGGCAAAGACGCCGACGAGGAGGACTTCACGAAATCGATAGACGAGCCATCTGAAGCCTAGCGTTTTCTGTTCGTGACCGGGGGCTCCGTGCCGGATTCGGCATAAACCGTCGGTCACCCATTCTTCCACTCAAATACGGAGGCTGTTATGGGATTTTTTGAAAAACTCTTGCGAGGAGTCGGCGATTCGCATGGCGGAGATCATCATGGCCGCGAACGGAACAGCGGACATCATGGCTGGGGGAATCGTTATCCCTCAAATTCAGCGCCACCCACCAATAGCGCTACCGGTGGCCCCTCATGCCCGAAGTGCGGCTCTGCGACCAACCCTGGGGGACGCTACTGCACCCAATGCGGCGCAGCCTTGGTGCCCAGCAATTGTGCGGACTGCAATGCGAACCTCGCCCCGGGTACTAAGTTTTGCCCGAATTGCGGCAAGGCGCAGCAGTCCTGAGCTTGGTGTCATCCCTCATGGTCAAGCACATGATCCACAGCCACCTTGGGTTCCAGTTCCTCATGCTTACTCTGGGGCTGATTCTGACTTTTCTGGTGCTTTACGGATGGTTTTGCTGGCGGGAAGGCAGGCGCGGTAAGGCACCAAAATATTCAAGAAACCTTCGGCGTCGTCTCCAGATGACGAAGCAGAAATGGAAGCGACGCCCCGATGATCAAGGAGGGGCCGCATGAGTGCGAGTCACACCCACGCGCTCCCGAGCACCGAGAATGAACGTGCCCTGCGCTTTGCCCTGGCGCTGACTGGCAGTTTCCTTGTTGCCGAAGTCATTGGCGGCGTACTGACCGGCAGCTTAGCTCTCATCTCGGATGCCGCGCACATGTTGACCGATGCTGCCGCGCTCGCCATCGCATTGGCAGCCATCCGCATTGCCCGGCGCCCGGCCGATCGCCGGCGAACCTATGGCTATCACCGCTTTGAGATTCTGGCGGCAGCCTTTAATGCCATGCTGCTGTTTGCCGTGGCGCTCTACATCCTGGTTGAGGCTTACCGACGATTCACCTCCCCGCCCGAAATCCATTCGGTTGGGATGCTCGTGGTCGCCAGTATCGGCCTCATCGTCAATCTGATCAGCATCCGCCTACTGAGCGGGGGACAGTCAGATAGCCTCAACGTGAAGGGTGCCTATCTCGAAGTGTGGAGCGATCTTCTGGGCTCGATCGGCGTGATCGTGGGCGCGGTGGTGATTCAGCTAACCGGCTGGTCCTGGGTAGATCCGCTTGTGGCTGTAGCCATCGGCCTCTGGGTTTTGCCACGCACCTGGATCTTACTGAAGGACAGTCTCAACATCCTGCTCGAAGGCGTGCCCGAGGGCATCGACTTAGGAGAGGTAGAGCAGGCCATGCTGGTCGTTCCAGGCGTACTCGGCATCCATGACCTGCATCTCTGGGTGCTGACGACCGGCAAGACCAGCCTGACCGCGCATGTGGTTTACGACCAGACTTACTCCCCCGAGGAGGTTTTGATGCCCGCCTTACAGACGGTGTTGGCCAACCGCTTCAAGGTGGTCCACACGACGCTGCAATGCGAAACAAAACCCTGTGCGCACCAATCGGAAGGCTGCACCTACGTCGGCAGCACATCCGAGCACAACGATAAGCCAAATGACCATTAACCGATTTATCAACTGACATGGAGCTCCCATGAAACCTTCCACGGTACTCTCTGCTTTACTCTTTGCTTGCTTCGTCAATCTGGCATCCGCTGCGGACGACCATAAGGGCCATGCCCACAACGAGAAACCGGGCCAGGCCCACACCCATGACGCCAAGCCACAGCACGGAGGCGTCGTATCGGTCATCAAGGACATCAACTACGAGCTGGTGGCGAAGGCTGATTCCCTCACGCTCTACGTGACTGATCACGACCAGCCTGTCGATACCCGGAATGCGTCAGCTACCATAACGCTGCTGTCTGCATCAGACAAGACTGAAGCCAAATTGCTGCCAGCTGGAAGTAACCAGTTGCGTGCCCAAGGAGCCTTCAAGATCCAAGCCGGCACAAAGGCTGTCGCCTTAGTCAAACTCGGTGACAAGCCTGGCCAGAGTGTCCGTTTCGTCCTGAATTAGGCGATGGTCACCGCACCGCCCACTCGTTCACTGACAGCCAAGGCAAGGCGTCCGGTGCACAGCGTGGGCGATGCGTTTCCACAAATTGTTTTTCTCGCGGATACGGAGGCGGCTGGCTTCTTCCACGGGGCCGCCTTAGCAAGCTTCGCCGAGGCCTTTCCTCCTACGATCCTTGGTTTCAAGGAAGGCATCGGAATATTAATTCAGCAGTCGCGAGTAACCAGCACCCAACCAGAAATCGGACACAGCCAGTAGCCCCCACAGCCGTATTTCATCCAAGGAGTTTCTATGCCTGAGATTTCACCTTTGTTCCCTGCAAGACAGGCGGAAATTATTGGAAATGCTGCACTTGGTGCGTCCGATACAGGTGAAGAAAAAAGCTCAGCGGCATTTTCAAGCATCCTTGAAAACGCCATTTCGCGTTCGGCGGCTGCCAATGTTGCCTCAAGCGGGAATCTCGACCCTACCGGAAAATTGGCTCTTGGCACTACCCATTCATTTCACTTACCAGCGAACGAGAAACGGCTTAGGCAAGAAAATGGGGATTTCCAACAAACAATGCTCGGAATAAGGGCCTATAGGCAGCAAATTCTTGCGTCTAATATCGCCAACGCTGACACCCCTGGCTACAAAGCGATGGATATTGATATTGCTGAGGCCGCTGGTGGCGAGCAATCTCCTCTTCTTCAATTGAACGCCTCCTCGCCAGGGCATTTGAAGGGCAATTTTTCTTGGCAGTCGCCACCCGTTAGCCTGAAATATCATGTTCCCTCTCAGGCTGCGGCTGACGGAAATACCGTTGAAATGGATGTTGAGCGCCAGAAATTCGCAGAGAACTCATTGATGTATCAATTCTCCCTTGATCGGGTTGGTGGTGAGTTCAAGCACATGAAAGAGCTATTTCAATCACTGAAATAACAGGGGTCTTTTGTGTGTCGGTCTCGTTTCGTTTTTCAACCCCTCGGCATTACCTAACGGAACTTCGAATCTCTGAGTCACGTTTTTGAAAGCCTTTGGGCAGAAATTGTCAGGAAGCAAACCTGCCATTTCGTACCATCCCCACATGGCTTTTCCGCTCAGTCGCCCATCACAACCAATAATCAACCATTATCGCGTCTGAAACTTACGATTGTCTAAGCATTGAATTTCGTTGATTTAGTATGTAATATCATATTATGTAATACGGTACGAAATTCGAGGATGCCATGGCCAGAGCTGGAATCTACAAATCAGAAGTCGTCAGAGCACGTAACAACCTATTGGCGATGGGACGTTATCCATCGATCGATGCCATCCGTGGCGAATTGGGGAATACCGGCTCGAAAGGCACGATCCACCGCTATCTGAAGGAAATCGAGGAGGAGGAAGGTGGGAGTACCGGTACCCAGGTCGCGGTCAGTGAGGCCATTCAGGACTTGGCCGCCAGGCTCGCCGAACGCCTGCATGAGGAAGCCGATCAACGCGTGGCGGCACTGACCGACAAGCACAAGGCAGAAATCGCTGCGCTGAACGACACTACTACCGCGCTACGTCATGAAGTCGAATCCTTCCGCAGCCAGTCTGAGCGCCAAGCCCTGGAGTTGGCGGCAGAAAAAACGGCCCACGCCGAAACCCTGGCCACGCTTCAGGAAGAGAGAATTGTTCGGGCGCAAATGGCTCAGCGCATCCAGGACATGGAGGGGCAACAGGCAAAGGATGAAGCGCACCGTGTATCACTGGAAGAAAAGCACCAGCATGCCAGAGAGGCGCTGGAGCATTTCCGCACGGCGGCGAAGGAACAACGGGAGCAGGATCAGCGACAGTTCGAGCAGCAGATCCAGTTCTTGCAGGGCGAACTGCGTGCAACCAAGGAAACGGTGAACGCGAAACAGCAGGAACTCATCCGCAGCCACCAGGACAATGCCCGTCTTTCCAGTGAGCAGGGTCATCTTCGCAGCGAGTTGCATCGTCTGGAAACCGAGGTTCGACCACTACGTACTGCCTTGGAAAAATTGGCTGTTTCCGAACTCAAAAATGAACAGATGGAAGAACGCCTGGCCCAGAGTGCCGCACGCATTGATGAACTGGTCGTGGAAAACCAAAGCAGCACAGAAAAATTACAGGATGCGAATCAAGCTGGGCTCCGCCTGGAGACTGAATTGACCGCAGCAAAGGCTGTGTTGGCCAGCCAGGAACAAATTCTGCAAAAGCTCACCGTCAATCAGGCACCGGCAACGAAAAGCAGCGGACCGCGCAAAGAAAGTGCCGAGAACCAAGAATCGCTCTTTGACCCGGGAAAGTAATAAGGGAGGTCAGCGTCGTGCGGCTTTTTTGGGCAAGCCAGGATGCTGTTTGCCAAGAGCATCTGGTGGCTTGGTCTAACGCTACCATGCTTATCAGCGAACCAGAAACAGAGGGATACATGGAGTCCAACGAGTACATTCGCCCACCTGGAACCTACTACGACATCGTTGCACATCCGATCGATAGGAGGCGTGCAATCGAAGTGGCGATCGTTCAGGATCATCGTTTCGCTTTCTACTATTGGCTCAAGTGGCGCAACAAGCAGGCTGAGCAGCCCAATCCGCCAACACTGATTTCTCTGGACTGGCATCAAGATCTTGCTCAACCCTGCGACCTCGAATGCGAGTGGCTCAGCACGCTTGATACGACCGACTACAAGGCTGTCGGTTACTTTTGCTGGGATAAGTTACATGCCTTAAACGATGGCCACATCCTGGCTGCGGCTTACCTCAATCTGATTGGCGACATCCACGTTGTGCAAAAGCAACGTGATGAATGCCCAGAGGATTTCGTGGATATCGAAGGGCGGAAGCATCTGGTCTGTTGTTATGACTCCGTGGAGCAGCTAACCGAGGCGATCTCAGGGCAAGAGCACCATTCGGTGATCCTCGATATCGACTTGGATTACTTTACCGAAAGTCCGGACCCATGTGGAGGAGGCGACAAGCTTCAACTGGTCGGCCAAGACGAAATCCAGGCATGCCTTGATCCAGCAAGCCCGTTCATGTCGTGGATTCTTCCGCGAATGACGGGAATGACCATCGCGACCGAGCCAGAATTCTGTGGCGGGTTGATGAACTCGAACCACTTGTTCAACGTGGTGTGCAGCACGTTGTTTGATCCGCCACTGTTGAGTCACAAGGCCGGCTGGCGCCATCAGTCTAAATAGTCGACGCCAGATTTTTTACGCTAAATCCGATGGTTAGCAGAGTTTTTCGAGGATTTCACATGAATCCCGGCCGACCCTCAGACATAGCCGAACAGTCCATGCATCGTGATAGATGGCCTGTGATTCAACGTGATTTTGTCCATTTTGGTTTCCGTCTTGTGGCGTAGAGGCTTTTGACGGTTTAGTCAAAGGAACTGACAGCCTACGTACAACACATGACATAACCATGAACGGCAAATGACTGCCG
>NZ_SSSQ01000015.1 GCF_009469765.1 Dechloromonas hortensis
CTGGAAACCGGCCGCGCCGTCGCCTTCATGATGGACGACGCGCTGCTCTATGGTGAAATGGCCAAGGCCAAGAAGCCAGCCGACTGGGTCGTGGTCGGTACCGCCCAATCGAAGGAAGCCTACGGCTGCATGCTGCGCAAGGACGACCCGGCCTTCAAGAAGGTGGTCGATGCAGCGCTGACCAAAGCGATGACCTCCGGTGATGCCGAAAAGATCTACGCCAAGTGGTTCATGGCCCCGATTCCGCCGAAGGGACTGAATCTGAACATGCCGCTGTCCGACGAAATGAAGGCACTTTATAGCGCCCCGAACGACAAGGCTTTCGAATAAACCTCCATCCAAAAGAAAAAGGCCGGGAAATCCCGGCCTTTTCTTAAAACGTCAGCAGCTTATTCAGCAGCTTCGTCCACTTCCACAGCCTCGGTAGGCTCCGGACGATCAACCAGTTCGACGAAAGCCATCGGTGCGTTATCGCCATCGCGGAAGCCACACTTCAGAATGCGAAGGTAGCCACCCGGACGGGCGTTGTAACGCGGACCCAGTTCGGCAAACAGCTTGACGACGATCTCGCGATCGCGCAGGCGGTCAAATGCCAGACGCTTGTTGGCCAGGGTCGGGTTCTTGCCCAGGGTAATCATCGGTTCAACAACACGGCGCAGCTCCTTGGCCTTCGGCACGGTGGTCTTGATGGCCTCGTGACGGAGAAGAGAAACAGTCATGTTGCGCAGCATCGCGAGGCGATGGCTGCTGGTACGGTTCAGTTTGCGAAGTCCATTGCGGTGACGCATGGTTAATCCTTTCTATGTTCTGCAGGCGTCCCTTGACTGCCCGAGCTGAAAAAGGTCCTTAGACCTTTTCCAGACCGGCGGGCGGCCAATTTTCCAGTTTCATGCCGAGCGTCAAACCGCGTGCGGCCAACACTTCCTTGATCTCGTTCAGCGACTTACGACCCAGGTTCGGGGTCTTGAGAAGTTCGTTCTCGGTACGCTGAATCAGATCGCCGATGTAATAGATGTTCTCGGCCTTCAGGCAGTTCGCGGAACGAACCGTCAGTTCGAGGTCATCTACCGGGCGGAGCAGAACCGGATCTACCTGGGCCGGCTTGGAAGCCTCGGCCACAGGAGCGGTACCCTCCAGGTCGGCGAACACGGAAAGTTGTTCCATCAGTACGCGAGCAGCGTAACGAATGGCTTCTTCCGGCTCGACAACGCCGTTGGTTTCGATGTCGACAATCAGCTTGTCCAGGTCGGTACGTTGCTCAACGCGGGCGCTTTCAACTGCATAAGCGACGCGGCGAATCGGGCTGAACGAGGCATCAAGCACGAGCTTGCCAATGGTCTTGGAGTCGCCCAGATTGCGCATGTTACCGGGCACGTAACCACGACCCTTCTCGACCTTGATTTCCATGGCGAGCTTGCCGCCAGGAGAGAGGTGAGCGACAACATGTTCCGGATTGATGATTTCGACGTCATGCGGCAATTCAATATCACCGGCACGAACGACGCCTTCACCTTCCTTGACCAGATTGAGCGTTACCACATCGCGGTTATGCAACTTGAACACAATACCCTTGAGGTTCAAAAGGATGTCAACGACATCCTCCTGAACGCCATCAACGGTGGAGTACTCATGAAGCACACCTTCGATACCGACCTCAGTCGGCGCGTAACCCGGCATTGAAGACAGCAGAATGCGGCGCAGCGCATTGCCAAGAGTGTGGCCATAGCCGCGTTCGAACGGCTCCATGACGACCTTGGCTTGCACGGGCGAAACACTCTGCACATCGATGATGCGGGGTTTCAGAAGTCCACTGTTTTGCATGGGCTAAATTCCTCTGCTCAGTGATTACTTCGAGTAAAGTTCGATGACGAGACCTTCGTTCAGGGTCGACGGCAGCTCGGAGCGCTGCGGCATAGCCTTGAACGTGCCCTTGCCTTCCTTGGTGTCCACAGCAACCCATTCCGGGAAGCCACGCGACTCGGCTGCTTCGAGAGCGGCCTTGCAACGCAGGGATGCACGGGCGCGAGCGGTCAGCTGAACAACATCACCCGGCTTGACCAGGAAGGACGGGATGTTAACGCGCTTGCCGTTAACCAGAACACCGTTGTGACGAACCACTTGGCGGGACTCGGTGCGCGAAGCACCAAAACCCATGCGGTAAGCTACGGAGTCCAGACGGGCTTCGAGCAGTTGCAGCAGGTTTTCACCAGTCTGGCCCTTGCGGCGGTCGGCTTCAGCAAAAGTCTTGCGGAACTGGCCTTCGAGAACGCCATAGACGCGACGAATCTTCTGCTTGGCGCGCAGGTGAACGCCGTAGTCGGAGAGACGGGCACCGGACTTCTGGCCATGTTGGCCAGGAGCGTAGGAGCGGCGCTCGATGGCGCACTTATCGGTAAAACACTTTTCGCCCTTCAGGAACAGCTTTTCGCCTTCGCGGCGGCACTGACGGCATTTCGGATCGAGATTACGAGCCACTTGTCTTTCTCCTTAGATGCGGCGCTTTTTGGGCGGACGGCAGCCGTTGTGCGGCACCGGCGTCACGTCGGAAATCGCGGTGATCTTCATGCCCAGCGCGTTGAGCGCACGGACAGACGATTCACGACCAGGACCAGGGCCCTTGATGCGAACTTCCAGATTCTTGACGCCACATTCCTGAGCGGCCTTGCCGGCAGCTTCAGCAGCCACCTGAGCAGCGAACGGGGTGGACTTACGCGAACCGCGGAAGCCGGCACCACCGGACGTAGCCCAGGACAGCGCGTTGCCCTGGCGATCGGTAATGGTGATGATGGTGTTATTGAACGAAGCGTGAATGTGGGCAATGCCCTCGGCAACGTTCTTTTTGACCTTCTTGCGAACTTTGGTAGCAGTCTTTGCCATGTTCTGTCCCTATTACTTCTTGCCAGCGATGGCCTTGCGCGGGCCCTTGCGGGTACGTGCATTGGTACGGGTGCGCTGACCACGGCAGGGCAGGCCCTTGCGATGGCGCAGACCACGGTAGCAACCGAGGTCCATCAGACGCTTGATGTTCATCGTGACTTCACGGCGCAAGTCACCTTCTACGGTGTACTTGCCCACTTCATCACGCAAACGATCCATGTCCGCATCGGACAGATCTTTCATTTTCTTGGTACGAACGATACCGGCCGCATCACAGATTTTCTGTGCGCGGGTACGGCCGATGCCAAAAATCGCCGTCAGGGCGATCTCTGCATGCTGATGGTTCGGAATGTTTACCCCTGCAATACGGGCCATTGAATCACTCCAATATTTCGAAAATTAACGAATGCCAGACTCACCAGGAAATTAACCCTGGCGCTGCTTATGACGCGGATCCTTGCAAATGACGCGAACGACACCCTTGCGACGGATTACTTTGCAATTGCGGCACACGCGCTTCACTGAAGGTTGCACTTTCATGTTTCACTCCTCGTCTGCGAGGGCTCGGAAGCAGCCGTGTTTCCTTGCCCTGCGGTTTATTGCGTAGAGAACTTTTTACTTGGCGCGGAAAACAATCCGCGCCTTGCTTAAATCGTATGGGGTCAGTTGCACGGTTACCTTGTCTCCGGGAAGGATGCGGATGTAATGCATCCGCATTTTTCCAGAAATAAACCCGTGCACGATGTGCCCGTTTTCCAACTTGACTTTGAAGGTCGCGTTCGGGAGATTTTCTACAACCTCTCCCAGCATCTCGATGTAATCTTCTTTAGCCATGACTACTATTTACTTGATCATCGGGGAACCCTTGAAGTTAGCTTTCTTCAAGAGACTTTCATACTGGTGCGACATGACATAAGCCTGAACCTGCGACATGAAGTCCATCGTCACAACCACGATAATCAACAACGAGGTACCGCCAAAATAGAAGGGAACATTCCACTTCAGGATCAGGAACTCAGGCAACAGACAAACCAATGTGATGTACGCAGCACCGATTAGCGTCAAACGCATCAGAATCTTATCGATGTACCGCGCAGTCTGCTCGCCCGGACGAATCCCGGGAACAAAAGCACCACTCTTTTTCAGGTTATCGGCCGTTTCCTTGGAATTAAAAACCAAGGCGGTGTAGAAGAAACAGAAGAAAACGATCGCCGCTGCGTAAAGCATCACGTAAATCGGCTGCCCCGGTGCAAGCGTGCCGGCAACATCCTTCAGCCAGCGCATCGATTCGCCCGAGCCAAACCAGCCAGCCACCGTCGCCGGAAACAGAATGATCGAGGAGGCGAAAATCGGGGGGATAACACCCGACATATTCAACTTCAGCGGCAGATGTGAACTCTGCCCGCCATAAATCTTGTTGCCAACCTGGCGCTTGGCGTAATTAACCAGAATCTTGCGTTGACCGCGCTCAACAAACACAACAAACGCGGTAACCAGAGCCACCAAAACACAGATAACCAGAGCGGTCAGCGGATGCATGGCGCCAGTCCGAACCAACTCGAGCAGGCCGCCGATAGCATTCGGTAGCCCGGCCGCGATACCACCAAAAATGATGATCGAAATGCCGTTACCCAGACCACGCTCCGTGATTTGCTCGCCCAGCCACATCAGGAACATCGTCCCGGTAACGAGCGTCGTAACGGTGGTCAAACGGAACAGGAAGCCAGGGTCTAAAACCAAACCGGGCTGGGCTTCCAGCGCTACAGCGATACCTAGGCCCTGAAAGAGAGCGAGAGCTAGCGTCCCATAACGGGTGTATTGAGTGATCTTACGCCGACCTGCTTCGCCCTCTTTCTTGAGAGCTTCAAGTTGCGGGCTGGCCACACTCATCAACTGCATGATGATCGATGCCGAAATGTAAGGCATGATCCCCAATGCAAAAATCGTGAAACGCGACAGAGCGCCACCCGAGAACATGTTGAACATGCCGAGGATGCCGCCCTTCTGCGAATTGAACAGATCGGAAAGAACGTTGGGGTCAATCCCGGGAACCGGGATATGCGCGCCAATGCGATAGACGACCAGCGCACCGACAAGGAACCACAAACGGCGCTTCAAATCGCCGAATTTGCCACCTTTGCCAACGGTATTGGGATTAGCTGCCAACGTTCAGACCTTTCGCGTTCTTACTCGGCGACGGAGCCGCCAACGGCTTCGATCGCTGCTTTGGCACCCTTGGTGGCACCAACGCCTTTGAGAACCACCTTGCGGGTGATCGCACCAGCCAGGATGACCTTGGCAGACAATGCGTCGCCCGGAACAATCCCGGCTGCCTGGAGAGCCAGCAAATCGATTTCATCGATCGGCAGACGATCCAGATCCGTCAGGCGAACTTCATAGTTGCGAGCGCGGGTCAGGGAATTGAAACCGCGCTTCGGCAGACGACGCTGCAGCGGCATTTGACCGCCCTCGAAGCCAACCTTGTGGAAGCCACCGGAACGGGACTTCTGACCCTTGTGGCCGCGACCACAGGTTTTGCCAAGGCCGGAACCAATACCGCGGCCAACACGCTTGGCAGCCTTCTTGGAGCCTTCGGCCGGCTTAATCGTATTTAGACGCATGGTTTAACCCTCGACCTTAACCAGGTACTGGACCTTCTGGATCATGCCGCGAACAGCCGGCGTATCCAGGAGCTCAGCAGAGCTGTTCAGCTTGCGCAGACCCAGGCCGCGTACGGTAGCGCGATGATCCTGCTTGGTCCCGATGATGCTCTTGACGAGCTTCACTGTGATTTTCTTGTCAGCCATGACTTACCCCAGGATCTGATCAACCGAAAGACCGCGCTTAGCGGCGATTTCGGCCGGCGTATTCACCTTCGACAAACCGTCGATGGTGGCACGCACGATGTTGTAGGGATTGGTGGAGCCGTGAGCCTTGGCCACCACGTTGGTCACGCCAACAACTTCGAAGACAGCGCGCATGGCGCCGCCGGCGATGATGCCGGTACCCTCGGGGGCCGGCTGAATCATCACGGTCGTTGCACCGTGGCGACCCATCACCGTGTGATGCACGGTACCGCTCTTCAGGCTGACCTTGGCCATCTTGCGACGAGCCTCTTCCATTGCCTTCTGAACAGCAACCGGCACTTCGCGGGACTTGCCCTTGCCCATGCCGATACCACCATCACCATCACCAACGACGGTCAATGCAGCGAAACCGAGGATACGGCCGCCTTTAACCACCTTGGTGACGCGATTAACCGCAACCATCTTTTCGCGCATACCATCATCGCGCTCTTCAGCCTGTTGCGGCTTCTTGTTTCTTTCAGGTTTAGCCATTTTCTAACCTTATCCTTTTCGGCGATCAGAACTTCAGACCAGCTTCACGCGCAGCTTCAGCCAGCGCCTGAACACGACCATGGTACTGAAGACCGGAACGATCAAAAGCCACCTGCTCAATACCGGCCGCTTTTGCGCGTTCGGCGATCAGCTTGCCAACAGAGGTGGCAGCAGCCTTGTTACCGCCGTTCGGGACATCGTTGCGGACGCCCGTTTCCAGCGTGGAAGCCGAAGCCAGAACCTTGCCGCCGCAGGGCGAAATGATCTGGGCGTAAATGTGGCAGTTCGTGCGATTAACGCACAAGCGCACAGCCTTGAGCTCGGCGATTTTGGCCCGGGTTTGGCGGGCGCGGCGCAGACGCGCTTGTTTCTTGTTAAACATATGCCACCCTTACTTCTTCTTGGTTTCCTTGATAACAACCACTTCGTCCGCGTAACGAACGCCCTTGCCCTTGTAGGGCTCCGGCTTCCGGTATGCGCGAACTTCGGCTGCAACCTGGCCGACCTGTTGCTTATCCGAACCCTTGATCAGGATTTCGGTTTGGGTCGGACATTCGACTTTCACACCAACAGGCATCTTGTGCGCCACCGGGTGAGAAAAACCGAGCGAGAGGTTCAAGGTATCACCTTGAGCCTGAGCGCGGTAACCCACGCCAACCAGCTGCAGCTTCTTCTCAAAACCCTTGGAGACACCGGTTACCATGTTGTTGAGGTTGGCACGCATGGTGCCCCACATGGCGGACGCGTTGTCAGCACCAGCAACCTTGGAAACCTGAACGTTTTGCCCTTCGACAGCGACTGTAACGGAAGGATGAGCGGCAGTCTTCAGAATGCCCAGCGGGCCTTTGACAACGATCTGCTCACCAACCGAAATTTCAACACCGGCCGGCAGAACTACGGGATTCTTACCAATACGAGACATGAATTCCCTCCTTATGCCACGATGCACAGGACTTCGCCGCCAACCTTGCTGGCACGAGCCTTGCGATCAGTCATAACGCCCTTGGGGGTGGACACAATCGCCACACCAAGACCATTCATGACACGGGGAATATCTTCACAGCCCTTGTAAATCCGCAGACCAGGCTTCGAAACACGCTCGATGCGCTCAATTACCGGACGACCGGCGTAATACTTGAGTGCAATTTCGAGGGTCGGCTTGCCATCAGCCTGACGAACTGCGAAATCATCAACGTAACCTTCATCCTTGAGCACGGCGGCGATAGCCACCTTGAGCTTGGACGACGGCATGGAGACAGACGCCTTCTCGGCGAGCTGGGCGTTGCGCATGCGAGTCAGCATGTCCGCGATCGGATCGCTCATAGCCATTTCTGAATCTCCTCTTACCAGCTGGCCTTAACAATACCCGGGATTTCGCCATTGAATGCGAGCTCACGAATCTTGTTACGGCACAAACCGAACTTACGGAAAACACCACGCGGACGACCGGTCAGCTGGCAACGATTGCGCAGACGGGACGGGCTCGAATTGCGCGGCAGGGCCTGAAGCTTCAGACGGGCGTCGTAACGCTCCTGGTCAGAGAGGCTTTCGTCAGTGATAATCGCCTCCAGGGCCGCACGCTTCTTCGCGTACTGCGCGACCATCTTGCGGCGCTTCTCTTCACGGTTGATCAGAGCAAGTTTTGCCATGATTGCCTCAATTCTTGAACGGGAACTTGAACGCGGCCAGCAGAGCTTTCGCTTCGGCATCGGTCTTCGCGGTCGTTGTGATACTGATATTCATACCCCGAAGAGCATCGATTTTGTCGTACTCGATTTCCGGGAAAATGATCTGCTCTTTGACACCCATATTGTAGTTACCCTGGCCATCAAAACCCTTGCCAGAAATACCACGGAAGTCGCGAACCCGCGGCAGCGCAACGGTAACCAGGCGATCAAGGAACTCGAACATACGAGGACCGCGCAAGGTAACCATGCAACCGATCGGATAGCCATCGCGAATCTTGAAACCTGCGATGGACTTGCGAGCCTTGGTCGTCACCGGCTTTTGACCTGCAATCTTCTGCATGTCGCCGACGGCATTCTCAAGCACCTTCTTATCAGCCACCGCCTCACCGACACCCATGTTCAGGGTAATCTTGGTGATACGCGGCACTTCCATCACCGACTTGTAACCAAACTGCTTGGTCATGTCGCCAACGACGGTTTCTTTGTAAAACTGCTGCAAACGCGCCATGTCTACCCCTTAAGCGTTTACCAGTTCGCCGTTCGACTTGAACACGCGAACCTTGCGACCGTCATCGAGCGCCTTGAAGCCGACGCGGTCAGCCTTCTTGGTAGCAGGATTAAACAACGCAACGTTGGAGAGATGAATCGGCATATCCTTATCGACGATGCCACCAGCCACGCCCTTGACGGGATTCGGCTTGACGTGCTTCTTGGCACGATTGACACCCTCAACCAGCACATGCTCTTCATCAACACGGCGCAGCACGGTACCGCGCTTGCCCTTGTCTTTACCGGTAATTACGACGACTTCGTCGCCTTTACGAATTTTTTCCATCACGCGTCCCTTACAGCACTTCAGGAGCCAGGGACACGATCTTCATAAAGCGCTCGGTACGCAATTCGCGGGTCACCGGGCCAAAGATGCGCGTGCCGATCGGCTCGAGCTTGTTGTTGAGAAGAACTGCGGCATTGCCATCAAAGCGAACCAGCGAGCCATCCGGACGACGAACACCCTTGGCGGTGCGAACCACCACGGCGTTATATACATCACCCTTCTTAACACGACCACGCGGCGCAGCATCTTTGATGCTGACCTTGATGATGTCACCAATGCCAGCATAGCGGCGCTTGGATCCACCGAGCACTTTGATACACATTACTGAACGAGCACCGGTGTTATCGGCGACGTCCAGAGTCGTCTGCATCTGAATCATTTAAATTAACTCCAACTTAACCCGCCTAGGCGGTCAGTCTTGGAACCCGTGCGGGTCGAACAACTTTGCCGGCCGCCAGGACGACTGCCAACAAAAAAGAAGCCGGATTATACCGGCTTCTTTTTGTGTCACGCAAGTGTTTTCAAAAACTTTCGTTATACAACGATAGCCTTCTGCAGGACGGTTGTGACCGCCCAAGTCTTGGTGCGGGATACCGGGCGCGTTTCGACGATCTCGACGAGATCACCGGCCTTCGCCGAATTACCCTCATTGTGCGCGTGGTACTTCTTGGAACGAACCATTACCTTGCCGTACATCGGGTGCTTAACCTTACGTTCGACTAGGACGGTAACAGTCTTGTCCATTTTATCGCTCACAACGCGACCGATCAGGGTGCGTTTGATGCTGGTGGTTTCGCTCATTGCTGCACCGCCTTTTCACGGATAAGCGTGCGAACGCGAGCGATGTCACGACGCACCTTGGACATTTGGCTGGTATTGGACAGCTGCTGGGTAGCAAGCTGCATACGCAGACCGAACTGGGCCTTCAGAAGGTCCAGCAATTCCTTATTGAGCTCGTCCACGCTCTTGGTTCTCAGTTCACTAGCTTTCATGATTACCCCAGATGACGAGTCACGAAGGTGGTGGAAATCGGCAGCTTGGCAGCAGCAAGAGCAAATGCCTCGCGAGCCAGCGCTTCATTCACGCCATCCATCTCATACAGGACCTTGCCCGGCTGAATTTCGGCGACCCAATACTCCGGGTTACCCTTACCGTTACCCATACGAACCTCGGCCGGCTTCTTGGAAATCGGCTTGTCCGGGAAGATACGGATCCAGATGCGACCACCACGCTTGATGTGGCGGGTCATCGCACGACGAGCTGCTTCGATCTGGCGCGCAGTCAAACGACCACGACCGGTGGCCTTGAGCCCCCATTCGCCGAACGAAACCTTCGTACCACGGGTCGCCAGACCTTCATTACGGCCCTTATGTTCCTTGCGGAACTTGCGACGATTTGGTTGCAACATTTAGGCACCTGCCTTTCTTACTCGCTTGGCCGGAGCGCCGTCACCTTCCGGCTTTTTCACCGTACGGGTACGCGGGCGATCGCCTTCGGGCTTACCCGGAGCACGACGCGGCTTGCGATCATCGCCAGCCGGCTCGGCTGCTTCCGGCTGTTCGCCACGATCAAGCATGTCACCCTTGTAGACCCAGACCTTGATACCGATGATGCCGTAGGTGGTCAGAGCTTCGGAGGTCGCATAATCGATGTTTGCGCGGAGCGTATGAAGTGGCACACGACCTTCGCGATACCACTCGCTACGGGCGATTTCTGCACCGTTCAGACGACCCGCGCTCATCACCTTGATGCCCTGGGCGCCAAGGCGCATCGCATTCTGCATCGCACGCTTCATGGCGCGACGGAACATGATCCGCTTTTCGAGCTGCTGAGCAATCGAGTCGGCGATCAGTTGAGCATCGATTTCCGGCTTGCGGATTTCTTCGATCGACACATGAACGGGAACGCCCATGATGCGCTGAAGATCCGTACGCAGCTGTTCGATATCCTCGCCCTTTTTGCCGATCACGACACCCGGACGTGCCGAGTAGATCGTAACGCGGGCATTCTTGGCCGGGCGCTCGATAAGGACGCGACCGACAGAGGCGTGCGCCAACTTCCGCTTCAGATACTCACGGACCTTGACGTCTTCGTTCAACATGCCAGGAAAGTCCTTGCTGGCAGCGTACCAGCGCGAACTCCAGTTTTTGGTGACTGCCAGGCGGAAGCCAGTCGGATGAATTTTCTGTCCCATGGCTCTTCCTTAGTTACCAACGGTCAGATAAATGTGGCAGGTCGGCTTGATGATCCGATTACCACGACCCTTGGCGCGCGCAGTAAAGCGCTTCAGCACCATGCCTTTTTCGACGTAAATGATCTTAACTTTCAATTCGTCGATATCGGCACCGTCATTGTGTTCCGCGTTGGCAATCGCCGACTCGAGAACTTTCTTGACGATACCAGCCCCCTTTTTCGGGGAGAAGGCCAGGATGTTTAGAGCCTGACCGACCGGCTTGCCGCGCACCAGATCAGCCACCAGGCGACCTTTTTGCGCAGAGAGGCGTACGCCCCGCAGACTTGCACGAGTTTCCATGTCAGCTCCTTACTTCTTGGCCTTTTTGCCGGCGGTGTGACCCTTAAACGTACGGGTCAGCGAAAACTCGCCAAGCTTGTGACCGACCATATTCTCGGTAACAAAAACCGGAATATGCTGCTTGCCATTGTGTACGGCGATCGTCAAACCGATGAACTCGGGGAGGATCGTCGAACGACGCGACCAGGTCTTGATCGGGCGCTTGTCGCTAGTAGCACGGACCGCTTCGACTTTGTCGATCAGGTACGCATCTACAAACGGGCCCTTTTTCAGAGAACGTCCCATTTCCTACCCCTTAACGCTTATGACGGCGCGACACGATCATGCTATTCGTGCGCTTGTTGCTGCGGGTACGGTAACCCTTGGTCGGCTGCCCCCACGGATTAACCGGTACGCGACCTTCACCAGTACGACCTTCACCACCACCGTGCGGGTGATCGATCGGGTTCATAGCAGTACCACGAACGGTCGGGCGAATACCACGCCAACGCATAGCACCAGCCTTGCCAAACTTACGCAGGTTGTGCTCTTCGTTACCGACCTCACCGATGGTGGCGCGGCATTCAACATGCACACGACGAACTTCACCGGAGCGCAGGCGAACCTGGGCGTAGATACCTTCGCGAGCCAGCAACTGAACAGAAGTCCCTGCCGAGCGGGCCAACTGAGCACCCTTGCCCGGGAGCATTTCAACACAGCAAATGGTCGTACCGACCGGAATGTTGCGAATCGGCAACGCGTTACCCGACTTGATCGGCGCTTCGGAACCACTCATTACCTGCTGACCAACCACCATGCCCTTGTTGGCAATGATGTAGCGGCGCTCACCATCGGCGTAGCAGAGCAATGCAATGTTTGCAGTGCGGTTCGGGTCGTATTCGAGACGCTCAACCTTGGCCGGAATACCGTCCTTGGTCCGCTTGAAGTCGATGACGCGATAGGACTGCTTGTGTCCACCACCTTGGTGACGAACAGTAATGCGACCATTGTTGTTACGGCCGGCGTTACCGGACTTAGCCTCAACCAAGGCCGCAAAAGGCTTACCCTTGTGCAGATTAGGGTTGACGACCTGAACAACGGCACGACGACCCGGGGAAGTCGGCTTGACTTTAACGAGTGCCATTAGGCAGCCCCCCCTTCGACAAAATTGATTTCCTGGCCAGCCTTGAGACAGACATAGGCTTTTTTCCAGCCCTTGCGGCGCCCAACCGTACCTTTGAAACGCTTGACCTTGCCCTTGACGTTGGCGACCTGAACGGACTCAACTTCAACCTTAAAGAGCAACTCAACCGCAGCCTTGATTTCCGGCTTGGTGGCATCGGTCGCCACACGGAAGATGACTTGCTCATTCTTTTCGGCGACGTAGGTTGCCTTCTCAGAGATTTGCGGAGCAAGCAGAACTTGCATCAGACGTTGTTGATTCATCCCCACATCTCCTCGAACTTAGCCACCGCGCTCTTGGTAACAAGCACCTTGGCAAAGCGAACCAGCGAAACCGGGTCAGCTTCTTGGGCTTCGAGCACCAAAACATTGGGCAGATTGCGCGACGAGAGATAGAGATTCTCGGTCAACGCGTCCGTAACAACCAGAAGATTGCCTTCCAGACCCATATTCTTCAGCTTCTGCGAGAACAATTTGGTCTTCGGCGCATCGACAGCCAGATCATCAACCACTACAAGGCGGTCTTGACGGGCCAACTCGGAGAGAATCGCAGCCATACCGGCGCGGAACATCTTCTTGTTAACCTTTTGGCTGAAATTTTCATCCGGCGAGTTCGGGAAGGTGCGACCACCCCCGCGCCACAACGGGCTACCATTGCTACCGGCACGAGCACGACCCGTACCCTTCTGGCGCCACGGCTTGGTCGTCGTATGACGAACTTCCGAACGGTCTTTTTGCTGACGATCACCGGAACGCGCATTGGCCTGATAAGCCACGACGATCTGGTGCACCAGCGCTTCATTAAAGTCACGACCAAACAGCACGTCGGACGCCTGCAACTTTGCAGACTCCTGGCCTTGCTCGTTAATTACCTTGAGTTCCATGTCGTCCCCTTAAGCCTTGACTGCCGGACGCACAACTACGTCAGCGCCCTTGGCACCCGGAACGGCGCCACGAACCAGCAGCAATTGACGCTCGGAATCGACACGTACAATTACCAAGCCCTGCGTAGTGGACTGCACATCACCGAGATGGCCGGCCATGCGCTTACCCGGAAAAACACGACCCGGATCCTGCGCCATACCGATAGAACCCGGTGCGTTATGCGACACCGAGTTACCGTGCGAAGCACGCTGGGAACTAAAATTATGGCGCTTGATACCGCCCTGGAAACCCTTACCGATAGAAGTGCCGGTCACATCAACTTTTTGCCCTTCGGCAAAAATCGTGACAGCAACCTGATCACCCGCCTTGAAAGAGGCCAGCTGATCAGCATCGATACGGAATTCCTTGAGGACGTGCCCGGCTTCCACACCCGCCTTGGCCAGATGGCCAGCAATGGGCTTGGAAACGCGAGAGGCACGGCGCTTGCCGAATGCGACCTGAATGGCTGCGTAGCCATCGATCTCCGGCGTTTTGACTTGGGTCACGCGGTTGTTTGACACGTCAAGCACAGTTACCGGGATGGACGCACCATCCTCAGCAAAAATGCGAGTCATGCCAACCTTGCGACCAACAAGGCCTAGACTCATGGTTATTCTCCTCACCGCCGGCTGCGATTGGCCGGTCGATGTAAAACAACAAATGGGCAGCCGTCACCGGCCACCCCCGAAAGGCGCGGATTATATCCGCAACCCTTAATTACTGCAACTTGATTTCGACGTCGACGCCAGCCGGGAGGTCCAGCTTCATCAGCGCATCAACCGTCTTGTCGGTCGGATCAACGATGTCCATCAAACGCAGATGGGTACGAATTTCCAACTGATCGCGGGAAGCCTTGTTCACGTGCGGCGAACGCAGGATATCGAAACGCTGCTTACGCGTCGGCAGTGGCACAGGACCACGAACGACGGCACCGGTACGCTTGGCGGTTTCAACGATTTCCTGAGCGGATTGATCGATCAGACGATAGTCGAATGCCTTGAGACGGATACGGATTTTTTGGCTTTGCATTTTTGGCTTCCAAAGAGCGATGGGATGGAATCGCTTCCACCCCGATTTTCAAAAAGAACGAATTACTCGATGATCTTGGCAACGACACCAGCACCGACGGTACGACCGCCTTCACGGATGGCGAAACGCAGACCTTCTTCCATGGCGATCGGAGCGATCAGCTTGACGGTCATCTGGATGTTGTCACCCGGCATGACCATTTCAACGCCTTCCGGCAGGGAGATCGCGCCGGTCACGTCGGTGGTACGGAAGTAGAACTGCGGACGGTAGTTGTTGAAGAACGGGGTGTGACGACCACCTTCGTCCTTCGACAGAACATACACTTCGCCAGTGAAGTGGGTGTGCGGGGTGATCGAGCCCGGCTTGCACAGGACCTGACCACGCTCGACGTCTTCACGCTTGGTACCACGCAGCAGGGCGCCAACGTTATCGCCAGCCTGACCTTGGTCGAGCAGCTTGCGGAACATTTCGACACCGGTACAGGTGGTCTTGACGGTCGGGCGAATACCGACGATTTCAATTTCTTCGCCAACCTTGACGACGCCACGTTCGATACGGCCGGTCACCACGGTGCCGCGACCAGAGATCGAGAAGACATCTTCAACCGGCATCAGGAACGGCAGATCAACAGCGCGCTCCGGGGTCGGGATGTAGGAGTCCAGAGCATCAGCCAGACGGAAGATGCAGGGCTCGCCGATTTCCGACTGATCGCCTTCGAGGGCCTTCAGGGCGGAACCGTGAATGATCGGGGTGTCGTCGCCCGGGAAGTCGTACTTGGAGAGCAGCTCGCGCAGTTCCATTTCGACCAGCTCGAGCAGTTCGGCATCATCCACCATGTCGCACTTGTTCATGAAGACCAGAACGTACGGCACACCGACCTGACGGGCCAGCAGGATGTGTTCGCGGGTTTGCGGCATCGGGCCGTCAGCAGCGGAACAGACGAGGATGGCGCCATCCATCTGGGCAGCACCGGTAATCATGTTCTTGACGTAGTCGGCGTGACCCGGGCAGTCAACGTGGGCGTAGTGACGATTGGCGGTTTCGTACTCGACGTGCGCAGTGTTGATCGTGATGCCGCGAGCCTTTTCTTCCGGGGCTGCGTCAATCTGATCGTAAGCCTTGGCGGCGCCGCCGTACTTCTTCGACAGCACCGTCGTGATCGCTGCCGTCAGCGTGGTCTTGCCGTGGTCAACGTGACCAATCGTACCGACGTTTACGTGCGGTTTGGTACGTTCAAATTTCTCTTTTGCCATTATCGGTTCTCCAATAACGTATTACTTTTTGTTAATGACAGCCTCAGCGACGTTCTTCGGCGCTTCGGTATAGTGCTTGAATTCCATCGAGTAGGTGGCGCGGCCTTGCGACAGCGAACGCACAGACGTCGAGTACCCGAACATTTCAGATAGCGGCACTTCCGCCTTGACCAACTTGATGCCGCCAACCTGATCTTCCATGCCCTGAACGATGCCACGACGCGACGACAGGTCACCCATGACGTTCCCCATGTACTCTTCCGGAGTCTCGACCTCGACAGCCATCATCGGCTCCAGCAGCGTCGGACTGGCTTTCTTCATACCTTCCTTGAAAGCCATCGAAGCAGCCATGCGGAAGGCGTTTTCGTTGGAGTCAACATCATGGTAAGAACCGTCGAATAGCGTGAACTTGATATCGACGACCGGGAAGCCAGCCAGAACACCACTCGTCACCGCGTCGCGCAAGCCCTTATCAACAGCCGGAATGAATTCACGAGGAACCACACCGCCCTTGATGGCATCGACGAACTCGTAGCCCTTGCCAGCCTCGTTCGGCTCGATCTTGAGCCAGACATGACCGAACTGACCACGACCGCCAGACTGCTTGACGAACTTACCTTCCTGCTCAACCGACTTCTTGATGCACTCGCGGTAGGCAACCTGCGGCGCACCGACGGTTGCTTCAACGTTGAATTCGCGACGCATGCGGTCAACCAGAATTTCCAGGTGCAATTCACCCATACCGGAAATGATGGTTTGACCCGACTCTTCGTCGGTACGCACACGGAAGGACGGATCTTCCTGAGCCAGACGACCCAGCGCCAAGCCCATCTTTTCCTGGTCAGCCTTGGTCTTCGGTTCAACGGCGACGTGAATCACCGGCTCCGGGAAGACCATGCGCTCAAGGGTGATGACCTTGGCCGGATCACACAGCGTATCGCCAGTGGTCGCCTCTTTCAAACCGACAGCAGCTGCGATGTCACCAGCACGCACTTCCTTGATTTCTTCGCGCTGATTGGCGTGCATCTGCAGGATGCGACCCAAACGCTCCTTACGCCCCTTGACCGGGTTGTAAACGGTATCACCGGAGTTGATCACACCGGAATAGACGCGGAAGAAGATTAGCTGACCAACAAACGGGTCAGTCATAATCTTGAAAGCGAGAGCCGAGAAGGACTCGTCGTCGGCAGCACGACGAACGCCCTCGGACTCATCTTCGAGAATACCCTTAACCGGAGGAATATCAACCGGCGACGGCAGCAGTTCGATCACAGCGTCCAGCATCTTCTGCACGCCCTTGTTCTTAAAGGCGGTACCGCACAGCATCGGCTGAATTTCACAGGCGATGGTACGGGTACGCAGACCAAGGATGATTTCAGCTTCGGAGAGGTCACCCTCTTCGAGATACTTGTTCATCAACTCCTCGGAAGCCTCGGCAGCAGCCTCAACCATCTGCTCACGCCAGCTAGCGGCATCATCAGCCAGATCAGCCGGAATGTCGCGCGCTTCGTATTTCATACCCTGGGAGGCTTCGTCCCAGTAGATGGCTTTCATACGGATCAGGTCAACCACACCTTCGAAGGTATCTTCAGCACCGATAGGAATCACAACCGGCACCGGATTAGCCTTCAGGCGCAACTTCAACTGCTCGACAACGCGGAAGAAATTGGCACCGGAACGGTCCATTTTGTTTACGAAGGCCAAACGCGGCACGCCGTACTTGTTGGCCTGACGCCAAACGGTTTCGGACTGCGGCTGAACGCCGCCAACCGCACAGTAGACCATACAGGCAGCATCAAGGACGCGCATCGAACGCTCGACTTCAATCGTGAAGTCAACGTGACCCGGGGTGTCGATAATGTTGATGTGGTGAGCCGGGAACTGCTTGTCCATCCCGCTCCAGTAACAGGTCGTAGCAGCCGAGGTAATGGTGATACCGCGCTCCTGCTCCTGCTCCATCCAGTCCATGGTGGCCGCACCGTCATGCACCTCACCGATTTTGTGATTAACACCGGTGTAGTACAGGATGCGTTCGGTCGTCGTCGTCTTACCGGCGTCGATGT
The DNA here is from genome assembly GCF_009469765.1 of Dechloromonas hortensis. Classification (GTDB taxonomy): domain Bacteria; phylum Pseudomonadota; class Gammaproteobacteria; order Burkholderiales; family Rhodocyclaceae; genus Azonexus; species Azonexus hortensis. The sequence goes on from NZ_SSSQ01000015.1 coordinate 17,702, forward strand.
GGGCGCTGATACCGATATTACGGTAGCGCTCGATGGGAGTTTTACGTGCCACGTTAGAGCCCTTTGAAAATTAGAAGCGGAAGTGGGCGAAGGCCTTGTTGGCTTCAGCCATACGGTGCACTTCGTCGCGCTTCTTGACGGCGCCGCCACGGTTTTCAGCCGCCTCCAGCATTTCGGCAGCCAGGCGCTGGCCCATCGACTTTTCTGAACGCTTGCGGGCGGATTCACGCAACCAGCGCATGGCCAGCGCGGCGCGACGGGCCGGGCGAACTTCAACCGGCACCTGATAGTTGGCACCGCCGACACGACGGGACTTCACTTCAACCATCGGCTTGACGTTGCTCATGGCAGAACCGAACACTTCCAGCGGATCCTTGCCACCCTTGGTGGTGATGATCTCGAAAGCACCATAGACGATGCGTTCGGCGACGGACTTCTTGCCGCTTTGCATGATGGCGTTAACGAACTTGGAAACTTCAACGCTACCGAACTTGGGATCCGGCAGGATGTCACGCTTGGGTACTTCACGACGACGGGGCATATTAACCTCAAATAAACACGATTCAGTTGAAAAGCCGGGCTAGGGTTTTACCCTCCCGGCCTCTCCCGACCGCCCAAGGGGACGGCCACTTACTTAAGCAACCTAATAAGTTAGGCAGCCTTCGGACGCTTGGCCCCGTACTTCGAACGGGACTGCTTACGATCCTTGACACCCTGGGTATCCAGGGAGCCACGCACGGTGTGATAACGCACACCCGGCAAATCCTTGACACGACCACCACGGATCAGGACCACGGAGTGCTCCTGGAGGTTATGGCCTTCACCACCGATATAGGAAATGACTTCAAAGCCATTGGTCAGACGAACCTTGCAAACCTTACGGAGTGCGGAGTTCGGCTTCTTCGGGGTGGTGGTATAGACACGAGTACAAACACCGCGCTTCTGCGGGCATTTCTCCAGAGCGGGAACCTTGCTCTTGGTGACTTCGGCAACGCGCGGCTTGCGCACGAGCTGATTGATAGTCGGCATATCGAACTTCCTTCAACGACCGGGCACTCACTGATGGTGCACGACGGCAATTTTGTTATCCAAAGCAGAGACAATGATTAGCCTCTGCCGACAAAGACCATAAATTCTATGGTTTATCAACCCCCATGTCAACGAGACATGGGGGTGCATGCTAAATCAGGAGGCTTGATCCACTTCCTGAACAACAGGCGCTTCCGCCGCGTCCGTGTTGGTACGCCCGGCAATATCTTCGCCGGTAGTCTGCGCCTTCCTCGTGCGATGGTAGGCGAGACCAGTACCCGCCGGAATGAGACGGCCGACGATAACGTTTTCCTTCAGACCGCGCAGCTCGTCCCGTTTGCCCATGATGGCGGCCTCGGTAAGGACGCGCGTCGTTTCCTGGAAGGAAGCAGCCGAAATAAACGAATCGGTGGACAAAGAAGCCTTGGTAATACCGAGCAGCATATGGTCGAAATTGGCCGGCAACTTGCCTTCAGCAACGACACGGTCGTTTTCAGCCAGCAACTCGGCACGCTCAACCTGTTCCGACTTGATGAACTTCGTATCACCCGGTTCGGTAATCGTCACTCGACGCAACATCTGACGAACAATCACTTCAATATGCTTGTCGTTGATTTTCACGCCTTGCAGACGATAGACGTCCTGCACTTCGTCGGTGATGTAGCGGGCCAGCGCCTCGACACCTTGCAAACGCAGAATATCGTGCGGATCCGGCTCGCCTTCGACGATCTTCTCACCCTTGTTGACCACCTGACCGTCGTGCACCAGAACGTGCTTATCCTTGGAAATCAGGAATTCGTGCTGATTGCCGTCAAGGTCGGTAATGATCAGACGCTGCTTACCCTTGGTGTCCTTACCAAAACTGGTCGTACCGGTGAACTCGGCCAACACGGAGGCATCCTTCGGGGTGCGGGCTTCGAACAACTCGGCAACGCGCGGCAAACCACCGGTAATGTCGCGGGTCTTGGCAGACTCTTGCGGCATACGCGCCAGCACATCACCAACGCCAACCTGCTGGCCGTCGAGCACCGAAATAATGGAGCCAACCTGGAAGGCGATCGATACAGCGTGATCGCTACCATGAATCTTGACCTCCTGACCAGACTCATCGAGCAGCTTGACGACCGGGCGGACACCCTTGGTCGCGGCCTTACCGCCACGCTTGTGATCGATAACCACCAGCGTGGAAAGACCGGTTACATCGTCAACCTGCTTGGCGACAGTGACACCCTCTTCAACGTTTTCGAAGCGGACGGTACCGGCGTATTCCGTAACAATCGGACGGGTGTGCGGATCCCAGGTCGCCAGTTTGGCACCGGCCTTGACCACCTTGCCGTCATCGACCGACAACATGGCGCCATACGGTACCTTGTGACGCTCGCGCTCACGACCATGATCATCCGTAATCAGCACCTCGCCAGAACGGGAAATGACAACTTTTTCGCCCTTGGCGCTGGTGACATAACGCATGGTTGCGGTGAACCGCACCGTACCGGCCGATTTCGATTCGACTTGGGAAGCAACAGCCGCCCGGGAAGCGGCACCACCGACGTGGAAGGTACGCATAGTGAGCTGGGTACCCGGCTCGCCAATCGACTGGGCGGCGATAACACCGACCGATTCGCCGGCATTAACCATCGTGCCACGACCGAGGTCACGACCATAACACTTGGCACACAGACCATAACGAGTATCGCAGGTCAGCGGGGTGCGAACCTTGACCTCATCGATGCCCAGCTTATCGATAAGATCGACCAGATCCTCGTCGAGCATGGTGCCGGCGAAAATCACAGTTTCCTGGGTTTCCGGATCGACCAGATCGTCAACCGTGACACGGCCGAGGATACGCTCACGCAAGGGCTCGATAACCTCACCACCTTCGACCAGAGCCTTGACCGGGAAGCCGTTCTTGGTACCGCAATCATCTTCAGTGATGACCAAGTCCTGCGTCACATCGACCAGACGACGAGTCAGGTAGCCGGAGTTTGCCGTCTTCAGTGCCGTGTCGGCCAGACCCTTACGAGCACCGTGGGTCGAGATGAAGTACTGGAGAACGTTCAGACCTTCGCGGAAGTTGGTCGTGATCGGTGTTTCGATAATCGAACCATCCGGCTTTGCCATCAAGCCGCGCATACCGGCTAGCTGACGAATCTGCGCCGCCGAACCGCGGGCACCCGAGTCGGCCATCATGTAGATGGAATTAAAGGAATCCTGCTTGACCTTCTTGCCGTGGCGGTCGATGGTTTCCTCATGACCAAGCTCGTCCATCATGACCTTGGCAACCTGATCGCCGGTGCGGCCCCAGATATCGACGACCTTGTTATAGCGTTCGCCGTTGGTGACCAGGCCATTGGTGTACTGGATTTCGATTTCTTTTACTTCAGCTTCGGCTGCCGCGATGATTTCGTGCTTCTTGGCCGGGACGCGCATGTCGTCCGAACAGAAAGAGATACCAGCACGGGTAGCCAGGGCATAGCCGTTTTGCATCAGCTTATCGGCGAAGATGACAGTTTCCTTCAAGCCACAGCGACGGAAGGACTCGTCGATTAGCTTGGAGATTTCCTTCTTTTTCAGCGCCCGGTCGATCGCCTTGAAGGGCAGACCCTTCGGCAGGATCTTGGAGAGTAGCGCGCGGCCGGCCGTGGTTTCGACACGAACGATTTTCTCGTTCCACTCGCCGTCCACCGCAGCAGCCTCGTATTGAGTCAGGCGAACGGAAATGCGCGAGTGGATATCGAGCTCCTTGGCGGCCATGGCACGCTCGATCTCGTTGGTATTGGCGAAATACATGCCTTCGCCCTTGCCATTAACCTTTTCGCGGGTCGCGTAGTACAGACCCAACACGATATCCTGCGACGGCACGATGATCGGCTGGCCGTTGGCCGGCGACAGCACGTTGTTGGAGGCCAGCATCAGGGTACGGGCTTCCATCTGCGCCTCGAGCGACAACGGCACGTGGACGGCCATCTGGTCACCGTCGAAGTCGGCGTTGAAGGCCGCGCAAACCAGCGGATGCAACTGGATGGCCTTACCTTCGATCAGGGTCGGCTCGAATGCCTGGATACCCAGACGGTGCAGGGTCGGCGCACGGTTCAGCATGACCGGGTGTTCGCGGATGACATCTTCGAGGATGTCCCAGACCACCGGCTCTTGGCCTTCGACCATCTTTTTGGCTTGTTTGATGGTGGTGGCGTAGCCGAGCACTTCCAGCTTGTGGAAGATGAACGGCTTGAACAGTTCCAGTGCCATCAGCTTGGGCAGACCGCACTGGTGCAGCTTGAGCTGCGGACCAACCACGATGACCGAACGGCCGGAGTAGTCGACGCGCTTACCGAGCAGATTCTGACGGAAACGACCGCCCTTGCCCTTGATCATGTCGGCCAACGACTTGAGCGGACGCTTGTTGGCACCGGTCATCGCCTTGCCACGACGGCCGTTGTCGAGCAGGGAGTCAACCGACTCCTGCAACATGCGCTTTTCGTTGCGAACGATGATTTCCGGCGCCTTCAGCTCAAGCAGACGCTTCAAACGGTTGTTCCGGTTGATGACGCGACGGTAAAGGTCGTTAAGGTCAGAAGTAGCGAAGCGACCACCATCCAGCGGCACCAGCGGACGCAGGTCCGGCGGCAGCACCGGCAGCACTTCGAGGACCATCCAGTCCGGCTTGATACCAGATTTCAGGAAACCTTCGAGAATCTTCAGACGCTTGGCGAGCTTCTTGTTCTTGGCTTCCGAACCGGTAACTTCCAGCTCGGCGCGCAGCGATTCGACTTCGCTCGGCAGATCGAGGTTGCGCAGCAGTTCACGAATACCTTCGGCGCCCATCAGAGCATGGAATTCATCGCCATGCTCTTCCATCATCTCCAGATACTGCTCTTCGGTGAGCAGTTGGGCACGCTGAAGGTTGCTGACCATACCAGGATCGCAAACGACATAGGCCTCGAAGTACAGGACGCGCTCGATATCGCGCAGCGTCATGTCGAGCACCATGCCGAGACGGGACGGCAGGGACTTCAGGAACCAGATGTGGGCGGTCGGCGAGGCCAGTTCGATGTGACCCATGCGGTCACGACGCACCTTGGCCAGTGTCACTTCGACGCCGCACTTCTCGCAGATCACGCCACGATGCTTCAGGCGCTTGTACTTGCCGCACAGGCACTCGTAGTCCTTGATCGGGCCAAAGATCTTGGCACAGAACAGACCATCGCGCTCCGGCTTGAAGGTGCGGTAGTTGATGGTTTCGGGCTTCTTGACTTCACCGTAGGACCAGGAACGGATCTTTTCGGGCGAGGCGAGACCAATGGTAATCGCGTCGAATTCCTCTTCGGCGGTTACCTGCTTGAATAGATCGAGCAATGCTTTCATCGTTTAACTCCCAGCCCTAAATCAGTAACGTTCCAGATCGATATCGATCGCCAGCGAACGAATTTCCTTGACCAGCACATTGAAAGATTCCGGCATGCCGGCCTCGATCCTGTGCTCGCCCTTGACGATGTTCTCGTAGACCTTGGTACGGCCATTCACGTCGTCGGACTTGACGGTCAGCATTTCCTGCAGCACGTAGGATGCACCATAAGCCTCAAGTGCCCACACTTCCATTTCACCGAAGCGCTGACCACCAAACTGCGCCTTACCACCCAGCGGCTGCTGGGTAACCAGCGAGTACGGGCCGGTCGAACGGGCATGCATCTTGTCATCGACCAGGTGATGCAGCTTCAGGTAGTGCATGTAGCCAACCGTCACCTGACGCTCGAATGCTTCGCCGGTACGGCCATCAAACAAGGTCATCTGACCGGAAGACGGCATACCTGCCAGTGCCAGCATCGCCTTGATCTCTGCATCCTTGGCCCCGTCGAAGACGGGCGTCGCGAACGGCACACCATCCTTCAGATTGCCGGCCATTTCCATGATTTCGGTATCGCTCAGCTGATCAAGATCTTCAGCCTTGCCACCCGAGTTGTAGATCTTGTCGAGGAAACTACGCATTTCCTTGACGTTGGCCTGAGCCCGTAGCATGGCACCAATCTGGTGACCGAGCCCCTTGGCGGCGAGGCCGAGGTGTACTTCGAGAATCTGACCGACGTTCATCCGTGACGGCACACCCAGCGGATTCAGCACGATATCGACCGGGCTGCCATCTTCCATGTGCGGCATGTCTTCAACCGGCAGGATACGGGAGACCACACCCTTGTTACCGTGACGACCGGCCATCTTGTCGCCCGGCTGCAGACGACGCTTGACCGCTACATAGACCTTGACCATCTTCTGCACGCCCGGCGGCAATTCGTCACCTTGCGTCAACTTCTTGCGCTTGCCTTCGAAAGCAACGTCGAAGTCCTTGCGTGCCTGTTCCAGACCATCCTTGACCTGCTCCAGTTGCTGGGCGACGTCATCTTCTGCCAGACGAATATCGAACCAGTGATGCGGATCCATCCCGTCGAGGTAGGACTGCTCGATGACCGACCCCTTGGCCAATTTCTTCGGACCACCATTGGCCTTCTTGCCAAGGATCAGTCGTTCGACACGAGCAAATGCATCGCGTTCAACGATACGCATCTGGTCAGCCAGATCCAGCTTGTAATGACGCAGGTGCTCGTCGATGATCGACTGGGCACGCTTGTCACGCTCTATGCCTTCACGGGTGAAGACCTGAACGTCGATGACGGTACCGGCAATACCGGACGGTACGCGCAGCGAGGTGTCCTTAACATCGGAGGCCTTTTCACCGAAGATGGCGCGCAGAAGCTTTTCTTCCGGCGTCAGCTGGGTTTCGCCCTTCGGCGTTACCTTGCCAACCAGGACGTCACCGGCTTCAACTTCAGCACCGATATAGACGATACCGGAGTCATCGAGGCGAGAAAGCTGAACTTCTCCCAAGGAGGCGATGTCGCGGGTGATTTCTTCAGGACCAAGCTTGGTATCGCGCGCAACGACCGTCAGTTCTTCGATATGGATCGAGGTATAGCGATCTTCGGCAACGACGCGCTCGGAGATCAAGATCGAATCTTCGAAGTTGTAGCCATTCCATGGCATAAAGGCGATCAACATGTTCTGGCCAAGAGCCAGTTCGCCCTTGTCGGTTGACGCACCGTCGGCCACGACATCGCCGCAGGCGATCTTGTCGCCAACCTTGACCAGCGGACGCTGGTTGATATTGGTGTTCTGGTTGGAACGGGTGTATTTAACCAGATTGTAGATATCGACACCGACTTCACCAGCGACGGTTTCATCGTCGTTAACCCGGACGACCACGCGACCGGCATCAACGTAATCCACCATGCCGCCACGACGAGCCACGACGGCCGTTCCGGAGTCGACCGCAACCGTGCGTTCGATCCCCGTACCCACCAGCGCCTTCTCGGGACGCAGGCAAGGAACGGCCTGACGCTGCATGTTGGCGCCCATCAAGGCACGGTTCGCATCGTCATGCTCGAGGAAGGGAATCAGCGAGGCAGCAACGGAAACAATCTGACCCGGCGCGACGTCCATGTATTGAACACGCGACGGCTCGGCCAGAATGGTTTCACCCTTCTCACGACAAGTGACCAAGTCATCCGACAAGCGACCATTTTCATCCAGCGATGCATTGGCCTGAGCAACGACATAGTTGCCCTCTTCGATTGCCGACAGATACTCGATATCGTTGGTTACCTTGGAATCGATGACCTTGCGATAGGCAGTTTCGATGAACCCATAGTCATTAACCCGGGCAAACAGCGCCAGCGAGTTGATCAGGCCGATGTTCGGACCTTCCGGGGTTTCGATCGGGCAAACGCGGCCATAGTGGGTCGGATGCACGTCGCGCACCTCGAAGCCGGCACGTTCGCGGGTCAGACCACCCGGGCCGAGAGCGGAGACGCGACGTTTGTGCGTAATTTCCGACAACGGATTGGTTTGGTCCATAAACTGCGACAACTGGCTGGAACCAAAAAACTCCTTGATTGCAGCACTGATCGGCTTGGCATTGATCAGGTCGTGCGGCATAAGATTATCCGACTCGGCCTGGCTCAAGCGCTCTTTGACAGCGCGTTCGACACGCACCAGACCGGCACGGAACTGGTTCTCAGCCAGTTCGCCAACGGAACGAACGCGACGATTGCCGAGGTGATCGATATCGTCGATTTCGCCGCGGCCATTGCGCAGTTCGCAAAGAATCTTGATGACTTCGACGATGTCGCGCGGCGACAGCGTCAGTTGCTCGCGAACTTCAACATTGGCACCAAGAGGCTTGATCTTGGCAGCCAGATTTTCAGCAAGCTCTTGGGTCAGGTTCTCGGACAGTGCACGCGGGCCATAAGGCATCAAGCTGACCAGATCCTGTATCGCCGCGAGGGAGAAGCCAGACCCTTCAGCCAGGTTCTTCAAGGCAGCCTCGGCCTTGGAGGCCAAGCTCCGAACCATGACCTTGTATTCAATAACGTCGGGGCGAGCCAGACGACGATTGAACTTCATACGGCCGACGCCGGACAGATCGTAACGCTCATCGGAGTAGAACAAACCGTTGAACAGGATCTCAACAGCTTCTTCGGTCGGCGGCTCGCCCGGACGCATCATCCGGTAGATCGCAACGCGGGCCGCCTGGCGGGATGCTGTTTCGTCGGCGCGCAGCGTGTTGGAGATGAATGCACCACGATCAAGGTCGTTGGTGTACAGCGTTTCAACGGTGGTGATCTCGGCTTCACGCAGCTTGGCGAGCAGCGTTTCGGTAATTTCGTCATTGGCATTGGCGACAACCTCGCCAGTAGCCTTGTCGATGATGTTCTTGGCGATAACGCGGCCAATGAAGAAATCCTCGGGCACGACGAGCTGCTTCAGCGAGGCAGCACCGATGTCACGAATGTGCTTGGCCGTAATACGCTTGTCTTTGGCGACAATAACCTTGCCATCCGGGCCGACGAAATCAAAGCGGGCCACCTCGCCACGCAGACGTTCCGGCACCAGGGTAAACTCGACTGACTCCTTGCCCAGCAGGAAGGTATCGAAATCGAAGAACTGCTCCAGGATTTCTTCGGAAGACATCCCGATCGCCTTGAGCAGCGTCGTGACCGGCATCTTGCGGCGGCGGTCGACACGGAAGAAGAGCGTGTCTTTCGGGTCGAACTCGAAGTCCAACCAAGAACCGCGATACGGAATGATCCGTGCCGAGAACAGCAGCTTGCCGGAGCTATGGGTCTTGCCGCGGTCATGCTCGAAGAAAACGCCAGGCGAGCGATGCAACTGGGAAACGATTACTCGCTCCGTACCGTTGATCACGAATGAGCCGTTCGTCGTCATGAGCGGAATCTCGCCCATGTAAACTTCCTGCTCTTTGACTTCCTTCACGGTATCCGGGGCTTCCCGATCCATGATCACCAGACGCACCTTCGCACGCAATGACGAAGCAAAGGTCAATCCGCGTTGTTGGCATTCGGTCACGTCAAAAGCCGGCTCGCCAAGCATGTAGCTGACGAACTCAAGGCGGGCGTTACCGGAATGCGAAACGATCGGGAATATCGAGGTAAACGCAGCCTGCAAGCCTTCATTTTTACGCTTTTCAGCTGGAATCTCCGCTTGCAAAAAAGCGGTAAAGGATTGAAGCTGAGTGGCAAGCAGGAAGGGAACATCAAGCACGCTGCTACGCTTAGCGAAGCTCTTGCGGATGCGTTTCTTCTCGGTGAAGGAGTAAGTCATGGTAACTCCGTGAGGATAAAATCAAACGTTAAACCTGTCGAAACAGGCAAACGCAAACGAGCTCTCCTCCTTGGACCCAAGGAAGTAAGCAAGGTTTGCGTTTGCCGGCTGGCGTTATTCAAGTTTATCTTTTTGCTGGGTTGAACCTGTCATACAAAGCAGAAAAGGGCTGGCGACACCGTCACCAGCCCAAACACTTCAGGTCGATTACTTGACTTCGACCTTGGCGCCAGCAGCTTCAAGTTGCGTCTTGAGGGCTTCAGCATCAGCCTTGGAAACGCCTTCCTTGACAGCCTTCGGAGCGCCATCAACCAGATCCTTGGCTTCCTTGAGGCCCAGACCGGTAACAGCACGCACGACCTTGATGACTTCAACCTTCTTGTCGCCGGCAGCAGCCAGGACAACGGTGAATTCGGTCTGCTCTTCGGCAGCGGCAGCACCACCAGCAGCCGGGCCGGCAACGGCGACGGCAGCGGCGGAAACGCCAAACTTCTCTTCGAACGCCTTAACCAGGTCGTTCAGTTCCATAACGGTCAGGGCGCCAACGGCTTCCAGAATGTCTTCTTTGCTAATTGCCATTTCAAATAACTCCTAAATCAGTTCGTAAGCGGTACGGTTAAGCAGCGGCTTCTTCGCGCTGCGTTGCCAGTGCGGCCAGGCCACGGACAAAGCCGGCAACCGGTGCTTGCATGACGTACAGCAGCTTGGAGAGCAGCTCTTCACGGCTCGGGACGGAGGCAAGTGCCTGTACACCGGCTTTGTCGAGTACTTGGCCGGCGTAGGAGCCGGCTTTCAGCACGAGCTTGTCGTTGGTTTTAGCGAAGTCGTTGAGAACCTTCGCTGCAGCCACCGGATCTTCGGAAACGCTATAAATCAGCGGTCCGACCATTTGGTCTGCCAGGCCAGCGAACGCAGTGTCCGCGACCGCGCGACGAACCAAGGTATTCTTCAACACGCGCAGATACACACCCGACTCGCGCGCCTTTTTGCGCAGCACGGTGAGGTCGGTAACCTCAATGCCACGGTATTCGGCAATCACGATAGTCTGTGCGTTGGCCACTTGTGCCGACACCTCAGCTACAACCGCTTTTTTGTCGTTCAGATTGAGACCCACAGGTCTTTCCTCCTTTCAAGTCATAACACGACGGGGAAATTCCCGCCGCACCTACGGCGACCTGAACCAGAAGCTATGCCGCCCGTTACCGGTCAGCAGAAAATCTTGTTCTGGGACACCGTCTGCGCAGGATACTTTCGCGATTAAGCCCCTTGCGGGGCACCTGCGGTCTTTGACGATCCGCCCGTCATTGCCGAAGCAACAACCGGCGACCCAAAGTACGTTTTAGCCCGCGAGCGACGCCTGATCGATGCGAACGCCAGGACCCATTGTCGCTGCAACGGCAATCTTGCGAAGATACTGACCTTTCGAAGAAGCCGGCTTAGCCTTTTGCAGCGCATCAACCAGCGCCTTCAAATTGGTTTCCAGATTCTCGACCGAGAAGGAAGCACGACCGATCGTGGCATGGATGATGCCAGCCTTGTCGGTACGGTACTGAACCTGACCAGCCTTGGCGTTCTTGACGGCAGTGGTGACGTCCATAGTCACCGTACCAACCTTCGGATTCGGCATCAAACCACGCGGACCAAGGATCTGGCCGAGCTGGCCAACAACCTTCATGGCATCCGGCGTCGCGATGACGACGTCGAAATTCAGATTGCCGGCCTTGACTTCGGCAGCCAGGTCGTCGAAACCGACGACTTCGGCGCCTGCAGCCTTGGCGGCTTCGGCCTTGTCGCCCTGGGCGAACACGGCAACACGAACTGACTTACCGGTACCAGCCGGCAAGACGACGGAGCCACGGACAACCTGATCCGATTTACGTGCATCAACACCGAGGTTGACCGCAACATCGATCGATTCGTCAAACTTGGCAGTGGCAGTTTCCTTGGCCAGGGTCAGCGCTTCCGTAATCGGATAGAGCTTCTGGGCAACGATCTTGCCTGCTACAGCTTTTTGCTTTTTGGTGAGCTTTGCCATGATTACAGACCCTCAACCGTGATGCCCATGGAACGGGCGGAACCAGCGATAGTACGAACAGCAGCATCCATATCGGCCGCGGTAAGGTCAGGCATCTTGGTCTTTGCGATTTCTTCGGCCTGCGCACGGGTAATCTTGCCGACCTTGTCGGTGTGCGGCTTGGCTGAACCGGACTTGATACCGGCTGCCTTCTTGATCAGGATGGTTGCCGGCGGCGTCTTCATCACGAACGTGAAGGACTTGTCGGCAAAGGCGGTAATCACCACCGGAATCGGCAGACCAGGCTCAACACCTTGGGTCTGGGCATTAAATGCCTTGCAGAACTCCATGATGTTCAGACCGCGCTGACCCAGCGCCGGACCAATCGGGGGGGACGGATTTGCTTTGCCGGCTGGCACTTGCAGCTTGATGTAGCCAATAATTTTCTTGGCCATAATTGCTCCTAATAAATGAGTAGTAACGCGCCCCAAATCGGATAACCGACCTTAGCGACGCTCCTCGTGCCGAAACAAGGGGCTTTCGGCTTGCCCTTGAATCCAGAACTCAGGACTTTTCGACCTGAGCAAACTCCAGTTCGACCGGCGTCGCGCGACCAAAAATAGTCACCGAGACACGCAAGCGATTTTTTTCATAGTTAACATCTTCGACCGAGCCATGGAAGTCAGTAAACGGACCTTCCTTGACACGCACAACCTCACCAACTTCAAACAGCACCTTGGGACGAGGTTTTTCAACCCCTTCCTGCATTTGCTGCATGATTTTTTCGACTTCCTTTTCGGAAATCGGCGTCGGGCGATTTGCCGTCCCGCCCACAAAGCCGGTTACTTTCGGCGTGTTTTTTACGAGATGCCAAGAATCATCGTCCATCTCCATTTCGACCAGCACATAGCCGGGAAAGAACTTGCGTTCGGAAATGGCTTTTTGGCCGCCCTTCATTTCGACGACCTCTTCGACCGGAACCAGAATACGGCCAAACTTATCCTGCATATCCAGACGAGTGATGCGCTCCTGAATGGCGCGCATCACACTCTTCTCGAAGCCGGAATAGGCATGTACAACATACCAACGTTTACTCATGATTTCTTCCAGCCCAACACGAGATCATAAAGAACCCATTCGAGGCTCTTATCAGTCAAATAGAGGAATAAGGCCATCACGACCACAAAGGCAAAAACAGCACCTGTAGTCTGCATGGTTTCCTTGCGGGTCGGCCAGACGACTTTCTTGGCCTCAATCACCGCTTCGTTGGCAAAAACAAAAAAACGCTGCCCAGGCTCGGTCTTCCAAGCCACGGAAACAGCAAGCGCCAACCCAACGAGAACCGCCAGGACGCGCAAAATCATTGCCTGCTCCGAGAGCAGGTAGAAGCCAGCCACGCCAGCTGCCAGAATAACCAGCGCCAGCGCAAACTTGATCTTGTCAGCCATGACGTTCGCGATCTTTAAAGAGAGTGGCAGGGGCGGAGGGAATCGAACCCCCGACCTACGGTTTTGGAAACCGTTGCTCTACCAATTGAGCTACACCCCTGCTGCAGAAACATCAAAGCGCCTCGGTTACCCGAAGCGCCTTAACTACAAAAACTACTTATTACTCGATGATCTTGGCAACGACACCGGCGCCGACGGTACGACCGCCTTCACGGATGGCGAAACGCAGACCTTCTTCCATGGCGATCGGTGCGATCAGCTTAACGGTCATCTGAATGTTGTCACCCGGCATGACCATTTCAACGCCTTCCGGCAGGGAGATCGCGCCGGTCACGTCGGTGGTACGGAAGTAGAACTGCGGACGGTAGTTGTTGAAGAACGGGGTGTGACGACCACCTTCGTCCTTCGACAGAACATACACTTCGCCAGTGAAGTGGGTGTGCGGGGTGATCGAGCCCGGCTTGCACAGGACCTGACCACGCTCGACGTCTTCACGCTTGGTACCACGCAGCAGGGCGCCAACGTTATCGCCAGCCTGACCTTGGTCGAGCAGCTTGCGGAACATTTCGACACCGGTACAGGTGGTCTTGACGGTCGGGCGAATACCGACGATTTCAATTTCTTCGCCAACCTTGACGACGCCACGTTCGATACGGCCGGTCACCACGGTGCCGCGACCAGAGATCGAGAAGACATCTTCAACCGGCATCAGGAACGGCAGATCAACAGCGCGCTCCGGGGTCGGGATGTAGGAGTCCAGAGCATCAGCCAGACGGAAGCTGCAGGGCTCGCCGATTTCCGACTGATCGCCTTCGAGGGCCTTCAGGGCGGAACCGTGAATGATCGGGGTGTCGTCGCCCGGGAAGTCGTACTTGGAGAGCAGCTCGCGCAGTTCCATTTCGACCAGCTCGAGCAGTTCGGCATCATCCACCATGTCGCACTTGTTCATGAAGACCAGAACGTACGGCACACCGACCTGACGGGCCAGCAGGATGTGTTCGCGGGTTTGCGGCATCGGGCCGTCAGCAGCGGAACAGACGAGGATGGCGCCATCCATCTGGGCAGCACCGGTAATCATGTTCTTGACGTAGTCGGCGTGACCCGGGCAGTCAACGTGGGCGTAGTGACGATTGGCGGTTTCGTACTCGACGTGCGCAGTGTTGATCGTGATGCCGCGAGCCTTTTCTTCCGGGGCTGCGTCAATCTGATCGTAAGCCTTGGCGGCGCCGCCGTACTTCTTCGACAGCACCGTCGTGATCGCTGCCGTCAGCGTGGTCTTGCCGTGGTCAACGTGACCAATCGTACCGACGTTTACGTGCGGTTTGGTACGCTCGAATTTTTCCTTAGCCATTCCAGTTCCTCAATAATTAAATAAGCAAAAAATCCAGAATCCAAGCTAATCGGTGGTGCCCATGGGCAGGATCGAACTGCCGACCTCTCCCTTACCAAGGGAGTGCTCTACCACTGAGCCACATGGGCCTACCTTAAAACTCCAGCCGTACCGCGTTGTGGAGCGGGTGAAGGGAATCGAACCCTCGTCTTAAGCTTGGAAGGCTTCAGCTCTACCATTGAGCTACACCCGCTTAACCCTTGCCCGCAGCACAGGCCGCTACAGCATTTAATCTGGTGGAGGGAGAAGGATTCGAACCTTCGAAGGCAGAGCCGACAGATTTACAGTCTGTTCCCGTTGACCGCTTGGGTATCCCTCCGGGAGAACGCAAGATTATCCGGACATTACACAGAAGTGTCAACAATCTATTTAATAAAAAAGCCGACCAGAGGCCGGCTTTCGATAAAACACAACGACAACTTACTTTTGCGCCAGAATCCAGGTAACCAGTTTCTTGGCTTCGTCGTCCGTAACATTGTTCGGCGGCATCGGGATTTCACCCCAGTTACCCTTGCCACCTGCCTTGACCTTGGCAGCCAGGGTCGCAACGGCATTCTTGTCGCTCTTGTACTTGGCGGCCACATCCTTGTACGCCGGACCAACCAGCTTCTTGTCGATGGCGTGGCAAGCCATGCAGTTCTTGGCCTTGGCCAGTGCTTCGTCAGCTTGGGCCTGGCCGGCCATCACGATACCAGCAGCAGCCATCATGGCTACATAAACAGCTTTCATTTCTCGCTCCGTTTATCGGGTTGATGGGTAAATCAGCGTGCGATGATAAGACCCTTTGGGGTCGCATGCAAACCACCGCTCGACGTTGAAAGCTGGATGACTGGCTTTAATGACCAGCATCCGCCTCCGTTAATTAACGCACCGAATTAAAAAGCGATGACCGACGAGGCATCAAGTGCGCGATGAGATTGCCAGCAACGCCCCAGCCGATACGAAGAGACCGCCAAACAGCCTGTTTTGTAGGCGTATCGATTTTGGGTCATGCAGCCACCGCGCCAGACGGACCGCCACTAGTGCATAGGCCGACATGACGATCATGTCGGTCAGACAAAGCGTCAAACCAATCGTCAGATATTGCGGCAGCAGCGCTGAGCCGGCGTCGATGAACGGCGGAACCAGCGCACCGATAAAAACAATGGCTTTCGGATTGGTCAAATTGACCAACAGACCCTGCAGGAAAAACCCCTTCGCTTTCAACGAAGGCGCCTCGTTATCGGCCGGCAGCGGCAAGGCGCGCCATTTGGCGACCCCCAGCCAGACCAGATAGGCCGCTCCGCAAAGCTTGACGACCGTAAAGGCAAGGTCGGATGCGGCGAGCAGCGCCCCCAAGCCCAGCCCGACGATTGCCAAATGCGTCAGCAGGGCCGTCTGCAAGCCAAGGATAACCTGTGCGGCCGAGCCGTAGCCGTGGCGCATCCCGGTACTCATGCTGACGACAGCGCCCGGCCCGGGTGTGACGGCGATCAGGATCGCCGCCAGCAGGAAACCGAGCCAGACGCTGAAGCTCATTTGCGGCGCTGGATCTGGGTGACGTCACGCACGGCGCCTTTGTCGGCCGACGTCGCCATCAGCGCATAGGCCTGCAACGCAGCCGAAACGACACGCTCGCGATTGATTGGCTGCCAGGACGCCTCGCCCTTGGCTTCCATCGCGGCACGCCGAGCGCCCAGCACCTCGTCGGAAACGGCCAGATGGATACGCCGCTGCGGGATGTCGATTTCAATCGTATCGCCTTCTTCAACCAGACCGATCGCCCCGCCGTCCGCCGCTTCCGGCGAGGCATGGCCGATCGACAGGCCCGACGTTCCGCCGGAGAAACGGCCATCGGTCAGCAAGGCGCATTCCTTGCCCAGCCCCATCGACTTCAGATAGGAGGTTGGGTAGAGCATTTCCTGCATGCCCGGGCCACCCTTCGGACCTTCATAGCGGATGACAACCACATCACCGGCGACGATTTTCTCGCCCAGGATGGCGTCGACCGCAGCATCCTGGCTTTCGAAGACGCGCGCCTTGCCGGTGAACTTCCAGATCGACTCGTCGACCCCGGCCGTCTTGACGATACAGCCATTGAGCGCGATGTTGCCGTACAGCACGGCGAGGCCGCCCTCCTGCGAATAGGCATTGGCCTTGTTGCGGATGCAGCCATTGGTCCGGTCAAGGTCGAGCTCGTTATAACGACGGTCCTGCGAGAAAGCCGTTTGCGTCGGGACGCCACCCGGCCCGGCCTTGAAGAATTCGTGCACCTTGATGTCGTGCTCGCGGACGACATCCCAGCGATCGATCGCCTCACCCAGGGTCTTGGCATAGATGGTCGGCACATCGCGATGCAGCAGGCCGGCACGATCTAGCTCGCCAAGGATGCCCATGATGCCGCCAGCGCGGTGCACATCCTCGATGTGGTACTTGTCGGTCATCGGCGCCACCTTGCACAGGCAGGGCACAGCACGCGAAATGCGGTCGATGTCGGCCATCGTGAAATCGACACCTGCTTCCTGCGCTGTCGCCAGGATATGGAGCACGGTATTGGTCGAGCCGCCCATGGCGACATCGAGAGTCATCGCATTCTCAAAGGTGGCCTTGGTGGCAATCGCACGCGGCAGCACCGAGGCATCTTCCTGCTCGTAATAACGCTGGCACAGTTCGACCGCCAGACGACCGGCGCGCAGGAACAACTGCTTGCGGTCGGCGTGGGTGGCGACGACGGTACCGTTGCCGGGCAGGCTGAGACCGAGCACTTCGGTCAGACAGTTCATCGAATTGGCAGTGAACATGCCCGAGCAGGAACCGCAGGTCGGACAGGCGGAACGCTCGATCTCGTCCAGATCAGCCTGGGAAACCGAAGCATCGGCCGCCTTGACCATGGCATCGACCAGATCGAGATGAATGACCTGACCCTGCACGGTGACCTTGCCGGCTTCCATCGGGCCGCCGGAAACGAAAACGACCGGGATGTTGAGGCGCATGGCGGCCATCAGCATGCCCGGGGTGATCTTGTCGCAATTGGAAATACAGACCATGGCATCGGCGCAATGGGCGTTCACCATGTACTCGACGGAGTCGGCGATCAGGTCACGACTGGGCAGCGAATAGAGCATGCCGCTGTGGCCCATGGCGATGCCGTCGTCGACGGCGATGGTGTTGAATTCCTTGGCGATGCCGCCGGCCGCCTCGATCTCGCGCGCCACCAGTTGGCCCATGTCCTTTAGGTGCACGTGACCGGGCACGAACTGGGTGAAACTGTTGACCACGGCGATGATCGGCTTTTCGAAATCGCCATCTTTCATGCCGGTCGCGCGCCACAGGGCGCGGGCACCGGCCATGTTGCGGCCGTGGGTGGAGGTGCGGGAACGGTACTGAGGCATGAAAATCTCCGTCGAAAACGATGCGCCGAAATCTTGCGACAAATGGCGCGAACTATAATCGGCTAATTCTAGCCCACTCTGCACAATTGATGCTTCTACATCCCCAGTTCGACCCTGTCGCCTTCTCACTCGGACCGCTCTCGGTACGTTGGTACGGTTTGATGTATCTGCTCGCCTTCGTTCAATTTATTTTGCTCGGTCGCTACCGGATCAAGAAGAGCCTTTCTCCACTCAGCGTCGAACAACTCGACGACCTGCTCTTCTACGGCATGCTGGGGGTGATCATTGGTGGCCGCCTGGGCCAGGTGCTGTTTTACGAGCCGGAATATTTCCTGGCCCATCCGCTCGAAGTCGTTGCCGTCTGGAAAGGCGGCATGAGTTTTCATGGCGGCTTTCTCGGCGTCCTGATCGCCATCGGCCTGTGGGCGCGCAAGCAACGGATGAACTGGTTCGACGTCACCGACCTGATTGCGCCTCTGGTCCCGCTCGGCCTGGCCGCCGGCCGGGTCGGCAACTTCATCAATGGTGAACTGTGGGGCCGGATCGCCGACCCTAGCCTGCCGTGGGCGATGATCTTTCCGCAAGCCGGCGACATGGCACCGCGCCACCCGTCGCAGCTTTACCATGTCGGCCTCGAAGGCCTCGCCCTCTTTGTCATTCTTTGGCTGTTCAGCAACCAGCCGCGGCCGCGTAGCGCCGTGTCGGCCGTTTTCCTGATCGGCTATGGCAGCTTCCGTTTCATTACCGAATTTTTCCGCGAACCAGACCACGGCATATTCGGTCAGTCCTACACCATCAGCATGGGCCAGTGGCTGTCGCTGCCGATGATCCTGATCGGCCTCACCATGCTTGTCCTGGCCTACCGGAAACGCGCCTGAGCAGTCCTTCCCCTAACCGGCGAAGACCGTATAATTATGAATTACATTGATTAATCAACGACAGGAAGGCACCCATGCAACGTCCATTCAAGGTTCTCGGCATTCAGCAAATCGCCATCGGCGGCCCATCCAAGGAAAAACTGCGCACGCTGTGGGTCGACATGTTCGGCCTCGAAGTGACCAGCACCTTCGTTTCCGAGCGTGAAAACGTCGATGAAGATATCTGCGCCATGGGCAGCGGCCCCTTCAAGGTCGAAGTCGACCTGATGCAACCGCTCGACCCGGAGAAGAAGCCGGCGGTGCACGCCACGCCGCTCAACCATGTCGGCCTGTGGATCGATGATCTGCCGAAAGCCGTCGAATGGCTCGGCGCCAAAGGCGTCCGCTTTGCCCCGGGTGGCATCCGCAAAGGCGCGGCCGGCTTCGACATCACCTTTCTGCACCCGAAAGGCAACGAGGAGTTTCCGATTGGCGGCGAAGGTGTGCTGATCGAGCTGGTTCAGGCGCCGCCGGAAGTGGTCAGTGCCTTCGCCAAACTGGCGGCCCAATAGGACTGAGCATGGCTGACATCCCCGAGAAAGATCTCGAGGAAACCCGCGCGGCGCTCGCCCCAACACTGGAGGCGACCGCCGCCATCCTGCCCTGGGTCGCCAAGCCGCGCCCGCTGCGCTTCGCCAAGGAACTCAATCAGCGCTGGGTCGCGGCTTGCCGCAACCTGGCCGCAGCCTGGTCGGCCCGCCACCATGTCGAGACCGACAGCGTGCGACCAGCGGTTTTTGCGCTGTACGGCGTTGCGCTGGAAAGCGCCGATACCGATTGCCTGCGCCTGGGCGAAGCACTGGCCAGCGCTGCCGACGGCCTCGAGGGAACACCGCCGGCCCGCCTGATCGCCGCCCTCAGCGCTACCATCGAGTGCTTCGACGAAGCGAGCGGCCTCGAACATGTGCTGTTCGCCGAACGGGCCCGCCATTTTGCCGAGCGTCTGGAAGGCTGCCTCAGCCCCGGCGGGCAAGCCGTCGAGCGCTCACCGGTGCTCGATCGCCTGTTCGCCAGCGAGGCGCGGGAGCGGCTGGAACGCCTGCGCGACGCCCTGGCCGCGCTGCCGCTCGATGCCTACGCCCTGAAGATCGAAGCCGGAGAACTGGCCCAGCAGGCCGAACATCTTGAACTCTACGGCATCCTTCACCTGTGCCGCGAGTTGGTCCAGGCCATCCCGAGCGGCATCGATCAACTAGAGAACGGCACGGTGCGCCAGGGCCTGCTCGCCATCCTGGACCAGCTCGAAACGGCGATTGCTGCGGTAGACGCCTAAATCGGGCGAAAAATGCCCAGCACCAGTTTACGGCCACCGCTGACATCAGCCACTTCGGTCGCGATTTCCACCGCCTTGACGCTGCCATCGGCCCGTTGAATATCGGTAAAAATGCGTGACTGCGACTGCCCGGTAACCAGTTGCCGGAAGCGCAACGCGCATTCGTCGGCCACCGCCACGGGATGCAAGGCGCGCTGATGCTTGCCGATCAGCAAGCGGCGCGGGTAGGCAAACAGGCTCTCGGCCTGCCGGTTGGCGTCCAGCACGATGCCGCTCTCACCATCGACCAGCAGCATGGCATCGCGCGAGGCGTCGAAGACTGCCTGCAGCCGCTCGTTTGCCGTCCGGGCTTGGGTCCGCGCCTGCTCCGCCTCGTACTCGACCAGGGCCAGGGTTACCAGATTGGCGACCGCCTGGGCAAACAGACGATGCACGGCAGCCCATGGCTGACGTGGGCCGACCTGCTCGAGGCAGAGCACCCCCTGCAACTCGCCGCGAATGTGGATCGGTGTCGCCAGCATGGCCGACACCCGATGGCGTTGCAGATAATCGGCGTTGAGTTCCAGCGTCATCGGATGCTGGGCAGGATCATCAGCCGCAATGCAGCCTTCATTGTGCAGGGCCTGAAAATAGGCCGGATACTGGCTGGCCAGCAATGCCCCGCCGCTGCTGTGACGGGCCGATGACCGCTCATACAGTTCCAGGCAGCGCAATTCCTGCTGACCATTGTTGAGGGCCCAGATACTGACCCGCTCGACACCGGACATCCGCGCCGCCGATTCGGTCAGAATGCTCAAGGTCATGTCGAGCGACGCCTCCTTGAAGAAGACGCCGCGCGACAAGGAGGCGACGCCTTCCTGCAGGTCGTAAGGCGACAGCAATGTCGAGGCGAGACCGGGATTGAGCAAGTTTTCCATGAAATTCGGCAGCCAATGGCCAATTTGCATGGCCCATTCAGATGGCTACCGATTTTAAGCAGCGGGAAAACCCAGCAGTGTGAAATACCTCACGCTATTACAAAAGTAATATATCTACCAATCAATCCGGCCCCGGCGTCGTCTTGAAGACAAACGCAGCCCGCTCGACATCGCTGATCCAGACCAGTCCATCACCGTAATGGCCGGTCTGCGCCACCTCGGTAATGCGCTGGAAGATGGCTTCCGCCACCTCATCCGGCGCAACGATCTCGACGCGCACCTTGGGCGTGTAGTCCGTCAGTTCGTCCTTGATCTTGACGCGGACCGGCGCATGCCGGGTCGGCGCACTGCACCCCTCCACCTTGCTCACCGTCATCCCGGGGAACCCAGGCAGGGCGATCAGCGCATCGCGCAATACCGATAATTTATTGGGCCGGATGATGGCCTTGATCTCTTTCATGCTTCAACCTCCTCCTCGTCAAACCAGCGGTAGATGGTGGGCAAGACCACCAGCGTCAGCAGGGTTGACGTAATCAGACCACCAATAACCACAATTGCCAGCGGGCGCTGCACCTCGGACCCCGGCCCCGTCGAGAACAGGAAGGGAATCAGGCCGAGCATGGCTACCGTCGCCGTCATCATGACCGGACGGAAACGCAAGGTGGCACCTTCGACCACGGCATCGCGGACGCTGCGCCCTTCTTCGCGCAGACCCCGGATATACGAGACCAGCACCACCCCGTTGAGCACTGCAATACCCCACAGCGCGATGAATCCGACCGAGGCCGGCACCGACAGGTACTCACCGGCAACGAACAGACCGATGATGCCGCCGATCGACGCAAAGGGCAGCACGGTGATGATCAGCGTCGCAAAGCGCAGGGAATTGAAGAGCAGGAAGAGCAGGAAGAAAATCGCGGCAATGGTGATCGGGATAATCACCATCAGGTGCCCCAGCGCCCGCTCCATGTTCTGGAACTGGCCGCCCCACTCCAGGTAATAGCCTTCCGGCAGCTTGATCTGCGCGGCGACCTTCTGTTGCAGTTCGGCAACGAAGCTGCCGAGGTCGCGGTCCTTGACGTTGACGCCGACCACGATGCGACGTTTGCCCAGTTCACGCGAAATCTGCGCCGGACCGTCCATCACCTGGATTTTCGCAACGTCGGTCAAACGTACCTGCGCCCCATTCGGCGAGGTAATCAGCACATTCGAAATGGCTTCGACATTATTGCGGAAGCGCTCCGGCAAACGAACCACAGCGGGGAAACGCCGCTCGCCTTCGAAGATTTCGCTCGCCTCCTTGCCGCCGATTGCCGTTTCCAGCACGTCATTGACATCGGAAACGTTGAGGCCGATACGAGCAATCGCCTGTCGGTCAATTTCGACCGACAGATACTGCTGACCGCTGATCCGCTCGATGCGCAAATCCTGAGCGCCCTGCAGCGCCTGCGCCACCTTGCCGATCTGGCCGGCAACCCGCTTCAGCTGATCGAGATCGTCGCCAAAAACCTTGACCGCGATGTCGGAACGAACACCGGTCACCATCTCGTCGACACGGTCCGAAATCGGCTGCGCCATGACAATCTGCACGCCCGGCAAGCCCTTCAGTTTTTCCCGCATGGCATCCTGAATGTCGTCCTGGGTCCAACCGTCCGGCCATTCGGCGCGCGGCTTCAGGCTGACAATCGGCGTCGATTCGTTCGGCCCCTGCGGGTCGGCCGGCGACTCGCCACGGCCGACACCGGAGACCGCCGACTTGACGCCGGGCACCTGCATGACCAGGCGCATCGCCTCCATTTCCATCTTGATCGACTCTTCGAGCGAAATGTTCGGCACGCGGTTGATGCCGGGCACCACCGAACCTTCCTTCATTTCCGGAATGAAGGCCGTGCCGAGCAAAGGCAGCACCGCAATGGTCAGCGCGAAGGCACCAACCGCTGCCGCCACCGTCTTCTTCTCGTTGCCGAGCGCCCAGTGCAGCATCTTCAGGTAACGCTGCTTCATCGCTGCGATCAGCTTGGTGTCGTGATCGCCATCATGCGCCGGCGGCTTGAGCAGGTAAGTAGACATCACCGGTGTCAGCGTCATCGACAAGATGAGCGAAATACCCAGTGCAATCGCAATGGTGTAGGCGAGTGGTGCGAACATCTTGCCTTCCATGCCCTGCAAGGTCATCAGGGGCAGGAAAACGAGAATGATGATGCCGACACCGAAGATGACCGGCGTCGCCACCTCGACCACGGCATGCAGAATGACCCGCAACGGGCTTTCCCCCTTGTTGGCATTGCGCCCCAGTTGCAGGAAGGCATTCTCGACGACGACGACCGAGCCGTCGACCATCAGGCCAATGGCAATAGCCAGGCCGCCCAGCGACATCAGGTTGGCAGAGATGCCGAGCTTGTTCATCGCGGTAAAGGTCAGCAAGGGCGTCAGGACCAGGGTCGCGACGACGATCAGCGATGAACGGACATCGCCGAGGAAGAGGAAAAGGACGACGACGACCAGCACGACACCTTCGAGCAGCACCTTGGTAACGGTCCACAGTGCCGCATCGACCAATTCCGAACGGTCGTAATAAGCGACGATTTTCAGACCATCGGGCAACATTCCCTTGGCGTTGATCTCGTCGACCCGCGCCTTGATCTTGCTGACCACCGCCTTGGCATTGCCGCCGGCGATCATCATGACCACGCCGCCGACCGCCTCGGTCGTGCCGTTCTTGATTACCGCCCCCTGGCGGACCTCGTGGCCGATCTGCACCTCGGCGACATCACGGACATAGACCGGCACGCCGTCCTTTTCCTTGAGCACGATGGCACGCAGATCATCCAGGTCGCGAACCAGGCCGACGCCGCGGATCAGATACTGCTCGGCGTATTGCGGCAGCACCCCGCCGCCGGCATTGGCATTGTTGCGGCCAACCGCCTGATAGACGTCAGTCACGCTCAGACCAAAATGGCGCAGCTTGTCCGGATTGACCAGCACCTGATACTGCTTGGCAAAACCGCCCTGCGAATTGATTTCGGCGACCCCGGGAATCGAACGCAGCAACGGTCGAACCACCCAGTCCTGGGCCACCCGGCGCTGCATCAACTCTTCCTGCGTCAACGCTCGATCGCCGTCATCCGATCGTTCCAGCGTGTATTGATACACCTCGCCCAAACCGGTCGATACCGGCCCAAGCACCGGCGTAATGCCTTGTGGCAGGCGCGAGCCGACCTCCAGCAGGCGCTCCATGACCAGTTGGCGGGCAAAATAAACGTCGGTCTTGTCGTTGAAAACCAGCGTGATCAGCGACAGGCCCGGCTTGTTAAGCGAACGCATTTCCTCCAGCCCGGGCAGGCCGGTCATCGCCACCTCCAGCGGCACGGTGGCGAAACGCTCGACCTCCTCCGGCGAACGCCCCGGTGCCTCGGTCGCAATCTGCACCTGAATATTGGTGACATCCGGGAAGGCATCGACCGACAGCTTCTGCGCCGCATTCAGGCCGAAGAAGAACAGGATGGCGGCAATGACCGCAACGATCAGGCGCTGCTTGAGCGCCGCACGAACCAGTGACTCGATCACGTGCCCTCCATTTCCTTGCGATTGCGTTCGTTGTTCAGGTGGAAAGCGCCATCGACCACCAGCTTCTCATCCCCCTTCAAACCCGACCGCACGACACGCTGCCCGCCCTGCTCCGGCCCGAGCTTGACCTTGACCAGGCGGAAGACACCATCGCCCTCGGCGACGAAGACATGATCCTCGTCGCTCTCGCGGACAACGGCGCTGGCCGGCACGACCAGGCGCTCGACCGGCTTCGCTTCGATCAGCATCGAAGCCAGCATCGCCGGCTTCAGCCGGCCTTCATGATTTTCCAGTTCGGTCCGGACAAGCACCGTCCGGGTATCGGGGTCGATAGTCTGACCGACGTAGATCAGCTTGCCGATCAGCCGTTCATTGCCTAGTGCCGGCACCTCGATCGTCACCGACTGACCTTCCTTGACCTGGCTGACCTGCTGCTCGGGCACCTGGGCGACAGCCCATAGGCGCGACAAATCGGCCACCACGAACAAGGTATCGGCCGGTTGCACCACCTGGCCTTGGGCCAGCTTGCGCTCGACGACCACACCGTTCAGGGTTGCCACCACCGGGGTCAGCGAATTGACCGCGCCCTGTTTGCCAAGGCGATCAATCGCCGCCGCACTGACACCGAGCAACTGCAACTGATCGGCTGCGGCGCGGGTTTCGGCAACGGAAATCTGATATTCGCTCTCGCGGCGCTGCAATTCGGCCGCAGCGATCACATCCGACTCGAACAGCGCCTTGGCACGCTCGGCATTGCGCCGGTTCAGCTCAAGCTGGGCGCGCGCCTTCAAGTAGGCCAGTTGCTGGCTGGACAACTCGCTGCTATTCAAGCGCGCCAGCACATCGCCCTTTTTTACTGTCTGGCCAAGCCAGGCATCGATATCGGTAACCCGGCCAGTAATCGTTGCGCCAATCCGGGCTAGGCGATGCTCGTCGAAATCGATCCGTCCAGCCACCCGCAGCGTCTCCGCCACCGGCTCGCTGCGCACCTGCGCCAGCTTGAGTTGGGCCAACAGTTCCTGAGCCGGCGCCACCATGGTCGGATCGGTCGACGGCTTGGCCACCGCCGCGTCATCGTCCTTGTTGCAGCCGGCCAGCACTGCTGCGGTCAACAGTATAAAAAGAGCCTTTTTCATTCTTTGCGTCCTCCGGGCACGGCCCGTAGTCTTTCGATTTCCACCCAGGCTGCCGCCAGTTCATAGCGCGCAGCAATCAACTCGGCCCGCGCCGCGCGGTAGACCCGTTGCGCGTCGAGCACCTCAATAAATCCCCGCTCACCAAAACGATA
The DNA here is from genome assembly GCF_009469765.1 of Dechloromonas hortensis. Lineage (GTDB taxonomy): Bacteria > Pseudomonadota > Gammaproteobacteria > Burkholderiales > Rhodocyclaceae > Azonexus > Azonexus hortensis. The sequence continues at coordinate 43,586 of NZ_SSSQ01000015.1, forward strand.
GGCAGCTTCAGCCACCTTCAGCGCCGCTTCGGCCTGACGGACAATGCCCGACTCGAGCGCCGTCACCTGGTTTTGGGCAATTTCATATTGCTGGTACGCGACTTCCAGAGCCTGGGCCAGCGAAAACTGCTGGGACTCCAGTTCGTTGCGGGCCCGCGACAGTTGAGCCGAGGCCTCGCCGATGGGACCGCTACGGCGGTCCCACAAGGGGATCGACATGACGATACCGACTTTCGAGGTACGCAGATCGGGGTCTTCGTCGACGCTGGCCTTGACGGCCAGATTGGGCCAGCGCTGGACACGTTCCAGATCAAGCTGGCGCTCGGCGCGCACCATTTCGGCGCGGGCGCGCGCCAAATCCGGGCTGGATTCGGCCAGTTCCTTGCGCACGACATCGAGCGGCGTCAGGGCCGGCACATCGCGCAAGCGGCTGGTCAGCGTAAATTCGGCCGGCAAGGCGCCACCGACGATCTGACGCAGCAGCGAACGCGCCTGTTCGAGCCGGAAACCGGCGGCCTGCGCGTTCTTCTGGGCATTCAAGGTTTCCGCATCGGATTTGATCAACTCGAAGCGTGGCGCTTCACCCGTTTCGACACGCAGCGCGATCCGCGAGCGCACCCCCTCCATCAGGGCAACGTCTTCCCGGGCATTCCGCAACTCGGCCTCGCGCCGCAACACTTCGAAATAACGCGCCCGCAAACGGGCCAACAAGTCGGCCTCGAAAGCCCGGTTGCCGGCCGTCGCCGCCTCCAGCCCGGCCTCGGCGACGCCGATCCGGGCCGAACGGCGCCACGGCATATCGAGCGGCTGGGTCAGCGAAGCGCTGCGCGCATCCCCTGGATTGCCACCTGGACTGCGTGCCCGCGCCGTGCCGGCCAAATATTCCAGCTCGGGATTGGGAAAGGCACCAGCACTATCGACCGCATAACGGGCCGCATTGACCTGGTCGCGGCCGGCCTGAATTGCCCGGCTTGAACTCATGGCCAGCGCTTCCAGGCTCGGCAGGTCGTACTCGGGCTGGGCAAAGACCAGCGTTGCGACCAGGCTGCTCCCTAAAACAAGTATTTTTTTGAATCGCATCATCGCTTTCTTTTAGCAAACCGTATGCCACCGGGGTTGCCGCCTGCAACGCCCCCCCGGGTTGCTGCGGTCAACGGCGACCCAGGGCAGAAATTCGCTCTTCAAGCGGCGGGTGGGTCGAGAATAGTGCCATCCAGCCCTGACCACCGGCAATACCGGAGGCTGCCATGTTCTGCGGCAGGGGTTCGGTATGCAGGTTGCCCAGACGCCGCAAGGCATTCTGCATCGGCGTCACGCTGCCCATCAACTGGGCGGCACCGGCATCGGCCCGGAACTCGCGCTGGCGCGAGAAGTAGGCGACGATCATGCTGGCCAGGATGCCGAACACCACTTCGCAGATCATGCTGGTCACCATGTAGCCGATACCGGGGCCGCTGTTCTCTTGGTCATTACGGCGCAGGAAGGAATCGACGGCATAACCGACAACGCGCGACAGGAAGACGACGAAGGTATTGACCACGCCCTGGATCAGCGTCAGCGTCACCATGTCGCCGTTGGCAATGTGGGCGACTTCATGCGCCAGCACGGCCTCCGCCTCCTCGCGGGTCATGCTCTGCAGCAAGCCGGTCGATACGGCGACCAGCGAACTGTTCTTGCTGGCACCGGTGGCAAAGGCATTCGGCTCACCATCGTAGATCGCCACTTCGGGCATCGGCAGATTGGCCCGCTTGGCCAGACGAGCCACGGTATCGACCAGCCAAACCTCGGTCGACGAACTCGGCGACTCGATGACCCGGGCGCCGGTGCTCCACTTGGCCATCATTTTCGACATGAGCAGGGAAATGAAGGCACCACCAAAGCCGATCACGCCGGCAAAGGCGAGCAGCATGCCAAGATTGAGACCGTTGGCAGTCAAAAACCGGTTGACGCCAAGCAGACTGGTAACCACGCTGAGGACCAGCATCACTGCCAGGTTGGTAGCGAGGAAAAGCAGGACGCGCTTCATGTTGAACTCCGGTGAAAGGAAAGACGGCGCTATTCTATTGCATTGCACAAAACACAAAAATCGGAGCAGAATTGACAGACACTTCGGTTTTTTCTGCAGAACACGAATCCATGCTCAATTACAAACACCTCCATTACTTCTGGGTCGTCGCCCAGGAAGGCAGTATTACGCGAGCCGCCGAACGCCTGGGCGTCGCTGTCCAGACGATCAGCGGCCAGCTGTCGCTGCTCGAACGGCAAATCGGCAAGGCGCTGTTCAACAGCCAGGGGCGCGGCCTGGTTCTCAGCGAGGCCGGCCGCCTGGCGCTCGGTTACGCCGACCAGATTTTCCAGCTCGGCGACGCACTGGTCGAGGCCGTGCAACAGAGCGACAACGAAACCACGCTGCGCCTGCGGGCGGGCATTTCCGACGGCATCCCCAAGCTGCTCGCCTACCGCCTGCTCTCCAAGGTTACCGCGATGCCGGCCGACGTCCGGCTGATCTGTGATGAGGGCGAGTTCGAAACCCTGCTCGCCGACCTCGCGCTGCATCGCCTCGACGTCGTGCTGACCGACCGCCCGGCGCCGGTCGGCGGCAACCTGAAACTGTTCAGTACCCGGCTCGGCGATTTCGCCACCGCGCTCTATGGCACCCCTGAACTGCTCGAACGGCATGGCGCCGACTTCCCGAACAATCTGGAAGGCGCCCCGCTACTGCTGCCCACCCGCCATAACGCACTGCGTGGCCGGATCGACCGCTGGCTGGAAAGCACCCAGACTCGACCGAAAATCGTCGGCGAATTCGAGGACAGTGCCCTGCTCACCACCTTTGGCCGCGGCGGCCTCGGCCTCTTCCCAGCGCCGCTCGCCCTCGCCGACCAGGTCGCCATCCAGCTCAATGCCCAACCGCTGGGCGGCATGGCCGGCGTCAGCGAGCAAATCTACGCCATCTCCAACGAGCGGCGCATTCGCCATCCGGCGATCGAAGTGCTCTGCGCCGCCTCGCCGGAACTGGCTGGATCGGCAGGGGTATAATTTCCGCCCCCCCAACATAAAACAAAGCAAAATCCCCATGCCCCTGCTCCGTCAGATACTCCTGCTCATCCTGCCCCTGGTCTTTGTGGGCCAGGCGCTTGCCCAGCAACAACCCGTACCGCCAACGCTGGCTGCCAAGTCGTGGCTGCTGCTCGAAATGGGCTCTGGTCAACTGTTGACCGCAGAAAAGCCGGACGAGCGCCTCGAACCGGCCTCGCTGACCAAGCTGATGACCGCCTACCTGACCTTCAACGCGATACGCCAGAAGACGATCGCCATCAACCAGCCGCTACCGGTTTCGCAGAAAGCCTGGAAAACCGGCGGCTCGAAGATGTTCATCAAGGTCGACACGCAAGTTCCGGTCGAAGACCTGATCAAGGGCATGATCGTCCAGTCCGGCAATGACGCCTGCGTCACGCTGGCCGAAGGCATCGCTGGCAGCGAGGAGAATTTCGCCCAGATGATGAACCGCGAGGCGCAGCGCCTGGGCATGAAGAGCAGCCACTTCATGAACTCGACCGGCCTGCCCGACCCGCAGCACTACACCACGGCCCGCGACTTGTCGATTCTGGCCAGCGCGCTGATCCGCGATTTCCCCGAGGAATACAAGAAGTACTACTCGATGAAGGAATTCCGCTACAACAACATCACCCAGCCCAACCGCAACCGCTTGCTCTTCATCGACCCGACGGTCGACGGCGTCAAGACCGGCCATACCGATGCCGCCGGCTACTGCCTGATTTCCTCGGCCCTGCGCGACAAGCGCCGCCTGCTCTCAGTCGTCCTCGGCACCACCTCCGACAGCGCCCGCGCCAGCGAATCGCAGAAGCTGCTCAACTGGGGCTTCATCTCCTACGACGCGGTGACGCTCTACACCAAGGAACAGCCGGTATCCGCGCTGCGCGTCTGGAAGGGCAAGGAAAGCACGGTCAAGGCCGGCTTCGTCGCCGACCTCAGCATCGCCGTACCGAAGGGTTATGCCGACAAGGTCAAGGCCGATTTCGTCGCCGATCCAAAACTGATCGCACCGATCGAGGCCGGCCAGAAGGTCGGCCTGCTGAAGGTGACGGTGGAGGGCAAGCCATACAACGAATACCCGGTCGTCGCCCTTGAAAATGTGGCACTCGGCAACATCTTCACCCGTATCATCGACACCATCCGACTCTGGTTCAACTAAAGCCATGACGCCCTACGTCGCCGACCCCGTCTATCTGAATGGCCGCTTTCTGCCGCTGGCGGAAGCGGGCATTTCGCCGCTCGACCGCGGCTTTCTGTACGGCGACGGCGTCTATGAGCTGATTCCGGTCTATTCCCGCCGTCCCTTCCGCCTCGACGAACACCTGACGCGGCTACAGGCGACACTGGCCGGCATTAAGCTGACCAACCCACTCGATCTCGCTGGCTGGAAGGCGGTCGTCGAGCAGTTGATCGTCGCGGCACCGTGGGACGACCAATCGATCTATCTGCAGGTCACGCGCGGCGCCGACAACAAGCGCGACCATCCCTTCCCGCCACCGACGGTGCCGCCGACCGTCTTCGCCTTTGCTTCGCCGCTGGTCACCACGCCAGCCGAAGTCCGCGCCACCGGCGTCGCGGCCATCACCGTCGCCGACCAGCGCTGGGCCCGTTGCGACCTCAAGGTCATCTCCTTGCTGGCCAACATCCTGGCCCGCCAGCAGGCGGTCGAAGCGAATTGTGCCGAAGCGCTGCTGATCCGCGACGGCTACCTGAAGGAAGGCGCAGCCTCGAACATCTTCGTCGTCAAGGACGGCGTTTTGCTCGCTCCGCCGAAGACGCAACTGATGCTGCCCGGCATCACCTACGACGTGGTCATCGAACTGGCCAAGTCCGGCGGTCAACCACTGGAAATCCGTGAAATCAGCGAAAATGAACTTCGCGGCGCCGACGAGGTCTGGATGACCTCATCGACCAAGGAAATTCTCGCCATCACGACCCTCGATGGCCAGCCGGTCGGAAGCGGACCAAATGCGGGCCGGCCAGGTCCGCTCGGCGAACAGATGTGGCAGTGGTATCAGGATTTCAAGAACACGGTAATGCGCAAAGGCTGACATGGCTTCATACAAGGACACCCTCCTCGAATTTCCCTGCGACTTTCCCCTGAAGATCATGGGCAAGGCGCACGACGAGCTCGCCCAGGTGGTGCTGACCATCGTCACCCGGCACGCCCCCGACTTTGACGGCGCCTCGATGGAAATGCGGGCCAGCTCCGGCGGCAACTACCTGAGCCTGACCTGCACCGTGGTCGCCACCTCGAAGCCGCAGCTCGACGCGTTGTACACCGACCTGACCGCGCACCCGCTGGTCAAGGTCGTCCTCTAAGCCCGCCCCCGCTCGTGCCCCTTATCGTCAAACGGCTCGGCCGCGTCGACTACGCGCCGACCTTCCAGGCCATGCAGGATTTCACGGCCGGCCGCACGGCCGAGACGCCGGACGAAATCTGGATCGTCGAACACCCGCCGGTATACACGCTGGGTCAGGCCGGCAAGCCGGAACATATCCTGCAGGATATCGGCATCCCGCTGGTCCAGATTGACCGCGGCGGCCAGGTCACCTATCACGGCCCCGGCCAGGTGGTGATCTATCTGCTGCTCGACCTGCACCGCCGGAAAATCAAGGTCCGCGAACTGGTCACGGCTATCGAACAGGCCGTCATTCACCTACTCGCCACCTACGGCGTCACCGCCGAGCGGCGCGACGGGGCGCCCGGCGTCTATGTCGGTGAGGCCAAGGTCGCCGCCCTCGGCCTGCGCATCCGCCATGGCTGCAGCTATCACGGCGTTTCGCTGAACGTGGACATGGACCTTTCGCCCTTCGCCGCGATCAATCCCTGCGGCTATGCCGGCCTGAAAGTCATCCAGACCAAAGACCTGAACATTCCGCTCACCGCTCACGAGGCCGGTGAACAACTCTCTCAACACTTGCTACAGCAACTGGACATACAACATGGCTGAAAAAGGCGTCAAACAAAAAGGCGAACTGAAAACCGCGCGCATTCCCATCAAGATCGTGCCGGTCGACCAGCCGCTGCGCAAGCCGGAATGGATCCGCGTCAAGGCCGGCAACAGCGCCGGCCGCTTCGGCGAAATCAAGTCGATGCTGCGCGAAAAGAAACTGCACACGGTCTGCGAAGAAGCCGCCTGCCCGAACATCGGCGAATGCTTCGGGCGCGGCACGGCGACCTTCATGATCCTCGGCGACATCTGCACCCGGCGCTGCCCGTTCTGCGACGTCGGCCACGGCCAGCCGCTGCCGCCCAACCCGAACGAGCCGCGCGAACTGGCCGACTCGGTATCGTCGCTGAAGCTGAATTATGTCGTCATCACCAGCGTCGACCGCGACGACCTGCGCGACGGCGGCGCCCAGCACTTCGTCGATGTCGTGCGCGCCGTGCGCGAAGCCTCGCCGAGCACCACCATCGAAACCCTGGTCCCGGACTTCCGCGGCCGGCTCGACGTCGCGCTCGACGTGCTCGGCCAGGGCCTGCCCGACGTCCTCAACCACAACATGGAAACCGTGCCCCGTCTCTACAAGCAGGCGCGCCCGGGCGCCGACTACCAGCACTCGCTGGACCTGATGAAGCAGTTCAAGGCGCGTTATCCGGACGTCAAGACCAAGTCCGGCCTGATGGTCGGCCTCGGCGAGACCGATGAGGAAATCCTCGGCGTCATGCGCGACCTGCGCGCCCACGATGTCGAAATGCTGACCATCGGCCAGTACCTCGCCCCGTCCGGTCACCACCTGCCGGTCAGCCGCTACGTGCATCCCGACACCTTCAAGATGTACGAGGAAGAAGCCAAGAAAATGGGCTTCAGCGGCGCCGCCTGTGCCCCGATGGTCCGATCCAGCTACTGGGCCGACCAGCAGGCGCATAGCGCCGGCGTGGCCTGAACCCGATACGCTCCCTCGCCCCCTAACGGCCGGGCGGCGGGGGCGGCGGAGAACCCGGCGGGGGCGGCGGAATACCGACATCCGCCGCCTTCACCGGCTTCGAATAAGAGACATTGCCCGGCACCGGCACGCGATGTCCTTTCGAATACATGCACTGAATATAGGCATTGTCGTACTGGCGCTGCGTCCCGTAAGCCGAGCTACGCGCCGTATCGGTCCCGACCGCACTGCCCATCAGCAAACCGGCCCCGGCTCCGACGGCTGCGCCCTGGGCATTGCCACCGATTGCAGCACCGGCGGCTGCACCGACTGCCGTCCCGACCGCTGCGCTGGTCACCGCCGACTGCCGTGCCGCCTGGTCGGCAGTCTTGCCACCATTCAGAACGAACGCGTACTCGCGGCAATAGGCATCATCGGCCCGGAAACTGTCAAGGCTCTGCCCGGTTCCCGGCAAGACCATCACGCTCGGCCCGGTCGGCAAAACGGTACATGCCCCAAGCAGCAATGCGCCTGCGATCAGGCCAACCGGACGTAGAAATTTATTGTCACGCATGATTACCTCTCCGGTTGGGGCAGCACTTTCTGCCAGCCGTCGGGACATTCCTTGACGTAGGGGTAGTAGCCCTTGGCACTGCGGCAGTAATGCCAGTACTGCTGCGTGGCCGGCTCAGCCGGCGCCTCCCGCTGTTCGATATAGACCGGGGGGATCGGGGCTGGAACAACCACGACCTGCGGCTGGTAATACCAGGGTGGCGGATAGCCCCATGGTCCCCAGTACGGTCCGATACCGTAATACACCCCGACCCGGCCACCATGAGCCGAGGCGCTGCCCGCCACCGCGCTCAGTGCAAGGATTAAAAGGACCGCCAGTCGCCTGGTCGCTTTCATGAGAACACCTGCTCTTCCATTGACTGATCTAAAAGATAGTCAATTTTAGGGCGAGCCGGAAAAACAAATTGCTACAAGTTGTAAGCAGGTGGCCGCCCGTCGCTCCGGGCGGCCACCTGCAGTGGGCAACGATGCGCCCTTAGAGCAGCTTCATCTTTTTTGCCGCCTCACGCAGTTCACCGCGGAAGTCCGGGTGGGCGATGCCGATCAGTGCTTCGCAGCGTTGCTTGGCAGTCTTGCCGCGCAATTGGGCGACGCCGAACTCGGTGACGACATAGTTGATGTCGTTCTTGCTGGTCGAGACATGCGTCCCGGCCGACAGCGTCGGCACGATGCGGGAAATGGTGTCGTTCTTGGCAGTAGACGGCAGCACGATGAAGGCTTTGCCGCCGTTCGAACGATTCGCCGCACGGACGAAGTCGGCCTGGCCGCCGGTACCCGAGTAGGGGGCAAAACCGAGGCTTTCCGAACCGCACTGGCCCATGAAGTCGATCTGCATGGTGGCGTTGATCGCATGCAGGTTGTCGTTCTGCCCGGCCAGGAAGGGATCGTTGGTGAAGTCGACCGGGTGCATTTCGAGCGCCGGGTTGCGGTGCATGAACTGGTAGAGCTTCTTCGAGCCGAGGGCGAAGGTGGCCAGCATCTTGCCGTGGTGGTAGTTCTTCTTGCGGTTGGTGACGACGCCGGCTTCGACCAGGGTCATGATGCCGTCACCGACCATTTCGGTATGGATGCCGAGATCGCGCTTGTCGGTCAGCTGCATGACCACAGCGTCGGGAATACCGCCGTAGCCAATCTGTAGTGTCGCGCCATCGGGAATCATGTCGGCGACGTACTTGCCGATCGCTTCCTGGACCGGGCCGATTTTCGGCAGGCCGACTTCGAGGATCGGATCGTCGCTCTCGCACAGCGCGGCGACCTGGGAAATGTGGACATGGCAATCGCCATTGGCGAAAGGCACGTTCGGGTTCACTTCGAGAACGACGACGCGGGCCTTTTCAATGGCCGCCATCGTGTAGTCGGCGGCCAGCGCCAGCGAGAAGAAACCGTGCTCGTCCATTGGCGAAGCCATGCTGAAGACGACATCGGCCGGCGTCTGGTCGCGGTTGATCAGTTGCGGCAGTTCCGAGAAATAGGCAGGAATGTAGTCGATCCAGCCCTCCTGGCCGCCGGCGCGCGAGGCGCCACTGAAGAAGTAGGCGGTATGGCGAACGTGTTCGGTGGTTTCCGGATCGAAATAGCCGTATTTGCGCACCGGCAGGATCTGCGACACGGTGACGTCGCGGAAATCGCGGCGCGCTTCGGACAGCGCCGTCAGCAGCGCCGGCGGCTCGCCGACCGCGGTCGGCACGACGATGGTGTCGCCGTTCTTGACGACACGGATCGCATCGGCGGCGGCCATGCGCTTCTGTTGATACAAACCCTTTGCTGACATTTCTTCTCCTCGTTTCGTTTTATTAGAAAATATCGATGCTCGCACGGCGGTCAGACCAATCTCCTGACCAAGATCAAAATTCGATGCTTATTGCATTGTAGCAATCAAGGCTTGCGGTTGCTGCCAGCCACCATGCGGATTTCAAACAGGCGGCATTCGAGCGGCCCGTTGAACAGCGGTGTCTTGCGGCTCGGCTTCAGACCGACCAGTTTCGGTAAACGCAGGTCGGCGGTGAAGAAAAAGCAGTTCCAGCTGGCCCAGTGTTTTTTCAGCGCCGAACCCAGTTCGGGGTAGAACGCGGCCAGTTCCTCCTGCTCACCGATCCGTTCCCCATAAGGTGGGTTCGCCACCATGATGCCATGCTCGGTTAGTGGCTGGGTTTCCAGCACATCGGCGCGATCGACCGTCACCACGCCGCCAAAACCGGCTTCCTGCAGATTGCGCCGGGTGGCGCGTACTGCCTGCTCGTCGATGTCGTAGCCGCGGATTTCCAGCGGCTCGGCCGGCTTGACGCGCGCCTCGGCGGCGCTGCGGATATTCGCCCAGTTCAGTGCTTCGAACTTGGCCAGCCGCTCGAACGAGAAGCCGCGATCGAGGCCGGGCGCCCGGTCGAGCGCGACCTGCACGGCTTCGAGCAGGAAGGTGCCGCTGCCGCACATCGGGTCGACCAGCGGCGTACCCGGCTGCCAGCCGGTCATTTTCAGGATGCCGGCCGCCAGGTTTTCCTTCAGCGGCGCATCGACGCTGGCCTTACGGAAACCGCGCTGCCACAGGGGTTGACCCGAGGTGTCGAGGTACAGCGTGCATTCGTTCTCGGTCAGGAAAACATGGACGCTGACATCCGGATTGCGCGTCTCGATGTTCGGCCGTTCGCCGAGGTCTTCGCGGAAGCGGTCGCAAACGGCATCCTTGACGCGCAGCGTGACGAAGTCGAGCGACTTGAGCGGACACTTGATCGCCGTCGTGACGACGCGCATGGTGCGCGAAACGGCAAAGTGGTTCGGCCACAACTGGCGGACGGCCAGCCGGTAGATATCCTCTTCCTTGGCGTAGGGCCCCTTGACGATATGCCAGAGGATGCGTGTCGCCAGGCGGGATTCGAGGTTGGCGCGGTAACAGACCGACCAGTCGCCGGAAAAGAACACCCCGCCGGCCGTCGACCGCAGCTCTTCGCCGCCGACGGCACGCAGTTCCTCGAGCAGCAGTTCTTCCAGCCCGCGCGGGCAAATCGCAAAATATTTATTCATCTCAGAAAGGCTTCAGGACAACGAGGAAAAGCACAACGAGCAGCACGACAACCGGCAGTTCGTTATAGAAACGGAACCAGACATGGCTTTTGCGGTTGCGGCCCTGCTGAAAATCTCTCAGGACCAGGCCGCAATGCCAGTGATAGGCGGCGAGGACGGCGACCAAGGTGGTCTTGGCATGCAGCCAGCCACCGCTGAAACCGTAGGCAAACCACAGCCAGAAACCGAGCGCGATCGCCAGAATACCGAGCGGCGTCATGAATTTGAAGAGCTTGCCCGCCATCAACAGCAGGCGGTCCCGCTCGGCGACGCTATCGGCCGGCACCATCGCCAGATTGACGAAAATACGCGGCAGGTAGAACAGACCGGCGAACCACGAAATGACCATCCAGATATGCAAGGTCTTCACGACGAGCATGCGTTTCTCCTGTTGCGTGCCTCGGCTATCCCGGCCTCAATGGTCGGGTATGCGAGACGTAGTTTGAGTTCTTTTTTCAGACGCCGATTTCCGATCCGCCGCGATTCGCGCATGAAAGACATCTGCATCGGCGACAACTGGCCGGCGGCTTCCTGCCGGCTCAGGCGGTGCGGCCGTGGCAAGGCGAAGGCATCGGCCACCCGGTCGAAATAATCCGCCATTTTCAAATCGGAATCATCGACCACATTGTAGGCCCGGTTGGCCGCGCCGTGGCGCAAGGCAGCGACACAGGCGGCAGCCAGATCATCGGCATGAATGTGATTGGTGAACACATCATCCGCCGCCTGTAGCGCCGGCAAGCCTTTTTGCAAACGCTCGACGGGCAGGCGGTCGGCCGCGTAAATGCCCGGCGCACGCAGGATCGAAACCGTCACGCCGTTGCGCCCACCCCATTCGCGCAGGCAATGCTCGGCATCGACACGGCGGGCGGCCCGCGCGCTCTCGGCGTTCAGGCGGCGCGTTTCGTCAATCTGCGCCCCGCCACAATCGCCATAGACCCCGGTCGTACTAACGTAAATCAGGCGGCGTGGTAGACTTTTGGCCTTGCCCAAAGCCGCCAGCAAATGCCGGGTGCGCCGGTCGAGCCGCCCTTCGGTCGGCGGCGGTGCCAGATGCAGGACTAGATCGGCCAGGCCAGCCAGACGCGTCAGGCTGACCCGGTCGTCGAGGTCGGCGAGCAGCGGCCGAGCCCCGGCGGCACGCCAGGCGGCGGCCCGGCCAGCATCGCGCAGCAAGGCGTAGACGCAGTAGCGATGGGCAAGGCGGGAGAGAATGCGGCGGGCCACGTCCCCGCTGCCAACGATCAGGATTTTTTGCACGCCGGCATTGTAGCCGAGCAGTAAGGGGAACAGATGAGCCACCAGATTACGGTCCAGCCTAGCGGCCGCCAGTTTGCCGCCGAGTCCGACGAAACCATCCTCGATGCCGCCCTGCGGCACGGCCTGACCATGCCGTATGGCTGCAAGGACGGTGCCTGCGGCGCCTGCAAGGGAAAAGTCCTGAGCGGCAACGTCGACCACGGCAAAGCCCAGGCCTATGCCTTGAAGGAGGATGAAAAGGCGGCCGGCATGGCGCTCTTCTGCTGCGCCAAGGCCGAATCGGATCTGACGCTGGAATGCCGGCAACTGGCCTCGGCCAGCGACATCCCGGTCAAGACCCTGCCCTCGCGCATCGAAAAGCTGGAAAAACTTGCGCCCGACGTCATCGAGATGCACCTCCGCTTGCCGGCCAGCGAACGCCTGCAATTCCTTGCCGGCCAATACATCGACATCCTGCTCAGGGATGGCAAGAGGCGCAGCTTCTCACTGGCCAATGCACCGCACGACGATGCCGTGCTCCAGTTGCATATCCGCTATGTACCGGGCGGCCTGTTCACCGAACAGGTGTTCTCCAGCATGAAGGTGCGTGACATCCTGCGCTTCAACGGCCCGCACGGCAGCTTCTACCTGCGCGAGGAATCGACCAAGCCGATGATCATGCTGGCCGGCGGCACCGGCTTTGCGCCGCTCAAGGCCATCGTCGAGCACGCCATCGCCGAGGAATGCACGCGGCCGATTCATATCTACTGGGGAGCCAAGGCCAAGGTCGATCTTTACCAGAATGCCTTGCCGGAAAAATGGGCCGCCGCCCACCCGAATATCCGCTATGTGCCGGTCCTCTCCGAACCGGCCGCCGACGATGCTTGGGAAGGACGAATCGGCCTGGTGCACCAGGCGGTGATGGCCGACTTCCCCGACCTCTCCGGGCACCAGGTCTATGCCTGCGGCGCGCCGGTGATGATCGATGCCGCCAAACGGGATTTCACCAGCAGTTGCGGCTTGCCGGAAGAAGAGTTCTTCGCCGACGCTTTCACGTTCTCAACGAACTAGGCCGGCCCGGCAGAAACCAAAAAAGGCCGCCTTCCCGTTCGGGGAAGGCGGCCTTTTTTTCTAAGCAGCTCAACGCTGCCAGGCGCAGCCCTTCAACAACTGGCCATTGACGCTGACCGTGGCGTTCCAGCCGAAAGCCGAATCGGCCTTGATGTCGCGGCACAAACCGCGCTCGAAGGTCAGTTGCAGCGCATTGCCACCCTCGGCCGATTCCAGGCGATGCTGCTTTCCTTCGCTCTTGAAGGCCACCGTCGGCACCCGGATATCCGGCTGGCCCTGGCGTTTCAGGACCACCACTTCCTTGCCGACCGCCAGCACCCAGCCCGGCTCGTGGCCCGCCGCACGCCAGCTTTCATCCTCGCCGCCCGGGAGCTGGCAACGCCCATCGGTATGGGCGAAATTCAGTTCCGAGGCTTTCAGCACGTTGTTATCGAGAACGCCGAGCAGTTCGGCATAAACCTTCTTGCCGGCATTCAGGCCAACGCCGGCCAGGGCCTGGGTCAAGGCGCCATTGGCTGAAACATCTTCGAACATCGCGTAACTGGGGTCGCGACAGGGTGAAAAAATCACCTTGTCGCCATGCTTCATCATCTGGCCATAAGCCAGTTTCGGCGTGCCGGCGGCCGGCGTGGGCTCCACCGCCTGCACAGCGCAGGCAGCGGAGGCGGCCAGAAGAGCAACGAGGAAAGACGGCATTTTCATGGTTGGACATACCCGGATGGCAGGAAAGGCGGCCATTGTGCGCCGCCAGCGGCGCGAAGGGTTTGATCCAGTTGAAAAAAGCAGCCGTCTTCACTCGCCGAGATAGGCGGCGCGCACTTTCGGATCGTTCAACAGCTGGGCCGACTCGCCATTCAGCGTCACTTCGCCGCTTTCCATGACATAGGCCCGCTGACTGACTTCCAGCGCCAGCTTGGCATTCTGTTCGATGAGCAGCGTCGTCATTCCTTCGGCGGCCACCGCCCGCACCACCTCGAAAATTTTCTGGACCATGATCGGCGCCAGCCCCATCGACGGCTCGTCGAGCAGCAGCAGCTTCGGGCGGCTCATCAGGGCGCGGCCAATGGCCAGCATCTGCTGTTCGCCACCGGACAGCGTGCCGGCGAGTTGTGTCTCGCGCTCCTTGAGGCGCGGGAAATAGGCGTACATCTTCTCGATGTCGTTGGCGATTCCCGCCTTGTCGTCGCGGACAAAGGCCCCCATCGCCAGGTTCTCGGCCACCGTCAGCCGGGGAAAGACGCCCCGCCCTTCCGGAACCAGCGCGATCCCCTTGCGGATGATGTCATGCGGCGGCAAGCGGCTGATTTTCTCGCCGCAGAAATGTACATCGCCGCCGACGGCATCGATGACCCGTGCGATCGCCTTCAGCGTGCTGGTCTTGCCGGCGCCGTTGGCACCGATCAGGGCGACCAGCTCGCCTTCCTTGACATGAAAGGTAATGCTGCGCACGGCCTGAATGCCGCCGTAAGCCACGTGGAGTCCGGTAACTTCAAGCACCTAGGTAAGCCTCAATCACTCGTTGATCTTTCTGCACCACCGCCGGCACATCCTCGATGACCAGGGCGCCGTAATCGAGCACGGCGACCCGGTCGCACAGGCCCATGACCAGCTTGACGTCATGCTCGATGAGCAGGATGGTCGTCCCGTCGCGGCGGATGCCGTCGATCAGGTCGCGCAACTCTTCGGTTTCGGTGGCATTCATGCCCGCCGCCGGTTCGTCGAGGCAGAGCAGCTTCGGTTCGGTAGCCAGGGCGCGGGCGATTTCCAGCCGGCGCTGGTCGCCGTAGGACAGATTTTTCGCCAGGTCGTCGGCCCGATCCTCGATCCGTACGTAATGCAGCAGGTCGATCGCCTTCTGGCGGATTGCCGCCTCTTCGTCCCGGGTCGCCGCATTCTGCAGCATGGCGCCGAAAACGCCGGCCTTGGTCCGCACGTGGCGGCCGACCATGACGTTTTCCAGCGCCGTCATGTTGCCGAACAGCCGGATATTCTGGAAGGTCCGGGCAATGCCGCGCTCGGCAGCCTGATGCGGCGCATCGGCGAGCAAAGGCGCGCCGTCGAAAGTGAAGCCGCCGCCATCCGGAATGTAGAGCCCGGTCATGCAATTGAAAAAGGTCGTCTTGCCGGCCCCGTTCGGCCCGATCAGACCATAAATCTCGCCGCGCTGGATGCCCAGCGAGACATCGCGCAGCGCCTTGACGCCGCCAAAATGCTTGGCGACCGCCCGGGCCTCGAGCAGCATGTCAGCCATCAGGCATCCCCCTGCAATTCACGTTTGCGTTCCGGCGACGGCCACAGGCCGGCCGGCTTGAAGCGCATGACCAGTACCAGCGCCAGGCCGAAAATCAGCATGCGCAGGCTTTCCGGGTCGATCAGCATCTTGCCGAAGACAGCCATTTGCAACGGGCCGACACCATAGCGCAGGACTTCCGGCAGGATGCTGAGGAGCACGGCGCCGAGGATGACGCCTGGAATGTGGCCCATGCCGCCAAGCACCACCATGGCGAGAATCATGATCGACTCGATCAACGAGAAACTCTCCGGCGAAACGAAGCCCTGCATCGCAGAGAAGACGCCCCCAGCCACCCCGCCGAAACTGGCCCCCATCGCGAAGGCGAGCAGCTTCAGGTTACGGGTGTTGATGCCGACCGCCTTGGCGGCGATCTCGTCTTCGCGGATGGCTTGCCAGGCGCGGCCGATCCGCGAGTTCTGCAGGCGCAGGTTGATGATGATGACCAGGATGGCCAGCGCGACGAGCAGGAAGTAGTACTTCTGCGGTCCACTCAGCGAATAGCCCAAAATCTGCGTCGTACCGGAAAACTTGAAGCCGCCGATCGCCACCGGATCGATCAGCGTGATGCCTTGCGGCCCGTTGGTGATATTGACCGGCGCATTCAGGTTGTTCATGAAAATGCGGACGATTTCGCCGAAGCCGAGGGTGACGATGGCCAGGTAGTCGCCGCGCAGCTTCAGGGTCGGCGAACCGAGGAGGACGCCGAAGAAGCAGGCAATCACCGCGCCGATCGGCAGGATCGTCCAGAACGGCCAGTGCAACCCGAAATGCGGGCTGGCCAGCAGCGCGTAGGTGTAGGCGCCGACCGCGTAGAAGGCTATGTAGCCGAGGTCGAGCAGGCCTGCGAAACCGACGACGATGTTCAGGCCGAGCGCCAGGAAGACATAGAGGATGGCGAAATTGAGGATGCGCACCCAAGCCTGGCCGCCCATCGCGGCGACGAAAGGCAGCGCGATCAGGGCCGCGGCAATCAGCGCGATGCCGAAGGCGGAACGAGGATTAAGCCACTTGCTCATGCGCGGTCTCCGGTCTTTTCGCCAAACAGGCCCGAGGGCTTGAACATCAGCACGACAATCAGCACGACGAAGGCAAAGATGTCCTGGTAATGGCTACCGAGGAAGCCGCCGGTCAGGTCGCCGATATAACCGGCGCCGAGCGCTTCGATCAGGCCGAGCAGGACACCGCCGAGCATGGCGCCAGCAAGGTTGCCGATACCGCCGAGGACGGCCGCGGTGAAGGCTTTCAGGCCGAGCATGAAGCCCATCTGGTAATGGGCGATTTCGTAATAGGTGCCGACCATGACGCCGGCCACCGCACCGAGCGCCGAGCCGATGACGAAGGCGGCGGCGATGACGCGGTTGATATTGACCCCCATCAGGCTGGCCACCGCCGGATTCTGCGAGGTAGCGCGCATCGCCATGCCGAGCTTGGTGCGATAGACGAGGAAGAGCAGGCCGCCCATGGTCGCCGCCGAAACCAGCACGATGACGACCTGGACCAATGTGAAATTGGCGCCGGCGAACTCGAAATCCATCTTCGGCAGCAGCGGCGGAAAGGTCAGGTAGTTGCGCCCCCAGATGATCATCGCCAGATTCTGCAGCACGATCGACATGCCGATCGCCGTGATCAGCGGCGTCAGCCGTGGTGCATTGCGCAGCGGCCGGTAGGCGATGCGCTCCAGCCCCCAGCCCAGCGCCATGCAGCAGAGGATGGCGGCGATCAGCCCGGCCAGGCCGGCCAGTGCGACCGGCATGCCGACCTTGATGAGCAGGCCGGCGACGGTGATGGTAACCAGGGTCCCGATCATCACCACCTCGCCGTGCGCGAAATTGATCAGGCCCATGATGCCGTACACCATCGTGTAGCCCAGCGCGACCAGGGCATAGATGCTGCCCTGGACCAGGCCGTTGATGATTTGCTGGAGGAAAATATCCATTTTGTGTAAGTCGACCGCAGCATATGGAAACGGCACCTTGCGGTGCCGTTTCTGTTAGCCGTATGAATGTTGTTACTTCTTCTCGACTGCTGCCTTGGTGGCCTCAGCCGCGCCCTTTACCGCCTCGGCGCCGGCCTTGACGGCATCGGCCCCAGCTGCCGAAGCAGCACCGGCGACCGCCGTGGCAGCCTCCTTGACTTCCGCCGCGGCTTCCTTGACGGCGGCCACTGCGCCACCGCCCAGTGTCTCGACATACTCCAGCTTGCCGCCCTTGTACTGATAGACGGAAATCGCGCCGCCTTTCAGGTCGCCGAATTCGTCGAACTGGATCATTGCCGTCACGCCGTCGTAATTGGTCTGGCCGATGGCCGGCAGGTACTTGGCCGGATCGACCGAGTCGGCGCGCTTCATCGAATCCGCCATCACCATCACTGCGTCATAGACATACGGAGCGTAGAGCTGGATTTCGGCGTTGAACTTCTTGTTGAACTTGTCCTTGAATTCCGGCCCCTTGGCGAGCTTTTCGAGCGGCATGCCCGGCAGCGAACAATAGTTGCCTTCGGTCGCCTCGCCGCCCAGCTTCATGAACTCCGGGGTACAGACGCCATCGCCGCCGAGGAACTTGGCCTTGATGCCGAGTTCCTTCATCTGCTTGGCCATCGGGCCGCCCTGGGCATCCATGCCGCCGAAGAAGACCAGTTCAGCCTTGGTGGACTTGATCTTGGTCAGGATGGCCTTGAAGTCGGTGGCTTTGTCGTTGGTGTATTCGTTGGCGACGACCTTGAGGCCGGCCGCTTCGGCCGCCTTCTTGAACTCGTCGGCCAGACCCTGGCCGTAGGCGGTGCGGTCATCGACGACGGCCACCGTCTTGATGCCCTGCTTGACGGCGAATTCGCCGAGCGCCTTGCCCTGCTGGACGTCGTTGGCCATGACGCGGAAGGCCGTCTTGAAGCCTTGCTGCGTGTATTTCGGGTTGGTCGCCGAACCGGAGATCTGCGGAATGCCGGCGTCGGAATAAAGCTTGGAGGCCGGGATGGTCGTACCTGAATTCAGGTGACCAATGACGCCATTGACCTTGGCATCGACCAGCTTCTGGGCCACGATGGAACCCTGTTTCGGGTCGGCCTGGTCATCTTCGGCCATCAGTTCGAACTTGACCTTGGCGCCACCAATCTCCATGCCTTGGGCATTGAGCTCATCGATCGCCAGGCGGGCGCCGTTTTCATTATCCTTACCCAGGTGGGCCTGCGGACCGGTCATCGGCGCGACATGGCCGAGTTTGACGACCACTTCCGGCTTGCTGATCGGGGCGGCCGGAGCGGCAACCGGCTTCGGTTCTTCCTTCTGACCGCAAGCGGCGAGAGCAAAAGCAGCGGCAACGGAGAGGGCAACTACGGAAAGCTTGGCTTGCATCGGTGTTTCTCCTGATCTCTGGGGGGTTAAAAAGTATGGGCTGATTGTCCGGAGGTGCCGAATAGCTGTCAATAACAAGGTGCTATGATGAATGCAGATATCCGTCTTCGTGGAGTTGCCCATCATGCGCCTTGTCAGCCGTTTGCGGAATTTTCTGCACCAGCTCGCGCGCCGCATGTTTGCCCTGCTCCCCAAGACCCGGCGGCATAAGGTCTATCGCTCCTTCGTCGATTGCAATTCGGACCCCAGCCAGCGCCTTGTCCTGAAAATTGCCGAAACGAAGGAAGAACTCGAAGCCTGCTTCAAACTGCTGCACGATGCCTATGTCGACAGCGGCTTCATGACCCCCGACCCATCCGGCATGCGGGTCACCATTTACCACGCACTGCCGACGACGACGACGCTGTGCGCAAAATACGACGGCAAGGTGGTCGGCACGATCTCGCTGATCCGCGAGAGCGCCATCGGCTTCCCGCTGCAGCGCATTTTCGATCTCAGCGATGTCCGTGCCAAGGAAGGCAACATCGCCGAAGTCTCCGCTCTCGCTGTGCACCCGCGCTTCCGGCGGACCGGCGGCACCGTTCTGTTCCCGCTGATGAAGTTCATGTACGAGTATTGCACGGCCTTCTTCGACACCCGGCACCTGGTCATCGCGGTCAATCCTCGGCACATCGAGATGTACGAATCGCTGCTCTTTTTCCGCCGCTTGTCGGCCAATGTCGTCGAAAACTACGACTTCGTGAATGGCGCACCGGCCGTCGGCGCCACCCTCGACCTCAAGCAGGCGCCGGAAATCCTCCGCAAGCATTACGCCAACAAGCCGGCCCGGCGCAATCTGTACCACTACTTCATTGAAGCGAAGCTGCCCAACATCCAGATCCCGCACCGCCGCTTCTTCACGACCAACGACCCGGTGCTGACCCCCAGCCTGATCGACTACTTCTTCAACGAGCGAACCGATGTCTTCGCGACGCTGAGCGAGCGCAAGAAAGCTCTGCTCCACCTGATCTACGACCTGCCGGAATACCAGAAGATCCTGCCGCCGCTGCCGAGCACCGGCGAAAGCCGCCAGGTCCGCCAGCATCGCCGCTTTTCGGTCAAATGCCCGGCCAGCCTGAACGCGACGGTGGCCAACGAAGGCACGATCCCGGTCGAGGTCAATGAAGTGTCCCGCTATGGTTTCCGGGCCCGCTGCGGCCGGCCGATTCCCGGCGAAGTCTGGCTGACCGCCGTCGTCCAGTTGGGCCGTAACGAGATATCCCGCCTCAGTGTGCAGGTGGTCCAGGAGACCGAGCACGAGCAAACGCACTATTACGGCTTCCGCATCGGCGAACCGGATCTGGTCTGGCGAAAATTCGTCACGGCGCTTTATCACGGGCATACTCACTCCGATCTCGACCAAGCCACCCGTTTTCTCCAGTGACCCAGAACTCCCTGCCCGAAGCACTCCGCCTGGCGCTCAGCCAGCAATTCCAGAACCGTTTTTCCTGTGGCGACTCCACCCGCCTGCAACACGGCCGCGACGAATCGGTGCATGACCCGATGCTGCCCTGGGGCGTCGTCTTCGCCGAAAACACCGAAGAAATCGCGTCGACCGTAGCGCTCTGCGCCGCGCACGGCGTGCCGATCATTCCGTACGGCGTCGGCAGTTCCGTCGAGGGCCACGTGCTGGCCCCGAACGGCGGTATCTCGCTCGACCTCTCCGGCATGAACCGGATCATCGCCATCCACCACGAGGATGGCGATGCCACTGTCCAGGCCGGCGTCACCCGCAAGCAGTTGAATGACGCGCTGAAAGGCAGCGGCCTGTTCTTCCCGATCGACCCCGGCGCCGATGCGACGCTCGGCGGCATGGCGGCGACCCGCGCCTCCGGCACCAACGCCGTCCGCTACGGCACGATGCGCGACAACGTGCTGGCGACGACGACGGTGCTGGCCGACGGCCGCATCATGAAAACCGGCGGCCGCGCCCGCAAGTCCTCGGCCGGCTACGACCTGACCCGGCTGCTGGTCGGCTCGGAGGGCACGCTCGGCATCATGGCCGAACTGACCGTCAAGCTCTACCCGATTCCGGAAGCCATCTCGGCCGCCGTCTGTACTTTCCCGGATGTCGACGCGGCGGTGCAAACGGTGATCCAGACCATCCAGCTCGGCGTCCCGGTGGCGCGCATCGAACTGCTCGATACGCTGTCGCTGTCGGCCATCAACAAATTCAGCAAGACGACGCTGGCCGAAGCCCCCACCCTGTTCTTCGAATTCCACGGCAGCCCGGCCTCGGTCAAGGAACAGGCGGAAACGGTGCAAGCCATTGCCGGCGACCTCGGCGGCGCCAATTTCGAATGGGCGATCCGGCCGGAAGACCGGACCCGCTTGTGGCAGGCCCGCCACGACGCCTATTTCGCCTGCCTGCAATTGAAGCCGGGCTGCCGCTGTTTCCCGACCGACGTCTGCGTGCCGATTTCGCGGCTGGCCGAATGCATCGCGGCAACCAACGAGGACATCGCGCAGGTGAATATTCCGATCGCGCTCTTCGGCCACGTCGGCGACGGCAACTTCCACCTCGTCGTGCTGGTCGACCCGGCCAACGAGCAGGACATGCAGGAAGCAGCCTGGATCAGCAGCCGGGTCATCGAACGCGCCATCGCCATGGAAGGCACCTGCACCGGCGAACATGGCATCGGGCTCGGCAAGCGCAAATACCTGCCGCTCGAACACGGCGAGGTCGCGGTCGACGTGATGCGAGCGATCAAACAGGCGCTCGATCCACAACAGTTACTCAACCCCGGCAAGATCCTGCCGCCGGCCGCCGAGAAAAACTGAGCGCAACGACCGGTTGACCCGGCTATTGCCGGAACCCCCGCCAGCAGCCAGAATCCAATCTCCAAAGCGCGCGTCGCCACCACCCCCGGCGGCGCGATTTTCGCCAGCGCTCACAAGGCGCAAAAAACCGGAGACAAAAATGAGCAACATGGCTCAAACGGCCCTACGCGCCGCGCCGTCTGCGACACTGGACGACAAATACACCCGCCAGTCCGGTCGCGTTTTCCTGACCGGCACCCAGGCGCTGATCCGCCTGCCCATGCTGCAGCGCGAGCGCGACCTCGCCGCCGGCCTGAATACCGCCGGCTTCATTTCCGGCTATCGCGGCAGTCCGCTCGGCAATCTCGATCTTGGCCTGTGGAAGGCGAAGCAGCATCTCGCCGAGCACCACATCACCTTCCAGCCCGGCATCAACGAGGACATGGCCGCGACCGCCGTCTGGGGCAGCCAGCAGGTCGGCCTGTTCCCCGGTGCCAAGTACGACGGCGTGTTCGGCATGTGGTACGGCAAGGGGCCGGGCGTCGACCGCTGCGGCGACGTCTTCCGCCATGCCAACGCCACCGGTACGGCACAATTCGGCGGCGTCCTGGTCATCGCCGGCGACGACCACGCCGCCAAGTCGTCGACACTACCGCACCAGACCGAGCACCTGTTCAAGGCGGTGCTGATGCCGGTCCTCTACCCGGCCAATGTCCAGGAATATCTCGATTACGGCCTGCACGGCTGGGCGATGAGCCGCTACTCGGGCTGCTGGGTGGCCTTCAAGGCGCTGGCCGACACCGTCGAGACCTCGGCCTCGGTCAGCGTCGACAGTGCTGCGGTCAACATCGTTTTACCGACCGATTTCGCGATGCCGGCCGACGGCCTCAACATCCGCTGGCCCGACCCGCCGCTGGTCCAGGAAGTACGCCTGCTCAACCACCGGCTCTACGCGGCACTGGCCTATTGCCGGGCCAACAAGCTGAACCGGGTGATCATCGACTCGCCGACGCCGCGCCTCGGCATCCTGACCGCCGGCAAGAGCTACCTCGACGTCCGCCAGGCGCTCGACGAACTCGGCATCGACGATGCGCTGGCCGCCGAGATCGGCATCCGGCTGTTCAAGGTCGGCATGGTCTGGCCGCTCGAACCGGAAGGCGTCCGCCATTTCGCCGAAGGGCTGGAGGAGATCCTGGTCGTCGAGGAAAAGCGGCAACTGCTCGAATACCAGTTGAAGGAAGAACTCTACAACTGGCGCGAGGATGTCCGCCCGCGCGTCATCGGCAAATTCGACGAAATCGGCGAATGGTCGGAAGGCAACTGGCTGCTGCCGGCCACCGGCGAACTGCCGGTCGCCACCATCGCCCGCGTCATCGCCGAACGGATCGACCGCTTCTTCACCTCACCGACCATCGCCGCCCGCCTGAAAATCATCGAGGCCAAGCAGCAGGCGGCTAAAACCCCGGTCGTGCTGGCAGAACGCAAACCGTATTTCTGTTCCGGCTGTCCGCACAACAGTTCGACCAGGGTGCCGGAAGGCTCGCGCGCCGTCGCCGGCATCGGCTGCCATTACATGGTGACCTGGATGGACCGCAGCACCTCGACCTTCACCCACATGGGCGGCGAAGGCGTACCCTGGGTCGGCCAGGCGCCGTTCACCGAGGAAAAGCACATTTTCGCCAACCTCGGTGACGGCACCTATTTTCATTCCGGCCTGCTCGCCATCCGCCAGGCGGTCGCCGCCAAAGTGCCGATCACCTACAAGATTCTCTATAACGATGCCGTGGCGATGACCGGCGGCCAGCCGGTGGACGGCAACCTCAGCGTCGCCCGGCTGACCCGACAGCTTGAGGCCGAAGGCGTCAATAAGACGGTGATCGTCACCAACGAGCCGGAGAAGTATGCCGAGGTCACCGACCTCGCCCCCAACGTGCCGATCCGCCATCGCGACGAGCTCGACAACGTGCAGCGCGAACTGCGCGAGGAGCCCGGCGTCACCGTGCTG
This sequence comes from Dechloromonas hortensis, assembly GCF_009469765.1. Taxonomy (GTDB): domain Bacteria; phylum Pseudomonadota; class Gammaproteobacteria; order Burkholderiales; family Rhodocyclaceae; genus Azonexus; species Azonexus hortensis. Next base: position 66,896 of record NZ_SSSQ01000015.1, read on the forward strand.
ATCTACGACCAGGTCTGCGCCACCGAAGCGCGCCGACGCAAGAAACGCGGCCGCATGCCGGTGGTGGACAAGCGGGTCGTCATCAACGAAGCCGTCTGCGAAGGCTGCGGCGACTGCTCGGTGCAATCCAACTGCCTGTCGGTCATCCCGGTCGACACGCTCTTCGGCACCAAGCGCCAGATCGACCAGTCCTCATGTAACCAGGACTTCTCCTGCGTCAAAGGCTTCTGCCCGAGCTTCGTCACCATCGAAGGCGGCAAGCCGAAAAAAGGCCAGGCGCTAACTGTCGCGGTCGACCATGAAAACTGGCCGCTTTTGCCCGAGCCGGCGCTGCCCGCCACCGCCCAACCCTACAACCTGCTCGTCACCGGCGTCGGCGGCACCGGCGTCATCACCCTTGGCGCCCTGATCGGGATGGCCGCCCACCTCGACGGCAAGGGCATTTCAACCCTCGACATGACCGGGCTGGCGCAGAAATACGGCGCCGTCTTCACCCACCTGCGCATCGCCGACCGGCCGGAAGACATCCACGCCGCCCGCATTGCCACCGGCGAAGCGCACGCCATTCTCGGTGGCGACCTGGTCGTCAGCGCCGGCACCGAAGCCCTGTCGAAGATGCTCGAAGGCCGGACGCGGGCCGTCGTCAGTTGTACCGAAACGCCGACCGCCGACTTCACCCGCAACCGCGACTGGCATTTCCCGCTGGCCGGCCTGAAACAGCAGTTGGTCGACACCATCGGCCAGGCGCAGGCGCACTTCATCGACGCCCAGCACCTCGCCACCAAGCTGATGGGCGACGCCCTCTACGCCAACATGCTGCTCCTCGGCCACGCCTGGCAAATGGGCCTGGTCCCGGTCTCGGCGGCGGCTATCGACCAATCCATCGTCCTCAACGGTGCCGCGGTCGAGGCCAACCGCCAGGCCTTCCTGTGGGGGCGCAGGGCGGCGGTCGACCCGCAAAAAGTGGCAAAAATCGCCGGCCCGATCGAGGGTCAGCCTTTTGTCGAAGCCGGGCTGGACGAACTGATCGCCACTCGCCTCGCCCACCTGACCGCCTACCAGGATGCGGCGCTAGCGGCGCGTTACCAGCACCGCATCACGGCCATTCGCGGCCTCGGCAGCGACGCCCTGACCCAGGTCGTCGCCACCCAGTACGCCCGCCTGCTGGCGCCGAAGGACGAATACGAGGTCGCACGCCTGTACGCCGAAACCGACTTCCTGCAGCAACTTGGCGAACGCTTTGACGGTGACTTGCGGCTCAGTTTCCACCTCGCGCCGCCGCTCTTTGCCCGCCCCGGCCCGGATGGCCGGCCGCGCAAGATCCGCTTCGGTGCCTGGTTGTTGCCTGTTTTCAAGGGGCTGGCCGGAGTACGGCGCTGGCGCGGCAGCTGGCTCGACCCCTTCCGTTTTGGCCCGGACCGGCAGCTCGACCGCCAACTGCTCGCCGATTACGAAGCCGACCTCGATCTGCTCGAAGAGCAGCGCCGCAACGATGCCGCCGCCATTCAGTTGGCCGGCTGGCCCGGCGAAGTTCGCGGCTTCGGCCCGGTGCGCGAACAGGCCTGGGCAAAAGCGACAAAAGTACGGGAAACGGCCAGAAACGCGCTTATGACATAAAATCGCGGCATGACCGCAACGCCAATGCGACAGTTCGCCCTGCAAGGGGCGGCTGTCATCCTCGTTTTATCCCTCGCCTGGCCCTATTTCGGCCTCAATGCCGAACCGATGCCCTGGTTGCCAACCAGCCTCGCCATCGGCGGCGTCGCTTTCGTCTTCGCCACGCTGTCCCGCCAACCCTGGTGGTGGCGCGCCATCCACGCCGGCTTCATGCCGCTGGTCTGGTTCACGCACAGCCAGCAGATCGAGCCTGGCTGGTTCCTGCTCGCTTTCGTGCTGCTGCTGCTCGTTTACCGCGGCGCCCTCAGCGGCCAGGTGCCACTCTATCTGTCCAATAAGCAGACCGTCGCCGCGCTGGCCGAATTGCTCGCCGAACGCGGCCCGAGCCGCTTCCTCGATCTCGGTGCCGGGGTCGGCAGCACAACGGTGCCACTGGCCGACCTGCTGCCGGAAAGCCACTTCACCGGTTACGAAAACGCCCCACTGACCTGGCTGGTCGGCCTCATCCTTAGCGTCGGCCGGCCCAATATCCGCTGGCGCTGGGACGATCTCTGGCAAGCCCGGCTCGGCGACTACGACGTCGTCTATGCCTTCCTGTCGCCAGTGCCGATGGCCAAGCTGTGGGCCAAGGCGCAAAGCGAGATGCAGCCCGGCAGCCTGTTCATCAGCAACAGCTTTCCGGTTCCCGGCCTGACTCCCAGCCGCATCATCGACGTCGATTGCACGCCGCCCCGTCCGCTCTACTGCTACCAGCTCTGACCCCGTGCTCAAACGCAAGCCGGAAACCCTCGCCCTCTTCGTCGCGCTGATCGGCACACTGACCATCCTGATGGTCTTCCTGACCGACCTGCTGGTCGCCCGCCATCGCGACATCGAGGCCGGCGAGCGTCGTCTGCAGCACTTCGGCATCATGATGGCCGAGCATACCGCCCGCTCTTTCGAAGCCATCGACGTGCTATTGCGCGAGATGGCCACCGACCTGTCGCACAACCGGCGCAACTGGGAAAAATGGGAAGCCAGCCAGGGCTGGGAATACGTCGCCCAGCGCCACTCGCGCGCCATGCCACAACTGCGCGACCTGATCATTTTCGACCGCTACGGCAATCAGCGTTTCATCTCGACCTATTTCCCGCCGCCGCATATCAACGTCAAGGATCGTCCCTACTTTATCGCCCTCGAAAACGGCGCCGAAGCAGCCAGCTACGGCCCCTACATCGGACGCAACTCAGGACGCTACAGCTATGCCATCGGCCGCCGTATCAACGGCGAGGGCGGCACCTTCACCGGGGTCGCCTTCGCCGCCGTCGAACCGGCCTATATGCAGGACTTTTGCTGGTCAAACCGGCTCTCCGACGATTTCGAATCGGTCCTGATCAATGCGCGCGGCCAGATTGTCGCCTCCTGTCGGCCGACCGATCTCAGCCGCCAGTCACCGGTGCTCGGCGCGCAAGCCGCCGATATTTTGTTCGACGGCCAGTTGCGCGGCGTCGTCCCGGAAACCGGACTGGCCAGCGGCAAGAACATGCGGGTCTCGGTCTCCCCGGTGCCCGGCTTTGCCGACCTGCGTATCCTGACCGCCATCCCGGAAGCGACCCTGCTCGCCAGCTGGCGCAGCCGGCTGATCGAACTCGGCACCCTCGCCCTGCTTGTCACCGCCGTACTGCTTGTCGGCGGCCTGCTGGTTCGGCGCCAGGTGCGGGAAATGGCGGCGCTGACTGCCGAACTGGAAGCCGGCCACGAGTTACTGGAGCAGCGGGTGCAATCGGCGACGCAGGAACTGGCTGGGCGCAAGGATGCCGCCGAGCGGGCCAACAAGGCAAAGAGCCGCTTTCTCGCCGCCGCCAGCCATGACTTGCGCCAGCCGCTGCACGCCCTGTCGCTGTTTGCTGCCGACCTGCAACGGCAGATCCGCAGCGGCACGGCCAACAACCTGCCGCGCCTGGCCGAGCAGATCTCGACCTCGACGACCATTCTCGGCGAACTGCTCGATTCGCTGCTCGACATTTCCCGGCTCGATGTCGTCGGCGTCAAACCGGAAATCCGCAATTTCCCGCTCGGCCCCCTGTTCGAGCGCCTGGCCAACTCGGGCCGACGAACAGCGGCCGACCGCAACCTGAGCCTGCGCTTTCGCCCGACCAACCTGTGGCTGGAATCGGACCCGGTGATGATCGAGCGGATCATCGCCAATCTGCTCTCCAATGCCCTGCGCTACACCCCACCGGCCGGCCGGGTGCTGGTTGCCGCCCGCAAACGCGGCGACGAAGTGCTGATCGAAATCCGCGACAGCGGCATGGGCATCGCCCCCGAACACCAGGCGGCGATCTTTGCCGAGTTCTATCAGGTCGGCAATGCAGCGCGCGAACATACCAAGGGCCTCGGCCTCGGTCTTTCCATCGTCGACCGCCTGGCTCGCGCCCTCGACGTCAGCATCGACCTGCACTCCCAGGTCGGCCGCGGCACGACTTTCGCGCTGCATGTCCGGGCCGGCAAGGCACCGCAATGGGAGCCGCCGGAACAGCAGCTGCTGGCCGCCGGCCGGATCTTCTGCATCGGCACCTCGGAAGCCCTGCACGACTGCATCAAGCTGGCGGAAAGCTGGCACTACAACGTCAGCCACGATGATGGCGGTAGCGACCAAGTGCTGCCGTCGCAGACGCTGATCATTACCGAGATTGGACTGGCGCCCGCCGTCAGCCGCAAACTGCCGGCCAATTCACCGCTGATCGTACTGGTCGGCCCCGATCACCCGCCCTTGCCGAACGGGGCCCACGCCCTGCCGCTACCGGTTCGCCCGGCCAAGCTGCGTGCTCTGATCAGCCAGCTTCAGAAAACGTTTTCGAAGTCGATGCCGTAACGGGCCACGGCGACCAGCGCCTGGGTCCGGCTGGTCACGCCAAGCGCCTTGAAGACGGCGGTCGCGTGAATTTTCACGGTGCCTTCGGAAAGGTCGAGCTGATCGGCGATATCGCGGTTCGACAAGCCCCGCACCATCAGGCACAGGACCTGTGCCTGGCGGTCGGTCAGGCCGACTTCGTCAGGCCGGACGCTGACCTTGGTCGGCGGCACCGGCGTCGCGTCGTCGAGGCGGGCACCATTCTGGCCGCTCGGCCGGAAGATGTTGCCGGCCAGCACCTCGCGCACGGCACTGAGCAGGGCCTCGCCGGAAAATGCCTTGGGGATGAAACCCGAGGCCCCCAGGTTCAAGACCCGAGTAATGGTCGGCGTATCGTCGAAAGCTGAAACAACGGCGACCGGCATCGCCGGATAACGGCGACGCAGGATGTCGAGACCGGCAAAACCGTCAATTCCGGGCAAGGCGAGATCGAGCAGGACGAGGTCAAATTCCTCTTCATTATCAAGCACGGTCAGCGCCGACTCGAAATCGGCCGCCTCAAAAACAGTTGCCCCCTCTTCGATCTGGCCCAGCAAACGGACCAGCCCTTCGCGCACCAGCGCGTGATCTTCCACCACCAGCAACTTAAGCATTTTTCCCCCTTATCAACCGGGCGCTAATTTAGCATTTTGTATTACGAAGTGGTTTAAGATGATGTAATACAACCGGAGGAGCGAGACATGTCGAACCAACAAGCAAACGACCCGCTGAACTTCATGCGCAACATGTGGGGCAACATGGGATTCTCACTGCCCGGCATGGTTGCCCCGACCTTCGACCTCGATGAACTCGACAAGCGCATCAAGGACATGAAGGCCGTCGAAGGCTGGCTGCGGATGAACCTGTCGATGTTGCAGATGACCATTCAGAGTCTGGAAATGCAGCGCACCACGGTTTCCGCCGTACAGACCATGACCAAGATGGCGACCGACACCGCCAAGTCGATGGCGGCCGGTTCGGACGAAACCACGGCACCGCCCCAGCCGGATTTTCTCAATGCTGCGGTCGACCCCGAAAAAACGGCATTTTCCGAAGCCGCGATGTGGCCCTGGCAGATGATGCAGCAGATGCGCGAACAGCTGCAGCACTCGGCCGAAGCCGCTGCTGCCGCGGTCAATGAGGCGGTCGAAACGCCGCCCGAAAAACCGGCCAGCCGGCGCGCCAAGAAGTAATCAGCGCAGCAGCCACGCTGCCCAGAGCGGCAGCGTCAGCATCGAGCCGAGCGTCGTCGCCGAGATCAGCCAGGCGACGCTACGCCCGTCGCCGCCCATGCGCATGGCCAGAATGTAAGCCGAGGACGCCGTCGGCAAGGCGGCAAACAGCACCACCACCTGGTAGTTCAAGCCCTGCAGGCCGAGCAGTCGGCCGGTCACGGCGGCAATCAGCGGCAGCGCGAGCAGCTTGACCGTCACCAGCCACAGCGAAACGCCGCGCACGCCCGGCGTGTTTTCCAAACGCAAAGCGGCACCGACCGTGATCAGGCCGAGCGCAATCGACGCATCGGCCAGTCGGCCGAGAAACGCCTGCAACGGCGCCGGCGGCACGAAGCCGAGCAGATTGAGCAGAAAACCGGCCGCCGTTCCCCAGATCAGCGGATTGCGCGCCACTTCCCGCCACAGCCCGACCTCGCCGTGCCGAGCCAGCATCCACACCGACACCAGATTGGCCACCGGCACCGCGGCGCCGACGATCAGCCCCATCGTCGCAATGCCCGGCGAGCCGAACAACATGCCGGCCACCGCCAGCGCAATATACGAGTTGAAGCGATAGGCGCATTGGAAGACCGAGGCAAAGGTCAGCGGCGGCAGGCGCACGAACATTTTCGGTAGCAGCCCGAGCAGCATGCCACCGGCCATCGCGGCCAGCGCCGTACCGAGCAAAGGCAGGGCCGCCCCCAGATCGAGCCGAGTCTTGACGATGGCATTGATCAGCAGAGCCGGAAACAGGATGAAATAGACCAGTTTCTCGACCCCGCTCCAGAAATGATCGCCCAAATGCATCCAGCGCCGGATGGCGGCGCCGAGCAGGATCAGGGCAAAGTCGGGGAGCAGCAGCAGGGCGGTATTCATCGGCACATTTTAGAGGCTGCGCCGTCGGCGCCCAACTGTGGATCACCGCAAGCGGCTTGACCGTCCCCGGCAAACCGCCAATACTCGCCGCAACAGGGAGGATGACATGCAACTTGAATGGTGGGTGTGGATCGTGGGCGGCATCGTACTGATACTGGCCGAACTGGCGATCCCGTCGTTTTTCACAATCTGGTTCGGGCTCGGCGCCCTGCTCGTCGGCCTGCTCGTATTAAGCATGCCGGACCTGTCGCTGACCACCCAACTGGCGATCTGGACACTGGCCTCGCTGGCCATGGTCGTACTCTGGTTCCGCGTCTTCAAGCAAAGTTTCCACAAGACCCGGATCGGCATGGCCGACGGCGAAGTGATCGGCGAGATCGGCCTGCTGGTCAGCGCCGTGGCCCCCTTCGAACGCGGCAAGGTGCGCTTTCAGCGGCCGGTACTCGGCTCGGAAGAATGGGTTTGCCTAGCCGATACGGCAATTGCCGCCGGCGAACGGGTCAAGGTGGTGGCGGTGGAAGGTAGTTTTCTCAAGGTCAGCAAGGCTTAAAAAGGTATACACATGGAAATCAGCGCAGGATTCATCGTTGTTCTGGCCATTCTGGTCTTCGTCGCGGTCACCATCGCCAAGGGCGTGCGCATCGTGCCACAGGGTGAGGAATGGATCGTCGAGCGGCTCGGCAAGTATCACGGCACGCTGAAGCCCGGCCTCAACATCGTCATCCCCTACCTCGACCGCATCGCCTACCAGCTGATCACCAAGGACATCATCCTCGACGTTCAGGAACAGGAAGTGATCACCCGCGACAATGCGGTGATCCTGACCAACGCCATCGCCTTCATCAAGGTCACCGACCCGGTCAAGGCGGTCTATGGTGTCACCGATTTCTCCGAGGCGATCCGCAACCTGATCATGACCACGCTGCGCTCCATCGTCGGCGAGATGGAACTCGACGAAGCGCTCTCCTCACGCGACAAGATCAAGGCCCGGCTACGCGAAAGCATTGCCGACGAGGCAGTGGACTGGGGCCTGACCGTGAAATCGGTCGAGATTCAGGACATCAAGCCGTCGGAATCGATGCAGAAGGCGATGGAAATGCAGGCCGCCGCCGAACGCGAACGCAAGGCCGTCGTCACCCGCTCGGAAGGCGCCAAGCAGTCAGCCATTCTGGAAGCCGAAGCACGGCTCGAATCGGCCAAGCGCGACGCCAACGCCCAGGTCATGCTGGCCGAAGCCTCGGCCGAGGCCATCCGCCGCATCACGGCGGCAATCGGCGACCAGACCGGGCCGATGTCCTACATGCTCGGCGAAAAATACATTACGGCGCTGGAACGGATGGGCGAGAAGGACAACGCCAAAGTCGTCGTCCTGCCGGCCGATTTGCAGGAGGCAGTGCGCGGCCTGTTCGGACGCCGCCCCTAATCCCTCATCTCGCCGTACTGGCGGCGCAGGCGTTCCAGCCCCTGCTGGTAGGCCTCGGCGTCGCCATGATCGAAGAAACTCGGGTAGCACCCATGCGCCGCCTTGATCCGCCGGGCATGCTTGATCGGGCACCAGTACTGCTCGGTGCGCGCCGCCACCTCGCGGGTATAGGCCGCAACGCCGTTGCCGTAGGAACAGTAGAAGCAGTTGAATTTCTCGATGATGTTCAGGTAGGGCAGATCCTCCCGGTCGAAAATCATGTAGTCGCCCCGCCGGACCTTGGGAATACGATAGACCGGAAAGCAGATGGCCTGATAAACGGTGACGAAGAGGTCCATCAACAGGAAGACGACCCAGCCGCTGTAGATGACCGGCGCGGTCAGAACGACGAGCAGCCGGCTATGGCGCAGGAAATTGAATAATCCGGTCTTGTAGCGGCGCTGCTGGCGCAGCAATTCCTCGGCCAGTTCGAGCTTCTTTTGCGCCCAATCTTCGCGGGTCTGACGGTATTCCTCTTCCAGCTCGTCCTGCAGGTCGCGAATTCGGTCCAGCAACTCATCAATGTGCTTGTTCATGATGCTTCCTGATCCAGGCCCGGTCGAGGGCGGGCAACCGCTTCAGTTTGCCTGATCGGCAAGCCGCCGTCTTGGCTAATTAGCGGCCCCCTGGTGCGGCCAATCAGCCCAGTGCACCACTCGCTTGCAAGGCGGCAATCTGCTCGGTCGAATAACCGGCTGCCTGCAGAATGACCGCATTGTGCTCACCGGCTTTGGGGGCCGGCTGACGGACCGCAAACTGGTAGTCGGAAAGCTTCAGCGGCGGCGCGAACTGGGTCAGGCCCTCGTCACGCAACACCATGCCGCGAGCCGCGATCTGGGCGTTATCGAGTGCTTCATCGGGCGACAAAATCGGCGTTACGCAGCAGTCGACCGCAGCAAACAGGCTCGCCCACTCATCCCGCGGGCGGCTGGTAAACAATTCGGCCATTTCGGCGCGCAGGCCGGCATCCCACTGGCGCTTGATCCATTCGGGACGTTCCAGCGCCTCGCAGCAGCTTTGCCAGAATTTGCCTTCGAGGGCGCCGACCGCCATGTGCTTGCCGTCGGCACAGCGGTAGGTGGCGTAACAGGGCAGGCCGCCGGAGAGCAGATCGGCGCCGCGTGGTGCCGGCTGGCCGGCATCGTTGAGGCGGAGCATGGCGAAATAGGTATGGGCGAGCACGCTGTCGGTCATCGAAACGTCGATATAACGGCCCTGCCCGCTGCGCTGGGCTTCGACGACGGCGGCCAGGATGCCCATCACCCCGGTCAGCGCGCCGCCGAGCAGGTCGGCGATCTGGAAATTGGGGATGGCCGGCTTGCCGCCTTCCTCGCCAATCTGTTCCAGCACGCCGGCGTAGCCGAGGTAGTTGATGTCGTGGCCGGCCAGATCCTTGTACGGGCCGTCCTGCCCGTAACCGCTGATCGAGCAGTAGGCGATTTTCGGATTGAGCGCCGCCACCGTCGCGTAGCCGATGCCGAGTTTGTCGACGACACCGGGCCGGAAGCTTTCGACGATGACATCGGCCTGCCGCGCCAGGCGCAGGAAGACTTCGACGCCTTCCGGCTTCTTCAGGTCGAGGACCAGGCCCTGCTTGTTGCGGTTGATCATCCGGAAGTAGGCGCTGTCCTCGCCCTGACCGGTGCCCAGCGTCCGGGCGTAATCGCCGATCTGCGGATCTTCGATCTTGATCACCTCGGCGCCGAGGTCGGCCAGATGCAGGGTCGCCACCGGCCCCGGCAACAAGCGGGTCAGGTCAAGGACGCGGATGCCGGCCAGCGGCGCCGGTCGGCTCATTGTCCGCAAACGCCGAGCAGGTCGGCTTCGAGTTCGATTTCCATGTCTTTCTTCAACTCCCGGTCGATGAACATGCCGCGATAGAGGCGGCCGGCATTGGCCGCCTTGCGCGCATAGGGCGTCTCCCATTCGCTGACGCGCAGGCGGACGATGCCGATCTGCTCGTCACGCTCGGCGGCCTCCGGCCCGACGCAGGGATAGGCCAAGGCCTGGCGATTGAATTCGGCACGGCTGTACTGCTCGATATTCTTGCCCGGCACGACGGGGCATTTGCCAAGGTGACGGCTGCGCACGTCGGTCGCCAGCACCTCGCCCTTCAGGTAGAAGACCGGATCGGTCATCACCCAGCCGGCGCCCCCCTCTTCATAAACCACACAGCGGCCGCTCTGCAGCATTTCCGGCTCCTTGAACAACAGGCGGGCGGACGGGCGCAGCAGGGGTTCGACAGCCAAGGCGGGGGTAGCCAAAAGGGCCAGCGCAACAATCAGGATTCGCATGAAAAAAACCGGGTCAGTAGACCCGGCTATCTTCGATCACCTTGCCGTCGTTGGGCAAGCCCCCGGGCGTGGTAAACGCCACTTCGCCGCGCAGTTTGGTCACTTCGCGCAGGCTGGAGACCAGCGCCTGGTCGAGTGCCTCACCACCGGCTTCGATTTCGCAGTGCAGGACCATCCGGTCCTGGCCGCCCGGATTGTCGACGACCAGCCGCATGCGGTGGATTTCCGGATGGCGGCGGGCGATGTCGGCGACCTGCTCCGGGTGCACGAACATGCCCTTGATCTTGGTCGTCTGGTCGGCCCGCCCCATCCAGCCTTTGAGGCGGACATTGCTGCGACCGCAGGGAGAACGACCAGGCATGATGGCCGACAGGTCGCCGGTCGCGAAGCGGATCAGCGGGTAGTCGGGATTGAAGGTGGTCACCACCACCTCGCCGACTTCGCCCGGCTCGACCGGATCACCGGTACCGGGGCGGACGATTTCGAGCAGCAACTCCTCCTCGACGACCAGCCCCTGCTCGGCTTCGGTTTCGTAGCCGATGGCACCGATGTCGGCCGTTGCGTAGCACTGGCGCACCGTGATGCCGCGCTCGTTGAGCCAGTTGCGGGTGACGCCGGGTAGCGCCTCGCCGGAGACCATCGCCTTTTTCAGCGAACTGATGTCCGCCCCCATTTCCTCCGCCTTCTCGACGATGATGCGCAGGAAGGACGGCGTGCCGACATAGCCGTCCGGCTTCAGGTCGACCATGGCCTGCACCTGCTGCTCGGTCTGTCCGACGCCGCCGGGAAACACCGCGCAGCCCAGCTTGCGCGCCCCGCCTTCCATCAGGAAGGCGCCCGGCGTGAAGTGATAGGAAAAGCAGTTGTGGATCAGGTCGCCATGACGAAAGCCGGCGGCATAGAGGACGCGGGCCATCCGCCAATGGTCCATGTCCATGCCCTGCAATTCATAGATCGGCCCCGGCGACGCAAAAACGCGCTTGGCCTTGCTGCGCGGCAGCGAGTTCAGGCCGCCGAAGGGCGGGTGCTTCTTTTGCAGCTCGATCAGGTCGCGCTTGCGGGTCAGCGGCAGACTGGCCAGCGCCTCGCGGGTCGCGCAGTCGAAGGGATTGATCCCGGCCAGCGACTGGAAGTAATACGGGGTCGTTTCCTTGGCATGCGCCACCTGGCGCGCCAGCTTGTCCATCAGGTCGGCTTCGCGCTCGTCAGGATCGCGGGTTTCGAGAGGGTCGTAAAAGCTCATTTGGTTTTCTCCGTTTTTTCGCGGTCGACCGTAGGAATTGGTTTTTTTGTGCCGTATGGGCCCACAACTGCTTGGTAGGCGACAAAGTAGCCGGTCAGAGCAAGGCGGAGGCCGGCGCCGTTTGCTCCTGCAAACAAGCCGGCCGACAACGCCGCGCTGAACGGCGCACTGCCGCCTAAGACAGCCAGCGTTTGCGGCGGCGGTAGTGCTTGACGTCCTTGAACGACTTCCGCCCGGCCGAACTCAGCCCGAGGTAGAACTCCTTGACGTCCTCATTGGTCCGCAAACCCTCGGCATCGCCTTCCATCACCACCCGGCCGTTTTCCAGGATGTAGCCGAAGTCGGCATATTTCAGCGCGACCATGGTGTTCTGTTCGGCGAGCAGGAAGCTGACGTTCTCGCGCGAATTCAAATCCTTCACGATCTCGAAGATTTCCTCGACGATCTGTGGCGCCAGGCCCATCGACGGCTCGTCGAGCAGGATCATTTCCGGCTTGGCCATCAGGGCGCGACCGATGGCGCACATCTGCTGCTCGCCGCCCGAGGTGTAGCCGGCCTGCGAGGTGCGCCGCGTTTTCAGGCGCGGGAAGTAGTGATAGACCTTCTCCAGGCTGTCCTTCAACTCACTGCGCGAAATCGAGCGGGTGTAGGCACCGGTCAGCAGGTTTTCCTCGATGGTCAGGTGGCCGAAGCAATGCCGCCCTTCCATGACCTGGATGACGCCGCGCTTGACCAGTTCATTCGGCGTCAATTGGTCGATGCGCTCGCCCTTGTACTCGACCGAACCCTTGGTGACATCGCCGCGCTCGGCGTGCAGCAGGTTGGAAATGGCCTTCAGCGTCGTCGACTTGCCGGCGCCGTTGGCGCCCAGCAGCGCAACGATTTTCCCCTTGGGGACGTTGAGCGAAACGCCCTTGAGCACCAGGATCACGTGGTCGTAAATGACCTCGATATTGTTGATGCTCAGATAGTTGTCCGCCGGAGCGGCAGTTTGTGTACTCATAGCGGTTCCCGAAGCATGGAAACTGGCAGATGGCGAGGGGTTGCCCCCTCGCCTCCCCACTCTCTCGCCTTATTTTTCCTTGGAGCAATCACGCGGCGTGATGCCCTTTTCCTTGGCGTACTGCTTGGCAGATGCCTGGAAGAGCGGGTGGATCAGCGCCTTGTTACCCTCGATCCAGTCGGAGACCGGCACCCACTTGGCACCGTCCCACTGCTGGATCTTCACCTTGCCGGAGCCTTCGTGGTTGTCGCAGGAGGTCTTGATTTCCGGCAGCAGGTTGGTCGCACCGACCTGCTTCAGGCGGGCTTCGGTGATGTTCAGGTTTTCCAGTGCCCAGCGCATCTGCTCGCCGTTCAGCGCCTTGCCCTTGCCGTACTTTTCCTGGCCCTTGCGGATCGCCTCGACCGACAGCACGGCGGCGGACACGCCACGGTTGTAGAGGACGGTGCCGATCTTGCCGGTGTCCTGCAGGTTGCCCTTGCCGGCGCCGTAGACCACCTTCTCGATGTCGGCGATCACCGGCACCTGCTTGCCGGCGACGTTCCAGGTCGCGGCCATGTAGCCCTTGGCGGCATCGCCGGCCGGCACGACGTCCTCTTCCGAACCGGTCCACCACGAGCCGATCATCTTGTCGCGCGGGAAGCCGACCTTCTGGGCCGCCTTCAGCGCCGTCTGGTTCATCACGCCCCAGCCCCAGAAGACGACGAAATCGGGCTTTTCCTGGCGGATCTTCAGCCACTGGGCACCCTGCTCGTTACCCGGGTGGGCGACCGGAATCTGGACCAGCGTGAATTTGTTCAGCGAAGCTTCGGCTTCCATCGCGATGATGGCTTCCTTGCCGTAAGCCGAGTCGTGGTACAGATAGACGATCTTCTTGCCGGCCAGGTTGCCGGCATTCTTGTCCTTGATGAACTTGACGATGGCCGAGGCCTGCATCTGGTAGGTGGTGACCAGCGGGAAGGCATAGGGGAAGACCGAGCCGTCCACCGCATCGGTGCGGCCGTAGCCCATCATCGCCAGCGGCAGCTTGTCCTGGGCCGACTTGTCGATCAGCGCGTAGGAAATCCCGGTCGACATCGTGTGAATCGGGCCGGCCGACTTGGCGGCCTTGCTCTTCAGGCGCTCGTAGCACTCGACGCCCTTGGCGTTGTTGTATTCCGTCTCGCACTCTTCCCAGGTCATCTGGACGCCATTGACGCCCTTTTCCTTCAGATTGACGTAGTTCAGGTAATCGATGAAGCCGCCGTAGAAGGCTTGGCCGTTCGAGCCATACGGGCCGACGCGATAGTCGATCAGCGGGAAGAACTGCTCTTCGGCGGCGAAGGCGCCTTGCGACAGCATGGTCAGGGAAACTGCGGCTGCAGCCAGAACGGGTTTGAAGTTTTTAATCATTGGATGTCTCCTCCAGTTATTACAAACAAGCGGCGGGGCCCCACCGCTTGAACCACAGCAAAACCTGGTAACACAACAGCAACTGCTGGCACTAGTGCGGGAACGGCCACAGGCGCAGCTTCTCCTTGGTGATCTGCCACAAACGGGCCAGCCCGTGCGGCTCGACGATCAGGAAGAACATGATCAGCGCCCCGAACACCGTAATCTGGATGTGTGACACGGTGGCGCTGGAAAAGGGCAACCCGAACAGCCCGGCCAGGAACGGCAGGGCGACGTCGAGGAAGATCGGCAACAGCAGGATGAAGGCGGCGCCGAGGAAGCTGCCCATGATCGAACCGACACCGCCGATGATGATCATGAACAGGATCTTGAAGGACATTTCCAGCGAGAAGCCGTCCGGTTCGACCGAGCCGAGGTAGCAGAAGGCGTACAGCGCACCGGCCACGCCGCAGTAGAAGGAACTGACGGCGAAGGCGAGCAGCTTGGTCGGCATCAGGCGGATGCCGATCACCGAGGCGGCGACGTCCATGTCGCGCACCGCCATCCAGGCCCGGCCGGTCGTCGACCGCACCATGTTCTTGGCGGCCAGCGCCATGAAGACGACGATGGAGAGCACCAGCAGGTACTTCTCGACCGGCGTCGTCAGTTCGTGCCCGAACAGCACCAGGCGCTGCGTCGAAATGACGCCGGACGACGAGTTGTTCGACAGCCAGGGGAACTTGGTCAGGCACCAGACGATGAAGAACTGCGCAGCCAGCGTCGCCACCGCCAGATAGAAGCCCTTGATGCGTAGGCTGGGCAAACCGAACAGGATGCCCACCCCGGCTGCGGTCAACCCGCCGCACATGAAGGAAACCAGAATCGGCATGCCTTCGATGCGCAGCTGGAAGTTGTAGGCGGCATAGGCACCGACCGCCATGAAGGCAGCGGAACCGAGCGACAACTGGCCGGCGTAGCCGGTCAGGATGTTCAGCCCGAGCGCGGCCAGCGCGAAGATCAGGAAGGGAATGAGGATCGCCGAGAACCAGTATTCACTGGCCAGCAGCGGAACCCCGAGGAAGGCGACGGCGAGCAGCACGATGACCCCGATCCGGTCCTGGCGGATCGGAAACAGTTGCTGGTCGGCAGCGTAGGTGGTCTTGAATTGACCGGCTTCACGGTAAAGCATGTTGTTCTATCCCCTCTTACACGCGGTCGATATGTTTTTCACCGAACAGCCCTTCAGGCCGCACGAGAAGGAAGAGCAGCGCCAGCACGTAAGGGAACCAGCCCTCGATGCCGCCGAAGTTGCCGCCGAACAGATCCTGCATCACCGGCGGGATGTAGATTTCGGCCAGCTTCTCGGAGGCGCCGATGATCAGGCCGCCGACGATGGCGCCCGGCACCGAGGTGAAGCCACCGAGGATCAGCACCGGCAGCGCCTTCAGCGCCGTGAAGGTGAGCGCGAACTGAACGCCGTTGCGGGCGCCCCACATCATGCCGGCGACCAGAGCGACGAAACCGGCGACACCCCAAACGATGGCCCAGATGTGCTGCAGCGGGATGCCGATCGACAAGGCGGCCTGGTGATCGTCGGCCACCGCGCGCAGGGCGCGGCCGACCCGGGTGTATTGGAAGAACAGGGCGAGCGTCGCGACCAGCACTGCGGCGACACCGGCGGCGACGAGGTCGAACTTGGAGATGACCATGTTCCAGTTGTCGAGAATCCAGGGAATCGGCTCATCGACGATGCCGAGGTCGAGGGCGCGCGGCTCGCTGCCGAAGATCATCGGGGCGACGCCCTCGATGAAGAAAGCGAGGCCGATGGTCGCCATGAACAGCGCGATCGGCGGCTGGTTGACCAGCTTGCGCAGCACGAACTTTTCGGTGGCGATGCCGAACGCCGTCATGATCGCGAAGGCGAGCACGATGGCCAGCCAGAGCGGCGCCCCCTTCTCCATGCAGCCGACCACCGACAGCGCGGCCAGATAGACCATCGCCCCCTGGGCGAAGTTGAAGACGCCGGATGCCTTGTAGATCATCACAAAGCCGAGGGCGACCAGGGCGTACATGACGCCGGACAGCAGACCGCCAATCAATACTTCGAAAAAGAAATTCATCTCGCCCGCTCCTCAGTGACCGGCGCCCAGATAGGCCTTGATCACGTCTTCGTTGTTCTTCACTTCGTCCGGCACGCCATCGCCGATCTTCTTGCCGTAGTCGAGCACGACGACGCGGTCGGAAATGTCCATGACGACGCCCATGTCGTGCTCGATCAGCACGATGGTGGTGCCGAACTGGTCATTGACGTCGAGGATGAAGCGGCACATGTCCTGTTTCTCTTCGACGTTCATGCCGGCCATCGGCTCGTCGAGGAGCAGCATCGACGGCTCGGCGGCCAGGGCGCGGCCGAGTTCGACGCGCTTTTGCAGGCCGTAGGGCAGTCGACCGACGGGAGTCTTGCGGATGTGCTGAATTTCCAGAAAGTCGATCACTTCCTCGACTTTCTTGCGATGTTCCAGCTCCTCCTTGCGGGCCCGGCCGAACCACAGCGCATGCTCGACGAAGTTGGCCTTCATCTTGGTAATGCGCCCGGTCATGATGTTGTCGAGCACGCTCATGCCCTTGAACAGCGCGATGTTCTGGAAGGTACGGGCAATATTTTGCTGCGCCGCCATGTGCGGCTCCATCCGCTTGCGCTCGTTACCGTGCCAGAAGATCTTGCCTTCCTGCGGGTGGTAGACGCCGTTGATGACGTTCAGCATCGAACTCTTGCCGGCCCCGTTCGGGCCGATGATGGCGCGGATTTCGTGCTGGCGGACGTTGAAGGAAATGTCGGTCAGCGCCTTAACGCCACCGAAGCGCAGCGAAATGTTCTGCAGGTCGAGAATGACGTCGCCTATTTTTTTGCTCATGTTCAGGCAGCCTTTTTCACGATCGGGAAGGTTTTCGCATCGAGAATCTTCAGGTCGGCGGAAATCTTGCCGCGCCGGCCGTCCTCGAACTTGACCTCGGTTTCGATGAACTGATTCGTCTTGCCGCTGTACAGCGCATCGATCAGCACCTTGTATTTTTCGGCGACGAAGTTGCGGCGCACCTTACGGGTCCGGGTCAGTTCGTCATCGTCAGGATCGAGTTCCTTGTGCAGCACCAGGAAACGATGGATCTGCGAATCGGCGACCATCGCGTCGCTGACCAGGTCGGCGTTGATCTGCTCGACGCATTCGCGGATCAGTTCCAGCACTTCCGGCTTGCCGGCCAGGTCGGCGTAGCCCGAATAGGCGATGCCGCGCCGTTCGGCCCAGTTGCCGACCGCCCCGACGTCGATATTGACGAAGGCGCAGACCATGTCGCGGTCGTGGCCGAAACAGACGACTTCCTTGATGTGCTGGAAGAACTTCAGCTTGTTCTCGATGTAGTTGGGGGCGAACATCGCGCCGTTCGACAGCTTGCCGACGTCCTTGGCGCGGTCGATGATCTTCAGGTGGCCGTCCTCGTCGAGGAAGCCGGCGTCGCCGGTCATGAAGTAGCCGTCGGCATTGATCGACTCGGCGGTGGCGTCCGGCCGCTTGTAGTATTCCTTCAACAGCATCGGCCCCTTGACCAGCACCTCGCCGTTGTCGGCAATCTTGATTTCGACGCCAGGGGCCGGTTGACCGACGGAATCGAACTTGATCTGGCCATCCGGCTGCAGGCAGACGTAGGCGCAGGTCTCGGTCTGGCCGTAGAACTGCTTGAGGTTGATGCCCATCGAGCGGTAGAAGCGGAACAGTTCCGGCCCGATCGCCGCACCGGCCGTATAGGCGACGCGGATGCGGCTCATGCCAAGCACGTTGCGCAGCGGTCCGTAGACCAGCAGATTGCCGAGCCAGTACTGCAGGCGGTCGCCGAAGCTGACCGACTTGCCGTCGAGGATGTCGGCGCCGCAGCGCTTGGCCACCGCCATGAAGTGGTGGAACATTTTCTGTTTCAGCTTGCCGGCGTCTTCCATGCGGATCATCACCGAGGTGAGCAGGCTTTCGAACACGCGCGGCGGGGCGAAATAGCAGGTCGGGCCGATTTCGCGCAGGTCGGACATCACCGTGTCGCCCGATTCCGGGCAGTTGATGGTGAAGCCGGCGACCAGCGCCTGAGCGTAGGAGAACAGGTGATCACCGACCCAGGCCATCGGCAGGTAGGACAGGATGTCGCCATCCGGCCCCAGCTTGTCGACCTGGACGCCGCCCTGGGCGGCGGCGATGAAGGCGGCGTGCGTCTGGCAAACGCCCTTCGGCTTGCCGGTGGTGCCCGAGGTGTAGAGCATCACCGAGGTGTCGTCGAAATGGCCCTGCTCGACTTCGCGGTTGAGGAAATCGTGATGGTTGCGGTCGTGGATACGGCCCATTTCCATCAGTTCGTGAATGTCGTGCAGGAAGGGCTGGTTGTAGTGGCGCATGCCGCGCGGGTCGTCGTAAATGATGTGTTCCAGCGTGCCGACCTGGCCCATCACTTCGAGCATCTTGTCGACCTGCTCCTGATCCTCGACCACCGCGAAGCGGATGCCGGCATCCTGCAGCACGAAGAGCATTTCGGCCGCCACCGCATCCTGGTAGAGCGGCACCGGCACACCACCCAGGCACTGGGCGGCGGTCATCATCATGTAGAGGTGCGGCCGGTTGTCGCCGATGATCGCCAGGTTGTCGCCGCGCTTGAAACCAAGCGAAGCCAGGCCGCAGGCCAGGGCGCGGACGCGCTCGGCGACGTCGGACCAGGTCCACGTCTGCCAGATGCCGAGATACTTCTCGCGCATGGCCGGCGCGTCGGGACGGGTCTGTGCGTGATGAAACAGCAAGCGCGGGAAGGTGTGCAACCCGTCCAGCGCGGCAAAATTCGCCTGCTTGGGCATTCTTTAGTCTCCTCATCGCCGCGTTTTCAGGTACGCGGTCTAACGTTCGTTCGACGCATTGGGCAACTGCTGCCTTACACAGACCTTGCAGCGCAGCCCAACGATCACTGACTGTTGCGACGCAGTGTATGCAGGGCGGCGACGTATAATTGTCATCCGGCAGACAATCCACAAAATAATCGGAATTAATTTTGAAAAACGCTGAGGAACTGCTGCGTAGCTCTCTCTGGGGGCAGTCGCTGACCGATGAGGAAATGGCCCGTGCGCTGGCCGGCACCACCGAAAGAACCTTCGCCGCCGGCGCCTTCATCTGCATGAAGGGCGAGCCGGTCGAATACTGGATGGGGCTGATCGACGGCCTGGGCAAGATGGCCAGCCACTGGACCACCGGCAAGACCACCTCGCTGACCGGGATCAGCGCCGGCGCCTGGATCGGCGAAGGCTCACTGCTCAAGAAGGAGCCGCGCCGCTACGACGTCATGGCGCTGCGCGAAAGCCGGGTCGCCTTCATGAACCGCAGCACCTTCACCTGGCTGCTCGACCACAGCATTCCGTTCAACCGCTACCTGATCGCCCAGTTGAACGAGCGTCTCGGCCAGTTCATCGGCATGATCGAGAACGAGCGCATGCTCGATACCGATGCCCGCATCGCGCGCGGCCTGGCCGCCCTGTTCAACCCGGTGCTTTACCCGGGAACCAACCGCCTGCTGCAGATTTCACAGGAAGAACTCGGCTATCTGGCCGGGGTGTCGCGCCAGCGGGCCAATCAGGCGCTGAAAGTACTGGAGGATGCCGGCCTGGTGCGCAGCGAATACGGCGGCATCAACGTTCTCGATCTCGAAGGCCTGCGCCGCTTCGGCGACTGAGGCCGGCGGTCAACGGCCGCAAAACGGCAAAAATCAGCTGACTGCCAGCCAGCGCAACAAACTGGCGTACAACAGGTCGGGATCGACCGGCTTGCCGATATGTTCGTTCATGCCGGCATCGAGGCAGGCCTGACGGTCTTCGTCGAAGGCGTTGGCGGTCATCGCCAGCACCGGCAGGCTGGCCTTGCCGGGCATCTGGCGGATCAGCCGGGTCGCCTCGACGCCGCCCATGACCGGCATCTGCATGTCCATCAGGACCACAGCGTAGTCGCACTGACGCACCCGCTCGACGGCTTCGGCACCGTTGGCGGCGACATCGACGACCAGCCCGGCCAGGCTGAGCAGTTCCTCCGCCACTTCCTGGTTGATCGGTTCGTCCTCGACCAGCAGCACACGGCGGCCGCCGTACAGGCGGGCGATCTGGCTCTCCAGTAAATCGCCGGTGTGGTCAACGGCGAGCGCCTCCGGCGGGCGGCTTACCGCTTCCAGGCAGACCGTCATCCAGAAGGTGCTGCCGACCCCTAGCACGCTATCGACCCCGACATCGCCGCCCATCATCCGGGCCAGATGCCGGTTGATCGCCAGGCCGAGGCCGGTGCCGCCGTATTTGCGGGTCGTCGAGTCGTCGGCCTGGGAAAAGGCCTGGAACAGCCGGGCCTGCTGCCCGGCATCCATGCCGATGCCCTGATCCTGGACCTCGAAGCGCAGCGTCACCTGATCGCCATCCCTGCGGTCGACCTTGACCCGCAGGGCAATTTCACCCTGCTCGGAAAACTTGATGGCATTGCCGACGAAGTTGAGCAAGGCCTGGCCGATGCGCACCGAATCGCCGCGCAGCAAGGTCGGCACATCGCTGGCCAGCTGGCTGGTCAGGCACAGGCCATGTGCCGCGGCGCGTTCGTCGAGCATGCTGATCGTCTGCCGGATCACCGCCTCCGGCGAGAATTCGCGGATTTCCAGGGCCAGTCGCCCGGCCTCGATCTTGGAGAGATCGAGAATGTCGTTGATGACGTTGAGCAGATGGTTGGCCGACTCGCTGATCTTGCCCAGGCGCTCGCGGGCCTTGAGGTCGAGCACATCCTTCTGCAGCAGGTGGGTCAGGCCCATGATGGCGTTCATCGGCGTCCGGATCTCATGGCTCATGTTGGCCAAGAAGGAACTCTTCGCCCGGTTGGCCGCCTCGGCCGCGTCCTTGGCCCGGGCCAGCTCGACGGTGCGCGACTGGACCAGGGTTTCGAGATGCTGGCGATAGTGTTCCAGTTCGGCCTCGGCCTGCTTGCGCACCGTGATATCGGTCGAAATGCCGCACAGCGCGTAGATCTGGCCTTCCTTGTCGCGCAGCGGAATCTTGATCGACAGGTAAGCGCTGGTGATCCGGCCATCCACCGTCCGGTTGACCTCTTCCTCGGCCACCCGCTCGCCCTGTTCGATGACTCGCCGGTCGTTGCGGCGCAGGTTGGCGCAGGTCGCCGCGTCGAAGAACTCGGCGTCGTCGTGGCCGACAATACTCGCCATCTCCCGCCCGAACAGTTCGCAGACCCGGCGGTTGGCGTACTGGTAGCAGTAATCCGTGCCCTTGATGTAGATATAGGCCTCGACGCTGTCGAGGATAGTCGCCATCTTGTATTCGCTGACCCGCAGGGCTTCTTCGATCTCCTTGCGATCGCTGATGTCTTCCTTGACGGCCAGGAAATGCAGAATCTGCCCTTGTTCGTCGATGATCGGCGAAATCGAAGCGCGCTCCCAGAACAACGAGCCGTCCCGGCGCCGATTATGAAACTCGCCCTTCCAGGTCTGGCCGGACTTGATCGTCGTCCACAAATCCCGGTATTCGGCCGGTGATTTATCGCCCGAACTGAGGATGCGCGGATTCTCGCCGAGCACCTGCTGGCTGGTATAGCCGGTAACCTGCTCGAATTTTGGATTGACGTAGCGGATGCAGCCGCTGGTATCGGTGATGACGATCGAGGCCGGGCTCTGCTCGATCGCCCGCGACAGCACTTTCAGTTCGTCGGCCTGGACCCGCAGCACCGCCTCCTGGGCCAGCCGCTGCTGGTGGTAGGCGGCAAACAGCCGTTTCGACCAGCGCGAGAAGAGCAGCGAACTGAGCAGCCCGAGGCCCAGCGCGGCGACGATGGCGATCAGCAGATTGAGCAGACGCTGGGCGTTGCCAGCCTCCTGCTTGCGCAGCTCCTCGCCGAGCAGGCTCTGGAAATCGTCATCGAAAGTAGTGGCGACGACAAACCAGTTCCACGGCTTGACGACATTGACCAGCGCCGTTTTACTGGCCAGCTGGCCGGTCGCCGGATTGAGCCATTGGTAGCGGACAAAGCCGCCGCCCTGCTTGCCCGCCGCATGCAGCTGTTCGAGAGCGGCTCTTTCCGCTGCGGCCATCTCGCTGATCAGCATGCCATCCAGCTTCTTGTCGCTCGGCGACAGCAGGTTGCGGCCGCTGCCGTCGATCACGCCAAAGCGGCCGCTCTGGCCAAATTGCAGGGAACTCAGGCGGGCCAGCGCCTCCTTTTGCTGCAGCATCTCCCACTTGTAGGTGTAGTCGCCGGTGCCGATCAGCCAGTCGTAGGGAGCGAAATGCCGGACATAGGCGAGCTTGTCGGCCATCTGCCTGGCATCGTCGGGCCGGTACCAGCGATAGCGCGAGAAACCTTCGCCGCGCGGCTGGCGGGCGGCCTCGATCAGGCCGCGCATGATGTAATGACCGGTGTCGTCCCGGTTGTCGAGGATGGTCTTGCCTTCGAGCTGCGGCGCCGTCGGCAGCAGGATGAACTGGCCCTGCATGTCGTCGATGAAGTAGTAGCCACGCCCCTCGTAAATGCGGGCCGGGCGCAGCGCCTCGATGATCAGGCGCTTGACCTCGGCCGGTGGCCGGCGCCGGGCCTCCAGCGCGTAGATCGCCTCGACCATCTGGAAAGCGGTATCGACCTGCTCGGTCAGGCTGCGGCGCAGGATATCCTCGGTCCGCGACCGGGTGAATTCGATGAAACCGGTTGCCCCGTCCATCTCGGCCTGCAGACGGGCTTCCAACTGCTGGGTGGCGGCCTGCTCGACGCGGCCGAAGGCGGCCCGCTGCTCGCTCAGGCTCTGCCAGGAGAAAAAGCCGCCGAGGGCCAGGGTCAGGACCAGCACGGTCAGCAAGGTGCCAATCAGATGGATGCGCGGCACCGTTTTTTCGTCAGCCGTCAGCCTCACCCCCTGCACCCCTTTGCCAAATTCATCAAATTTATCGGCGCATTGTAGCCCTCTTCCTTTCCTGGTGCTGCCATCGTCCAAGCGAGGCAGGACAATGAAAACCGACGTCATACGACAATGGAAAATGGAAACGGCGAGGTTCTTTGCCTCGCCGTTGTTTTTATCTCCTCCACCCTGTTGGGTCGGGTTGCTGTTCCCCTGCTGAGGAACCTCTTACATGCTGCGTCGGTACTGGCCGCCGACTTCGTAGAGGGCGCTGCTGATCTGGCCGAGCGAGCAGTACTTGACTGCATCGACCAGCACGGCGAAGACGTTGCCGTCCTCGATCACCGTCTGCTTCAGCTTGGCCAGCATGGCCGGCGCCTTGTCCGCATTGCGCGCCTGGAAATCGCGCAGGCGCTTGATCTGCGACTGCTTTTCTTCGTCGCTCGAACGGGCCAGTTCGATTTCCTGCTGCGCCATGCCCTTCGGGTTGAGGAAGGTATTGACGCCGATGATCGGGTAGGAGCCGTCGTGCTTCTTGTGCTCGTAGTACATCGACTCTTCCTGGATCTTGCCGCGCTGGTAGCCGGTTTCCATGGCGCCGAGCACGCCGCCGCGCGAGGCGATGGCTTCGAATTCCTTCAACACGGCTTCCTCGACCAGATCGGTCAACTCGTCGATGACGAAGGCGCCCTGGTTCGGGTTCTCGTTCTTGGCGACGCCCCACTCGCGATTGATGATCAGCTGGATGGCCATGGCGCGACGCACGCTTTCTTCCGTCGGCGTCGTGATCGCTTCATCGTAGGCGTTGGTGTGCAGCGAGTTGCAGTTGTCGTAGATGGCGATCAGCGCCTGCAGCGTGGTGCGGATGTCGTTGAAGTCCATTTCTTGCGCGTGCAGCGAGCGGCCGGAAGTCTGGATGTGGTATTTCAGCTTCTGGCTGCGCTCGTTGGCGCCGTACTTGTTCTTCATCGCCACCGCCCAGATGCGGCGGGCGACGCGGCCGATCACCGAGTATTCCGGGTCCATGCCGTTGGAGAAGAAGAAGGACAGATTCGGGGCGAAATCGTCGATGTGCATGCCGCGCGCCAGGTAGCTTTCAACGTAGGTGAAGCCGTTGGACAGCGTGAAGGCGAGCTGGCTGATCGGGTTGGCGCCGGCTTCGGCGATGTGATAGCCGGAAATCGACACCGAGTAGAAGTTCTGCACCTGGTTATGGACGAAGAATTCCTGGATGTCGCCCATCATCTTCAAGGCGAATTCGGTCGAGAAGATGCAGGTATTCTGGCCCTGGTCTTCCTTGAGGATATCGGCCTGCACGGTGCCGCGCACCGACTTCAGGACCCATTCGCGGATCTTCTCGGCTTCGTCCTCGGTCGGCTGGCGGCCGTTGTCCTTTTCGAACTTGGCCATCTGCTGGTCGATCGCAGTATTGAAGAAGCAGGCCAGGATGATCGGGGCCGGGCCGTTGATGGTCATCGACACCGAAGTGGTCGGACAGACCAGGTCGAAACCGTCGTAGAGCACCTTCATGTCGTCGAGGGTGGCAATCGAGACGCCGGAATTGCCGATCTTGCCGTAGATGTCCGGGCGCTCGTCCGGGTCGCAGCCGTACAGCGTCACCGAGTCGAAAGCCGTCGACAGGCGGTGGGCCGGCATGCCTTCGGAAACGCGTTTGAAGCGGCGGTTGGTGCGGAAGGCGTCGCCTTCGCCGGCGAACATCCGGGTAGGGTCTTCACCTTCGCGCTTGAAGGCGAAAACGCCGGCGGTGTAGGGGAAGGAACCGGGCACATTCTCGCGCATCAGGAAGCGCAGGATCTCGCCGTCATCGGTATAGGTGGGCAGAATCACCTTGCGGATCTTGGTGCCGGACAGCGACTGGCTGGTCAGCTGGGTGCGGATTTCCTTGTCGCGGATCTTCACGACGTATTCGTCGCCGGCATAGGCTTCGACGGTGGCCGGCCACATGTCGAGCAGCTTCTTCGCCTTCGGATCCTGCTGGGCATCCTTCAAGGCCTGCATTTCGTCAAAGCCGGCGGTCGACTGCTCGCAACCGGCAAAAATGCCTTTCGAAATGCGCAGTGCCTGGCGTTCGCGGGCAATCTTGACCTGCTCGCTGGTATGGGCGTGATAGCCGCGCACGCTGTCAGCGATTTCGGCCAGGTAACGGACGCGCTGGGCCGGCACGATGGCGCGCTGGCTGGACGACTGCTTGACGGTGACCAGAGGCAGCTTGCCCGGGCCGAGCTGCAGCCCCTTTTCCGAGAGGGCCGGGACCAGCGCCTGATAAAGCGCGGTGACGCCGTCGTCGTTGAAGCGGGCGGCCTGCGTGCCGAACACCGGCATGTCGTCGGTCGGCGTCGTGAAGGCTTCGCGGTTGCGCTGGTACTGCTTGCGCACGTCGCGCAGCGCATCCTCGGCGCCCTTGCGGTCGAACTTGTTGATGGCGACGAAATCGGCGAAGTCGAGCATGTCGATCTTCTCCAGTTGCGAGGCGGCACCAAACTCGGGCGTCATCACGTACATCGAGATATCGACGAAGGGCACGATGGCGGCGTTGCCCTGGCCGATGCCGGAAGTTTCGACGATGACCAGGTCGAAGCCGGCCAGCTTGCAGGCAGCGATCACCTCGGGCAGCGCGACGGAAATTTCCGAACCGGTATCGCGGGTGGCCAGCGAACGCATGAAGATGTTCGGATGTTCGATGGCGTTCATCCGGATGCGGTCGCCGAGCAGCGCGCCGCCGGTCCGCTTGCGCGACGGGTCGATCGAGATCAGGCCGATCTTGACGCTGTCGTCCTGATCGAGGCGGAAGCGTCGGACCAGTTCGTCGGTCAGCGAGGACTTGCCGGCGCCGCCGGTACCGGTGATGCCGAGCACCGGCACGGTCAGTTCGGCCGCCGCCTTGAGCAGCGGTTCCTTGAGGGCCGGCGCTTCGCCGTTTTCGAGCAGCGTGATCAGCCGGGCCAGCAAGCGCTTGTCGCCGGCCTTCAAGCCGGCCAGCGCCTGCTCGGCGCTCGGCACGCCCTCGGCGGCCAGGTCGAAGTCGGCGTTCTGCACCACTTCGTTGATCATGCCCTGCAGGCCCATATGGACGCCGTCTTCCGGGGCGTAGATACGGGTCACGCCGTACTGGTGCAGTTCCTTGATCTCGGACGGCACGATGACGCCACCGCCGCCGCCGAAGACCTTGATGTTCTCGCCGCCGTTGGCCTTGAGCAGGTCGATCATGTACTTGAAGAACTCGACGTGGCCGCCCTGGTAGGAGGTGATGCAGATGCCCTGGACGTCTTCCTGCAGCGCGGCATTGACGATTTCCTGCACCGAGCGGTTGTGGCCGAGGTGGATCACCTCGGAACCGGTCGACTGCAGGATGCGGCGCATGATGTTGATCGAGGCGTCGTGACCGTCGAACAGCGAGGCGGCGGTGACGAAACGCACCTTGTTCTTCGGCTTGTACGGAGAAAGCTTCTTGGCAACGGAAAGATCGGTCATGACGCCTGCCTCAACGAAAAGGTGGAAAGGCGCCCATGTTATGCCCCTTTATCCGCATTGCCATTGTGGCGATTGACGACAATCGTGCAAATTCCGCCAAGGTGATAGAGTGCTGCGGTCGACCACCTCAAAATGGCAAAAATGCTGCATCGCACCATCAAGAAGACTCAAACACGCACGCAAGCCACTGTTGCGATGGGCTTTGTTACCGGCATGCTGGCCGGCCTGCAGCGCCGGCAGATCGACCCAGCCCCGCTGCTAGCCGCCACCGACATTGATCTTGCAGACACCGCCAGCCGGATCCCGATCGAGCGCTACGCCGCGCTCTACAACCGGCTGAACCGCGAACTGGACGATGAAGGCTTCGGCCTGTTCGCCCAGCCGATGCGCCCGGGCAGCTTCGAGTTCCTCTGCCGCGGCTGCCTCAGTGCACCGACGCTGGCCGACGCCCTGCTCCGCGCCAGCCGTTTCCTGCACATCGTGCTGCCCGATCTGGCAGTCAGCGTCCGCCGCGCCCACGGCCGGGCCGAACTGGTCATCAGCGAAACCCGCAAACTGTCGGACAACCCGGACGACCCCGGCCGCATCTTCGCCTTCGAATGGCTGCTCCGCCTGCTGCACGGCCTGGCCTGCTGGCTGGCCGGGCGCGGCATCGGTCTGGACAGCGTGATCTTCCCTTACCGCCGGCCGGCCCATGCCACCGACTACCCGCTGATTTTCACCGAGGATTCGCGCTTCGCACCGACCGTGCCGGGCGGCACCGGCACACTGGTCGCCAGCTTCAACGCCAACCTGCTCGACCTGCCGATCCGCCGCGACGAAGCGGCGCTGACCGCCTTTCTCGACGGCGCCCCGGGCAAGATCACCACCCTCTACCGGCGCGACCGCGAAATGGTCATCCGCGTCCGCGACCTGCTGCGCGCCGCGCTGCCGGCGACGCTCAGCCTCGACGACATTGCCGGCCGCCTGCACCTGTCGCCGCGCACCATCCATCGCCGGCTGGAAGAGGAAGGCTCCAGTTTTCGCGGCATCAAGGACGCGCTACGCCGCGACATGGCGCTGGCCCGGCTGACCAAAACCAATGATTCGATCGCCGAAGTCGCCGCCGACCTCGGCTATGCCGACACCTCGGCCTTCTACCGCGCCTTCGTCGAGTGGACCGGCATGGCCCCGGTCCACTACCGGCGGCAATGGGCCGGCAAAACCTGAGCCGGGAAGCCGCCTGCTAGCGGTCAGGGCCGGGCAGCAGCCGCAAACCCAGCCAGGCGACCACGATGACCGAGCTGATCGGGATGGCGACCGAAAATAAAACGAAGAAGGGGATGCAAATCCAGTGTCCCTGAAAAAGCTGCGAACTCAGCGCACCGACCGACAGCGCGAGCAAATCGAGAACCAGCCAACGCTTCAGGTAGGTCAGCAGCCAGTGCGCCTGTGACTGGTTGTGGCGCCAGGCGGCAGAACGCTCCAGCCAGCTGCCGCAGTCGACGTTACGAAACAGCCAGCTAAAGAAAAAATAGCGGTATAGGAGGGATGGTTTGCTGTCTCGTCGCATCAGAAAACTCCCGAAGTATTGATGCAGAGACAACACGAAGTGGCCGTTGTTCAGAGTGCCAGCAAAATCGACCATGCCGCGCACCTTGGCGGCTTGTCTGGCGGCTAAATGAAAAACGGGCACCCGCCTGACGGCGTGGTGCCCGTTTCCACTACAACCCGGCTACCGGGTCAGACGTTCTCCGGCTCGCGAACGTAAGGCTCGCGCAGATCGACCGGCTTGACGGTCTTCTTGCGCATGCGGATGTTGAGCATCTCGACGCCGACCGAGAAGGCCATCGCGAAGTAGATGTAGCCCTTCGGCACATGGTGGCCGAAGCCGTCGGCGATCAGCACGACGCCGACGACAACCAGGAAGGACAGGGCCAGCATCTTGATCGTCGGGTGGTTCGAGACGAACTCGCCGATCGAGCGGGCAAACAGCATCATCAGGCCGACCGAGGCGACCACCGCGGCGATCATCACGCCGACCTCGCTGACCATGCCGACCGCAGTAATGATCGAATCGAGCGAGAAGACCAGGTCGATGACGATGATCTGGGCGATGACGCCGGCAAAGCTCGACCCGACCTTGCGCGAGGCTTCGCCCTCCTCGCCTTCGAGCAGCTGGTGTACTTCGCCGGTACTCTTCCAGATCAGGAACAGGCCGCCGGCGATCAGGATCAGGTCGCGCCCGGAAATGCCGAAATTGAACAGGGTCACCACCGGTTCGGTCAGGCCGACGATCCACGACAGCAACAGCAACAGGCCGATGCGCATGAACATCGCGAGGAACAGGCCGATCCGCCGCGCCAGTTCCTGTTGCGCCTTGGGCAGGCGGTCGACGAGGATCGAGATGAAGATGATGTTGTCGATGCCCAGCACCAGTTCCAGCGCGGTCAGCGTGAAAAAGGCGATCCAGATTTCGGGGGAGAGCAGCAGTTCGAGCATGGGAGTCAGACCTGAGAGCAGTTCGAGGAAGCGATTGTAGCGACTCTGCAACCCTTCGAAACACCCTGATTACCAAAAGCCACACTTCGTAAATTTCGAAGCATTGCTCTTGGCAACAGAATTAGCCGAGGTGATTCAGGAAAGCCCGCGTCCGTGGTTGCAGCGGGTTGGCAAAGAAGCTGGCGGCCGGCTGTTCTTCGACGATCTCGCCGCCGTCCATGAAGATGACGCGGCTCGAAACATCGCGGGCGAAGGCCATTTCATGGGTAACGACGAGCATGGTCATGTGCTCGTCGGCCAGTTGCCGCATGCTGCGCAGCACTTCGCCGGTCAACTCCGGGTCGAGCGCCGAAGTCGGCTCGTCGAACAGCATGATGTCCGGCTCCATGGCCAGGGCGCGGGCAATGGCGACCCGCTGCTTCTGGCCGCCGGAGAGGCGGGAGGGATGGCTGTCGCACTTTTCCAGCAGGCCGACCTTGCGCAGCAGTTCCTGCGCCAGCGGCACCGCCGCCTCCCGGCTCATGCCCTTGACGGTGATCGGCGCCTCGATGATGTTTTGCAGCACGGTCAGGTGGGGAAACAGGTTGAATTGCTGGAAGACCATGCCCATCTTGCGGCAGATGCGGCGCGCTTCCTTGTCCGGCGCGTAGCGGCAGATGCCGTGGCTGTCGGTGGAGGCGAGAATCTCGCCTTCGATCTCGATATCGCCGCGATCGATCGTTTCCAGCTGGTTGAGACAGCGCAGGAAAGTGCTCTTGCCCGAGCCGGACGGGCCGATCACCGCGATCACCTCGCCCTTGCCGAGTTCGAGCGAAACGCCGCGCAGCACATCGACCCCGCCGAATTGCTTGCGGATGTTGCGGGCCGAGATCATCGGCTCAGTCGTCATAGACGGCATATTTCTTTTCCAGGCGCAGGAAGCCCCAGGTCAGGACCAGGGTCATGATCAGATAAAAGGCGGCGGCAACGACGAAGGGCATCGTCGTGAAATCGCGCTGCACCATGCCGCGCGCGGCGCGCAGCAGGTCGTTCATGGCCAGTACGTAGATCAGCGAGGTGTCCTTGATCAGCGTGATGGTTTCGTTGCTCATCGGCGGCAGGATGCGCTTGACCATCTGCGGCAGCACGATGCGGCGCATGGTCTGGGCATGGGAGAGGCCCAGCACCTGCCCGGCCTCGTATTGGCCGCGGCCGACCGACTGGATGCCGGCCCGGAAGATTTCGGCGAAATAGGCAGCGTAGTTCAGCACGAAGGCGACGATGGCGGCGGGAAAATCGGGCAACCGGATGCCGACGTAGGGCACGAAGGGCAGCGCGAAATAGATGAAGAGCATCTGCAGCATCAGCGGCGTGCCGCGCATCAGCCAGATATAGCCGCTGACCAGCCGGCTCGCCACCGTGAAACGCGAAATGCGGACCAGGGCCAGCCCCAGTCCGAGCGGGACGGCCAGCACCAGCGTCGCAAAAAACACCTGCAGCGTGACGGCAGTCCCCTGCAGCAAGGGGCCGATGATTTCGAAGATGTAGTCCATTGAGCGGCCTTGTCATCGGGCTGGACAAACGGCCGACCCGAAGGAACCCTGCATGCAGCGGGTAAAAAGTGTTACTTGACGATGTCCTTGCCGAACCACTGGCTGGAGATGCGGCCTGCCGCGCCGTCCTTCTTCATCTCGTCGATCGCCTTCTGCAGCCTGGCGAGCAGTTCGCCGTCGTCCTTGCGCACGCCGACGCCGTACTCTTCGGTGCCGAAATTGTCTTCCAGAATGACATATTCACCCGGCTTCTTGGCCGTGTAGTAGCGGCCGACCACTTCGTCGACGACCAGTGCTTCCAGGCGGCCGGTTTTCAGGTCCATCAGGGCGGTCACGTTGTCGCCGAATTTCTTCAGTTCCTTGATCGCCTTCAGCGTCGCGGCATCCTTCTCGATTGCCTCGACCGCGCTGCTGCCTTCCTGGACGCCGATCACCTTGCCGGCCAGATCGGCCTTGCCCTTGATCGGCGAACCGGCGGCGACCACGATGATCTGGCGGTTTTCCAGATAGGGCGCGGTGAAGGCGATCTGTTCCTTGCGCTTGTCGGTGATAGTAAGACCGTTCCACAGCACATCGACGCGCTTGCCGCCGAGTTCGGCTTCCTTGGCATTCCAGTCGATCGGCTTGAACTCGACTTCGGCACCCAGACGCTTGGCCGCTTCGCGGGCGAGATCGATATCGAAGCCGACCAGCGCGTTCTTCTCGTCGCGGAAGCCCATCGGCGGGAAATTGTCATCGAGCCCGACGACGATCTTGCTGACCGCCACCGGCGCCGGCGCAGCGGCCGGCGCCGCTTCTTCCTTCTTGCCGCAGCCGCTCAGGGCGAGACCGGCAGCCAATGCCAGGACCAGTAGGGAAACCTGCTTTTTCATGTTCGATTCAATCCGGAAAACAGTGATTCAGCCCGCGCCAAGAGGTCACTTTGTGTGTCCGCGGGGCGAAGAAAGGGCGGATTGTCACCTTATTGAGAGCCCTTTTCAATCGTCGAACGGACTCTCGGCCCACCGGGCAAGCATAAAAAAAGGCGCCGTCCCGCTCGGGAGGCGCCTTTTGCCCGAAAGACCGTTTACTTGATGTCGAGCACGCTTTCATCCCAGGCGGCGTGCTTCTCCAGGCCGAGCAGGTTGGCAACGGTGGCCGCGATATTGGAAAGGCCAGCCGTCGCAGTCTGATTCAGGCCCAGCTTGCCGCCGCTGACGTTGTCGTAGAGGATCAGCGGCACCGGGTTCAGCGTGTGCGCGGTCTTCGCCTTGAACGAGCCGTCGCTGTTCTGGGCCGGCTGCTTGGTCTTCTTGTCCAGTTCATACATTTCGTCGGCGTTGCCGTGGTCGGCCGTGATCAGCGCCACGCCGCCGGCCGCATCGACCGCCTGCAGGACGCGGGCGAGCGACAGGTCGACCGCTTCGACGGCCAGCGTCGCGGCGAAGAAGTTGCCGGTGTGACCGACCATGTCGCCGTTGGCGAAATTGCAGCGCAGCGTCCGGTACTGACCGGACTGGAGGGCGGCGATCATCGCGTCGGCGATTTCGGCCGCCTTCATCCACGGCCGCTGTTCGAAAGGCACGACGTCGCTCGGGATTTCCTGCCAGGTTTCGCCATCGAACTTGCCGGAACGGTTGCCGTTCCAGAAGTAGGTGACATGGCCGAACTTCTGGGTTTCCGAACAGGCGAACTGGGCGATGCCGGACTTGGCAAACCATTCGCCGGTGGTGTCCTTGATGGCCGGCGGCGCGACCAGGAAGCGGGCCGGCAACTTGAGGTCGCCGTCGTACTGCAGCATGCCGGCGTAGGTGACGCGCGGCTGGCGGACACGGTCGAATTTATTGAAGGCAGCCTCTTCGAAGGCACGGGTGATTTCGATGGCGCGGTCGCCGCGGAAATTGAAGAAGACGACCGAGTCGCCATCCTCGATGGTACCGATTGCCTTGCCGTTTTCGCCGATGACGAATTCCGGCAGGTCCTGGTCGATGGTGCCCGGATTTTGCTCGCGCAGGCCGTTGACCGCAGCAGTCGCATTCGGGAACTGCGGCCCTTCGCCCAGCACATGGACTTTCCAGCCTTTATCGACCATTGCCCAGTTGGCATCGTAACGGTCCATCGTGATGTACTGGCGACCGCCACCGGAAGCGATGCGGGCATCGAAGCCGGCATCGCTGACTTCGCCGAGGAATGCCTCGAAGGGCACGACGTAGTCGAGTGCACTGGTTTCCGGCACGTCGCGACCGTCGAGCAGGGCGTGGATGCGGACCGTTTTGACGCCCTCGGCCTTGGCCTGGACGACCATCGCCTTCAGGTGGTCGATGTGGCTATGGACATTGCCATCCGAGAACAAGCCGATGAAATGGACGACGCCCCGCCCAGCCTTGGCGCCGGCGACGATCTCCTGCCAGGCCGCGCCCTGCCAGATGGCGCCGGAAGCAATGGCGTTGGCGACCAGCGCCGCCCCCTGGCTGTACACCTGGCCGGCGCCGATGGCGTTGTGGCCGACTTCGGAATTCCCCATGTCATCATCGGACGGCATGCCGACCGCCGTGCCGTGGGCACGCAGGCGAATGTTCGGATAGCTGGCGAACAGACGGTCGAGGGTCGGCTTGCGGGCGGCGGCGATGGCGCTGCCGGCATCGGATTTCGGCAGGCCGTAGCCGTCCATCACGATGACGACAACGGGGCCCTGGACACCGGCGAAAGAGGAAAGCTTCTGTAGCATGAGGAGGATTCCGGCAAAGGAAAAAGGGGTTGGAATTGTCACGACAAGGGAATAACCCCGGTCGCGATAATTCAGTCAAACCAGCATTTTACCTTTGAACGTCGGCCGCGCGGCAGGCATCGGCCCTGCCGCCCGATCACCCGCCTCCGCTCAGCCTTGCGGACACACCGTCGGCGCCTCGCTGCGCGCTGCGGCATCGCGCTTTTCGACGCCCTTGAGCAGCACCAGCAACAAGGTACCGACCACCATGACGCCAGCCGCCAGATAGAGGCCGGCCTCGTAGTTGCCGAATCGGGTGGCCAGCGCCCCGGTAATTGCCGGGGCCAGAATCTGCGCCGCACCGTAGGAGAGCGTCATCTTGCCCATCATCTTGGCCGGGCGGGTCGGGTAGTAGCGGCCGGCCATGGTCAGCACCAGGCTGACCATGCCGATGAAGGTGCCGCCGAAGAGCAGCGCTCCGAAAATGGCGGCGAGCAGACCGCCGACCAGCACCGGCAGCAGGATGCCGATGATCTGCAGCACGGCGGCGGCGATCAGCGCATTGAGATCGCCAATGCGGCGGGCAATGAAATCCCAGTTGATGCAGGCCGGCGCCGCCCCGATGCCGATCGCCAGGAAGACCAGGTTGCCCTGCCCGGCCAGCCCCGGCAGATGCTCGATGATGGCGACGATGAAGGTGGCGCTGACCACGTAGCCGACCCCGGCACAAAAATAGGCGGCCATGAACAGGCGCATGAACAACGGGCTGGGCGGGTTGTCCACCATCGCCTGGCCGCTCTTGGTCAGGCCGCTGGTATCCGGTGCCGGCAGCCAGCGCAGCGCCGGAATCAGCAGCAGGCAACCGAAGACGGTGAAGGCGAACCATTGCTGCTGCCAGTCCAGCCAATGGCTCATCACCGCCACCGCCGTGGCGCAGCCGGCGATGCCGAGGCCGATGCCGGCGAAGTGGATGCCCAGTTCGCTGCGGTGATTGTGGCGGATCAGCCAGTTGAGGATCAGCCCGGTGCCGAGCAGCATGCCGGCCGCGCTGGATAGCCCGGCGACAAAGCGTGACACCGCCCAGATCGTGACGTCGGTGGTCAGCCCCATCAGCAGCGTGCTGAGGATGGCGACGACCAGGCCGATCCGGTACAGGCGGTCCTTCAGCACCAGATCGCTGATCAGCGACGCGATCAGCGCACCGCTCAGGTAACCGGCGTAGTTGATCGCCGCCAGCCAGCCGGCTTCGGCAATGCCCAGCCCGGCCTGCCTCTGCATCAGCGGCAGCAGCGGCGTATAGGAAAAGCGGGCGACGCCGAGCACCAGGATCAGACTGAAAATACCGGCGCTGAGCACCTTGAGGCGCTCTCTCTGTTCGCTCATCGCATGTCTCCTTTAGTTTTTGTCAGCCTAACGATAAACAGACTAAACTATCTGCACAATTGAATTGTTTAGAACAAAACGTTCTGTTTTGGAGATACCTATGGAACTCGTCGCCCTGCGCACCTTCCAGACCGTCGTCGAAGAAGGCGGCATCCTCGCCGCCTCGCGCAAGCTGAATACCGTGCAGTCCAACGTCACCGGCCGCATCCGCCGGCTGGAAGAGGAACTCGGCACCGAGCTGTTTTTCCGCAAGGGGCGCGGCCTCGAACTCGCGCCCTCCGGCCGCGTCCTGCTCGATTACGCCCGCCGCATGCTGCTGCTTGAGCGCCAGACCAGCGCCGCCGTTCGCCTGGTCGGCGAAAACACCGGCGAACTGCGCATCGGCGCCATGGAAACCTTTGCCGCACTGCACCTGCCGACCGCGCTGAAAGCCGTCCGCGCCGCCCACCCCGGCATGGAATTGCGCGTTTCGACCAACACCAGCGCCGAACTGACCGAAAAGGTACTGACCCACAAGCTGGATTGCGCCTTCATCGCCGGCCCGGTCGTCCATCCCGAGCTCACCTTCACCGAACTGGTCATCGAAGAACTGGTCCAGGTCTGCGCCGTTGGCGCCAGCCCGCTCCGCCAACCGCTGATCCTTTTCCGCGAAGGCTGCGCCTACCGCAGCCGGGCCATCGCCTGGCAGCGCGTCACCGGCCACGCCGTTGCCGACGCCATGGAATTCGGTACGCTGGAAGGCATCCTCGGCTGCGTCGCGGTCGGCCTCGGCTGGACGCTGATGCCGCGCCGCGTCGTCGAACAGTCGCCACACGCCGCCGACCTGATCATCGAATCCCTGCCCGCCGACATTGCCAAGGTACCGACCGGCATGATCACCCTGCGCGACGCGCCGCCGATGAGCGCCCTGAGCACGCTCGCCCAGGCCGTCGCCAACGCTGCGGCGCCCCGCAACTGAGTCCGCCGGTCGACCACCCGAAATCCCTCTTTTTTCGGGGCTTCAGCCAATGCCGCCCGACCGCTTCGCTGCATGCATTTGGCAACATCTCGGTCACGAAGCGATACACAGCCTTACATTCGCACTGACATCCCTTGTCTCGGCCAGCGCGTTATTCGCAACAAGGCGCTGCAATATCGCAGCACCGGAAAACGCAAACAACCCTGCTCAAGGAGATTCAAAATGATGAAGACTGTGATCGCTCTCGCTGTTGCCGCTGGCTTTGCCTCCGCTTCCTTCGCCCAAGGCGTCACCGCTCCGGCGACCAGCCCGGCCCCGGCCGCCAAGGTCGTTGCGCCGGCCGCCGCCAGCGCCGAAAAGAAGGTCGAAGCCCCGAAAGCCGCCGAACCGGCCAAGGCGGAAGCCGCCAAACCGGAAGCGAAGGCGGCCGAGGCCAAGGGCGACAAGCACGAAGCGCCGAAGAAGCATGAAAAGCATGCCAAGAAGGTCGAAAAGACCGAGAAGGCCGAGGTAAAAACCGAAGCCAAGGCAGAAACCAAGCCGCTGGCCGCCGCCCCGACCAGCAAGTAAGCTAGGCATCAACAACAAAAAACCAGGCCACGGCCTGGTTTTTTGCTTTCCGGCTGCGCTCGGGCCAAAGACTCAGTGCGTCGAGCGACAGGCCTGCTGCCAGGCCATCACCACCTGTCCGGCGTGAGCCAGGATGGATTTGTAGCGCTCTTCGGGCAACGCCTGCTGCAGGGACTCAAACAGCTGCTGCGTGCTGTCGCGGGCAACGTCGCTGACCTCGGCCGACGGATTGAGCAGGCTGAGCTGGATGCTGGCCAGCGCATCGGCCAGCAGGCGCCAGCCGAATTCCGGCATCTGCTGGTCGAGGGCAAGCATCATGCCGCCGAGCGGCTTGAGAATGTTTTGTGCCTGCTCCACCGTCTCGCAGGCGGTCATCGCATGCCACAGGGCAAGGTGGATGCTGCGCCGCAGATCGACCTTGAAATCGATAGCCGCGGCCTCGACCTGCTCGATTTGCCGGAAATAGCCCAGGAAGCGGCTTTCCGCCTGCGGTTCCAGGCGGTTGCGCAAGGTGCCGAGCAAAGCCGTCAAGGCGGGAATCGCGGTCAGGTTGAAGGCCTGGCTGTAGGCCAGCCCCCACTGGTCGAGGCCGCTGATCAGCAGAGCCAGGCGCAAGGCGCGCGCCTCATCGTCGGCGGCAGCCTGACACCAGTCGTAGCACTGGCCTTCCAGTTCGATCATCGCATTGGCCAGTTGCTCGGGCTCGGCCGAGGCCGAGTGGCGGAACACCCCGCTGAAGATGTCCTGTGCCATGCGGGCGACCAGGCGCTGCGTCTCGCGATCGGCGAGCGCGGCAAGGGCATCAACGGGGAGACTGGCAGCGGTGCTCATGGCAAATCCTGGCAAACGTAAGGGACGTGCATTTTATCGGCCGAGCCCTCCGGCGTCACCAGAATCCTCCCGCCCCGCCGAGTCGCGCACCGGCCATGCCATTCGCCTGAGCTGGCCGGCAAAAATGGCTCGCCAAGGCCAGAAATAAGCCAATTTTCATTTCCCGCTGCCTGCCTGTGGGATAATCGCCAGCTCTTCGAAACACACGCAGCAGGCATGGCAAAAGACGCACCGATCCAGTTCAAGGGCACGACGCTCAAGATCATCCAGACGCAGCTCCGCGCGACCGATCTCGCCACGCTGCACGCGGCGCTTGGCGAGTTGACCGGCAACAGCCCCGACTTCTTCGAGAACGAGCTGGCCGTGCTCGACTTCAGCAATGCCGAGGCTCTGCCGGAGCATGCGGACTGGGTTGGCATCGTCAAGCTGCTGCGCAACTCCGGCCTCAACGCCGTGGCGACGCGCGGTTTGCCCGAAGGGCTGGCCACGGCTGCCGCGGCCGCCGGCCTGCCGACGGTGAGCGCCGATGCGCTGGGCCGGCCACGCGCCAAGGCGGCTGAGGCACCGGAACCGCCCCCTGCCCCGGTACCCGTCGCCGCCCCGGTTGCGCCACCGCCGGTCGCCGCCGAACCGGCGCCGCGCACGGTCATCCTCGACAAGCCGCTGCGCTCCGGCCAGCGCTTCTACGCCCGCGGCAGCGACCTGATCGTCATGGCCATGGTCAGCGCCGGCGCCGAAGTCATTGCCGACGGCAACATCCACGTCTATGCCCCGCTGCGCGGCCGCGCCCTGGCCGGCGCCAGCGGCGACAAGGAAGCCCGTATCTTCACCACCAGCCTGGAGGCCGAGCTGGTCTCGGTGGCTGGTCTGTACCGTACTTTCGAGGCCGGCGTGCCGGCTGAACTGGCCCGCCTGCCGGCCACCGTCAGCCTGCTTGAGGAAGGCGGCCAGGCCCATCTGAACATCGCGTCCCTGGCGCTCCGATAAACCTATTCCAACAAAACCCAGCGAGAAATCACCGTGACCAGAATCATCGTCGTTACTTCCGGCAAGGGCGGGGTCGGCAAGACCACCACCAGCGCCAGCTTCTCCACCGGCCTCGCGATGCGCGGCTTCAAGACCGCCGTCATCGACTTCGACGTCGGCCTGCGCAACCTCGACCTGATCATGGGCTGCGAACGCCGCGTCGTCTATGACCTGATCAACGTCATCAACGGCGAAGCGACGCTGACCCAGGCGCTGATCAAGGACAAGCACTGCGACAACCTCTACGTGCTGCCCGCCTCGCAGACGCGCGACAAGGATGCGCTGTCGGAAGAAGGCGTCGAGAAGGTGATCAAGGAACTGGAACACCAGGGCTTCGACTACATCGTCTGCGACTCGCCGGCCGGCATCGAATCCGGCGCCGTGATGGCGCTGACCTTCGCCGACGAGGCGCTCGTCGTGACCAATCCGGAAGTTTCCTCGGTGCGCGACTCCGACCGCATCCTCGGCATCCTGCAGGCCAAGTCGCGGCGCGCCATCGAAGGTCGCGAAGCGGTCAAGGAGCATCTCCTGATCACCCGCTACAACCCGAACCGCGTCGAAG
Organism: Dechloromonas hortensis; assembly: GCF_009469765.1. Classification (GTDB taxonomy): domain Bacteria; phylum Pseudomonadota; class Gammaproteobacteria; order Burkholderiales; family Rhodocyclaceae; genus Azonexus; species Azonexus hortensis. The sequence continues at coordinate 105,312 of NZ_SSSQ01000015.1, forward strand.
CCGGCGAAATGCTGTCCTACAAGGACATCCAGGAAATCCTGCGGGTGCCGATCATCGGCGTCATCCCGGAATCCGAGGAAGTGCTGCAGGCCTCCAACCAGGGTTCGCCGGTCATCCACCAGAAGGAAACCGACGCCGCCGAGGCTTACCACGACGTCATCGCCCGCTTCCTCGGCGAAGACAAGCCGCTCCGTTTTGTCGACTACGTCAAGCCGGGCCTGTTGAAGCGTCTGTTCGGGAGCAAGTGACATGTCTCTGCTTTCCATGCTCTTCGGCAACAAGCCGAAAACCGCCCAGGTGGCCAAGGAGCGTCTGCAGCTGATCATCGCCCACGAGCGCGATGGCGGCGGCAGCAGCGCCAATTTCCTGCCTGACCTGCAACGCGAACTGATCGCGGTGATCTCGAAGTACGTCAATATCAACCCGGACGACATCCGCGTCTCGCTCGAAAAGCAGGACCGCTACGAGGTCCTCGAAGTCAAGATCGAGTTGCCGGAAAAGGGCTGACCCCCTCCGCCGCCGTGCCCGACCGGGGATGGCGGCGGTAAATATCATCTTGTCGGTAGCCAACGCCTTTACCGCAGGCCGCCAACAGGCATAGCATCGCGGCATTCCCTTGTCAGCGATTGCCCGATGCCCAGCCTGCTCAAACCCAGCGATATCGTCCGCCAGCTCTCCGAGCATGTGATCGGCCAGGAAGAGGCCAAGCGCACATTGGCCGTCGCCATCTACGCCCACTTCCGCCGCATGGCGAACGCTACGGTCGACAGTGTCGAACTGACCAAAAGCAACATCCTGCTGATCGGCCCGACCGGCACCGGCAAGACCCTGCTTTGCGAAACACTGGCCCGCATCCTCGATGTGCCTTTCGTCACCGCCGACGCCACCTCGCTGGCCCAGACGCAGTTCGTCGGCGACGAGATCGAGGCCATCCTGCACCGCCTGCTCGACCGCGCCGATGGCGACCTGAGCCGGGCCCAGCGCGGCATCGTCTTCGTCGATGAAGTGGACAAACTGAAGGCGGTCAGCGGCCAGGCCCGCGCCACCTCGGGCGAAAGCGTCCAGCATGCGCTGCTCAAGATCATGGAAGGGGCACCGGTCCGCCTCAAGGACGGCCGCCACATCGACACCACGCACATCCTGTTCATCTGCGGCGGCGCCTTCGTCGGCCTCGACAACATCCTGACCAAGACGCACACCTTCGGCTTCATCTCGACTTCCGGCGGCGACGACCAGCAGATCCTCGAACGCCTGAACGCCCGCGTCAAGCCGACCGACTTGCTCGAATTCGGCCTGATTCCCGAGTTCGCCGGCCGCCTGCCGATCGTTACCCGGCTCTACCCGCTCAGCCAGGAGATGCTGGTCCGCATCATGACCGAGCCGAAGAACGCCATCGTCAAGCAATTTGCCGCGATGCTGAAAGGCGACGGCGTCGAACTGCAGATCGAGACCGACGTCTTCCGCCAGATCGCCGAGCTGGCGATCGAGTACAAGGCCGGGGCGCGCAGCCTGCGCGGCATCTTCGAGGAAATGATGACCGACGTGCTGTACGCCGTGCCCGACCACCCGGAGATCCGCAAGGTCGTCATCAAGTCGCTGTTCGAACCGCCGCGCTACCTTGGCGCCCGCCCTGAGGCCGACGCTTAGGCCTGTTCAGGCCTCATCCTCCGTCCATTCGGCGACATGGCGGATGGCCCGCAGGATGAAGAGGACGCCGCCGACGTAAAGACCGTATTTGACCAGCTTGCCGACCAGTAGCGCGAGGGCCAGCGTCGCCAGGCTCATTTCGCTGAGGCCAGCCAGGATCAGCGCCGGCATCTGCGGCACCGGCAGGGCGGCAATCGCCGCGATGGCCAGTTCGCCATGCTGTTCGATCCAGTATCCGGAATGGCTCCACATCGCCGACTGGCGTACTTCAGGAAAATAGGTATCGAGCAGGCCGATGCCGAGCTGGCGGAAAACAAACGTCAGGCCGGTGGCGCCGCACACCGCGCCCAGCGTCGCCCCGCCGATCACGCCCAGCCAGCGCTGCGGGGCAAAGACGGTCGCGGCAACGATGATCGGCCCGAACGGGTAAAGGCTGGTCCCCGCCGACAAAACGGCGAGCAAGGCGACCAGCAGCGGATAGGCGGCGCCGTACCGGATGCGGAAGAGCAGCCGGCTGCCGGCATCGAGCTTCTTTTCGGCATGCAGGCTGGCCGTGTAGTAGTCGACCAGCCAGACCAGGCCGCTGCGCTCGGCCAGCCGGTGCACCCAGCGCATCAGGCGGTCATGGCGCATCGGACATTATCCGCACGGCAAGTCCGGCGGTCGACCGGCCCAAAACGGCAAAAACCGCTGGCGATAGCTTAGAAAAACTCGACCTCGTTGGCGTCGATTTCCTTGAAGACGCCGGCGCGCACCAGTTCCTGGTATTCATAGACGCGGTTGCGGCCGTCCTGCTTGGCCTGGTACAGGCTGCGGTCGGCCCGGCTGAGCACTTCGACCGGCAGGATGTTGGGGTCGGCCTGGCAGTAACCGACGCTGATCGTCAGCTTCTCGACGCGCGGAAAGGTGCAAGCCTCGACGGCGAGGCGGACGCGTTCGAAGATATTGCGGGCAATCGCCTCGTTCTCGGCCGTGACGATGGCGACGAACTCCTCACCGCCATAGCGGTAAAGCAGGTCGCCGGAGCGGAAGGCGTTGCTCATCAGGCGTGCCGCGAGCAGCAGGATCTCGTCACCGACCATGTGGCCGAAGGTGTCATTGACCTGCTTGAAACTGTCGATATCGATGACGCCCAGCCAGTAGTTGCTGCCCGGCGTCGTCCGCCGGCCCTCCGCCCGTTCGGCATAGAAGTCCGGCTGGGCGAGCACCGTCCACAGCCGGTCGAAATTGCTTTCCAGCGCCTGGCGGTTGAGCAGCCCGGTCAGCCGGTCGCGCTGGCTGATGTCGAGCAGCGCGTAGTAATTGGAAAACACCTCAAGCACGCCGCGGATCATCGTGTCCTCGGTCGGCGAAACCTCGCGGTCGCGCTGGAAGACGAAGTAGCCGCAAACCTCGTTGTCGCCGTACAGCGGATAGGCGATCAGCACCTCGCTGCCACGCAGGCGGGTACAGGGTTTGCCGAGCAGGCGCACATTGTCGGTCAGGCCAATGACATCGCCGGCTACCGCCGCCAGATTGGTCACCTCCTCTATCCGTTCGACAACCCGTGACACGCCATCGGCCTCGACCACTTTCGAGCGATGGTAGTTGATGACGCGAATCAGCGCCTGGCGGTCGTCGGTGCGATAAAGCGCCGTGTCGAGCACGCCGAGCAGCGGCCCGAGAGTGCGCAGCAGGCTCTGTTCGAGCACTTCGGTATCGCGGATGGAAGTCATCTTGCCAAGCTTGCCGAGCAGGCCGGGCAGCCGATTCGGGTTGCTCTCGCTGGCGATCTTGTTTTCAGTAGTCATGAGCGTCGGGTAAAAAACCGGTAGCTTTTCAGTATAGCCAGCACCAATTCAGCGAGCGTATATTTTTGTACAAAAAAAGGGAGCCCGAAGGCTCCCCAAAGGATAGAGACGGCGGGCGCTGTTCTCCCGGAGTCTCACCCGCAGAGTGATTAGTGTGCCGACGCGGCAGCAGCGCCCAGCCCGGTCTGGGCACGGATGTACTGCTCTTCGAAAGCATCGGCTTCCTTGGCGGCACGGGCGCTCTTGTCGGTGACCGACATCAGCCAGGTGACGACGAAGGCGGTGGTCATCGAAATGATCGCCGGGTGGTCGTACGGGAAGATGGCCTGGGCATTGCCCAGCACCTTGACCCAGACGGCCGGCGACAGGATGACCAGGCCAACGGCCGAGATCAGGCCGGCAACGCCGCCCCACAGTGCGCCGCGCGTCGTCAGACCCTTCCAGTACATGGACAGGATGAGGACCGGGAAGTTGACCGAAGCGGCGACGCCGAAAGTCAGCGCAACCAGGAAGGCGATGTTCTGATCCTTGAAGAGCAGGCCGAGCAGGATGGCGACGATGCCGATACCGACCGAAGCGATCTTGGTGACCTTCATTTCCTGGGCGCTGGTCGCCAGGTTCTTCTTGATCACACGGGCATAGAGGTCATGGGCGATGGCCGAGGCACCGGCCAAGGCCAGCCCGGAAACAACCGCCAGAATGGTCGCGAAGGCCACGGCCGACAGGAAGCCGAGGAAAACGTCGCCACCGACCGACTTGGCGAGGTGCATGACCGGCATGTTGCCACCGCCGATCAGCTTGCCGCCGACGATGCCACCTTCGAAGAACTGCGGATCCTGGCCGACGATGACGATGGCCGAGATGCCGAGGATGATCACGACGAGGAAGAAGAAGCCGATGAAGCCGGTGGCGTAGAACACCGACTTGCGCGCTTCCTTGGCGTTCGGCACGGTGAAGAAACGCATCATGATGTGCGGCAGGCCGGCCGTACCGAAGAGCAGCGCCAGCGACAGCGAGACGGCGGAGACCGGATCGGCCATCAGCGAACCCGGCGCCATGATCTTGATGCCAGCCTTGTGGGCGGCGACCGCCTGGTTGAACATGGCGTCGAACGAGAAGCCGAACTTGGCGAAGGCGAGGATCATCAGCAGCGTGCCGCCGCCAAGCAGCAGGCAGGCCTTGATGATCTGCACCCAGGTCGTCGCGACCATGCCGCCGAAGGTGACGTAGACCATCATCAGCAGGCCGACGCAGATCACGGCGTAGGTGTATTCCAGGCCGAAGAGCAGCTGGATCAGCTGGCCGGCACCGACCATCTGCACGATCAGGTAGAAGCAGACCACGGTCAGCGAACCGAAGGCGGCAAAGGTGCGAATGCGGTTCTGGTCGAGACGGTAGGAGGCGATGTCGGCGAAGGTGAATTTGCCGAGATTGCGCAGCCGTTCGGCCATCAGGAACAGGATGATCGGCCAGCCGACGAAGAAGCTGATGGTGTAGATGAAGCCATCAAAGCCCTTGGCATAGACCAGGCTGGTCAGGCCGAGCAGGGTGGCGGCGGACATGTAGTCGCCGGCAATCGCCAGGCCGTTCTGGAAACCGGTGATGCCACCGCCGGCGGTGTAGAAGTCGGAGGTCGACTTGGTGCGGGCCGAGGCCCAGTAGGTGATGCCAAGCGTAGCTAGCACGAAGACCATGAACATGGCGATGGCGCTGACGTTGATCGGCTGTTTCTGGACGCCGTCGATGGCGCCCGGGGCGGCCACCGCGGCAAAGGCGACGAGGACGCCGGCGAGGAGTGCAATCAGTGAGCGCTTCATTTGTGCGACTCCCGCAGGATCTGCTCGTTGAGCGAATCGAACTCGCCGTTGGCGCGGCTGATGTAGATGCCGGTGGTCAGCCAGGAGCCGACGACCAGCACGACACCGATCGGCCAGCCGAGGGTGATGATGTTGCCCTCGCTGATCGGCTGGGCCAGGATGCCCGGGTTGAAAGCGGTGATCATCATGAAGGTGTAGTAAGGCACCAGCACGACGAGGGAAAGAATGATGGCGAAGCGCGTGCGCTTGCCGACCATTTCGGCGAATTTCGGGTTGGCCCGAATTCTTGCCTGGATACTGTTTTCTGACATGGCCCCTCCAGGGAACATAAAAGGTTGAAACAAGGCTGTTTGCTGTTCTCTTGCTTTTATTGATGCGGCCGCCGGGTCGCCTTAATGCGCGAAAGGTCGCCCGGCAGTCCGTTTACATATTTGGATAAGTCGGTCCGCCCCCGCCTTCCGGCACCGTCCAGTTGATGTTCTGGGTCGGGTCCTTGATGTCGCAGGTCTTGCAGTGCAGGCAGTTCTGGCCGTTGATCTGCAGCCGGGGCTGGCCTTCTTCCTCGCCGAGGATTTCGTACACGCCGGCCGGGCAGTAGCGGGTTTCCGGCGCGCCGTACTTGGCGTAGTTCACGCTGATCGCAACGCTTTCATCCTTCAGGCGCAGATGGCACTGCTGGTTTTCCTCATGGTTGGTGGCCGAGAGGAAGACCGAGGACAGCCGGTCGAAAGTCAGCTTGCCATCCGGCTTCGGATAGTCGATCTTCGGATGGGCATTCTTGTCGCCCAGCTGACTGTGGTCGTCGTGGTGCCGCATGGTCCATGGCGCCTTGCCTTTGAAGACATAGGTGTCGATGGCACCGTAGGCCAGCGCCCCGAACAGCCCCCACTTGAAGGCCGGGCGAATGTTGCGGACCTTGTACAGCTCTTCCCACAGCCACGACTTCTTGATCTGCTCGGCGTACTCGGTGGCTTCCGCCCCCGCACCTTCCTTGAACAAATGCTCGGAGACCGCTTCGGCGGCGACCATGCCCGACTTCATCGCCATGTGTGTGCCCTTGATCTTCGGCACATTGAGGAAGCCGGCGGTGTCACCGATCAGCAGGCCGCCCGGGAAAGTCAGCTTGGGCACCGACTGGTAGCCGCCTTCGGACAGCGCGCGGGCGCCGTAGGAAATGCGGCGGGCACCGTCGAAGAAACCACGGATCGCCGGGTGCGTCTTGTAGCGCTGGAATTCCTCGTAAGGCGACAGCCAGGGGTTCTTGTAGTCGAGACCGACCACCATGCCCACCGCAACCAGGTTGTTTTCCAGGTGGTAAAGGAAGGAGCCGCCATAGGTGTCGCTCTGCAGCGGCCAGCCGACGGTATGGACGATCAGCCCCGGCTGGTGCTTGGCCGGGTCGATTTCCCACAGCTCCTTGATGCCGATGCCGTAGGTTTGCGGATCGACGCCGTCGCGCAGGTTGAATTTCGCCCACAGTTCCTTGGTCAGCGAACCGCGGCAGCCTTCGGCGAAAATGGTCTGCCGGGCGTGCAGTTCCATGCCCGGCTGGAAGTTGTGGCCGGGCTGGCCGTCCTTGCCGATGCCGAGATCGCCGGTGGCGACGCCCTTGACCGAACCATCGGCGTGGTAAAGCACTTCTGCCGCAGCGAAACCCGGGTAGATCTCGACGCCGAGCGCTTCGGCCTGTTCGCCCAGCCAGCGGCACAGGTTGCCCAGACTGATGATGTAGTTGCCGTGGTTGCCCATCTGCGGTGGTGTCGGCAGCTTGTGAGCGCCCGCTGCGGTCAGAAACAGCAGGCGGTCTTCGCCGGCCGGCGTATTGAGCGGCGCGCCGCGTTCCTGCCAGTCGGGAATCAGCTCGGCCAGCGCGTGCGGTTCGAGTACGGCGCCGGACAAAATATGGGCGCCGATTTCCGAGCCTTTTTCGAGCAGGCAGACGGATACTTCCTTACCCTGCTGTTCGGCCAGTTGCTTGATGCGGATCGCCGAAGACAGCCCCGAAGGGCCGCCGCCGACGATCACGACATCGTATTCCATCGCATCGCGATCAGTACGCATGGTCGGACTCAGAACAGGGTTTCGGCCAGGCCGAATACCGAGTCGCTGCCGCCGGTAATTTCAGCGGCGTAGGCCGCGGCAAACGGCAGTTGGTGGGCGGCGAAATACGTTGCCGTGGCCAGCTTGGCCTTGTAGAAGTCGTCGGAGCTGCCGTCGGCCAGGTGCTTGACGGCAATCGCCGCCGACTTGGCCATCAGCCAGCCGCCGACCACGATGCCGGTCAGCTTGAGGAAAGGCACCGAACCGGCATGCACGGTCTGCGGATTGGCCTCGTAGGTGGCCAGAATCCACTCGGCTGCGGTCGACAGCGAATTGATGCCATTTTTCAGGTTGACCGCAATGCTCTTCAGGCGATCATCGGCCGCCACCAGATCGTTCACCGTCGCGTTCATTTCGGCCAGCAGCGCCTTCATGGCAGCACCCGGCACCTTCTCGCGGGCCAGCTTGCGGCCGACCAGGTCGTTGGCCTGGATCGCCGTCGTCCCTTCGTAAATGGTGGTGATGCGCGAATCGCGGTAGTACTGGGCGGCACCGGTTTCCTCGACAAAACCGACACCCCCGAACACCTGCAGCGCGGTGGACGACAGCTCGACGCCCTGCTCCGTGCTCCAGCCCTTGACGACCGGAGTCAGCAGGTCGACGCGAGCCTGGGCGGCAGCATCGCCGGCATGCGCCTTGTCGATATTGGCGGCGGCGTAGTAGGCCAGCGTGCGCATGGCTTCGGTACGCGACTTGATGTCCATCAGCATGCGACGGACATCCGGGTGATGCAGGATGGTCTTCTTATCGCTCGAGGTGTCGCCGATGATCTTGCCCTGGACGCGCTCACGGGCGTACCACAGTGCGTGCTGGTAGGCGCGCTCGGCGATGCCGACACCTTCGAGGCCGACATTGACGCGGGCGTGGTTCATCATCGTGAACATGTAGCCGATGCCCTTGTTCTCTTCGCCGATCAGGTAGCCGACGGCGCCTTCGTTCTCGCCGTAGGACATGACGGCGGTCGGGCTGCCGTGGATGCCGAGCTTGTGTTCGATCGAGGCGCAGATCAGATCGTTGCGCTTGCCGAGCGAGCCGTCGTCATTGACCAGGAACTTCGGCACCAGGAACAGCGAAATGCCCTTCAGTCCCGGCGGCGCATCCGGCAAGCGGGCCAGCACCAGGTGAATGATGTTCTCGGCGACGTCGTGCTCGCCCCAGGTGATGAAGATCTTGGTGCCGCTGACCAGGTAGGTGCCGTCGCCGACTGCCTTGGCCTTGGAGGAAATGGCGGCCAGATCGGAGCCGGCGTTCGGCTCGGTCAGGTTCATCGTGCCGGTCCAAGTACCTTCGACCATCTTCGGCAGGTACTTCTGCTTCAGTTCGTCGGAAGCATGGTGGGCGATGGCTTCGATGGCGCCGCCGGTCAACATCGGGCACAGGCCGAAAGCCATGTTGGCGCCCTTCCACATTTCATTGACCGCCATCGAAACCAGCGCCGGCAGGCCCTGGCCACCGAATTCCGGCGAGAAGGGCATGGCGTTCCAGCCGGTTTCGACGAACAGCTGATAGGCTTCCTTGAAGCCGGGCGCCGTGGTGACGACGCCGTCCTTGCAAACGTGACCGGTGCGGTCGCCGACCTTGTTGATCGGATCGAGGACGCCGGTGGCGAACTTGGCGGCTTCGTCGAGAATGGATTCGACGAGATCGACGGAACATTCCTCGTTACCGGGCAGCGCGCAGATCTCTTCGAGACCGGCCACTTCGTTGAGGACGAACTGCATGTCGCGAATCGGGGCGATATAGGTGCTCATAGGGTTATCTCCTGAATATTCTTCGGTTTAGACGGCGGCAACGAGAGCCGGAACGACTTCAAACAAGTCACCCACCAGCCCGTAATCGGCGACCTGGAAGATCGGTGCATCGGGGTCCTTGTTGATGGCGACGATCACCTTCGATTCCTTCATCCCGGCCAGGTGCTGGATGGCGCCCGAGATGCCGACCGCGATGTAGAGCTGCGGCGCGACGATCTTGCCGGTCTGGCCGACCTGGTAGTCGTTCGGCACGAAACCGGCATCGACTGCGGCGCGGGAGGCACCGAGGGCGGCACCGAGCTTGTCGGCGAGCGGTTCGAGCAGGGTGTGGTAGTTCTCGCCGCTGCCCAGGCCACGACCGCCGGAGACGATGATCTTGGCGGCGCCGAGTTCGGGCCGTTCGGATTTGGTCAGTTCGCGGTTGGTGAGGGTGCT
>NZ_SSSQ01000016.1 GCF_009469765.1 Dechloromonas hortensis
TCCTGGGCGGTGGCAGCAAAGCCGATACCGGCCAGCAGGGCCAGAACCAGCGACTTCTTGGCGATGTTTTTGATCATTGTTTTCCCTCGTTGAAGAAAATTTGAAAATCTTTAACCCGCAATTCAGCCTAAAACTAAGCCTCCCAGCGGACTTCCAACCTATTTTGCCATAGTGCAACAGTCGATTCCAAGTCATTTTGGTCGGCCGGGCGAAGTGTTTTGTGGTCTACGCAACACTTTCCGGCGACCCAGACGTGGGTGACGCATTCTCGACCAGCGACATGTACCAGATGTGACACCGGGTCGAAACACGGCTTGCTTTCGATGTCGGCCAGGCTGACGGCGCAAAGGTCAGCAGCCTTGCCGGGGGTGATCGAGCCGATCTCGTCGCCGAGGCCGAGTGCGATGGCGCCGTTGAGTGTCGCCATGCGCAGCGCCTCGTTGGCCGGTAGGGCACTGGCGTCGCCGGTGCTGCCTTTGGCGAGCAGGGCGGCGAGGCGCATTTCGCCAAACAGGTCGAGCCGGTTGTTGCTGGCGGCGCCATCGGTGCCGAGGCCGACGTTGATGCCCAGTTGTCTCATTCTTGCCACAGGAGCAAAGCCGCTGGCCAGTTTCAGGTTCGAGGTCGGGCAGTGGGCGATCGAGCTGCCGGTCTCTGCCAGCAGTTGCAGTTCGTCTTCACTGAGGTGCACGGCGTGCACGCCGATGAAGCCGGGGCCGAGCAGACCGAGTTGGTGCAGGCGGGCGAGTGGCGGCTGTCCGTTTTGCCGCTGGCTGTCGTCGACTTCCTGGCGCGTCTCGTGGATGTGGCAGTGAATGGGCAGATTCATTTGCTCGGAAAGGGTCAGCACGCGTTCGAATGTGCTGTCGGAGACCGTGTAGGGGGCGTGGGGGGCGAGGCAGAAGTTGATCAGCGGCTGGTTGAGCAGTTTTTCGCGGACGGCCAGGCCTTTGTTCAGGTAGTCGTCGGCATCGCTGGCGTAGGTGGTCGGGAATTCGAGGGTGGTGATGCCCAGTGTCGCGCGCATGCCGTATTCGCTGGCGGCCGCGGCCGCCGCTTCCGGGAAGAAGTACATGTCGTTGAAGCAGGTGATGCCGCCCTTGAGCATTTCGGCGCAGGCTAGCCGGGTGCCGTCGTAAACGAACTGTGAGGAGACGTGGGCGGCTTCGGCGGGCCAGATGCGTTTTTGCAGCCAGTCGTGCAGCGGCAGGTCGTCGGCTATGCCGCGCATCAGCGACATCGCTGCGTGGGTGTGGAGATTGACCAGGCCGGGGATCAGGACATGCTCTTCCAGCGTGACGTGCTGGTCGGGCAGATAGCGCTGGCGGGCTTCACTGCCGGGGAGCACGGCGAGAATACGGCCATCGCGGATGGCAACGGCGTGGTTTTTGAGCACAACATCGGGGTCGACCGCAGCGATCCAGCGGGCTTCGATCAGAAGGTCGATTACTTCGGGTGTTGTTGTCATGGAAAACGGCATCGGCTCTATGTTGGGGCGTGTTAAAATAACAAATTACGCTCAATTCAACCAATAAGGCATCGCGCAAGCGGTGCGATTGTGAGACATGGATCAATTCGCCAAAGAAACACTGCCGATCAGCCTCGAAGACGAGATGCGGCGTTCCTATCTCGATTACGCGATGAGCGTGATCGTCGGCCGTGCGCTGCCGGATGCGCGCGACGGCCTGAAGCCGGTGCATCGCCGCGTGCTGTTCGCGATGCACGAGTTGAACAACGACTGGAACAAGGCCTACAAGAAATCGGCGCGTATCGTCGGTGACGTGATCGGTAAATATCACCCGCACGGCGACTCCGCAGTCTATGAAACCATCGTCCGCATGGCGCAGGATTTTTCCCTGCGCTACATGCTGGTCGATGGCCAGGGCAACTTCGGTTCGGTGGACGGCGATAGCGCGGCGGCGATGCGTTACACCGAAATCCGCATGGCCAAGATCGGCCACCAGATGCTCGAAGACCTGGACAAGGAAACGGTCGATTTCGGGCCGAACTACGACGGTTCAGAGCATGAGCCGCTGGTCATGCCGGCGCGCATTCCGAATCTGCTGATCAACGGTTCGTCCGGTATTGCGGTCGGCATGGCGACCAATATCCCGCCGCACAACCTAAATGAAGTGGTTGCCGGCTGTCTGGCCCTGCTCGAAAACCCGGCGATTTCGATCGATGACTTGATCGACTACATCCCGGCCCCCGACTTCCCGACCGCCGCGTTGATCTACGGCGTGATGGGCGTTCGCGAAGGTTATCGGACCGGCCGCGGCCGCGTCATCATGCGCGCCCGCACCCACTTCGAGGACATGGAGAAGGGCGGTCGTCAGGCGCTGATCGTCGACGAGATTCCCTACCAGGTGAACAAGAAGTCGCTGATCGAGAAGATCGCCGAACTGGTCAACGAGAAGAAGATCGAGGGCATTTCCGATATCCGCGACGAGTCGGACAAGTCCGGCATGCGCATCGTCATCGAACTGAAGCGCGGCGAAGTCGGCGAGGTCATCCTCAACAACCTGTACAAGCAGACCCAGTTGCAGGACACCTTCGGCATGAACATGGTGGCGTTGGTCGATGGCCAGCCGCGCCTGCTCAACCTGAAGCAGATGCTCGAATGCTTCCTGTCGCATCGTCGGGAAGTGGTGACGCGGCGCACCGTCTATGAATTGCGCAAGGCACGCGAACGCGGCCATATCCTCGAAGGCCTGGCCGTTGCGTTGTCCAACGTCGATGAAATTATCGCCCTGATCAAGGCGGCGCCGACGCCGGCTGACGCCAAGCGCGGCCTGATGGAGCGCATGTGGCGCAGCGCCGTGGTTGAGGAAATGCTGCTCCGCGCCGCTTCCGACGCTTCGCGACCGGAAGGGCTGGCGCCGGAATTCGGTTTGTCGGCACAGGGCTACCGGCTGTCCGACGCCCAGGCCCAGGCCATCCTTGAGCTGCGTCTGCAGCGCCTGACCGGCCTTGAGCAGGACAAGATCGTCGGCGAGTACAAGGAAGTCATGGCCAAGATCCTCGATCTGCTCGACATCCTGGCTCGTCCGGAGCGCATCACCGAAATCATCGTCAATGAACTGACTGCCATTCGCGAGCAGTTCGGCGACGACCGTCGTTCCGAAATCATCCTGCAGACTTCCGAACTCGGCATCGAAGATCTGATCACGCCGCAGGACATGGTGGTCACCCTGTCGCACGGCGGCTACATCAAGGCCCAGCCACTCGCCGACTACCGCGCCCAGCGTCGTGGCGGCCGCGGCAAGCAGGCGGCGGCGATCAAGGACGAGGATTTCGTCGATCACCTGTTTGTGGCTAATACCCACGATTACATCCTGTGCTTCTCGAACCGCGGCCGTTGCTACTGGCTCAAGGTTTACGAAGCGCCACAGGGCAGCCGGGTCAGCCGCGGCAAGCCGATCGTCAATCTCTTCCCGCTGGAAGAGGGCGAGCGGATCAACGCCGTGCTACCGGTCAAGGAATTCTCCGACGACCAGTATGTCTTCATGGCGACCGTCATGGGCACCGTCAAGAAGACGCCGCTGTCCGATTACTCCAACCCGCGCAAGGCCGGCATCATCGCCGTCGCGCTGGACGAGGGCGACTACCTGGTCGGCGTCGAGCTGACTTCCGGGCAGAGCGACATCGTGCTCGTTTCCGACGCCGGCAAGGCTGTCTGGTTCGACGAGGAAGATGTCCGTCCGATGGGGCGCGGGGCTCGCGGCGTACGCGGCATGAAGCTGCAGGAAGGCCAGTCGGTGATTTCCCTGCTGGTCGCCGAGAGCGATCAGCAGACCGTGCTGGTGGCTACCGAGAATGGCTACGGTAAACGTACTGTTTTGGCCGATTTCCGCCATTCCGGGCGCGGCACCCAAGGCGTGCGCGCCATTGCCGACAGCGAACGCAACGGCACGGTGGTTGGCGCCAAGCTGGTCGGCGACGAGGACGAAATCATGCTGATCACCACCGGTGGCGTGCTGATTCGTACCCGTGTCTCGGAAGTGCGCGGCATGGGCCGAGCGACGCAGGGCGTGACGCTGATTTCGCTGGATGAAGGCGAGAAGCTGGCCGGCCTGGAGAAGGTGGCCGAATCCGTAGTGGAGGCTGAGGCCGAAGTCGAAGTTGGCGCTGAGGTCGAAGCGGCACCCGAGGTGCCGACCCCGAACGCAGAAGAAGGTGGAGAAGCCTGATGAGTCGAATCTGGAATTTCAGCGCCGGTCCGGCTGCTCTGCCAGAAGAAGTCCTGCGCCAGGCGCAGGAAGAACTACTCGACTGGCACGGCGCCGGTTGCAGCGTCATGGAAATGAGTCATCGCGGTAAGGAGTTCATGTCCATCCTCGACCAGGCCGAAGCCGACCTGCGCGAACTGATGGGGATTCCCGCCAATTACAAGGTGCTTTTCCTGCAGGGCGGGGCGACGCAGCAGTTCGCACAGATTCCGATGAATTTGCTGGCCGGCCGTTCGGCCGATTACATCGTCACCGGTTCTTGGTCGAAGAAGGCGCTCAAGGAAGCGCAGCGCATCGGTGACGTGCGCTGTGCGGCAACGACTGAAAGCAGCGGTTTCAACCGTCTGCCGACGGCCGAGGAAATCAAGCTCGACCCGTTTGCCGCCTACCTGCACGTCTGTACCAACGAAACCATCCATGGTGTCGAGATTCCCGCCCAGCGCATTGCCGATACCGGGGTGCCGCTGGTCGCCGACATGTCGTCGCATATTCTGTCGCGGCCGGTGCCGGTCGAGAAGTTTGGCCTCATTTACGCCGGCGCTCAGAAGAACATCGGTCCGTCCGGTCTGACCCTGGTCATCATTCGCGACGACCTGCTCGGCATGGCGCCGCTGACCATCCCGAGCGTGATGGATTACGCGGTGATGGCGGAAAACGGCTCGATGCTGAATACGCCGCCGACGTACGGTATCTATATGGCCGGTCTGGTTTTCCAGTGGCTGAAGAAGCAGGGCGGTCTGGCCGCGATTGATGCGGTCAACGCCGAAAAAGCACGTATTTTGTACGAGGCTATCGATCAATCCGCCGGCTTTTACCACAATCCGGTCGATCCGGATTGCCGCTCACGGATGAACGTGCCATTCACGCTGGCCCAGCCGGAACTCGATGCGGCTTTCCTCGCCGAATCGAAGGCAGCCGGTCTGGTTTCCCTGAAGGGCCACAAATCGGTCGGCGGCATGCGTGCCTCGATCTACAACGCGGTTCCGCTGGCCGGTGTGCAGGCGCTGGTGGACTTCATGAACGATTTCGCCAAGCGCAACGGTTAACCCACGATGAGCGACGATCTGCAGAAGGCTCTGGCCGGCGTTCGCGCCGAAATTGACGGCATCGATGCCGAGTTGTTGAATCTCCTCAACCAGCGCGCCCGTTGCGCCCAAAAGGTCGGCGAGATCAAGGCCGAGCACGGCGAAGCGGGGCATATCTACCGCCCCGAGCGCGAGGCCCAGGTTCTGCGCCGGTTGCAGGATGCCAATCCTGGGCCGTTGCCGAACGAGGGCATTACCTTCTTCTTCCGCGAGGTGATGTCGGCCTGCCTGTCGCTCGAGCAGCCGCTCGGTGTGGCGTTCCTCGGGCCGCTCGGTACCTTTTCCGAATCCGCGGCGACCAAGCATTTTGGCCACGCGGCGCGCCTTTTGCCGCAGGCCTCGATCGACGATGTCTTCCGCGAGGTCGAATCAGGGCATGCCCACTATGCAGTGGTGCCGGTCGAAAACTCGACCGAAGGGGCGGTCGGCCGGACGATGGATTTGCTGCTCGGTTCGTCGTTGAAGATCTGCGGCGAAGTGGTGCTGCGCATTCACCAGAACCTGCTCTCCAACGAGACCGATCTGAGCAAGATCACCAAAGTCTATTCGCATGCACAGTCGCTGGCTCAGTGCCACGAATGGCTGAACCGGGTGTTGCCCAACGCGCAGCGTATTTCGGTGGGCAGCAATGCCCAGGCGGCGCAAAAGGCCTCCGAGGAGGCCGGGGTGGCGGCGATTGCCGGGGAAGCCGCGGCAACGCGCTACAGCCTGCCGCGTCTGGCCGAAAACATCGAGGACGAGCCGAATAACACGACGCGCTTCCTGATTCTTGGCAAGCACGACGCGGGGCCTTCCGGGCGCGACAAGACCTCGCTGATCATGTCGGCCCCGAACCGGACGGGCGCGCTGTACGAATTGCTGTTGCCCTTCTCGCATACCGGCGTTTCGCTGTCCCGCCTCGAATCCCGCCCGGCGCGCCATGCCCTGTGGGAATACGTTTTTTATGTCGATGTCGATGGCCATCGCGACGATCCGACCGTCAAGGCCGCGCTCGACGAACTGGCCGGCCGCGCCGCCTACCTGAAAATCCTCGGCTCCTATCCGGTTGCCGTTTACTGAGGAAAGTTCATGAGCCTCGCCGAACAAGCGCTCCCCTACGTCCGCGCTATTTCGCCTTACCAGCCGGGCAAGCCGATCACCGAGCTGGCCCGGGAGATGGGTATTCCGGTCGACAGTATCGTCAAGCTGGCGTCCAATGAAAATCCGCTGGGCGTCAGCCCGAAAGCCAAGAAGGCGGTCGAAGCGGCGATCAACGGCGTTGAGCGTTACCCGGACCAGTTCGATCTGATCAAGGCCGTCGCCGAGCGTTCCGGCGTCGCCCAGGGGCAAGTCGTGCTCGGCAACGGTTCGAATGATGTGCTCGATCTGGTTGCCCGAGTCTTCCTGGCGCCCGGTCGTTCGGCGGTGTTTGCCCAGCATGCCTTTGCGGTTTACCCGCTGGCCACGCTGTCGACCGGCGCCGAATTGATCGTCACGCCGGCCAAGAACTACGGTCACAATCTGGAAGCGATGCGCGCCGCCATTCGGCCGGATACGCGGATCATCTGGATCGCCAATCCGAACAACCCGACTGGCAACTTCCTGCCTTACCCGGAAGTGCGCGCTTTCCTGGAAAGCGTACCGAAGGATGTTGTCGTCGTGCTCGATGAGGCCTACAACGAGTACCTGCCTCCAGAAGAGCGGGCCGATACGGCTGCTTGGATAAATGATTTCCCGAATCTGGTGGTTTGCCGCACTTTCTCGAAAATTTTCGGCCTTGCCGGTTTGCGCGTTGGCTATGCCCTGGCTTCGGCCGAGGTCGCCGACCTGATGAACCGCGTCCGCCAGCCGTTCAATGTAAACAACCTGGCCCTGGCCGGCGCGCTGGCTGCACTCGACGACCATGAGTTCATTGCCGAGAGCTACGAACTGAACCGCCGTGGCACTGCGCAGATCGTTGCCGGCCTGCAGCGCCTTGGCCTCGAATACATTCCGTCGTTCTGCAACTTCGTGACCTTCAAGGCTGGCGACGGCGCGGCGGTCAATCAGAAGCTGCTGCAGCAAGGCGTGATTGTCCGGCCGATCGGTGGTTACGGCTTGCCCGAATGGTTGCGGGTGACGATCGGCACCGAGCCGGAAAATGCGCGCTTCCTGGAGGCGCTGGAGAAAGCCCTCTAAATGTCCGCGCATGCGCCCGAGTTCGGCAAAGTCGTTGTTTTTGGCACCGGCCTGATTGGCGGTTCTTTTGCGCTTGCCCTTAAGGAAGCCGGTGCGGTGGAAGAGGTGGTCGGTTTCGGCCGGACGCCTGCTACCCTGCGCGCCGCTCAGCAACTCGGCGTAATCGACCGGGCCGGGATCAACCCGACGCACGAAATCGAGGAAGCCGACATTGTTCTGGTCGCCACGCCGGTGGCCCAGATGCCGGAGATTTTTGCGCGCATCGAACCTTACTTGGGGCCGAATACCATCGTCACCGATGGTGGTTCAACCAAAGGGGATGTCGTTGCCGCGGCACGGGCCGCCTTTGGCGACAAGATCAGCCAGTTCGTGCCGGCCCACCCGATCGCCGGGGCGGAAAACAGTGGCCCGGCTGCGGCGCGTTGGGATCTGTATCAGGGCAAGAAAGTGGTCGTCACTCCTTTGCCCGAAAACAGCGACGATGCGCTCGATCACATCAAGCGCGCCTGGTCCCTCTGTGGCGCCGATATCTACGAACTGGCGCCGGAAGCACACGACCGGGTATTCGCGGCAGTCAGCCACCTGCCGCACCTGCTGTCCTATGCCTTGGTGCACGATCTGGCAGTCCGCGAGGATGCCGACCTGTTCTTCACCTTCGCTGCCTCGGGGTTTCGCGATTTCACCCGCATCGCGGCCAGTCATCCGGAAATGTGGCGCGACATCTGTCTTGCCAACCGGACGGCCCTGCTTGGTGAACTCGACAGTTACCGGGCGCAACTCGATGAACTGCGACTGGCCCTGGCGCAAAACGATGGCGAGCGGCTCGAAGAGGTGTTCGGTATCGCCCGCCAGGCGCGGCGAAGCTGGGCGGGCGACAACTGATGTCACGCCTGTTGCGTGCCTTGCTGCTCGGGCTCGCATTGGTCCAGCCGCTCTATTCATCTGCTGCGGAACCGCCGCCTATTCTGCTGGCGCAAACCTATCGTGGGCAAGTCGATGTTTCCCGTTATTTGATCAGCGAGAAACTGGATGGCGTCCGTGCCCTTTGGAATGGCAAAACGCTCAGCTTTCGGAGCGGCAAAGAAATTCAAGCGCCGCGCTGGTTTCTGGAGGGGTTGCCAAAACAATCGCTCGACGGTGAGTTGTGGATGGGACGGGGCAGTTTCGAACGTCTTTCCGGTGCCGTTCGCCGCGATTCACCTGATGACGCCGAGTGGCGGCAAGTTCGCTACATGATTTTTGAACTCCCTGGCGCGGAAGGTGGCTTTAGGGAGCGCGCCGAAGTCATTCGGCAAATAGTCCGCCAGGCCAGTGTCCCATGGTTGCGTGAAATTGAGCAGTTTTCAGTAGTCGACCGCGGCACTTTGCAAACACACTTCAGTAAGGTCGTTAAGGCCGGCGGCGAAGGCTTGATGCTGCACCATGCCGACGCCGAGTACCAGACCGGACGTAGCGACGTGCTCCTCAAAATGAAACCTTGGGATGATGCCGAGGCGGAGGTGGTTGGCTACAAGCCAGGCAAGGGGAAGTATGCCGGTGCCTTAGGGGCTCTGCGAGTCCGGATGCCGGATGGTAGGGAGTTTTATCTGGGTTCCGGGTTTGCCGATGAACGGCGCCGGAATCCCCCTGAGATTGGTACGGTGGTGACTTATCGTTATCGGGAGTTTACGGTAAATGGACTGCCCCGGTTTGCAACGTTTTTGCGTGTTCGTGGCGATTGATTGGATACGCTGATTGCATGGGGGGCAGTGGGGTATCAATCTACAGTATGCCATCCAGCCTAGCTGTGATCTCTCTGTAGGTTGTTCACTCGGGGTGTCTCCCCGGGGTATTGAGGGGGGCAACCATGCCCGCCGCCGAGGCCCCGAATGAACATCCATAAAAATGCCCGATTAACGCCGCGCGGTCGAGTCCTTCTTGTTCACTGCATGCTGGGCGGGCTACGCCCTGAAGAAGCAGCCCAAGCCAGTGGTGTCAGCGTTCGCGCCGCCTACAAATGGTTACAGCGTTTCCGAGCCGAAGGCGTAGCCGGGCTCAACGACCGCTCATCACGCCCGAAAATCTGTCCGCATGCCTTGCTGGCAACCCTCCAGGCCCAAGTGATCGAACAGCGGCGCAGCCGCCAGACGTATCGCCAGATCAGCCAGCAATGCGGGATTGGTCAGAGCACGATTGCCCGCTAGCTCCGGCTGGCCGGCCTCAACCGCCTGGCTGCCCTCTATTCGGCGGCCCCAATTGTGCGTTACGAGCATCCCGAGCCTGGCGACATGCTTCATCTCGACATCAAGAGGCTCGGGCGCTTTCAGCGGCCGGGACATCGGGTCACTGGGGATCGCGCGCAGAACTCACCCCGGGGCCGGTTGGGAATTCGTCCATGTCGCCCTCGACGACAATTCGATAGTCGCCTTTGCCGACATACAGCAGGACGAAAGCGGCCGCAGTACTTCTCGGGCCTTGCTGTCGGCCCTGCGCTACTACCGCTCGTTCGGCATCTCCTTCAGGCGGGTTCTGACTGATAACGGCGCCAGCTACAAATCCCGGCGCTTCGCCCGGCTTTGCCAGCGTCTGGGGCTGCGCCATGTGCGGACCAAGCCCTGCACGCCTCAAACCAACGGAAAGGCAGAGCGTTTCATCCAGACCGCCTTGCGGGAATGGGCCTATGCCCGGACCTATGAGTCCTCCAGTCACCGCGCTCAACATCTGCCGCTCTGGCTGCATTACTACAACTGGAACAGACCTCATGCCAGCCTTCAATATCAGCCGCCAATCACCCGAATCACCGCACTGAACAACCTGGTGGGCTTACACGGCTAGCCAGAGTGGAAAGTTTCTGGCCGCAAGCTCAATCTTGTCAAAGGTGATATTCGCGATCAACGCTACCTAAAAGAAGCAATTCGCCGCTATAATTGCACCGTCGTTATTCACTTCGCCGGCCTGAAAGCAGTTGGTGAATCAGTTGAAAAGCCGCTCGACTATTACAACAAAGTCATCGGCACGCATCGCCTGCTCCAGGCCATGGCTAACTGTGGTATCAAAATGTTGGTCATCAGTTTCTCGGCAACGGTCTGTGGCGGACCGCAGTTTTTGCCCTTGACCGATACATCCGCTATCGGCAACCAACCCCTATGGGGGCACCAGGCTGGTTGTAGGGGAGATATTGCGCGACGTGTATCGTTCCGACCCATTCTGGCGTATCGGTACCCTGCGCTACTTCAATCCGGTGGGGGGGGCTCAGGCTGAAGCGTTCGACTGAGTTAAGGTAATGATTTGTAAATAAAATGCCGTTTGGATGCTGGCGACGATAGGCAGTACCCGGTTAGGGGCAGAAAAATCGCCTCAATACCTGTTGAGCCTCAGTTCACTTGTCACTTTTTACTTGGCAAGCACTTGTCGGGGCGCAGAGACTCCTCGTGGTAAACTTGGATAATCATCAGTTTTATGGCATTTATGATTTTGGCAAAATATACGGATTGAAAATGAAGAAAATAGCACTTATTACCGGTGTGACCGGGCAAGATGGCGCCTATCTTGCTGAGTTTTTGCTTGAGAAGGATTATGAGGTCCATGGAATAAAAAGACGCACTTCGCTTTTTAATACGGATAGAATCGATCATTTATTTAAAGATCCGCATATTTCTGATGGGCGCTTCATTTTGCATCATGGGGATATGACCGATTCGTCGAGTCTGGTGCACATAATTCAAAAAGTCCAGCCAGATGAAATCTATAATTTGGCTGCTCAGAGCCATGTGGCTGTTAGCTTTGAAGAGCCAGAGTACACTGCGAATTCCGATGGCTTAGGTGCATTGCGAATTTTGGAAGCGATTCGCATACTTGGGCTTACAAAAAAGACTAGGTTCTATCAGGCCAGTACGTCAGAGTTATACGGTTTGGTTCAGGAAATACCGCAGAAAGAAACTACCCCTTTCTACCCACGTAGTCCTTATGCTGTCGCAAAACTATATGCATATTGGATCACCGTAAACTATCGCGAGGCGTATGGCATTTACGCCTGCAACGGGATTCTATTCAATCACGAAAGCCCGAACCGTGGTGAAACGTTTGTGACCAGAAAGATCACTCGTGCGCTCGCCAGAATTAGACTGGGCCTGCAAGAGAGGTTGTACTTGGGAAATCTAGATGCCAAGCGTGACTGGGGGCATGCTCGTGATTACATCGAGATGCAATGGCTGATGCTGCAGCAAGACAAGCCGGAAGACTTTGTCATTGCTACGGGTGTGCAATACAGCGTTCGCGATTTTGTTGACGCAGCGGCGCGTGAGCTCAAGATGGAAATCCGCTGGGAAAACCAGGGCGTCAATGAAAAGGGCTACTGGGTGAATCGTGGTGCAGGCAACCCGGATATCCCCATCGTCGAAGTCGACCCGCGTTACTTCCGGCCGACCGAGGTTGAAACGCTGCTGGGCGACCCTTCAAAGGCCAAGGAAAAGCTAGGCTGGCAACCGCGAACCGCCTTTGCTGAGCTGGTGGCGGAAATGGTTCGGGAAGACCTGAACTCTGCAAAACGTGATGAACTGGTCAAACACCACGGGTTCAACGCCTTTAACTATCACGAACAGTAAAACCGATTTTGCAGATAACGATAGGTGGCAATGCGCATATTAATCACTGGCGGTCAGGGTATGGTCGGCCGCAATTTCATAGAGCATGCTGCAGCGAAAGATCACGAAATTCTTGCTCCCGCGAGCAGCGAACTTGATCTGCGTGACGCTCACGCTGTCGGCTGTTACCTCAAGGAATATTCGCCTGATGTTGTCGTACACGCAGCGGGGCGCGTGGGGGGTATTCAGGCGAACATGCATCACCCTGTGGCCTTCCTGGTTGAGAACCTGGATATGGGCCGCAACATCGTCTTAGCATCGCGCCATGCTGGTGTGAAGCGACTGCTGAATCTGGGCAGCTCTTGCATGTATCCCCGCAATGTTGCCAATCCCTTGCGCGAAGAAATGGTTTTGTCAGGGGAGCTTGAGCCGACCAATGAAGGCTATGCACTTGCCAAAATCATGACAGCCCGGCTGTGTGATTACATTGGTCGTGAGGATGCCTCATTTCAGTTCAAGACACTGATTCCTTGCAATATTTATGGTCGCCACGACAAATTCGACCCCAAGCACTCGCACATGGTTCCGGCCGTGATTCACAAGATTCACCAAGCCAAGGTGGGTAGTGCCGATACGGTTGAAATCTGGGGGACGGGCAAGGCACGGCGCGAATTCATGTATGCCGGTGATCTTGCTGATTGCATGTGGAGAGCGCTGGCGCATTTCGACACCTTGCCTTCGATGCTGAACGTAGGCCTGGGCACGGACTTGGCAGTTCTAGGCTATTACCAGGCGGTGGCCCGTGTGGTTGGTTACTCCGGCAGCTTTGTGCATGATTTGACTAAGCCCGAAGGCATGGCCCAGAAATTGGTGAGCGTTGAAAAACTTGAACAATGGGGATGGCGTGCCACTACAAGCCTTGACGATGGCATCGCCAGAACGTATCAATTCTATTTGGAAGGACTCAAGGCATGACTCTGCCAACCTACCCGCTTGCGACAGCCACCTGGGATGACGCTGAATACAACGCAATCCAACGGGTTGTTGAATCCGGCATGTTCACCATGGGGGCTCATGTTCAAGAGTTCGAGAAGCAATTTGCCGCCTACACCGGTAGCCGCTACTGTGTCATGGTCAACTCCGGATCATCGGCCAATCTGCTGATGGTCGCCGCCTTGCGGTTTCGCAAGGAAAATTCCCTGCAAGCTGGCGATGAAATCATTGTTCCGGCAGTTTCCTGGAGCACCACCTACCATCCCTTGCAGCAATATGGCCTGAAGCTGAAATTTGTTGACGTAGATCGCGATACGTTGAACTACGATATCGCTGCGCTGAGCGCAGCAGTTACCGACAAAACGCGCGCCATCATGGTGGTCAATCTGCTCGGCAACCCGAATGATTTCGCGGCTATCGAGCGCATTATCAATGGCCGCAACATCCTCGTGCTGGAGGACAACTGCGAGTCCATGGGGGCATGCTTCAACGGGCGTCAGGCCGGGACTTTCGGCGTGATGGGCTCCTACAGCGCATTCTTCAGCCACCACATTTCCACGATGGAAGGTGGCATGGTGGTCACCGATGACGAAGAACTCTATCACATCATGCTGTCGGTACGTGCGCATGGATGGACGCGGAACCTGCCCAGGCATAACCAACTGACCGGCACAAAGAGCGATGATCCGTTTGTGGAATCGTTCAAGTTCGTGCTGCCCGGCTATAACCTTCGGCCGCTGGAAATGAGCGGGGCGATCGGCATCGAGCAGATTCGCAAACTGCCAGGGATGGTCGTTGAGCGGCGTCGTAACGCCAAGAAATTCGTGGAGCTGCTGGCCGATTACCCGTGTCTACGCGTTCAGAAAGAAATTGGTGAAAGCAGTTGGTTCGGGTTCAGCATTATTGTCGAGCCGGATGCTCCTTTCACACGTGCCGATCTGGTGCGCATTTTCACCGAGCACAAAATCGATGTGCGTCCCATCGTGGCGGGTAATTTTGCCAAGAACGAGGTCTTGCGCTGGTTCGACTACGAAATTCACGGCTCACTCAAGAACGCGGAAGAAATCGATACCAGCGGCCTGTTCATCGGCAACCATCACTATCAGCTCGATCAGGCATTTTCTTTGCTGCGGCAGGCACTTGATGCAGCAATGGGTGTGACAGCCAACACCTGAGGCACAGGCCAGAAAGCGGAAACAAACAGATGTCAGATACCCTTACCGGTCACGGCGCTACCCGCGTCGTGATCCGTCCCCGAGCAGACCACACGCTTGCTGACTGCATCCGCGATGTGTACTCGAACCGCCACATTGCCTGGACGCTAGCTCTACGCGAGATCCAGATCCGCTACAAGCAATCTGTGGTCGGCGTGGCTTGGGCTGTTCTGCAGCCGTTGGTAACGACGGTGGTTTTCACTCTTCTGTTCGGTCTTCTGGCCAAGATCCCTACCGATGGGGTGCCATATCCGGTGTTTGTGCTGTCGGGCCTGCTGTTCTGGCAGTATTTCAGCAAGGTAGTGTCAGAAGCGTCTGGCTCCCTCGTCAAAAATGAGGGGATCATTACCAAGGTTTTCTTCCCGCGCCTCATCCTGCCCTTGGTCCCCGCGCTGTCGGCTGCAGTGGAACTGGGTATTTCCCTTGTCATTCTGTTTGTGCTGATGCTGATCTATGGTGTCACCCCCACGCCATATGTGCTACTGCTGCCAGTCCTGCTTCTGTTTGCGGGTCTGCTGGGCTATGGCATTGGCCTTATGTTGTCGCCGATCAACGCGATCTATCGGGATGTCAGTATTGCCTTGCCGTTTTTCGTGCAGATCGGGATGTACCTGACGCCCGTGATCTACCCGGTCAGCTTCGTTCCGGAGCGTTACCAGTGGGTCTTTTTGTTCAACCCCGTCGCTGCGTTGCTGGATACCGCCCGTGCGGCTCTGCTGGGTAGCCCGTTTCCGTCGCTGGCTGCCTATGGTGTCCTGCTGCTGTGGACGGCATTCATTTTCACGCTCGGCTTCCGCACCTTCCGAAAGCTAGAGCCCGCCATTGTTGACAGGATCTGACGCATGACCCCTATCATTAGTGTCAATGGCATAGGTAAAAAGTACAGGCTGAACGGCGCAGGGTCTGCACATGACACCCTGCGGGACTTGTTGGCTTCAATGATCTCACGCAATCGCCCGGAGCGCGCTACAGAGGCGCCCCAAGCAAATCCGCGTGAATTCTGGGCGTTGAAAGATGTCTGCTTCGATGTGAACGAGGGCGAGGTTGTCGGCATTGTCGGCCGCAATGGGGCAGGCAAGAGTACGCTGCTGAAGATACTCTCGCGTATCACCACACCCACGACCGGTGAGGCCATCCTCAATGGGCGCGTAGGCTCGCTGCTGGAGGTGGGGACGGGCTTTCACCCCGAACTGACCGGGCGTGAGAACGTCTATTTCAACGGCACCATCCTCGGTCTGAGAAAACACGAGATCAAGGCGCGCTTCGACGAGATCGTGGCCTTCTCCGGTATTGAGGCTTTCATCGATACGCCGATCAAACGTTATTCGAGTGGCATGAAAATGCGACTGGCATTTTCCGTCGCGGCCCACCTTGAGCCCGAAATCATGATTATCGACGAAGTGTTGGCTGTTGGTGATGTCGATTTCCAAACCAAGTGTCTGGGCAAGATGCGCGATGTAGCCAGCGCGGGCCGTACCGTCCTGTTCGTGTCACATAACATGAATGCAGTAATGCAGCTATGCTCCCGTATCGTTTGGCTGGAGCGTGGTCAGGTCAAGGCAGACAGCAAAGATGTCCACCAGACCTGCGGGCGCTATCTGTTGGGCGAGGAGGGGAAATTACAGGGGGGTCATGAGGCCGAGCTTCATGGTGCGCTTGAATGTGACTTTTTCTCGCTGCGCTCTTTCCGGATTGTGGGGCCAGAAGGCGTCACGCTTGACCACCCGATTCCTGGGAGCTGCGATTTTGGCGTTGAGATCACCCTGGATATTCACCGCTTGAGCCCGCTGCTGAATTTTGGGTGCGTCGTGGTTGATGAAAATGGTCAGCATGTTCTCTGGTCTGTCACGACTGACAAAGCGGTCGAAGACTGGCCAGAGCTAAAAGTTGGGCGGAACGTAATCACGGCACGGGTGCCCGCCCATCTGCTGAATGAGGGGCGTTATCGCATGGATTTTTTTGCTTCACTCCATGGACAGGGCTGGTTTTCCGAACCCGGCAATACGTCAGTGAGTGTGCACTTGCAGGTATCTGGAGGGTTGAGCGAGTCGCCTTACTGGCGCTCTCGCCGTCCAGGCTTCATTGCCCCAGTGCTTAATTGGGTAGCGAATTAAAATCGATGCAAAGAGGCTGGAGAGTCTGATGATTAAGGCAGCTTTTGTCACCCAGCATGAGAGCTGGCCTTGGGAGCGTCAGCTGCCTAGTCAGCAGCATGTTTTTGAAGGGGTGGATTTTTTCGCCTCGACTGATGAGGCAGAAATCGTTTTTGTCTATGATGCGTTGCCGGAGAGCAGGTTTGTTCTAAAGCGGCCAGTGCCAGTGGTTTTTATCTCGTCTGAACCGGAGACAGTCAAGCGTTACGCCCCGGCTTTTCTGGAGCAGTTCGACGCAGTTATTACCGCGGACCGTGAGACGCAGCATCCGCGGCGCATTTTTGTTCAGGCAGGGCTGCCGTGGCATGTTGGTTGCGTATCAGAAAAAGGTGGATTTCTTGCGTCTCCGATGACATTTGATGACTTTAAAAAGCATGAACCAAGTAAAACAAAACTCGCTTCTGTAGTGTCATCTAACAAAGCTTTTACCGCTGAACATCGTGCCAGACTTGAGTTTGTTGCGAAACTCAAGGAAGCCTTGGGGGACCAGGTTGATGTGTTTGGGCGCGGAATTGTCGATTTCGCTGACAAGAGGGATGTTCTTGATTCATATAGATATCATATTGCGATAGAAAATTGTGCTATTGAAAACTATTGGACCGAAAAGCTTGCTGATCCATTTTTGACATTGACATTTCCGATCTATCACGGTTGTCCCAACATTACTGACTATTTTCCTCAAGATGCCTTGCGGATGATCAATATCTACAAGCCGGATGAAGCGATAGAGACAATCAAAGAGGTAATTGGTTCAGACTTGGCTGAACGTAGTCGAGAGCATTTGCTGGAAGCCCGCAGACGCGTTATGCATGAACATAATGTATTCGGTCTGCTTGCTAGGGTCGCTAAGCAAATGCTTGCTCCTGAAACTGATTCAATGCAGTGGCGCGCAAGAACATTCCGTTCAGAAAACCAGTTTATGTCCTTTGTGGAAAGCCCGCGGTTGTGGTTACGTATCCAGCTAGGAAGATTGCCCATGCTTAGGAAAATATTGCGGTCTCTAAAAGGATGGGGGACAAAGAAAAATGAAACAATGCGACATTGCTGGATGTATTTGACGGACGAATTCTACAGATCGCATCAAAGATGGATTTCTCATAATCCCAAAGATGAGGTTCGCTATCAGTACGAACTGCCGCTTGGCGCCAATATTCTTGATGTGGGGGGCTATGTGGGCGATTTTGCGGCGAGATTTGTTGATATCTGTGATGCCAATATAGCGGTGTTTGAACCGATTCCGAAATTTGCATCTCAGATTGAGCAAAGGTTTGTTGAAAACACAAAAATTAGCGTCTATGAAGCGGGGTTGTCAGATAAGGATGAAGTAGTTGAATTTGATCTTGATGCGGATGCCTCTGGGGTGTTTGGTTCGACTGGCTGTCAGAAAGTGCAAGTTAATTTGTGGGATGCAGAGCGGTTTCTCAGCCAGTTCGGAACCGATGAGTGGCACCTTGCAAAACTGAACATTGAAGGTGGGGAGTACGCTCTTCTGAATCGGCTCATTGATACTGGACGTATCAGGACGATCAAGTATCTGCAGGTACAGTTTCACCTGCATGTCCCTGGTGCGAGAGAACAATACAAGCAACTGGCGAAACGCTTGCGGCGCACACACAAGCTCCAATGGCGCTATCCCTTCGTCTGGGAGTCTTGGGTTCTCCGGAAGGATGCGAGTAAGCAGCCTACATGAGTTTCCATGACATTGACGTTGTGGTGCCAGTTTTTAATGGTGAAAAATATATCGCCAAGGCGCTGCAATCGGTTCAGCAACAGACAGTGCCAGTGGCGCGTATCATCATTGCCGATGATGGCTCCACGGACGGGACTGCACAAATCATTGAGAACTTCAGGCAGTCTGATGATCGGGTACTTTATCTGAAACTGACGCATGCTGGTGTGTCAGCTACGCGGAATCAAGGGATTCGTGCTTCGACGGCAGCGTATGTAGCCTTTCTGGATGCCGACGACATCTGGCTGCCGGAGAAGCTCGAACGCCAGCTTGATGCCTTTGAACGCGGGGGGGCGGAGACAGGCTTTGTGCACTCGTCCTACTTCTGTATCAACACGCAGGGCGAGTGTCTGCCGGATCAGAAGGTCGTGCCTCCCAAGCAGCGCGGTGACATTTTCATGCCGCTGCTGCTTGACGGCTATGTGTTGTCAGGTTCTGCGTCGAGCGTTCTGGTGCGGCGCACTGTGCTAGACAAGGTGGGCTATTTCGACGAGCGCTTGTTCTATGGCGAGGACTGGGATCTTTGGCTGCGCTTGGCGCAGGTGAGCAAGGTGGATTTTACGTCGGAGGCCGTTGTCGGCATCCGTGTGCATGACGGCAGCGCGCAACGCCGCGCACGGCCCGGTCGGGCATTGCAGTTTTTCCAGCAGCAGTTGCTGGTGTATTCGAAATGGGAGGCGCTTATTAGTGGTGATAAGCGCTTCAAGGCACGCTTACGCAAACAGGCCGTCGATGCGGTCTTGCCGGTGCTCACCCATCCTGCCGAAGCGTTGTCGTTTTACTGGAACCTGGCCACGAGCGAGAGTGTGCTTGTGCGTTCGATTGTACGCAATGCCCTGACGTTCTGGCTAGAGGTATGCATTCGTGTTCTTCGTATCGTTTGGTGGCATGCAAAGTCCAAGGCGGGGTTGAATGGGGAGTGAGCCAGATATGAGTGGCAGCGTTACAATCCGTCTGGTGGGCGGGCTCGGCAACCAGATGTTCCAGTATGCGGCTGCGTTGGGGTTAGCTGAACGGCAGGGCAGGGGGCTGCGTCTGGATTTGTCTGCGTTCAAAGCCTACAAGACGTGGCCCTACCAACTAGATTGCCTGCGGGTGCCGCAGGATCTGTACACCGGTGTGCCCTTGGCTGGGCCTGTTTCTGCATCGTTTGCGGCACGAGTGATGCGGCGGCTCAAGGGTGGCTACTCTTTCCGTGGGGGCGTGTATCGGGAGCCCCATTTCCATTTTGACCCGACTTTCTTCAGCCTCGTAGGCGAGGAAATTCTGCTCGACGGATATTTCCAGAGTCCGCGCTACTTTGAGGGGGCGGCAGCCTTAGTGTGTGAGCGGTTTCAGCCGAAGGCGCCGCTGACTGAGGCTGCAGCGGGCTGGGCGGCGAAGATTGCAGCTTCCCCACGCAGCATTTCTTTGCATGTGCGCCGGGGGGATTATTTGCAGGCCGCTGCCTCTGCGGTGCATGTGGCGCTGGATCGAAATTACTATGACCGTGCCGTGGCGCTGATGCAGGATTTGGTGGGGCCAGAGGCGGACTTCTTCCTGTTTTCCGATGAGCCGGACTTCGTCGCGGAGGCTTTTGCTGGGTTGTCGCGCGCGCATGTGGTTCGTTCTGATCCGGCTGTCCCGTGGGAGGATATGTTCCTGATGGCGCGTTGCCACCACAATATCATCGCCAACAGTTCCTATTCTTGGTGGGGCGCTTGGCTGAACCCTGCGCAGGGCAAGCGGGTCATCGCACCCGCCCGCTGGTTTACCCCCGGCAGATTGGCGGCTTGCAATGTGCTCGACCTTTATCCTGATGACTGGATTCTGCTGAAATGAGTCAGACCCCTGCTGTAAGTGTTGTGCTGCCTGTGTATAACGGTGAGGCCTATCTTCGGGAGGCCGTGGAAAGCATTCTGGCGCAGACGTTTGGGGATTTTGAGCTGATCGTCATTAACGATGGCTCCAAGGATGGTAGCGGTGAGATCCTGCGCGAGTTGGCTGCCCGCGATCCGCGCGTTGTGCTGGTGGAACGCCCGAACGCAGGGCTGGTGACGACCCTGAATGAGGGGGTCGCACGCGCGCGTGCTGAGTTCATTGCACGCATGGATGCGGATGACGTGGCCAGACCTGAGCGTTTCGGGCTTCAGTATGCACGCTTAGTCGCCGAGCCGCAGCTGGGGGTGTTGGGTAGTTCCATTCAGATCATAGATAAGGTCGGCGGCTTCATCCGGCAGGGTGACTATCCGGTCACCCCGGCAGAGACCTTGCGTTTTCTAGAGCACGGTTGTCCTGTCGCGCACCCCGCCGTAATGATGCGACGGGATGCGGTGCTGAAGGCAGGGGGCTACCGAAAGGTTTTCTCCCATTGCGAGGACTATGACCTGTGGCTGCGGATCAGCGAGCTGGGTTACTGCATTGCCAATCTGCCGCAGCCTCTACTGAACTACCGTATGCATGGTGCTAATGTGTCAGCGGTCCATCGTGAGGCGCAGGAACTGGGCAGCATCGTGGCTCGCCTCGCCCATCGGGCACGCAAGGCTGGGCTGCCTGATCCTACATATGGGGTTGAGACGATTCATGCCAGGCTTATTGAGGCGGTACCTGAATACCTGCGACAAGATGTGGACGCGGCATTTTTCGTACTGCGGCATGCTCATTTGTCGCTTGCGGGAAGAGAAGAGATTATTGCTGCTTGGAAGCAGTACTTGCAGCTGGGCTCTCTGGCGCAGCGAGAAACTATAATGTGCGACTTTCTCATGCGACTGCTCAATGGCGCAGTGCGTAACCGAGATGGCAGTCTGGCTATGCGTGCCTTTTCTGAAGCCTTGCGCTTGCATCCGAGGGCATCCTCCGAGCTGTTGTGGCGAAAGTTAAAGGCTGCCGTCAGTGCCCGGTATTGAAATTCGCGCTCTTGGTTCGCTCAAAAATGCTTTCAGGGCAAACTGTATATGATTTCTGTCGTTATACCGCTATACAATAAGGCTGCACATATTGCTGATGCAATAAAAAGTGTTTTGGCGCAAAGTGTTGCACCTCAAGAGATTATTGTGGTTGATGATGGTTCAACCGACAATGGTGTGACCATAGTTAGTCAATTTAATGACGCTGGCGTTCGATTGCTACGTCAGCCTAATTTAGGTGTTAGCGCTGCACGAAACTTGGGGTTACAAGAGGCGACTAGCAGATATGTCGCATTTTTGGATGCAGATGATTATTGGCTACCTGATCATTTGAAGACTCTCTATGGTCTGATAGAAAGGTGGCCTCAGGCATCGTTGGTGTCTACTTCGCATTACATCAAGCGGGGCGGAAAGCTTTACGCTGCTAAATCCTCGTTACCCGCGGGCTGGGAGGGGGGTATAGAAAATTTCTTTGAAATATATGCTAACGGTCTTTCCTTGGTGAACTCTTCGACTGCATGCGTTAACCGCCAGAGGTTGATAGACGAGGGGGGGTTCCCCGTGGGGGTGAAACGTGGGGAAGATATTGTTGCATGGACTCGTTTGGCTTTAGGCAATGTAGTGGCTCACAAAGCGATTCCGACGTCTGTATATAACCAAGAGGCCGAAAACAGAAGTACCATGTTGCGAGAGCAAGAGCCTCCCGGTTCGCTCCTCTATTTGGCCAAATTGTTGAGGAGTCATGAGCTGAAAGCTCATGTCGGCAACAGTATAGCGGTGCTGTTTGATCGAATTGCACTGGTGACTGCTGCTGGTTTTTACTTGAGTGGTGATGTGGTCGGGGCAAAAAAAATTGCCAAATTGATGCGCGATAGTGGGCGGGTGAAATCCTCTATTGCGATACGTTTAGTTATATTACTGCCTTTGAGTGTTTTACGCTTGGCTAAGCAGCTTAGGCATAGGCGGGTTACATGAATCGGTCGCGACCTAAGCTACTTTTTTTTGTGACGGTAGACTGGTTCTTCTGCTCTCATTTCCTAGGGCGTGCAATCGCTGCTCGCGAAGCGGGATATGAGGTGTTGGTCCTTACTGACGTTGATCGTCACGGCGACATAGTACGGAATGCTGGATTGCGCTTGTTACCTTTGCCGATTCGTCGTAGCAGCTTGAATCCCTTTGGTGCGCTGCTTGCGTTGGTGCGCATATTGAGCGTATACCGCAAAGAGCAGCCAGATCTGATTCACCACGTTGCCCTTAAACCTATTCTGCTTGGTGGGCTGGCGGCATGTTTTATCGGATGTCATAGGGTCATCAATGCCGTTGTTGGCGGCGGTTATGCATTTACTTCGCAGCACCCTTTTGCGCTCATGCTCCGCCCGTTTCTGAAAGTGGGTTTAAGGCTACTGCTAAATCCACAAGGTAGCCGCGTCGTTTTTGAGAATAGTGACGATTTATCTAGCTTCGTTGAGGCAGGGTTGGTGCGAAGGAGGGATTCATCCCTGATACGCGGTGCCGGGGTGGAACCTGATAGATTTCAGTCAGGTTTTTCGGAAGATAGATTGCCAACTGTCGTACTCGTGGCACGGTTGCTGTGGGACAAGGGGATCGGTGAATTTGTCGAGGCGGCCCGGGTGTTAGGGTTGCGTGGCGTGAAGGCACGCTTTGTCATTGTTGGCGAGATCGATCCCGATAACAGAGCTTGCATCGATTCCGCCACGCTTGAGGCTTGGAAAGCGCAGGGCGTTGTCGAATTGTGGGGATTCCGCAGTGACATACCTCAAGTATTGAGGGAGGCAACGGTTGCTTGTCTGCCCTCTTATCGGGAAGGCCTGCCAAAGTCGCTGCTAGAGGCCATGGCCGCAGGATTGCCTTGTGTCACAACTGATGTGCCGGGTTGTCGCGAAGCCGTAAGGGATGGTGAAAATGGCTTGCTCGTACCGGCAAAGAATGTCCCTGCCCTTGCAGATGCACTCGAATGCCTCCTGCGTAATCCTGAGTTGGCTAGGAAGATGGGGGAGTGTGGTCGAAAGCGTTTGGAGCAGGAATTTTCAGCACAATATGTAAACGAAAGAACACTAGCTTTGTATAAAGAAATGCTTATGAAATGACGGTATTGGTAACGGGTGCAAATGGATTTGTTGGTTCTGCTCTCTGCGAAAGCTTGTCTAGAGAGGCCGTCTCTGTACGTGGTGTTGTTAGAACGCTAAAGTCACATCCGAGCTGCATCGAGGACATCGTTATTGCTAGAGTTTCTTCAGGGACCGATTGGACTTTTGCACTGAGAAATGTGCGAGAGGTGGTGCATCTGGCTGCACGAGCGCATGTGATGAACGATAGGTGCTCAGACCAGTTGGCAGAGTTTCGCAGCATAAACGTCGCGGTAACAGCCAATCTCGCACGGCAAGCGGCGGCAGCAGGGGTGAGGCGTTTTATCTTTGTCAGCTCTATCAAGGTCAATGGTGAGCTAACGAGGGTTGGGCAGCCTTTCACAGCTGACGATCTACCGGCTCCGGAAGATCGCTACGGAGTGTCCAAGCATGAGGCTGAGCAGATACTATGGCAGATCGCTTCCGAGACGGGGATGGAGGTAGTGGTACTTAGGCCACCATTGGTGTACGGCCCTGGGGTCAAAGGCAATTTTCTACGCCTCATGCAGACGATCGATAAGCAACTGCCTTTGCCTTTTGGTGCCATTCGGAACCGGCGCAGTTTGATCTATCTGGGCAATTTAGTGGATGTTATTCGTCTGTGTCTTACACACCCCGAGGCGGCCGGGAAGTCGTATTTGGTGAGCGACGGTGACGATGTGTCTACGCCTGAGCTGATTCGCCGAGTTGCAACCGCTTTGGGATGTCGGCTGTTTCTTGTGCCAGTTCCGGTTTCGTGGATTAGGTGGGTTGGGGGAATGCTAGCCAAGCAGGCTGTGGTTGATCGTTTGCTTGGTTCTTTGTATGCTGATATCGAACCTCTGAGGGAGGGTTTGGGCTGGAGGCCACCCTACACGATGCAGGCGGGGCTTGAGGCTACTGCGCACTGGTATCGCAACACCAAGGCAAATACGTGATGCTGCGCTTTCTGGATATTGTGCTTGCTGGCATTGGGTTGTTGCTCACTCTTCCCGTGATGGCGCTTCTATTCCTGTTAGGCCTGTTTGACACAGGGGCTCCCCTGTTTTGGCAGGTACGCGTGGGGCGCCACCAAAGACCATTTACTTTGGTGAAATTCCGTACCATGCGACCCGGTACGCAATCGGTCGCGACACACTTGGCCAACCCGGCGGCAGTAACTCCATTGGGTATCTTTTTGCGGCGTACGAAGTTGGACGAACTGCCGCAGTTGTGGAATGTGTTCAAAGGGGAAATGAGTTTAGTCGGGCCGCGCCCCTGTTTGTTCAGTCAGCTAGAACTGATTGAAGAGCGCGCCTTGCGGGGGGTTTTTGCTGCGCGCCCTGGTATCACCGGTTTAGCGCAAATCAGTGGAATAGACATGTCGACCCCCCGACGGCTTGCCGAGACAGATGCTTGCATGCTGCAGGACTTGGGGGGGCTTAAGTACTTCATATATATTTTCAAGACGGTGATAGGTGCAGGCAGTGGTGACCGCATACGGCAGGGGTGACGTGACGATGGCTAGTCGTTTTCGGAGCTGTGGGTCCCACTTGGTGCTCACTTGCTCGGATGTGGATGAGATTCAAGCGATTCTTCGTTGCGTTTCGCATTGAGGGGCAGGCCGGGGCTCGTTGGCGGGGTAGAATTATAAGTTTGCGTCCCGTAGAGGGCGACTCTATTTTTTCTGGAAGCCGTTGCATGACCAATCCTCGTACTTTGGCCGCCTTTGTTCACGATCTGGTGGCGGCTGCGCTGGCGTGGATGCTTGCTTTCTGGCTGCGCTTCAACTTTGACGTGCCAGCTGAGTTCGCGCAGTCTGCTGCTTATTCGCTGCTTTGGGTGCTGCCCCTATTTGGCTCGCTATTTTTTGCTTTCGGTCTGTATCGTGGATTGTGGCGATTTGCTAGCCTGTCCGATTTGCAGCACATTTTGTCCGCGGTGCTGACCGGGGCGGTTTTGACGATGGTGGCCGTCGTATTTCTTGGCCTGGGGCCGATCCCTCGTTCGGTGCTGGTCTTGCATCCGCTGCTCCTGGCATTGGTGATGGGCGGGAGTCGCTTTGCCTATCGCAGTTGGAAGGAGCATCGCCTTTACGGTCCGGCCAAAATGCGAGGGCAACCGGTGCTTGTTCTTGGCGCTGGGGAGGCTGCCGATTCCTTGTTGCGAGAGCTGAATCGTAGTGGACTGTGGTATGCCGTTGCGCTGGTGGATGACAATCCGGCCAAGGTGGGGCGTCGCCTGCGTGGCTTGCCCGTGTTCGGACCTTTGGCCAATGTGCCGGAAGTGGCCGAGAAATACGGCGTCAAGCATGTCGTCATGGCTTTGCCTGGCGCCAAGTCCGGCGAGCGGCGCCGAGTTGCCGAGTTGGCGGCCGTTGCGGGCTTGACCGTGATGACTATGCCTTCCTACGACGATCTGTTGGCCGGGCGTCTGTCTGTTTCGAGCATCCGTCGCGTCGAGTTGGAGGACCTACTTGGGCGTGATGCTGTTTCGCTGGATGATGCTGGCCTGCATGAGTTGCTGACCGGGCGTGTTGTTTTGGTCAGCGGGGCGGGGGGGTCAATCGGCTCAGAGCTGTGCCGCCAGATTGCCCGTTTTGAACCGTCACGCCTAGTCTTGTTGGAGGCCTCAGAGTTTGCCTTGTATCGAATCGATGATGAACTGAAACAGTCTTTCCCCAAGCTGGATTGTGGGTGTTGGGCAGGAGATGTGCGGGACGCTGAGCGGGTAGCTGAGATTCTGGCAGCTGAGCAACCCGCTGTTGTTTTTCATGCGGCCGCCTACAAGCACGTTCCATTGATGGAGCATGCCAATGCCTGGCAGGCAGTGCGGACGAATGCGCTCGGAACCGTGACGCTGGCACGGGCGGCGCAACAGGCGGGGGTCGATAAGTTCGTGTTGATTTCTACCGACAAGGCCGTCAATCCAACCAACGTAATGGGGGCCAGCAAGCGTCTGGCCGAGCGTCTTTGTCGGGCGACTCAGGCTGCTGGCGGGACGCGTTTTATTACGGTGCGTTTCGGCAATGTGCTGGGCAGCAATGGGAGTGTGATTCCCAAGTTTCGTGAGCAGATTTCTCGTGGTGGGCCGGTTACCGTGACTCACCCGGATATCGTCCGTTATTTCATGACCATACCCGAGGCGGCTCAGTTGGTTTTGCAGGCGGGCTGGATGGGGCAAGGGGGCGAGATATTTGTCCTAGACATGGGCGAACCGGTAAAGATTGTTGATCTGGCGCGTGACATGATTCGGCTGTCCGGCTTTTCCGAGGACGAAATTCAGCTTGAGTTCACCGGCCTGCGTCCTGGAGAAAAACTTTACGAAGAGTTGCTGGCGGATGATGAGGCAACCTTGCCGACGCCGCATCCAAAGCTGCGCATAGCCAAGCTGGCTGACAGTATGAGTGATCTTGAGTTTCAGGAGCTTCTCGGTTGGTTGGCGCCCAGTGTGCGTGAGGCTGCTGCCGTCAAGGTTGGCTTGCAGCGTTTTGTGCCTGAATACGTGATGAATTGATTCGTTCGGAGGCGTGGGGCCTTCTTTCTCTGCAAATGGAGTCTTCCTTGAGTATCGAATTCCTTGATCTTCCCCAGTTGATCTCTGCCGGCGGCACGGTTCGCTTGCCTGGCTCAAAAAGCATTTCCAACAGGGTGTTGTTGCTGGCTGCGCTCGCTGATGGTGAAACCGAAGTTCGCGACTTGCTGGCTTCCGATGATACCGAACGCATGCTTGACGCCCTTGAGGCGCTTGGCGTCGGTGTTGAGGCGCTGGGTGGGGAAGATTGGCGGATCAAGGGTTGTGACGGGAAATTTCCGGTCAGGCAGGCTGAGTTGTTTCTCGGCAATGCCGGCACCGCCTTCCGGCCGCTAACGGCGGCGTTGGCGCTGGCGGGTGGCGACTACATCCTGAAGGGGGTGGCGCGGATGCACGAGCGGCCGATTGGCGATCTGGTCGATGGCCTGCGCCAGTTGGGGGCGGATGTCACTTATTTGGCCAACGACGGTTTTCCACCGCTGCACCTTAAGTCTGCAACGATCAGGGCCGGGGGCACGGTTCAGGTGC
Source organism: Dechloromonas hortensis (assembly GCF_009469765.1). Lineage (GTDB taxonomy): Bacteria > Pseudomonadota > Gammaproteobacteria > Burkholderiales > Rhodocyclaceae > Azonexus > Azonexus hortensis. Next base: position 27,175 of record NZ_SSSQ01000016.1, read on the forward strand.
GTGGCGATGTCTCCAGTCAGTTTCTGACCGGCTTGCTGATGGCGCTGCCGCTAACTGGCGAGACTGCTACGGTCGACGTCATTGGGGAGCTGATTTCCAAGCCCTACATTGAAATCACATTGGCCATTATGGCGCGCTTTGGTGTGCAGGTGCAGCGCGAGGGTTGGCAGCGTTTCACGGTGCCGGCCGGCAGTCGTTATGTTTCGCCGGGCACGGTTTATGTCGAGGGCGATGCTTCGTCCGCATCCTATTTTCTCGCGCTGGGCGCCATCGGTGGTGGGCCGGTTCGTGTCGAGGGGGTTGGTCGCGACTCGATTCAGGGCGACGTCCGCTTCGCCGAAGCGTTGGCACAAATGGGTGGCGAAATCGAGATGGGGCCAAATTGGATGGCGGCGCGGGCGCCCAAGTCGGGTCTTGCTGCGGTCGACTTTGATTGCAATCACATTCCCGACGCTGCGATGACGCTGGCCACGACGGCGTTGTTCGCCAAGGGTACCACCACGCTGCGCAATATTGCTAGCTGGCGGGTCAAGGAAACCGACCGCATCGCTGCCATGGCGATTGAGTTGCGCAAGTTGGGGGCGGTGGTTGAGGAAGGCGAGGATTTCATCCGTGTTACGCCAGTCGAACTAAAGCCGGCTGCAATCGATACTTACGACGATCACCGGATGGCGATGTGTTTCTCCTTGGCGGCATTTGGCACCCCATTGCGTATCAATGACCCGAAGTGTGTGGCCAAGACCTTCCCGGGTTACTTCGAGCGTTTCGCTGGCGTTACTCAAGCTGCGCCGGTGATTGCCATCGATGGCCCTTCGGCCTCCGGCAAGGGAACGGTGGCGGCACGCGTTGCGGCGGCGCTCGGTTTTGCCTATCTCGATTCCGGTGCCTTGTACCGGTTGACCGCGCTGGCGGCGCAACGGGCGGGAGTCGATTGGGCTGATGAAGAGCGTGTGGCGGCAATTGCTGCGGCGCTGGATGTTGAGTTCCTTGAGAACGAAATTCGCTTGGGCGGGCAACTGGTCGGCGATGCGATCCGCACCGAGGCAATGTCGGCCGGGGCCTCGAAAGTGGCGGCTTTGCCGGCGGTGCGCGAGGCCTTGCTGTTTCGTCAGCGTACCTTCAATACCAAACCCGGTTTGGTCGGCGATGGCCGCGACATGGGCTCGGTCATCTTCCCGCATGCCCCGCTCAAGGTCTTCCTGACGGCGAGTGCCGAAGTGCGCGCCGAGCGCCGTTATAAGCAGTTGATCGAAAAAGGATTATCTGCTAATCTCGCGGACCTTCTGTTAGATCTTCAGCAACGTGACGAGCGCGATTCGCAGCGCAGCGTTGCTCCGCTCAGGCAGGAGCATGATGCCAAATTGCTCGATACCACCGGGCTCACCATCGAACAGGCGGTGGATCAGGTGCTGGTGTGGAGCAGGGAAGCGTTGAAGTAAGGTGTTGCCGGCTGCAATGGTCGGCAATATGTTTGAAACCTCTAACCCGCTGTGAATTTCACGATTCGCGGCATGAAAGTTCTCTCCGTCAATGGAATCTTTTGCTCAACTATTTGAAGAATCCCTGGCTCGCCAGGAAATGCGTCAAGGCGAAGTTATCACTGCAGAAGTGGTGCTCATCGATCACAACTTCGTTGTGGTCAATGCCGGCCTGAAATCGGAATCCTATGTTCCGCTCGAAGAATTCCTGAATGATCAGGGCGAACTCGAAGTGCAAGTGGGCGATTTCGTCCAGGTTGCCATCGAGATGCTGGAAGACGGCTACGGCGCTACCCGCCTGTCGCGCGATCGCGCCAAGCGCATCGCTGCCTGGAACTTCCTGGAGCAGGCCCTGAACGACAATACCCTGGTTACCGGCACCATCACCGGCAAGGTCAAGGGCGGCCTGACCGTCATGTCCAACGGCGTCCGTGCATTCCTGCCGGGTTCGCTGGTCGACATGCGTCCGGTCAAGGACACCACCCCGTACGAAGGCAAGACCCTCGAATTCAAGGTTATCAAGCTGGATCGCAAGCGCAACAACGTGGTCATGTCCCGTCGCGCCGTCCTCGAAGCCACCGCTGACAAAGATCGCGAAAAGCTGCTTGAGAACCTCAAGGAAGGCACCACCGTCAAGGGTATCGTCAAGAACATCACCGATTACGGTGCATTCGTCGATCTCGGTGGTATCGATGGCCTGCTGCACATCACCGACCTGGCCTGGCGCCGCGTCCGTCACCCGTCCGAAGTGCTGGCCGTGGGCGACGAAGTTACCGCCAAGATCCTCAAGTTCGACGCCGAGAAGAATCGCGTCTCCTTGGGTATGAAGCAACTGGGCGACGATCCCTGGGTTGGTATTGCCCGCCGTTACCCGGCTGGTACCCGCCTGTTCGGTAAGGTTACCAACCTGACCGACTACGGTTCATTCGTTGAAATCGAACAAGGCATCGAAGGCCTGGTTCACGTTTCCGAAATGGATTGGACCAACAAGAACGTTCATCCCTCCAAGGTTGTTTCCCTGGGTGATGAAGTTGAAGTCATGATCCTCGAAATCGACGAAGAGCGTCGTCGTATCTCCCTCGGTATGAAGCAGTGTCTGCCGAATCCGTGGGATGATTTCGCGATGAACCAGAAGAAGGGCGACAAGGTTCGCGGTGCGATCAAGTCGATCACCGACTTCGGTATCTTCATCGGTCTGCCTGGCGGCATCGACGGTCTGGTTCACCTGTCCGACCTCTCTTGGAGCAGCACTGGCGAAGAAGCCATCCGCAACTTCAAGAAGGGTGACGAAGTTGAAGCCGTCGTGCTCGGTATCGACGTCGAGAAGGAGCGTATCTCCCTCGGCATCAAGCAGCTCGAAGGCGACCCGTACACCAACTTCATCGCTACCCACGAAAAGAACAGCATCGTGCGCGCTACCGTCAAGACGGTTGATGCCCGCGGCGCCGTGATGACGCTGGATGGCGAGAACGAAGGCTATCTGCGCGCTTCCGAGTTCTCTCGTGATCGTATCGACGACCTGTCGCAGCACCTGAAGGTGGGTGACGAGGTTGAAGTCATGATCATCAACGTGGATCGCAAGACCCGTGGTATCAACCTGTCCGTCAAGGCCAAGGATCAAGCCGAGCAGCACGAAGCGATGCAGAAGTTCTCTGCCGAGTCGAATTCTGCTGCTTCCGGTACGACCAACCTGGGCGCCCTGCTGAAGGCCAAGCTCAACCAGCAAGGCTGATAGGCATAAAGCATGACCAAATCCGAGCTCATCGCCCGGCTGGCGGAGCGGTTTCCGCAGTTGGTGGCGAAGGATGCTGATTTTGCGGTCAAGATGATTCTCGATGCGATGTCCGACGCACTTGTGCGTGGGGATCGTATCGAGATCCGCGGATTCGGCAGCTTTGCGCTCAACTACCGGCCGCCACGCACCGGTCGTAACCCCAAGTCGGGGGAGAAGGTCAGCGTTCCTGCCAAGTGGGTTCCCCACTTCAAGGCGGGCAAAGAACTGCGTGAGCGGGTTGATCAGGCGATCTGACAGTCCGCTGAGCAGACGCAATGTGGTAGATTCAGGGCAGTGAATGATTTCACTGCCCTTTTTTATTGAATGTCATGACAGCACTGACTTGGGCCATCCGGCTCATCATTTTTTCCTTTCTGGTCGTTTTTGCGGTGCAGAACACCGATCCGGTGGTTCTGAACTTCATCCTCGGTCAGGCCTGGCAGGCACCGCTGGTTATCGTGCTGCTTGCCTTTTTCGTCGGCGGTGCAATGCTCGGTGTGCTCTCGCTGTTGGGCGTGATCTATCGCCAGCGCCGGGAAATCGCGCGCCTGAAGCGTGCGGTCAACAAACCTCAGTCCGTCATTTCGCAGGAACCTCCACCGGTCGCATGAACGATCTTTTTGAATACTGGCAGTTGCTGCTCATTCCCTTGTTTTTTGGGCTGGGCTGGGCGGCGGCCCGCGTTGACATGCGCCAGGTGGTGCATGAATCCCGCGCCTTGCCGCGCTCCTATTTCCAGGGGCTGAATTTCCTCCTCAACGAACAGCCGGACAAGGCAATCGACTCCTTTCTCGAGGTCGCCAAGGTCGACTCGCAAACGGTCGAGCTCCACTTTGCCCTCGGTAATCTGTTTCGCCGGCGCGGGGAAACCGAGCGTGCCATCCGCATGCATCAGAACCTGATTGATCGTCCCGATCTGGAAGAGGAGGTGCGTTTGCATGCACTCTCCGAGCTCGGGCAGAATTTTCTGAAGGCCGGCTTGCTCGATCGTGCCGAAGAGATTTTCAACAAGCTGCGGGGAACGGCTTTTGAACTCGAGGCCAAGCGCAACCTGCTGGAAATCTACCAAGTCGAGAAAGAATGGCTGAAGGCCATCGAAATTGCCGGTGAATTGCCGGATGGTGTAACGCAGCAGCAGGTGGCAGAGTTCTATTGTGAGTTGGCCGCCAATGAAATCATGCGCTCCAAGCCCGACTCGGCGCGCGGATATATTGAAGCCGCTATCCAGCAGAACCGGAAATGTGTCCGCGCCAGTCTGTTGCAGGGCGACCTGTTGCTTCAGGAAGGCAAGCCGGAAGCGGCCATTGAGGCCTGGCAGCGGATCGAGCAGCAGGATCCGGCCTATCTGGCCCTGGTTGCCCAGCGCCTGCTCGAGACCTATCGCAAGCTGGAGCGCCGCGATGAGGGCATTGCCTTGTTGCGCGGTTATCTCGAACGCTACCCGTCGCTCGATCTGCTGGATGTCGTCTATCAGTTGATTCTTGAGGGTGAGGGGACTGAGTCTGCCTATCGCCTGGTGCGTGATGAATTGCAGCGCAATCCGACCCTGCTTGGTCTCGAGAAACTGATGAGTGCCCGCCTGCCGTTAGCCCCGCCAGATGTGCGTGGCGACGTCGAGCTGGCCAAGACCATCATCCAGGGCTACACCAAGCGCCTGTCGCGCTATCGGTGCGATAATTGCGGTTTCAAGGCGCGCCAGTTCTACTGGCGCTGTCCTGCCTGTGGCGGCTGGGAAACCTATCCGCCGCGCCGTAGCGAAGAATTCGATCAAACTCTGTAGGAAGCATCCATGAAAATCACCGTCGTCGGCACCGGCTATGTCGGTCTGGTAAGTGGTACCTGTCTCGCTGAAGTCGGCAACGACGTCCTCTGCCTGGACGTCGATCCGGAAAAGATCCGCATTCTCGAAGAAGGCGGCATCCCGATCTACGAACCGGGCCTGCAGGAAATGGTTCGCCGCAACGTCGCTGCTGGCCGCCTGAGCTTCACGACCGATGTCGAGAAGGCCGTCCACCACGGCACCATCCAGTTCATCGCCGTCGGCACTCCGCCCGACGAAGACGGCTCGGCCGACCTCCAGTACGTGCTCGGTGCCGCCCGCAACATCGGCCGCCTGATGACCGACTACAAGGTCGTCGTCGACAAGAGCACCGTCCCGGTCGGCACCGGCGCCAAGGTCAAGGCCGCCATCGCCGACGAACTCCAGAAGCGGGCGGTCGACATCCCCTACAGCGTCGTTTCCAACCCGGAATTCCTCAAGGAAGGCGCCGCCGTCGAAGACTTCATGCGCCCCGACCGCATCGTCGTCGGGGCCGAAGAAGAGCAGGCCATCCACCTGATGCGCGCCCTCTACGCCCCGTTTCAGCGCAACCACGAACGTCTGATCATCACCGACGTCAAGAGCGCCGAACTGACCAAGTACGCCGCCAACGCCATGCTGGCCACCCGCATCAGCTTCATGAACGAACTCGCCAACCTGGCCGAAGTGCTCGGCGCCGACATCGAAATGGTCCGCCAGGGCATCGGCTCCGACCCGCGCATCGGTTATCACTTCCTCTACCCGGGCTGCGGCTACGGCGGCTCCTGCTTCCCGAAAGACGTCAAGGCCCTGATCGCCACCGCCCAGGACGACGCTGACATCACCCTCAAGGTGCTGACCGCCGTCGAAGAAGCCAACGACGCACAAAAGCATGTCCTGACTAACAAGCTCAAGGCCCGCTTCGGCGATCTCAAGGGCAAGCACTTCGCGCTGTGGGGCCTGTCCTTCAAGCCCAACACCGACGACATGCGTGAAGCGCCGAGCCGCGAACTGATCGCCGACCTGTTCGCCGCCGGCGCCACCGTCACTGCCTACGACCCGGTCGCCATGCACGAAACGCAACGCATCTTCGGCGATGAAGCACGTCTCATGTACGCCGAGAGCCCGATGGGGGCGCTCGACAATGCTGACGCACTGGTCATCGTCACCGAGTGGAAGGAATTCCGCAGCCCGGACTTCGATGCCATCAAGCAGACCCTGAAGAACCCGGTGATCTTCGACGGGCGCAACCTCTACGATCCCAAGCTGGTACGTGGACTGGGCATCGAATATTTCGCAATCGGACGTTAATTGACGGTAGGCAGCATGCTGGAAAAAGTTTCGCAGGTTCGCCTGCTCGTGGTGGGCGATGTGATGCTCGATCGTTACTGGTTCGGCGAGGTCAACCGGATTTCGCCGGAAGCGCCGGTGCCGGTGGTCAAGGTCGAGCGCCAGGAGGAGCGTCTGGGCGGTGCTGCCAATGTCGCCCGCAATGCGGCCTCGCTCGGTGCGACGACGGCGCTACTGTCGGTGGTCGGCGATGACGATGCCGGGCGTTCGCTCGGCCGCCTGCTCGAAGAAGGCCTGATCGATGCCGGCCTGCATGTCGATCGCGATATCGACACCATCGTCAAGTTGCGCGTCATCGGCCGTCAGCAGCAATTGCTGCGTATTGACTTCGAAACGCCGCCGTCGCATGAAATCCTGCAGGCCAAGCTGGCCGATTTTGAGCGCCGGGTGGCCGATGCTGATGTCGTGATCCTGTCGGATTACGGCAAGGGCGGCCTGACCCATATCGCCGAGATGATCCGCATCGCCCGAGCCGCAGCCAAGCCGGTGCTGGTCGATCCGAAGGGCGATGAGTGGGAAAAGTATGCCGGTGCGACGGTAATTACTCCGAACCGCTCCGAATTGCGCGAAGTGGTTGGTCGTTGGTCTTCGGAAGCCGACCTGATCGCCAAGTCGCAGAAACTCCGCGCCGATCTCGGTCTCGAAGCCTTGCTGGTGACGCGCAGTGAAGAAGGCATGACCCTGTTTGCCGATGGTGAAACGCATCATCAGGCGGCCCAGGCTCGGGAAGTGTTCGATGTTTCCGGGGCCGGCGATACGGTGATCGCAACGCTGGCTGTGATGATTGCGGCCGGTGCTGACTGGGCCGAAGCCATTCGTGTCGCCAATGTGGCGGCAGGCATCGTGGTTGGCAAGCTGGGGACCGCTGTTGTTACCCGCCAAGAACTCGCAGCAGCTCTGTAAGGAATAAATATGTACACAGTCGTTACCGGCGCTGCCGGCTTCATTGGTTCGAATATCGTCAAGGCCCTCAACGAGCGCGGCGTCACCAAGATCATCGCGGTCGATAACCTGACCAAGGCCGACAAGTTCAAGAACCTGATCGACTGCGAAATCGCCGATTACCTCGACAAGCAGGATTTCATCGAGCGCATCCAGGCCGGCCATTTCGATGGCGAGATCGAAGCGATCTTCCATGAGGGTGCTTGCTCCGACACCATGGAGACCGATGGCCGCTACATGATGGAGAACAACTACCGTTACTCCATGATCCTGCTCGACTGGTGTCAGGATCAGGACGTCCAGTTGCTCTATGCTTCCAGCGCGGCGACCTACGGCGGCAGCAATATCTTCAAGGAAGAGCGCCAGTACGAAGGCCCACTCAACGTCTACGGCTATTCCAAGTTTCTGTTCGATCAGGTGGTGCGCCAGCGTCTGGCCCAGAGCCCGTCGTCGCAGATCGTCGGTTTCCGCTATTTCAACGTTTATGGCCCGCGCGAGACGCACAAGGGGCGGATGGCCTCGGTCGCCTTCCACAACTACAACCAGTTCAAGGCCGACGGCAAGGTCAAGCTGTTCGAAGGCTCGCATGGTTACGAGAACGGCGGCCAGATGCGAGATTTCGTCTTTGTTGGCGATGTCGCCAAGGTCAATCTGTTCTTCCTCGACCATCCGGAAAAGTCCGGCATCTTCAATCTAGGCTCCGGTCGGGCCCAGAGTTTCAATGATGTGGCGGTTGCTGCGGTCAACGGCTGCCGCAAGGCAAAAAGCGAGGCGCCGCTGACGCTGGACGAACTGCGGGCACAGGGTTTGCTCGAGTATGTCGCTTTCCCCGAGGCCTTGAAGGGCAAGTACCAGGCATTCACGCAGGGCGATCTGACCCGCTTGCGCGCTGCCGGCTACGATGCTCCGATGGCGACGGTTGAGGAGGGCGTCTCCCAATACATCGAGTGGCTCCATAAAAATGTATAAAACCCTGCAGGATTTTGTCGGCAACACCCCGCTGGTACGCCTGGTGCGTATTCCGGGGGCGGAGAACGACAAGCGCAACAACGTCATCCTCGCCAAGCTGGAAGGCAACAATCCGGCTGGTTCGGTCAAGGACCGGCCTGCCCTGTCGATGATCGTCCATGCCGAGGCCCGCGGCGACATCAAGCCGGGCGATACGCTGATTGAGGCGACCTCCGGCAATACCGGCATCGCGTTGGCGATGGCGGCGGCGATCAAGGGCTACCGGATGATCTTGGTCATGCCGGAAAACCAGAGCATCGAGCGCCGGCAGAGCATGCGCGCCTACGGCGCCGAGCTGGTGCTGACCCCCAAGGATGGCGGCATGGAACTGGCGCGCGATGTCGCCGACAAGATGCGCGACGAAGGCAAGGGCATCATCCTCGACCAGTTCGGCAACCCGGACAATCCGCTCGCCCACCTCGAAGGCACCGGCCCGGAAATCTGGCGCGACACCGAAGGCAAGGTGACGCACTTCGTCTCCAGCATGGGCACGACCGGCACCATCATGGGCACCTCGGCCTACCTGAAGGGGCAGAATCCGGCGATCCAGATCGTTGGCTGCCAGCCGGAAGAGGGCAGTCAGATTCCCGGTATCCGCAAATGGCCGGAAGCCTATCTGCCGAAGATTTACGACAAAACCAACGTCGACCGCATCGAATACGTCAGCCAGGCCGATGCCGAGGCGATGACGCGTCGTCTGGCGATGGAAGAGGGCATCTTTGCCGGCATTTCCTCGGGCGGAGCGTTGGCCGTCGCGTTGCGCCTGTCGCAGACGCTGGAAAATGCGGTGATCGTCAGTATTATTTGCGACCGGGGCGACCGCTACCTGTCCACCGGCGTTTTTCCGGCATGAAACCGGTTCTCGTCTTCGACATCGAGACAATTCCCGATGTCGCCGGCCTGCGCCGCCTGAACGATCTGCCCGGCGAGCTTTCCGACGACGAGGTCGCCGAGCTCGCCTTCCAGCAACGGCGGGCCAAGACCGGCAACGATTTCCTGCAGTTGCACCTGCAGCGAGTCGTCTCCATCTCCTGCGTGCTGCGCACCAGTGAAGGCCTCAAGGTCTGGTCGCTGGCCGAGCCGGAGCAGGGCGAGGGTGAGATCATCCAGCGCTTCTTCGACGGCATCGAGAAATTCACGCCGCAGATCGTTTCCTGGAACGGTAGCGGCTTCGATCTGCCGGTGCTGCACTATCGCGGCATGCTGCATGGCGTCAGCGCGCCGCGCTACTGGGATCTGGGCGATGGCGACTACGCCGATTCGCGTGATTTCAAGTGGAACAACTACATCAGTCGCTACCACATGCGCCATCTCGACCTGATGGACCTGCTCGCCCTCTACAACCCGCGCGCCAACGCGCCGCTCGACGACCTGGCCAAGCTCTACGGTTTTCCCGGGAAGCTCGGCATGGATGGCGGCAAGGTCTGGGAAGCCTGGCAGGCCGGCAAGAGCGCCGAAATTCGCGACTATTGCGAAACCGATGTCATCAACACCTATCTCGTCTATAACCGCTTTCGTCGCCTGCGCGGCGAACTGACGGCGGCCGAGGAGGGGGCGGAAATCGACTTCGTCAAGGCGCAACTCGCCAAGATCGGCGCGCCGCACTGGCAAGAGTTTCTCGCCGCCTGGCACTGACAGTGCTTAGCACAGCGTTATAATCACAAGTTCTCAAAACCTAAACGCAGAGAGATTACGATGGCTCTTAACAACGTTCCTTCCGGCAAGTCCCTCCCCGACGACTTCAACGTCATCATCGAAATTACCGCCCACGCCGACCCCGTCAAGTACGAAGTCGACAAGGAATCCGGCGCAATTTTCGTCGATCGTTTCATGGGTACCGCGATGCACTATCCGTGCAACTACGGCTACATCAACAACACCATCGCCGGTGACGGCGACCCGGTCGATGTGCTGGTCGTTACCCCGTTCGGCCTGCCGCCGGGCGTTGTCGTGCGTTGCCGCCCGCTCGGCATGCTGGCCATGGAAGACGAGGGCGGTCAGGATGCCAAGCTGCTGGCCGTGCCGGTCGACAAGCTGACCCCGCTCTACAAGGACGCCAAGACCTACGAAGACATCCCGCAACTGCTGCGCGACCAGATCGCCCACTTCTTCTCCCACTACAAGGATCTGGAGAAGGGCAAGTGGGTCAAGATCGTTGGCTGGCAGGGTATTGATGCCGCCAAGAATGAAATCATGGAAGGCGTTGCCCGTTATCAGGCCGAAGCCAAGTAAGACGCCGTCAGTATGATGCGAATCGCCGTTGCCCAGTTCAACGCCACCGTCGGTGACCTGACGGGCAACGTCGAACGTATCTTGAAGTGTGCTGCACAGGCCAAGGCCCGCGGCGCCCAGGTGTTGTTGACGCCTGAGTTGTCGCTCTGCGGTTATCCGCCGGAAGACCTGTTGCTGCGTCCCGATTTCTATCGGGCCTGCCGCCAGGCACTGGATGATCTGGTGAGCCGGGTCGAGGGCATTGTCCTCATCGTCGGCTACCCGGAAGAAAGCGAAGGCCGCTGCTACAACGCGGCCATGGTCATTGAAAATGGCCAGAAAAAGGCGGTCTACCGCAAGATTCGCCTGCCCAACTACGAAGTGTTCGACGAACAGCGCTATTTCGAAGCTGGCAGCGAAGCCTGTGTCGTCACTATCGCTGGCGTTCGTTGCGGCATCAATATTTGCGCCGATATCTGGGAGCCGGGTGCTTTCGAACTGGCCTGCACGGCTGGCGCCGAGTTGATGCTGGTGCTCAATGCCTCGCCCTGCCATCTGGAAAAACACCAGCAGCGGGCCCAGGTGCTCGGCGAGCGGATCGAGGCGACCGGGGTGCCGGCCGTCTACGCCAATCTGGTTGGCGGCCAGGATGAGCTGGTTTTTGACGGCGCTTCTTTCGCCCTCGATGCGCACAAAGTTTGCCGGATGCGCCTGCCGCAATTCGAGGAAGCGCTCGGTATCGTCGATTTCACGGCCGGCAATTTACAGTCGGCGGACATGGCGGCCGAGTTGTCGATCGAGGCCGAAGCCTACCAGGCCCTGGTGCTGGGAGTGCGCGACTACATCGGCAAGAGCGGCTTCAAGGGCGCCATCATCGGCCTATCCGGCGGCATCGACTCGGCCTTGACGCTGTGCGTCGCGGTCGACGCGCTGGGGGCCGACAAAGTGCGGGCCGTGATGATGCCGTCGCCGTATACCGCCCAGATGAGCCTCGATGATTCGCGTGCGATGATCGAGAAACTGGGCGTGCGTTACGACGAAATCGCCATCGCGCCGGCCATGCAGACCTATGCCGTCCTGCTCGACCCCCTGTTCGCCGGCTTGCCGGCCGACACCACGGAAGAGAACATCCAGGCGCGCATTCGCGGCAACATTTTGATGGCGCTCTCCAACAAGACCGGCGCGCTGGTGCTGACCACCGGCAACAAGTCGGAAATGGCGGTCGGCTACTGCACGCTTTATGGCGACATGGCCGGCGGCTTCGCGGTGATCAAGGATGTCTACAAGACGCTGGTTTACCGCCTGTCGCGCTACCGCAATACGCTGTGCGGCGATGCCGGCCCGGTCATTCCCGAGAACATCATCGTCCGGCCGCCCTCGGCCGAACTGAAGCCGGACCAAACCGACCAGGATTCCCTGCCGCCCTACGAGGTGCTCGACGCCATCGTCCGCGCCTATATGGAAGAGGATCGCAGTCCGCGCGAGATCATCGCCGCCGGCTTGCCGGAGGCCGACGTGCGCCGCGTCGTGCGCCTGTTGCGGATCGCCGAATACAAGCGCCGGCAGTCGCCGGTCGGAATCCGCATCACGCCGCGCGGTTTCGGCAAGGATTGGCGTTACCCTATTACCAATCGTTATCAAGACGAATTCTAAGAAACTGACTTCCCGAGGAAACAGACCATGAAAAAAATCGAAGCCGTCATCAAGCCCTTCAAACTTGACGAAGTGCGTGAAGCGCTGTCGGAAGTGGGGATCACAGGCCTGACCGTGACCGAGGTCAAGGGCTTTGGCCGTCAGAAAGGCCACACCGAGCTGTATCGTGGCGCCGAGTATGTCGTCGACTTCCTGCCCAAGGTGAAAATCGAAATCGTCGTTGCCACCGAGAATGTCGATGCCGCGATCGATGCCATCATCAAGGCCGCCCGGACCGGCAAGATCGGCGACGGCAAGATCTTCGTGATGGCGGTCGAGCAGGTCGTGCGTATCCGTACCGGCGAAACCAACGAAGCCGCCATCTAAGCGCTGCTGCTTGCGACCGGAAAAGGGCGACTGCGGTCGCCCTTTTTATTTTTTGCTGGAGCGCAACAGCGCGATCAAGGCACCCTCGCCACCATCCTGCGGGCGGGCCTGGCAAAAAGCGAGGATTTCGATACGCTGCATCAGCCAGCCACGGACCAGTTGACGCAGGATGGAGAGCTTCTGGGGCGAGCCATGCCCCTTGCCGTGAATGATGCGGACACAGCGCTTGCCGTGGTGCAGGCATTCGGCCAGGAAGCCGCCGAGCAGCTGGCGTGCTTCGTCGCGATTGAGGCCGTGCAGGTCCAGTTCTTCCTGAATTACCCAGCGCCCGCGGCGCAGATCCTTGAGGACGGTGCCGGCCAGGCCCGAGCGCAGATAGTTCGGCTCGTCGCCGCCCTCCAGGCGGTCTTGCAGGCCGATCGGGCCGTGCAGGCTTTCGTGCAGCGCCGCTTGCTCGTCGGCCACGAACTGTTGCGGGCGCGGCGCCGGCAACGGGCCGCCGAGATGCACCCGGTTCGGGGCGGGCAGGGGCTGGACGCCCGACATCGCCAGCTGAAAGGCCGCCTGCTCCGGGTCGCTCGGCAGGGCGGCTGGCGGCTTGGCAGATGCGGCCTGCCAGTTGGTCGGTAGGGCAGGTTCGGCGTGCGGCTTCGGTCGTTCCGGTTTTGCCGGAGCCTGTGGTGCCGGCGGGGTGACGCGCCGGGGCTTGGTTTTCGGCAAATGGACGCGGTTGACCGGCGGCAGCGGCGCAATGTCCGCTACCGCCGCGTGGAAGGCGGCAAGGTCTTCCGGGTCGATCAAGCCGGTCGGGGCTTAGCTGAGCTGGTCGAGGTAACGCTCGGCATCGAGCGCCGCCATGCAACCGGTGCCGGCCGAGATGCAGGCCTGCTTGTAGATCTGGTCGGCGACGTCGCCGGCGGCAAAAACCCCGGGGATGCTGGTTTGCGTCGCATTGCCTTTGAGACCGGCCTCGGTGATCAGGTAGCCGCCATCCATTTCCAGCTGGCCGACGAACATGTCGGTATTCGGCTTGTGGCCGATGGCGATGAAGACGCCATGCACTTCCAGGTTCTGCGTGGCGCCGGTTTGCGTATTCTTGATGCGCAGGCCGGTGACGCCGGAGTCATCGCCGAGTACTTCGTCCACGGCATTGTTGTAGAGAATGGTGATCTTGCCGGCCTTTTCCTTTTCGAACAGCTTGTCCTGCATGATCTTCTCGGCGCGGAACTTGTCGCGACGGTGAATAAGCGTTACATGGCTGGCGATGTTGGCGAGGTAAAGTGCTTCCTCGACGGCGGTGTCGCCACCGCCGACGACGGCGACCGGCTTGTTGCGGTAGAAGAAGCCGTCACAGGTGGCGCAGGCCGAGACGCCCTTGCCGGCGAAGGCTTCTTCGGAAGGCAGGCCGAGGTACATTGCGGAGGCGCCGGTGGCGATGATCAGGGCGTCGCAGGTGTAGGTGCCGGCATCGCCGATCAGCGTGAAGGGCTTCTCGGTCAGCTTCGCTGTGTGGATGTGGTCGAACAGAATTTCGGTGTCGAAGCGGCGGGCGTGGGCTTCGAAACGGGCCATCAGTTCCGGGCCCTGGACGCCGTCGGCATCGGCCGGCCAGTTGTCGACGTCGGTCGTGGTCATCAATTGGCCACCTTGGGCCATGCCGGTGATCAGCACGGGTTTCAGGTTGGCGCGGGCGGCATAGACGGCCGCGGTGTAACCGGCAGGACCGGAACCGAGAATAATCAGGGGACTGTGGCGGGCGGGTTGGGACATGGTCATCCTCTTGGGTTGTCGAACGGAAAATTATAGCCTTCTCAGAGCCACAGATTTTTCCCGAGTTCCTATGTTGTTTGGGAAAGCAGTTTATAATCGTTGCGTAACTATATGAACGGAAAATGATTTATGTCCGCTACCAATTTCGGCTTGAGTCTGGTTGTCCTGCGCAATGTGCCGTTGTTTGCCGGGCTGAATGAGGTTGAACTGGAGAAACTCTCCAAGGTTTCGGGCCGAAAACGCGTCGAGCGCGGCGCCTTCGTCGTCCGCGCCGGCGACGATACGGATTCGCTTTATATCCTGCTCAGCGGTCGGGCCAAGGTCACCAATAGCGACGAAGAGGGGCGCGAGATCATTCTCGCCTGGCTGGGCCCCGGCGAGTTTTTCGGTGAAATGGGCTTGATCGACGGCAGCCCGCGCTCGGCCAGCGTCGTCGCCAGCGAGGCCTGCGAACTGCTCTGCCTGAGCAAGGATGCCTTCCAGCGTTGCATGCAGGACAATTTTCAGGTGGCGCAGAAGTTGATGCAGAGCCTGGTCCGCCGCTTGCGCGAGGCCGACCGCAAGATCGAGAGCCTGGCGCTGCTCGATGTTTATGGTCGTGTCGCCCGCTTGCTGCTTGACCTCTCTGAGGAAGTGGACGGTCGCCGTGTCGTCCGTAAAAAGATATCCAAGCAGGACATGGCGCGGATGATTGGTGCGTCGCGCGAAATGGTCAGCAAGGTGATGAGAGATCTGGAATTGAGTGCCTATATTTGTTGTGAAGGTGACCTGGTGGTCATTCTCGGAGCCTGAGCATGGCACGGACGATCGATCGCAGTACGCCGAGCCCGCTGCCGGAAAAAATTGGTGCGTTGTTGCAGGAATCCCGATGGCTGGGCGTCGGCGCCATTGCGCTGTTTCTCTGCATGGCGCTGTGGGGCTTCAACAAGGAAGACCCGGGCTGGTCGCACGCCGTTGTCGGGCAGAGCCTGCATAACCCGGCCGGTCGCGCCGGGGCGTGGATTGCCGATCTGATGCTCTACATTTTCGGCCTTTCCGCCTGGTGGTGGATCGTGCTGCTCGGCATGTTCGTCTGGTGGGGCGTGCGTCGCCTGCATACCTGGGGGGCGGAGGACCGTCGCCCGCTGTTTATTGCGCTGGCCGGTTTCGTCTTTTTGCTGGTGGCCAGTTCGGCGCTCGAAGCGCTGCGTTTCTACAGTCTCAAGGCGGCTTTGCCGCTTGGTCCGGGCGGTATCCTGGGGGTCGAGATGAGCGGCCTTCTGGCCCGACAACTGGGCTACACCGGCGCCACCATGTTCCTGCTGGCGGCGATGGCGGCGGGCTGGAGCGTGTTTTCCGGCATGTCCTGGCTGTGGGCTTTCGAGCGCCTGGGTGCTTTCCTGGAAACTGCCACCGGCTTCTTCTATGGCCGGGTCGATACCTGGCGTGACCGGCAGATCGGCAAGGAAGTGGCGCAGCAGCGCGAGGTGGTCGTCGAGGAAGAAAAGCGCCGCGTCGAACAGCACGAACCGATCATCATCGAAACGCCGAAGCCGGAAATTCCCGTTTCCAAGAAGGCCGAGGCGCGGATCGAGCGCGAGAAGCAGGTCGCGCTGTTCCCCGAGGCGATCGTCGGCGGCCAGTTGCCGCCGCTGCATCTGCTCGACCCGGCACCACCGGTGACCGAGACGGTGAGCGCCGAAACGCTGGAATACACGTCGCGGCTGATCGAGCGCAAGCTGGCCGACTTCGGCGTCCAGGTCAAGGTGCTGGCAGCAATGCCGGGGCCGGTCATCACCCGTTACGAAATCGAGCCGGCGGTCGGCGTCAAGGGCGCCCAGATCGTCAATCTGGCGCGCGACCTGGCGCGGGCGCTGGCCATGGTCTCGATCCGCGTCGTCGAAACGGTGCCCGGCAAGTCGTGCATGGCGCTGGAGTTGCCCAACCCGAAGCGGCAGACGGTGAAGCTGTCCGAAATCATCTCCAGCAAGCCGTACAACGACATGACCAGCCCGCTGACCGTCTGCCTCGGCAAGGACATCGGCGGCCTGCCGGTAGTCGCCGATCTGGCTAAGACGCCGCACCTGCTGGTTGCCGGGACAACCGGTTCCGGCAAGTCGGTCGGCGTCAATGCGATGATTTTGTCGATGCTCTACAAGTCCGAGCCGGAGCATGTCCGGCTGATCATGGTCGACCCGAAAATGCTCGAACTGTCGATCTACGAAGGTATTCCGCATTTGCTGGCGCCGGTCGTCACCGACATGAAGCAGGCGGCCAACGCGCTGCACTGGTGCGTCACCGAGATGGAAAAGCGTTACAAGCTGATGTCGGCGATGGGCGTACGCAACATCGCCGGTCTCAACACCAAGATCCGCGATGCCGAAAAGCGCGGCGAACACATTCCGAATCCGCTGTCGCTGACGCCGGAAACGCCCGAGCCGCTGAAGGCCATGCCGTTCATCGTCGTCATCATCGACGAGTTGGCCGACCTGATGATGGTGGTCGGCAAGAAGGTCGAGGAACAGATCGCCCGTCTCGCCCAGAAGGCCCGCGCCTCGGGCATCCACCTGGTGCTGGCGACGCAGCGCCCGAGCGTGGACGTGATCACCGGCCTGATCAAGGCCAACATCCCGACCCGCCTGTCTTTCCAGGTGTCGAGCAAGATCGACTCGCGGACCATTCTCGACCAGATGGGCGCCGAAGCCTTGCTTGGCCAGGGTGACATGCTCTATCTGGCGCCGGGGACCGGCTACCCGACCCGCGTCCATGGCGCCTTCGTCTCCGACGATGAAGTGCATCGCGTGGTCGAACACCTGAAGGCAACCGGGGCGCCGGAATACGTCGAGGACATCCTCAACGGGGCGGCCGGTGACGACGAAGAGGGTGGCGACGGCGGCGAGGGCGGCGGCGATGCCGAAGCCGATCCGCTCTACGACCAGGCGGTCGACATCGTGCTGAAGAACAAAAGGGCCTCGATCTCGCTGGTCCAGCGCCACCTGCGCATCGGTTACAACCGTTCGGCGCGACTGATTGAAGCCATGGAAAAGGCCGGCCTGGTTTCCTCGATGGATGGCCGTGGCGGCCGCGAAGTGCTGGCCCGCAAGGAAGCCGAATGAAATTTGCCGTAAAACTGCTGTCCACCGCAGCAATCACTCTTTTCCCGTTGCTCGCCCAGGCGGGCGCCATCGATCAGCTGCACCAGTTTCTGCAGGGCACGCGGACGCTGAAAGCCGAGTTCGCGCAGAGCGTGATCAGCAAGAGCGGCCGCAAGCCGCAATTGTCGTCCGGCCTGCTCGCCATTTCCCGGCCGGGCAAGCTGCGCTGGGAAATCCTCAAGCCTTATCCGCAACTGGTGGTCGGCGACGGCGAAAAGATCTGGATCTACGACCCTGAGTTGCAGCAAGTGACCGTGCGCCAGGCCGGCCAGGCCGTCAGCGGTTCGCCGGCAGCCTTGCTGGCCGGCAGCAACGAACTGGAAAAGAACTTCAGCCTGAAGGAAATCGGCGAGGCGGAGGGCATGACCTGGGTCGAGGCAACGCCCAAGGCCGGCGACAGCGGCTTCGAGAAAGTCCGCCTCGGCCTGGTCGGCAGCGACCTGAAAGCGATGGAGTTGCAGGACAGCTTCGGGCAAACGACGCATATCCGCTTTTCCCGCCTTGAGCGCAACCCGGCACTACCCGCCGCCACCTTCAAATTCACGCCGCCAGCCGGTGTGGACGTGGTCGGGGAATAAATTCGGCGGAATCCCCGACTCCGGCGGTCGACCCCGCGAAAATGGGGAAAATGACAGACACTGTTGTCTGGCAGGGGGTGGCGCCCCCTGTAGGCATCCGGTCCGCTGGGTGCTATAGCTTTTTCCAGTCGTCGGTCAGCAGGCCTGAAAATCCCCAGTTTTCCTCATCGATTTCCTGAATGACGATGTGCGTATGCTCCGGCTTTTTGCCGAGTACACGCACCAGCGAATCGGTGACCTCTTTGACCAACTGCGCTTTTTGCGCCCGACTGGCGCCTTTGGTGATCTGGATATTGACGTATGGCATGGGTAGGGTTTCCGTTGTTCAAAAGGTGACGTTGCTTGCTGCCGGTCGTGGCAAGCGCATATGAACCAGTGCTAAGCGCTTTCCGTGCTTGCCCTGCCGCTCTTCTAGCGCATAAGGCTGAAAGCCGAGCTTCGGATAAAGCAGCAAGCCCGCCGTGTTGTGATTGAAGCAGGACACCGTGACTTCGGCGGCCTGATATTTTGCGAAGGCGAGCCCAATCATTTTCTCTACAAGATAGCGTCCAATGCCGCAGCCACGGGCGGTCGGCGCAACGATGACATTTCCGATGGCGCAACTACCGCCGGCTTCCCAGCGGTAGAAGTTGGCGAAGGCGACAACTTCACCACGGCGCTCGACAACCGTTGCGTCGGCGCGCTGGGCGATGGCTTCCTGCAGTTGCGCGGGGGGCAGTGGAAATGTCGCCTTGGGGAAAAAGAAAAGCGACTCGTCTTCACTTTGCGGAAAAGCGCAGATAACAGGAATATCCGCCGTATTTACGGGGCGATGGTTCAGTGACATTGGGACTGGCAAGTTCGAGAAGGTGAGGGAGGGCGGCGTCGTTCAGGCCTGGCGGCCATAGGCATGGACGCGGGCCAGCCATTTGTTCCGTTGCTGCTCGCTTGAGCCGCGTATCGGCCCGAAACTTGAAATGCTGACGGGCTTGATACCGCTGAATTCGAGAATTGTGCGTTTCATCTGATTGTGCCCCGGCATCCGGTACAGCCAGCGAAAGTACCAGGGCGGCGTGTCCATCGTCACCAGAAGCTGCGCTGAGCGCCCGGCAAGCAGGCGATCCCAAAAAATCGAGTCATCCCGATATTTGAAGGCAAAGCCCGGCAGAAAGACACGATCGATAAACCCCTTGAGCAAGGCCGGCATCGCGCCCCACCAGATGGGGTAGATGAAAACGATATGCTGTGCCCGGGCAATTGCTGCCTGAGCCGCCACCAGATCCGGTTCGAGATCCTGAATCGTGGCGTAGCCATTGTGCAGCACCGGGTCAAAACTCAAATTGCCAAGGGCGATCGATTCAAGCTCGTTTCCCGCCGCTTTGGCGCCTTCAACATATGAATCGGCCAAGGCGGCGCAAAAACTGTCGCGTGCCGGGTGGCCGAGGATGACCAAGATGCGTTTGCTCATGTTTGTCAGGTTCTGGCAGGGTTTCGGTAGCGACAAGCATAAAGTCTCCCCCTAAGGGCAGAGTCAAGCGGCGCTCGAGCATAGCCCGGCGTTGTGCCGCAGATCCGCCTGCAAGGCAACCAGCTGGCGATCATGGGCCAGGGCGCGGTCGATCGTTTGGCGCAAGGCCTGGCGCTTGCGCTCGATCAACTCAAGCACCATCTCGGCGGGCAGCGTTCCGGTCTGCGCTGCCGCCGATGTGACGCCGGCGATTTCCTTGAGGCTGAAACCCAGCGACTGCGCGCACTTGATCATGGCAACCAGATCGACATCCGTTGCACGATAGATGCGATATCGCCCTTTGCGCGGGGGCTGCGGAATCAAACCAAGCGCTTCGTAATGGTGTATCGCCTTGCGCGATGCACCGGTCAGTTTGGCAAGTTCACCGATGTACATCATGTCCTTGGTTCGAGAAGGTCTCTGTAGTGTGAAATGGATGGGCTGTGAGCTGGCTGCTCAGATATGGGGCGGTGCTTGACTCGTTTTCACCGGCTTGGCTTCCTGCTGGGCCAGTGTCATGACGTTCAGTGTTGATGCATTTTCGGCTTCGATGGCCCCTTCGCAGCGTTCGACAAAATAGATAAAGGCCGCCGGCGCCGATTTGAACTCCTTGTAGCCGCCTTCGCCGGTTAGAAAAAGAACTTGCTCCCGACTTAGAAACTGTTCGGTCGAGCGGTAATTCTTCCACTGCTCGCGGTAGTGGTAAACGCTTTCCAGCGCGACGAAGGCGGCAACGGCCAGGCTGATCACCGAGGCAATCAGGTCTTTGTAGGGAATGGCGCTGTTGACGATGACCGGCACCAGAACGCCGCCCAGAACGATGGTGGTGCGCATGCGCAGGTAACTGCTCTTGGCGGTGACGGCTTTCTTGTCGTACCACGCCTGGTACTGCTTTACCCGTTGTTCGATGTAGTCCGCAGGCCGCCAGCTACCGAACAGCGCAAAGCCGTCCGTGCTTGTTTCAGGGGATGACATGGATGCTCCTCCAATTATTCAAGTTTTGCTTCTTAGGGGGCGCTGCATTCGAAGTAGCCGCCTTTTTCGGTGCTGGTCGGGCACCAGATGCTCATGTTGACGACATAGGCCGAGGGGCGGACGGCGCGTGCCTTGCCGGCGGCGTCTTCGGCTTCGGCGCGGGAAACGTAGACCTTGACGCTGCGAAACGAGCCGGAGCGCCGGAAGATGACGCCGGGGCCGATGCCCATTTTTTCCGCCGTCTTGGTGACCTCGAACTTCGCGGCATCCAGCGTCGGATCGCCACCAAAGACCACACCCCAGGTGCCGGGCGCGTCGGGCTGGCTCTCGGTCGGCACAGCGGCATTGCCGACCTGCGGCAAGGCGGTGGTCTGGATCAGTGCTTCGGCGGTTTCGCGCGGCATCGGCACGCCGGAGAAGCGGTCGATGACTTCGACCGCCCATTTGCGCAGGTTCTTCGAGTCCTGAGTTTGACCGGCTGTCGGCTCCTTGCTCAAGATTGCCGTGGCAATTTCGACAAACTTGGTTTCGCTGTCCCGTTGCTTGTTGGCCGTGGCGACTTCGTTGCCCAGATAGGCGATGGTCAGCGGAATCAGGATCGCCGCGACGACCTTGCTGACAATTTCGAGCTTTTGCCAAGCATCCATGGTGCAGCCTCCTGAAGTGCCACCTGCAATCGGAGCGGAAATCATCGAACCCATCCTGCTTTGTAGCACACGGCTGGCGCAAGTCCATGTCGAATGGATGGCGGGGGGCTGGCCGCTGGAACGTATTGGCCTTGGGCGGGCGGCTGGCAGGCGGTAAACTCTGTCGTTCAGCCACTCAGTCGGCCGCGCTGCCGGACAGGATTCCCCTTGAGCGATTTGTTCTCCCAAAACACCGTTGACCGCCATGCACCGCTGGCCGAACAACTGCGCCCGCAAACGCCGGACGAGGTAATCGGCCAGCAGCACCTGCTCGGGCCGGGCAAGCCGCTCCGTCTGGCGTTCGAGTCCGGGCAGCCGCATTCGATGATCCTCTGGGGGCCGCCGGGGGTGGGCAAGACAACGCTGGCGCGGATGATGGCGACGCAGTTCCAGTGCGAGTTCATCGCCTTGTCGGCGGTCTTTTCCGGCATCAAGGAAGTGCGCGAGGCGGTGGCGCAGGCCGAGCTGTGGCGCGGCCAGGGCAAGCGGACGATTCTCTTCGTCGATGAAATCCACCGTTTCAACAAGGCGCAGCAGGATGGTTTCCTGCCCTTCGTCGAATCCGGGCTGCTGACCTTCATCGGTGCTACCACGGAAAATCCCTCTTTCGAAGTCAATTCCGCCTTGCTGTCGCGGGCTTCGGTCTATGTCCTGAAATCGCTCAACGAGGCCGAGATGGGGGCTTTGTTCGATCGCGCCTGCGAGCAGGCGCTGGCCGACCTGAGCTTCGATGGCGAGGCGCGCGAGCGGCTGGTCGGCCTGGCCGATGGCGATGCCCGGCGCTTGCTGAACTTGCTCGAACAGGTGCGGACGGCGGCGCATACGGCAGGGATTCCGGCGGTCGACGGTCAATTCATCGAAGAAACCATGGCGCAGAACCTGCGCCGCTTCGACAAGGGCGGCGATGCCTTCTACGACCAGATTTCGGCCCTGCACAAGTCGGTGCGCGGTTCCAGTCCGGACGGCGCACTCTACTGGCTGACCCGCATGCTGGACGGCGGTGCAGATCCGCGTTACCTGGCCCGGCGCATCATCCGCATGGCCTGGGAAGACATCGGCTTGGCCGACCCGCGCGCCATGCAGATCGCCAACGACGCCGCGGCCACCTACGAGCGCCTCGGCTCGCCCGAGGGCGAACTGGCGCTCGGCCAGGCGGTGATCTACCTCGCCGTCGCCGCCAAGTCGAATGCCGGCTACAACGCCTACAACGCGGCGCGGGCCTTTGTCGGCAAGGACGGCTCGCGGCCGGTGCCGGTGCATCTGCGCAATGCGCCGACCAAGCTGATGAAGGAACTCGGCTACGGCCATGCCTATCGCTACGCCCACGACGAGCCGGAAGCCTACGCCGCTGGCGAAAGCTACCTGCCGGAGGGGATGCCGGAGCCGGGCTGGTACGCCCCGACCCCGCGCGGGCTGGAAGGCAAGATCGGCGAAAAGCTGGCTCACCTGCGCGAGCTGGACCGCAAGGCCGGCAAGAAATAATGGATCTGCTGCCGACCATTGCCCTGTCGGCCGGACTGGCCTGGGCCAGCGGTTTGCGCCTCTATCTGGTCGTTTTCCTGGCCGGGCTGCTCTCTTACCTCGGCTACCTGCAGCTGCCACCGACGCTGGCCGTCCTGCAGCAGCCGCTGGTGATCGGCGTCGCCGGGGTGTTGGCGCTGGCTGAGCTGGTTGCCGACAAGGTGCCGGCTTTCGATTCACTGTGGGATGCCTTTCAGACCTTCATTCGCATTCCGGCCGGCGCCTTGCTCGCCGCCTTTGCCCTGGGCGAGGTCGATCCGGCCTGGATGGTGGCGGCCGGCCTGCTCGGCGGCACGATTACCGCCGGCACGCATTTCGCGAAGGCGAGCAGCCGCTTGGCGATCAATGCCTCGCCGGAACCGTTTTCCAACTGGCTGGCCTCGTTTGGCGAGGACGGCATGGTGCTCGGCGGCTTGTCGGTGATGCTCGCCTCACCGTTGCTTTTTCTCGGCCTGCTGGCGCTCTTCCTGTTGCTGGCCGGTTTCGTGCTGTACCGGGTGGGCGGCGCCTTGGGCCGACTGCTGCGTCGCGTATAATTGCCCCTTTGGGGCCGCGTTTTCCTTGAATCCTGCGGTCGACCGGACAAAAACAGGAAAAACCATGCTCGACATCCAACAACTTCGTACCAATCTCGACGCCGTGGCCGAAGGCCTGGCCAAGCGCGGCAAGCCGATCGACTTTTCCGAATTCAAGGCGCTGGAAGCCGAGCGCAAGACGCTGCAAACGCGCACCCAGGAACTGCAGGCCCAGCGCAATGCGCTGTCCAAGCAGATCGGCATGCTCAAGGGCAAGGGCGAGGATGCCTCCGCGGTGATGGCCGAGGTTGGGGCGCTGGGCGACGAGCTGAAGGCTTCCGAAGCCCGCCTCGGCGAACTGCTCGACAAGTTCAATGCCATCCTGGCTGCGCTGCCGAACATTCCGGACGAGTCGGTGCCGGTCGGCAGCGATGAAAGCGGCAATGTCGAAATCAAGCGCTGGGGCACGCCGCGCACTTTCGACTTTGAGGTCAAGGATCATACCGATGTCGGCGAGGCCCTTGGCCAGCTCGACTTCGCCACCGCCGCCAAGATTTCCGGCTCACGCTTTTCGCTGCTCAAGGGCGGCCTGGCTCGCCTGCACCGGGCGCTCGCCCAGTTCATGCTCGACACGCACGGCACCGAGCACGGCTATACCGAGCTCTATGCGCCGTACCTGGTCAATGCGGCCAGCCTGCATGGCACCGGCCAGTTGCCGAAGTTCGAGGAAGACTTGTTCAAGGTGCTGCGCGGCGACCAGGACCCGCTCTACCTGATCCCGACCGCCGAAGTGCCGGTGACCAATATCGTCCGCGACGAGATCCTCGCTGCCGAGGCGCTGCCGCTGAAGTTCGTCTGCCATACGCCGTGCTTCCGTTCTGAAGCCGGTTCCGGTGGTCGCGACGTGCGCGGCATGATCCGCCAGCACCAGTTCGACAAGGTCGAGTTGGTCCAGGTCGTGCATCCGGAGCAATCGGCCGAGGCGCATGAGGCGCTGACCCGCCACGCCGAAATCATTCTCGAAAAGCTGGAACTGCCGTATCGCCGCATGGCGCTCTGTTCCGGCGACATGGGCTTTTCCGCCGCCAAGACCTACGACCTCGAAGTCTGGCTGCCGGCCCAGAACACCTATCGCGAGATTTCGTCCTGCTCCAACTTCGGCGCCTTCCAGGCCCGCCGCATGCAGGCCCGTTTCCGCAACGACAAGAACAAGCCGGAGCTGTGCCATACGCTGAACGGTTCCGGCCTAGCCGTCGGCCGGACGCTGGTCGCCATTCTCGAGAACAACCAGAATGCCGACGGCAGCGTCACCATCCCGGCCGTGCTGCGTCCTTACATGGGCGGTCTGGAAAAACTCAGCGCTTGAGGTGCAGGCCCCGCGTTTCGCCCTGCAGACTCAGGCGGGGTGGGGCAGCCTGAGCGGCGGGTTCGTGGCGAACCAGAATATCGTAGTAGCTGCGGATGTTCTCGACCAGGATGACCGCCTCGCCGCCGCGGGCGCGGCTTGATTTGATCTTCTCGTAGTATTTCGGCTGGGCGAGCAGCGGCAGGATGCGCTTCATCTCGAACCAGGCACCGGCATCGGCCCCCAGATGCTTGGCCAGCCGGCGGGCGGCATTGAAATGCCCCGGCCCGATATTGTAGGCGGCGAGGGCTAGCCAGGTCCGGTCCGGTTCGGCGACATCCTCGGACTGCTGGTCCTTCAGTAGATTGATGTAGCGGGCGCCGGCGACGATGCTCTCGCGCGGGTCGAGGCGGTTGCTGACCCCGAGGCGGTCGGCCGTCTCTTCGGTCAGCATCATGATGCCGCGCACGTTGGTATAGCTGGTGGCGTTCGCGTCCCAGTGCGACTCGTGATAGGCGACCGCGGCAATCAGCCGCCAGTCGATGCCGGTAATCGACTCGGCGACGTGGAAATGCTTGCGCAGTTTGGGCAGCGTGGTTTCGATCTCGCCGAGGAACTTGACGACATCGCCCTGGTTCAGGCGGTGCACGTGGCCGAAATAGCGATCTTCCAGCCGGGCCAGCGTGCCGTCGCGCTGGACGCGCTCGATGAAGGCACTGGCGCGGGCCGCCAGTTCGACATTGGGGTGGCGCCCCAGTTGCCAGACGATGGGGAGTTCCAGACTCAGGTTCAGCGTCGTGCGCAGGGTCGGCACGAACTGGCTGGCGATGTCTTCCAGATTGGCATCCATCACCGCATATTCAACCTTGCCGTTACCCAGCGATTCGAGCAAATCGAGAACGTCGCCCTGGCCGACTTCGACGACCTTGAGTTCGGGAATTTCCCGGGCCAGGCGCCGCAGGGTCTCGGCCTGCCGCGTGCCGGCCATGGCATGGACCGTCTTGCCGCCAAGTTGGGCGACCTCGGTCAGGGGCAGCGAGGCGTCGTGCTGGGCGAGCAGGTCGCGGGTCTGGAAAATCGGCGGGGTGGCTTGGGTTTGCGGGTCGCTGCTCGGTGACAGCCAGGCCGCAGCGATGTGGTAATCGCTGCGGTTCAGGCGGTCCGCCAGTTCATTGGGCTGGGCGACGATGTATTTGACGCCGACGCCGAGTTCCTGGGCGAAGGTTTCGATCAGGTCGCGCTCCAGTCCGCCGCCATTACCGTTGTCGTCATTCGAATAAGTCAGCGGTCCGGCTTGCGTTAGAACGACCAGGTCATGCTGGGCAGGTGTCGGAAATGGCAGGCGCGAAGCGTTTTCGCCGCAGCCGGCGATAAAAAAACAAAAAGTAATCAGTAACAGGGCTATTTTCAGACGCATTTGTTGTGCTATTATTTCGCTCCCGCGGAGAGGTGGCAGAGTGGTCGAATGTACCTGATTCGAAATCAGGCGTACTGCAAGGTACCGTGGGTTCGAATCCCACCCTCTCCGCCATTTAATTGAACTAAGCCACTGATTATAGTGGCTTTTTTCTTTTTGTGCTCCAGTGATGTACAAGACAATGTACAAACAGGTAATGACCTAGGCCGATCTTTGGATTGGCCTTTTTGCTTTCTAGGGCTCTTTGGGTAGCCGCTAGGGGAACCGGTGAAACACCCTCACCCCTGGCTTATAGGTTCATGCAACGCAGAGATGTTGCATACGGATATAGCGCAAGTCGTTGATTGTGTGAATATATTTGTTGTTTTGCGTACGTGGGTGTGGCACAATTTGTCTCATGCACTCTCGTCATGCACATCTCCAACTTGCTCAGCGAATCCGCCAAGGCATCTCTGCCCGTAATGATGCTCGGCTGGGCTTTGCGGCTGTGCATGACGTTAATGCATTACTCTTCGCGCCGAAGGCAATCGCGGGCTATGGCGTTAGCCAACTCGTCATCGTGCCAGCATGGCTATCGGCCGCCGTGGCTTCGCTCCTGTGCATGCTGTTAAGGAATGCCAGCAATCAATCCCAGTCCCTCCAGCCGGTTCCCCCAGGGGAACCGCCCCAGCCAAGGCTAACGCACGTCTGCTTAGCCTCGCGCCTCCTTCCCGTCCCTCGCGCCGCCTGGCGCTGAGGCCGGGTTAAAAGGGGCTGCGCGCCCCGCCTCAACGCCAGCCTAAGTTTTTGCGCAGTCTCGTTATGAATACGAGGCAAAAATGGCAAATGAGTTTCTTACTATCGAGGACGTGTGTGCGCGCCTGAAAGTCAGCCGCGCGACTATTTACCGCTGGATCAAATGCGGGAACTTCCTTGCTCCTGTAAAAATCGGCGGTTCTGCGCAACAGTCCGCTGCGCGTTGGTCCGAGCGGGCAGTTAGTGCTTGGATCGACCAGAAGTGCGGGGTGGCGTAATGGATATTTGTCTCGCCCGTAAGGATTTATTCCGCCAGCCCGCAGTCCTCGGACTGGCTTGTGACTACCGCGTATTGCTGGCTTGCTGCACTGTACATCCATATCGGAAAGCCTCCGGCGTCACGTACTTCGATCCCCTTGCCGCCACACTTATCGGCTTCGAACACAACGTCGCAGTGGCGGGATTGAAGGTTTTGGATGGGCTCGGCCGGGTTGTTTTCGACGAGCATACGCTTGAAGTATTTCCTGCTGACTTCTTCGAGGTCAACAACATCAGAGGCC
The DNA here is from genome assembly GCF_009469765.1 of Dechloromonas hortensis. Classification (GTDB taxonomy): domain Bacteria; phylum Pseudomonadota; class Gammaproteobacteria; order Burkholderiales; family Rhodocyclaceae; genus Azonexus; species Azonexus hortensis. The sequence continues at coordinate 54,477 of NZ_SSSQ01000016.1, forward strand.
AAAGCTGGTTTGCAAAGCATGCAAAGGAGAACACCAAGAACGTCCGCTCTGCGCATGTCCGCGAAAGCATGGAGCGCTTACGTGCAGAAGCTAGTGAGCTAGTCCCAAGCCTTGCGGTGCGGCTTAACCTCATTTCTAGCTTGCCCCCCCGCGGCGGCAAGGTGATGGTCTCCGATGCCGCGATTGCCTTGGCACTGGTTTGCAATGAGCATATCTCGGCGGCTGGTATCGGCGTGCTGAACGTCTCGATGCTTGCGGAGATGACTGCACAGACTAGCGCCGCCGCCGCCCAGGGCGTTGCCAACGTCGCGAAGCGCGGCATTGTCGATGTCGATTGGTCGACGGGAGAATACCGGGTTGTTGGTTGGCTTTCCATGCCAGGCAAACTTGACTACAAGAACCAGCAACTCGACGCCATTGGCGCGGCACTCGAAATCCAATCTCGGCGTCTAAAAAACGCGGTAAAGCGTGACCTTGAACGCCTTCTCAATACAAAGTTCACCGAACTTGCAAAGGCTTTCTCATTGCAATCAAGCACTTCCTGTGTACTCGACTTTACTCTACTTCACTCTAGTTCACTTCACTCCACTCAACCCGCTCCGGCTTCGCCTTCGCCTTCGCCAAAGACAAAAAGCGATAAAGGCGAGGATGGGGATGGAGTTGTTTTTAATGAAGAAGAAAAGACAAAGGCAAAAGCGCGACTCCAAAATGCAGGGTGGAGCGATGGAGATGTAGTCGCCATTTTGAAGACTGTCTTGAAAGCAGCTAAGAACAAAGAAGCTGCCGACCGGGCAGTCGCGGCGATAGCCGGGTCGGAGCCGCGCAAGATCCGCAGCACCGGGGCGTTTTGGCAGTCGGTCGTCGAGAAGGCGAATGCTGGGACGCTACAGGAGCCGGCAGCCAACAAGCATTTCAATACCGACGAGGAATGGACTAACTACGGCGATCCAAGAACGGCAATTATGAATCGGATTCAGGGCGCAACTTTCAACCAAGAGAAACGACTCAAAGTTGCACTGGATGCTGGAAAGCAAGCTTTTACTGAAGCTTATCGCGCCATTTTCAATACAGAATTGCCCGACGAACTGGCGTTAATGCTTGAAAAAGTTGAGGACGCAGCATGAAGAGTGCTCCGCAATGCCGGCAAGCTTGATATGCGCGACCTGAAGCCGCCTAGGCCGTCGGAGATTCTTGTCGACTGGCTTGTGCGTGTTGGGGTCGTAGCAACGCCCCAGCGGGGCGCAACCACCGCGAAGCGGGGCGGATGCAAGTCCTGTTGTAACCACACCGTGTGGAGCACTGTCCGGGGCACCGTGTGCCACACGGTGTGGATGGCTGTAAATGGCACTAGACGCATACAGTGGGTTATACAGTATATTGGCCGAATGCTATTTGAAGTTACCGAAACGGGCGGAAGATGGGAATGCAAGCAAGGGTGGTTTGTTACCCAGCTACCCACAAGCTAAATTGGGCAGGTCTTGCGTTCAAACGACCATAGGAAAGGGTGTGATGCATACTCTTGAACAAAGTCACCTGGAATTGAGTTGCAAAGCATGATCATCATGTTGGACTTCGATGGAGTATTGCATCCGGAACCAGCAACAGCAGAACAATTGTTCTGTTCGCTGCCGATTTTGCATGCGATCCTGCTCGCACGTCCTGCAGCTCGCTTGGTGGTGACATCGGATTGGCGCTTAAAACATTCGGCCGAACAACTGAGCGAGATGCTGTTTCGCGGTCGTCCAGAGTTCAGGGATCGCTTTGCCGGCGTGACACCGGAAATTCCCGAATATCGATATGAATATCGTGGTCGCGAACGAGAGGTTGAGGCATGGTTGCAGGCCAACGGGATGACAGATTGGATTGCCGTTGACGATGTTGCAAGCAACTACACTCACGGCTCCCCGAGGGTTGTACTGATCGATTACCGGACTGGGCTGGTCAGCCAGGATATTGACCGGATTCTTGAACTTATCCCGTCAAAATGATGTGGCAGATTATCCGGTTGATCTATCAAAACGGCTCACCTGACGCGATGATATGTTTCAAGCCAGCTCAAAATAGCTCACCTGAACTAGCGGAAATGGCTAATTGCGGATGAATAGTAAGCAAAGATATGAGATGTTTTATGATATTAAGTAACAAATATGTCAAATAACATCATGCTTCGACCATTTTCGTGGTGATTTTTCAGAAGCGTCAATGGTTCTTCTTCGTCTATCAATCGGACTCACCTGAAGCAATTTACCCGCCGTTATCGGTCAGAACCCGCCGGAAGGCGATGCCGAACGAGCGGTAGTAACGGAGGGGCGACAGTAAGGCCCGGCACGCGCTGCGCCTACTTTCGTCAGGCTGGATATCGGCAAAGGCGACTCTCGAATGGTCGTCGAGGGCGACATGGACGATTTCCCAGCCGGCCCGGGGCGAGCTCTGGGTGCGGTCCCCGGTGACCCGATGCCCCGGCCGCTGAAAGCGCCCGGGCTTCTTGATGTCGAGATCGAGCATAAGGCCGGCCCGCCGAAGCCATTTGTAGGCAGTTCGTACGCTGACGCCACTGGCGTGAGCGGCTTCCTCGACTCGCAGACCGCCAGCGAGCATTCGGCGCACAAGAAGGGCTCGATCTTGCGGCGTTAATCGGGCATTTTTATGGATGTTCATTCGGGGCCTCGGAGGCTTGTATGGTGGGCGCCTCCAATTCTCCGGGGAGACGCCCCGAGTGAACAACCTACAGAGAGATCACAGCTAGCGGCAGATTGGCGGCCATCTCAAATTTTGGGATAACATCCGAAAGTCATACGCCAAACAACTATTAAGGGGATTTCATGGACTTCATCGACCAGCTGCGCGCGTTGTCTTCTCGTATTGCAAACACCAAGGATTTGATTCAGACCGAAGAAGCAACGAAGAATGCGATGATCATGCCGTTCATCCAAGCGCTCGGATACAACGTGTTTGACCCGCTCGAAGTTACCCCTGAACTGGTTGCTGACGTTGGCCTGAAGAAGGGCGAGAAAGTCGATTACGCAATCCTCAAAGACGGCAAGCCCATCGTTCTCTTTGAGTGCAAGAAATGTGGTGGCGATCTGAATATCAGCCACGCCGGCCAGCTATTCCGCTATTTCCACGTTACCGAGGCCCGCTTTGGCGTGCTGACCAATGGCCTCGTCTATCGCTTCTTCACTGACCTCGATCAGCCGAACAAGATGGACGAGAAGCCGTTCTTGGAGTTCAACATCCTCGACTTCAAAGAGCAGGACGTTGAAGAGCTGAAGAAATTCGCCAAGGCTGCATTCGATGTCGACTCAATCCTGACGACCGCGAACGACCTCAAGTACACGCGCTCGATTCAGAACCTGCTTTCAGATTGGCTAAACAATCCGTCAGAAGACCTTGTGCGCCTGGTATCTGCCGATTTGCTCGGCGGCAAGCGCTTTACGCCGGCGGTCAAAGAGCAATTCACCCAGATTACAAAGCGGGCTTTCCAGCAACTCATTGGCGACCGCATCAACGACCGCCTGCGCGTCGCCATGACTCCGGACAGCGGCGTCTCCATCCCCAGCACTCCGGTTTCCGTTGCTGCTGCAACGCCGGCAGCAGCGAGTAGCGAAGAGGGCAGTGAAGGCCCGGCGGTCGAAACGACAGCCCAAGAGCTCGAAGGCTTCTACATCGTTCGTTCAATTCTGCGCGAACTGGTGCCGTCGAAGCGTGTTTTCATGCGCGATGCGCAAAGCTACTGTGCGATCCTCTTCGACGATAACAACCGTAAACCGATCTGCCGCCTCCGCTTCAACAATGCCGAACGCTTGGCGTTGGGGCTGATGGTCGGCAAGGATGAAGAGAAGGTGCAGCTTTCCGACCTGGACGACATTTACACTCACGCCGACAAGCTGAAGGCGACCGTCAGCACCTATTTGGCGTGAGGCAAGGTGATGCGTTACCTGTTTGTTGTGTTCCTGTTTGCTTTGTCTGCCTGCTCGGACGGCCCAGACGTTGCAGCCAAAAGGCTGCTAGACAACCTCAAAGCCGGCAAACACCTTGCCGTTGAAGAGTCACTATCCAAAGACATGCATAGCTTCGCCATGCTCATGGGAGGCGTCAATAACGCCAACCTGCAACCGTACTATCGCACCGGCGCCATTGCTGATTTCAAGCTCGTGGAGAGGGAGAGGGCCGAGAGGTCGGTTCGTTACGTCGCTACGATTACGACGACCGCTGGAAAGCAGCAAGACGACCTAGTGACCGTAGTCAAGGAAGACGGGCAGTGGAAAATCGGGAAGTTTTGAAGATGGTTTTGAAAGAGCTCGAGTATGCTCAAGAGTCCGTAAACCAAATGGCTTCAGCAGTGACTATGGACGCCTATGAGAAGGCCTGGAAAGACTGCCTCGGATACCTGATTACGTCGAGAAACAAATGCCTTAACGCGCTAAAAGGCAACCCTAGGGCGCAAAGGTATTTAGATCAGATGACTCACGATCTGCGCAGTGACGGATTGATTTCGTATGTTCTTCACGCCAGAAATTGTAACCAGCACTCCATTCGCCAGATAGTCGAAACCAAAGGCTCACATACCACGGTTACAGGGGGAGAAGGCGGTGGAACAATTGTGCGAGGTAGCATTTCGGGCGACAAACAACCAGAGTCACTTGTGACAACTGGCAACCTGATCGTCAAGTTTACGCCTGCACGCCTTGAAGTAATTGCTGTGATCGATTCTGACCGAGAGTACCAGCCTCCAAGCGATCACTTGGGGAAACGGATTGAAACTCGCATCCCCCACGAGCTTGCGCAAATGGCACTGCAATATTTTTCCAACAGAATCGAAAGCGCATTTAGTGCAGTTCAAAGGGCTTAGTGGCGAAAGAAAACACGAGATAGAAGGATGAACGGAGGTGTGTTACCCACACCCCGACCGGCCTCTGCTCCATAGAGTGAGCCCGGCCTAACTCGCCTGGCGGCTCGCCGTCACCGGCGGGGCGTGGATAACAACCGGTTTAGCCGGTGCTTTGCGCCAGGTCAGACTGGTGCATGGCGAGGGTTAAGAGATTCCCGGGCGGGATCGCAATCGAGCAAAGTGCGCTTGAGCAAGCGCTTCTACGACCTTGCCGGTGTAAGACTGCTGCCTGGCGATCCACTCGCTGTACTCGGGGCTGGGGTCGGCAAAAAGCATGCCTCTGATTTTTTTAAGCAGCTTGTCCAGGGCGTCTCGGAGGCTTGCTTGTTCGCCACCGGTCAGCGTCTCGCCGGCCTCAAGGGCGGCGTACAAGGCGGCGGCTTTCTTGGGCAGTTTCAGGTCTTTCATGACAATCCCCTTGATAGTGTTTAAATAAGTATAAACTATCAAATGACAATCAAAAAGATATTTAAACGATATCTTTTGAATAGCAAAGCCGCCCGCAGGCGGCTTTTTCATTGGCACTGACCAATCTAATGCTTTGCAGTCGCCTGAGAGCACGCAAGATTAATAAAGGCCGCCCGGCTAATGCCATTCTCAGCCGCCGCCGCGTCAATCTTCGCGAGCAGTTCTGGTGAGAAGCCAACAGTAATAATCTGCTTCTTACCACGGATCGTCGAAGGCCCAGGTGCCAGCTTCGCCTCGGCCTCCGGCTTCGCATCCGGTGCGCCGCTGATAAACATGTCAGGCGTCGTTTTGACAGGCTTTTTGATTGTCATTTGATTGCTCTCCAATAGTCGGCTGCTATTTTACTGCTTGCTAAAAACTGCAGCTACTAGCGCTGCAATCTCTGCCTTGGCCTTCGCCTGGCCAAGCACTTCAAGAACAGACAAACCACTGCCTGCAGCCTCGGCAATGCCCTTGCGGCGGCCTATAGCCGTCGGCAGGTAAACCAGCGGCGAAAGCTCCGCGACAGCCTCCGCCGCCTCGGTATTGTCCTTCCCGCTCGCATCAGCTCCATTGAGCACTGCGAAGAGCTTCAGACCGTCGCGCATGCTCAGCGCTTCCTTCGCGATCTCTGCCATGTCGCCAACCCCCCAGACATCGAAGCTGCGGGGCTGGAAGGGGATAACAACAACATCCGACAGCATCAGCGCGGCGCGTAGAGCCGTCGAATCGCGTCCACCGGCATCAATTACAACATCATCGAAATGCCCGGCTTGCTGTTGCACCTGGGCGCGAAGCATCGGCCCTTCTGCGTAGTGCGACACAGCCAAAGCTGGCTGCTGCCCGGCCTCGATGCGCTGGGCGATTGCCTGCTGTGCGGTCGCCTGGCGGTCGCCATCGATCAGCCAAACATTGCGGCCGGCGAGGGCCTGGGCAATGGCGAGATTCACCGCAATCGTGGTTTTACCGACGCCGCCTTTGGTATTCAAAACGCTAACAATCATGATGACCTCTGAGTGATGGTGTGTGGCTAGTGTATGGCAATTAAAACGATTGGCAAACAACATGCAATAAATAGCGTTACGATATTTAAATGATTGTCATCGTGGGCTTGTGTGCAATGGCATACCATGGCATACTAGATGCGCTGATCGATTTGATCGCGAACGCACCGAACCCCTTGCAGCTGCGAGGTAGCGCCACCCAAGGCGCCGGCGGACTGGAGTTTTATTTTTCCCAGCCCGAGGTCCGTTCATGCATACCGCCGATGTTTTGCAACATGCTAAAAACATTGTTGCAGCCAAGTTTCCCTCCGCCTGCCTGATTCCCCAGCCTGACGCCGGGCGCTACTACGTCACCGCCAACGAGCTCGCCGAGCGCCTGGCCGAGCGACTGGCTGGAGGTGCGAAATGAGCACCGCCACCGAGTTCAGCCAGGCCGAAATCACCGCCCTGGTCGAAGCAAACAAGCGCATTGCTATTCGCCTTGGCGCAATGCACGGCATTGACGCGGACGAGGCGCAGGGTATGTATGCATGCTCTGTTGTCGAAGCCGCTCGCCGCTTCGACCCGAGCCGTAACGCCTCGCTGAGAACCTTTGCTGAAGTGCGCTACCGCGCTGCACTGAGCGAAGCTGCGAGCCAATGCCGCTACGGCATCGAGCTCGACGCCGAGGACGCGCCGGAGCTTGCTGCCGACGACCACGACGACGAAGAAGAGCCGGCGGCCTGGCGTTCGGGTAGCGAAAAGAAGATCGCTGAAAAGTTGGCTCTGCTGCCGTCCTCGCTCCGCGCATTCGCTTCGCTGATCGTCAACGGCGACAGCGTTGAGGTAGCCAGCGACAAGCTCGGCATGACGGACCGGAATGGCCGCTACATGGTCGCGCAATGCCTGACTTTGTTGAGTTTGCTCGACCCTGGGGCAGGGCAGGGCTGCTTTGAGTTGCCGGCCTTCTCAATGCCCGCCCGGCCGACCGAGCCGAAGGCGAAGAAAAGCCGCATCCCGCACGTCGCCGAGCTGCCCAATCTCGGGCAGCTCGGCCTTTTCTAAATCCTTCCGCTACCAGCGAATAGAAGACATGAACAAGAAAGGAGTAAGCAAATGCTAGTGACCAAACAAGCCCTCGACGACGCCGCAGCTAGTACCCGGGTCGCGCTGTACCTCGCCCTGGTCGGCTTCGTGTTGGGCGTGCTGCTGACCGCTATTGCGTCGTATCAACTCCTTCCCGAATCGGCCCGGCGATTGATTCCGCCGGAGGCGGTGTTGAAGCTCCAGATTGCCCGCCTGCCGGTTGTTGGGCCGCTGGTGCTGCCCGAGATCGCTGCAAAGCGGCCGGGGATCGCTAAAGAGTCGCCGACGCTCTCAGCGTCATTCGACGCCTGGCCATTCAACAGCCTGCTCGGCGGCCTGTTCGGCGCCCTGGCGCTGCCGTTCGGGGTTGCCTACATCAAGACCATTCGCCTCGACCGGCTCGCCGATGCTGGTCGTCGCAACGCAATTCAACGTCGCTAAACATCAACCATTCAAGGAGAAACACACATGGATAAAGGACTTCTCGCCCTCCTCATCGGGGTCGGTATCTTTGCCGGCGGTTTGTGGGGGCTCAAAGCAGGCGTTCGCGCGCTAATTCAGCTTTCGCTGAAAGCGCAGTACGGCATCCTCGCCGGCATCGCCGCCGCCCTGGCGCTCATTACGCCGGCCGGATTCCTCAACGCATTTGCTGTGTACGCGCTGCTGCTCATGGGCGGCTGGACGTGGATTCTGAAAAAGACCGGGGGCTTCAGTCGGAATAATGACGGCCCGACCGTTCTTCGCGGCAATCAGCTCGCCGACGTGCGCGAAGTTCAAGCTCTACTGAAGAATGAAGAGAGCAATATCGCCATCGGCCAAGTTGCCATTCCGAAGCGCTTCGAGCCGACTAACTTCCTCCTGGCCGGCGCACCGGGTACGGGTAAATCCCAGACCTTTCACCAAATCCTCGGCCCGGTTCGCGAAGTCGGTCAGAGGGCAGTCGTGTCCGACGTGGGAGGGGAATTCGTGAGTCGCTATCTCCGTGAAGGCGACGTAATCCTCAACCCGTTCGACGCCCGCAGCGTGTCCTGGAGCCCCCTCGCCGAAATGCAGGGTGAGTGGGACGCGGAGCGCATCGCAAAGAGCATTTGCCCGGACGGGGAGGGCTCGGCCGCAGAATGGAACGGCTACGCTCAAACCCTGCTCTCCGCCGCCCTGGCCAAGCTCTGGGCGACTGATGGCAACAATGGCGAGCTAATGCGTTTGCTCACGCAAGCGTCGCATAGTGAGCTCAAAGAGTTCATCGACGGCACCCCGGCGGTTGGCCTCTTTGCCGACGGTAATGAGCGCATGTTGGGGTCCATCATGGGCATCGTGTCGAGCAAGATTAAGTGCTATCAGTACCTCGACCCCGCCGCCGGCATCGATGCATTTAGCGTTCGGAAGTTCGTCGCCAACGACGGCGCCGGCTGGCTGTTCCTGAGCTTCACGGACCCGCAATTCACGTCCCTGAAACCCATCATTGCCACCGTCCTCGACGTTGCCGCGAGTGCCGTGATGGAACTGAAGCCGAGCAGCACGCGCCGGGTTTGGTTCGCCCTGGACGAGTTCGCGACGCTGGGCTATATCGGCGCCCTGTCCGACCTACTGGCGAAGGGCCGCAAGTACGGCGCGGCGGTGATTCTCGGCGTTCAATCAGTCAGCCAGATTTTCAGCCCATACGGCCGCGAACTGACCAAAACGCTGCTGAATTGCTTGGGTACGCAGCTTATCTTGCGCTCCCCGGACCCGGAGACGGCTGAGTATTTCAGCTCAATTTTCGGCGAGCAGGACATTCAACGCGTGAACCACTCGACGAGCAGCAATGGCAGCGACGTGAGCCACAGCCAGAGCGTTCAATACACCACGCAACGGGTCGTGATGAGCGCAGAGGTAATGGGGCTCAAAAATCTCGTCGGCTATCTCAACTTGGTCGGCGATACCCCGCCGTGCGTCGTGAATATCCCCATCGTCCACGGTGAAGAAGTCGCCGAACGCTTCGTCCCGAAAGCCCGCAAGCCGAAGACCGAAACCGCCGAGCCGATGCCCGCGTAACGACTCTCAAACCACCCCAACCAGAACCCGGCCGAACGCCGGGTTTTGTTTTTTCCGAGCGCAGGGAGAAGAGAGTAAGGCGGGCCAGATCGGCGGCCAAGTTACTACCCCTCGGAGGTGCAATGTACGACACACTCATGCAAACCGTGGCTGCGATGGCAGTCGCGTTGTACTCAAGCGTCGACAAGTCCATCGCTGCAATCTGCGGCTTTGCCTGGTCCTCGATCCTGCCCTATACCATCGGCCTCGCGGTCGGCCTTTCGATTGTGCACATGCTCTTCCACGACGATCTGGTACGCGGCTGCCGTCAACTTATCAGCACATGCCTGCCGCTGTTTATTGTCGTGTGGCTGGTCAATCCAAGCGGCAAAGACGGCTGCCGAGTCGTCGGTATAAAGAACGACATTCTCCAAATGCGCGCAAAGGTTGCCGGGCTGGTGGCGCCAGATTTCGCCGGCCCGCCGGCGACGCTGATGAAGAAAACCGTTGAGAGGATGGAGTCGGTTAATGCAGCGTTCCAGCAGCGAATTTTGACCGCCATGACCGAGCCCTACGGACCGAGCGCCCCCTACCAGAACCAGCAAGCCGGTAAATAAAAGGAGACTAAGCATGATTTTCGACGCTCTTTCCTCGTTTGGGGTCGACCTCGCCATCAAGGCATTCAGCATAGTTAGTGTCTGCGCAGGCGTGGCTACCGCCCTGGTGGCTATCGCGACGCCCCTGCTGGCCGACACCGCACTGGTCCTGGCAGCAGTGTTCGCGCCGCTAGCCCTCGCAATGTATCCAATTTCAAAAACGTGGAGTTACAACGCCGTCAATCTGGCCGTGCAGTCCGGCCTTACGGCGGTCGGCTGCAGCGTTTTCCTCCAAATCTTGTTGGGTGACAGCGGAATTTTGCAAGCAGCGGTGAATTCAACGGCCGCGAAAATGAATGCGGACAACCAGTTCCTTCCGGTGGTCGGGGGCATGCTCGGCATGATCTGTGTCTATGCGCTGAGCTGCCTCGTGCTGCTCTCGATCCCGCGCATCGTGCAAGCTGTTTTCGGAGGATTTTCAGTCGACGGCGGGGCTGTTGCTGGGGTGATCGGAGCAGCGGCGGGCAGTGTTGGCGGAGCCGCTGGGCGAGCACTTGGGCCGGCGGCCGGCCTGGTAGGCAAGGGGGCCGCGACGGCGGTCGCCAGCGGTGCAGCGGCCATGGCGAAGGGCATGGGTGACGGCGTGGCAAAGACCACAATGAGCCAGACTGCGCGGGTATTGAACAGCCTCGCCGGAGGTGCTGGCAAGGCACCGGGCGGGGCGCCAAATAAAGCGCCAGGAGGGACTCCTGCTGGAGCTCCGAAAGTTCCGCAGGGCGGCATCCTTCGCGCCACTCCCCAGACGCCGCAGCCGAGCCCGCAACCGGGGCCGACTGCTCCGCCGAAGCAGTAATCAGGAAGCCCCGCCAGCGAGCGGGGCGGGTATTCCGCCAAGCCGGCCAACGAGCCGGCTTTTCTTTGCCTCCATCCTCTTCTTTTCAGGCTAATCCCTCGCTGATCCAACTCGAGAGCAAAGGGGCTGGACCGGCAACAAGCCGGGACAGGGGAGAAGACTTCACGAGCAACAAAACACAGCGGGACTCAAAAGCAAATAATAAACACACCTGCCTTATCAGTTGTCTGACGACAACCGATGAAAAACCGCTCCGCAGCCCGCATAGCGCCGTGGTTTTCCCGGTTCGGCAGCGTGTCCGACACTGTCCGACAGGCACGGCCGGAAACCAAGCGTTTCCAGGGCTTCCCGTGTCCGACGCCAGTTTTTCCGCTGCACTCCATAAGCCTACATGTCCGACAAACGTCCGACGGAAACCAAAAGGCAAGGAGAGAGCAGAAATGGCAGGCAAGAAACTGAGCGCTCGCTGCACCGATGAGCAATACCTGCGGATCGTCCGTGATGCTGAAACGATTGGCGTAACCGTGTCCGAATTCGTTGTAACCGCAGCTCTCAATATCGGCGCTCGCACCGAATCCGGCGCCATGGAATCGGCCGCTTTGTCGGCGATCCTTGAACGCCTCGACGACCTCGAAAGCCGTCTCGGCAACCCAGCCCCCGGAGGGGCGGGCGTGTCCTCCAATACCCCCCAAGACGGCCCCGGCCTGAACGAAATCGGCGAGGCTATGGCGGACCTTTATGCCGGCCAGAAGCGCACCCAAACCGCGCTGGAACGCACCGACGAAACGCTTAAATACCTCGTCGCCAGCGTTGGGAAAATCTTCGACCACCTGGCGCGCTCGGCGGCACCGCCGGCCGCACCCCGACCGGCCCCCGCGCCGACCCCACCGGCAGAGCCAAAAGCGGAGACATTCCGCCGCTGCCGCCCCGGTACGGTCTTCGACGAATACCGCGAAACGGACGAACAGCCGCGCCCCGAAAGGGAGGATTTTTACCGACGAAACCTGCAGCGAATTGTTGATGCGGTGGGCTGGGATTCAAACGTCAAACCAGACCAATACGCTTGGGCCGGCATGACCCCGCCGCCGGGTTTGTACAACCAGTGATTTCCGCCGACACGCATACGTAACCATCACCCAAACCGAAAAGGAGAAGCACCCATGAGCCGCACCCCAACCATCGAAGCCCTCGAAGCAAAACGTACTGACTTGCTCAACCAGTTGAAGCAGATTGACACCGCAATCAAAGCCGCCAAGGAGCGTGAAACGCAGAAGAAGTCGAAAGCAATTCTCGACGCATTGGCCGCACGCGGCCTGCTCGATTCCGACCTTGATACGGTCCTCGCCGCTATCAGCAATGCACGCGTTCCGGTCATCGGAATTGCCAAAACGGATCAGCTCAAAGCTGTCTATGGCGAGCCGGGGCAGAGCCAGAGCCAGAGCCCAAGCAACTAACCCGCGAGCCACCCAATCCCGCACCCGGCCGAGCGCCGGGTTTTTCTTTTCCGCGCCCGACGACAAGAAGGAGGGAAAGCCAAAACGGAGCAATCAGCATGTTGTCGAGCAAGAGTTTGTCAGCGGGTAGCGGTGCGGATAAGTATTACGAAAACCTTGCCCGCGAGGACTATTACGACAATGGCGGCGAGCCTCCCGGCCGCTGGGTGGGTGCGCAAGCGGAAGAGCTTGAACTTGCCGGCAAGATCGAAAAGGGCGAGCTCACGCAGATCATGCAGGGCTATCACCCGAAGACGGGCGAAGTGCTTTCAGCACGCCACGGCCCCGCCCACAAGCCAGGTGAAGACCTTTGCTTTAGTGCTCCGAAGTCCGTTAGCCTGGCTTGGGCCAACGCCGACCCGGCGACGCAGAAAGCGATCTCGGATGCCATGCACGAGTCGGTTGCAAAGACCATCGAAAAGATGGGCCGTGACGGTTCGTATCGCTGCCAATACGGCCACGACGGCACGGAGAAGCGCCCGCACACCGGCGGCCTCACGGCCGCGACTTACGAGCATTCAACCAGTCGCGAAGGCGACCCCCAGTTGCACGTCCACGCCATCGTGATGAACATTGGCCCGGACGGCCGGAATCTCGATTTCGACAAGCGCTCGATGATGCTCAATGGCGCATATTTCCGCGCCGATTTCGCCGACCGCTTGCAGCAAATGGGCTTCACCATCGAGCGAGATAAAAGCAGTTTCCGCATCGCCTCGATCCCGAAGCAGTTGGAGAAAGACTTCTCGAAACGCCGCCAACAAATCGAGGCTGCACTGAAGGAACGTGGCCTATCCGGCGGCAAGGCCAGCCAAGCGGCGACCATGGCGACCCGCGTCGAGAAGGGCCTTGTTAACCGCTCGGAGCTTTTCGAGAAAGCCCGCGCCGCCAGCGCCGAATTCGGCGTCACCCCGGCCGCCATTGAGGCGATGCGCCAAGGCGAAAAGCCCGCAATCGAACCGATGCCCGAGCTCCCCGAGTTGGCGAATCTCGTCATCGGCCAGCAAAGCACCGTCACCCCGCAACAGCTTGAGGCGGCAATCTATCAGGAATGCCAAGGCAAGCTTTCCGCCGACCAGGCCGAGCAGCTTTTCGAGAACTTGAAGAACTCGCCGGATCTCATTGAGCTCCGCGACCAGAACGGAAACGCCCGCTACACGTCGCGCGAAATGTACGAAATCGAGCGCCGCATTGCCGACCGTGCGGCCGCCATGTCGAAGGAGCATACCCACCCCGTCGGCGCGCAATCGCTCATCGCCGCGATGGACGCAAAGACGCTAAGCGATGAGCAAAAAGCGGCGCTCATCCACATCACCGGCGACGAGCGTATCGCACTTGTGGAAGGGACGGCAGGGGCAGGTAAGTCATACATGATGGATGCGGCACGCGACGCCTGGGAGCGCGACGGCTACACCGTGCGTGGGTGCGCTTTGCAAGGCAAAGCAGCGGAAGGCCTGGAGCAGTCGAGCGGCATCAAGTCGGAGACGATCCACGCCACGTTGTTGAAGCTGGAGAACGGCAAGCTGGCGCTTGATGCGAAGACCGTCGTCGTCGTCGACGAAGCCGGCATGTGCGATTCGAGGCTTATGAGCCGGCTGCAGGACCACGTCGACCAATCCGGCGCGAAGCTGGTTTTGGTCGGCGACACGTCGCAAATCCAGCCGGTCGATGCGGGCGGCGCCATGCGCGCCCAGCGCGAAGCGATTGGCAAGTTTGCGGTGATGAACGACATTCGCCGGCAGAAAACCGACGAAGAGAAGGCCATGGTGCACGACGCCAAGGCCGGGCGCAGCGAGAAGGTCATCGCATACCTCGAAGCCGGCGGCCGGCTCCATCAGCATGAAGATCGTGCCGCTGTAACGAACGCCATGGCCGCCGGCACCGTTGCCGACCTGGTGGAGGGTAAGACCTCGCTCGCACTGGCCGAGACCAATGCAGAAGTGCATGCAATTAACCAGCTTGCCCGCGAGCAGGCAAAAGCGGCCGGCCTCGTTCAGCCGGAAGAAGCGAAGTTCTCGACGGAGCGCGGCGAGCGTCAATTCGCGGCCGGCGACCGGGTGATTTTCCTCGAAAACGCGAATAACCCGCGCGTCAGGAACGGCACGACGGGCACCGTCGAAAAGGCCACAGACGGCACGCTAACCGTTCGCCTGGACGACACCGCCAAGAAGGGCGCCGACGGCAAAGAAGACCTCGCCACCGCCCGGCGCGTCACCATCAACCAGAACACGTACAACAAGCTCGACCACGGCTATGCGATGACGGTGCACAAGTCGCAAGGCGTGACGGTAGATCGCGCCCACTATGCCCCCGGCGGGATGGCGCACCGCGAGCTCGCATATGTCGCGCTCAGCCGCCAGCGCGAAACCGTGCAAATGCACATCACCCGCGACCAGCGCGATGGTCTGGCGAAGCAGCTCGCCCATTCACAAGCCAAGGGTAGCAGCAGCGACTTCGCCAAGGTCGAGAAGCACCAAAACGCCATCGACCAGGCCGAGGCCCGCGTGCGTGCCGCCGACGCTGAAATCAAGAAGCTGGAAACCAAGATCGAAGCCGAGCGCGCCAAGCTTTCCGAGGCCAAGGACAAGCAAGCAGAAGCACAAATCAACCATGCAAAGGAGCAGCAGAATGCAAAACCCGAACCCGACCGATACGGACGAATCGACCCAGAACAGCAACGAGCAGCACAACGAGCCATCGCCGATTTACGTCAGCGAGACGCTGCAGCGGATCGCGCTCCCGGAGTCGGACAAGCCCAGCAAATCGAACGCATGCGCGACGTGTCCCGGATCGATTTGGTTCACCAGCGTAGTGCCGAAGAAGGAAAAAAACGCGATGGCGCTGAAGTGTTACTGCAAGCCCATGGGCGCGATGACGTGGGAGCTAAGAGCGCCGGAGATTCAGCATTGCGACGGCAGGGAGCAGGAGATCGCCCGGCTGATCGCCGAGATGACCAAGCAGTAACGAAGTCGCAAGAACGCCTTGGCAAGCTTGAGAAACAGCTTGCCGAGGCTAAGGCCGAGCGCGCCAGCGCAGCCAGGACCGAAGACCGCGCCCGCCTGAAACAGGCCAGCGCTTGGGACAAAGAGAAGGCCGCGAAGGCTCAACCGGCGAAGGAACAGCCGAAGTTCTCCAGCACCATGAAGCGAGATCCCGCCGAAGCAGTGAAGCGCGACGGCGAGCTCGCACGCAAAGCCCTGGAGGCCCACAAAGCCGGCGAGCGCCTGCCGGAGGGTAAGAAACTCGACAAAGCCATGAAGGCCGGCGAATACAAGGCAGTGAAGGACAGCGAGGGGCGCACGTACTTCCAAAACACCAAGAACGGCACGACTCTCGCCAAGTCCTTGAACCCTGCCGCCCAGCGCTCGACCACCAGCCGCAACCTAAACCACCTGGGCGCGACCTCGACGAAATACACGATTGTCGACAAGAAAGTCCTCGGCGTAAAAATTGGCACCAGCGTCCTCAAATCTGGTGGCAGCCTCAAAGCCGAGGCCGCCGGCCGCATGCGCGACGCTCTTCGGGAAACGACGAAGGGCAACGCACTAGCCAAGGCCATCGCCAAGCCCATCGACAGCGCGCTCAAGAAGGGCGAGCACTGGCAGAAAGCGGGCATGCTCGAATCCGTGGCGGCGCGCATTCAGATTAAGGCCGAGCAAGCAAAGGCCATTCGGGAAGCAAAGCGCGAGCTCGAAGCGAAGGTAAAGGCCGCCGACGCCACGGCGAAGCGCGAGCGCAACCCGGAGCTTGCAGCGACCACGGAAGGTGCCAAGGAGACGCGCCAGGAACTACGCAAGGACGTAGAGCGCGGCGTAGAGCTACCGCCGAGCAAGGCGGCAGAGGCAGCCAAGGAGCTCGCCGGGCGAGAGCTCCCCGAGCCAAAAGCACCGGCCAAGGAGATCGAGGCGCCGGCAAAAACCAAGGACACCGGCCGCGACTATGGCAGATAGGGAAGGGGGCTTCGGCCCCTTTCCTATTGATGCGATACGTGACCAGGAACAACACAGGAGAAAGCGAAATGAACGAAGAACGGCCCGAGCCGAAAAAATCAAACATCCGCCCAGACCTTCATATTTCATTTCAAGCTTATATGCCTGTGGACTGCCGCAACTGCTCAGATCATGCCGACGTTGCGTCCATATTTACCGCGTGGCGCGGACAGTTTGATTACGCGGAGACGCGACGGTTTTCAAGCACTGGGAGTGAGGATTGCTACGTACCCCTCAACGAATTTGAGGCTTTTATCAAACCAGAACATTTAACCGAGGAACTGCGCAGCTTTGTAGCAAAAGCCCACGAAGCCGGCGCTGGGTCCGTTGGTGTTTTCTGGAACTGCGAAGACTAATAACGGAGGATGCAATGAACTTTGAATTTCGCGTGGACGCAGTAGAAGAGGCAACCGAGGGCGATGAGGACAGGGTTCTCGTAAAGTTCACGATGCTGCGCGGGTTTGAAACGCCGCCGATTTTTTCGCATCAGATCGGCACCGGAATTTCCGACATTGAGGGCCGGCGAGTTTGGCCGGGTTACTGCGCCCATTCCCGCACTGGTTGGTATTACATCACCGGCAATTCGAAATTCGCGCCGGGGCAAGTTGTTGTTGGAACGATTCGAACGCAGTTGCGGCCAGCAATGACCAAAGACGAGATCATTACTCAATTGTCGGAAGACCCGCGTGGCCGGATGGTTGTGTATCAGTACGGCAGCACTGGCTGGATCGTGCCGGACCCCAGGGCAACCGGCGGCAAAGTGGCGGAAGACGGGAGCGGCGGCAACTCCGAAGAAGCTGAATTCATTCCGTCGCTGTGCATGGTTGCTGAGTTGCTGCGCGAGGGACTGCTTGAGCTCGACGGCGAGGGGTATGCAAAGCTCGCCGGCTACACGTTCACCCCGGCCATCGGCAGCGATTTTTGCTATGGCACGATTGGAGAGGATTTCAGCTTGAACGATTGCTTCGATCTAATCGACCGGTGGGGCGGCGCAAAAATAGCAAGCGAGTTTTGGGACCATTGGCTTTAATAGCCAACCAGAACAAGGGGGCTTCGGCCCCCTTGGCGTTTGCTACAGACCAATTCGGCCGCGCCTCACCTTTCCGCCGACCCGTCTAAAGCGCATGCAGCCCCCTAAACGCCGACCTTAGCCGGAAGGCGCAGAACAAAAGGGCCGGCTACGCCTGAAATGCTCACCCGATCCTCTTCGACCTGGCGCGATGCGCTAGGTCTTCGAGGCGTGCGGCCTCTGCTTTCTCCCTTTCATTCCGCTTCACCCTTCCGGCCGCCGTGCGGCAAGGGGCAATGCAAGCAAGACGGATCAACGGAAAAGGAGGAAGTAACTATGCGCAGCTCGAATCCATCGCAAACGCAAGTCAAAGGCAGGGATGCAGCAATCCAGATCACTTGTAACAGCGAAGGCATCACCGCCCAAACTCTCGACGGCGTGACGTACTACACCACCACCCGCCGGGGCGTGGAATACACGGCCTATGTCCTGGGCGGGCAATGGTTCGTTGCCAGCCACCGCGCAACCCTCGGCCCCCGGCACGTTGGCGGAGGCCGCTACTACCAAGACCTCGACGCCCTGGCGAACGGCTGCAAAGCCTTTGCCGCTCTCCCGGTTTTCCTCTCTCTCGCCACCCGCTAAGGAATCGTTACATGAACACGAACGCCAACACCGCCGCCGACCTCTTCGAGCTCTTCGGTTCGCCCATCCACACCTACACCCGCGCCCAGGCCATCGAGGACGGGGTATTGATCGAACTGAGCTACTACGAAAGCGACACCGCGTCGGTTTGCCGCCAGCACTACAAGCACCCGATTGCATGCACCGCCGCCGTTTTCGAGATCATGCAAAAGGCCGTCGAGAACCCGCGCTACTGCAACGACTACGCGGGAATTCTTCACGACATGCTTTTCATGTCCAAGGCCATGGCCCGCAAGCTCGACGAATCCACCGTGATTTTCCGCTGCATCATCATGGGCGCAGGGCGGAGCAAGTACCACGACTTCAAGCTCCAAGTCGGCCCCGGCGACCAGGGCGAGCCAGTGATAACGATCATGCTCCCCCGCGAAGACTAGCAGCCAGCCAGCCCCGCCGGGCTTTCCGCCCGGTGGGAATAGTGGGTATGGCGGCCGAGGCCGCACGACCACACAAGGAGCAGCACATGCTTAAAACGACCCTCTTCGCGATCCTCTTCGCCGGCTCCGCCACCGCTGAGCCCGGCGCCGTGACCTATGCCCAATATAGCGATGCTATCGGGCACGTCGTCGAGCGCTTCAAGACTGCACACGCTCAGCCCCTTCGCGTGTGCTACGACAACGCCGACCGGGAGCGCGCAAAGGCTGTCTTGATGCAAGCGCGCCTCGCCGATGGTAAGCCCATGGCTTACGAAATGCTGCACCTTGAAGGCGGCGGCTATCGCCTGGCCACCGTCACCGATCCCGACACCTGGCCGCGCAAAGTCGCGTGCCAGAACGTTTGAGGGCCGGCGATGATTTGGCGGATCTTTGCCCACGCTATCGGCCTAGTGATGATCCTGGCGCTCGCCAGTCACTTTCTCGGGAACGGCATCATCGACGCCGGAATCGGGCATATCACGGGCGGGCTTGAAGAGATTGGCGAACTCGCGAAAAAGCTCGGCCAGGATGGCACGGCCGGCGATCTTGGGCGAAAAGTCGCCCGGATGCTGAACCTTTGACCCCCATCGGGAGCAAGGCATGCAACAAGCAGAGGATTTCGAGTTCACCCCGCCGCCGCTGTATCGCCTGGTGCTCGGCGAGCCGGCATTCGCCAATGCTCGCACGGCCGACGCAACGCTTGGGGCGGTGGTGGCGATGGACGGCCGGCTACCGGATGCGGACCTGGTCCTAGCGGCGATGCATCGCTATGCGCTGCTCGCCCGAGATCCTGCCCTGGTCGATTTCATCGCTTCACTCGATGAAGCGATTAACTCCTAATAGCCCACGAACGGCCGCTTTCCCATCCAGCGAATGCGTGCTCCCGACCCTCTGCGGACCTTCGCCGTCTTGATGCTCCAACGGCCGATTACTGATTCGAGCAGTCGTACAGCGAGGGGTGTGACCGGGAGCTAATCGGCCAAAGCCGCCCTTGGGCCTCAGGCCAGCACCGGGCTGCAATGCGCCAGTTACCGGCCGCTCAGCCGCTGATGGCAGTCAATGGCCGCTTTCGTCATCTGCGTAGGACGGTACCCGACCCAATCCGGCCAGTCGGCTTTCTCCTAAGCAGCCATTTAGCCAAAGGCCGTTTCTGCGAAGTGGAGTGCTACAAAGCGGTCGCTGGCTTCCTCACACTACCGGCCAATAGCGGATATTCAATGGGATGGCAGTAATTGGCTGCTTTCTTGTCTGAACCGGCCAGTTAGGTGTAGGGACACGATGCTATTCTCGTGTGCGATGAGTGAATTACGTCACTAAGTAGACGCTCATGACGGTCTACAAAAGCAGGGGCGATTCATTCCTTCATTGATTCATTATTAGCTAGCGTTGCAGTGCCCAGGAAAAGCTCAATGCTCAACCAGACATAGCCGAACAGTCCATGCATCGTGATAGATGGCCTGTGATTCAACGTGATTTTGTCCATTTTGGTTTTCGTCTTGTGGCGTAGAGACTTTTGACGGTTTAGTCAAAGGAACTGACAGCCTACGTACAACACATGACATAACCATGAACGGCAAATGACTGCCG
>NZ_SSSQ01000017.1 GCF_009469765.1 Dechloromonas hortensis
TGCTGCTTGTCGTCGTAGTAGGAAAACGGAATCGAGGATTCACGGTGACCCAGCGTGATCGTGCCGGTGTCCTTGATTTTCTTCAGGGTGGCCGACTCCTGGGCCAGTGCCGGTGTGGCACTGAAGGTGGCGGCGATGAGGGCGGCGGCGGCAAGTTTGCTGAAATGCATGGTCAATCTCCTTCGGGGTCAGGGGCAATCGATGATCATCAGGGAAATATCGTCAGCGGCGACAGTACCTTCGCGGTGTTGGGAGAGGGCGTTGTCGATTTCGGTAAAACGGTTGGAAGGTGAGGTATTGGCGGCGGCAGTGGTCAGACCGTCGAGCCCGAACTGCTTGCCTTGGCGGTTGTTGGCTTCGAGCAGTCCGTCCGAGCAGAGGACGATCTGGCTTTCCGGACTCCAGGTGAAGGCGACCGGGTGGCAATCCATTTCCGCATTGTCGACGATGCCAAGTGGCAGATTGGCGGAGGGAAAGACTTTTTCGCTGCGCCCCCAGCGGTCGAACAGGAAAGCCTCGGGGGTGCCACCGACCCAGATCTCACCAGTGCGGGTGATTTCGTCGAGGCAGACCAGCGAGGCTGCGACGAAACGGCCGACCGGCATTGATTCCTTGAGCTGCTGATTCAGTTCAAGCACGATCTCGCGTACCGAATGGTTGCGGCGGGCGAGACGGTAGAAAATGGCCAGCACCGGCAGCACACTGATCGCTGCCGTCAGGCCGTGACCGGTGGCGTCGGCGAGCAGGGCGAAGCAGCGGCCTTCCGGCGAGCGACTGGCGGCAACGATGTCGCCACTGAAGTTCTCGGCGGCGATTACCTTGTAACGCAGGCGGCTGTCCTTCAAACCACTGCGATGCAACTGTTTTTCCATCAGCTTCATGGCCAGTTGCTGTTCGCTTTGCGTCTGGTCGTAATAGGCTTGGAGCTGGCGGGCGTTGTCGCGCAGCTTCTGCTCGGCCTGTTTTTGCGCCGAGACGTCGCGCAGGACGCCGATGAACATCCGCTTGTTGTCGAGGGTGATCTCGGTGACGCCGATGGTCACCGGGAAGCGGTGGCCATCCTTGCGCAGGCCTTCGAGTTCCCGCTCCTGGCCGATCGCCCTGGCCGACCCGCCGTTCAGGTAGTTGTTGATATAGCTGTTGTGGCCCGCCTGATAGGGCTCTGGCATGAGCATCTCGATGCCCTTGCCTTCCATCTCGGCCGTGCTCCAGCCGAAAATGCGTTCGGTGGCGCGGTTGACCGTGGCAATGATGCCATGTTCGTCGATGGTCACGATGGCATCGAGGACATTGTCCGAAATGGCCTGGACGCGGCGCAGCGAGTCGATGGCCTGCTGCTGCATGTTCAACGAGCGCTGTACCGAGCGCAACTTGGCCTCAAGGACGACGAAATTGACCGGTTTGGTCAGGTAATCGTCGGCCCCGGCGTCGAGCCCCTCGACCAGATTCTCGTCGCGGTTCAGCGCCGAGAGGAAAATGATCGGTGTCCACCGTTCGCTGTTCAGGCCCTTGATCCGGCGGGCGGCCTCGAAGCCGTCCATGACCGGCATCATGATGTCGAGCAGGATCAGGTCCGGTGCATCGGCCACGAAGCGGCGCACCGCCTCCTCGCCGTTTTCGGCAAGGATCACTTCATGCCCGAGTTTCTTCAGGAAGACCTGCAGGATATGGAGGTTGGTGCGGTTGTCATCGACCGCCAGTACCTTCATCTTGTTCATGGCCAGACTCATGTTCGGCTGTGTGCCTTAGCGTATATGGGGAGCGGTGAGGATGGTGGCGACGGCAACATTGCCGCAGCCCTCGTAGGCGATATTGGCGAAGCTCATCAGCCGGGCCAGTGCAATGCCGCGCCCGTTCGGGTCGCAGACGCGCTCGGGGGAGAGTTCGAGGTAGTTTTGCCAGGCAAAGCCCTTGCCCTCATCGACGATGCGCAGGGTGATGCAGTCGGCGCTGCGCTCGAAGCTGACCTTGACCCGCTTGTCGCGATAGGCCGGCAGTGCGCTGCGCCGGTCGATTTCCGCTTGCCAGCGCTCTTCTCGCTTGAGTTGCGATTTTTCGGCATAGCTCAGGCCGAGGTTGCCATGCTCGACCGCATTGATCAGCAGCTCGGAGATGCCAAGCACGGTAGTGTCGGCATTTGGGCAGGCCTGGGCAAGGAAGGAGGCGAGCTGGCCGGCCTCCTCGATGCTGCGGATGGTAAATTCGCCACGACTGAGGAACTGCAGAGAGTTGATATGTTCGTGCAGCCGGCGGCGCAGCGAGTCGCGCGTCTTGGCATCGGACAGTGCGGCGTGCACGATGGCGAACAAGGCATCGCGCTGGTAGGGCTTGGTCAGGTAGTAATAGGCACCGGCCTCCAGACCTTCGCGGATTTCGCCGGCTGAATTGGCCGCCGTCTGCAGGATGACCGGGATGTCGGCCAAGCGTGGATCGCTCTTGATGCGGCGGAGCAGGCCGATGCCATCGAGTCCCGGCATCATCCGGTCGAGCAGTACGACATCGAAGTGTTGGCCGGGGTCGCGCAGGATCTGCCAGGCCTCTTCGCCGCCATCGGCCGTGCGCAGCGTGAAGGACGGCTCGCTTTCGAAATATTCACCGAGGATTTCGAGGTTGAGGCCCTCGTCGTCTACAACCAGTACGCGCGCTTCATTCATCGTGGTCCGATGACTCCATCCTGATATTGAGTGGCAGGGTGACGGTGAAGCAGGCGCCGCTGCCAGTGTTGTTTTCGGCGGCAATCGTACCACGGTGCTGGAGAACAATCTCCCGGCTGATCGCCAGTCCCAGGCCGGTGCCGCCGGCCCCGGTCTTGGTCGCGCTGCTCTGTACGAACTTGTCGAAAATGCTGTGCAATTCGTCCTGCGGAATACCGATGCCGGCGTCGCTGAAACTGATCGCCAGCGCCGGCCGGTTTTTGCCATTTTCACCCGGTCGACCGCAGGGCAGTTCGGCAGCGGCGAGATGGATTTGAATACGACCCTTTTCGGGGGAGAACTTGATGGCATTGGAGAGCAGGTTGTGGAAGACCTGGGCGATCCGTTCCGGGTCACCGACTAAATCGGTTTGTAGCGTGTCGTAGCTGATTTCCAGGCTGAGCTGGCGGGTCTGCATCAATGATTCGAGATGGGCGCCGGTGTGACGGAGCAGGGCGAGGACGTCGATCGGCGCCGCGTTCAGTGCCATGCGCCCGGCTTCGAGTTTGGCCAGATCGAGCAACTCGTTGATCAAGCCGAGCAGTCGCCGTGCGCTCTGGCCGATACGGTTGAAATACTGGGCTATCTTGGTTTGACTGCCGGCCTCGGCCCGATCTTCGCCCAGCTCGGCAAAGCTCAGGATGGCATGCATCGGCGTGCGCAGTTCATGCGACATGTTGGCCAGGAATTCGGACTTGGCAACGTTGGCCGCCTGCGCTTCGTGCAGTGCGACGTCGAGTTGCTGGGTGCGTTCGGCGACCAGTTCCTGCAGGTGGTCGCGGTGTTGCGCCAATTCCTGCTCGGCCCGTTTCTGTTCGGAAACGTCGACCGCGATGCCGAGGTAGCCGCTGATCCGGCCGGCGCTATCGCGCTGGGTGGTGACTACCAGATTGACGCTCAGTTGTCGGCCATCCTTGCGGACATAGGTCCACTCGCGCTGATCCGGTTTGCCGTTGCGGGCCTTGACGACGAAGGTCTCGAAGCCGCTGACCGGATAGCCCAGCTCGCGGCTCAATGCACTGGTGCGGGCGGCGACTTCCGTCGGCAGATGGATCAGTTGCGGCGTCTGCCGGCCGACCATCTCGTGCGCCGAGTAGCCCAGCATCTTTTCGGCGCCGCGGTTGAAAATGGTGATCAGCCCTTCCGGGTCACAGGCAATGATCGCCACCTCGGTCGCCGCATCGAGCACCGCCTGCTTCATCCGGTCGGCCGCCTTGATCGCGGTTTCCGCCCGGTGCAATTCGGTGACGTCGGTCAGCGTGGTAATCAGGAAAGGCTCGCCTTCCGGGTTCTGGGCCTGGGCGATGCGGGCGATCAAACGGTGGCGGGTTTGGTCCGGGCTGTCGAATTCGAAGCTCAGCGGCTCGCTGGCACCGGAGGCGAGGGCCCGTTCGCTGGCGCCGAGCAGGCGGCGCTGATCGGCGGCTGAAATACCGGCAAAATCGGGCCAGAAACGGGTCAGCAAGTCGCGTTCCGGGGTGCCGAGCAGGGTGCAGAAGGCATCGTTGACCATTTGCAGCTTGCGCCGTTCATCCTGGACGAAAAGCGGCAGCGGCGTCGCCGCGATCGACGTCGCGAGCAGGCGGCGCAGGCGCTCCAGGCGGGCCTCGGCGTTCTTCTTCTCGGTAATGTCGGAAACCGATCCGGCGATGCGTATCGCCCGCCCCGCCGGATCGCGGATGGCCTCGCCGCGCGCCCTGATCCAGGCGCTGTCACCGTTCGTCTTGTCGATGCGCAGTTCGATGTCGAAGGGGGCGTTTTCCCGCAAGTGGCGACGCAGCGCGGCGTTGTGGCGCTCAATGTCTTCCGGATAAATACACTCGGTATAGCGGCTGAGCTGCTGGGGCGGCTGGTCGCGGGGGAAACCGAAAATTTCGGCCATCCGGTCCGAGATGTATTCCTCGCCGGTTTGCAGGTTCTGGTCCCACAGACCGTCGTTGGTGCCGGCCGTGGCCAGCCGGATGCGCTCCTCGGAACGGCGCAGCTCGGCCGTAATCCGGCGGGCGTAATGCTCGGCTCGTTCGCGGTGGGTGGTCAGGTAAAAGACCAGCAGGGCGAGCAGGACGCTACCACCCAGGCCGCTGACCAGGATCAGACGGGCGGCATCAAAGCCGCTGCTGTCTTGCTGCGTCGGGCGCGGGCGGTAGTGGAGCACCCAGTTGCGACCGCCGAAATCGATTTCGTGATGAAAGATCGGTGCGTTGGCCGTGGCGGGCAAATCCGGTGCCGAATCGAAAATCAGGGCCGGCGGCTGGGCGATGGCCGAGCGGCTATTGCTGCCTTCGTCGAAGATCTGGATGGCAAACTGGCTGTTGAAGCCGAGGTTCAGCGAAGCCAGGAAGGCGTCGGTGTGATAGGCGTTGAGGACGACGCCGCTAAAGGCGCGTCGGCGTTCCTCGACATTACCGAGCGGCATGCCGGGCTGGTAGATCGCATGCAGCAGCATGAAACCGGGGCGGCGGGTCTTCTCGTCGGAGAGCAGCGTGATGCGTCCGGACATCGCAACGTCGCGGCTGGCGATGGCGATGTCGACCGCTTCGCGGCGGACGGCTTCGGAGAGCAGGTTGAAACCAAGCGCCTGCTGCGAGGTCGGGGTGTCCGGTGCAACAAACGTGACCGGAACGGCCAGGTTGTCGCCGGGCGGCGGGAAAATGGTGAAATTGCTGCGGTCGACCTGCTGGCGCTGGCCAAAAACGAAGGCGGCCCGTTGGCTGGAGGCGACGGCCGGCGCATAGGCGAAGGCGAGCAGGCCGTTAAGGTTGCGCGAGATGTCGATTTCGTTGGTGTAACGGCGCCAGGCCTTGAGGTCCTGGCTGACATTGGCGGCGGCAAAGGCGGACAGCGAGCGGAGAAACTGGGCGTGCAGTTTCAGGCGGTCGTGCAGTTCGGCCGTATGCGCCGCGCTGTCGCGCAGGCCGGCATGTTCGGCTGCCTCGATCTGGGTCAGGCTTTGCCAGCGCCAAGCGCCGACCGTGCCGGCGGCAAGCAGCACGAAGACCAGGACCGGCAGCAGCCAGCGCGAGCCGGGGAGCGCGGTGAGCTTCGGTGGCGGGCGGATTTCAGGCATGGACAGGCGAGTGCGGGCGAGTACGGGCGGCCGGCGGACGTTGAATCCGCCATTATCGCCCGTCGCCGCTATTGCCGTCCTCCTGTTGTTGCAGTGTCCACATCCGGGCGTAGGTGCCGCCGGCGTCGAGCAGCGCGCCATGGCTGCCGCGCTCGATGATCTGGCCGTCGCTCATGACCAGGATTTCGTCGGCATTCATCACGGTGGACAAGCGGTGGGCGATGGTCAGCGTCGTCCGGCCGATGGCGGCCATTTCCAATTGGCCCTGGATGGCGCGCTCGGTGGCCGAGTCGAGGGCCGAGGTCGCCTCGTCGAAAATCAGGATGGGCGGGTTCTTGAGCAGGGTGCGGGCAATCGCGACGCGCTGCTTTTCGCCGCCGGAGAGTTTCAAGCCGCGTTCGCCGACCTTGGTTTCGTACTTTTGCGGCAGCGATTCGATGAAGTCGTGCAACTGGGCGGCTCGGGCGGCGGCATAGACCTCTTCGCGGCTGGCCTCGGGGCGGCCGTAGTTGATGTTGTAGAAAATGCTGTCGTTGAAGAGCACGGTGTCCTGCGGCACGATGCCGATGGCGGCGCGCAGGGCGCCCTGTTTCAGGCCGCGCAGGTCGTGGCCGTTGATCCGGATGGCGCCACCGGTGACGTCGTAGAAACGGTAGAGCAGGCGGGACAGTGTCGACTTGCCGGCCCCGGAGTGGCCGACCACGGCGACCGAACGGCCGGGGGCGACGGCGAAGCTGAGGTTCTTCAGGATCACCCGCTCCGGGTCGTAGGCGAAGCTCACCGAGTCGAAATTGATCTGCAGCGGGCCGGCCGGTAGATCGCGGGCATCCGGCGCATCGGCAATTTCACGATGCGTCTTGAGCAGGTTGAACATGCGTTCGATGTCGGTCAGCGCCTGGCGGATTTCGCGATAGACAATGCCGAGGAAATTGAGCGGCATGTAGAGCTGAATCAGGAAGGCATTGACCAGCACGAGGTCGCCGATCGTCATCGTGCCGTCCACGACGCCGCTCGCCGCCCGCCACATCATGGCGGTGACACCGAGGGCGATGATCGCCTGCTGGCCCAGGTTGAGGAAGGCCAGCGTGGTCTGGCTGCGCGTCGCCGCCTCTTCCCACTTGACCAGTTGTTCGTCGTAACGGCGGGCTTCCCAGGCTTCGTTGTTGAAATACTTGACCGTCTCGTAGTTGAGCAGGCTGTCGATGGCGCGGCTGTTGGCGGCCGAGTCGTTCTCATTGACGGCGCGGCGGATGTCGATGCGCCAGTTGCTGACCTTGATCGTGAACACGATGTAGGCGGCCAGTGAAACCAGGGTGATCAGCACGTACCCGGCGTCGTACTTGACGAACAGGATGGCGAGGACCAAACCGATTTCGACCAGCGTCGGCAGGATCGAATACAGGGTGTAGGAAATCAGGCTGGAGATCGAGCGCGAGCCGCGTTCGATGTCGCGCGAAACGCCGCCGGTCTGCCGTTCGAGGTGAAAGCGCAGGCTCAGCGAGTGCAGGTGGCCGAAGACTTCGAGGGCGACCTGGCGGACGGCGCGCTGGGTGACCCGGGCAAAGAGTATTTCGCGCAGCTCGGTGAACAGCGAGGTTGAAAAGCGCAGGGCGCCATAAAGGACGAGCAACAGGATGGGCAGGGCGAGCGCTTGTTGCGTTGTCGACAAGCCGTCGATCATTTCCTTGAAGATGATCGGCACGCCGACGTTGGCGACCTTGGCGCCGACCAGGCAAGCAAGCGCAGCGAGGACGCGCAGGCGGTAGCGCCAGAGGTAGGGGAAGAGGGTGCGCAGCGTCAGCCAGACATGGGTTTCGGCCAGCGGCTGGCCAACCGGCGGTTTGGGAAGGGCGGTACTGCGGCGCATGGGGAGCCTGTTCTGAGCGTTGATATGGTTATGCTCGCCAGTATATGAAAACTCGCCGCTTTCCGCGAAAATCAGGCTTCCATTTGAATTTGGGCAAATTATGGCCGTCGACCGCATGACTCTTCCGGAAAATCATTCAACGTTGCGCGTCGTCCCGATGCCGGCCGATCTCAACCAGAACGGCGATGTCTTCGGCGGCTGGGTCATGGCCCAGGTCGACGTCGCCGGCGCCATTCCCGCCATGCGCCGGGCGCGCGGTCGGGTCGCCACCGTTTCCGTCAACTCCTTCCAGTTCAAGCAGGCGATTTCGGTCGGCGATATCGTCAGTCTTTATGCCGATATCGTGCATGTCGGCAACACCTCGATCACCGTCAAGGTCGAGGTCTATGCCGAGCGCAATTACGCCAATCCGGTCATCGTCAAGGTGACCGAGGCCGAACTAACCTATGTCGCGATCGATGCCGCTGGCAACAAGCGTGCGGTGCCGGCCGAAAATTCACCGGAAATGGAATAAAATCGCGCAATTAATTATCCGGCCCGACTTCAAGTGAGCGAAGCAATGAACAAAATGATGCTGCGTACCGTCCCCGCCCTGCTGTTGCTTGCCTTCGCGGGCGGCGCATCGGCTGCTGCCTTTCAACTCTGGGAGCAGAACGCCAGCGGCCTCGGCAACGCCTACGCCGGCTCGGCGGCGGTGGCCGACAACGCCAGCACCATTTTCTTCAATCCGGCCGGTATGACGCAGTTGCCAGGTTTGCACCTGTCGGCCGGGGTTGCCGGGGTCGGCCCGAGCTACAAGTTCCAGAACAGCGGCTCGACCGGGACTGGCGGCAACGGCGGTGATGCCGGCGGCTGGGCGGCGGTGCCCAACGCCTATTTCTCTGCCCAACTGGCGCCGAACTGGTTCGTTGGCTTCGGCATCTCGGCGCCGTTCGGTCTGGCTACCGAGTACGACGACAGCAACTGGATCGGGCGCTACCAGTCGCTGAAATCGGAAGTGAAGACGGTCAATTACAATCCGTCGCTCGGCTACCGCGTCAATGACAAAGTTTCGCTCGGCCTCGGCATCAACTACCAAACCATCGATGCCGAACTGACCTCGGCCCTGCCCGATGCCCGCAGTTACTCGCGCCTGAAGGGCGACGATGCCGCCTGGGGCTGGAATGCCGGGGCGCTGTTCACGCTGTCGCCGGCCATGCGGGTCGGTGTCTCCTACCGGTCGACGATGGACTACACCCTCGAAGGCAATGCCTCGACGGCACTCTCCTCGACGCCGATCCGGGCTGACGTCAAGCTGCCCGACACCTTCATCCTCTCCGTCTGGCAGCAGGTTTCCGACCGCTGGGAAGCGATGGGCGACCTTTCCTACACGCGCTGGAACAGCCTGAAGAGCCTGAACGTCTACAGCCGTAACAGTGGCGCGCTGGTGTCGACCGAGAACTTCAACTACGACAACGCCTGGCGTTTTGCCTGGGGCGCCGCCTACAAGGCGACCGATGCGCTGAAGGTCAAGTTCGGTATCGCCTACGACCGGACGCCGGTCAGCGACAGCGACCGCTCGGCCCGCGTCCCCGACAACGACCGCGTCTGGTTCTCGCTGGGCGGCCAGTGGAATGCCGGCGCGGCCGGCAAGTTCGATCTCGGCTACACCTACCTCTACGTCAAGGACCCGAACATCAACCAGACCTCACGCGTCGGAACGACGCTGCGCGGCACCTACGACGACAGTGCGCACATTCTCGGCTTGCAGTATTCGGCTGGGTTCTAGGTCTAGAGCGTGGAACTGGCCGGCGTGACCCTGGGTTTGCGTGAAGCCGTGATCGGCCTGATCACGCTGGTCGCCTGCTACATCATTTTCGTGTTGCTCCGGATGTATCGCCTGCATAGTCGGGCCAGTCAAATCGCTGCGCCACGTGAGCCGACCCCGGTGCCGGTCGAGCCGGTCGCACCTCCACCGGAAGAGCCTGTCGCCGTCGAGTCCGAGCCCGCGGCGAGCGATGATTGGGAACGCGCTTCGCGCGGGATGGCGGACGAAATGCTGCGCCACAGCCTAGAGCAGGAGTTCGGTCAGTTGCGTGACGAAGTCGACGCAATGCGCGGCGAACTGGCCGCCCTGCGCACCGACATGCAACAGGAACTGGCACACCTGCGGGCGGCGCAAACGGTGTCGCCGATCTACGGTGACGCCATGCAAATGGCGGCCGCCGGTTACGAGCCGGCGATGATTGCCGAGCGTTGCGGCATTGCCCGGGCCGAGGCCGAGTTGGTCGTTGCCCTGGCCAAAAGTCAGGAACGGGGAGGCTGACGATGGCAGACAATCCCGAAGTAAAGACGGACAGCGCCGAAACCGACACCGCCAGCGATTTGCGCAACAAGCTGGTCAAGCGTCTGGCCATGGCCGGCGTCCTGGTTGCCGTGCTGCTCGGCGTGCTGGCCTTCTTCGACTACCTGTCGACGCCGCCCGAAGAACCTGACGAAGACGAATACACCCAGCCGGTCCCAGTGCCGCCGAAAAAGGCGGTGTCGCAGCCGGTAACGCCGACCACCGACCTGCCTGAACCGCCGCCACCGGCCCCCGTCGTCGCCGAAACAGCGCCGGCCCCGGTTACGGCTGCTCCGCCGGCGGTCGACGCTAACACCGAGGCGAAAACCAGGACGGAAGCCAAAGTCGAGCCGCGCCCGGAAATCCGTCCGCCGGCCCCGTCGGCCGCAGCCATCGCCAAACCACCGGCCGTCCTGCCGCAGCCTGCGCCCGCTCCGGCGCCCGTCGCGAGAGCGGTTCGCCCGGTTCCCGAGGCAACGTCAGCCCCCAGTGTTTCGGTGGTGGAAGAGGCACCAGCGGCCCCGGCCGCCAAACCGTCGGCCCGGGTGGCTGAGCCGCGGCCGGTTACGGTCGTCGCACCGAGTGGTGTGTCACGGCTGTTTTCCGGCTTCCTGTTGCAGGCCGGTGTCTTTGCCAGCCCGCAGCGGGCCGAGGAACTGCATGCCAAGCTGACCTTGAGCGGCGTGCCGTCGACGCTGGAGACCCGCGTTCAGGTCGGCCCCTTCCGCACCCGCCAGGAGGCGGAAGCAGCACAGGCCAGATTGCGGGAGCTGGGCGTCGAAACCGTGCTCGTTCCGCCGGCCAAGGGCAAGCACTAAGCCGTCAGCAAGGGGTCAGGGCATGCCCGGCAAGCGGGGCAGGCCGAGGCTGCGCCGGACATCGCGGTGGGCGCGGGCGGCACTTTCCAGCGGCGAGTCGATGCGCCGCGGTTCCTGGTAATGACGCTCTTCCCGATAGCGCCGGTCATCCCGGTTATCGTAGTGGCGATGATCGCGGCCGTAGTAATAGGTGTTCGGATAGCCGTAGCGGTAGGTCGGGTAGGTTTCGACATAGACCGGCGTGGTCCGGTAACCGTAGCCATATGCCCCCGGCTGGGCCGGCACGATGGTGCAGGCACTCAGGCCACCGAGCACTAAGGCGGCAATCGTCAGGCGGGTGAGCATTTGCTTCAGTTTCATGGGGCAGGCAATTCCAGTGAGGTCGTAAGCAATTAACGCATGGAGCCCCCGCCCGGCCGACGCCTCTATTGAGTCATTTTGTAACCGGATGCTAGAGATTCAGTTCGGCGATTGCCAACAGGCCCTGCCGGATACTGTCACGAGCGGCCGTTTCGACAGCCAGGCGCAGCCGGGTGACGAAGGTGAAGGCCTCCGCCATGCTCGCCGTACCGTTGCTGTGGATCGACTTGCGCAAGAGGACGGCGCGGTCGGCGCGGCGCACCAGCGACCAGCCGGTTTCCAGTTCGACGTTAAGCGTGCCGCCGATCAACGGCCGGCGCAGCGAGACGACCTGGACGTGCAGTTCGTAATCGCCGTCATTGCCTTGGACGATGCTTTGAAACAGCCGGCTGCGGACGACGGCATCCTCGATCGCCGCCTTGAGGTCGGCATCAGCGATGTTGCTGCTGTCCAGGCCGCTCGTTTCGGCCCCGCCACTAGTCTGCACCCGCAGGCTGTGCCGGTGCTGCTGGCTGACGACGAGATCGGATGGGACCATCGCCTCGCGGCTAGCCGGTGAAGAGCAACCGGCCAGCGCGATGCCGAGCAATGCGCTACCGGTCAGCAGCTGGCGGCGCATGGCAGGTAGCATTTATTTCGCCCCTTTGTAGATGTTGTCGATCACTTCGTCGACCATTTCCTTCGGTGACAGCCGGGTTAGCGAGGTGTGGAACGAGTTGCCGGTCGCCATCGGGAAGTCCGTTTTCGGATCGCGGAAGGTGATGGTCAATTCGAGCATGTACATCGTGATGTCCCACATCCATTTATCGATGTAGGTGACCACCGCATCGACCCCGCCCGGTGCCGGCTCGACGCCAGTCGTCACGGTGATGCCCTTGCTGCGCAGCTTGTCGGCAATCAGCGCGTGGGTATTGTCGTCGTCCGGAATCTTCTTGACGTACATGGTCTTCAAAGCGGCGAGGTTGGTCGATGGATCGACGCTGCCGGTCGCCCGGTTGACGGCGCAACCGGTGGTCAGCGTGGCGACCAGGCCGAGCAGCGCAAGCAATTTGATTGTTTTGTTCATGCCACCCCCTTTGTTTTAGGCGATGGAATATTCCATCGTATTTCAAGTGGTGTGGCAATACCATGAACCGCGGGTTACGGGCTTGTGCCGGCCTCTTCCAGTGCTCGGCGAATCCGTCGTGCAAAGACGGTCATTTCCTTGGCGGCCTGAATGTCGCCGCGTGCTTCGGCGACGGCGATGCCGCGTTCGTAGGCGGCCAGGGCGTCGCGATGCGCGCCGGCTTCGGCCAAGGCTTTGCCGAGTGCTTTCCAGGCGGCGGAATAGTGGTGGTCGCGGTCGACGGCGGCCTGGAAGCATTTTGCTGCCTGGGCAGGATCGCCGGCCTTCAGATATTCATTGCCCAGCGAGAAGCGGAGCAGGGCGCCATCGCGCGGGCCATCGAGCATTTTTTCCAGGGATTCGATACGTGGGTTCATGGGCGACCAAGGCTAAAATAGGGTTTTCGCAATTCGGATACAGGAAGCTACTCATGGCCAAGACCATCATCGCCACGCCCAACGCCCCGGCTGCCATCGGCACCTATTCGCAAGCCGTGCGCGTCGGCGACACCGTTTACATGTCGGGGCAGATCGGGCTCGATCCGGCATCCATGCAGATGGTAGACGGGATCGATGCGCAAATCGTTCGCGTCTTCGAAAATCTGAAAGCCGTTGCCGAAGCGGCCGGTGGTTCGCTGGCCGATGTCGTCAAGCTCAACGTCTTCCTGACCGATCTGGCCAACTTCGCCAAGGTCAATGAAACGATGGCCCGTTACTTCAGCGAGCCCTTCCCGGCCCGTGCCGCCGTTGGCGTCAAGGAACTGCCGCGCGGTGCGTTGGTCGAGGCTGACGCGGTAATGTTCATCGGCTGATGGGCAATCCCGGGACGTCGGCCCCGATTCGCGCCCCCGAAGCGCTGCGTAAGAAACTGGCAAAGATCGGCCTCCATAGCGAGGCCGATTTGCTGGTCCATTTGCCGCTGCGCTACGAGGATGAAACCCGTCTGACCCCGGTCGCCCGTGCGCCGTGGGGCGAGGCGGTGCAGGTCGAGGTCGTCGTCAGTTCCTGCGAAGTGCAGTTCCGGCCGCGCCGGCAGATGGTGGTGCGGGCGCTCGACGACAGCGGCGAGCTGACCATGCGCTTCTTCAGTTTCTACCCCAGCCAGCAGGCCGTCTTTGCCACCGGTGCCCGGGTTCGCGCCTTCGGCGAAGTGCGCAGCGGCTTTTTCGGGGCGGAGATGGTGCACCCGCGTTTCCGCAAGGTCGACGCAGAGACGCCGCTGCCGACGGAAATGACCCCGGTTTACCCGTCGACCGCCGGGGTGGCCAATTCGGCGCTGCAGAAACTGATCGGCAAGGCGCTGGCGGTCGGCGACCTCGCCGAAACGCTGCCCGACGAGCTTCGGCAGCGCCTGAAACTGCCCGGTCTGGCGCGCAGCCTGCGCTTCCTGCACCAGCCGCCGCCCGGCACCGATCTCGATACCCTGCATGCGCGCAATCATCCGGCCTGGCGCCGGGTCAAGTTCGACGAAGTGCTGGCCCAGCAACTCTCCCTGCGTCGGGCCTATCTCGCCCGCCGCGAGCAGGGCGCACCGGTGCTGGTGGCGCAGGACGATCTCGGCGCCCGCCTGCTCGACCAGCTGCCCTTCGGCCTGACCGGCGCCCAGTTGCGGGCGATGGCCGAAATCGCCGACGACCTCGCCCAGCCCTACCCGATGCAGCGCCTGCTGCAGGGCGACGTCGGGGCCGGCAAGACCATCGTCGCCGCGCTGGCAGCCTGTCAGGCGATTTCGGCCGGCTGGCAGGCGGCCTTCATGGCGCCGACCGAAATCCTGGCCGAGCAGCACTATTTGAAATTGAAGGACTGGCTGGCGCCGCTCGGCGTCGAGGTCGCCTGGCTGTCGGGCAGCCTGAAGAGCAAGGCCAAGCGCGAACAGCTGGCGGCGACGGCGGCCGGGGCGCAACTGGTGGTCGGCACACATGCGCTGATCCAGGACGGCGTCGATTTCGCCCGGCTCGGCCTGGCCATTGTCGACGAGCAGCACCGTTTCGGTGTCGCCCAGCGCCTGGCCCTGCGCAAGAAGGGCGGCAATCCGCACCAGTTGATGATGTCGGCGACGCCAATTCCGCGCACGCTGGCGATGAGCTATTACGCCGATTTGGACGTCACCGTGCTCGACGAACTGCCGCCCGGGCGGACGCCGATCAAGACGCGGCTGGTCGCCGACAGCCGGCGCGACGACGTGGTCGGCTTCGTCAGGAAGCTGGTCGAGGAAGGAAGGCAGGCCTACTGGGTCTGCCCGCTGATCGAGGAATCGGAAGCCCTGCAGTTGCAGACGGCACAGGATACCTACGAAACGCTTTTGGCCGATTTGCCGGGGTTGACCGTCGGACTGGTGCATGGCCGGCTGAAGGCGGACGAGAAGCAGGCGGTGATGGCTGCTTTCGCGGCCGGCGAGATTGATGTGCTGGTGGCGACGACGGTGATCGAGGTCGGCGTCGATGTGCCGAACGCCAGCCTGATGGTGATCGAACACGCCGAGCGTTTCGGCCTGTCGCAGCTGCACCAGTTGCGGGGGCGGGTCGGGCGCGGCCAGTACGAATCGAGTTGCGTGCTGATCTATGCCGGGCCGCTCGGCGAAATCGCCCGCCAGCGATTGAAGATCATTTTCGAGAATACCGACGGTTTCGAGATTGCCCGCCAGGACCTGCAGATTCGCGGCCCCGGCGAATTTGTCGGGGCCCGGCAGAGCGGCGTGCCGCTCTTGCGCTACGCCGATCTGGAACTGGATGCCGACCTGGTCGAAATGGCGCGGACGGTGGCGGAGGAAATGCTGACCCGGCATCCGCAACTGGCCGAGCGCCATCTCGAACGCTGGCTCGGTTCGCGCGAAGAACTGCTCAAGGCCTGAGTCAGACGAACGCGGCGCGCAGCCGGTCGAGACAGGGAATGCGGATCAGCGGCCCGTCGACGACGATCAGGCCGAGGTCTTGCAATTCATGCAGCAGGCGGGAAAAGTGTTCCTGCGTCAGGTTCAGCCGCGAAGCAATCACCCCCTTGTGAGCCGGCAGGTGGAGGACGGCATCGGCAGCCGAGGCTTGTTCGTTATCGAGTTCGTGCATCAGGAAGCCGACGATGCGTTGTTTGCCGGAGTGCAGCGAGTAGGCCTCGACGTCATCGACCAGGGTGTGGGTGCGGTTGGCCGCATTGTTCAGCATCTTGCGGGCCAGCGCCGGGATCGCCTCGATTTCCGGGAGCAGGGCCTGGCGTGACACATGGAGCAGCAGCGAATCGCTCAGCGCCTCGCCATAAACGCCATAGGGCCGCTCGGCGAGCAGCAGGTCCTCGCCGTAGCTCTGCCCCGCGCCGAGCAACTCGACGATTTTTTCCTTGCCGACGCTGGAGACCAGCGCCAGTTTGAGCTGGCCGCTGACCACCAGATGCACGCCGGTGCAGGGCTCACCTTTGTGAAACAGTATTTCGCCTTTTTTGGCGTAGATCTCACGGGTTGAGTGAGCAATCCGGCGCAATTCGGTTGAATTCAGGTCGGCGCAGAGCAGTGTTTTCGACAGCGCGGCTTCGATGCTGAGTTTGACGGGGCTATCCATGGCGGCCTTGATGGTGTGCAGTCAGGTGATTTTGCAATGGCATCGCCTGCTATGCAAACGCAATGTTGTGACACTGTGCCGGCTCTCGCCGGTCCCGGTCAGGCAAAGAAGGCTTCGATACTGTGGGCGACTGCGGCCGGCTGGTCGTGGTGCAGCATGTGGTCGGCGTCCTCGATCCAGCTTTCCGAGACATTGGCAAAGCAGGCCTGGCGGGCCTCCCAGTCACCCGGGCGCATGGCGAAATCGCGGATCACCCAGGACTGGCGGCCGGCCACCCAGTGCACCGGGCAGGTGATCTTCTTCCAGATCGCCATCGATTCTTCCAAGCGGAACAGGTAGGGCGAGGTCGCCTTGTGCCAGGGGTCGCCATTCCAGATGATGCCGTGGCGGCGCTGGCCGCCCTTGGTTTCGCCATCGCCGATACGGGCCAGGTGGCGGGACAGGAAATCGGCCCGTTCCGGGGTCAGGAAACGGTCGGTGTGCTGCAGGCGGCGGGCGAAAGCGGCACGGTCGGCATAGACGTGCATGCGCGGCGGCTGCTTTAGCGTACCGAGCCATTGCTGGTAGCGTTCCGGCGCCATCTCGGGCGTCGTCGGTGCGATGCCGAAACCCTCCAGCGAGATTACGCCGGCCACCCGTTGCGGCCGGATGCCGGCATAGAGGCAGGCGAGAATGCCGCCCATGCTGTGCCCGGCCAGCCTGACCTGGCCCTCGGGGGCGTAGCGGTCGAGAATGGCTTCGAGGTCGCCGAGGTGTTCGGCGAAGAAGTAGGGGCGATTCAGCCATTCCGAATTGCCGAAGCCGCGCCAGTCGGGGGCGATGATGTTCCAGTCCTGCTGCAGTTCATCGACGACGAACTGGAAGGAGGCGGAAACGTCCATCCAGCCATGCAGCAGAAAAAGCTGCGGAGCCTGCGGGTTGCCCCAGCGACGGATGTGCAGGCGGACGTCGGGCAGGTCGAGATATTCGGAGCGGGAAGGGTGCATGGGATTTTCGGGCTTTTCAGGTGGTCGACCGCAGGAACGGTCGGGCAGGCTGGATGCTAGCTATCGCGTGTTGCCAGTGTTGAAACTCGCATGCCGGATGCAAGGCAGGATGTCGAGTTGACGCAAATCCGGATGATTTCGTTCCTGCGGCGAGGCTCTTTGTCGCCATTGTTCGGCCCGCGGCCATTTTGGGGGCGATGCCGAATGACCGGATGCAGCCAGTCCGAAGCGTTACGCAAATTTTTTCTGGTGCGCTTCAACCGCCTTCAGGCGAGCCTCGGACAGGCGACGTTGCACCGATTCGGGGAGCGCCTCGCCGGTATCCGGTACTTGATTGAGTGCGTGCGCCTCGACCGCCTTCAGGCGCGCCATCAGCAGGCGCAGCCCGATTTCTTCGGAGACTGCCAGTGCATCGTTTTCATCGTCGTCCGGATCGGCCACCACCTTGGGGCGGCTGAATGAACGATGCAAGACCAGTTCGTCAATCCCGACTTCATACTCTTCATTCGGGTAGTAGGTGTGGCTTTGCTGGCTGCCGGCTGTCGTGGCGGCCAGCAAGGCGACCTGACGCCGCTCGGTGCGCGTCAACATGATGGTCGGCGAGATATTTTTCTTGGCCAGCCGTTGTTTCTTGGTCGAGCGAATCTCCAGTTTGACCACCTCGACAACCGGAGGAAGTGCCAGGATGGCCGAAACGGTAACGCCCGGGGTCGCTTCCGACGCGTCGACGAGCGACCGCGTCTCCTCGCTCTCCGCGTCGGCGGCGAGGACATTTACGGATGAGAATGCGACCAGGGCCGCGACCAATAACCAACGCATCGTGATGATCAACTGAAGCTAATACTACATTTTAGCGCTGTTTGGCCAATAGTTTACCTTCGACGAAGCCTGAGTTCAGATTGCTGCCGGGCGGGAGCGACAATGGCTTACTGTCATATCGGCGGACGATAACCCACCGGGGCATACGGGTGACGCGGCTTGCCACTCCCTTTACCTGACCGGTAGCCACGGATGACTCTTTCTACCGCGGCGACCACGGCCGAAGTTCCCTGCACCTTGCGGATGAAGTCCTCGGCACCATTCTGGATGGCACTGACCGCAGAAGAAATATCCCCAGATGCGGTGAAAAATATCAGGGGAAGCCAGATTTGCTGGCTGTTCAAAAATTCCTGCAACTCCAGGCCCGTCATGTCGGGAAGCTTCGACTCCAGAATCAGGCAAGCAAGCTGGGAGCGGTCATGGTTTTCGATGAAGTCAGCGGCGCAACTGAAAGCGGCCACCGATAAGCCGTGTGACCGAAGGCGTGAAACCAGCAAACCTCGACTATCGACGTCGTCGTCCAGGATGTATGCGATGAACTCTCGGTTGGTTTCGCTCATTTGACTTCCTTTCTGCACGTCTATGTTGCCGGACCGCATCGCTCACGTATCTTTGCAGGTTGTCGCAGTGTTTCTCGGCGCGGCCGCTCAAACGATCGAAACGCCCCTTGCGCCATCGCTTGTTACAACGTTAGCATCGTCGAAAAATTCCGACTAACGTCAAAAGGCCAGCAAGTGTCGTTTAACGGACAAACGAGTAACCGCAAGGTCCAGGGGCTGCGTTCGCTAAGAAAACTGCCCCGGCCGATTTACGGACACGCCGAGGCGCTGCCAAACCAAGCCTTGCGCTATCGCCACAAGCATTCATGGGGGCAACTGGCCTATGCGGCGGAAGGTGTGATCGAAGTGCATACCGATGCCGGTCGATTTGTGGCGCCGCCGCAACGTGCCATATGGATACCGGCCGGCATCACGCATCAGGTACGCAGCGGTCCTACGACTTGCATTCGCAGCCTCTACATCGAGCCGGAAATCCAGGGATGGGCAACTGAGCGTTGCCGGGTGATCGAGGTCAGCACCTTGCTGCGCGAGATGATCCGACGGTTTAGCTCGATCCCCGTCGAATACGATGAAACCGGCCCGGATGGGCGTTTCGCAGCGGTTCTGCTGGATCTCCTCGCCGAAGCACAGGAAGTGGAATTGATGCTTCCACTGCCACGGAGTGCGATCCTCCGCCGATTGTGCCGCAGCCTGCAGGAGCGCCCCGACGAAAAGCACGGCCTGGCTGAGTGGGCACTCCAGGTCGGCGTTTCGGAGAAAACCCTGAGTCGACTGTTTTTAAAGGAAACCGGACTAAGCTTTCGCGTCTGGCGCCAGCGCATGCGGCTACTGAGCGCATTGCCTGCACTGGAACGAGGCGACCGGGTGACCGATGTCTCGTGTGCCTGCGGATATGACTCCCTGTCGGCCTTCATTGCCGCATTCAGAAGCCAATTTAACTGTACCCCCGGCGTGTTTTCGCAAGCCAGGGCTTGATCCGAAGCCAGCCTTAAGCTGCAGGTGATAAGAGTTCGGGTAAAACGGGAGTTGACGAAAACATATCGATATAACTAAGATTGTCGATATGAAAAAAGACTACTCCCGAACAATTCCTGCCGAGTGGCAGGCCATGTCCCGCATTTTCGTCGCGCTCGGCGACGAGCACCGGCAGCGCATCCTGCTGCTGTTCGAGCCGGGCGAGCGGCTCAATGTCGGGCAGATCGCCGAAGTCTCGACGCTGGCGCGGTCCACCGTCTCGCACCACCTGAAAATCCTGCACGAATCCGGCGTGCTGGCTTCCGAAAAGCTCGGCAAGGAAGTCTGGTTCTGGATCAACCGCGATGCCCTGCAACTCACGCTCGGCAACGTTCTCGACTATCTGAAGGAAAACACCTGATGCGCAAATTGTTGCGGCCGCTGTTGCGCGGCCTGGCCCGCCTGTTGTTTCGTGTCGACGTCCGGATGCAGCAGGCCGATTTCGCGCGCCAACGGTTGCTCGTCGTCGCCAACCACGAATCCTTCCTCGATGGCCTGCTGATTGGCCTGTTCCTGCCGATCGACCCGGTCTTCGTCGTCCATACCGGCATCGCCAATAATTTCTGGTTCCGTATCCTGCTCTCGCAGGTCGAGTATCTGGCGGTGGACCCGACCAGCCCGATGGCGATGAAGAAGGTCATCCGGCTGATCGAGGCCGGCCGGCCGGTGGTCATCTTCCCGGAAGGGCGGATCACGCTGACCGGCAGCCTGATGAAGGTGTACGACGGCCCGGCCTTCGTCGCCGCCAAGACCGGGGCGACGGTGCTGCCGGTACGCCTGGACGGGGCTTCGCGCAGCTATTTCTCGCGCCTGTCCGGCAAGTATCCCAAGGAGCTCTTTCCACAGATTCGCCTGACCGTGCTGCCCGAGCGGCATTTCCCGATGCCGGTGGCGGCCACTGCCAAGCTGCGTCGGCGCAAGGCGGGCGAGCAGATGCGCCAGCTGATGCAGGAAATGATCTTCGCCTCGCGGCCGCAGCAGACGTTGTACACGGCGCTGTGCGATGCCGCCGAAATTTTCGGCAAGCGCCGCCGCCTGCTCGAGGACGTCAAGCAGATCGAGTATTCCTATAACGACCTGCTCAAGATGGCGCTGATTCTCGGCCGCCAGGTCGAGCGGATTTCCGACCCCGGTGAAAAGGTCGGCCTGTTGCTGCCCAACCTGGTGCCGACCATCGGGCTGATCTTCGGCCTGACGGCGCGCCGCCGCGTGCCGGCCATGCTCAACTACACGGCCGGGGTCGATGCCATGCAGGCCGCCTGTGAAGGCGCCCAAATTCGCAGCATCGTCACCTCGCGTGCCTTCGTCGAGCAGGCCAAGCTGACCGACAAGCTGGCCGTGCTGCACGGCGTCCAACTGCATTACCTGGAAGACATCCGCGAGCAGATCGGGCTGGCCGACAAGCTGTGGCTGATGCTCTACGCCATCCACCGGCCGCGCGCTTTCGAGCTGCACGCCTCGCCGGAGGAGGCGGCGGTCGTGTTGTTTACCTCCGGCTCCGAGGGCAAGCCGAAGGGGGTCGTGCTGCCGCATCGCGCCATTCTTGCCAACATCGCGCAGATCCGGGCGGTGATCGACTTCTCGGTGGACGACAAGGTGCTCAATGCGCTGCCCATCTTCCATTCCTTCGGCCTGACCGCTGGTGCGCTGCTGCCGGTGCTGACCGGGGCCAGCCTCTTTCTCTATCCGTCGCCGCTGCATTACCGGATCATCCCGGAACTGGCCTACGACCGTTCCTGTACCGTGCTCTTCGGCACCTCGACCTTCCTCGGCAACTACGCCAAGTTCGCCCATCCCTACGACTTCTATCGTCTGCGCTACGTCGTCGCCGGCGCCGAAAAGCTGTCGGAAGCGGTGCGCAGCCAGTGGTTCGAGAAATTCGGCATCCGCATCTTTGAAGGCTACGGCGCCACCGAAACGGCGCCGGTGCTGGCGGTCAACACGCCGATGGCCTACAAAACCGGTACCGTCGGCAACCTGCTGCCGGGCATCGAGTATCGCCTGCAGCCGGTGTCCGGCATCGAGCATGGCGGCATCCTGCACGTGCGCGGCCCGAATGTGATGTCCGGCTATCTGAAGTCCGACCAACCGGGCGTGCTGCAGCCGCCGCTCTCCGAGCTCGGCGACGGCTGGTACGAAACCGGCGACGTGGTGCAGATCGACGACGAGGGTTTTCTCAAGATCGTCGGCCGCGTCAAGCGCTTCGCCAAGATCGCCGGCGAGATGGTCAGCCTGGAAGTCGCCGAAAAGCTGGCGACGGCCAGTTCGCCCGACAAGCTGCATGCCGTGTCGAGTCAGCCCGATGCCAGCAAGGGCGAGGCGCTGGTGCTGTTCACCACCGACGGCGAGTTGAGCCGCGAACTGCTGGCCGCCAAGGCGCGCGAACTCGGCGTGCCCGAGCTGGCCGTACCGCGCAAGATCCAGCGCGTCGAAGCGCTGCCGCTGCTCGGCACCGGCAAGATCGATTACGTGACGCTGAAACGTCTGGCGGAGGCGGTATGAAGGCCGACCGTCGGCGTTTTCTCGGCTGGCTGGCCGGTGCTGCCGGGCTGGCGGCCGGGGGCGGGGCGCTGGCCAAGCCGCTGCTGGTCAATCAATGCCGCGTCGCCATTCCGGCTGGCCTGATCGACAGCCCGTGGCTGAAACAGGCGTGGGCCGACGTTGACCCGGCACAGTTGTGGGACTGCCACGTCCATCTGGCCGGCATTGGCGATGGCGGCAGCGGCATCGTGGTCGGGCCGCAATTGTCCTCGCCCCTGCATCCGCTGCACTACGCCCAGCGTCTGTTCTACATGAATGCCGGCTGTGCCCACGAGGCGCCGGGCAAGGTCGATCAGGCCTATGTCGCACGTCTGCTCAACCTGTGCGATGCGATGCCGGCCGGCTTCAAGGTCATGCTTTTCGCTTTCGAGCGCTTTCACGACGGCCGGGGCGATGCGCATCCCGAGCACTCCGCCTTCTACGTGCCGAATGCCTGGGCCGCCAAGCTGGCCGGGGATTTTCCGGCGCGCTTCGAGTGGGTCGCCTCCTTGCATCCCTACCACGCGGCTGCGGTCGACGACCTGCAACAGGCAATTTCCCAGGGCGCCCGCGCCGTCAAATGGCTGCCAGCCGCGATGGGCATGGACCCGGCTGCGGCCCGCTGCGATGCTTTCTACCGCGTGCTGGCCGAGAGTGGCACACCGCTGATCGTTCATTGCGGCGAGGAAAAAGCCGTCAAAGGCAGTGACACGCAGGCCTTCGGCAACCCGCTGCGCCTGCGCCGCGCGCTCGATGCCGGGGTCAAGGTCGTCGTCGCCCATTGCGCCTCGCTTGGCGAGGGTCTCGACGACGCTGGCAAGCCGCGTGCAAGTTTCGACCTCTTCCTGCAACTGATGGCCGAGCCGCGCGCCAAGGGGCTGCTGCACGGCGACATTTCGGCCATTACCCAGCGCAACCGGAAACCGGCCTTGATTCGTACGCTGCTCGAGCGCGGCGACCTGCACGATCGCCTGCTGCACGGCTCCGACTACCCGCTGCCCGGCATCGTGCCGCTGACCTCGACCGCTTCCCTGGCACGCGCCGGCTTGCTGCCGAAAGCGGCAGTTCATGATCTCGACATCCTGCGCCAGCACAATCCGCTGCTCTTCGACTTCACCCTGAAGCGCCTGCTCAACTGGCAGGGTCATTCCTTCTCTCCGGCGGTCTTCAACACCCGCCGACTTTTTGCAGCGAGCCACGCATGAGCGGACAATTCGGACTTCTCAAACAAGAGCGCTTCGCGCCTTTCTTCGTCACGCAGTTTCTCGGCGCCTTCAACGACAACCTGTTCAAGAACGCGCTGGTCGTGCTGCTCACCTTCCAGGCGGCGCAATGGACGACGCTGCCGGCCGAGTTGCTGGCCAACCTGGCGGCCGGCATCTTCATCCTGCCTTTCTTCCTGTTCTCGGCGACCGCCGGGCAGTTGGCCGACAAGTACGACAAAGCCATGCTGGCCAGATTGGTCAAGGTGCTGGAGATGCTGATCATGGGCGTCGCCGCCGCCGGCTTCTTCCTGCACAGTCTGCCGGTGCTGATGGGGGCGCTCTTCCTGCTCGGCCTGCATTCGACGTTGTTCGGGCCGGTCAAGTACGCCATCCTGCCGCAACACCTGCACAGCGACGAGCTGGTCGGCGGCAATGCGCTGATCGAGGCCGGCACTTTCGTCGCCATCCTGATCGGCACGCTGGCCGGCGGCCTGCTCGCCGGCTCGGTCGAACATCCGGCCTGGATCGCGCTCGGCGGCTTCGTCGTCGCCGCGGGCGGCTACCTGACCAGCCGCGGCATTCCGGCGGCGCCGGCGCCGGACCCGGGGCTGGCGGTCAACCTCAATCCGCTGACCGAAACCTGGCGCAATATCAATTTCGCCCGGCAGAACCGCACGGTTTTCCTGTCCATCCTCGGTATCTCGTGGTTCTGGCTGTACGGCGCGCTCTTCCTCGCCCAGTTCCCGGTCTATGCCAAGAACGTGCTCGGTGGCGGCGAGTCGGCGGTGACGCTGCTGCTGGCCACCTTCACGGTCGGCATCGGCATCGGTTCGATGCTTTGCGAGCGGATGTCCGGCAAGCAGGTCGAAATCGGCCTGGTGCCGTTCGGTTCGATCGGCCTGACGCTGTTCGGGCTCGATCTCTATTTCGCGTCGCCGGTCGGCCTGGCCGGCACGACGCCGCATCAACTGCTCGCCTTGCTCAGCATCCCGGCAGTCTGGCGCGTGCTGGTCGACCTGATGTTGCTCGGCACCTTCGGTGGCTTCTTCATCGTGCCGCTCTATGCGCTGGTCCAACTGCGCAGTTCGCCGGACCACCGGGCCCGCATCATCGCCGCCAACAACATCCTCAACGCCCTGTTCATGGTGGTCGGCGCGCTCGGGGCGGCGGCCATGCTCGGCGCCGGGCTGTCGATCCCGGCGCTGTTCGGCATCGCCGCCCTGCTCAATGCGGCGGTGGCGATCTACATCTACGGGCTGGTGCCGGAATTCCTGTTGCGCTTCATCGCCTGGCTGCTGGTCAAGGCGGCCTACCGGCTGCGCTGTGAAGGACTAGAACATATCCCGGGCGAGGGGGCGGCGGTGCTCGTCGCCAACCATGTCAGCTTCGTCGATGCGGTGGTGATCATGGGCGCTTCGCCGCGGCCGCTGCGCTTCGTGATGGACTACCGGATCTTCCGCATTCCGCTGCTCAGCTTCATCTTCCGCCACTGCGGCGCGATCCCCATCGCCTCGGCCAAGGAGGATGCGGCACTGATGGAAAAAGCCTTCGCCGAGGTGTCGACCGCGCTGGCCAACGGCGAATTGGTCGCCATTTTTCCGGAAGGCTATATCAGCCGCGACGGCGAATTGCAGACCTTCCGCCCCGGCATCAGCCGCAT
Source organism: Dechloromonas hortensis (assembly GCF_009469765.1). Lineage (GTDB taxonomy): Bacteria > Pseudomonadota > Gammaproteobacteria > Burkholderiales > Rhodocyclaceae > Azonexus > Azonexus hortensis. The sequence continues at coordinate 24,545 of NZ_SSSQ01000017.1, forward strand.
CCTCGCCGCCAACCCAGTGCCGGTGGTGCCGCTGGCGCTGTCCGGCCTGTGGGGTAGTTTCTTTTCACGGATCGACGGCGAGGCGATGAAAACGCCTTTCCGGCGCGGTTTGTTTTCGCGGATCAGCCTGCGGGTCGGGGCGCCGCTCGCTGCCGCCGAGGCGACGCCGGCCAGGTTGCAGGCCACGGTGCTCGCCTTGCGTGGCGAACAGCGCTAAGGCCGGCGTGCTATCCGGTGCCCCGTTCGCTACGAGGGGGCTGCTCGGGGGGCTTATCGAGGGGCTGCGCCTCGTCTTTCGGGGCTGACGGGCTTGGCGTCGTTGGTGCTGCGGCAGGGGCCGGTGGCGTTGCTGGTGTGCCGCGCGGCGGAGTAGCGGGCGGAGGTGGGGCAGGGGATTTTTCGCCGCTAGCGCTCACTGCGTTCTCGGCGGCCTTGTCCGCCGCCTTCTCGCTGGGCTTGTCGAGCGGTTTTTCCGGTTTCGTCTCTGCAGGCTTTGCCTCGGCGCTTTCGGCCGGCTTGTCCGGGCTCGCTTCCTTGTCCGCGCTCTTGTCGTCTCCGGCCGCAGGGACGGGGGCGAGTGGAGCACCGTCTGTCGCAGCAGCCTTTGCCTGGTCGGCAGCCTTCTCGGGGGGGCGTCCGGCGCTATTCTGCCCGCCCGGCCAGCCGCCCGGGCAGGTGTTGTCGTTGCGGGCGTCGAGCTCCGGGGTCAGGATCGGGCCCATGGATTTGAGGATCTGCACCGGCAGGGCGGAGGTGAAGCGGTATTTAGCGGCATCCGGCCCCATCACATAGGCGGTCAGCGTGCCGAAGTGGCGCGGGCCGAGGTAGAAGACGAAGGTCGCCGTGCGGTTCATGGCGACACCGCGCGCCGCGCCCCGGCCGAGGACGATGCGGTTGTCGCCGGTGCCGGTCTTGCCGCCGACGGCGAGCGGCGTCCCGTCGGCCAGTTTGAAGGCGCCGGACAGGCGGCGTGCCGTGCCGCCCTCAACCACTTCCGACAGCCCGTTGCGCAGGGCGGCGGCCACTTCCGGTGCCATCACCCGTTCGCCAGTTTCGCCGTTGCTGGCAAAGCGGCTCTCGTACGGGGTGCCGACGGCGAAATCGAGGCGGTCAATGCGCCGCGTCGGCTGGCGGATGCCGTTGTTGGCGATGATGCCCATCAGTTCGGCGAGCGCGGCTGGCCGGTCGCCGGAACTGCCGAGCGCGGTGGCCAGCGAGGGCACCAGGTGGCCGAAAGGATAGCCGACGCGGACCCAGCGGCGGTGGATGTCGAGGAAGGCTTCGACTTCGAGCATGGTGTAGATGCGTGAATCCTGGGCCCCCTTGAAGCGGGTGTTGAATAGCCAGCGGTATACGGCCTGGCGCTCCTTGGCGCTGGCCTGGACCAGTTCGCTCCAGCTACTCTCCGGGTGGGCCGACAGATAGCCGACCAGCCACAGTTCGAGCGGGTGCACGCGCGCCACGTAGCCGCGGTCCGGCAGGTCGTAGGCCGCCGGCCCGGTCCGTTCGTAAAGGCGGGCGACTTCATCGCTGCTCAGGCGCGCCCCTTCCAGGCGCTGGCGCAGGAAGGTTTCCAGTTCGGCCGGTGTCGCCTGCGGCGACAGGAAGCGAAAGACGGCAGCCAGCCGGGTGGCGTTCGGGCGCAGGCCGTCGAGGAAGACATCCTGGATTTCGGCTGCTTTCTTGCCCCGGTACTTGTGCCAGAAGCGGCGCAGGAAGACCTGTCCCTCCTGGTCGGCAAAGCGGGCAAGGTATTCGGTGCGGCGCGGATCGCTGGCTTTTTCCAGTAGTTGCGCGCTGCTGCCCGGTACCTGGTACATGGTGTGGCGGACGATGTCGCGCATCAGGCGGACGAAGGGCAGGTTGATCGAACCCTGCAGCGCTTCGCGTACGGTGACGACCCGGCTGTCGTCCTCATGGCGGAAGTTGTTGAAGCTATGGACGCCGCCGCCGGTGAAGAAATCCTCGCCGGGGCTGGCCGAGTAGCTGCGGGCCAGCGCCGCCTGCAGCATGGCCGGCAGTTCGCGTTCCTTGGCGCTGAGCAGATAGTCGATGGCCCACTGGGTCAGGCGATCACGCTGCTCGACCGGCAGCTTGCGCAACTCGGCGGGCGTTTTGTCGGCAAAGCGCTGGTGCAGTTCGGCAATGATTTCCAGGTAGGTGGTCAGCACCCGCAGCTTGGCGGTGGAGCCGAGTTCCAGTTTGCTGCCTTCGTTGATGTCGAGCGGCTGGTCGGTGGTGTCGGTCTGGACCCGGACACGGTTGCCGGCCGGCGTGCTTTCGACCAGCGTGAAGCTGTAATAGACGCCGTCGAGCTTGCCCGGGTCGAGCATCCGTTCGCCGAGCAGGCCTTCCTTGCGTGCCACCTCCGGTTCGTCCAGACGGCGCAGGAAGCTGGTGACTTCCTGCTGCAGCTTGCCGTTCAGCGTCGTTCCGACCTCGGCATCGTAGCGATCCAGCTCGTACAGCGACGCATCGAGCAGGCCGGACAGGCGGTTGCGGATAGCCATCGCGCCCTTGCCGGCATCGGCCGGCAGCAGGGCCGGATCGGTCGCCTGGTTGCGGAATTGCAGCGGCTGGGCCAGCGCCGCATCGCGCAGGGCCGGGCTGATCACGCCCTGCTCGGCGAGCAGGCGGACGTAGCTTTCCGAAAGGCGGGCCAGACTGTCGTGCCCCTTGGTCGACAGGTAGTAGGTCGGGCGGCGGTGGGCGATCATCAGCGCCACCACCTGGTGCAGTGCCCGGCCTTGCTCGGCGAGGCGGGCACCTTCGGCTTCCGGTGCGGCGAGCAGCGCGTTGACCTCGTCGAAGTCGGCGCCGAACCACACCCAGAGGCCATCGCCCAGGCCGTTGACCTCGCCGAAGGTGGGCGCCGCCGAGAGCGGTACGGTATTCAGGTAATCGAGCAGCAGCGTGCGCCGGGCCGGCAGCGTCTGCTCGCCATCGCGGTAGGCACGGACACTGGCCGAGGCCATCTGGCGCAGCTTCTCGCTGCTGTTCGGTGTCACGCCGTCCGGCGAATGGCGGAATTTCTCGATCTGCGTCGCCAGCGTGCTGCCGCCCGGGGCGTCGAAATCGTCGTTGACCATCCGCCCGATGCGACCGATGACAGCGCGAGCGAAGCGTACCCAGTCGACCGCCGGGTTCATGGTCGGCCGGGATTCGTCGAGCAGGTCGCGGTTCTCGATATACATCAGGGCCTGGCCGATGCGCGGCGGCACGGCGTCAAAATCGGCATAGGCCCGATAGGGGTAGCGGAAGCGGTACAGCGTTTCGCCCCGGCAGTCGGTGACGGTCAGCCCGGCCGAAGTCTTTTCGCGGTAGGGTGGAAAGTAGCCGCGCCCGGTGTAGTTGAGCAGGGCTTCGGAAAAGCGGGCCTGTCGGGTTAGCTTGAAACCGTTGGCGTTCAGGCGGCTGGCGAGCTTTGGCAGTTCGCTGTAGCCCATGCGCTGCTCGAAGGGGCCGTGCGTTGGGAAGCGGATGGCGTCACTGGCGCCGTCGACCATCCGGTAATCGAGGGTTGCCGCGTAGCGGGCCAGATGGGTGGCCTGCAGGCGGGAGGTTTCGATTTCGTCGGCAACCCACAGGCCGGCAGCGGCGAGCAGGGCGACGACAAGGCCACCGGTCAGCCAGTACCGGCGGCGGGGGGCGGGTGCGTTGGGGCGCATGAGATGTTTGTGTTTGTTGTCGGCTTTTCTGTCATCAGTATATTGGCATCGCGCCCTTGTGGGGCGTTTTGATTGTTTTGGGTGTTGGCCGCCGGCGGCAGGGGCGAGACCGGTAAAATGCCCGCTTTTGCTTTCGCCGCCTTGCCATGATCTCTGCTTCAAGCATTCCCGCCGCTGTCGCTGGCGGGCACCAAGGTAAAATCGACCGATGAACTGGCCTGCGCTCAAGGAAAAACTCGATCTTTACGAAAAGCTGATGCGGCTCGACAAGCCGATCGGCATCCTGCTGCTGCTCTGGCCGACGCTGTGGGCACTCTGGCTGTCGGCGCTGGGCAAGCCGAACTGGGTGGTGCTCTGGGTGTTCGTGCTGGGGACCGTGTTGATGCGTTCGGCCGGCTGCGTCATCAACGACTATGCCGACCGCGATTTCGACAAGCATGTCGAGCGGACCAAGGAGCGCCCGCTGACGGCCGGCAAGGTCACGACGAAGGAAGCGCTCACTCTCTTTGCCGTCCTGTCGCTGATTTCGTTTGGGCTGGTCCTGATGCTGGGCAACCAGCTGGTGATCTGGATGTCGGTGCCGGCCGTCTTCCTGGCCGCCAGCTATCCCTTCACCAAGCGCTTCTTCGCCATCCCACAGGCTTACCTCGGCGTCGCTTTTGGCTTCGGCATCCCGATGGCTTACGCCGCCCACCTCGGCAACGTGCCGGCCGAAGCCTGGTGGCTGCTGCTCGCCAATGTCTTCTGGGCGGTCGCCTACGATACCGAGTACGCCATGGTCGACCGCGACGACGACCTGAAAATCGGCATCAAGACCTCGGCCATCACCTTCGGCCGCCACGACGTGGCGGCGGTGATTTTCTGCTATGCGATGACGCTGGCCATCATCGGCTGGGTCGGCTGGACGCTGCATCTGGGCTGGGCCTTCTACGCCGGGCTGGTCGTCGCGGCCGGTATTTTCGGACTGCACTACACCTGGATCCGCGGTCGCCAACGGATGCCCTGTTTCAAGGCCTTCCTGCACAACAACTGGGTCGGCCTGGTGATCTTCGTCGGCATCGTTGTCGACTTCCTGCTTGCCGGCCGGAGCTTCGGATGAACGCCCCGGTTTTTGCCCTTTTTGCCCCGTGGACCGCAGCATTCGCCTGCGCCGACTGTCTTTTTTCGTAGCGGACCCGATGAAATATCACGACTTGCGCGACTTCATGTCGCAACTGGAAAAGACCGGCGAACTGAAGCGCGTCGGCGTCGAGGTCGATACCCGCCTCGAAATGACCGAAATCTGCGACCGTGTGCTGCGCGCCGAAGGGCCGGCCATCCTCTTTGAAAAGCCGAAAACGGCGTCGATCCGACATACGATACCCGTGCTCGCCAACCTGTTCGGCACGCCGAAGCGCGTCGCACTCGGCATGGGCGAGGAATCGGTGCAGGCGCTGCGCGAAGTCGGCAAGCTGCTCGCCTATCTCAAGGAGCCGGAGCCGCCGAAAGGGCTGAAGGACGCTTGGGACAAGCTGCCGATCCTGAAGCAGGTGCTCAACATGGCGCCGAAGAAGGTGTCGAACGCGCCCTGCCAGCAGGTGGTCTGGGAGGGCAAGGATGTCGATCTGGCCAAACTGCCGATCCAGCATTGCTGGCCGGGCGACATCGCGCCGCTGATCACTTGGGGCCTGGTCGTCACCAAGGGGCCGCACAAGAACCGGCAGAACCTCGGCATCTACCGCCAGCAGGTGCTCGGGCCGAACAAGGTGATCATGCGCTGGCTGGCGCATCGTGGCGGGGCGCTGGATTTTCGCGACCACCAGCTGGCCAATCCTGGCCAGCCTTTCCCGGTGGCGGTGGTGCTCGGCTGCGACCCGGCGACCATCCTCGGCGCCGTGACGCCGGTGCCGGACAGCCTGTCCGAATACCAGTTTGCCGGCCTGCTGCGCGGCGGCAAGACCGAGCTGACCCAATGCCTCGGCTCGGCGTTGCAAGTGCCGGCCTCGGCCGAAATCGTCCTCGAAGGCGTCATCCATCCCGGCGAGATGGCGTTGGAAGGGCCGTATGGCGACCACACCGGCTACTACAACGAGCAGGCCGAGTTCCCGGTGTTCGCCATCGAGCGCATCACCATGCGCCACGACCCGATCTACCACAGCACCTACACCGGCAAGCCGCCCGACGAGCCGGCCGTATTGGGCGTCGCGCTCAACGAGGTCTTCGTACCGCTGTTGCAGAAGCAGTACCCGGAAATCGTCGATTTCTACCTGCCGCCGGAAGGCTGTTCGTACCGGATGGCCATCGTCAGCATCAAGAAGCAGTATCCCGGCCACGCCAAGCGGATCATGTTCGGCATCTGGAGCTTCCTGCGCCAGTTCATGTACACCAAGACCATCATCGTCGTGGACGACGACATCGATATCCGCGACTGGAAGGAAGTGGTCTGGGCGATGACGACGCGCATGGATGCGACGCGCGACACGACGCTGGTCGACAACACGCCGATCGACTACCTCGACTTTGCGTCGCCGGTGGCCGGCCTCGGTTCCAAGATGGGGCTGGATGCGACCAACAAGTGGCCGGGCGAAACCAGCCGCGAGTGGGGGCGACCGATCGTCATGGACGACGGGGTCAAGCAGCGGGTCGATACGATGTGGCAGGAACTAGGCCTTTAGGACGAATTGACCCGCGGCTCGGCGGCTTGAGAGAATCCGCTCTCCAGTTGGAATCGAGATACGGAACACGGTGCGAATCCGTGGCGGGCCCGCCGCTGTAACCGGGGACGAAGGCTGCATGGTCGCCAGACCAGCCACTTGCGGGGCATACCCCGCCGGGAAGGCGCAGCGCTTCGGCTGATCCGGAAGCCAGAAGACGAATCGATACCGAGTATGGAGCCAAGGCAAGGGCTCCGTCTGAGCGCCTGCGACAAGCGTGTGCTCAGACGGAGCCCTTTTTGTTTTTTGTCTTCCCGAGGAGTGGAAAATGTCCCAAACCATCAAGCAAACCGTCAACGCCCCGCAAACAACCCCGAGCCAGAACGCGCCCGTCGCCCCGACCATTGCTGTGCGCAAGAGCTGCAATCCGGACGGCATCGGCCTCTCGCACTATGTGCTGATGGACCGGAAGGCGGCCAAATGAACGCTGTGCTTGCCGAGCGTGCCGCCCGCGGCACGCTTTTCCAGCCGGTCGATATCGGCCACCCGCTCTATGCCGCGGTAACCGATCCGCAGACTGCTTTCTGGGCACTGGTCGACAAGAACAAGGTTCATGAAGCCAATCGCGACCCCGACCTGCTCGCCGCCTACAGCGCCAAGGCCGGGCAGTTCGAACAGGAGCTGCACGCGCTGCGCTTCGGCCTGAAACCGTCCGGCGTTTATTTGAACCCGACCGAGCGCTGCAATCTCAACTGCACCTACTGCTATCTGCCCGACACCCAGCGTAGCAGCGGCACCCACATGTCGGCCGAGATCCTGCATGCCTCGCTCGGCAAGCTGCGCGATTATTTCCGTTCGGTGATGCCGGCCGACCGCAAGCCGCGCGCCATTTTCCACGGCGCCGAGCCGTTGATGAACGCGCCGGCGGTGTTCGAGGCGATCGATGCCTTCGCCGACGATTTCGTTTTCGGCCTGCAGACCAACGGCACGCTGCTCGACGACAAGGCGCTCGATTTCCTGACGTCGCGCAATGTCAGCATCGGCCTCTCGCTCGACGGCCCGGTGGCGGAGATCACCAACGCCACCCGGCGGACCTGGGGCGGCAAGAGCGTGCACGACAAGGTGCTGCGGGCGATGGAGAAATTGCGCGGTTACGGCTCATGGAGCGTCATCACGACCTGCACGACCGAGAACCTGCCTTACCTGACGCGCATGATCGAGCTGTTCCACGCCCACGAAGTGCCGACCTGCATGCTCAACACCGTGCGCTGCACCTTGTCCGGGGCGCGCGGCGTCAAGCCGGCCGATGGCGAGATGGCCAAGGCCTTCTTCGCCGCGATGGACCGCACCTACGAGTTGTACCAGCAGACTGGCCGCAAGCTGATGGTCGCCAATTTCGCCAATATCCTGATCGGCATCCTGGCCCCGACTGCGCGCCGCCTGATGTGCGACATCTCGCCCTGCGGCGGTGGCCGGGCCTTCTTCGCGCTGGCCGCCGACGGCAGCCTCTACCCGTGCAGCGAGTTCATCGGCCTGCCGCGCTTCAATGGCGGCAGCCTGCTGCTCGGCGGGGTCGAAGCGGCGCTCGATTCGGCTGCCTTCAAGGCGGTGACGACGCGCGATGTCGATAAGTTCAGTCCCTGCGGCGACTGCGCGATCCGCCATTTCTGCGGCTCGCCCTGTCCGGCCGAAGCCTTCGAGATGAACGGCGGCATGGACAAGATCGGCGCCTTCTGCGACTTCTACAAGGAGCAGGTCAATTACGCGCTGCGCCTGATTGCCGACGGCAAAGCCGACGACTATCTGTGGGACGGCTGGGACGAGGGCACGGAAACCGTTTTCGCGCTGAGTTGAGCGAATGCTGGCGGGCGCTTTAGTATGGCGCCCTCCAGCATTTTTCAGGCGTCCTCGGCCATGCATTCCCGTCTTGTCATTACCGCCACCGATCTGGCCCGGCCCGCGCACGCTGCGGCTTTCCTCGCGCTGCTCGACCACTACGCGCGCGATCCGATGGGCGGCGGCGAGGGGCTGTCGGTTTATGCCAAGGCCAACCTGTTGCGCGAACTGCAGGCCCTGCCAACTTTCCACGGCGCCCTGGCCTTCCTCGACGACGAAGCGGTCGGCCTGATCAACTGCTTCGCCGGCTTCTCGACCTTTGCCGCCCGGCCGCTGCTCAATATCCACGATATCGTCACCCGGGCCGAATGGCGCGGCCAGGGCATCGGCCAGGCGCTGCTGCAGTGGGCCGAAGGGCGGGCCCGCCAGCTTGGCTGTTGCAAATTGACGCTGGAAGTGCTGTCCAACAACCGGCAGGCGATGGCATCCTACGAGCGTGCCGGTTTCGCGCCTTATGTGCTCGATCCGGCGGCCGGCAACGCGCTGTTGCTGCAGAAATATCTTGAGGAGGCCTGAGATGCCCGAGCAACTTCCCGTCCCCGACCTGCACGGCGTGCGCCCGTCGCTGGTCCAGCTGACCCATGTCATTTACGGGCTGCATGCCTTCGCCGTACTGGTCGGCGTCACTTCGGCGGCGACCGTGGCCGGCGGCTTCGTCTTCGGCTTGCCGTCACTGATCGCCGTCTTTCTCAATTACCTCAAGCGCGGCGAGGTCAGCGGCACCTGGCTGGAAAGCCATTTCCGCTGGCAGATCCGCACTTTCTGGTTCACCGCGCTGTGGCTGGTGATCTACGGCCTGCTGATCATCACCATCATCGGTATTCCCGTCGCCTTCCTGCTCATCGCGCTGCTCGGCCTGTGGGTGATCTACCGTGTCGGGCGCGGCTGGGTGGCGCTGTCGGGCGTGCGGCCAGTCGATAACTAGAGCGGCATCGCCCACAGATGGGCGCCAACCAGCGCCCGCCACGGCTTGAATTCTTCGAGCCAGGCTGCGGTTTGCCGTTCGCTCAGCGGGGCATTGGCGCCGAGCAGGTGCTGCAGCTTGCGGCGGACGGCGACATCGCCGTGCAGCGATCCGTCGAGCCACGCAAAACCGCGCAGGAGCGCGTAGTTGACCGTCCACGGGCCGATGCCGCGGACCTGCAAAAGTTGCTCACGGATAGCGTCGACCGGCAGGCTCGCCGTTTCGCAAGCGAGCCAGTCGTCGAGCGGTAGCTGGCCGCTGGCGACTTGCTCGGCGAGGGCGAGCAGCGTCGCCGCCTTGCTCTGCGAAAAGCCGGCCTGGCGCAATTCGACCTCGCTGCTGGCGGCGACCTGCACCGCATCCGGGTAACACCACAAGCCGCTCGAGTGCTGGCGGCCGGTCGTCTGGATCAGCTTGCGGCGGACGGCGACGGCGGCATGGACGCTGATCTGCTGGCCGGTCACCGCCCAGCTCAGCGCCTCGAACGGGGTGGCGGTCTGCGGCACGCGCAGGCCGGGCCGCTCGGCGAGCAGGCGGCCGAGTTGCGGATGCTCGCGATAGGCGGCGGCGAAGGCATCGACCGGCTGGGTCAGGCCGAGCAGACGATGGGCCAGTCGGCTTAGCGCGGCGGCGGTTCCGGCGGTCGACGGGCCATCGATGGCCAATTCCGCCGTGGCCTGTCCGGCCGTAAACCGGATGCTCAAACAGGCCGGCTGGCCGGCCCAGAGCAGGCCCTTGCGCAGCACCTCGCCCTCGACCTGTTCGGCCAGTTGCTGGTTGTCGCGGCGATGGAAGGCGAGGATGTCCTGGGCACGAAAGTACTCGGGCAATTCGATCTTGCAGGGGCTCGGACTGGGTGTCATCGTCGTTCAGCGCGCCTTGCGGAATGTCAGGTTGATGCGCTGTTCACCCAAAAGTTCATGCCGCCCCGGCTTCAAGGGCATGACGCCGTGAAAGCGCAGGCGGTCCGGGCCGCCCCAGACCAGCACGTCGCCGTGGCTGAGCAGCAGGCGGGCCGGCGGGTCGCTGCGCTGGGTGCCGCCGAACAGGAAAACGACCGGCAGGCCGAGCGACAGCGAAACGATGGGGGCGGTGAAATCGCGCTCGTCCTTGTCCTGGTGCAGCGCCATCCGCGCTCCGGGGGCGTAGCGGTTGATCAGGCAGGCGTCGGGCACGAAGCCGGGGTAGCCGGCCCGTTCGGCGGCGGCGCCGGCAATTTGCAGAAAGAGCGGCGGCAGCGGTGGCCAGGGCAGGCCGCTGAGCGGGTCGGTTGCCGCATAGCGGTAGCCGCTGCGGTCGGTGACCCAGCCGAACGGCCCGCAATTGCTCATCGCCACCGACATCCGGTAGCCGCCGGGTGTCTGCATCTGGCGGAAGGGGGCGGTGGCGGTCAGGTGCTGCACCTCGGCGAACAGCGCCGGTGCGGCATCGAGCGCTGCGCCATGCAGCAGCCAGGTGCCGGGGCCGATCTGTTCCGGTCCGCTGGCGCCAGCGAACAGGTCGCCGTTCATTCTTCGGCCTCGCGGGCGAGCAGTGCTCGTTTGCGCTCGATGCCCCAGCGGTAGCCGGACAGCGCGCCGTCGCTGCGTACGACGCGATGGCAGGGAATGGCGACGGCCAGCGCATTGGCGGCGCAGGCACCGGCCACGGCGCGCACTGCCTTCGGTGCGCCGAGGCGCTCGGCGATCTCGCTGTAACTGGCTGTCTGGCCGGGCGGGATGGCGCGCAGGGCCTGCCAGACGCGTTGCTGGAAGGCGGTGCCGCGAATGTCGAGCGGCAGGTCGAGCCCGGTTTTGGGGGCGTCGACGAAGCGGACGACCTCGGCCAGTTGCTGCGCCAGTTCGCCATCATCGGCAATCAGTTGTGCCGCCGGGAAGCGTTGTTCGAGATCGTCGGCAAGGGCCGTCGGCTTGTCGCCAAGCAGGATGGCACAGAGGCCGCGCTCGCTGCGGGCGACGAGGACGTAGCCGAGGGTGCAGGCGCCGCTGGCGAAGCGGATTTCCTGGCGGGCGCCGCCGGCCCGGTAGGCGCCGGGCGTCATGCCGAGCAGCGCATCCGACTCGGCGTAGCCGCGGCTGCCGCTGTTGTAGCCGGCGGCGAAAATGGCGGTGGTGACGTTGGCGGCTTGGGCCAGGTTCTGGCGCAGCCGCCCGGCCCGTATGGCGCTGGCGTAGGCGTGCGGAGTCAGGCCGGTGCTCGCCTTGAACAGGCGGTGCAGGTGATGCGGGCTGAGTCCGGCCCGGGTCGCCAGTTGCGCCAGCGTCGGCGGCTGTTCGGCTTGTTCGATGTAGCGGCAGAGGTCGCTGATGATGGCTTGCTGACGCACGGCCAGTGATGCCGTATCCGGCCGGCAGCGCTGGCAGGGGCGAAAGCCGGCGGCGGCTGCGGCCTCCGGCGTGGCGTAAAAGGTGACGTTTTCCGGCTTCGGTGGGCGTGACGGGCAGCCCGGGCGGCAGTAGATGCCGGTCGTCCGCACGGCGTAGACGAACTGGCCGTCCGCCTCGCGGTCGCGGCCGATGACGGCGGCCCAGCGCGGGTCGGCCAGAGTTGCAGCAGAGAGTATGTCGTTGGCCATCGCTTGTCCTTTCCCGTTCATTGTCGGATCAACTTTAGCGGTCGCGCAATCGCCGGACACCCTGTCTCTTGCTTTCAAATTCGCCGTAACAAGAGTCCTGCGGTCGACCGGCGAAAAAGGGCAAAAACCAGATTCAGGTACCCATGTAGCGGCCAGCCTTGTGATTGACCGCGATGACCAGGTTCAGGGCCAGTGCGCCGATGATCGACAGGCCGACGCTGAGCGGGTCGCGGACGAAGATGGCGGCGCCGAGGATCAGGCTGTCGGCCGCCATCTGCAGGTGGCCGGCCCGCCAGCCGCGGGTGTTCTGCAAGTGGATGACGAGAATGCCGAGGCCGCCCAGGCTGGCCCGGTGGCGGATCAGGATGAGCAGGCCGACGCCGGCCAGAAAGCCGCCCATCAGCGCGGCGAAAACCCGGTTCAGCGCCTGGAACTCGACCAGCCGGGGCAGCAGTTCGGCGTACAGCGAGAGCAGGCTGACGGCGAGAAAGGTCTTCAGCGTGAAGCTGCGCCCCATGGCCCGGATGGCAAGCAGGTAGAAGGGCAGGTTGACGACGAAGAGGACGAGGCCGAACGGCCATTGCTTGAGGTAGTGAATCAGGAAGGCGATGCCGACCGTGCCGCCGGTAAGCAGCCCGGCTTCCTTGAAGAGAAGGACGGCGAAGGCGACGAAAAGCGGTGCGACGAGCAGGGCCTGGGCGTCTTCGAACAGCGTGTGGCGGCTGATGGGATGTTTGGACATACGGCGCGGCAGGCTCAGTAGAACTCTTCGATCATGCGCAGCGAGATGCTGTAGCTGTGGCTGATCTGTTCGTCGGTGTAGCGATGCCGGGCGCCGACCGGGCAGGCCAGGCGGGCCAGGCAGGTCGTCCGGCAGGCCGAGTCGGGCTGCTTGCGGTAGGCGACGCAGCGCTCCAGCTTGAACGGGCCGTCGCCGAGCGCACCGGCCGGGCAGGCGGCGATGCAGTCCTGCGTCCGGCAAGCCGAACAGGGATGGCTGCGGTGGACCGGTGAGGAAACGGGGAAACGGGTATCTGCCAGCACGACGGCGCGATAGGCCGACCAGCTGCCCCATTCGGCGTCGATGCCAACCATGAAGGGCGAGGCGTGGTGCCAGCCGGCCAAGCTGCCGAGTTGCTGCAGGCCGATCGGGTGATGGCTTGGGTAGAGCAACTGGTAACGGTTGTCGGGCAGGTGGGCGGCGAAGAACTGGGCGATGGTGCGCACGGTGAAGTCGTCGATCGGGTCGGCGTTGCGGATGCCCGAAGCCTTGACGCATTCCCACAGCCGGCGGCCGCCGTGGCCGATCAGGATCAGTTGCCGGTAGCCGGCCAATGGGGCGATGGCATCGAGGCTGGCGCGGATCTCGGCCGGCAGCTCAGCCAGCGCGAAAACCGCCTGCCGGTTGAGGCCGGCCTCATTCAGTACGGCAGCCGGCAAGGCCTGCGGCAGGTCGGTGAAGTCGCTCATTCGTTCTCCAGCAGTGGTGCTTTTTCGCCGACCCGGCGCTGGGCGACCCAGACCAGCAGCGCATCGATCGCTGCGCTGCCGGCCTGCGCTTTCGCGTGATTGATCAGGAACGTCACCGCGTAACGGCGGCCCTGGGCATCCAGCGCGTAGCCGGCGGCGGTCTTGACGCCGTCCAGCGTGCCGGTCTTGATGTGGGCGCGGCCGGTGGCATCGGAGCCGTTCAGGCGTTTCTTCATCGTGCCGTCGATGCCGACGATCGGCATGCTGGAGATGAATTCGGGCATTACCGGGTTTTTCCAGGCATCGAGCAGCAGGCGGTTCAGGCTGTCGGCGCTGATCCGTTCGCTGCGCGACAGGCCGGAGCCGTTGTCGAGCACCAGTTCGGCAAAGCGCAGGCCGCGCCCGTTCAGCCAGTCGGTGACGCGCTGCCGGGCACGTTCGGGGGTGGCCGGCGCCGTATCGTTGCCGAGGGTCAGAAAAACCTGGCGGGCCATGACGTTGTTGCTGAACTTGTTGATGTCGCGCACGGCATCGGCCAGCGGCGGCGATTCGTGGCTGGCGACCAGCTTGCTGCCGAGCGGGATGCCGCCGCCGCGGACCTGGCCGGCCAGACTGCCGCCGAGTTCCTTCCACAGCGCACGGAGCAGGCCGCTGCTCTGGGCGTCGGCCGGTAGCGGCGCCAGGTTGAGCGTCTTTTCGCCGCACAGCGGGCTGTAGCTGCCGTTGAATTCGAGGCGGTTGCCGTTGTTTTCCGGGATCAGGCGGACCTCGATCCGTTCCTTCCAGTCGCTGCCGCAGCCACCTTCCGCAGTGCGCAGGCGGTTGTCGAGGCGCAGGCCCTCGCTCGGCGTTTCCTGCAGCAGGCGCGGTTTGCCGTTGTCCGGTTGCAGCGTGAAGCGCAGGGCGCGGAAGTTGATCAGCAGGCCGTCCGGGCCGACGTTGTAGGGGCGCATCGGCTTGTCGTCGAAGGCACCGGGATCGATGCTGGGCACGTTGAACACCGTGCGGTCGAGCACGATGTCGCCGGCGATGTGCTGGATGCCGCGGACGCGCAACTGGCGAAGCAGGCCGGCCAGGTGCTCGATGGCGAAGCGCGGGTCGCCGCTGCCTTTCAGGTACAAATTGCCGTTCAAAACGCCGTCTACCGCAGCAGTCTCGATCCAGGCCGTGGTTTTCCAGGTGTAGGCCGGGCCGAGCAGGTCGAGTGCGGCATAGGTGGTGAGCAGCTTCATCACCGAGGCCGGGTTCATCGCCGGGGCCGCGTTGTGGGCAACCAGCGGCGTCGGGGCGTCGACCGGCTGGACGACGACGGCGACGCTGGCGGCCGGAATCTGCGCCGCCTTCAGCGCTTTCAGCACATTGGGCGGCAGGCCGTCGGCCAGGGCGGGCAGGCCGAGCAGGGCGCCGGCGAGGGCGGCGAGTAGTTTCAGGATCATCGGAAAGCGGAATGGGAGGCCGAAGCCTCCCATTCTAATGGTCTGCCGGTCGCCTGCCGCGCTACTTGCGATAGAGCTCGAAGCCGGCGATCAGCTTGTCGAGCTGGCCGGCGGTGACCAGCAACTCGTCGGCCGCTTCGCGGGCCGAGCGGGCCGAGCTGGTGTTGCGTTCGATCAGGTCGGTGATCTGCTGCATGCTGATCGCCACTTCCTCGCTGGCGACACCCTGCTGGCGGGCGGCGTCGGAAATCTGGCCGGCCATCAGCGAGACCTGGCTCGATGATTCGGTGATGCCTTCCAGGCCGGCGACGCTTTCGCGCAGCTTGCCGATGCCGGTTTCCACTTCGAGTGCGGCGCGGTCCATGCTGGCCACCGCCTGCGCGGTGACCGACTGGATTTCGCAGACGGTGGTGTTGATGTCGGCGGTCGAAGTCGTCGTCCGTTCGGCCAGCTTGCGCACCTCGTCGGCGACGACGGCGAAGCCGCGGCCCTGTTCGCCGGCCCGCGCCGCTTCGATGGCGGCGTTGAGGGCGAGCAGGTTGGTCTGGCTGGCGATGTCGGCAATCACCTTGGTGATATCGCCGATCTTGGCAATCGACTGGTTGAGCTGGTCGATGGTGGTGTTCGAGTCATGCACCGCTGCCACGACGCGGTTGGTCGCTTCCATGCTCTGATTGATGCTGGCGTTGCTTTCGCTGACCTGAGCCTGCGAGTCGCGGGCTGCCATCGCGGTGTCCTGCGCATTGGCCGCCACTTCCTGCACCGACTGGCTGAATTGCTCGGTTGCCGAGGCGACGCCTTCGACGCTGGCCTGTTGCTGGTCGGATTGCACGGCAACCTGCGTCATCTGCTCTTCAAGCAAGCGGGAGCGACTGTCGATGGCGCGCGAGGCGGTGGTGATCTCGTCGAGCATTGCCTTCAGCGTGCCCTGCATGGTGGCCAGGTTGCAGAGCAGCAACCCGGTTTCATCGCGGCCGGAGACGTCGATGTCGTCGGTCAGCTTGCCTTCGGCAATCCGTTCAAAATGGGTGATGGCCTTGCGGATCGGGGTCAGAATTGCACCAATAAGGAGCGCGCCGCCGACCAGGGCAGCGAGCAGGGCGAAGGCCATGCTGCCGATGGTGATGTTGCGGATGGTCCGGTAATTGGCTTCGGCCGTTGCAAAATTCGCTTCCGCCGAATTGGCAAATTCCTGGATCAGCGCTTCGCCATCGCGCCGCATTTCGGCATACAGCGGGTTGATCTTGAGCAGCAGCAATTCGTTGGCCTGTGCAAACTGCCCTTCCTTGAGCAGGTTGCGGGCGACGGCGATGCCCTCCTTGGAAAAGCGCTCCCGGGTGTCGCCGAAGCGCGCCAGCAACTGCTGTTCCTTGTCGTTGAGCGCGGTCTTTTTCAGACCTTCGAGTTCGGCATTAATCTGTTCGCGATTCTTCAGCGTCGCCTCGATATGCAGGTCGATGGCGTGGTCGTGCAGTTTCGACGAGGAATTGGCCGGGTCGTGCTGTAGCGCGAGCATGACCTGAGCGCGGTTGTCGGCGAGCAGCAGCATCATTCGGCTGGCCATGTTCGAGGGCGCCAGTTTTTCCTTGTACATGCGGTCGAGCTGGGTATTGGTTTCGGCGATGCCGTTCAGGCCCAACAGGCCAATCGCCGTCATCAGGCTGAGGATGACGGCAATCGCCACCCACAAACGGGTGCGCAACGACAGCGTGCGCCGGCCGCTGGCCGGCAGGCTGCCCTTTTGTCCGGCGGCGGCATAGGCCTTTTCGGCCGCGGCGCGCTTGTCGCGGCTGGCCGGGGTGCGCACCGACATGTAACCGGTGATCTGGCCATTTTTCTTGACCGGCACGACGAAGGCTTCGACCCAGTAAAAGTCGCCGTTCTTGCAGCGGTTCTTGACCAGCCCACGCCAGGGCAGGCCGCCTTTGACGGTCTGCCAGAGGTCGGCAAAAGCGGCCTCCGGCATGTCCGGGTGGCGAACAATATTGTGGTTCTTGCCAATCAACTCTTCACGCGTAAAGCCGCTAATCTCGACGAAGGCGTCGTTGGCCGCAGTGATGATTCCTTTAAGGTCGGTATGGGACACCAAATAGGTGTTTAATGGAAATGCGACTTCGCGTTGGGTGGTCGGCTGATTGTTCTTCATGGTGCGTTTGTAGGAGTTTTCTCGAGTTGTCGGTTGGCTGTAGGCTGCAGCAGCTAATGAGCAAAAATCACACCTGGAGGGGGCATTCTAGCCATATCCTGTGGTTTGTTTTCAACGGCTAACTGTCTGATTCCTATAATATGTATTGGTCATCATGACGATTGCATCGAACGCTGAGTCCTCCGTGTCGAATAGCCCCCAATTCGCCGGCTACCGGGTCGGCGTCGCGTTCATTTACCTGGTCGTGGCGGTGATCTGTGGCCTCGCCGTTGCCATCGATTTCCGTTTCATCGACGACAATATCGAGTACCTCGCCCGCGAGCGGGGCAACGCGCTGTTCCGCCTGGTCGAGCTGACCCGCGACTGGAACGCCGGGCATGGCGGCGTCTATGTCCCGGTCACCGAACAGACCCAGCCCAATCCTTATCTGTCGCATCCGAAACGGGATCTGACGACGGTCGATGGCATGCGCCTGACAATGGTCAACCCGGCCTTCATGACCCGCCAGATTGCCGAGATCGCCGAGCAGGCCGACGGCGTCAAGTTCCGGATCACCAGCCTGAAGCCGATGCGCCCGGGCAACGGTGCCGACGACTGGGAGGCCGCGGCGCTGCGCAGCTTCGATGAACGCAAGACCGAGGAGGCGCTGGCCCTGGTCGGTACGGGCGAGGCGGCGGTCTACCGCTATATGGCACCGCTTTACGTCAAGAAATCCTGTCTGGTCTGCCATGCGACGCAGGGTTACGTACAGGGCATGGTCCGGGGCGGGATCAGCGTGACGATGCCAGCCGCCAGAATGCTCGCCGTGCGTGCGCAGCAACGGCAGCGTGCCGTCTTCCTGATGGTTGCCGCGGCCGTACTGGTTGCCGGGCTGCTGCACTATGCCGCGGCCCGCTCGCGCCGCTATTTTTTACGGCTGAGTGAAATCAGCGCCGGCCAGGAGCGGCTGATTGCCGAGCGCACCCAGGAACTTTCCGCGGCCAATGCCCACTTGCTCGAAGAAGTTGCCGAGCGGCAGCGCAACGAGCGCCTGATTAATGACAGCAAGGCGCGTTACCGCTCGGTGATCGAGGCCAGCCAGGACGGCATCTTGATTTTCGAAGCGCCGGCCTTTTGCATCACTTTCGCCAACGAGCGGGCGGCAGCGATTCTCGGTTGCATGCCGGAGCAGATGATCGGACATCCCATTCTCGATTACATCCATCCGCTCGACCGGGGCGTGGTGGCGGATCGCCTCGGCCGTCGTCTGCGCGGCGAGCCGGTCTCGGCCAGTTCGCGCCTGCGTTTCCTGCGCGCCGGCAGCCAGCAGGTTCGGGTGGCCGACGTCCATGTTGCGAAGATCGATGTCGGGGCCAACGAAGCGCCGCAATGGGTGGTCAATGTCAGCGACATGACGGATCGTATCGCCGATGAGCGGGCGCTGCAGATCGCCGCCGCAGTGATGGAAAATGCCAGCGAAGGAATCATTGTTACCGATAGCGAAAACCTGATCATCCAGGCCAATCCGGCCTTTTCGGTGATTACCGGCTACCCGGTGCGCGAAGTGCTCGGCCGTGACCCGAAACTGCTCGCCTCCGGCCAGCACGGGCCGGAGTTCTACGCCGCGATGTGGCAGGCGCTGGTACGCAACGGTCACTGGGAAGGCGAAATCTGGAATCGACGGCGCGACGGGACTGTTTATGCATCCTGGTTGGCCATTTCGACGATTCATGGCGAGGCGGCGGAAAGTGGCGGACGTCACGTCGCCACCTTCATCGACATCACCCAGCGCAAGGAGGCCGAGGAGTTGCTGCGCCACAAGGCGCAGAGCGATCCGCTGACCGATCTGCCCAACCGCGCACTGTTCTACGACCGCCTGCAGATGTCGATGACCCAGGCGCGGCGCTACGGCGAGGCGTTTGCGCTGCTTTACATCGATCTCGATCACTTCAAGGCGGTCAACGACAGCATGGGGCATGCCGCCGGCGACGAACTGCTGCTTGAAACGGCGCGCCGTCTGCGCTTGCTGGTGCGCGAATCGGATACCGTCGCCCGACTGGGGGGGGATGAGTTCGCCGTCATCCTGCCCAAGATCGCCACCCCCGCCGAAGCGGAGGACGTGGCGCGACGGGTGGTCGGCAGTCTCGGTCAGGAGTTTCTGCTCGAGGCCGGTGAGGCACGCATCTCGGCCAGCGTCGGGGTGGCCATCTTCCCCGAGCACGGCGAGGACATGGATGTCCTCAAGCGCAGTGCCGATGCTGCGCTGTATGCTGCCAAGGCCGGGGGGCGAAACGCCTATCGCCTGTTCGGCCCGGGCATGGCGTGAAGCTTAGCCGTAGCTCTTGAAGCTGCCGTCCTCGGCGGAAAAATAGACGACGCGGTTGCGGCCTTCGTGCTTGGCCTGGTAAAGCGCGACATCGGCCGAGGAGAGCAGGGTGTGGGTGTCGGCATCGGCGCTCGGCTGCATGACCGTGACGCCGATGCTCGCCGTCAGATAGCCCGTGTTGCTGGCGGCATTGCTAATGCCCAAAGTGCCGACCCGCAGACGGAGGTTTTCGGCTAGGCGGCAGGCCTCGCGTTCATCGATGCCGGGCAGGATCAGGGCGAATTCGTCGCCGGCATAGCGGGCGAGCAGGTCGCCGAGCGGGCGAACGGCATCCTGCAGGACGGCGGCGATTTCGCTGAGGCAGACATCGCCCCGCTCGCGGCCGTAATGCGTGTTGTAGCGGCTGAATGCATCGAGGTCGATGATCATCAGGGCCAGTTGCGACTGGTTACGCTGCGCCTTGTGAAACTCGCTGGCCAGGACGTCGTCGAACTTGCGCCGGTTGGCGACGCCGGTCAGCGCATCCTGGGTGGTGGTCCGGCGCAGTGTCTCGGTCTGCTGGCGGAGCAGGCGCTCGCGCGAAATGTTGGCCGTCATGTCGCTGATCTGGATCAGGCAGGCTCCCTGCTGCGCCTTGTCGCTGAGCGGTACGACGTGGATCATCTGTTGCATGCGCCGGTCGTGACGGCGGTCGCCTGGCGTCTGGTAAAGCGCCAGCAGCGTCCCGTGCAACGCCGGTGAAAGCAGCGACGGCAGGCGGTCGTCAATGGCGTGGAGCACCGCTTGTTCGAGCCGGCTGCCTCGTGCCTCGGGAAACACCTCGTACAGCGGCTTGCCGTCGATCGCGCTGGCCGAGAGTCCGCTGCGCTGGGTCAGCCAGCGGTTGCAATGGCGGATGCGCTGTGCGCTGTCGAGAATGATGATGCCGACTTGCAGGCTGTCGATGACGCAGCCGAGGTCGATGCCGTCGAATTCGCCTGCTGTCATGCCAAGCCTTGCGAACTCAGGTAGCGGTCGATATGGTCGAGCAGGGCGCTCATCGAAGGCACGCTGAGCAGAAACAGGATGTGGCCCTGGATGCGCTGCTGGCTGATGATCATGTCCACCTGCAGGAGCAGCACCATCTGCTCCTCGTCGCCGTCGAGGATGGGCAGGTTGTAGGTGTCGCCAAAACGATGCAGCGGCAGCGTGCTTTCGAAGCGGATGTGGAAAATGTCGGCCAGCGAACTCATGCAGGCGTTGAGGATGATGTTGCCGATTTCGCACATCGCCTCCTGCTCAAATTCCGAGAGTTCCTCGATGCTCATGTGCGGCCCGACCATCAGACGGACGATTTCCAGCGCATTCGACTCGGGAAAGACCAGCATGGCCTGGGCGTCGAAGGGGCCGGAAAAGCTCTGGCTGACCGTGCTGAACTGGTTCAGTTCGGCACCGAGCAGGACTTTGGCGGCTTGTTCGCGATGGACGACCATTACTTCGGGGGCGCTCAGCAGCACCTCGTCGCTGACGATCTGGCTCAGGCTGGCGGCGGCCCGGCCGACGCCGATATTGAAGATCTCGCCCAGCGCATCGCGCTGCAATTCGTTCAGACTCACGCGTTCAGGCCTCGAAAAAGGCGATGGCGTCGGCAACCGATTGCGCGGTGATCGGCTTGGCGACGAAATGAACGCCGGCCCGGGCCGCAGCCTCCCGGGTGCTTTCCTGGATGTTGGCGGTGCACAGCGTGATACGGGCTTCCGGGTGGCGTATGCGAATGCGGCCGGCGGCTTCTAGGCCGCTGATGCCCGGCATGTTGACGTCCATGCTGATGTAGTCGGGACATTCTTCGGCGACGATCTGCAGCGCCTCATCGCCGTTGCAGGCTTCGGCAATGCGCCAGTCAGGCCGGCTGTCGGCGACGATGGCGCGGACCAGCATGCGGGACATGCGGCTGTCATCAACGATGAGCAGGAGCGGATGAGTGTTTTTTTCCATCCGCGAATTATGACCAAAGTCGTGCTCTTGTCGATATTGCCGAGATTAATTCCGGTGAAGAATTTTGTTAAAACACTGGCCGGGCAGCCGTCGATTCGCTTGTTCGGCAGCGCTGCCCTTGCCGCGGGACGGGGCGAAACAGGTACCGGCAGATTGGGGTAGCAGAAAATTTCAAAGTCGGCCCTTGAAATAGCGGGGGGGCGACCTTATTATTTAGCACTCACCGGATGCGAGTGCTAACAGTCGCTCGCTCCGTTCCCGGGAACCCGTTGGGTGTGCCGGCCAATTTCATCTCTGTGAACCACGAGGAGTTAGCTTTATGAATATCCGTCCTTTGCACGACCGTGTGATCGTCAAGCGCGTTGAAGCCGAACGCACCACTGCTTCCGGCATCGTCATTCCTGATTCCGCTGGCGAAAAGCCGGATCAGGGCGAAGTCCTGGCCGTTGGCCCGGGCAAGCGCGACGACAACGGCAAGCAGGTCGCCCTGGACGTCAAGGTGGGTGACCGCGTTCTGTTCGGCAAGTACGCCGGCCAGGCCGTCAAGGTCGATGGCCAGGAAGTCCTGGTCATGCGTGAAGAAGACATCATGGGTGTCCTGCAAGCCTAAGCGCTGCGGTCGACGTTCAAAACAGATCAAATTTCAGGAGCTATTAAATGGCAGCTAAAGAAGTCAAATTCGGTGATTCCGCCCGTGCCCGCATGGTCGAAGGCATCAACGTCCTGGCCGATGCGGTCAAGGTCACCCTCGGCCCGAAAGGCCGCAATGTCGTGCTCGAGCGTTCCTTCGGCGGCCCGACCGTCACCAAGGACGGCGTTTCCGTCGCCAAGGAAATCGAACTGAAGGACAAGTTCGCCAACATGGGCGCCCAGATGGTCAAGGAAGTCGCTTCCAAGACCTCCGACATCGCAGGTGACGGCACCACGACCGCCACCGTGCTGGCTCAGTCCATCGTTCGCGAAGGCATGAAGTTCGTTGCCGCCGGCATGAACCCGATGGATCTGAAGCGCGGTATCGACAAGGCTGTCACCGCCACCATCGCCGAACTGCAGGCCATCTCCAAGCCGTGTACCACGACCAAGGAAATTGCCCAGGTTGGCTCCATTTCCGCCAACTCTGATTCCGACATCGGCGAAATCATCGCCAATGCCATGGAAAAGGTCGGCAAGGAAGGCGTCATCACCGTTGAAGACGGCAAGTCCCTGGCCAACGAACTCGACGTCGTCGAAGGCATGCAGTTCGACCGCGGCTACCTGTCGCCGTACTTCATCAACAACGGCGACAAGCAGCAAGCCCTGCTCGAAAACCCGTTCGTCCTGCTCTTCGACAAGAAGATCTCCAATATCCGCGACCTGCTGCCGATCCTGGAACAAGTCGCCAAGGCCGGCCGTCCGCTGCTGATCATCGCTGAAGATGTCGATGGCGAAGCCCTGGCTACCCTGGTCGTCAACAATATCCGTGGCATCCTGAAGACCGTTGCCGTCAAGGCCCCGGGCTTTGGCGACCGTCGCAAGGCCATGCTGGAAGATATCGCCATTCTGACCGGCGGTACCGTGATCGCCGAAGAAACCGGCCTGACGCTGGAAAAGGCTGTCCTGAAGGATCTGGGCCAGGCCAAGCGTATCGAAGTCGCCAAGGAAAACACCACGATCATCGACGGCGCCGGCGAAGCTGCTGCCATCGAAGCCCGCGTCAAGCAGATCCGCATTCAGATCGAAGAAGCGACTTCCGATTACGACAAGGAAAAGCTGCAGGAACGTGTTGCCAAGCTGGCTGGCGGCGTTGCCGTCATCAAGGTTGGCGCTGCCACCGAAGTCGAAATGAAGGAAAAGAAGGCCCGCGTTGAAGACGCCCTGCACGCTACCCGCGCTGCTGTGGAAGAAGGCATCGTCGCCGGCGGCGGCGTTGCGCTGATCCGCGCCCGTGCTGCCATCGGCAAGCTCAAGGGTGACAACCACGACCAAGACGCCGGCATCAAGATCGTGCTGCGCGCCATGGAACAGCCGCTGCGCGAAATCGTCGCCAACGCCGGTGACGAGCCGTCTGTTGTGGTCGACAAGGTGCAGCGTGGCAAGGGTAACTACGGCTACAACGCTTCCACCGGCGAGTACGGCGACATGGTCGAAATGGGCGTTCTCGATCCGACCAAGGTCACCCGCACCGCACTGCAGAACGCCGCCTCCGTGGCCGGCCTGATGCTGACCACCGAATGCATGGTTGCTGAACTGGCTGAAGACAAGCCGGCCGGCGGCATGCCTGACATGGGCGGCATGGGTGGTATGGGCGGTATGGGCGGCATGGGCATGTAATGTCCTGCTGAGCCTTTACGCTCACCGAGAGCCCCGCCTTGTGCGGGGCTTTTTCTTGGCGCTTGGCCTGAAATATCAAGGGGTTTCGGTGCTTTTTGTTAAACGAGTTAACTATTTCGAAATCGCTTGCGCGCTGTAAGTTGGCTGTAAGTAGCCCCGCCTAAATTACGCTCCGCAGCAATGCCTCTAATAATCACTAAGTCTGAGGAGCAAATCGATGTCACAACACACAGACAGCTACGCGCAGATTCGGAACAATCCCAAGTTCCAGTCTCTGATCGCGAAGCGTAATTCGTATTCCTTCATCATGACCTCGCTCATGATGATCGTGTACTTCGGCTATATCCTGCTGATCGCTTTCAACAAGGAATGGCTTGCCACCAAGCTGGGGGCTGGCATGGTCACTTCCATTGGTATCCCGATGGGTCTGGGGGTCATTCTCTTCACCATCATCATCACCACCATCTACGTGCGTCGCGCCAATACGGAATTCGACGCCGAAGCCGCCCAAGTGCTGAAGGAGGCCGGTAAGTGAAAACCAACACCAAGTACATCCTGAGCGGCCTTGTCGCTCTTCTGGCTGCCGGTGCAGCCATGGCGGCTGGTGCCGATCTCGGCAACACGACCAAGCAGGCAACCAACTGGACCGCGATCGCGATGTTCGGCGCCTTCGTCGGTTTCACGCTCTACATCACCAAGTGGGCGGCCGGCAAAACCAAGACGGCAGCTGACTTCTATACGGCTGGTGGCGGTATCACCGGCTTCCAGAACGGCCTGGCCATTGCCGGCGACTACATGTCCGCCGCTTCCTTCCTCGGTATTTCCGGCCTGGTGTTCGCCAATGGCTTCGACGGCCTGATCTTCTCGATCGGCTGGCTGGTCGGCTGGCCGATCATCACCTTCCTGATGGCCGAGCGTCTGCGCAACCTGGGCAAGTTCACGTTTGCCGACGTGGCTGCCTACCGTTTCGCCCAGACCCCGGTGCGTTCCTTTGCCGCTACCGGCTCCCTGGTCGTTGTCGCTTTCTACATGATTGCGCAGATGGTCGGTGCCGGTCAGCTGATCAAGGTGCTCTTCGGTCTGGAATACACCTACGCCGTCATCATGGTCGGCATCATCATGATGCTGTACGTGCTGTTCGGTGGCATGACCGCTACCACCTGGGTGCAGATCATCAAGGCCGTCATGCTGCTGACCGGTGCGACCTTCATGGCCGTCTCCGTGCTGCTGCAGTTCGGTTTCAGCCCGGAAGCGCTGTTCGCCAAGGCAGTTGAAGTTCACTCCAAGCACGATGCCATCATGTCGCCGGGTGCCCTGATCAAGGATCCGATTTCCGCGATCTCGGTCGGTATGGCCCTGATGTTCGGTACGGCTGGCCTGCCGCACATCCTGATGCGCTTCTTCACGGTGCCGTCCGCCAAGGAAGCCCGCAAGTCGGTTGCCTGGGCAACCACCTGGATCGGCTACTTCTACATCCTGACCTTCATCATCGGCTTCGGCGCCATTGTTAACCTGGTGCAGAATCCGGGCGAGTTCTACGTTGGCGGTGAAATTGCCAAGGGCCTTAAGGGCGGCGGCAACATGGCTGCTGTGCATCTCTCCAAGGCTGTTGGCGGCGACCTGTTCCTCGGCTTCATCTCGGCCGTGGCTTTCGCAACCATCCTCGCCGTTGTGGCTGGTCTGACCCTGTCCGGCGCCTCTGCCGTATCGCACGACTTGTACGCAACCGTGTTCAAGAAGGGCCAGGCAACTTCCGAAGACGAACTGCGCGTTTCCAAGATCACCACCATCTGCCTCGGCGTTCTGGCTGTGGTCCTGGGTATCCTGTTCGAAAAGGAAAACGTTGCTTACATGGTGATGCTGGCTTTCGCCATCGCGTGTTCGGCCAACTTCCCGGTTCTCTTCATGTCCGTCCTGTGGAAGAACTGCACGACCCGCGGTGCAACCGTTGGTGGTTTCGTCGGCCTGATCGCCGCCGTTGCCCTGACCGTGATGTCCGCCAACGTCTGGGAAGCTGTGCTGGGTAACCCGAAGGGCTCCGCGCCGTTCCCGTACTCCTCGCCGGCTATCTTCTCGATGTCGCTGGCCTTCTTCACGATCTGGCTCGTTTCCATCCTGGACAACTCCGAGCAGGCCAAGAAGGAACGTGCCCTGTTCCCGGATCAGCTGATTCGTTCGGAAACCGGTCTGGGTGCTTCTACCGCCTCTTCGCACTAAGCCGACAGAACACCGTCAAGCAAAAGCCCGGGTTTCGACCCGGGCTTTTTTTCGTCCTGATTTTTGCATCGGAAAGGCAGTCGACCGCAGGGCTCGCCTGAAAATGCGAACGTGCTGGTGCACTGCAAAAATTGCAGGGCGGTTTATTTGTTAGACTTGTCGGGCTTTAGGGGAAAAAAAACGGTAGGGGGTTGCCCAGTGCAGGATCGGGCGACCCCCTGAGTCGCGGTGTAACCGCAGACTCCGAAGACCATAAAAGGAGAACAGCCCGCGCAGAATAATGCGACAGGCTTACAAAAATCTTACGCCAGCATAGGCCAAACGTATAAATGCGCATTCTTATTGCTGAAGACGACGCGATCATTGCCGACGGGCTCGCCCGTTCATTGCGCCAGGGTGGGTATGCCGTCGATTGGGCGCCGAATGGCCTGGAGGCCGAAACGGCGCTGATGACGGTTTCCTACGATCTGCTGATTCTCGACCTTGGCCTGCCCAAGCTGTCCGGCCTGGAGGTGCTGAAACGTTTGCGGGCCCGTCACTCCCAGCTGCCGGTGCTGATCCTGACGGCGCTCGATGGCACCGGCGACCGCGTCAAGGGACTTGATCTTGGGGCCGACGACTATATGGTCAAGCCCTTCGAGCTGGCCGAGCTGGAGGCCCGGGTCCGCGCCTTGACCCGCCGCTCGGCCGGGACGACACCGACTATCCAGTGCGGCTTGCTGAGTTATGACCAGGTTGGGCGTGTCGCCCAGATCCAGGGCCACTCGCTCGATCTCTCGGCGCGGGAAATCGGCTTGCTCGAGGTGCTGCTGACCCGCATGGGCCGCCTGGTTAGCAAGGACCAGCTGGTGGACCATCTGTGCGGCTGGGGCGAGGAAGTCAGCCACAATGCCATCGAGGTCTATGTCCATCGTCTGCGCAAGAAGCTTGAACCCGGTGGCGTCAAGATCGCCACCGTGCGCGGCCTGGGCTATTGCCTCGAACGTCCGCAGGGCGAGTAATTGGCAACGACGCCTGGTTCCGATACCGAACGCTCGCTATTCGGTGAGATTCTCGACTGGATGCTGGCGCCGCTGCTTTTCGTCTGGCCGCTGAGCATCGCCTTTACCCATTACTTCGCCAACAACGTCGCCAATTTCCCCTACGATCAGGCCCTGCGCGAGCATGTCGCGGCGATCGCCCGCCAGGTCAAGCTGGTCGGCGGCAAACCGGTGCTGACCTTGCCGGCCTCGGCGCGGGCGCTGCTACGCGCCGACGAGACCGACAGCGTGTATTTCCACGTCGTCACCCAGGACGGCAAGCTGCTCGCCGGCGACAAGGAATTACCGATGCCCAGCGAGTTGCCCGGCGATGCCTCGTTGACCGGGGAAATCTACCTGCGTGATGCCGAATACAACGGCCAGGATCTGCGCTTTGCCTATACCTGGCTGGCCGATCCGACCTTGCCCCGCGAGCGCTGGATCGTCGTCGAAGTCGCCGAAACGACCGAGAAGCGGACCCAACTGGCCAACAAGATCGTCGCCAGCGTCATCCTGCCGCAGTTCGTGATCATTCCACTGGCCGTCATGCTCGTCTGGTTCGGTCTCTCCCGGGGCTTGCGGCCGCTGACCCGGCTGCGCCAAACCATCGAGGCCCGAGAACCCGCCGACTTGTCGCCGATTGCCACCCGTCGCGTGCCGGAAGAACTGGAGCCGCTGGTCGAAGCCTTCAACGCCATGCTGGAGCGCATGAAGAAAAACGTCGAGGCACAACAGCGCTTCGTCGCCGATGCAGCGCACCAGATGCGCACGCCACTGACCGGCCTGAAAACCCAGGCCCAGTTCGCCATCCGCGAAACCGATCCGGAGGCCTTGCGTCACGCCTTGCGCCAGATCGCGGTCGGGGTGGACCGGGCCGGGCGCCTGGTTAATCAATTGCTCACCCTCGCCCGTACCGAGGGCGGCGAGCCGGCCCAGCAGCGGCATGAGCCGCTCGATCTCGCTGCCCTGATTCGCGATGTGGTGGAGGACTGGGTCATGGTTGCCATCGAAAAGGGCATTGATCTGGGCTACGAGGCGGACAACGACGCGATGATCATGGGCAATGCCTTTCTGTTGCGCGAACTTGCCAAGAACCTGATCGACAACGCGCTCCGCTATACCCCGAGGGGCGGTCATGTCACTTGTCGTATCCTGAACAATCAGGTCAGCGTCGTCCTTGAGGTCGAGGATGACGGGATCGGGATCAGCGAAGAGCAGGCGGAGCTGGTTTTCGAGCGCTTTTACCGCGTCGACGATGCGATGACCGAGGGCAGTGGCCTGGGCCTGGCCATCGTTCAGGAAATTGCCATGCAGCATGGTTCGCGCGCCAGTTTGCGGCCCAATCCGCAGGGCCGTGGTGCCGTGGCACGGGTGGTCTTTGCGGCCTGGCAAGCGCCGCCACCGCCGCCGCCGGAGCCTGACGACTTTTCGGAACTCTATCGCCAGTCGCCACCGATTGGCACCTGATTGGGGGAGGGCGAGCTTTTTTTGCGCTGAATGCTGAATTGTCTTGCCAGCACTGATTCTCATCGCTATAATGCGCGCTCGTTTTGGCCAATTAGCTCAGTTGGTAGAGCAGCGGATTGAAAATCCGCGTGTCCGTGGTTCGATTCCGCGATTGGCCACCAGAATTATCCTTGTTCGCAAGGTAGAAAAAGCCAACCAGCAATGGTTGGCTTTTTTGCTTTTGGGATACCCGATGAGCACCGACTCTCTGCCGGTCATGATCCGTGTTGACGCGCTGGAGCCAGCCTTTGCGGCTGCGGCTGCCGGCTGGGCAGAGCGTTTGCATTTGCCTCTGACGGGCGAGGCCGATTTTGCCGTCCAACTGGGTGGCGATGGCTTGCAGTTTGTCGAACTGGGGCCGGATGCCCCGGGGCCGGTGCGGGTCGACTTTGTCGAAGGGGCGGTGGCGCACCGTCGGCTGTTTGGTGGTGGTAGCGGCCAGATGATCGCCAAGGCGGTCGGCATCCAGCCCGGTGTGCGACCACTCGTCCTCGATGCCACTGCCGGCCTCGGTCGCGATGCCTTCGTGCTGGCCGAACTTGGTTGCGCCGTCCGGCTGATCGAACGCCAGCCGGTGATTGCCGCCCTGCTGGAGGATGGGCTGGCGCGCGCCATGGCCGACCCCGAGGTAGCCCCGATTGTCGGCCGGATGCATCTGCGCTTCGGAAATGCCATCGAACTGATGCAAGCCTGGCCGGACGAAGTGCCGCAGGTCATCTATCTGGACCCGATGTTTCCCCACCGCGACAAGAGTGCGCTGGTCAAGAAGGAAATGCGCCTGTTCCGCCCTTTGGCCGGCGCCGATGACGATGCGCCGGCCCTGCTGGCGGCCGCCCTGGCGCTGGCGACGCACCGGGTGGTGGTCAAGCGGCCGCGCAAGGCGCCGACCATTGCCGGGGTGCAGCCCGGCTATGCGCTCGAAGGCAAATCCAGCCGCTTCGACATTTACCCGAAAAAAGCGCTGAAGGCCAAGACCGGCTGAACTGCCTCACCGGGGAGGCGATGGCGTCTGTTCTCTGTGGCATGGCGTACCGGCCTCGGGTATTCTCCCCGCCATTCCTTATTTCCGGTGTCGTGCGGGGTGCTTGTTGCCTGCTCCACGTGGTTCGAACGGTCAAGCGATGCGCAAACTAGCCCCTCTCCTTTTTCTGCTGTTGAGCGCTTGCGCAACGGTGATTTCGCTGCACCTCGATGATCGTTTCGGGGTCGCCGATCCGGCCCGCTTTGATCGCTTGCCGGTCGCGGCCAACGGACCGTCGCCCGATTACTGGCGCGATGTCCGGCCGCTCCTCGATCAACGTTGCGTCAGTTGCCACGCCTGCTACGACGCACCGTGCCAGTTGAACCTGGCTAGTTATGCCGGCCTGACGCGCGGTGCGAATCCGGAGGTCGTCTATTCCAGCACGCGCCTGCTTGCCGCGCAGCCGACCCGGCTGGGGGTGGATGCGCAGACGACAGTGGCTTGGCGTCAGATGGGCTTTTTTCCGGTTCTCAACGAGCGGCAGTCGACGCCCGAGGCAAATCGCACAGCCGGGGTCATGCACCGTCTGCTCAGCTTGAAGCAGCAAAATCCCGGGCCGGAGGCCGGCGCCTTGCCGGAGCGGGATTTTGATTTTTCGCTCGACCGCACACAGGTCTGCGTTCGAGCCGAGGGCGTGGACGAGTATGCGCGGCAGCATCCGCAGCGCGGCATGCCCTTTGGTCTGCCGGCCTTGCCGGCGGCGGAGCATGCGACGCTGAGCAAGTGGCTGGAAGCCGGTGCGCCCTATACGCCGCCAGCCCCGTTGCCGGCCGCGATCCGGGCCAAGGTGGGCGAGTGGGAGCAATTCCTCAATGGCGACAGCCTGAAGGAGCAACTGGCGGCTCGTTACATCTACGAGCACTGGTATATCGGTCATCTATATTTTGACGAGTTGCCCGGCGTCTTCTTCGAACTGGTCCGTAGTCGGACGCCGTCGGGTGTGCCGATCGAGCGGGTGGTGACGCGCCGGCCGTATGACGACCCTGGCATCGAGCGGGTTTATTACCGCCTGCAACGGCTGGAGGCGACGGCGGTTGCCAAGACGCATATGCCGCTCAAACTCGATGCCGAGCGCCTGAGCCGATTGCGGGGCTGGTTTTTGGCGCCGAATTACCGGGTCGAACAGTTGCCCGGTTATGCGGCGGAGGTCGCCTCAAATCCTTTCGTCACCTTCCGTGCACTGCCGGTGGAGGCGCGCTATCGCTTCATGCTGGACGAGGCGCAATTCACGCTGATGGGCTTCATGAAAGGGCCGGTCTGCCGGGGGCAGGTTGCCCTGAATGTGATCAACGATCATTTCTGGGTGGTATTCGTCAATCCGGACAGCAAGGAAAATCGTTTGATGGATGCCATGCTCGATGCCGCGATGCCGGCCTTGCGCTTGCCGGCCGAGCACGAAAGCACGGCCGGCCTGCTCGCCTGGCGTGACTACGCGACACTGGAAAACCGTTATTTGGAGTCGAAGAGCAAGGTGCTGGCTCAGTCGGCGAGCAAGGACTTCCTGCCGCACGTCAACAAGTTGTGGAATGGCGAGGGGCGGAATCCGAATGCTGCGCTAACCGTTTTTCGCCATTTCGATAGTGCTTCCGTCGTGCGCGGCCTGGCCGGAGAAAAGCCGCAGACGACGCTGTTGCTCGGCTATCCGCTGTTGGAACGGATGCATTACCTGCTGGTCGCCGGCTTCGACGTTTACGGCAACCTCGGCCATCAGGTCGCCACACGTCTGTATATGGATTTCCTGCGTATGGAAGGCGAACTGAATTTCCTCACCCTGCTGCCGCTGCAGGCCCGTCAGCCGGTGCTCGATCACTGGTATCGCGGCCGAAACGGAGCTCATAGTCGCTATTTTTCCGATGCTGCCGCCTATTTTTCGCAGGAAAGCGGCATGCGTTTCCGCAGCGCGAAGCCGCTCGACGAGTTGTACCAGGCGCTGCTCCAACGCATGGCGCCGGTGCGCGAAGCCAGTCTGGACTGGGCGGCGAATGGCTGGAGTCGGCCGGAGGTAGTCCACTTGCGCCGCCTGGGGGCGGTCGCCGGCATCGCGGCGTCGGTGATGCCGGAGAACAGCTTGCTGGCCGTGCGGCGGGCTGACCGCAGCCTGCATCTCGTTTCATTGGTGCGTAACAGTGCCCACAGCAATGTTGCCGAAATCATCCGCGAGTCGAAACGTCGCCTGCCCGAGGAAGACACGCTGCTGGCGCTGGATGGCGTGGTTGGCGCCTATCCGAATGCGATCTATGCGGTCGACGCCGCAGAATTGCCGAATTTCACCGATCTGGTGGCCGGCTTGAAGCGTGAGGACGATCTGGTCCGTCTGACCGAGCGTTATGGCGTGCGCCGGAGCGATCCCCGTTTCTGGCCGCTGAGCGATGCGATCCATGCCGAATGGCGGCGGATCGCCCCGCGCGAGGCGGCCATCCTCGACTACAGCCGCCTCGAAAATCGCTAGCCGGTGCGTTTCATTCGGGCTTCCTTGCGCAGAGAGGCCCAGACCGAGGTGCCGATGATGACGGCAACGACGGCCAGCGAAAAGCCAACCGGGATCTTGTAGAGATCGATCAGCAGCATTTTGACGCCGATGAACATGAGGACGACGGCCAGCCCATACTTGAGCAGCGAGAAGCGGTCGGCGACCCCGGCGAGCAGGAAGTACATGGCACGCAGGCCGAGGATGGCGAAGATGTTGGAGGTCAGCACGATGAACGGATCGGTGGTGATCGCAAAAATGGCCGGGATTGAATCGACGGCGAAAATCAGGTCGGAGATCTCGACCAGGACCAGGGCGAGCAAGAGCGGGGTGGCGTGACGGGCGCCGTTTTGCCAGGTAAAGAAGCGTTGACCGTCGAAGTCGCTGCTGATCTTCAGGTGGCGGCGCAGCCACTGGATCAGTCGATTGTTGTCGAGGTCGGGCTTTTCGTCGGCGAACCAGTACATCTTGACGCCGGTGATCAGCAGGAAGCCGCCGAAAATGTACAGAATCCAGTGGAACTGGCTGATCAGCCAGGCGCCGGCAAAGATCATCACCGTGCGCATGACGATGGCGCCGAGCACGCCGTAGAGCAGCACGCGCTTCTGCAATTCGGCAGGTACTGCGAAGTAGCCGAACAGCATTAGCCAGATGAAGACGTTGTCGACCGCAAGGGCTTTTTCGATCAAGTAGCCGGTGATGAATTCGAGGGCCCGGGTATTGGCGACTTCGCGTCCCAAACTGCCGTCGAGATGCCACCACAGGGCCCCGGCGAAGGCGAAGGTCAGGCTGATCCAGACCATCGACCAGATGGCCGCTTCCTTGTAAGTGACCCGATGCTCCTTGCCGCCACCGACGACGAAGAGGTCGATGGCCAGCATGACCAGCACAATGGCGGCAAAGCCCGTCCATAAACCCAGACTGCCGATGGTTTCCATGATGTTTCCTTTCGCGCATTCCACAAAGCAAATGGCCCGTGCCGGAGTGGGCAGGGCCATGGAATGCCAAAGGAGCCTTGCCGTCGCGGCAAAGGTCTTGCTCGCAGCGCTGTTCTGCTGCCCGGTTGCCGGAAGCGGGGGCTTCGTGATGACGACAGGCCGGATGGGAGCTACTCCCCCTTGGGATATCTTGACTCTAGTGAAGGCCGGGGCCAGCTGTCAACCTTTCCCTAATGGCCCCGGCCTATACTTTGCAATGCGGACGTAACAATGGAGGCCCATGATGCCGATTTTCAACAGAGAGACGAGCATGGATTTGTTGCTGTGGCGCCACGCCGAAGCGGAGGATGGCGAGGACGACATGAAGCGCCGGCTGACCGAGCGCGGCGAGAAGCAGGCGCGCACCATGGGCGCCTGGATTCGCGCGCATCAACCGAAGGATCTGCGCATCATCGTCAGTCCGGCCGTGCGCACGCAACAGACGGCCGAAGCCCTGAAACTGCCCTTCGAGACCCATCGCAAGATCGGTCCCGAGGCCTGCGTTTCCGAACTGATCGCTGCTTCCGGCTGGCCGCAGGCCCCCGGTTCGGTCTTGATCATCGGCCACCAGCCCTCGCTTGGCCGTCTGGCTTCCTTGCTGCTCGCTGGACAGGAGGCGGACTGGAGCATCAAGAAGGGCGCCTTGTGGTGGTTGAGCAGCAGGGTCCGTCGGGGCGATAGCCAGACCGTGCTGCGGGCGATGATTCCGGTCGAATTGCTGGACTAGACAAGGGCACGGCTTAGGCGTGAAATAAGCTCTTTGGCATCGATCGATGGAGAGAGCATGGTTAGCAGAAAAAAGACAACAGCAAGCCAGCCGGCGGTTCCGGCCGTAGCCCCGAAGAAAGTCACCGCGCGGCCGCCGCGGCCGGTGGCCAGCGGTGATGTCGCCCCGGTCCTGAAGCAGCCGGCCATCGAGACCTTCAGCGTCAGTGCTGCGGTCGACGGTGCCCAGGAGGCAAAAATGGGCGCCATGCGCGACGTCATTGCCGGCCTGTCGAGTGAAGAGTCGGTCGCCTTGCTCAAGGGCCTGCTCAAGCAGCAAGGCGTCGTCACTGGTGACTTGCCGGTCAGTCCCGACGAGGAACTGGCCCGGGACTGGCGCGATGGCGGTTACCCCTACAAAAACCTGATGCAGCGCCGCAATTACGAGCGGCAGAAATACCGGCTGCAGGTTGAGTTGCTGAAGCTGCAGGCCTGGGTCAAGGAAACCGGGCAGAAAGTGGTGATCCTCTTCGAGGGGCGCGATGCGGCGGGCAAGGGCGGTACCATCAAGCGCTTCATGGAGCATCTCAATCCACGCGGTGCCCGCGTCGTGGCGCTGGAAAAGCCGAGCGAGATCGAGCGCGGCCAGTGGTATTTCCAGCGTTACGTGCAGCATCTGCCGACCAACGGCGAGATCGTGCTATTCGACCGCTCCTGGTACAACCGTTCCGGCGTCGAGCGGGTGATGGGATTCTGCAGCGATCAGGAATACGGCGAGTTCGTCCGTCAGGCCCCGGAGTTCGAGCGCATGCTGGCCCGCAACGGGACGCATCTGATCAAATTCTGGTTTTCGGTCAGCCGCGAGGAGCAGCGCCGCCGCTTCCGCGAACGCAAGGTGCATCCGCTGAAACAATGGAAGCTGTCGCCGATCGACATGGCTTCCCTCGACAAATGGGACGACTACACCAAGGCCAAGGAGGCGATGTTCTTCCACACCGACACCGCCGACGCGCCGTGGACGGTGATCAAGTCAAACTGCAAGAAGCGGGCGCGCCTCAATGCGATGCGCTACGTGCTGCACAAACTGCCGTACAACAACAAGGACACCGAGCGGATCGGCAATCTCGACCCGCTGATCGTCGGCCGCGCCAATGTCGTCTATGAGCGCGGCGAGCAGCAGGGGCTGCCGATCCTGTAATCAGCTGATGACGTAGGAGGCGCCACCGGTGGCGATGAGCAGGCCGGTTTCATTTTCCAGCGTCATCTGCACCGAAGCAATGCGGCCGCCGAGACGGGTGATCCGTCCGGTGGCGGTGAATTTTTTGCCGATGCCCTGATACAGGTAGTCGGTGCGCAGATCGATGGTGCCGATGCGGCCGAAGCGGTGGCCGACCTGTTCGGTTGTCTCGCTGTTGAATTTTTCGGCGACGGCGACCGTCACCGCCAGACCGCCGACGGTGTCGAGCACGGTGGCGATCACGCCGCCATGCAGGCGGCCATGCTGGTAATGGCCGATCAGTTCCTGGCGCATGGCGAAGCTGATCTGCGGCGCGGCCGGATCGAGGGATTCGACCTTGAAACCGAGCAGTTCGTTGAAGCAGAGCTTGTGCTCGAAAACATCGCGCAGGGCGGCTTCGAGACGGATTTGCTCCTCGGCGGAGCGGCGGGGTAGTTGGGTGGTGGCAGTCATCGCGTTCAATAGACATAAAAAAGGGCGACGGGGTTGCCGTCGCCCAAACCGAACGCTAGTTTAGCCTAGCGGGACTTACTTCTTGCGCGGGGCCGGCACATCGGTGCAGGTGCCGTGCGCCACTTCGGCCGCCATACCCACCGTTTCGCCCAGTGTCGGGTGCGGGTGGATGGTCTTGCCGATATCGACCGCGTCGCAGCCCATCTCGATGGCCAGGCAGACTTCGCCGATCATGTCGCCGGCGTTCGGGCCGACAATCGCCCCGCCGATGACGCGATGCGTTTCGGCATCGAAGATCAGCTTGGTGAAGCCGTACTCGGCACCGTTGGCAATGGCGCGACCGGAAGCCGCCCACGGGAACTTGGCGGACTCGACCTTGCGGCCTTCCTTCTTGGCCTGATCTTCGGTGTAGCCGACCCATGCCACTTCGGGGTGGGTGTAGG
Source organism: Dechloromonas hortensis (assembly GCF_009469765.1). Lineage (GTDB taxonomy): Bacteria > Pseudomonadota > Gammaproteobacteria > Burkholderiales > Rhodocyclaceae > Azonexus > Azonexus hortensis. The sequence continues at coordinate 59,967 of NZ_SSSQ01000017.1, forward strand.
CGACGCCCGGGATCACGGTGGCATCGAACGCGGCCTTGTGACCGGCGGCGACTTCGGCCGCGACGTGCGCTTCATGCACCGCCTTGTGGGCCAGCATCGGATTGCCGACGACGTCGCCGATGGCGAAGATGTGCGGTACGTTGGTCCGCATCTGGGCATCGATGTTGATGAAACCACGGTCGGTGACGGCGACACCGGCTTTGTCGGCACCGATCTTCTTGCCGTTCGGCGCGCGGCCGGCGGCTTGCAGGATCATGTCGTACTTGACCGGTTCCGGTGACACCCCTTCGCCTTCGAAGGTGACGTAAAGACCGTCTTCCTTGGCGTCGACCGCAACGGTCTTGGTCTTCAGCATGATCTTGTCGAAACGGCTGGCGTTCTGCTTTTCCCAGACCTTGACGGCGTCGCGGTCGGGACCCTGCATCAGGCCATCCATCATTTCGACGACATCGACGCGAGCGCCGAGGGTCGAATAGACAGTCGCCATTTCGAGGCCGATGATGCCGCCGCCGATGACCAGCATCTTTTTCGGCACGAAGCGCAGTTCAAGCGCCCCGGTCGAGTCGACGATGCGTGGGTCCTTCGGGATGAAAGGCAGATGCACGGCGGCCGAACCGGCGGCGATGATGCATTTCTGGAACTTGATGACCTTCTTCGAACCAGTCTTGTCCTGGCCCGCGCCGTCAGTCACTTCGACCTCGATGTGATGCGGATCGAGGAAGGTGCCGAAACCGCGCACGATGTCGACCTTGCGGCCCTTGGCCATGCCGGCCAGACCGCCGGTCAGCTTGCCGACAACCTTGTCCTTGTGGGCGCGCAGCTTGTCGATATCGACTTGCGGCGCGGCGAAGGTGACGCCGAGATCGGCCGCGTGCTGGGCTTCTTCCATGACCGCGGCGACGTGCAGCAGTGCCTTGGACGGAATGCAGCCGACGTTGAGGCAGACGCCGCCGAGGGTGGCGTAACGCTCGACGATGACCGTCTTCATGCCGAGGTCGGCCGAGCGGAAGGCCGCCGAATAGCCGCCGGGGCCGGCGCCGAGGACGAGCATCTCGCACTCGATGTCGGCACCGCCGGCATGGCTGCCGGCCACCGGAGCGGCGACGGGCGCTGCCGCCGGGGGGGCGACTGCTGCGGTCGACTGTGCTGCAGGAGCAGAAACCGGCGCCGCAGCGGCGGCACCCGTTTCCACCTTGATCAGCAGGGCGCCTTCAGCCACCTTGGCGCCGAGCTGGACCAGCACTTCCTTGACCACGCCTTCGACCGGGCTCGGCACATCCATTGTCGCCTTGTCGGACTCCAGCGTGACGATGGCGTCGTCCACCTTGATGCTGTCGCCGACCTTGACGAACAGCTCGATGACCGGGACTTCGGCGAAATCGCCAATGTCGGGGACCTTGACTTCAATAATCTGGCTCATCGCATTCCCCTTAAACGATCATCCGGCGCATGTCGGCCAGCAGTTCGGCGACATAGACGTTGAAGCGGGTGGCCAGCGCACCGTCGATGACGCGATGGTCGGCAGTCAGCGACAGCGGCAGGGTCAGGCGCGGCACGAATTGCTTGCCGTCCCAAACCGGCTTCATCGCCGACTTGTTGACGCCGAGGATGGCAACTTCCGGCGCATTGACGATCGGTGCGAAGTAGGTGCCGCCGATGCCGCCCAGGCTGGAGATCGTGAAGCAGGCACCGGACATGTCGGCCGGCTTCAGCTTGCCGTCACGGGCCTGCTTGGCCAGTTCGCCGGATTCCTTGGCGATCTCGAAGACGCCCTTCTTGTCGGCGTTCTTGATCACCGGCACGACCAGGCCGTTCGGCGTGTCGGCCGCGAAGCCGATGTTGAAATACTTCTTCAGCACCAGGTTGTCGCCATCGAGCGAGGCATTGAATTCCGGGAAGCGCTGCATTGCCTTGACGCAAGCCTTGATCAGGAAGGCGAGCATGGTCAGCTTGTTGCCGGACTTCTCGTTTTCCTTGTTCAACTGAACGCGGAAGGCTTCCAGATCGGTGATGTCGGCATCTTCGTGATAAGTCACGGCCGGGATCATCACCCAGTTGCGCGACAGGTTCTGGCCGGAAATCTTCTTGATGCGCGACAGCGGCTTGACCTCGATCTCGCCGAACTTGCTGAAATCGACCTTCGGCCAGGGCAGCAGATCGAGCACGCCGCCACCGGTGACACCGCCAGCCGCCGGGGCGACCGGGCCGGAAATGGCGCCCGACATCACGCCCTTGACGTACTTGGTCAGGTCTTCCTTGACGATGCGGTTCTTCGGGCCGGTCGCCGGTACCTTGGCGAGATCGACGCCGAGTTCGCGGGCATAGGCACGGACCGACGGCGAGGCATGGACCTTGGCGCCGAGCGGCAGGGCCGGCGCTAGGGCGGCCGGGGCGACTGCTGCGGTCGACTGTGCTACGGGGGCAGAAACCGGGGCCGGGGCGGCAGCCACCGGGGCTGCAGCCTGGGCGACCGGCGCGGCGGCCGGTGCGGCAGCGCCGCTTTCGACCTTGATCAGCACAGCGCCTTCGCTCACCTTGGAGCCGAGCTGGACCAGCACTTCCTTGACCACACCGGCGACGGTGGACGGCACGTCCATCGTCGCCTTGTCGGATTCGAGCGTGACGATGGCGTCGTCGACCTTGATGCTGTCGCCGACCTTGACGAACAGTTCGATGACCGGAACGCTGTCGAAGTCGCCGATATCCGGCACCTTGACTTCAACCAGGCCACCGCCGGCAGCGGCGGCCGGCGCTGCTGCCACCGGCGCGGCAGCCGGGGCCGGGGCAGGAGCCGCCGCCTGGGCGGCCGGAGCCGGCGCAGCGGCAGCGGCGCCACCGGTTTCCACCTTGATCAGCAGCGCGCCTTCGGCGACCTTGGAACCGAGCTGGATCAGCACTTCCTTGACCACGCCTTCGACCGGCGACGGCACATCCATCGTCGCCTTGTCGGATTCGAGGGTAACGATGGCGTCGTCTACCTTGATGCTGTCGCCGACCTTGACGAACAGCTCGATGACCGGCACTTCGGCGAAGTCGCCGATATCGGGGACCTTGACTTCAATGATTTGGCTCATGTTGTCTCTCCCTGATTAAACCGACATCGGGTTGGGTTTGTTCGGGTCAAGGTTGTACTTGACCAGGGCAGCGGCGACCTTCTCGCGGGCGATCTCGCCGTTGTCGGCCAGCGCCTTCAAAGCGGCCAACGTCACCCAGTGACGATCGACTTCGAAGAAATGGCGCAGCTTCTCGCGGGTGTCCGAACGGCCGAAACCATCGGTGCCCAGCGTGACGTACGGTGCCTTGACGAACGGACGGATCTGCTCGGAGAACAGCTTGATGTAGTCGGTGGCGGCAATGACCGGACCCTTGGCGCCGGCCAGCTTTTCCTCGACGTGCGACAGCTTCGGTGCTTCGAGCGGGTGCAGCATGTTCCAGCGCTGAACATCCAGGCCGTTGCGGGCCAGTTCGTTCATGCTCGGGCAGCCCCACAGGTCGGCCTCGACGCCCCAGTCGTTCTTGAGCAGTTCGGCGGCAGCGATGACTTCGCGGAAGATGGTGCCGGAACCGAGCAGCTGGACGCGCGGGCCGGCCGATTCGCCACCCTTCTTGAACGCGTACATCCCCTTGATGATGTCGGCTTCCGCGCCCACCGGCATTTCCGGGTGCTCGTAGTTCTCGTTCATCACGGTGATGTAGTAGAAGACGTCTTCCTGCTCGACGTGCATGCGGCGCATGCCGTCCTGGGCGATGACGGCGACTTCGTACTGGAAGGTCGGGTCGTAGGAAATGCAGTTCGGGATCAGATTGGAGAGGATCAGGCTATGGCCGTCCTCGTGCTGCAGGCCTTCGCCGTTCAGTGTCGTGCGACCGGCGGTGCCGCCGATCAGGAAGCCGCGGGCGCGCTGGTCGCCAGCCGCCCAGCACAGGTCGAGAACGCGCTGCATGCCGAACATCGAATAGCAGATGTAGAACGGAATGGTCTGCACGCCATGCACCGAGTAGGCGGTGGCGGCGGCGATCCAGTCGCTCATCGCGCCGGATTCGTTGATCCCTTCCTGCAGTACCTGGCCGGTCTTCGATTCCTTGTAGAACATCAACTGGTCATGGTCTTCCGGCACATAGTTCTGGCCTTCCTGATTCCAGATGCCGACCGAGCGGAACATGCCTTCCATGCCGAAGGTGCGCGATTCGTCCGGCACGATGGGCACGACATTCTTGCCGACGTTCTTGTCCTTCAACAGCATGTTCATGATGCGGACGATGGCCATCGTCGTGGACAGTTCGCGGCCTTCGCCGGATGCCTTCAACAGCGCTTCGAACTTGTCGAGGCTGGGCACGGCCAGCGGCTCGGCCTTGCGGCGGCGCTGCGGCAGGAAGCCGCCGAGGTCCATGCGGCGCTGGCGCATGTACTTGTATTCCTCGGAATCTTCCGGGAAGGTCAGGTAGGGCAGTTCAGCCAGCTTGTCGTCCGGCACCGGCAGGGAGAAGCGGTCGCGGAAGCGGCCGATCTGCTCGATGTCCATTTTCTTCTGCTGGTGGGAAATGTTCATCGCTTCGCCGGCATCGCCCATGCCGAAGCCCTTGATGGTCTTGGCCAGGATCAGCGTCGGCTGGCCCTTGTGGGTGGTGGCGGCGTTGTAGGCGGCGAAGATCTTGAACAGGTCGTGGCCGCCGCGGTTCAGTTGCCAAATTTCGTCGTCGGTCCAATCGGCGACCAGTTCCTTGAGTTCCGGCGTGTTGAAGAAATGCTCGCGGACGTAGGCGCCGTTCTTGGCCTTGAAGGTCTGGTACTCGCCATCGACGCAATCCATCATGCGTTTCTTCAGGATGCCCTTCTTGTCGCGGGCGAACAGCGCATCCCAGTGGGTGCCCCAGATCAGCTTGACGACGTTCCAGCCGGCGCCGCGGAATTCGGCTTCCAGTTCCTGGATGATCTTGCCGTTGCCGCGCACCGGGCCGTCCAGGCGCTGCAGGTTGCAGTTGATGACGAAAATCAGGTTGTCCAGCTTCTCGCGACCGGCCATGCCGATGGCGCCGAGCGATTCGACTTCGTCGGTCTCGCCGTCGCCGAGGAAGGCCCACACCTTGCGATCACCGGCCTTGGCCAGGCCGCGCGAGTCGAGGTACTTCATGAAGCGGGCCTGGTAGATGGCCTGGATCGGGCCGAGGCCCATCGACACGGTCGGGAATTGCCAGAAGTCGGGCATCAGCCACGGGTGCGGGTAGGAGGAGATGCCCTTGCCGCCGGTTTCCTGGCGGAAGTTGTCCATCTGTTCCTGGGTGAAGCGGCCGAGCATGAAGGCGCGGGCATAGACGCCCGGTACCGAGTGGCCCTGGAAGAAAATCAGGTCGCCGCCATTGTCGGCGCTCGGCGCACGCCAGAAATGCGAATAGCCGACGTCGTACAGCGCGGCGGCGGAAGCGAAGGAGGCGATGTGGCCGCCGACGTTGGTTTCCTTGTTGGCGCGAACGACCATGGCCATCGCGTTCCAGCGGATATAGGAGTGAATCTTGATTTCCATGTCGGCATTGCCCGGGTACTTGGGCTGCTTATCGACCGGAATGGTGTTGATGTATTCGGTATTGGCCGAGTAGGGGATGTCGACCCCCTGCAGGCGGGCCTGGCCGATCACTTTTTCAATCAGGTAGTGGGCGCGGGTCGGGCCTTCTTGTGAAATGACGCCATCGAGGGCGTCAATCCATTCTTTGGTTTCCTGCGGATCTACGTCAGCAGGGTCAAGCAGGGCGTTCGGCTGATCGGCCATGGTTTGTCTCCTAGGTTGGATTTCATTTTGTTTTGCCTGTTGAGCAAAACAACTCTAGCTCTTTATGGGTCGCTTCGCGAGCCCGTGTTTACACCTACATGCTATTCCGCATTGTAAAAACAAACTTCGCATCGTGCAATATTGGGAGTATCCCTAATGCAATATTTTTTGCGCACAAAGTGAAACAAAACTAAAAGACGAAATCAGTTGCGCTGTATCAAATTGCGCTTTGGGCGGCTCCCTATAATCGAAGGTTTTCGTATTGATGACGGGAGCACCCATGGCAGCAGTGATGCCAGCGCCGGCGGCGAGCCGCCTACTTTTATCCGGTAACGAAGCGGTCGCCCGCGCCGTCTGGGAGGCAGGCGTCAAGGTCGCCGCGGCCTATCCGGGGACGCCATCGACCGAGATGCTGGAAGTCATATCGACCTACCCGGACCTCTACGCCGAGTGGTCGGTCAATGAGAAGGTTTCGCTGGAAGTGGCGATCGGCGCCGCCTATGCCGGTTCGCGCGCCTTCTGCTGCATGAAGCATGTCGGCATGAATGTCGCCTCCGACGCGCTGATGACGCTGACCCTGACCGGCGTCATCGGCGGCCTGGTCATTGCCATTGCCGACGACGTCGGCCTGTCGTCGTCACAGAACGAGCAGGACTCGCGCTACTGGGGGCGCTTCGCGCACGTGCCGGTATTCGAGCCGGCCGATTCGCAGGAGGCCTACGCGATGACGCTGGCCGCCTACGAACTGTCGGAGAAATTCCAGGTGCCGGTCATCCTGCGCATGACGACGCGGATCAATCATGTCAAGTCGCTGGTCCAGGTTGGTGAGCGTGTACCGCACGTTGGGGCCGGCTTCAGGAAGGAACCGGGGCGCTTCGTCATGGTGCCGGGCAATGCCGGCAAGCGTATTCCGCTGATGTTCAAGCGTGACAGCGAATTGCGGGCACTGGCTGAAATCTCGGCACTGAACTTCATCGAGCCGGGAGCGGATCGCCGTCTCGGTTTCATCGCCTCCGGCCCGGCCTACATGCACGTCAAGGAATCCTTCCCGGAAGCGCCGGTGCTCAAACTTGGCTTCTCCTGGCCGGTGCCGTTCGAGAAATGTCGCGAATTGGCGGCGCTGGTTGATCAGGTGGTGGTGGTCGAGGAAGTCGAACCGCTGGTCGAGACCGAATTGAAGGCGCAGGGCCTGAATGTGATCGGCAAGGAAATCCTGCCGTTGCAGGGTGAGTTGGCGCCGAACGTGCTGAAGCCGGCCATCGCCCGCCTGCTCGGCGAACAAGTGCCGGCCGCGCAAGCCATCGCGCCAATGCAGGTTTTCCCGCGCCCGCCGACGATGTGCGTCGCCTGTCCGCACCTCGGTGTCTATTACACGCTGTCGCAGGTGCGCAACCTGACCATTTCCGGCGATATCGGCTGTTACACGCTGGGCGCCGGTCATCCGTGGAATGCACTCGATACCTGCGTCTCGATGGGCGCCTCGATGGGCATGGCGCTCGGCCTCGACAAGGGGCGCGGCGAGGCCGACAAGGACAAGCGGATCGTTGCCGTGATCGGCGACTCGACCTTCCTGCACATGGGCATGCAGGGCCTGCTCGACATGGTGTACAACAAGGGCAATGTCACCGTGCTGCTGCTCGACAACCGCGCCGTCGGCATGACCGGCGGCCAGGACAACCCAGGCAATGGGCGGGATATATATGGCGATGATGCGCCGCGCGTCGATTTCGCCAAGCTGGTGGCGGCGCTCGGTGTCAAGGAAGAGCGCATTCATACGGTCAACCCCTATGAATTGCCGGTTTTGTTCAAGACCATCCGCGACGAGGTCAAGGTACCGGAAGTGTCGGTCATCATCACCGACCAGCCCTGCGTGTTGATCAAGGATTACCACAAGCTGAAACCCTTCGAGGTGATCGAAGACAGGTGCACCGGTTGCGGCAACTGCATCGATGTCGGCTGCCCGGCCATCCATGTCACGCGGCGGGCCAAGGAAATCAAGCCGAGCGGTCGCGAAGTCGATCTCGCCTTCGTCCGCATTGAAAGCTCGGTGTGTACCGGCTGTACGCTGTGCGTCCAGCCCTGCGCGCCGGGGGCGATCGTTCATTACGCGCCGGTGTCGCCGATCCAACTCGTCAAGAAAGGCTGTCCGGCATGAGTGCAACGACCAATATCCTCGTTGTCGGTATCGGCGGCCAGGGTGTCATGACGGCGACTGAAATCCTCGCCGAAGCAGCCATCGCTCTCGGTCACGATGCCAAGAAGACGGAAGTGGCCGGCATGGCGCAACGTGGCGGGGTGGTTTCCTCGCACCTGCGTTTCGGCCAGAAGGTGCTGTCGCCGCAGATTACGCCGGGCACGGCCGATGTGCTGCTCGGTTTCGAATCGGCCGAAGCGATGCGCTGGCAGCACATGTTGCGGCCGGGTGGTATCACGTTGATGAATACGGCCCGGCTGGTGCCGCCGGTGGTCGAACTCGGCTTGTTCGATTATCCGGCCGACCCGCTCGGCGAAATCAGGAAGAGCGGCAACAAGGTCGTCGCCTTCGACGCGACGACGATTGCCCAGGAACTCGGCGACATCCGGCTCGGCAATACCGTGATGCTCGGCGCCATCGCCGATCATCTGCCGTTTTCGGCCGAAACGCTACTCGCCTGTGTTCTCCAGCGTTTTCAGCGCAAGGGCGAAAAACTGGTCGAGCTGAACCGGCGGGCTTTTGCCGCCGGACGGGCCGCGGTTGGCGAAGCTGAGGCTGCCTTGGCGTAATCTGATAAAATGCGCGCCAATTCAAAGGGAAAGGCCTTCGCCTTTCCCCTTTTCTTTTTTGTTGGATGCGACGATGACGGCACAAATTATCGACGGTAAGGCCCTGGCCGAGGAACTTCGCCAGAGCTTCAAGGCCCGTGTGGAAGCGCTGGCTGCCAAGGGTCACCGGCCCGGCCTGGTGGTTATTCTGGTCGGTGAAGACCCGGCTTCCGAGGTCTATGTACGCAACAAGGTCAATGGTTGCCTGGCCATCGGCATGCACTCCGAGAAGATCACTTACGATGCTGCGGTCGACCAGACCACGGTGCTGAAAAAGATCGCCGAACTGAATGCCGACCCGAATATCCACGGCATCCTCGTTCAGTTGCCGCTGCCCAAGCATTTCGATGAAGAAGCCGTGCTCGAAGCGATTGCCGCCGAGAAGGATGTCGATGGTTTCCACGCCGAAAACGTCGGCGCGCTGGCCCAGGGCAATCCGCGCTTCATCCCCTGCACGCCGTATGGCGTAATGAAGATGTTCGAGAAGGGCAACGTCGACCTGACCGGTCAGGAAGCCGTGGTCATCGGCCGCTCCAACATCGTCGGTAAACCCATGGCGCTGTTGCTGATCAATGCCGGCGCCACGGTCACCGTCTGCAATTCGCGCACCAAAGACCTGCTGGCCCATACCCGTCGCGCCGACATTTTGGTCGCTGCTGTCGGCAAGCCGCGTTTCGTCACCGCCGACATGGTCAAGCCGGGTGCCGTCGTCATCGACGTTGGCATCAACCGTCTGCCCGACGGTAAACTCTGTGGTGACGTCGATTTTGATGGCTGCAAGGAAGTTGCCGGCCAGATCACGCCGGTGCCGGGTGGCGTCGGTCCGATGACCATCACCATGTTGCTCGCCAACACCATCGAAGCCGCCGAACGAAAGGCCGGACTATGAGCAATCATCAGCCGCTGATCGGCGTTGTCATGGGCTCCGATTCCGATTGGCCGACCATGCAGGCCGCCGCCGTGATTCTCAAGGAATTCGGCGTGCCCTTTGAAAGCCGTGTCGTCTCGGCGCACCGCACGCCGGATCTGCTCTTCGATTACGCCGCGATGGCGGGCGAGCGCGGTCTCAAGGCGATCATCGCCGGCGCCGGTGGCGCCGCCCACCTGCCGGGCATGCTAGCCGCCAAGACCATCGTCCCGGTACTCGGTGTGCCGGTCCAGTCGAAGGCGCTCTCTGGCGTTGATTCGCTGCATTCCATTGTCCAGATGCCGAAGGGCATTCCGGTCGCCACCTTCGCCATCGGCGAAGCCGGCGCCGCCAACGCGGCCTTGTTCGCCGTCGCCATGCTGGCCAATGACAACCCGGAATTGAACGCCAAATTGCAGGCTTTCCGCCAGGCTCAGACCGAAAAGGTGCTGGCCATGAAATTGCCGGAAGTATAAGGATGTCGTCGACAATGATCCTGCCGCCCGCCACGCTGGGCATGCTCGGGGGCGGTCAGCTCGGCCGCTTCTTTGTGACGGCTGCCCACGAAATGGGCTACCAGGTTTGGGTGCTCGACCCGGACAAGAATTCCCCGGCTGCTCAGATCGCCGAACGCCATTTCTGCGTCTCTTATGATGACTACGCGGCGCTCGATGAATTTGCCAACGGCTGCGCGGCGATCACCACCGAATTCGAGAACGTTCCGGCTGCTACGCTGGATTACCTCGCCAAGTTCGTGCCGGTGCGTCCGTCGGCAGCGGCGGTTGCCGTCTGCCAGAACCGCATCGCCGAAAAATCCTTCCTGCGCGACAACGGTCTGCCGCACGGTCCGTTTGCCGCGATCAATTGCGAAGACGATATCCGCAATGCCGACCTGGCGTTGTTCCCGGCCATCCTGAAAGTCGCCCGCTTCGGCTACGACGGCAAGGGGCAAGTCACGGTCAACAACCGCGAAGAAGCGCTTTTGGCTTTCGGCCAGTTCAAGGGCGAGCATTGCGTCCTCGAACAGCGCCTAACGCTCGATTACGAAGTTTCCGTCGTCCTCGCCCGTGACGAGCGCGGCCAGGTGCAATGCTTCCCGACCGGTGAAAACCAGCACACCAAGGGCATTCTCGATGTCTCCATCGTGCCGGCACGGACCACCGGTTGCGTCCGTGGCGAAGCCGAGGAGGTCGCTGCGCGCATCGCCGAAAAGCTCGGCTATATCGGCACCATGGGTGTTGAGTTCTTCATCTGCCGTGGCCAGTTGATCGTCAATGAAATGGCGCCTCGGCCCCACAACAGCGGTCACTACACCATCGATGCCTGCGTCACCAATCAGTTCGAGCAACAGGTTCGCGCGCTGTGCGGTTTGCCGCTCGGCGAAGCACGTGCTCACTCGGCTTCGGTGATGGTCAATCTGCTCGGCGACCTCTGGTATGACGGTGAAACCTACCGCGAGCCGGACTGGACCACGCTGTATGCGATCCCCAATCTGAAGCTACATCTCTATGGCAAGCATCACGCTCGTCCGGGGCGCAAGATGGGCCACTTCACGGTGATCGGCGACAACGCCGAGGCGGTGCAGAAAACCGCGCTGGCCGCCCGTGCCGCCATTGGCATCAAGGACGAATGACGCCTTCGGACGCCGATTACGCCCGCGCCATCGAGTTGTTGCGCGCCGGCGAACTGGTCGCCATTCCGACCGAGACGGTTTACGGCCTGGGGGCGGATGCCGCCAACCCGGCCGCCGTCGCCAAGATTTTCGCCGCCAAGGGACGGCCGGCCGATCATCCGCTGATCGTCCATCTCGCCGGGCATGATGCGGTCGACCACTGGGCCGAGCAGGTTCCTGCTGTTGCCTGGGAATTGATGGAAACCTTCTGGCCCGGCCCGCTGACCCTGATCCTGAAAAAGCAGGCCTGGGTGCCCGATGCGGTAACCGGTGGCCAGGATACCGTCGGCTTGCGGGTGCCGGGTCATCCGGTTGCCCTCAAGTTGTTGCGCCGCTTTGCTGCGGTGGCGGGGGAGCATGCCGGTATCGCCGCGCCGTCGGCCAACCGCTTCGGGAGGATCAGTCCAACCACTGCGGCGCATGTTCAAGAAGAGCTGGGTGATCAAGTGCCGCTGATTCTTGATGGTGGCGCCTGCAAGGTGGGCATCGAGTCGACGATCGTCGATTGTTCGCGAGGGCAGCCGGTCGTGCTGCGCCCCGGGCATATCGGCCCGACCCATCTGGAGGCGGTGCTCGGTCTGGTCCCTTTGTTTGAAACGGCGACTGGCGCGCCGCGGGTCTCCGGGTCGCTTGAAGCTCATTACGCCCCGCAAACGCCAATGCGCCTGGTTGGTAGCGAACGCCTGCTTGATTTCCTCAATGCCCAGCGCCACAAAGGCGGGCGTTGCGGCGTCATTTGCCACAGCCAGCCACCGCAAGCCGGCTTCCCCCATTGCTGGCGCATGCTCCCGGCTGACCCGGTCTGCTATGCGCATGAACTGTATGCAGCGCTGCGCGAAATGGATCATGCCGGCGTCGATCTGATTGCCGTTGAGGCTTTGCCGGCCGAACAAGTGTGGGCTGCGGTCGCCGACCGCTTGCGGCGAGCAGCGGCGGGTGCCGGTCAGGGCTGAGTGCCTATATCTCCAATAGGTGCTCGAGCTTGGCGGCGCAGATAAAATCGTTTTCCGACAAGCCGCCGATGGCATGGGTCGAGTAGCTCACCCGGCAATCCTTGTAACCAACCCGTAGTTCGGGATGGTGGTTTTCCCGGTGAGATACCCAGGCAATCGCATTTACAAAGGCCATCGTTTCATAGTGGTTCTTGAAATTGAAGGTCTTTTCAATTTGCTGCTCACTGAGCTTCCATCCGGGGAGCGAGAGCAGCAGCGATTCGGCGGTGGCCGGGTCAAGGGCAGCGGTGCCGCCTTCGCAGGGTTGGCAACGGCGCTCGGCGATGTCGCAAAGACTCATTGGTTTTCCTCTTGCGCTAATTGGCTGTCTATATAAGAACCCCTTGCCCTGGGTTGGTTCAAAACCAGGAAGCCCCGCTGAGATTGCCTTTGATAAGCGAATTGGAGTGAGATAGAATCTCTGCGCGTTGGGGGGGTAGCTCAGTTGGGAGAGCGCCGCGTTCGCAATGCGGAGGTCGTGAGTTCGATCCTCATCCTCTCCACCACCAAACTCGATAAAAAGGCCTGATGATTCAGGCCTTTTTGCTTTTCTTTCTTGGAGGTGGTTTATGGATAAGCTGAAAACAGCCCTGAGTCTCCATGATGCAGCCCGGCTTATTGCGCCAGGGCTGACTTCTGAGCACGAGGCGGAAGTCATGCTGGCGCGGGCAATTGAACACAACGAACTGGCGGCTAGTGTCAAACGGTGGGCAACCGAGCAGTGGGAGGGCAAACAATTGCCCGGCAATATCAATCGTCTGGAAACCTTCATTGAGCGAGATGAGCTGGATCGCTGGCTTGAAACAGCGGCAAAGGCTGGTCGCTAGATACGGTGCCAGTGAGAGCCGATTCAGATGTGCCGGATTTCGCTTTATTAAGGTTGGTGTTGAAAGTGGTTGACGAAGGTTCGGGCGTGTATATAATGCGCACCTCTTCAGCGGCGCCGGGGCTTCCCGGGGTGGTTGAAGGGTGAAGTGGAAGTAAAGGGCGGTGAAAAAGATTTGAAGAAAAGCTTGACGGTTTGTAAGAAGTTCTTCATAATCTCGCCTCTCTGCTGCAGACGAAGTGAAAACGACGGCGCGGCGGAATTGATCTTTAACAACTTGAACAACCGATAGGTGTGGGTGCCTTGATGCTAGCAACGCAAGTTGCACAAAAGTATTAAA
>NZ_SSSQ01000018.1 GCF_009469765.1 Dechloromonas hortensis
GTGTTCGGCGATGACGAGAATGGTCATGATCAGATCACCTTGGCTTCGTTCTTGAGTTTGTTGACGAGTTCGGCGACATCGGCGACCTTGATGCCGGCCGAGCGCTTGGCCGGTTCGGCAACCTTGAGGGTGGTCAGGCGCGGGGTCACGTCAACGCCGAGGTCGGCCGGCTTGACGGTGTCGAGCGGCTTCTTCTTGGCTTTCATGATGTTGGGCAGCGTCGCGTAGCGCGGTTCGTTGAGGCGCAGGTCGGTGGACACCACGGCCGGCAGGCTGAGGGCCAGGGTTTCGAGGCCGCCGTCGATTTCGCGGGTAACGGTCGCCTTGCCGTCGGCGATGACGACTTTCGAGGCGAAGGTGGCTTGCGGCCAGTTCTGCAGGGCGGCGAGCATCTGGCCGGTCTGGTTGGCGTCGTCGTCAATGGCTTGTTTGCCGCAGATGACGAGTTGCGGTTGTTCCTTGTCGCACAGGGCCTTCAACAGCTTGGCGACGGCCAGCGGTTGCAGGTCGACGTCGGTCTCGACCAGGATGCCGCGGTCGGCGCCGATGGCCATCGCGGTGCGCAGGGTTTCCTGGCAGGCGGCGACGCCGCAGGAGACGGCGATGACTTCCGTGGCAATGCCGGCTTCTTTCAGACGCACGGCTTCTTCGACGGCGATTTCGTCAAACGGGTTCATGCTCATCTTGACGTTGGTCAGGTCGACACCCGATCCGTCCGCCTTGACGCGAACCTTGACGTTGTAATCAACTACCCGTTTTACGGGGACGAGAATTTTCATGGGAATTCCTTTTCCGGTGGCACGTCATTCCGGGCTTGACCCGGAATCCAGTCGCATTGCCTCTGGATTCCCGCCTACGCGGGAATGACGGAGAGGGATTACTCGATGGCGAGCGCGGAGTTGGCGTGCTGGCGCAGGACGTATTTCTGGATCTTGCCGGTCGACGTCTTCGGCAATTCGCCGAACACCACCTGCTTCGGCACCTTGAAGCGGGCCAGGTGGGCGCGGCAATGCTCGATGATCTCGGCCTCGCTGGTCGGCACGCCGTCCTTCAGTTCGATGAAGGCGGCCGGCACTTCGCCCCACTTCTCGTCGGGCTTGGCGACCACCGCGGCGGCGATCACCGAGGGATGGCGATAGAGCACATCCTCGACTTCGAGCGACGAGATGTTCTCGCCGCCTGAGATGATGATGTCCTTGGAGCGATCCTTGATCTTGACGTAGCCGTCGCTATGCACCACCGCCAGGTCGCCGGTATGGAACCAGCCGCCGGCGAAGGCTTCCTCGGTCGCTTTCGGGTTCTTCAGGTAACCCTTCATCACCAGGTTGCCGCGGAACATGATCTCGCCCATCGTTTCGCCATCCCAGGGTACCGGTTCGAGACTGACCGGATCGCGCACTTCGATCGCTTCCTGCATGTGATAGCGGACGCCCTGGCGGCCGTTGCGGGCAGCGCGCAGGTCGATCGGCAGCTTGTCCCATTCCGGATGCTTGGCACAGACCGAAGCCGGGCCATAGGTTTCGGTCAGGCCGTAGACATGGGTGATATTGAAGCCCATCTGCTCGGCACCTTCGATGATCGCGGCCGGTGGCGCGGCGCCGGCGATCAGGCCATTGACCTGGTGCTCGATGCCTTCTTTCAGCGCGGCCGGGGCGTTGATCATCATGCCGTACACGATCGGCGCACCGCACATGTGGCTGACCTTGTGCTCCTTGATCAGGCCGAAGATCAGCGCCGGATCGACCTTGCGCAGACAGACGCTGGTTCCGGCATTGGCCGCCAGCGTCCACGGGAAGCACCAGCCGTTGCAATGGAACATCGGCAGCGTCCACAGGTAGACCGAATGCGGCGGCATGCCCCAGGAAATGATGTTGGAGGCCGAGTTCAGGTAGGCGCCACGATGGTGATAGACAACGCCCTTCGGATTACCGGTGGTGCCCGAGGTGTAGTTCAGGGCGATGGCATCCCACTCGTTGTCGGGCAATTGCCAGGCGAAATCGGGCTCGCCTTCGTTCAGCAGGGCCTCGTAATCCTTTTCGCCGAGCGCTTCGCCGCCGGTGAATTCCGGGTCGAGGGTATCGATGACGATCGGCTTCGGCCCTTCGAGCAGCGCCAGCGCGCCTTTGACGATGACGGAGAATTCCGGATCGGTGATCAGCACCTTGGCTTCGCCGTGGGCCAGCATGAAGGCGATGGCTTCGGCGTCGAGGCGGGTGTTCAGGGTATTGAGCACGGCGCCGATCATCGGCACGCCGAAATGGCACTCGAACATCGGCGCCGAGTTGGGCAGCATCACGGCGACCGTGTCGCCCTTGCCGATACCGCGATTCTTCAAGGCGGAAGCCAGCTGACGACAACGGTCGTAGCTTTCCTTCCAGGTGTATTGACGCGCCCCCTGGATGACGGAAATTCGCTTCGGATAGATAAACGCCGAGCGCTCGATAAAGCTCAGCGGGGAAAGCGGAACATAATTGGCCGGGTTCTGTTCGAGCCCGACGGCGTACGGATTTGCCACAAATATCTCCTCACGATTCTTGCGAAAACGCTGTTCTCTTTTTTGGGGCTTTTTTTATAGCTAGCGAGGATGGCAAAACACTCTTGCTGAACTATTGGCAGAATGTAACGAATGGTTACACCCACCAAGTCAGCCAACCGAGTGCTCTAGAATCGCCCCATGGATACTGCCCCGCCCGCCCCCGACATTGCCCAGCGCTACGAGATGCTGCAGGCCGGGCTCGATCTGCTCGACCAGGGCATCACCGTTTTCGACGGCAATCTGCGCCTGGTTGCCTGGAACCAGCCCTTTCTGCGGCTGCTCGATTTCCCGGACGATCTGGCCCAGGTCGGCACACCGTTCGAGACTTTCATCCGCCACAATGCGCTGCGCGGCGAATACGGCCCGGGCGACCCGGAAAGCCAGATTGCCGAGCGCGTCGCCGCCGCCGCCAATTTCGCCGCCCATGTCACCGAGCGTCAGCGGCCGAACGGCCGGGTCCTGCTGCTGCGCGGCGAACCCTTGCCGCACAAGGGCTTCGTCACGCTGTACAGCGACATTACCGAACAGCGCTACATCGAAAACCTGACCGAGCATCAGAACATCCAGCTCGAAGAACGCGTCCGCCGGCGGACGGCACAGCTGGAAAACGCCAACGCCAACCTGACCCGGGCCAATACCGAAAACACCCGCATCACCGCCGCGCTGCGCCGCAGCGAGGAACGGCTGCGCCTGATCAACGACACCATTCCCATCCTGATCGGCTACGTCGACAAGCACGAGGTCTATCAGTACGCCAACAAGGGCTACTCAGACTGGTACGGCGATCCGGTAAACGGTGTGATTGGCCGGGCGGTGCGCGACGTCGTCGGCGATCACGTCTACGGCCAGGTCCGCGACCCGGTACGCAAGGCGCTCGGCGGCCAGCAGATGACCTACGAATACCAGATGGAGCGCCAGGGACAGACCGTTTTCGCGCGCAGCACGCTGGTTCCGGAAACGACGCCGGAAGGCGAGACGCTCGGCTTCTTCGTCTTCTCGCACGAAATCACCGAACAGAAACGGATGCAGGCGGCGCTGGTCCAGGCCCAGAAAATGGAGGCAATTGGCCAGTTGACCGGCGGACTCGCCCACGACTTCAACAACCTGCTCACCGTCGTCATCGGCAACCTGGCCGCCTTGCAGGATCACCGACCGAACGATGCCGAGGTCAATGAATTCGTCGAACCGGCGCTGCAATCGGCCCGCCGCGGCGTGCAACTGATCAAGCGACTGCTCACTTTCTCGCGCCAGCAGCCGCTGGAGCCGCAGGCGGTCGATATCGGCCGGCTGATCAGCGGCCTGTCGAAACTGGTCCGCCGCTCGCTGCCCGAGTCGATTGCGGTGTCCACCGACCTGGCCGGCGCTTCGCTGCATGCGCTGGTCGATCCGGGACAACTGGAAAGCGCCCTGCTCAACTTCGCGCTGAACTCGCGCGATGCGATGCCGGAGGGCGGCCGCCTGCATGTCGCGGCGCGCGCCGTCGAGCTGTCGAGCGATGCCGGCGCCTTCGACGTGCCGGCCGGCAGCTACGCGATGATCGAAGTCGCCGACAACGGCTGCGGCATGGACGCGGCGACGCTGTCCCGCGTCTTCGAGCCCTTCTTCACCACCAAACGCTTCGGCCTGGGCAGCGGCCTCGGCCTGTCGATGGCCTACGGTTTCGTCAAGCAGTCGGGCGGCGGCATTTCGATCCAGAGCCAGCCGGGCCAGGGCACCACCGTGCTGATGGTGCTGCCGTTGACCACGCCGGAACTGGACGTCGATCTGCCGGAGGACGACATCCAGCTCGCGCACGGCGGCGAACTGGTCCTGCTCGTCGAGGACGAACCGAACGTCCGCCGCGTCGTCCGCCAGTTGCTGATCGATCTCGGCTACCCGGTGATCGAGGCGGAAAATGGCGCCCAAGCACTGGAAATGATCGAACATATCCCGGATATCGCCATCGTCGTCAGCGACGTCATCATGCCCGGCGGCATCAACGGCCGGCAACTGGCCGATGCCGTGCTGTCCGGCCACCCGCAGATGCGCATCGTGCTGATGAGCGGCTATACCGACGAAGGCGACGAAGCGGGCGTGGTCAGCGATCTGCCCATCCTGGCCAAGCCCTTCGTCCGCCAGGACCTGGTGCGGGCCTTGCAACGAGCCAACAAAGAGAAATCATGAGCGAAGCGGATGCCCACAAACTGATCGTCATCGTCGAGGACGACCCCGATGTCGCCCGCATCATCGAACAGGTGCTCAGCGACTTTTCCTTCCGCACCGTCTGGTGCCGCAGCGCCGGCGACCTGCTGCGCCGCCTGCGCTCGCTAAGCCCGGACCTTTGCATCATCGATCTCGGCCTGCCCGACATGGATGGCCTCGAAGTCATGCAACGCGTGCGCAGCCAGTCTGGCTGCGGCATCGTCATCCTGACCGGGCGCGCCCACGTCAGCGACCGCGTCATGGGCCTCGAACTGGGCGCCGACGACTATGTGCTGAAGCCATTCGAGCCGCGCGAACTGGTCGCCCGCGTCCGCAGCATCCTGCGTCGCCGGGAAACGGCAAGCAACAGCGGCGCCCGCCAGGTCGCCGAATTCTCCGGCTGGAAATTCAATCTCGGCAACAACGCGCTGCATGCCCCGAACGGCGAGGAACACCTGCTCAGCACCTCGGAAGCCGAATTACTGAAGGTCTTCGTCAACAACCCGAACCGCATCCTGCAACGCGAGCAACTGATGGGCACCCGCGACCTGGCGCCAACCGACCGCAGCATCGACGTCCGCATCTCCCGACTACGCCGCAAACTGGAGCCCGACCCGCAAAGCCCCGCTTTCATCAAGACAGTCTATGGCGCCGGCTATCTCTTCCTGGCGACGGTTAACTGGCCGACGGAGAATCAGGCGGGGGGTTGAGTCGTCAGGCCGCTTCGCGCCCTGAGCTGAAGTTGATGAGTTGGAGGGGCGGACCGTCGGGAACTGGAAGTTGAAACACAGGGTTAGAGACCACCAGTACTCGAATAACGTTATTGTCCATACTGTTGTTCCAGTTCAGAGGCGGCGAGATGTGCCTCTTCTGCGAACTGAAGCAGGTTTAGCCTACATTGCCACCGATCCTTGCCAAACCAGCCGGAGACTTCGACGGTTGACTCCTGCACTCGATTACTAAATGACTGACCATCTTCGGCAACTGAGTCGTAGCGTCCATACTGAAAAAGGAAGTAGCCGGCATGGATGACCTTGTTCGCGCACTCGCGCAGAGTAGTTGGCCCACGTCCCTGAAGGAAGGAGATCGCTGTTGTTTGACGCCCCGCTTGCTCTAGGGGCTTTGGGTTCGATAGCGAAGCACAACGATCAATTAGCGCCCGCAGATTAACGGCAAGCTCAATAGCCTTTGTATTAATCACTGATTCGTAGTGCTCGTCAAAATCCTGATACAGCGAAGACTCACGCCTCGGTAATTGCACTGTTGCAGCGACATGGAAGTTCGCATGAATGACGGAAGCAAGCTCAACGCAGAGCTTCTTCACTCCGTTGGCATCGTGTCCAAATCCCATAATGTTTAATGGCTATTCAACGGACTCACTGGTCCATATATTGATAATTGGATTACATGGCAACACAGCCCTAACGAGTGGCCGCTATCGAGAAAAACTGAATGGCGACCTCTGGATGACTGCTGGCGCATAAAAAAGGGGCTGAAAATCAGCCCCTTTCTCTCGAACACCTTTGCCTTATTCGTCTTCGTCGTGCAACTGGAACTTGCTGGCCAGTTGCTGCTGGATGGTTGGCGGCACCGCGGCGTAGCGGGCGAACTCGATGGTATAGCTACCCTGCCCGCCGGTCAGTGACTTCAGGCGGGACTGGTAGTCGTTCAGCTCGGCGAGCGGCACTTCGCCGCTGATCGCCGCCATGCCGTGGCCGCGGCCATCGGTCCCGGTGATGTGACCGCGGCGACCGGACAGATCGCCGCTCAGATCGCCGATCGCCGTTTCCGGGACGACGATCTCGATATTGACGATCGGCTCCAGCACGATCGGCCGGGCCGCCCGGATCGCCTCGATGACCGCCTTGCGACCGGCCGTCACAAAGGCGACTTCCTTGCCATCGACGGCATGGGTCTTGCCGTCGAAAACCGTCACTTTCAGGTCGTCGACCGCATAGCCAGCGACCACGCCACCTTCCAGCCCTTGTCGCACGCCTTTTTCGACGGCCGCCATGAAGACGCCGGGAATGACGCCGCCCTTGACGGCATCGACGAACTCGAAGCCTGCGCCGCGCTCCTTCGGCTCGATGCGCAGGTGCACTTCGCCAAACTGGCCGGCACCGCCGCTCTGCTTCTTGTGGCGATGCATGCCCTCGGCCGGGCCGGTAATCGTTTCGCGGTAAGGAATGCGCGGCGGCTTGGTATCGACTTCCAGCTTGTACTGGCTGGCCATCTTTTCCAGCTTGGCCTTCAGATGGATTTCGCCGAGGCCGCGAATTACCGTTTCGTTGCTGCTCGGATGGCGCTCGACGACGAAAGTCGGATCTTCCATCGCCAGCTTGCCGAGAATATCGAACAGCCGCTGCTCGTCGCCCTTCTTGCGGGTTTCGACGGCCAGGCCGGCCATTGGTTGCGGAAATTCGAGCGGTACCAGGTGGATGTGATCCTCATCGTGCGAGTCGTGCAGCACGCAGTCGAAGTCGATTTCATCGACCTTGGCGATGGCGCCGATATCACCCGGCAGCAGTTCGTCGACCTCGACGCTGTCCTTGCCCTGCAACTGGTAGAGATGGGCGACCTTGAACGGCCGCTTGCCGTCGCCGACGAACAGTTGCATATCCTTTTTCAGCGTCCCTTGATGGACGCGGAAGATGCCGATCTTGCCCATGTAGGGGTCAGCCACCACCTTGAAGACGTGGGCCAGCACATGCTTGTCCGCTGCCGGCTCGGCCTGGAACGCCGTCGTTTCGCCGCCCGGTTCGCCCCGGTAGAACGACGGCGGGTTGCCTTCGGCCGGGTTGGGTGCCAGCGAGGCCAGCACATGCAGCAGTTCCTTGATGCCGGCGCCGGTCTTGGCCGAGACAAACAGGATGGGGATCAAATGGCCGGCGCGCAGCGCCTTTTCGAACGGCGCATGCAGATCGGCGACACTCGGATCGGCACCGTCTTCGAGATATTGCGCCAACAGATCTTCGTCTTCCTCGACGATCTGGTCGATCAGGGCGCGATGGGCGGCGGCGACCGACTCGAAGTCGGCATCGCCAGAGGCCTGCTCAAGCACTTGGACAACTTCCGCCGCGCCATGGACCGGTAGGTCGAGCAGCATGCACTGTTTGCCAAAGCGCTCGCGGATATCGGCGACCAGACTCGGCAAATCGAGGTTGTCGGCATCGATCTTGTTGATGACGATCATCCGGCAAAGCTTGCGCTCGGCGGCGTGGCGCATCATGCGCTCGGTCATCAGTTCGACGCCGGTCTGCGCGTTGACGACGACCAGTGCGGTATCGACCCCGGCCAGTGCGGCGATCGACGGGCCGGCGAAATCCGGGTAGCCCGGGGTGTCGATCAGGTGAATATGGGTGTTTTCGTAGCCAAAATTGACGATGGCCGAGTTCAGGGAGTGGCCGGCTTCCTTTTCCTGGGTATCGAAATCACAAACGGCGCTGCCTTTTTCGACACTGCCTTTGGCCGTAATGGCGCCAGTCGCGAACAACAGGGCTTCGGCCAGTGTCGTCTTGCCTGCGGCGCCGTGACCAACCAGCGCGATGGAACGAAGAGTTTCGGTGCTGTACTTGGACATCTTGTTCTCCCTGAACTTATTGGGTTTACCCCTAAATCATATTACGCCTGCCGCCATGCGGTTGACGATGTACGGACCGCCTTTGTAGAGGATCAGAATGGCGAGCAGGATCAGCGCGAGGCCGACGAACAGCTGCTTGCCCGGGCGCGAGAAATCCTTCCAGTGCCGCCAGGCAAACCAGAGCGGACCGATCACCGGCAGCAGCAGGGTCGGCAGCCAGTTGCGCCAGCCGAAAGTAAAGGAAGCCGGCAAGGTGCCTACGTAACCAACCAGCAGCAGCGAACCGCCGACCGCGACCAGGATGGCGATCAGAAAGACGAAGGCGGTGAATCCGGCATCCATTATTTCTTGACCTTCTGCGGCCGTTCCCAGCCAGTCAAGGTGATCTGCTTGGCACGCGACACGGTCAACGCGTCGGGCGGGGCATTTTTGGTCAGCGTCGTCCCTGCCCCCAGCGTGGCACCGCGACCGACGGTGACCGGCGCCACCAGTTGGGTATCGGAGCCGATGAAGACATCGTCCTCGATGATGGTCTTGAACTTGTTGGCGCCGTCGTAGTTGCAGGTGATGGTGCCGGCCCCGACATTGACGCGCTGGCCGATCTCGGCATCGCCGATGTAGGCCAGGTGATTGGCCTTGGACTGGGCGCCGATGGTGCTCTTCTTGACCTCGACGAAGTTGCCGATATGCACTTCCGGACCGAGTTCGGTACCCGGACGCAGCCGGGCGTAGGGGCCGAGCACGCCGTCCGGGCCGATCACCGCATCCTCGAAATGACAGAAGGCGGCGATCCGCGTGCCGGCGCCGACCTTGACATTTTTCAGCACGCAATACGGACCGACCTCGACCGCATCGGCCAGTTCGACCTTGCCTTCGAATACACAGCCGACGTCGATGGCGACGTCGCGGCCGTGGCTCAATTCGCCACGAATATCGATGCGCGCAGGATCGGCCAGGCGAACACCGGCGACCAGCAATTGGTCGGCGATATTGCGCTGGTGCTGGCGCTCCAGTTCGGCCAGTTGGACCTTGCTGTTGACGCCGAGCACTTCCCATTCGCCTGCCGGCTGCGCGGTGTGCACCGGCAGGCCTTCGGCGACGGCGAGGGCGACGATGTCGGTCAGGTAGTACTCGCCCTGGGCATTGTCGTTTTTCAGCTTGCCCAGCCAGTCGGCGAGGCGAGCGGTCGGGATCGCCATGATGCCGGTATTGACTTCGCGGATACCCTTTTGCTCGGCCGTCGCATCCTTTTCCTCGACAATGCACTGCACGCTGCCGGCGGCATCGCGCACGATGCGGCCGTAGCCGGACGGATTGGCGAGATCGACAGTGAGGATGGAGAGGCCATCCTTGCCGGCTTGGAGTAGGCGCTTCAGGGTCGCCGCCGTGGTCAGCGGCACATCGCCGTAGAGGACCAGGGTCTGGGCCGCCGCCCCTAGTTCGGGCAGTGCCTGAGCGACGGCATGACCGGTGCCCAGTTGCTGCGCCTGCTCGGCCCAGGCGACATCGGCGGCGGCCAGCGTGGCGCGGACGGTGTCACCGCCATGGCCGTAGACAACAATCAGCTTTTCCGGCGCCAGCGTGCGCGCGGTATCGATGACGTGCTGGGCCAGCGCCTTGCCGGCAACCGGATGCAGCACCTTGGGCAGATTGGAATGCATGCGCTTGCCTTGGCCGGCAGCGAGGATGACGATATTCATGGTTTATGGGTTTCTATCTGGGACCGGCCCGGGGCCGGCCGGGTTCATGCGGATTTCTTGTCGTCCTGACCGGCCATGATTTCGCCGAGCACGGCCTTGCCGCGTCCCGAAACCCCCCAGTGCAGGACGTTCTTGTCATTGATGCGGGTTTCGATGACGCCCATCGATTTCATCACCGTCAGGCGATGGCTGACGAAATCGCGGGCCAGGCCGGTCCGTTCGCAGATCGCGGCCAGATTGCCATAGACGAAGCTCTCTTCGGCCAGCGCACGCAGAATCTCGACATCGTTGTAGGAGAGGACTTCGCGCACTTCCGGCTCAGCCGGCTTTTCGCTTTCGACCTTGGCCGGCAAGACCACCGGCTCGTCGCGCCGCTGCTTGAGGTGGCCGACCTCGCGCTTGACCTGATCGAGTTGCCCCATCAGGCGCTGGGCGACGTTTTCGAGCAGGCGTCGGGAAGCGATCACGTAAATCAGGCAAAAACCGGCGAAAGCGTAGAAATCGACCGGTTTGGTGCGCGCCCCTTCGAGCAGGGTGCTGGAAATCATGTTCAGGAAGAGCGGTACGGTCAACGCCGCCACCACCCCTAAAACCGGATACTTGATCCAGTCCCGGCGCCCAGGTTCGCCCTGGCGATCGGCCAGAAAGTAGTTGGCCGCGCCGCCCAGCATGCCGGCCAGCAGCATGATGACCAGAATGAGCAGCATATGCGTATCGATACCGCTATTGGGTGCGGTGACCTGAAAAGCCGTTTGCAATTCGCCTGACATTGTGTTCCCCCCTGTTTTTCGCCATTCTCACACGATTGCCGCGGACTGTCGAAGCCGGTTGGAATAAGGACAGGCTCACCTCCCACCCTGCTTGCGCCGGTCGCTCTTGCGTTCGGCCAGCAGCGCCCATTCGCCGTTGGCCTGCTGGTGTTCAAGACGGACCGTGAAGCCCCACAGGGTGGCCAGGTGTTCGAGAACGACCAGGCTGGCCGAGGACAGCGGCCGACGCTGGTGGGCGAAATGGCGCAGGGTCAGCGAACGGTCGCCGCGCAGGTCTACATTCCAGACCTGGATGTTCGGATCGCTGCTGCCCAGGTTGTACTGTTCGGCCAGATTCCGGCGCAAGGCACGGTAGCCTTGTTCGTTGTGGATGGCATCGACTTTCAGCTTGGCCTGGCTGTCGTCGTCGAGCACTGAAAACAGCCGGAATTCGCGCATCAGCCGGGGCGACAGGTACTGGGCGATGAAGCTTTCGTCCTTGAAGTTGCGCATCGCGAATTCGAAGGTTTCGCGCCAGTTGGAGCCGGCGATATCGGGAAACCACTCGCGGTCCTCATCGTCCGGCCGCTCGCAGATGCGCCGGATGTCCTGCCACATGGCAAAACCGAGAGCGTAGGGATTGATGCCGGAATACCATTTGCTGCTGTAGGGCGGCTGGTAGACGACATTGGTATGCGACTGCAGGAATTCGAGCATGAAGCCGTCGTTCACCCGCCCCTCGTCGTACAGCGTGTTGAGCAGGGTGTAATGCCAGAAGCAGGCCCAGCCTTCGTTCATGACCTGGGTCTGGCGCTGCGGATAGAAATACTGGCCGATCTTGCGCATGATGCGAACGATCTCACGCTGCCAGGGTTCGAGCAGCGGCGCGTTCTTTTCGACGAAATAGAGCAGGTTTTCCTCCGGCTCCTCCGGGAAGCGCCTTTCCTCGGCCTCGGCAAACGGCGCATCGTGGCGCGGCAGCGTCCGCCACAGATCGTTGACCTGCGCCTGCAGGTAGGCCTCGCGTTCACGCTGCCGCGATTTCTCCTTCTCCAGCGACAGCGGCGGCGAGCGCTTGTAGCGATCGACGCCGAGATTGGACAGGGCATGGCAGGCATCGATCAGTTGCTCGACGGCATCGAGGCCGTGGCGCTCCTCGCACTCGGCAATGTAGTTCCGGGCAAAGACCAGGTAGTCGACGATGGCGTCGGCGCTGGTCCATTGCTTGAACATGTGATTGCCCTTGAAGAAGGAGTTGTGGCCGTAGGCGGCGTGGGCAATGACCAGCGCCTGCATGGTCAGCGTGTTCTCCTCCATCAGGTAGGCGATGCAGGGGTCGGAGTTGATGACAATCTCGTAGGCCAGCCCCATCTGCCCGCGCTTGTAGCGGTTTTCGGTCTCCAGGAAGTGTTTACCGAAGGACCAGTGATGGTAATAGACCGGCATGCCGATTGCTGCGTAGGCATCCATCATCTGCTCGGCGGTGATCACCTCAAGCTGGTGACGATAGCAATCAAGGCCGAACTGGCGGGCGAGGCGGCCGATCTCGGTGTCGTACTGGGCAATCGACTCCAGCGTCCAGTCCGAACCTTCGGCAATCAGGCGGGAGCGTTTTTTGGTCATGCCAGACGCTTTCTGAACAATTCGCGGAAGACCGGGTAAATATCGCTGGCGGCGCCGATGCGCTGCAGCGCGAAAACGCCGGCATGAGTGACGGCCAGTTGTTCGTATTCCTGCCAGAGGTTTTGCGCTTCGCCATCGGTGATTTCGATATAGGCGAAGTACTGGACCATGGGCAGGATCGAGTCGGCCAGGATTTCCCGGCAGAGCGGCGAATCGTCGTTCCAGTTGTCGCCATCGGAAGCCTGCGCACCGTAGATGTTCCAGGTGCTGCTGGCATAGCGCTCGGTGATGATCTGCTGCATCAGCTTCAGGGCGCTGGAAACGATGGTGCCGCCGGTTTCGCGCGAGTGGAAGAAGCCATCCTCGTCGACCTCTTCGGCCGCCGTGTGGTGACGGATAAAAACGACCTCGATGTGCTCGTAATTGCGATTGAGAAAGAGGTAGAGCAGCATGAAGAAGCGCTTTGCCATCTGCTTCTTGGCTTCATCCATCGAACCGGAAACGTCCATCAGGCAGAACATCACGGCCTGCGTCGACGGTTCGGGGATGCGGATGCGATTGCTGTAACGCAGGTCGAACGGATCGATAAAGGGAATGGCCTCGGCGCGCGCCCGCAGGCAGGCGATTTCGCGCTGCAGACGCTCAACTTCTGCCTCGTCGACCGGCATTTCATCGAGCACCTGCTCCAGCTCGGCGAGCAGGCCACGCAAGCGGGCGGCGTACGGCCCGCCGATGGCGACCCGGCGCCCGGCGGCACCGCGCATGGTGCGCACCAGATTGATGTTGGTCGGCACGCCGCTCTGCGTATAGCCGGCCCGCACCCGCTTGTATTCGTCGATGCGCGCCAGTTGCCGCTTGATCAGGTTGGGCAGGGCCAGTTCATCGAAGAAGATGTCGAGAAATTCGTCGCGGGTCAGGGTGAAGACGAAGTCGTCGATCCCTTCGCCGTCCGGACTGGCCTGGCCGCTGCCCTGCCCTTGCCCGCCGGCCGGCGGCCGGTCCATCTGGTCGCCTTGCTGGAAGCGGTCGTTGCCCGGATGCACCGACTCCCGCACGCCCCCCTTGCCATGGTGGAACTGTGGCTCGGAGATATCCTTGCCCGGGATGCCGATCTTCTCGCCATTCTCCAGGTCACGAATGCCGCGTTTGGTGATGGCATCGGCCACTGCCTTGCGAATCTGTCCCTTGAAGCGGCGGATGAACCGGCTCCGATTGATGGAACTCTTGTTTCTGCTGTCCTGCCGCCGGTCGACAATGCGTACCGTCATGCTGAAGCTCCCTTGAGGAAGCAGAGAGAAGCTCTCCGCCCCCTACCCTGTCAAGATGACTTGCGGACCCGCAGATACCATTCGCAGAGCAGGCGGACCTGCTTTTCGGTGTAGCCCTTGGTAATCATGCGGTCGACGAAGTCCTGATGCTTCTTTTGCTCGTCGGCACTGGCCTTGGTATTGAACGAGATGACCGGCAGCAGTTCCTCGGTATTGGAGAACATCTTCTTCTCGATCACCGCGCGCAGCTTCTCGTAACTCGTCCAGGACGGGTTCTTGCCATCATGCTTGGCGCGGGCCCGCAACACGAAGTTCACCACCTCGTTGCGGAAGTCTTTCGGATTGCTGATGCCAGCCGGCTTTTCGATCTTTTCCAGTTCATCGTTCAGGGCGCTGCGATCGAGCATCTCGCCGGTGTTCGGATCGCGGAATTCCTGATCCTGGATCCAGAAGTCGGCGTAGGTGACGTAGCGGTCGAAAATGTTCTGGCCATATTCCGAATAGCTTTCCAGGTAGGCGGTCTGGATTTCCTTGCCGATGAACTCGGCGTAGCGGGGACTGAGGAATTCCTTCAGGTGGCGCAGGTAACGATCCTCGATTTCCGGCGGAAACTGTTCCTGCTCGATCTGCTGTTCGAGCACGTACATCAGGTGCACCGGGTTGGCCGCCACCTCGCGATGATCGAAGTTGAAGACCTTGGACAGGATCTTGAACGAGAAGCGGGTGGACAAGCCGTTCATGCCCTCGTCGACCCCGGCAAAATCGCGGTATTCCTGATAGCTCTTGGCCTTGGGGTCGGTATCCTTGAGGTTTTCGCCGTCATAGACCCGCATCTTGCTGTAGATGCTGGAGTTTTCCGGCTCCTTGAGGCGCGACAGCACCGAGAACTGGGCCATCATGCGCAAGGTATCGGGCGCGCAGGGCGAGTTGGAGAGCGACGAATTGAACATCAGCTTCTCGTAGATGTGCATCTCGTCGGTCACCCGCAGGCAGTACGGCACCTTGACGATGTAGATCCGGTCGAGGAAGGCCTCGTTGTTGCGGTTGTTCTTGAAGGTCAGCCATTCCGCCTCGTTCGAGTGGGCGAGCACCATGCCGTCGAACGGGATGGCGCCGAAACCTTCGGTGCCCTTGTAGTTCTGCTCCTGGGTCGCGGTCAGCAGCGGGTGCAGGACCTTGATCGGCGCCTTGAACATTTCGACGAATTCCAGCACGCCGCGGTTGGCCAGGCACAGCCCGCCGGAGTAGGAATAGGCATCCGGATCGTTCTGCGAGTAGGTTTCCAGCTTGCGGATATCGATCTTGCCGACCAGTGAGGAAATGTCCTGGTTGTTCTCGTCGCCTGGCTCGGTCTTCGACACGGCAATCTGCGACAGCACCGACGGATGCAGCTTGACCACCCGGAAGCGCGCGATGTCGCCACCGAATTCGCGCAGCCGCTTGACCGCCCAAGGGCTCATGATGGTGCCGAGATAACGACGCGGAATGCCGTAATCCTCTTCGAGAATCGGCCCGTCTTCATGCAGGTTGAAAAGGCCAAGCGGCGACTCGTGCACCGGCGACCCCTTGATCGCATAGAAGGGCACTTTCTCGATCAGGTATTTCAGGCGTTCGGCCAACGACGACTTGCCGCCGCCGACCGGGCCGAGCAGGTAGAGGATCTGCTTCTTCTCTTCCAGGCCCTGCGCGGCGTGCCGGAAGTAGGAGACGATGTGCTCGATCACCTCTTCCATGCCGTAGAACTCGCGGAAGGCCGGATACAGCCGCAGCATCTTGTTAGCAAAGATGCGGGAGAGTCGCGGGTCGCTGCGGGTATCGACCAGTTCCGGCTCTCCGATGGCCAGCAACATGCGCTCGGCGACGCTGGCATAAGCCGTCTTGTCGTTCTTGCAGACTTCCAGGTATTCCTGGACCGACAACTCCTCTTCCTGTAGCGCTTCATAGCGACTCTGATAGCGGGCGAATATCGACATGGCTGCCTCCTTGAGGTTTGCTTCGACTACTTGGCGGTACTCCCTTTTCTTCTTAACGGCTCGACCGGCCGTTTGGTTTATGCCACCAGACGCGGGCGGCGGCTAAAGTTGTTCAACACTTCGTCAATCCGGGTCATTCCCCAGAGCAACTCTTCTTCGCTGATGACCAGCGGCGGGGCCAGGCGCAACACCGTACTGTGCGTATCCTTGCTCAACACGCCGTGTTCAAGCAGGGCCACCGCCAACTCGTGGGCATCGGCATGCTGCGGGTCTAGCTCGATACCGGCAAACAACCCGCGCCCGCGCACCGCCCGAATGATCGGCGACCTCTCTGCCAATTGGTGTAGTTGGGCGAGCAAAAGTTCGCCCAATCGGGCGGAATTTTCGATCAGGCCTTCTTCTTCGAGCACATCGAGCGCCGCCAGCGCGACGCTGCTGGCCAGCGGATTGCCACCGAAAGTCGAGCCGTGATCGCCCGGCGTAAACACCTGCATGACATTTTCGTCGGCCAGGAAAGCCGAGACCGGCAGCAAGCCGCCACCCAGCGCCTTGCCGAGAATCACCCCATCCGGCCGCACGGCCTCGTGCTGACAGGCCAGCAACTTGCCGGTGCGCCCGAGGCCGGTCTGGATTTCGTCGACGATGAGCAGCACGTTTTGCCGCTTGCAGATCGCCCAACAGGCAGCGAGATAGCCGCTCGGCGGCACGATGATGCCGCCCTCGCCCTGAATCGCTTCGACCAGGAAGGCGGCAGTATTTGGCGTGATGGCCGCAGCCAGGGCGGCCGGGTCGCCATAGGGAACACGCTTCAAGCCGGGCGGGAAAGGACCGAAGCCATCCCGATACTGCGCTTCCGACGACAGCCCGACGATGGCTATCGAACGGCCATGAAAATTGCCCTCGCAGGCAATGATCTCGGCCTGATCGGCGGGCACGCCCTTGATCCGGTAAGCCCATTTGCGCACCGCCTTGAGCGCGGTTTCGACCGCCTCCAGCCCGGTGTTGGCCGGCAAGACGCGGTCGTAGCCGGTGAGCAGGGCCAGGCGACGCAACAACAAGGGCAGCCGGTCGTTGGAATAAGCCCGCGAGGTAACCGCCAAGCGCGAGGCCTGTCCGGTCAGCGCAGCCAACAGCCGGGGATGGGCATGGCCGAAGCTGGTCGCCGAATAGGCCGACATCATGTCGAGATAGCGGCGACCATAGACATCAGTCAGCCAGCAACCCAGCCCTTCCTGCAAGACCACCGGCAAGGGCGCGTAGTTCCGGGCCCCGAAGCCGGCCTCCCAGCGGCGCAGGGTTGCGCCGTCCGGGGCCGAGGCGGCGTCCAGCAGATCGAGAACGATCCTGGCCGTCCGTCCCTCCGGATCGAGCAGCGGGTTGTACTCGGCAATTTCCAGACCGACACAATCGCGTTCACGCAGGATGCCCCGCAACGCCTGGCGCAGATCCGCGACGGCCAGGCCGCCGGCCACCGGGGTCGAAACGCCGGGAGCAGCATCCGGGTCAAGCGCATCGAGATCCAGACTGATGCCCCACGGGCCATCGCTGACGATAGCCCGCGCCTCGGCAAAAATCTCGGGCAGACCGCGTTCATTGATCTCGGCCATCTCGAATATTCGTACCCCGAGCCGATCGAGCCGTTCGCGCTCTGCCGCTTCGTAGCTGCGGATGCCGAGCAACACGGTACGCGCCGGATCGAGCGCTGGTCCCGGAATATCGGTCAGCGCCGGGTCACCCTCGCCGAACAAGGCGGCCAGCGGCATACCGTGGGCGTTGCCGGATGGACTGCTGGCCGGCGTATGAGCATCAAGATGGGCATCGATCCAGAGCAGGCCCGGCGCTTCGCCCAAGGCCCGGGCAATGCCGCGCCATGTCCCGGCCGCCATGCTGTGATCGCCACCGATGACCAGCGGCCGCTCGCCTGCCGCGATGCTGGCCGCCGTCGTATCGGCCAATTTGCGCAGCAAAAGAGCCATGCCTGCGGTCGACTGCTCTGGAAGCAGGATTTCCGGCCACAGCGCTGCCAAGCCATTGTGCCGGATGACCGAAGGCAAACCGGCCCGCCGCAGACTTTCCGGGCCGCTCGCGCAGCCGGCAACGGGCGCCCCCAATGAACTGGCTACCCCGATGCAACGCACCGTCGGGTTAAGGGAAACGAGTCGGCGCATGATGCGGCTCCTTTCTGCCTGCCAGAAATCCTGCCTGTTGCCGATTGGACTACCGCGACGGCGGCAGGTTCGCTCAACCTGAACGTCATGGGTAAATTCCATAAAGAAAAAGCCCCGCCGGTCTTGCGACCGGCGGGGCTTTTGGGGGGGCTGTACGGCTTAGCGCGGCAGCGAAGTGCTGCCCATCAGGAACTGATCGACTTCACGAGCGGCCTGGCGACCTTCGCGGATCGCCCAGACCACCAGCGACTGGCCGCGACGCACGTCACCGGCAGCAAAAACCTTGGCGACGTTGGTTGCATAACAGCCTTCGCCATCGGTCGTTGCCTTGGCATTGCCGCGGTTGTCCTTGTGGACGCCGAAGGCTTCGAGCAGGCTACCCACCGGATTGGTGAAGCCCATGGCCAGGAAGGCGGCATCGCACGGCAGTTCGAATTCCGAACCGGCGACTTCGCTCATCTTGCCGTCCTTCCATTCAACGCGAACAGCCTGCAATGCCTTGACGTTGCCTTTGCCATCCTCGATGAACTTCTTGGTGGCAACCGCGAAATCGCGCTCGCAACCTTCGTTGTGCGAGGAAGAAGTGCGCAGCTTGTACGGCCAGTACGGCCAGGTCAGCGCCTTGTTTTCCTCGGCCGGCGGCATCGGCATCAACTCGAACTGGGTGACTGAAGCCGCACCATGACGGTTCGAGGTACCGACGCAGTCGGAACCGGTATCGCCGCCACCGATGACGATGACGTGCTTGCCCTTGACGTTGATCGGGTTGGCCTTGCCCTGCTGAACTTCCTTGTTCTGCGGAATCAGGAATTCCAGCGCGGCATAGATACCCTTCAGCTCGCGGCCCGGCACCGGCAGATCGCGCGGCACTTCCGAACCGGCCGCCAGAATCACCGCATCGAAATCCTTGGCCAACTGCGCGGCGGAAACGACTTCGGTCGCATCGTTGTTGATACCGGCCGGCAATTCCTTGCTGCCAACCACAACCTTGGTCTTGAAGGTAACGCCTTCGGCTTCCATCTGGGCAACACGGCGATCAACCACCGTCTTTTCCAGCTTGAAGTCGGGAATGCCATAGGCGAGCAGGCCACCCAGGCGGTCGCTCTTTTCGAACACGGTCACGGCGTGGCCGACGCGAGCCAGCTGCTGGGCAGCAGCCAGGCCGGCCGGGCCGGAACCAACCACGGCAACCTTCTTGCCGGTCTTGGTCTTCGGCGGCTGCGGCACGACCCAGCCCGATTCCCAGCCCTTGTCGATGATGAAGTGCTCGATCGACTTGATGCCGACCGGCGCTGCATTGATGCCCAGCGTACAGGCAGCCTCACAGGGGGCCGGACAGATACGGCCGGTGAAATCCGGGAAGTTGTTGGTCGAATGCAGCACTTCCAGCGCCTGCTTCCAGTTGCCGCGGTAAACCAGATCATTCCAGTCCGGAATGATGTTGTTCACCGGGCAACCGTTGTTGCAGAACGGAATGCCGCAGTCCATGCAACGCGCGCCCTGAACCTTTGCATCGTCGTCGGACAGGGTATGAACGAATTCCTTGTAGTGCTTCAGACGCTGTTCTACCGGCTCGTAGGCCTCATTGAGACGCTCGAACTCCATGAATCCAGTCGGCTTGCCCATTATGCGGCCTCCTTCTGTGCAGCAGCGGCCATCTCGGTGAGCGCCCGCTTGTACTCGTGCGGATAAACTTTGACGAACTTCTCACGGTAGGCATCCCAGTTGGCCAGGATAGCCTTGGCGGTTGCGCTGCCGGTGAACTCGGCGTGACGCATGATCAGCTCCTTGAGCTGCGTCTCGTCAGCCAGGCCTTGGTGCAGCGGCTCGCCAGCGGCGTGACGGCTGGCCGGCAGCACCTTTTCGAGGGCAACCTGAGCCAGATTGGCGCGTTGCTTGAAGCTGCCATCCTCGTCCAGCACGTAGGCGATACCGCCCGACATGCCGGCGGCAAAGTTACGGCCGGTCATGCCCAGCACCACCACGGTGCCACCGGTCATGTATTCACAGCCATGATCGCCGACGCCTTCGACAACCGCCGTACCACCGGAGTTGCGAACGCAGAAACGCTCGCCGCCAACACCGGCCAGGAAGGCTTCACCATCGGTGGCACCGTACATCACGGTATTGCCGACGATGATGTTTTCCTGCGTGTTGCCACGGAAATCCGGGCTCGGCTTGATGATGATGCGACCACCCGACAAGCCCTTGCCGACGTAGTCGTTACCTTCGCCGGTCAGTTCCAGCGTCACACCCTTGGCCAGGAAGGCACCGAAGGCCTGGCCGGCGGTACCGGTCAGCTTGACGTGGATGGTGTCGTCCGGCAGACCGGCATTGCCGTAGCGACGGGCGACTTCGCCCGACAGCATGGTGCCGCAGGTGCGGTTGACGTTGATGATCTTGGTCTCGATCTGGACCTTCTGGCCCTTTTCGAGGGCCGGCTTGGCTTGCTCGATCAACTTGTGGTCGAGTGCCTTTTCCAGACCATGATCCTGCGCTTCGGTATGGCGGCGCGGCACTTCGGCCGGCACCGCCGGCTGGAAGAAGATCTTGGAGAAGTCCAGACCCTTGGCCTTCCAGTGTTCGATACCGGCGCGCATGTCGAGCAGGTCGGCACGGCCGACCAGATCGTCGAACTTGCGGATGCCGAGCTCGGCCATGATCTCGCGAACTTCATCGGCAACGAAGAAGAAGTAGTTCACGACATGTTCCGGCTGACCGGTAAAGCGCTTGCGCAGTTCCGGGTCCTGCGTGGCAACGCCGACCGGGCAGGTGTTCAGATGGCACTTGCGCATCATGATGCAGCCTTCGACGACCAGAGGTGCCGTGGCGAAGCCGAATTCGTCGGCACCGAGCAAGGCACCAACGACGACGTCGCGACCGGTCTTCAACTGACCATCAACCTGAACGCGAATACGCGAACGCAAGCGGTTCAGCACCAGCGTCTGCTGGGTTTCGGCCAGGCCGAGTTCCCACGGCGTGCCGGCGTGTTTGATCGAGGACTGCGGCGAAGCACCAGTACCACCGTCAAAACCGGCGATCACGACGTGATCGGCCTTGGCCTTGGCAACACCGGCGGCAACCGTACCGACGCCCACTTCCGAGACCAGCTTGACGGAAATGGAAGCGCGGTCGTTGGCATTCTTCAGATCGTGAATTAGCTGCGCCAGATCCTCGATCGAGTAGATGTCGTGGTGCGGCGGCGGCGAAATCAGGCCAACGCCCGGTACAGAGTGACGCAGGAAGCCGATGTACTCGGAAACCTTGTGACCCGGCAACTGGCCGCCTTCACCCGGCTTGGCGCCTTGCGCCATCTTGATCTGGATCTGGTCGGCATTGACCAGATACTCGGTGGTCACACCAAAGCGGCCTGAAGCAACCTGCTTGATCGCCGAGCGCAGCGAGTCGCCATCCTTCAGTTCGATATCACGCTCGATGCGACCGGCACCGATGATCTCGGACAGCTTGGTACCGCCCTTGACAGGGGCGAAACGCTTGGCATCCTCGCCACCTTCACCGGTATTCGATTTGCCGCCGATGCGGTTCATCGCGATCGCCAGCGTGGTGTGCGCTTCGGTCGAAATGGAACCGAGCGACATGGCGCCGGTAGCGAAGCGCTTGACGATTTCCTTGGCCGGTTCAACTTCTTCCAGCGGAATCGGCGCGCCTTGCGGCTTGAAACCGAACAGACCGCGCAAGGTCAGGTGACGCTTGGTCTGATCGTTGATCAGCGCGGCGTATTCCTTGTAGGTCTCGGACTTGCCCGAGCGCGTCGCATGTTGCAGCTTGGCGATGGAGTCCGGCGTCCACATGTGCTCTTCGCCGCGCGTCCGGTAGGCGTACTCGCCACCGGCATCAAGCATGCTGGTCAGCACGGGGTCGGCCGAGAAGGCTTCTTCGTGCAAACGAATGGCTTCTTCAGCCACTTCGAAGACACCGATACCTTCAACGTTGGACGGCGTGCCGGTGAAGTATTTCTCGACGAAATCCTTCTGCAGACCGATCGCTTCGAAGATCTGAGCGCCGGTGTAGGACATGTAGGTCGAGATGCCCATCTTGGACATGACCTTGTTCAGACCCTTGCCGATTGCCTTGACGAAGTTCTTGACGTACTTCTCTGCCTTTTCGGCATCGCCCTTGGCAAAGCCTTCGATGGTTTCGAGGGCCAGATAGGGGTGGACCGCCTCGGCACCGTAACCGCCCAGCAACGCGAAGTGGTGCGTTTCGCGGGCAGAACCCGTTTCGACAACCAGGCCGGTGCTGGTGCGCAGGCCCTTCTTGACCAGATGCTGATGGATGGCGGAAGTTGCCAGCAGCGCCGGAATCGCCACATGATCCTTATCCAGCTTGCGGTCGGAAACGATCAGGATGTTGGCGCCGGAACGAACGGCATCCTCTGCATCGGCGGCCAGCGATGCCAGACGCGCTTCGACGCCAGCCTTGCCCCAGGCCACCGGGTAGCAGATGTCCAGTTCGAAGGAGCGGAACTTGCCGGAGGTGTACTTCTCGATATGGCGGAGTTTCTCCATATCGGTCCGGGTCAGTACCGGCTGCGACACTTCCAGACGAATCGGCGGGTTGATGTCGGTGGTGTTCAGCAGGTTCGGCTTTGGGCCGACGAAGGAAACCAGCGACATGACCAGTTCTTCGCGGATCGGATCGATCGGCGGGTTGGTCACCTGCGCAAACAGTTGCTTGAAGTAGGTGTACAGCGTCTTGTTCTTCTTCGACAAGACCGGCAATGCGGAGTCGGTACCCATCGAACCGGTCGCTTCTTCGCCGTTCTGCACCATCGGCTCCAGGATCACTTTGATGTCTTCCTGGGTATAGCCAAAAGCCTGTTGACGGTCGAGCAAGGAGGCACCGGCTTCGGCACATTGCTCGGCAGCGGCCGGCACTTCGTCGAGCTTGATGCGGATCTTTTCGATCCACTCACGATACGGTTTGGCGTTGGCCAGGGAGTTCTTCAACTCCTGGTCGTCGATGATCCGGCCTTGTTCCATGTCGATCAGGAACATTTTGCCCGGCTGCAGGCGCCATTTCTTGACGATCTTCTTTTCCGGAATCGGCAACACGCCCGATTCGGAAGCCATGACCACGAGGTCGTCGTCGGTCACCAGATAACGGGCCGGACGCAGACCGTTACGGTCGAGCGTCGCCCCGATCTGGCGGCCGTCAGTAAAGGCCACGGCGGCAGGGCCATCCCACGGCTCCATCATCGCGGCATGGTACTCGTAGAAGGCGCGACGGTTTTCGTCCATCGTCGTGTGCTTTTCCCAGGCTTCCGGGATCATCAGCATGACGGCCTGGGCCAGCGAGTAACCGCCCCCCATGACGAGCAGTTCGAGTGCATTGTCGAAGGAGGCGGAGTCGGACTGACCCGGGTAATGCAGAGGCCAAACTTTCTTCAGGTCATCACCGAGGATCGGTGAGGAGATGGCCTGTTCGCGCGCCTTGAACCAGTTGACGTTGCCGCGCACGGTGTTGATTTCACCGTTGTGGGCGATATAGCGGAACGGATGCGCCAGATCCCAGGTCGGGAAGGTATTGGTCGAGAAGCGCTGGTGCACGAGGGCGAGCGCCGAAACGGTACGCTTGTCCTGCAGGTCGAGGTAATACACACCGACCTGGTCGGCCAGCAGCAGGCCCTTGTAGTTGACGGTACGGGCCGAGAAGGACGGCACGTAGAATTCCTGACCGTGCTTCAGCTTCAGCGACTTGATCGCATTGGCGGCACGACGGCGGATGATGTACAGCTTGCGTTCCAGCGCATCGGTTACGAAGACGTCTGGACCGCGGCCGACGAAGATCTGGCGAATGACCGGCTCTTTGGCACGGACCGTCGGCGACATCGGCATTTCGGAATTAACCGGCACTTCGCGCCAGCCGAGAATCACCTGACCTTCAGCCTTGACTGAACGCTCGATCTCTTCGACACAGGCGTGACGCGAGGCGGCTTCCTGCGGCAGGAACACCATGCCGACGCCGTACTCGCCAAGCGGTGGCAACTCAACGCCTTGCTTGGCCATCTCTTCGCGATAGAACTGATCCGGAATCTGGATCAGAATACCGGCGCCATCGCCTTGCAGCGGGTCAGCACCAACAGCGCCACGGTGATCCAGATTTTTCAGGATCAACAAGCCCTGTTCGACGATGCTGTGACTTTTCTGGCCTTTGAAATGGGCAACGAAGCCCACGCCGCAAGCGTCGTGCTCGTTGGCTGGGTCGTACAAACCCTGCCGCTCAGGTACTGCCGGTTCCATCACACTAGTTCCTTCAAAAGACTCGGCCAATGAAATCAAGGACCAAAGATAAAGAAAGCCGGCCTCCCGAAAAGCTAGCCGGCTTGTACGAAATTTCGGGGCGACCGCAGAATATACCGCCAAACCCCTGTCAATTCAAGATGCTGCGACGCACCAATCCCGTTCAACTAAGCCTCAGACACTCCCTGTTTGGGTGCATCTGACTTCAATTGCCGCCCGAATCAAGGCATCACTCGCCTGATCCGAGAGCACCGCCTCACCAATTCGCTTAAGCAGCACAAGGCGCAGACGACCATCCTCAACCTTCTTGTCATGACTCATCAATTCTAGATAGCGCTCAACACCAAGCGGCGCCCC
Source organism: Dechloromonas hortensis (assembly GCF_009469765.1). Taxonomy (GTDB): domain Bacteria; phylum Pseudomonadota; class Gammaproteobacteria; order Burkholderiales; family Rhodocyclaceae; genus Azonexus; species Azonexus hortensis. The sequence goes on from NZ_SSSQ01000018.1 coordinate 24,399, forward strand.
GTGCACCGGCAAACCGGCACGGAGGAAGAGTGACTCGATTCGCAGCACATCGCCGGCAGCCAGCCATCCCATCCGACATGAAAGCTCAGACGCAATTACCGTGCCGGCCGAAACAGCCTCGCCATGCAACCACTCGCCGTAGCCCATCCCTGTTTCAATGGCATGGCCAAACGTGTGACCAAGATTCAGCAAGGCTCGCTCACCAGCCTCCCGTTCGTCAGCAGCCACAACCTCGGCTTTGTTGGCGCATGAACGATGAACTGCGTAGGCCAATGCTTCTTTATCCCGCACTAGCAACTTCTCGATATTTGCTTCCAGCCAGCAAAAAAACTCGGGGTCGCGGATCAGGCCATATTTGATCACCTCGGCCAAGCCCGCTTTCAATTCACGATCAGGCAGAGTGTCGAGGGTTGATATATCCGCCAGAACCAGACGTGGCTGATAGAACGCCCCGATCATATTCTTGCCCAGAGGATGATTGATTGCTGTTTTTCCGCCGACAGAAGAGTCGACCAGAGAGAGGAGAGTCGTTGGTATCTGAATGAAGGGCATGCCACGCTGATAGCACGATGCAGCAAACCCGCCCATATCGCCGATGACACCGCCACCCAAGGCTAGTAATGGGGTACTCCGCTCGCAATGCGCCCCGAGAAGCGCATCAAAGATCAAGTTAAGCGTCTTCCAGGTTTTATATTGCTCACCATCCGGCAGCACAACAGGAATCGCTGAAATACCTATCTTTTCCAGCGTGGACCGCAGCAAGTCGAGATAAAGAGGAGCCACCGTCGAGTTGGTTACGACCACCACTTTTTTTTGCTTCAGATACGGCACCAGCAATTCAGGATTGGCCAACAAACCACACCCGATGTAAATCGGATAGGAGCGCTCGGCCAATGATACGTTTAAGGTCTGAATCATGATTTGTATAAACGACTATATTCCCGCAACAGATACTGGACGATGCCAGCAGCCACAAGATGGCCGCCTTCGACTGTCAAATGAGCCACCTCACGATACAGGGGATCACGACTGGCATGCAACTCCTCCAGCCGAGCCAAAGGATTCTCTACCTGCAATAGCGGCCGGTTCTTATCGTGCTTAGTACGCTCGAACAGCAAGGCAGGCGGCACATTCAGGTAAACAACCCACCCCGACTCATGCAGGCGCTTCCTGGTCTCAGCATTGAGCACCGCCCCTCCGCCAGTAGCCATGACAATACCGTCCAACTCAGTCAGTTCAGCAATAGTCTGCGCCTCACGACGACGAAAGCCATCCTCACCTTCGATTTCGAAAATCGTCGGGACGGCAACCCCGGTCCGCGCCACGATCTCGTGATCAGAGTCGAAAAATACTCGCCCCAAACGACGCGCCAACTGACGACCCACCGTCGTCTTCCCAGCGCCCATCAAACCCACTAAATATATGTTACGACGATTGTCCACGCCAAGACTCTATCTGACTCTGTTAAATCGACAAAAAAAAGGCCGACATCGCCGGCCCTTGGTTCTTGCCATCCATTCTTCTTAATCCACTCGCAATTTCTCTGAAATTATTCTTGGTGTAATAAAAACAAGCAATTCACGACGCGTCCCGGAATCGCTCTTTATTTTGAACAGCCACCCCAAGAATGGGAGATCACCAAGAAAAGGAACCTTTTCAGTCGATGTCTGAGTGTCCGTAATAAACACTCCACCAATAACAACGGTACCGCCATTTTCAACAACAACGTTAGTTTCTACGACCGAACTCTTGATCGGTGGATTGTTCAATATTGCCTTTGTCCAGTCTGGCTCTTCTTTCTTAACAATCAATGCCATTTTTACCGTGCCCTCTGGGGTAATTTGTGGCGTTGCTTCTAAAGAGAGTTTGGCGGACTTAAAACTAACAGTTTGTGTGGTTGTACCTCCAGAATTTTGGGTAACCACATAAGGTACTTCAGTACCGTCTTCTATTTTTGCTTTTACGTTATTTGCAGTAATAACTCGCGGGCTAGAAATTATTTTGCCGACCCCGTCAGACTCCAAAGCTGCGATTTCCAAATTCAGAATACGGCTCAGAGACGCATTGAACAATGATAGTGCCAACGTCCCCCCCGTAGAGGTGTAGGACGGCAAGTTAACTCCAACCATAGAATTTTGCACTAAGGTCGCAGGAGTCGTTGCCCCACCACTTGTAACAGAAGGTGTTACTGACCCCCCTACGGTATATATCCCGCTTCCACCAACCTGAGTTCCCTGTGAGTTGATAAAATTAAGTTTAGCTCCTAGACTGCGATTAAAACTGTCATTAGCTTCCACTACCCGAGCCTCGATCAGCACCTGACGGGCTCCAATATCAATTGCTTTTATAAAAGTTCTAATTTCTTCAAGCTTGCTGGCAATATCATTGATAAAGATGATATTGGACTGCGGGTCAGCTACAGCACTGCCTCGCTTACTAAGAATACGCTGAGCAGCCGTAGGCACCCCTCCCGTAGCACCCGCTGGAGCCAAACCTGCGAGCAAACGAGCAACATCAGTTGCTTTTTGGTAGTTCAAAACAAACTGCTCAAGTTGCAACGGTTCCAAATCACTGATTTGTTGTTTGGATTCAAACTCCAGTTTTTCTCGAGTGGCAATTTCATCGCGAGGGGCAATCATGATGATATTGCCCTTCTTGCGCATATCTAGCCCCTTCTGCTGGAAAATAATATCGATTACCTGATCGGCTGGTACATCCTTCAACACAAGGGTTGTCGTCCCCGTAACTGTTTCGCTGATAACCGCATTCAAATTCAACTCTTCAGCCATCAAGCGCAACAATGCACGTACATCGCCATTTTGGTAATTGATGCTGACGCGCGGTCCTTGGTAACCTGTTTTTGACCCTTGGACCAGCTTATTGGGATCTTCGACAATTTTCTTGACCTCGATAACAAACTGATTATCTGTCTGGTATGCGTTATGCTCCCAAAGGCCTTTCGGTGAAATAGTCATTCTGACATTTTCCCCCTGTGCCTTGGTCTCCACGGTACTAACCGGGGTGGCAAAATCAAGCACATCAAGCTTGCGCCGAAGATGGTCAGGTACAGTCGTCTTCATGAAGTCTATAATTAATCCGCTTCCTTGCTGGCGAATATCTATTGCCGTACCACTGTCACTGAGATCGACAATAATACGACCTTCACCATCCTTGCCACGCCTGAATATGATGTCACGGACAGAATGCCTGCTACCAACAGCACTCTCTTCAGAAAAACGAGTCGCCCGTTGCGCGGCAGAATCAGTCAAACGGGTTATCGGCGCCAGAACGACATACAACGACTTACCATCAAGTCGAGTCGTGTAATTCATGTTGCGCACCAAATTTAGCACTAGTCGGGTGCGCTCCCCGACCTGTACAACATTCATGCTACGCAAATCGCCTTCATTTAGAGTTTGACTATTTTTCCCCAGTCCATTTGCTGTAGACGGGAAATCAAAAGCGATCTTTGCAGGATTTGCTACGCTAAATCCTGCTGGTGGCATCGTCAAAGGCTCTTTGAGGTCAATCTTTACTGCGATCTCATTGCCCTGCTGCGCAACATTGATCGCCTCAATGCTATTTGCCGGAACCGACTCAGCATGCAACGGGGAGATGAAGGCAAAGCAGGCCGAAATTGCAACCTGTGCGTAAGTTATAAATTTCATTTTTTGCTTCCCTCCTTGCTCTGCAGGAACAGCGAACTTTTACGCTCACTCCAGTCACCAGCAGAATCCTGTATCAATTCACGCAACTCAACATCTTTATCACTAATTTTGGTCACCATGCCGAAATCGAGGCCGATGTAATCGCCAACTCTAACCTGCTTGACCTTATCATCAACCTGAATCACTGCAAGCGGCTGTTTATTTACATTCAAATAGCCAATCATTTTCAGTGATTCAATCGGATATTTCTCAAGCAGACTATTTCTAAGCTCTCTTGCCTCAAAATCGGGTTGGAATGCACCTCCCTTCCCGGCTGCTTGCTTGTATTTTGATTCTGGCTCAATCTTTCCGGGCTTAAATGGGTCAAGCATAGCCTCAACATCATACGGCACCGGCTGATAAGGCTGAACTTCCGGCAATTTTGGAATATTACCTCGCATACCCGTGGCACTATCTGCCATCCATTGACGCAGCTCTTCATGATCACCGCTGGAACACGCTGCCAAGACCCAGCACAAGCCGAAGAGAATCATTCGTTTCACTTCTTCGCTCCTTGAGAAGCTTTCTTCTGCCGAGCAACTTCTTCATCGTCTAGATAACGGAAGGTCTTGATGGAGGCATCCAAGGTCAATGTGCCATCCTTGGCCGGTGCGATCGAAATATTATTGAGCGTTACAATTCGCGGCAGCTTTGCGACATCAGCGGCGAACGCCCCAATGTCATGGTAGGAACCATTTATTTTCACCGCCACCGGTAGTTCTGCGTAAAAGTCCTTCATCTGTTCAGCCCCGGGCCTAAAGAGATCAAACTGCAAACCCCGTCCCAAACCCGCTTGATTGACTTCGATCAGCAAAGCTTCAATTTCTGATTTATTTGGCAATTGCTTGAGCAAGGCACCAAACGATCGATCTATTTCGGCGAGCTGCTGAGTATAGAGATCGAGGTTAACCGCCTGGCGCTTTTTGTCGAGGTACTGTTGTCGCAGCGTTTCCTCTTCATGCTGTTTGGTCTCAAGCTCAAGCAACTGATCACTCCAGACGAACCACCAGCCACCAACCACCAGCAGAATAAACAAGCCTAACAATACGGCAATCTTCGGTATTAAAGGCCATGCCCCCGGATCATTCGGATTCATGTACCGAAAATCATCGGCAATGGCCTGAAAGTCAAATTGTGGAAGAGAAACTGCCTTTACGCTCATTTCTTCACCCCTGCGTCCTCAGGCTTCACGCGCGTCAGAGTAACGTTCATCGAAAAATCGTTAATTCGACGGCCATTGAGCACCCCGGCCTTGACCTCAATCAGCTGTGGCGCCTCAAGCCACGGCGATGCCTCGAAATTGCGCATCAAAGCTGAAACACGTGCATTCGACTGGGCAAACCCGGTGACATTGACCTTCAGGCCATCCTGCTTGAGTGACTTCAGATAGATACCTTCAGGCACCTGCTTGACCATCTCGCTAAGTAGATAGACTGTTTCGCCACGGTCTCGCTGCAGATTTTCAATGACTTGCTTGCGGGCAAGCAAGGCCTGGGTCTGCTCCTTGAGACGCTTGATCTGGTCCAGTTCCTTATCAAGGATAGCAATTTCCTTTTTCAGGAACTCGTTGTTGCTGTCCTGGTCACTGATGTAACCGCCAATTGTGGTGTAGACCGCAAACACGATCAACAAGCCCAAGACACTAACCAAACCGGCCAATACGAAAAACTGCTGTCGCCGTTCTTTCTTGGCCTCTTCGCGATGGGGAAGAAGGTTGATACGAATCATGATGGATCGAACCTCCGCAAGGCAAGGCCGCACGCCACCATTAGTGAAGAAGCGTCTGCCAGCAAGCTCTTGGCTCGCACCCGGTCGGACAGCACCATATTGGCGAAAGGATTAGCAATCAAGGTATTCACTTGCGTCCGCGTGGCAACGACTTCATCGATGCCCGGAATGACGGCGCAACCACCGGCCAGAATAAGATGATCAATCTGGTTGTACTGAGTCGAGGTGAAGAAGAACTGCAAGGCTCTTGAGACCTCCAGAGCCAGATTCTCCATGAACGGATTAAGCAATTCAGCCTCATAACCCTCAGGCAGGTTGCCAGCGCGTTTGGCCGCTTCCGCATCCTCGAAATTCATGCCGTAATGGCGGGCGATATCCTGAGTTAGCTGACCGCCGCCGAATGCCTGTTCACGGGCATAGACCTGCTGACCGTTACGCAGCACGGTCAGATTCATGACATTCGCCCCAGCATCAATCAGCGCGACAATCTGGTCTTTACCTGCCTCGGGCAACTGGCGCTCAATCAACTCGAAAGCCGACAGCACGGCCAGTGACTCGACATCGACCACGACCGCCTTCAGGCCGGCCGCATCGGCAACCGCGACGCGATCCTCGACGCGTTCCTTTTTCGAGGCGGCAATCAGCACTTCCAACTCATCGGGCACCGCCGGTGCCGGACCAATAACCTGGTAATCGAGATTGACTTCCTCGATCGCGAACGGGATGTACTGATTGGCCTCAGACTCGACCTGAGCTTCAAGCTCTTCATCGCGCAACCCGGCCGGAACGATGATCTTCTTGGTAATCACTGCCGAGCCAGGCAGGGCCATGGCAACGTTACGGGTTGATGTTCCCAAGCGTTTCCACGCTTTCTTTACACAATCAACCACGCCATCAAGGTTGGCAATATTGCCATCCGAAACCGCATCTTTCGGCAACACCTCAATGGTGTAGCGCTCGACACGGTAGCCATCTTTCCCATTGGCAGTCAGTTCCACCATCTTTACTGCGGATGAACTGATGTCCAAACCGAGCAAGGAACGCGCCTTGGGATTTAACAACGCTGAGATATCGAAGCGCACCAGACCCCCAAAAAGTCCTTACAAAATGCGAAGTTAGCGAAACAACCAATAATTCACTTCAGATCCTAGCAACAAGCCCCAGGCATGTAAAGCACTTTCGCGGCAGCAACAGGGGGCAGCGTATAATCGGTCCAACGCCTTTTTGACCGGTCATTCCCTTGTCCTCTCTTCCTCTGCCCTTGCGCCTGGCGCTTTATCCCATAGTCATACTAGCCGGCATCGTCGCCATGGTTATTGCCATCGGATTGATTATCCTCATCCTGGCCTACCCAAACCTGCCATCACTGGAAGTACTGACCGACTACCGCCCCAAGATACCACTCCGCATCTTTACCGCCGACGGCTACCTGATCGGCGAGTTCGGCGAGGAACGACGAGCCGTCGTCAGCATCCAGGAAGTCCCTCCCGTCATGAAACAAGCCATTCTCTCGGCCGAGGACGACCGTTTCTATCAGCACGGTGGCATCGATTATCTCGGCATCCTGCGCGCCGCTGGGGCCAACCTGATCGGTGGCGGCAAACGCCAGGGTGCATCAACGATCACCCAGCAGGTTGCCCGCAACTTTTTCCTGACCGGGGAGAAAACCTATACCCGCAAGCTCTATGAGGCACTGCTCTCGTTCAAAATCGAAAGCAACCTTTCCAAGGATCAGATTTTCGAACTCTATATCAACCAGATATTTCTCGGGCAACGCGCCTATGGCTTCGCCGCCGCCGCCCAGATTTATTTCGGCAAGCCGCTGAAAGACATTTCGATCGCTGAGGCCGCCATGTTGGCCGGCTTGCCCAAGGCACCTTCAGCCTACAACCCGATCGTCAATCCGAAACGGGCCAGACTTCGTCAGCAATACGTCTTGCGCCGCATGCATGAACTGAACTTTATCAGCGACACTCAATATGAAGCAGCCCTCAAGGAACCGCTAATCGTCAAGCGCGAACTTGCCGAGTATGCGGTACACGCCGAGTATGTTGCCGAAATGGCTCGCCAGATTACGGCCGAGCGCTTCCCGGAGGACGTTTACTCACGCGGTATGCGGGTGTACACAACCCTGATCAAGGCCGAGCAGGAAGCCGCCTACGCCAGCCTGCGCAAGGGCGTCATGGACTACGACCGGCGCCATGGCTACCGCGGCGCCGAATCCTATCTCGACATGAAGGATATTCAGTCCGATCAGGACGAAGCGATCGACGAAGCATTGCAGGACATTTCCGATACCGGCGACCTGATTCCGGCGCTGGTCCTGGCCGCCGACGCCAAACAGATCCGTGCCTATCGGAAAGGCGGCGAAATTGTCGCCCTGCACGGCGACGCCATGAAGTTCGCCGCCAAGATGCTCGACGACAAGGCGCCGCCTAACAAGCGCATCAAGCGCGGCGCCATCATCCGCCTGCAGAAGGATGACAAGGGCGGCTGGCAGATCGCCCAATTGCCCGAAGTCGAATCGGCCTTTGTCGCCGTCGCACCGCAAGACGGCGCCATTCGCGCCCTGGTCGGCGGTTTCGACTTCAACCGCAACAAGTTCAACCATGTGACCCAGGCTTGGCGCCAACCCGGCTCGAGCTTCAAGCCGTTCATCTATTCCGCTTCGCTGGAAAAGGGCTACAACCCGAACAGCATCATCGCCGACGAGCCGATCGTCATCCCGGCCAGCCAGACCGGCGCCCAGGCCTGGGAGCCGCACAACTACGACGGCAAGTACGAAGGCCCGATGAAGATGCGGACGGCGCTGGCCAAGTCCAAGAACATGGTCTCGATCCGTATCCTGCAATCAATCGGCACGCAGTACGCCCAAGATTACGCCGGAAAATTCGGTTTCGATCCGGAAAAGCACCCGCCTTACCTGACCATGGCGCTCGGTGCCGGTTCGGTCACCCCCTGGCAGATGGTTACCGCCTATTCGGTCTTCGCCAATGGCGGCTACAAGATCAGCCCCTATGTCGTCCACGAAATCCGCGACGAAAAAAACCAGGTGCTGGCGCAATCAGCCCAGGTTCAGGCTGGCGAAGAATCGATTCGGGCGATTGACCCGCGCAATGCCTTCATGATGGACGCCATGCTGCGCGACGTCGCCATCTACGGCACCGCCGCCAAGGCTTCGGTCGCCCTCAAGCGCCATGACCTGGCCGGCAAGACCGGCACCACCAATGAATATGTGGACGCCTGGTTCTGCGGCTATCAGATGACGGTGGCCGGTTGCGCCTGGATCGGCTTCGATCAGCCGAAAAAACTCGGCGACAAGGAAACCGGCGGCGCTGCAGCACTCCCGATCTGGATCGGCTACATGAGCCGCGCCCTGCGCGACGTTCCGATCACGATTCCGCAAGCACCGGAAGGGCTGATCAGCATCGGCGAGGGCCGCGATCGGAGTTATATCTACGCCGAGAATGCCGCTGCTCCCCGCTCGCCGGAAGAGGATGAACCGACCGAACAGCCCAAGCCGGAACTGGACAAGCCGCCGGCCGACTGATCAGGCGAGCGTCACCACCTCGCCGGCCTGCTGGCTGGCGAGCGCCGATAGTTTAGCCATTAGTTCGGCCCCGTCGCGGGTATCCAGCCAGGATTGACCATCCCAACGAAAATGAAAGCCGCCGGCCTTAGCGGCTACCCAGACTTCACGCGCCACGGCGTGACGATTGACGATGATCTTGCTGCCATCGGCGAACTCGATTTCGAGGACGCCGCCGGCGGCCAGTTCAAAATCAATATCCGCCTCGCATGCCTCCAGCGCCGCCTCGATCCGAGCCAGAGCCGCATCGGCTAAGGCGTTGAATTCCTTGTCTTCCATCGTGTGCTACCATCCCGCTCTTTGCTGACCGGTCCGTCATTTATGTCCAGAGTTGCTGCCGTTTTGCTGACCTGCTGCCTTGCCGCCTGCGGCATGAAAGGCCCGCTCGAACTGCCGCCCGGACCGGCACCCGCCCCCCTGTTCGGCAACCCGAAACCAGCACCGCAACCCACCAAACCCGCCGCTAAAAAACCTGCCGCAAGTGGCGGGGATGTTAGCACGGAGACCAATTCCGGAACCTCGAATAGCCAATGAGCTCCTTTAGCCTGAAGAACGGTGTCCTGCACGCCGAAGCCGTCGCCCTGCCCACTATTGCCGAACAGTTCGGCACTCCGGCCTACGTTTATTCCCGCGCCGCCCTACAAGGCGCGCTGCAGGAATTCCTCGACGTCCTCGGCGCCCATCCGGTCGGCAGCGGCGCGCTGGTCTGCTACGCCGTCAAGGCCAATTCCAACCTGGCCATCCTCAATCTGTTCGCCCGCATGGGCGCCGGCTTCGACATTGTCTCCGGCGGCGAATTGCAGCGCGTGCTGGCCGCCGGTGCCGATCCGCAGAAGGTCGTGTTCTCGGGCGTCGGCAAGACCGCCGCCGAAATGAAGCAGGCCCTCGACGCCGGCATCTTCTGCTTCAACGTCGAATCCGCTCCCGAACTGGAGCGCCTGAACGAAGTCGCCGGCCAGTGCGGCAAGCGAGCGCCGGTCAGCCTACGCGTCAATCCCAACGTCGACCCGAAGACCCATCCATATATCTCCACCGGCCTCAAGGAAGCCAAGTTCGGCGTCGCCTACGACGATGCGCTGGCCCTTTACCGGCGTGCCGCTGCCTTGCCGAATATCGAAGTGGCCGGCATCGACTGCCATATCGGGTCGCAACTGCTTGACCCGGCCCCCTTCGTCGAGGCGCTCGACCGCGTTTTGGCCCTGATCGACCAGTTGACCGCCGAAGGCATCGCCGTTCACCACCTCGACCTCGGTGGCGGCCTCGGTATCAAGTACAAGGACGACCAGGTGCAGCCGACCGTTGCTGCCTATCTGAACCCGCTGCTCGACAAGCTGGCCGGGCGCGGTCTCAAGGTCGTCCTCGAACCGGGTCGCCGCCTGGTCGGCAATGCCGGCCTGCTGCTCACCCAGGTCGAGTTCCTCAAGCCAGGCGAAGGCAAGAGCTTCGCGATCATCGATGCGGCAATGAACGACCTGATGCGCCCGGCTCTCTACGAAGCCTGGCACGACATCCTGCCGGTGACGCCGCGCGCCGGCGAAAGCCGCGCCTACGACGTGGTTGGCCCGGTCTGCGAGACCGGTGATTTCCTCGGCCAGGCCCGCCCGCTGTGCGTCGAACCCGGCGACCTGCTGGCCGTAATGTCGGCCGGCGCCTACGGCATGGCGATGAGCTCCAACTACAACACCCGGCCGCGCGCCGTCGAAGTCATGGTCGATGGCGAGCAGGTATATCAGATCCGCCGTCGCGAAACGGTGGCCGAGCTGTACGCCGGCGAGCAGGTCTTGCCGGCATGAGACGCGGCGTCCTGCTTCTCGCCACGGCATTCACCCTCGCGGCTTGCGGTGAAAAGCCGGCCGAGAAGAAGGGCGCCCCCGCCACGCTGATCACCACGACGCAAGCCAAGGTCGCGCCGCTGGAGATTTCCGAACGCACGCTCGGCACCCTGACCGCGGTCAAGGACCCGGCCATCGCAGCCGAGGTCGCCGGCAAGGTGGTCAAGATGCTCGCCCGCTCCGGCCAGTCGGTAAAGAAGGGGCAGTTGCTGGCCCAGATCGATGCTACCGACACCGAATACCAGGCAGCCTCCGACCGGGGCGAAATCGCCCGGTTGGAAGCCTTGCTCGTCCAGCAGGATCGCATGGTCGCCCGGCAGACCGAACTGTTGCAGAAAAACTTTATCTCGAAGAATGCCCTCGACGACGTCACCGCCCAGCGCGATGCGATGAAGAACCAGCTGGCCAGTGCCCGCGCCAAGGCAGGCCTGTCGCGCAACAACGTCGGCAAGACACGGGTGGTCGCCCCCTTCGACGGCATTATCGAAGTGCAGATCGCCTCGACCGGCGATTACATCAAGCTCGGCGACCCGCTATTCCGCTTCGTTGCCAACGACCGCCTGCGCGCCGACCTGCCCTTCCCAGAATCGGCGGCCCCCCGCCTGAAAGCCGGCATGCCGGTCCGCCTGACCACCCCACTGGCGCCCGGCGAAACCATCGAAGCGGTGATTGAGGACATCCGGCCGACTGTCGGCGAAGGCAATCGCGCCGTTCTCGCCATCGCCCGCCTCGACAACCCCGGCCCGCTCAAAGGCGGCGCCTCGGTCGATGCCGCCGTGATCACCGGCCGCAAGGACAAGGCCGTGCTGGTGCCGGAGCAATCGGTGGTGCTGCGCCCGGCCGGCAAGGTGGTCTACCTGATCGCCGACGGCAAGGCGAAGCAGCAGGTAGTCGAGGTTGGCGGCAAGCAAGGCGGCCAGATCGAGATCACCCAAGGCCTACAGGGTGGCGAGACGCTGGCCCTGGACGGCGCCGGCTTTCTCAGCGACGGTGCTGCGGTCAACATCAAGGAAACGGCAAAAACCACCCCGGCCGCCAAGCCCGAAGCCAAGCCGCAATGACCCTGCCCGAACTGTCGATCAAGCGCCATGTACTGGCCTGGATGCTGAGCGCCGTCCTGGTGCTGTTCGGCGTCATCAGCTACGACCGGATCGGCATGGACCGCTATCCATACATCGAATTCCCGGTCGTCTCGATCACCACGGCACTCAAGGGGGCCAACCCTGACATCGTCGACGCCTCGATCACCAACATCATCGAGAGTTCGGTCAATTCGACGCCGGGCATCGAGCACATCCAGTCCACGTCGTCGCCCGGCGTGTCGGTGATCGCCATCACCTTCAATCTGGAAAAGAAGATCGACGTCGCCTTCAACGAGGTGCAGGCGAAGGTTAACCAGGTGCTGCGCCGGCTGCCCAAGGACGTCGATCCGCCGGTCGTCGCCAAGGTCGAAACCAACGCCCAGCCGATCATGTGGCTGGCCATCCAGGGCGACCGCACGCAACAGCAACTGAACCAGTACGCCATCAACGTGTTGAAGAAGCGCCTGGAAACTATCGACGGGGTCGGCGAAGTCCGCCTCGGTGGGCGCCGCGACCGGACCATCCGCGTCGAACTGCTGCCGGCCCGGATGGCCGCACTCGGCATCACCGCGCAGGACATCAACGATGCCTTCGCCAAGGAACACGTGCAGATGGCCGGCGGCTTCGTGGTCGGCGAGAAGACCGAAAGCCTGGTCAAGCTCGACCTCGAATTCCATTCCATCGAAGCCCTGCAGCAGATGGTGATCGGCTACAAGAACGCGGCACCGATCCTGCTGCGCGACGTCGCCGAAGTCATCGACGGCCTGACCGACAACCGCCAACTGGCCCGCTTCAACGGCGAAACCACGGTCGGCCTCGGCATCGTCAAGGTCACCAACACCAATACCGTGGCCATCGTCGACAAGGTCAAGGAAAAGCTGGACAACGAGTTACGGCCGCAACTGCCGCCCGGCCTGCAACTGCACATCGTTTCCAACGACGCGGTGTATATCCTCGAAATCGTCAATGCGCTGAAGGAACACCTGCTCGAAGGCACGCTGCTCGCCGCGCTGGTCGTCTGGCTGTTCCTGCAATCGGTGCGCTCGACCATCATCATCGCGCTCGCCATCCCGGTCTCGCTGATGGGCGCCATCGCCGTCATCTACTTTTTCGGCTACACGCTGAATTCGCTGACCCTGCTCGGCCTGCTGCTGCTGATTGGCGTCGTCGTCGACGACGCCATCGTCGTGCTGGAAAACATCTTCCGGCATCGCGAGGAACTCGATGCCGATCCGGTGACCGCTGCGGTCAACGGCTCGAACGAGGTGGTTTTCGCCGTTATCGCCGCCACCCTGTCGCTGGTCTCGATCTTTGCCCCGGTCATTTTCATGAGCGGCATCATCGGCCAGTTCTTCCGCTCCTTCGCCGTCGTCGTCACCTTCGGTGTGCTGGTTTCGCTGTTCGTCTCGCTGACGCTGACGCCGATGCTCTGCTCGCGCTTCCTCACCGTGCGCGAGCACGGCCATCGGCACACGCGCATCCAGCAATGGATCGAGAACGGCTTCAAGCGCCTCGATGCCTTCTATCGCCGCCTGCTCGACTGGTCGCTGGCCAATCGCTGGAAAATCGTGCTGCTGACGCTGTTGACCGTAGCAGCGAGCACTTTCTTCTTCGCCAACGTCGGCAAGACCTTCGCGCCGGAACAGGACGAAGGTCGCTTCCTGGTTTACCTGCGGGCTCCGCTCGGCTCCTCGATCGACTACACCGATTCCCGCCTGCAGATGGTCGAGGAAGTGCTGCGCAGCCACCCGGAAGTCCATACGGAATTCGCCCTGATCGGCCTCGGCAGCGCCGGCCAGGTCAATCAAGGCACCGTCGTCGCCCGCATGGTGCCGCGCGAGGAACGCAAGCTGACACAACAAGACACCCTTGCCATCTTGCGCAAGGAACTGGCGCAGATCCCCGGCGCCCGGGTCTTTGCCGCGCCCTATCCGATGGTCCAGGGGCAGCGCGGCGAGCCGCTGCAATTCGTGCTCAGTGGTGAAAACCTCGGCGAAGTCGCCCGCCTCGGCCGCGAACTGCAAGGCAAGCTGGCCGCTGAACCCGGCCTCGGCGGACGGATCGACACCGACCTCCAGCTCGACCTGCCGCAACTCGTCTTCCAGCCCGATCGCCTGCGCATCGCCGCGGCCGGCCTGACGACCAGCGACGTTGCCGGCGCCATCAACATGCTGACCGGCGGCATCGACATCGCCAAGTACAACGACGAGCCGGGCGACGGCCAGCGCTACGACATCCGGGTCAAAGGCCGCGCCGGCGAATTCACCCAGCCGGCCGACCTCGGCAAGATCTACCTGCGCAACAAGACCGGCCAGCTGGTCCGTCTCGACTCGGTGGCCAGCTTCAAGGAAACCCTCGGCCCGGCCGTGATCGGCCGCTTCGACCTGCAGTATTCGGCGACCTTCTACGCGACGCCGAACATCCCGCTCGGCGAAGCCGTCGGCAAGCTGCGCGCGCTGACCGCCGACCTGCCGCCCGGTTACCAGGTCAAGCTGATCGGCCAGGCGGAGGAATTCGGCAAGACCACCAAGTACATGGCCTTTGCCTTCATCCTGGCCATGGTCCTGCTCTACATGGTGCTGGCCAGCCAGTTCGACTCCTTCCTGCAGCCGCTCATCGTCATGCTCGCCCAGCCGCTCGCCATCATCGGCGGCGTCGCCGCGCTGTGGGCGACCGGGCAGACGCTGAACATCTACTCGATGATCGGCCTCGTGCTGCTGATCGGCCTCGTCGCCAAGAACTCGATCCTGCTCGTCGACCTGACCAACCAGCGTCGCGAAGGCGGCATGGGCATCGACCAGGCGCTGAGTAACGCCTGCCCGATCCGCATGCGGCCGGTGCTGATGACCTCGGCCACCGTCATCCTCGCCCTGTTGCCGGCCGCACTCGGCCTCGGCGCCGGGGCCGAAACCAACCAGCCGCTGTCGGTCGCCGTCATCGGCGGCATGATCTCCTCGACCCTGCTGACCCTGGTCGTCGTACCGGCCGTCTATTCACTGGTCGAGAACTTCCTGGCCCGTCGCCATGCGGCTCGATAAATGGCTGTGGGCGGCGCGCTTTTTCAAGACGCGCAGCCTGGCCACCGACGCGATCAACGGCGGCAAGGTGCAAGTCGATGGCAACCGGGTCAAGGCAGCCCGCGAGGTCAAGGTCGATGACAAGCTCGAAATCAGCAACGGCGAGGTGCGCTGGGCGGTGACCGTGAAAGCGCTCTCCGAGAAGCGCGGCCCGGCCCCGGAAGCCAGGCTGCTCTACGAGGAAACGGCGGAGAGCATCGCCGCTCGCGAAACGCAGAAGGAAATGCGCAAGTACCAGGCCGACCCGGCCGCCGACCTGCATGGCCGACCGACCAAGCGCGACCGCCGGCAAATGGGCCGGCTCTCCTGAAGCGCCGGCTTAGAGCACCAGGACCAGCGCCAGCGGCAGGAAAACCAGCGCCGCCAGATTGCCGATCAGCACGATCGAGGCGACCCGCTGCGGCTCCTGCTTGTAGCGTTCGGCAAACAGGAAGTTGAGCACGGCCGGCGGCAAGGCGCCGAACACCAGTAACATCGCCGCCTCGCGCCCCTGCAAGCCGAGCAGCTGGATGACGCCGGCGGCGATCAGCATGCCGGCCAGCGGGCGAAGGATGGCGCTGCCGGTCGCCACTTTCCATTCCCGGAACGAGACATCAGTCATCCGCACGCCAAGTGAAAAAAGCAGCAGCGGCACCGAGACGTCGCCCAGCATCTTGATGGCGATGACCAGCGGCGACCAGATCGGGATTTTGAGGACGGCTACGGTCAACCCGGCGATGGCGGCAAAAACCACCGGCACCCGCCACAAGGTCAGCAAGCGGGTATTCGGGTCGAGCAGGCGTGCCCCGAACGAGAAATGCAGCGTGTTTTCGACCATGAACAGGATCACCGCCGCCGGCAGGGCTTCTTCACCCCAAGCCAGCACTGCGAGCGGCAGGCCGATGTTGCCGGAGTTGTTGAACATCATCGGCGGCGCCAGCGTCTTCGGCTGAATGCCGATCAGTCGGGCAATCGGCCAGGCGAGCAGGCCGCAGCTCGCCAATACGATGAAACCACCCAGCGCCAGCGGTGCGTAGGCAGTCAGGTCGAAGGACTTGCCGGCCATCGCCGCAAAGACCAGGGCCGGCACGAAGACATCCATGTTCAGCCGGTTGGCCACCGCCATTTCCGGCTTGTGGTGGCGGGCGTAGAAATAGCCGGCAGCGACGATGCCGAAAATCGGAAAGAGGATGGCGGCGAGGCGCAGGGTCAGGCTGGTATCGGCCAAGCGGGGTACCTCGCAGCGTGGCGGTTGAATGGCAGGATTGTGCGGAAAAATGCAAAGCGGGCGCAATCGGGAATACCCTCATGCGCCCGCCCACTGGAGCAAGGATTTACAGCACGTAACGCGACAGGTCTTCGTCGGCAGCCAGTTCACCCAGCCGCTGATTGACGGCAGCGGCGTCGATGACGATGCTCTGCGGCCCGGCCTTGCCGGCCTCGAAGGAAATCTCCTCGAGCAGTTTTTCCATCACGGTATGCAAGCGGCGCGCCCCGATGTTCTCGGTCTTTTCATTGACCTGATAGGCGATCTCGGCCAGCCGCTTGATGCCGTCCTCGGCAAATTCCAGCGTCACCCCTTCGGTTTCGAGCAACGCCTGGTACTGACGGGTCAGGCAGGCATCGGTCTGGGTCAGGATGCACTCGAAATCGGCGACCGACAGCGAATCC
Source organism: Dechloromonas hortensis (assembly GCF_009469765.1). Lineage (GTDB taxonomy): Bacteria > Pseudomonadota > Gammaproteobacteria > Burkholderiales > Rhodocyclaceae > Azonexus > Azonexus hortensis. The sequence goes on from NZ_SSSQ01000018.1 coordinate 41,064, forward strand.
AGTTCGACGCGGATCGGGAAACGACCCTGCAGTTCCGGGATCAGGTCGGACGGCTTCGACAGATGGAAAGCGCCGGAAGCGATGAACAGGATGTGGTCGGTCTTGATCATGCCGTACTTGGTCGACACCGTCGTCCCTTCGACCAGCGGCAGCAGGTCGCGCTGCACGCCCTGGCGCGAGACGTCGGCTCCGTGGCTGTCGGAACGGCTGGCAATCTTGTCCAGCTCGTCGAGGAAGACGATGCCGTTCTGCTCGACCGCCTTCACCGCCTCCAGCTTGACCTCCTCGTCATTGACCAGCTTGGCCGCTTCCTCGTCGGTGAGCAGCTTGAGCGCTTCGGGAATTTTAAGCTTGCGCGACTTCTTCTTGCCGCCGCCCATGTTCTGGAACATGCCCTGGATCTGCTGGGTCAGTTCCTCCATGCCCGGTGGTGCGAAGATTTCGGCCTGCATGCTCGGCGCCGCGACGTCGATGTCGATTTCCTTGTCGTCGAGTTCACCTTCGCGCAGTTTCTTGCGAAATTTCTGCCGGGTCGTATTGTCTCCGGCGGTCGACTCGCTGTTTTCGGCAAAAAAGCCCGGGCTGCGCGCCGGCGGCAGCAGCACGTCGAGGATGCGATCCTCGGCGGCATCCTCGGCGCGAGCCCGCATGCCCTTCATCGCCCGTTCGCGGTGCGACTTGATGGCCATTTCGACCAGATCGCGGATGATGGTCTCGACGTCACGGCCGACATAGCCGACTTCGGTGAACTTGGTCGCCTCGATCTTGATGAAGGGCGCGTTGGCCAGGCGGGCCAGGCGGCGGGCGATTTCGGTCTTGCCGACGCCGGTCGGTCCGATCATCAGGATGTTCTTCGGGGTGATTTCCTGGCGCAGCGGCTCGGCGACCTGGGCCCGCCGCCAGCGGTTGCGCAGCGCGATGGCGACCGATTTCTTGGCGTTGTTCTGGCCAACGATGTGCTTGTCCAGTTCGGAAACGATTTCCTGCGGCGTCATCGCGGTCATTCGAGGGCCTCGATCGTGAAATTGCGGTTGGTATAGATGCAAATATCGCCGGCGATTTCCAGCGACTTGGTGACGATGTCGCGCGGCGACAGCTCGGTATTTTCCAGCAGGGCGCGCGCCGCGCTCTGGGCGTAGGAACCGCCCGAACCGATGGCGACGATGCCTTGTTCCGGCTCGAGCACGTCGCCGTTGCCGGTAATGATCAGCGAGACTTCCTTGTCGGCTACCGACAGCATCGCCTCCAGCCGGCGCAGCGCGCGGTCCGAGCGCCAGTCCTTGGCCAGTTCGACGGCCGAACGCATCAGGTTGCCTTGGTGCTTGTCGAGCTTGGCTTCGAAACGTTCAAACAGCGTGAAGGCATCCGCCGTACCGCCGGCAAAACCGGCCAGGATGCGCCCCTGATACAGCCGGCGCACCTTGCGCGCCGTCGCCTTGATAACCACATTGCCGAGCGTGACCTGGCCGTCGCCGGCCATGGCGACGGAACTTCCCCGGCGCACCGACAGGATGGTCGTGCCGTGATATTGCTCCATGTTTTTTCCTGACTCTTAAGACTTGGGAACGATGATGCGTGCCTGTTTATTGAGGCCGACAACGGCCATCAGTTCCGCAACCAGATGATTCGGGCTGCGAATGATGATGTCGCGCCCGGCCGCCTTGTAGGGCGCCAGGCGATTGACCAGTTGCCCGGCCGAGAAAAAATCCATCCGGCGAACCGCCGAAAAATCGAGGATCGGCGACTCGTGCTGCTCGATGACGGCGACCAGCTCTTCAAAACGCGAACTCTTCAGGTCGCCGGCCAGGTAATAGGCATCGGCCGCCCGGGTTACCGCCGGCAGCGGCGACTTGCTGACCGGCTGCACTTCCCAGGAGGGCGGCGACAATTCGAAGGTCACCGCGTAATCGACTGCCCGCTCCTCGAAAGCCTCTTGCGGCCCGAGGCGCTGCAGCAATTCGAGCAACAGTTGCCAGGATGCGCCATGTACCGGATCGCCCGCCTGCAAACGATCGTTCAGCCGCCCCATGAAAGCCTCGGCCCGCTCCAGGGTCAGCGCGACCCCGCGCCGCCGGGCCTGGCTGAGCAGTTCGGCGAACTGGCCGGCGACTTCGTCGTCGCAGCCGATCAGCTTGCCGCAATCAATCAGCGCTGGCTGTTTGGCAGCCAGCATATGGCGCAACTCATCGAGCGGTTGCAGGCCCTCGGCGGTCAACACGCCCTGCAGCGAAAAAAATTTGACGCCGTTTTCGCTGTTGCGCACCACCGGTGCCTGTTCGCGCCAGGTCGGCGGCGAGGTTTCGCAGGCCTCGGCGAATTCGACGCCGAGCTTTTCAAAACCTGCCTGATCACCGACCACTTGCAGCAGATCGAACAGCAGCAGCCAGAAACGCAACCCCTCCTGCCCCGGGTAGGTGCGAATGAAGGTTTCCAGCAAAGAACGGGCGGCGGCATCCTGACCGTTGGCAAAGAGGACGACGGCTTGCTCGATATCTCCCTGCAGCGGGTCGAGGTCGTGACCGACGTCGATCGCCATGACGCTCGACTCGGTGAAATCACGGTCGAATTCGTCCATGTCGAAGCCCGAATCATCCTGGACGGCGAGCGCCTTTGCGGAGCCGGGCGCGATAGCGGGCTGGTCGTCCAGCGTGAACTCAAGATCGGGCAGCGGCTCGGCGAGCGGGATCACCTCTTCAACCGGCTGCACCGGCGGCGGCACCTCGGGCAGCCGGACGGCCGGGGCACGCGGGCGCGCTGCCTGGCGCTCCGGCATTTTTTCAGGCTGCTTCTTGAAAAAGGAAAAAACCATGACCACTCCACATACTGAGAGCGTGTTTTAGCATGCCCTAATGCGTCATGCAATGACCAGACCGATGACGATCAACAGCAGGGCGAGCACCGGGCCGAAGGGTTGATCCAGGCCAAGCGCGATGCCAAAGGCAAGGACATAGCCGAAGACACCGATCAGTAGCGCCAGCCAGAGGCCGGCCCGCCAGTTCCGGGCGCGCCGGAAAGCCAGCCAGGGGGGGATGAACACCAGCGCAAAAGCGCCCATCACACCGAGGTTCATCGTCGCCAGCGCCAAGCACAGCGCGGCCAGCAGATCGAAACCGCTCTGCGTCGGCCAAGCGCGCAGACCACGAATGCGGAAAAAATCGGGGTAGACGTGGGCCAGCAACAGGTTTTTGGCCAGCCGGCGCAAAACGACCAGCGCCAGCAGACCGCCCGGCACCACCACCGACAGTTGCGCCGGACCGGCGAAATAGAGCTGGCCATCAAACAGGGCATGGCCCAGGCGCTCCGCCATCGGCTGGTTGGCAGCCAGCAGCACGGCAACCGCCCAGCCACCGAGCAACAATAGCGCATAGCTGGCGCCACCGCTCAGCCGGCCGGCAAACAGGCGCTTGCTGGCCCCGGCCAGACCAGCCGCCGCAACGCCGCCGATGGCCGGTACAAAGCCGCCGACCAGGGCGAGCAAGGCGCCAGCCGCGGCCACATGCGAATAGGCCAGCGCAGCCAGCCATTCGTCGCGCAGGCGCAGGTAGGCGCCGAGCAGCGGCAGCAAAACGGCCAGGCACAGCCCGGTCAGGAAGGGAATCAGGAACAGGTCACTCGCCATTTCCGGCCTCCAGCCGAAGAACGCGATCGCAGGCCGCCTCGACAAAGGCGGCGTCATGGCTGACGACGACGATGCCGGCCCCGGCCCGGGCCCGGTCGTGCAAGTGCGCCGTCAAATGCTGGACACCGGCGGCATCGAGGTTATTGGTCGGTTCGTCGAGCAGGACCAGGTCGGCCGGCGCGTGCAGGATCGCCCACAAGGCCAGGTAGTGGCGCTGGCCGCCGGACAGGCGATCGAGGCGTTGGTCGAGGCGATCGATCAGCCAGGGCGGCAGCCCCTGCGGGCTGGCTCCAGTCAGCTGGAGTAGCTCACGCCCGGACAGCGGCAGGCCGTCCACCGGCGGCACATCCTGCGTCTGCAGGGCCAGGCGCAGGCCCGGCTGGCGCACGATGCGGCCGGCAAAGACCTGCGCCCGGCCGGCCAGGGCGGCCAGCACGGTGCTTTTGCCGACGCCGTTCGGCCCGGTCAGGCCGATGATTTCGCCGGCCGCCAGGCTGAGATTGACGGGCGGCGTCGCCGGCTGCTGCCAGCCGGCGACCAATGCCTCGACCTGGAGCAAGGATGTCAACGCAGGCCTTTCAGCAAGCGCTGCACGGTATCGTCGAACAGACCGAACAGGTCTTTCGCCTCCGCCGTACCGCCCACCGTATAGGGCAGCAGCACCGCCGGCAGGCCGGTTTTGCCGGCAATCCATTGGCTCGGCCCATCCGGGTTGTAGGCGGTGCGCAGCACCATCTTGGCCGGCAGCGTCTGCTGCCGCGCCAGCAGGCTACTCAGGTGGCCGCTGGTCGGCTCGATACCCGGCTTCGGCTCCAGCGTACCGACCTCTTTCAAGCCCAGCCAGTTGGCCAGGTAAAGGAAGGAGGCGTGATGGACCAGCACCGGCACGCCGCGCAAGGGCGCCGCTTCCTTCTCCCAACGCGCCATGGCAGCCTGCCATTTGCCGGCAAAGGTCTTGTAGCCGGCCTGGTAGGCCGCGGCATTGGCTGCATCGAGCTCGGCCATGCGGCCGGCCAGTGCTTCACCGACCTTCAGGACATTGTGCGGATCGAGATGGAGATGCGGATTGCCGGCGGCATGGACATCGCCCTGGGCGCGGTCGACGGAGGTCGGCACTTCCAGCCGGCTGACGAAATTGGCCGCCTCGAAGTAGCCCGGCCGCCCGGCCTGGATGGCCGCATTGCCCGAATCGCGCAAAACTAGCGGTAGCCAGCCGACTTCCAGATCGGCGCCGGCCGCCACCACCAGGTTGGCCTGCCGGGCCTGGGCCAGCAGCGAGGGCTTGGCCTCGATCCGGTGCGGGTCCTGGAAGGCATTGGTGGCGCTATAGACGCGCACCTTGTCGCCGCCGATTTCCCGGGCCAGGCTGGCCCATTCCGGCACCGTGGCAAAGACGTTGAGATTGGCCCAGGCCGGCAGCGAAGCCAGCGTCAGCAACAGCGTGGGAAACAATTTGCTCATCGCCGTCTCCTAGAACTTGTGCGCACCATGCGCCCCGAGGCTCATGATGTACTGCATGGTGACCTGATTGTCGGTAATGCCCTGCATCGACTTGTCCTGGGCAAACTGCAGGCGGAGGCGCGAGAACTCGCTCCAACTGTAATCGATCATCGCTGTGGTTTTCTTCGGTTTGTAGTGGTCGACCGCAAGATAGTTGCCATTTTCACCCAAATCGCGCGTGCCGCTGTCGAGTTGCTCGTAACGCAGGCCGGCCCGCCAGTTCGGCGTGAACTGGTAGACGCCCTGGGTGTACCAGCCGGACTGCCGGGTCCGGTAGCCGCTGGTGATGTCCTGGCAGGATACGGCGACGCCGGCTTCGGCTTCGCCGCAACTCAGGTCGCCCTTTTCGCTGCGCAGGAAGTACTCGCTCTGGAACTTGAAATTCTGGTATTTCGGATTGCCGTTCGGCGCCCATTTCCAGACGAAATCGGCCAGCCAGGTCGTCGAATCGCCGGTGAACTTGCTCAGCGCCTCGACCCCATTCACCGTATCCTCGAAATGCGCCTCGCGTTCGCGGGCCGAGGTCTTCAGGTAAGACAGCCCGGCCCGCCAGCTATGGGCGACACCGAGATCGTCACCGACGTGGGCAAACAGCGCACCTGCCCCGCTGCCGTTCTTGTTGCGATCGGAACCCGGGAAATTGGCACCGCGCCCGAACTCGGCGCCGAATTCGAGGAAGACCGGCGTCGGCGCCAGCCATTTCAGTTGCACGCCATCCTGCGCGTAGCCGCCTTCGGTGCCGAACATCGCCTGATACATCAGTGGCGCATCGGCGAAATCCCACATGTGCGGGTGCTGCTCGTTCAGATAGCCGATCCCGGAACGGAAACGACCGGCCTTCAGGCCGATGCCCTGGCCAATCCCGAGCGACTGGAACCAGGCCTCCTCGACCTCGGCCTGGCCATCGAGGGCGGCGATGATCGCCTGGCCGCGCCAGTAGGGATCGATATTGGCGGCAAAGACCAGTTCGGTATGATCGAGCGAGAAACCGCGCTTGTTGATGCCCTCGATCGTACCGCTGCCATGATCGTGGCCGCCGGCTGGGACAAAACCGGTAATGCCGCGTTCGGCGACATTCTTCATGTTCTTGTACTGGCCCTGCAGGATCAGCGAGACCTCGGGGTTGAAGCCGCTGGCCGTCGTTGCCGCGCCAACCGGACGGCTCTCGGCAACGGGGGCCGGCGCTGGCGACACCGGCGGCGGACTGCTTTTGGCCTGCGCCTCAGCCTGGACCAGCTTTTGTTCGAGCGCGGCAATGCGCTGCTCGTAGGACTTCTTCATTTCGTCGATCTGGCCGCGGATGGCCGCCAGATCGTTATCGGATGCTGCCTGGGCGCCGCATGAGGCGGCCAGCAGGGCAGCCACGGCAAATGGCTTATGCATGGAATTCTCCTGAAAAATGCGCTGCGTCGACCGCCCATGGGAAATACCCGTGGGCTGCGGTCGACAGTCAAAAAGGGGCGATTTTCAGGATTGAGGCGGCGCGCCCTGGCGGGCCAGCGGCGGCGGCAAAGCGCTGCGCCCGCCGAGCGGCAGCGCAACGGGACGATCGTGCGCCGCCAGCAGCGGCGGCAGCGCCAGTACGGACGGCAAGGCCGAACCGAGATCGTGCGCTGCCAGGCACAGCTCGCAGACATGCGTCGGCAGAACCCCCTCGTTGCCCGCCGCATGCTCGACGGCGTGCGCCCCCGCCGCCAGTTGGGCGAAGAGGAGAACGGCAACGAGAAGGAGGTGGCGCAAGGGATTCACGACGAGAGTTTAATCGACCTGGACGAGCAGGCCTTTGAGATATTCACCTTCGGAGAAGTTCAATGCAACCGGATGATCGGCCGCGCCGGCCAGTCGGCGGACGATGCGCGCCTCCCGACCAGCATCGTGCGCCGCGCCGGCAACGATCTTCTGGAACAGTTCGAGACCGATGCCGCCGGAACAGGAATAGGTCATCAGCAGGCCGCCCGGTTTCAGCAGCTTGAAGCCGAAGACGTTGATGTCCTTGTAGGCGCGCGCCGCGCGCTCGGCATGCGAGGCCGAGGGGGCGAACTTGGGCGGATCGAGGACGATCAGGTCGAACAGGCGGCCCTCCTTCTTGAAGTCGCGCAGCGCCTGGAAGACATCGGCCTCCTGCCACTGGGCCCGTTCGGCCGGCAATTGCGGATTGAGCGCCAGATTGGCCTGGCCCTGGGCGAGCGCCGGGCCGGAAGAGTCGATCGACAGCACGCTGGCCGCACCGCCGGCCAGGGCCTGCAGCGAAAAACCGGCGGTGTAGCAGAAGCAGTTCAGGACGTCCTTGCCGGCCGCCAGTTGGCCGAGCAGCGCGCGGTTGTCGCGCTGGTCGAGATAGAAACCGGTTTTGTGCCCGCCGACCACGTCGACCGCCAGCCTGACGCCGTTTTCCTCGATGCTCAGCGGTGCCTCGGGCGCCGCGCCGTACAGCCAGCCGGTCGTCGGTTCGAGGCCTTCGAGGCCGCGCACGTCGGAATCGGAACGCTCATAGATGCGGGCGCAACCGGTCGCCTTGACCAGTCCGGCGACGATGGCATTGCGCCACTTGTCGGCGCCGGCCGAAGTCAGCTGGATGACGACGGTGTCCCCATACTGGTCGGCGATGACGCCGGGCAGGCCATCCGACTCGGCGTGGATCAGGCGCAGGCCCTGCTGGCCGCGCAGTTCGGGCAACGCCTGGCGGCGCGCCACGGCGGCGCTGACCCGGCGCTTGAAGAAGGCGTCATCGACCGATTCGTCGGCATCGAAGGTCCAGAAACGGGCGCGGATCTGCGATTTCGGGCTGTAGGCGGCGCGCCCCAGCGGGCGCAGGTTATCGGCCAGCACCTCGACCGTATCACCCGGCCGGGCACGCCCTTCCAGGCGCCCGACCGAACCGGCGAACACCCACGGATGGTGCTGTTTGAACGCGGAGCGCTCCTTACCCGGCAGCAAAATCAGCTGAGCCATGTTTTCTCGACCTCAAATGAAAGAAGCCCCGGTCACCTTGCGGCGACCGGGGCTTGAAATACTGTCAGCAGCTTAAGCGCCCAGGGCCTTGCGGTTACGTGCGTGGCATTCGGCAGCGTAGATGACCTTGAACATGGTCTTGCCGTCGCCCTTGAACAGGCGCTTGGTGGACTTGGAAACGCAGCGGCGTTCCAGGGAAGAACGGCGGTTACGGTTGATTGCCATGACTAACTCCTTGATTCCGGCGATTTTTCGAAACCGCCAATCATAGTGCTTGGTGAACAAAAGGTCAATTGAAGCCTGATTTTACGGCTTTTTCAGTAGTCGACCGCAGCAATTTCGGCAAAAGCCCGGCCGCGTCCGCCTACTTGCGCTTGGCCCGCGGATGCGCCGTATCGTAAACCTTGGCCAGATGCTGGAAATCGAGGTGGGTATAGACCTGCGTCGACGCGATGCTGGCGTGGCCGAGCATTTCCTGCACGGCGCGCAGATCGCCGGACGACTGCAGCACGTGCGAGGCGAAGGAATGGCGCAGCATGTGCGGATGGACGTGGCGCGGCAAACCGGCCAGCACCGCCTGCCGGCTCAGGCGCAACTGGATCATCCGGTGACTCAGGCGCCGGCCGCGCAGGCCGACGAACAGGGCCAGCTCGTCGGCTGCCGCCAGTTCGCTGCGCACTTCGGCCCAGGCCGCCAGCGCCTGCCGCGCCTTGCTGCCGACCGGCACCAGCCGCGCCTTGCTTCGCTTGCCGAGAACGCGCAGCTCGCCTTCATGGAGGACGCTATCCAGCGCGTCGCAATCGAGCGCCGCCAGTTCGGCCAGCCGCAAACCGGAGGAATAGAACAACTCGAAGATCGCCGCATCGCGGGCGGCCAGCCGGGGATCGTCGCCGTCGACCGGCTCGAGCAGCCGCGCCGCCTCATCGACCGCCAAGGCCTTCGGCAACAGCCGCGGCGCCTTCGGCGAACGGACGCCTTCACAAGGATTGGCTGGTACCGCACCGTGTTCGCCCAGCCAGGCAAAAAAGCCCCGCCAGGCCGATAGCGTCCGCGCCAGACTGCGCCCGGACAGGCCCTGGCCGTGCAACTGGGCAACATAGCGGCGAATCTGGTGCACCTGCAGTTGGCCAAGCGGGGTTTCCCCGGCCGCGGCCAGCAGCTTTTCCAGATCGCGCCGGTAATTGCTGACGGTATGCGGCGACAGCCGGCGCTGCTCGGCCAGTTCAGCCAGATAGCCAGCCAGCGCCGCACTCGCCGTACTCACCGCCTAGAGCACGCTCTTGGTTACCCGGGCCAGCGCCGCGGAAACCATTTCACCCATCCGCTCCAGATACAAGGTGCCCATGTCGGCGTAGAAGCGCTGTGCTTCCTCGCTACCCAGCGCAATCATGCCGATCGTGCCACCGCCATTGCGCAGCGCGATCAAGGCCTGCGAACGGATATGGCCGGCATGTTCGCCGAACCACGATGCCGTGCCGAAGCCGGCGGTCGAGCCGCAGTACGGGCGACCGAGGGTTTCGGCAAAGACCTGCAACTCCTCGCTGACCGCGGCGAATTCCGGTAGATCCTCGATGCCGGCCGGCTTGTGCCACAAGCGCAGGGCGACATGCGGCACGGCAAAGTCGTCGCGCAAGTGGAAATTGAGCAGATGAATCACCGCCTGGAAGGTCTCGGCGGCGATCAGGGCGACCGACAGGCGATGCACTTTCTCGCTGATTGCATCGTTCTCTTCGCCGAAGGCAATCAGTTCGGCCAGCTTGCTTTCGGTCTGCCGGTTTTTTTCGCGCAGGGTCAGCATCTGGCGCTCGGCCAACGACACCGCCCGGCCGCCATGCGGATGCGGCAGGAAAATCTGCGCCATCAGGTCGGCGTATTGCTCGAAGAAACCCGGATTATTCTTCAGGTAATCCGCGACATCTTCGGGAAACAGGGCGCTCATAATTCAATCTCTCCAGAGAAGACCGTCATCGCCGGACCGGTCATCAAAACCGGGCGGTCAACGCCGCCCCAGGCAATATTCAGGTCGCCGCCGCGCGTCGTGACGCGCACCGGCGAATCGAGCAGGCCACGCCGGATACCGGCGACCACGGCGGCGCAAGCGCCGGTCCCGCAGGCCAGCGTCTCGCCCGAGCCGCGCTCGTAGACCCGCAACTTGATGGCGTGACGATCGACGACCTGCATGAAGCCGGCGTTCACCCGCTGCGGGAACTGCGCATGGTTCTCGATCAGCGGGCCATGCTCGCCGACCGGCGCCGTGTCTACGCTCTCGACAACCTGCACGGCATGCGGATTGCCCATCGAGACGACGCTGATTTCCAGCGTTTCATCGGCCACAGCGAGGTTGTAGACGACGACATCGTCGTCGTGCAGGAAGGGAATCTCGTTCGGCAAAAATCGGGGAATCCCCATGTCGACCGTGACATTGCCATCGCCTTCGAGGCGCGGCGTGATGATGCCTTTCAGCGTTTCGACGCGAATTTCGCGCTTGTCGGTCAGGCCCTGCTCATGCACGAAACGCACGAAACAGCGCGCGCCATTGCCGCACTGCTCGACCTCGCTGCCATCGGCATTGAAAATCCGGTAGCGAAAATCGACATCCGCCTGGCTGGCCTTTTCGACCAGCAGAATCTGGTCGCAACCGACGCCGAAATGGCGATCCGCCAGATAGCGCAACTGCTCCGGGGTCAGGGTCACCGCCTGGCGGATGCCGTCCAGGACAACGAAATCGTTGCCCAGGCCATGCATTTTCGAGAATTTGAGCTTCACAGCCTGCTCCGCGTGTTAATTAAAAAAGGATAGCAGAGGCAGGGGGTTACCTCAAATTCCTAAAGTTTCTTCTCCATGATGAAATCGTCCATCACAAAGCCGCGGCCGATATCGTCAACCACCGTCTCGCGCACGGCAAAGCCGTATTTCTTGTAGGAGGCAATGGCTTTTTCGTTGCGCTTGTTCACCGCCAGGATCACGCACGGGTAGCCCAGCTTTGCAGCGCGGCGGGCGACGTGCGCGATCAGCTGACCACCGACGCCCTGACGCTGCACATCAGGGTGAATGTAAAGCTTGTCCAGCTTGAATTCACCCTTGTAGAGCTCGCTGAAGGCGAAACCCACCCGCCGGCCATTATGAAAGGCCTGGTCGAGCCACTTGTCGGCATCCTCGATATCGTCATAGAGCCGCTCGTGGCCGTAACGCTGTTCGAGCATGAAATCGATCTGTTCCTGGGTGATGATCCCCGGATAGGTCGCCTGCCAGATTTCCCGGGCCAGTGCCGAGATGGCCGGCACATCGGGCGGCGTGACGGGACGAATTTCGATGTTCAGGCTGTTCATTTATAAAACCTCTGTTCTCCGGGCGGCCGGGTTTTGAAGCGCTTGTGCAGCCAGAAGTACTGTTCCGGCATGCGCAGCACCTGGCTCTCGATAAAACGATTCACGAATGCGGTGTCTTCTTCGATGCTGTCACCGGGAAAATTGTCCCAGGCCGGCATCACCTCGACTTCGTAGCCATCCGCCACCTGCCGCGTAATGCAGGCCACCACCTTCGCGCCAGTCAGCCGCGCCAGACGGGAAACCCCGGGAATGGTCGCCGCCGGCACACCGAAAAACGGCACGAAAATCGACTCTTTCGGACCAAAATCCATGTCCGGCAGATAGTAGAACTTGTAACCGTCCTTCATCGCCTTGATGATCTTGCGCATGCCATCCTGCCGTGAAAGCAGCACCGCCTCGGTGAATCTGATCCGTCCATCATAAAGCAACTTGTTGAAAACCGGATTCTTCTGGTTTGAGTAGACACTGCAACCGCGGACAAACATGGAGATACGTGTCGCTCCGGCATCGAGACCGACAAAATGGGGCGACAACATGATGATCGGCCGCCCGTCGGGGTCGTTCAGGTGTTCAACGCCTTGAATCCGGATGATGCGCTCCAGCCGTTCCTTCGAGGCCCACCAGCCCAGAGTGCGGTCAAGTACGGCGCGGCTGAAGGCAATGAAATGGCGGCGGGCCAGATTTTCGCGCTCGACCTCGCTTTTTTCTGGAAAGCACAAACGAAGATTGATCAGCGCCACCTTTCGCCGTTCGCGGCCGGCGGCATAGAGCAGACGCCCGAGCAGCCAGCCCAGTCCGCGCAGGAAGGGCAAGGGCAGCCAGTGCAAAAGCCAGAGAAAACCGACCAGGATGTAAGTAAAAAAAAGTTTCAAGACGAATCACTCCACCGGAGGCGCTTCGGCGCCGCCCGGATGTTTGTAGCGGTTGTAACCCCACAGGTATTGGCTCGGGCATTGGCGCACCAAGGCCTCGATTTCGAAATTGATCTGCTGCGCCCGATCCACCGTCGCCCCTTCGAGTGCCCGGCTCGGCGGCTGCAGGTGCAGCCGATAGCCGCGCCCGTGCGGCAGGCGCTCACCCCAGGCCATCAGCGTCGTCGCCCCGGTTTCGGTCAGGCGGGCGGCCAGGGTCATGGTGTAGGCCGGCTTGCCGAAGAATTTGAGCCAGACACCCTCGCCGACCTTGGGCGCTTGGTCCGGCAACATGCCGACCGCCTCACCCTTCTTCAGCGCCTTGATCAGCGAACGCACGCCGGACAAGTCGGCCGGTGCCAGATGCAGGCGCTCCCGCTTGCGGCCTTCGAGAATCATCTGGCGCAGCGAAGCCTGGCGCGGCGGGCGGTAGAGCACGGTGATATCGCCGAAGGCCGCGTAATACTGCGCCGTGATCTCGAAGCAACCGAGGTGGGGGGTCAGGAAAACGATGCCCTTGCCGGCCCGCTGCGCGGCCTCGACATGCTCCCAGCCGACCACCTCGGTGACCAGGGCGGTCGCCTGTTCGAGCTTAAGCAACCAGATGCGGGCCAATTCGAGCATCTGCTTGCCGGCTTCGGCCGCGACCTGACCACGCAAAGCCGGATCGACGCCGGCTTGCGCCATGTTTTCCCGGACGTGCCGGCGATAGGTCGGCGACAGCAGATAAACCAGGCGACCGAGCCAGCCCCCCAGCATATGTAGCAACCACAAGGGCAGCTTGCTCAGAAATCTAAATAGAAAAACCATGCGGCTCCGGGGGTTGAAACCCACCGTGAAAAGATTAACATTATGGGATTGCCGAGTTAAACAGACAACTTGCGGGGCAATTAATAAATACCGCTAAAGCGTCGCCTGCTCGTGGTCCGAAGCCGGTAGCGCCGGAACCTAGGACCATTGGAGCTTCGCATGAGCGAATATTTCTTCACTTCCGAATCAGTCGGCGAAGGCCATCCGGACAAGGTCGCCGACCAGATTTCCGATGCCATCCTCGACGCCATCCTGGCCCAGGACAAGCACTCCCGCGTCGCCGCCGAAACCCTGTGCAATACCGGCCTGGTCGTCCTGGCTGGTGAAATCACCACCAGCGCCAACGTCGATTACATCCAGGTCGCCCGCGAGACGATCAAGCGCATCGGCTACGACAACACCGACTACGGCATCGACTACAAGGGCTGTGCCGTGCTGGTCGCCTACGACAAGCAGAGCCCGGATATCGCCCAGGGTGTCAACAAGGCCTACGACGACGATCTCGGCCAGGGCGCCGGCGATCAGGGCCTGATGTTCGGCTACGCCTGCGACGAAACGCCGTCGCTGATGCCGCTGCCGATCTACCTGTCGCACCGCCTGGTTGAACGCCAGGCACTGCTGCGCAAGGACGGCCGCCTGCCGTGGGCCCGCCCGGACGCCAAGTCGCAGGTCACCATCCGCTACGTCGATGGCAAGCCGCACTCGATCGACACCGTTGTGCTGTCCACTCAGCATTCGCCGGACATTAGCCTGGAAGACCTGCGCGAAGCGACCATCGAAGAGATCATCAAGCCGGTCCTGCCGAAGGAACTGATCAAGGGCGACATCAAGTTTCTGGTCAACCCGACCGGTCGCTTCGTCGTCGGCGGTCCGCAGGGCGACTGCGGCCTAACCGGCCGCAAGATCATCGTCGACACCTACGGCGGGGCTGCCCCGCACGGTGGCGGCGCCTTTTCCGGCAAGGATCCGTCCAAGGTCGACCGTTCCGCCGCCTATGCCGGCCGCTACGTCGCCAAGAACATCGTTGCCGCTGGTCTGGCCTCGCGCTGCCTGGTTCAGGTTTCCTATGCCATCGGCGTTGCCGAACCGACTTCGGTCATGGTCGACACCTTCGGCACCGGCAAGGTCAGCAACGAAACGCTGACCGCGCTGATCAAGAAGCACTTTGACCTGCGCCCGAAAGGCATCGTCAACATGCTCGACCTGCTCCGCCCGATCTACCAGAAAACTGCCGCCTACGGCCATTTCGGCCGCGACGAACCGGAGTTCACCTGGGAAGCGACCGACCGTGCCATATTGCTGAAATCGGACGCCGGCCTGTAAATCCACCAGGCCTAGTTTTACAAAGGGAGCCAGCACGGCTCCCTTTTTTATGGCTAAACTTGCAAGCTATGCTTAAAAAGATAGCCGTCGAACATCTCCGCCTCGGCATGCACCTGCAGGCTTTCTGCGGCGCTTGGCTGGATCACCCCTTCTGGCGGACACAATTCGTTCTGTCCGACCCCAACGACATCGCCCTTGTTTTGGGAAGTCCGATCAAGGAAGTCTGGATCGACATCAGCAAGGGGTTGGATCTCGACACTGGAATCGTGGCCACCGAATCGGAAACCGTTCTGGTCGATGAAATTCCAGTCGAATGCCCGACCATCCAGGAAAGATCTTCCTTCAACGATGAAATCAAACGTGCCTCGCGCATCGTCACCAAGGGTAAGGAAGCCGTCGTTTCGATGTTCCAGGAAGCCCGCATGGGTAAGGCCATCGAAGCAGAGGCAGCCGCACCGCTGGTCGAGGAAATTTCCAACTCGGTCCTGCGCAACCCAGGTGCATTGATCAGCCTGGCCCGGCTGAAGACCGCCGACGACTACACCTTCATGCACTCGGTTGCCGTCTGCGCCCTGATGATCGCACTGGCTCGCCAGTTGGGCCTCGACGAGCAACAAACTCGCGAGGCCGGTATGGCCGGACTGCTGCACGACTTGGGCAAGGCGACAATTCCGCTTGAGGTGCTGAACAAACCGGGGAAGCTGACCGATGCAGAATTTGATCTGGTCAAAACACACCCGGATGAGGGTTACAAAATGCTGCTGACCGGCTCGGGCATCAGCGAGATGACCAAGGACGTTTGCCTGCATCACCACGAAAAGGTCGACGGCAGTGGTTACCCAAAAGGCCTGAACGGAGAAACAATGAGCCTGTTCGCCAAAATGGGGGCAGTCTGCGACGTCTACGATGCCGTCACCTCCAACCGCCCCTATAAAGCGGGCTGGGACCCGGCCGAATCGATCAAGCGCATGGCGGAATGGAAGGGGCATTTTGACCCCAAGGTTTTTCAGGCTTTCGTCAAGAGCTTGGGAATTTATCCGATCGGCTCTTTGGTTCGCCTGGAATCCGGCAAGCTGGGCGTCGTCATCGAACAGGGCGAGCAGTCCCTGCTCAAGCCCAAGATCAAGGTTTTTTTCTCGACCAAGTCGCAAGCCTACATTCGCCCCGAAATCATCGACCTGGCACGCAGCCCGGAGAAGATCGCCGGTCGTGAGGATGCGGCAAAATGGGGCATCAAGGACATCGACCGCTACTGGGCCGGCGAAAACGCCTGAAATCGGTTTATAATCCGCAACCTACCGAGGGGCGCTGCAGGAGATCACTCCCAGGCTCGGTTTAAAACGGCGCTCACTGATCAACCCTGCCGGGCGCAGGGGGCCGCCGGTGAGCAGAAACCGTCTTTCCCCTCCCCGTCACAGTTCATTTGGAGCTTACTGTGGCTGAATTCAAAGACTACGTTATTGCCGATCTTTCCCTTGCCGACTGGGGTCGCAAGGAAATCCTCATTGCCGAAGGCGAAATGCCCGGCCTGATGGCCATTCGCGAAGAATTCGCGAAGACCCAGCCGCTCAAGGGCGCGCGCATCACCGGTTCGCTGCACATGACCATCCAGACCGCCGTGCTGATCGAGACGCTGACCGCGCTCGGCGCCGAAGTCCGCTGGGCTTCCTGCAATATCTTCTCGACCCAGGACCACGCTGCCGCTGCGATCGCCGCGCAGAACATCCCGGTCTTCGCCGTCAAGGGCGAAACCCTGGTCGACTACTGGGATTACACCCACCGCATCTTCGAATGGGCCGATGGCGGTTATTCGAACATGATCCTCGACGACGGCGGCGATGCCACCCTGCTGCTGCATCTCGGTGCCCGTGCCGAAAAGGACATCTCCCTGCTCGCCAAGCCGGGTTCGGAAGAAGAAACCATCCTGTTCGCCGCGATCAAGGCTAAGCTGGCCGTCGACCCGACCTGGTATTCCGTGCGCCTGGCCCAGATCAAGGGCGTCACCGAGGAAACCACCACCGGCGTGCATCGCCTGTACCAGATGCACCAGCGTGGCGAACTGAAGTTCCCGGGCATCAACGTCAATGACTCGGTGACCAAGTCCAAGTTCGACAACCTCTACGGCTGCCGCGAATCGCTGGTCGACGGCATCAAGCGCGCCACCGACGTGATGATCGCCGGCAAGATCGCCGTCATCGCCGGCTACGGCGATGTGGGCAAGGGCTCCGCCCAGGCCATGCGCGCCCTGTCGGCACAAGTCTGGGTCACCGAAATCGACCCGATCTGCGCCCTGCAGGCCGCGATGGAAGGCTACCGTGTCGTCACCATGGAATACGCTGCCGACAAGGCCGACATCTTCGTTACCACCACCGGCAACTTCCACGTCATCACCCACGACCACATGGCCGCGATGAAGAACAACGCCATCGTCTGCAACATCGGCCACTTCGACAACGAAATCGACGTCGCCTCGATCGAGAAGTACCAGTGGGAAGAGATCAAGCCGCAAGTCGACCACGTGATCTTCCCGGACGGCAAGCGCATCATCCTGTTGGCCAAGGGCCGCCTGGTGAACCTTGGTTGCGGCACGGGCCATCCGTCCTACGTGATGTCTTCTTCGTTCGCCAACCAGACGATCGCCCAGATCGAACTGTGGACCGAAGCCGTCAAGGGTTCCAACAAGTACCCGGTCGGTGTCTACACGCTGCCCAAGCACCTCGATGAAAAGGTCGCCCGTCTGCAACTGAAGACGCTGAACGCGCAACTATCAGAACTGACCGACGAACAGGCCGCCTACATCAGCGTACCGAAGGCAGGCCCGTACAAGGCCGACCACTACCGCTACTAAGAAGCCATGCGCCTGCTTGCCATCTGGATCATTAACGCGCTCGCCCTGCTGGCGTTGCCCTACGTCGTGCCGTCGGTCCAGGTGGCGAGTTTCGGTACGGCGCTGATCGTCGCCCTCGTGCTCGGGCTGATCAACGCCGTGCTACGGCCATTGCTGATATTGCTGACCCTGCCGGTCACGCTGTTGACGCTGGGCCTGTTCATTTTTGTGATCAATGCCCTGCTCTTCCAGTTCGCCGGCAATCTGGTCGACGGTTTCAACGTCGGCGGCTTCTGGCCGGCACTACTCGGTTCGATCGCCTACAGCCTGATTTCCTGGGCGCTCAGCGCCCTGCTCTTTCCGCAAGGAAAGCACTGAGTGCCCCGGGTCGATCAGCTGCTCGTCGAAGCCGGCCTCGCTGCCTCACGAACCGCAGCCCAGCGGATGATCGCGGCTGGCCGGGTTAGCTGGTCGGGCGGCCTGATTAAGAAGCCGGCGCTGGATTTGGCCCCGGAAACGACGTTGACCGTAGCAGTCGATCCTGAAGATCGCTTTGTCTCGCGCGGCGGCCTGAAACTGGCCGGTGCACTGGCCGAAACGGGTATCACGGTCACCGGCAAGTACTGTCTCGATGTCGGCCAGTCCACCGGTGGTTTCAGCGACTGCCTGCTGCAGGCCGGCGCCCGCCATGTCGTCGGGGTCGATGTCGGGCACGGCCAATTGCACCGGCAACTGTTCGGCGAGCCGCGCCTGACGGCCATCGAGGGCATCAACTGCCGCACCCTGAGCGCAGCCGATCTGGGTGCGGCCTTTCCGCCCGAAGGCTTCGCGCTGATCGTCGGCGATGTCTCGTTTATATCGATGACCCTGATCCTGCCGCAACTCCCTGCCCTGCTGGCGAACGACGGCGACCTGTTGCTGCTGGTCAAGCCGCAGTTCGAAGTCGGTTCGGCGAACATCGGCAAGGGTGGCATCGTCCGCGATCCGGCACTTTACGGTGAAGTGGAAAACAAACTTCGCCAGTGTGCCGCCAACCTTGGTCTGCAGGTCCGTGCCTGGCTCGACAGTCCGATTACCGGCGGCGATGGCAACCGCGAATTTTTCATCTGGTTGAATAAATGAATACTGAAATCTCCATCGAGTTTTTCCCGCCGCAAACCCCGGAAGGCGTCGACAAGCTACGCACCGTCCGTGCCGAGCTGGCGAAACTGAAACCGAGCTTTTTCTCGGTCACCTTCGGCGCTGGCGGCTCGACCCGCGAACGAACCTTTTCGGTGGTCAAGGAAATCGCCGCCGAAGGCTTCGATGCCGCCCCGCACCTGTCCTGCATCGGCTCCACCCGTGCCAGCATCCGCGACATCCTGGCCGACTACAAGGCGGCTGGCATCCGGCGCATCGTCGCCCTGCGCGGCGACCTGCCCTCCGGCATGGCCGAGACCGGCGAATTCCGCTACGCCAACGAGCTAATCGAATTCATCCGGGCCGAAACCGGCAACTGGTTCAGCCTCGAAGTCGCCGCCTACCCGGAATGGCACCCGCAGGCGCGCAGCCCGAAGGACGACCTCGACGCCTTCGTGCGCAAGGTCAAGGCCGGCGCCAACTCGGCCATCACCCAGTACTTCTACAATGCCGACGCCTATTTCAGCTTTGTCGACGAAGCCCGGGCCCTCGGCGCCGACCTGCCGATCGTCCCTGGCATCATGCCCATCGTCGGCTTCACCAAGCTGGCCCGTTTCTCCGACGCCTGCGGCGCCGAAATCCCGCGCTGGATGCGCAAGAAATTCGAGAGCTATGGTGACGATGCCGACTCGATCCGCGCCTTCGGCCTAGATATCGTCACCGAACTGTGCGAGCGCCTGCTCAAAGGTGGCGCGCCTGGACTGCATTTCTATTCGATGAACCAGTCCGCGCTAACCACGGAAATCTGCCGCCGCCTCGGTTAACCGCCCCACTGCTGCGGTGTACACGAAAAAAGCCCGCATTTTCGCGGGCTTTTTGCCGAGCGGATAAAACTCAGACCGCTTGCGTCAGGATTACCTGCTGGGCCGGCATCGGGGCCGGGAAACCAGCCTCGGCCAACGCTTCTCGAATCACCTTGTTGGTATCGAAATAGACCTGCCAGTAGTGGTCGTTATGGCAATAAGGGCGCACCGCCAGCACTGGCCCGAGCAGCGTGAAATCGAGAATCTCGACATCCACCTTCGGTTCGGGCAGGACGTTGGGAATCGCTGCGATCTTTTCACGCAGCACAGCCATGGCTGCCTGATGATCGGCCGCGCCGGATAACTGGCACTTCAGATCGACGCGCCGGAACGGGTTTACCGTGAAATTCTGGATCGTGTCGCTGAACACCTTGTTGTTGCCGATGATGGTCTGCACGTTGTCCGGTGTATTGATCGTCGTTGTAAACAAGCCTAACTCCATCACCGTCCCGGTGACCCCCCCGATACTCACGAAATCGCCGACTTTCATCGGGCGCAGCACCACCAGAAAGGCCCCTGCCGCAAAATGCGCCAGCAGACCGGACCAGGCCAGGCCAATTGCGACGCCGGCGGCAGCGATCAAGGCGGCAAAGGTCGTCGTCTGGATACCGAAATAGCCGAGGATCCCGACCACCAGCAGGACATTGAGCGTCACGGTAATGACCGAACCGAGGTAGCGCAGGACGGTTGGATCAACCTTCTGCTTTTCCAGCGACGCCCGCACCATGTCCAGCGCGACACCGATCAGCCAGCGACCGATCACCCAGAAGGCGATTGCCGCCAGGATTTTCAGACCGACATCGGTCGCCGTGGTGACGATGAGGTCTTGATAGCGGGAAATATCGAGTTCAGTCATCTCAGTTCTCCAGAAATTGACGAGAGCCGAATGCAAACGTAATACGCTCTCCGGAAATTCCGATTCTAGTCATCTTTTCGGATCAACGGCGGACATAAGACAATTCTTCACAATGCAGAAATATCGTTGACGCCTTTTCGATTCATCCATATAATGCGCGCTCCCTAGGCGGGTCGGTAGCTCAGTCGGTAGAGCAGCGGACTTTTAATCCGTTGGTCGCGAGTTCGAATCTCGCCCGACCCACCAGTCGAAAAGGGATCTTGGGGCGTTAGCTCAGTTGGTAGAGCAGCGGACTCTTAATCCGTAGGTCCACAGTTCGAATCTGTGACGCCCCACCAAGACAATAGTAAAAAGCCTCGGCCGCAAGCCGGGGCTTTTTGCTTTTGTATCAACCCATTCTTCCAGCAAGCACCACTGCCTCCATGCGTTTCATCCTGCTCACTGCCCTGCTTTCCCTGTCGCTCTCCGGCTGTGCAGTTGTCGCGGTTGCCGATGCTGCAGTGACGGTGGTCGCCACCACGGTCAAGGTCGGGGCCACAGTTGTCGGCACCACCGTTGATGTTGCAGCAGCCGGAGTGCGCGCCGTCGCAGGCAGCGACGACGACGACGAAAAGTGAACCGGCGACACTCGCCCCGCTGCCGACAACGGGGCAAATTGCCGCCCGGTACGGTCACATCAGGACGATGTCGTACTGTTCCGGCGAATAGCTGGGCTCGGACTGCAGCGAAACGGGTTTTTCGATGAAGTCCGAGAGCATGGCCAGAGCTTGCGACTCCTCATCGAGGAAGAGGTCAACCACGGCCGGCCCGGCCAGGATGCGATATTCGCGGGCATTGAACTGGCGCGCCTCGCGCAGTAGTTCGCGCAGGATTTCGTAGGCGACGGTACGCGCCGTCTTGACTTCACCGCGCCCGCCACAGGTCGGACAGGGCTGACACAGTACATGGGCGAGCGATTCGCGGGTCCGTTTGCGGGTCATTTCGACCAGACCGAGCTGCGTGAAACCGTTCACTGTCAGCCGCGTATGGTCGCGGGCCAGCGCCTTGTTGAACTCGTCGAGCACGGCCTTCTTGTGCTCTTCGTTTTCCATGTCGATGAAGTCCACGATGATGATGCCGCCCAGATTGCGCAGGCGTAGCTGGCGGGCGATGGTGACGGCGGCTTCGAGATTGGTCTTGAAGATGGTGTCGTCGAAATTGCGGACACCGACGAAGCCGCCGGTATTGACATCGATGGTGGTCATCGCCTCGGTCTGGTCGATGATCAGGTAGCCGCCCGACTTCAGGTCGACGCGGCGGGCCAGCGCCTTCTGGATTTCCTCTTCAACGCCATGCAGATCGAACAGCGGCCGCTGGCCGGTGTAGTGATCGAGTAACGGCAGCACGGCCGGTGTGTATTCGTCGGCGAAGGCATTGAGCTTCTGGAAGTTTTCCCGGGAGTCGATGACGATGCGGCTGGTTTCCGGATTGACGAAATCACGCAGCACGCGCTGACCGAGCGACAGTTCCTGGTAGAGCACGGCCGGCGGGCCGGACGTCCTGGCCTTGTCGCGGATGTCGGCCCAGGTCTTGCGCAGGTAGGCGATGTCGGTGGCGAACTCCTCGTCGGAAGCATTCTCGGCCATGGTGCGGACGATGAAGCCGCCCGGCTCGTCAGCCGGCACCAGGCGGGTAATCTTTTCGCGCAGGGCTTCGCGCTCGGCTTCGGCCTCGATGCGCTGTGAAATGCCGATATGTTTTTCCTGCGGCAGATAGACCAGCATGCGGCCGGCAATCGAGATCTGCGTCGACAACCGGGCGCCCTTGGTGCCGATCGGGTCCTTGACGACCTGGACGACGATGCTCTGGCCATCGTGCAGGATTTTCTCGATGGGCCGCTCGGTGGCCGTCTCGCGCGGTTGCCAGATATCGGCAACGTGCAGGAAGGCGGTGCGGTCGAGACCGACATCGATGAAGGCGGATTGCATGCCGGGCAGGATGCGGCAGACGCGGCCGAGATAGACATTGCCGACCAGACCGCGGCTGGCAGTCCGTTCGATATGCAATTCCTGGACGACACCCTGTTGCATGACCGCAACGCGGGTTTCCTGCGGGGTGAAATTGATCAGTATTTCTTCGGACATACACTCTACAATTCGCGGTTTTTGCTGGATTCTACTATGCGCAAGGCGCCCGAACTTCTCGCCCCTGCCGGCTCGCTCGAAATGATGCGCACCGCCTTCGATTTTGGCGCCGATGCGATCTACGCCGGCCAGCCGCGCTACAGCCTGCGCGTGCGCAACAATGAGTTCGGCACGATCGCCGCGCTGAAGGAAGGAATCGACGAAGCGCACGCCCGCGGCAAGCAGTTTTTCGTCGTCAGCAACATCTTTCCGCACAATGCCAAGCTCACCACCTACCTCGCCGACATGGCGCCGGTCATCGAACTGAAACCGGACGCCCTGATCATGTCCGACCCCGGGCTCATCGACATGGTGCGTGAAACCTGGCCGGAACAGGCGGTGCACCTTTCGGTGCAGTCGAATACCGTGAATTGGGCCGCCGTCCGTTTCTGGAAGAAGCTCGGTCTGACCCGCATCATCCTGTCGCGCGAACTGTCGCTCGACGAAGTTGCCGAAATCCGCCAGCAATGCCCGGATATCGAACTCGAAGTCTTCGTGCATGGCGCGCTATGCATCGCCTACTCCGGCCGCTGCCTGCTTTCCGGTTACTTCAACCACCGCGATCCGAACCAGGGCACCTGCACTAACTCCTGCCGCTGGGACTACAAGGTATCGACTTCCGATGGCGCTCCGTTGCAGGCCGGCCAACCGGTCAACTTCTACAGCCATCCCGAACAGGAAATCCTGCTCGAGGAAAGACAGCGCCCGGGCGAGTTGATGCCGATCGAGGAAGACGAGCACGGCACCTACATCATGAATTCCAAGGATCTGCGCGCCATCGAGCACGTCCAGCGCCTGGTCGAGATCGGCATCGATTCGCTGAAGATCGAGGGGCGCACCAAGAGCCCGTATTACGTGGCACGCACCACCCAGTCCTATCGCCAGGCGATCGACGATGCCGTCGCCGGCAAGCCGCTCGACCCCAAGCTGTTGAGCGAACTGGAAGGCCTGGCCAACCGCGGCTATACCGACGGCTTCTACCAGCGCCACCACGATGCCGACTACCAGAATTACCTGCGCGGCCATTCCGAATCGGATCGCAGTCTCTATGTCGGCGATGCTGTGGCTTTTGACGAAGGGCGCGGCCTAATGGAAATCGAGGTCAAGAACAAGTTCACCGTCGGCGATCGCCTCGAATGCGTACATCCGTCCGGCAACCACGTCTGGACGCTGAGCCGCATGGAAAACAAGGCCGGTGAGGCGGTCACGGTTGCCCCGGGCAGCGGGCACCGGGTCTGGGTTGATTTGCCGGCGCGGTACACCAATTCCTTTGTCGCGCGTTTTGTTTAACAAAGCCCCTACAAAAAACACAGGAATTCGTTTTTGTGCACCGCAGCAAGCGGTGTAAAATTCACTCGATGAGTACGCCTACCAACCGCATGCCGCTGATCGACGCCCTCAAGGCGATCGCGGCCATGCTTGTCCTGCTCAACCACTTTTCCTCCTACGGCCCGCTCGCCGCAACCGCGCGCGAGGCCTTGCCAGGTCTGATGGGCTGGCTGTTCGAGTACGGCCGGATGGCGGTACAGATTTTCCTGGTCATCGCCGGTTTCCTCGCCGCCCGCGCGCTGTCGGCGCAGGGCCAGGCGCTGGGCGCTTCACCGCTGCCGCTGCTCTGGAAGCGTTACCTGCGCCTGGCCGTACCTTATCTGGCGGCCCTAGGCCTGGCCATCGCCGCCGCCGCCATCGCCGACCACTGGATGGATGACGAGGCGATTCCGGCCCGTGCCACCTTCAAGCAATGGCTGGCTCATGCCGTGCTGATGCACGGCCTGCTCGGCTTCGATGCGCTGTCGGCCGGCGTCTGGTACATCGCCATCGATTTTCAGCTCTTTGCGCTGATGGCCGTGCTGCTTTGGCTCGGCCGCGTCAAGCTGGTCGCCCCGGCGCTGGTGCTGGCAGTGGCCGCCGCCTCGCTGTTCTGGTTCAACCGCGATGCGAGCTGGGACAACTGGGCGATCTATTTCTTCGGCTCCTACGGCCTCGGCGCTGCGGCCTGGTGGGCTTCGGAGCGCAGACAGATGTCGGCCTGGCTCGGGGTCATCGCCACCGTTGCCATCGCCGCGCTGGTGGTCGATTTCCGCCTGCGCATCGCGCTTGCCCTGGCGGTCGCGCTGACCCTAGGCTTCAGCCGCCGCACCGGCCTTCTCGAACAATGGCCGAACGCCCGGCCGCTGGCCTTCCTCGGCCAGATTTCCTATTCGATCTTCCTGGTGCACTTCCCGGTGCTGCTGCTGGCCAACGGCCTCTATAGCAAGCTCGAGCTGTCGTCGCCGACCTCGGCCATTTTTGGCCTTTTGGCCGCGTTGACCGCAAGCATCGGCGCCGCCACGCTGTTTTATCGCTGGATCGAAAGCCCGGCCGCTAGCCGGCGGATTACCGCAGCGCTCGGCTGGCTGTTCGGCAAAGGCCTGGACGCGGCACACAAGGTGCCCGGCCTGACCCCGCTGCTGACGCTGTTCGCCCGCCGGGCCTAGTCCGCATAGAACCGGTAGCCGCGACTAGTCGGCTAGTTCGCTGCGACCGCGGAAGTATTCCAGCGCTTCCGGGTTGGCCAACGCTTCGACGTTCTTGACCGGTTGCGCCTGCACCACGTTGCGCACGGCCAATTCGACGATCTTGCCCGACTTGGTGCGCGGAATATCCTGGACCTGCACGACCTTGGCCGGCACGTGGCGTGGCGTTGTGTTGTCGCGGATCTGCTGCTTGATCCTTTCAGTCAGCGACGGGTCGAGCACCTGTCCCTCCTGTAGCCGGACGAAGAGCACGACGCGGACATCGTCCTCCTTGCCCGGCGGCCACGCCTGGCCGATGACCAGCGATTCGAGAACTTCCGGCAACTGCTCGACCTGGCGGTAGATTTCGGCCGTGCCGATGCGTACACCGCCGGGGTTCAGCGTCGCATCCGACCGGCCGTAGATGATCACGCCGTCGTGCGCGGTCAGCTCGGAAAAGTCGCCGTGGCACCAGATGTTGGCGAAGCGCTCGAAGTAGGCGGCGTGATATTTCCGGCCGTCCGGGTCATTCCAGAAACCGACCGGCATCACCGGGAAGGGCCGGGTACAGACCAGCTCCCCCTTTTCCTGACGGACCGGTCGGCCTTCGTCGTCGAAGACATCGACCGCCATGCCCAGCCCACGACACTGGATTTCGCCGCGATAGACCGGCAGAACGGGATTGCCAAGCACGAAGCAGGAAACGATGTCGGTGCCGCCGGAAATCGAGGCAAGCAGGATGTCCTGCTTGATCTCGCGATAAACCCAGTCGAAGCCTTCCGGGCTGAGCGGGCTGCCGGTCGAGAACATGGCGCGCAGCGCCGTCAGGTCGTGCGTCTTGCCCGGCGTCAGGCCGAGCTTGGCGGCGGCGTCGATGAACTTGGCCGAGGTGCCGAAATGGGTCATCTTCTCGGCCGCGGCATAGTCGAAGAGCACCGTACCACCGCCGGCGAACGGCGAGCCGTCGTAGAGTAGCAGTGTCGCGCCGCAGGCCAGGCCGGAGACCAGCCAGTTCCACATCATCCAGCCGCAGGTCGTGAAGTAGAACAGGCGGTCGCCCGGCCGCACATCGCTGTGCAACTGGTGTTCCTTCAAGTGCTGCAGCAGCACGCCGCCGTGGCAATGGACAATGCATTTCGGTACACCGGTCGTGCCGCTGGAGAACATGATGTACAGCGGATGCTCGAAGGCAACGCGTTTGAAAATCACCTCTTTTGCGCTGTCCACCGCCGGGATGTCCGTCCAGCTCAGCGCCTGGGCGATGCCGGCAATGGCCGGCGCCGGATTCAGGTAGGGGACGACCACCGTCTTCAACAAGGACGGCATTTGGACGACCACGGCAGCATTCTTTTCCAGGCAATCGACCGGCTTGCCGTTGTACCAGTAGCCATCGACGCAGATCAGCACCTTCGGCTCGATCTGGCCGAAGCGGTCGAGCACGCCCTGCACGCCGAAATCCGGCGAGGCCGACGACCAGATGGCACCAAGCGAGGTTGCGGCGAGCATGGCAACCAGGGTTTCCGGCAGATTCGGCAGGTAGCCGGCGACGCGGTCGCCCTCGCCGACCCCAGCCGCAATCAGGAACTGCTGGAAGCGGGCGACTTCGGCATAGAGTTCGGCCCGGCTCAGCCGGCGCTTGACCTTGTCCTCGCCCCAGAAGACCAGCGCTTCGCCCGCGTCGCGCCTTTGCAGCAGGTTCTCGGCATAGTTCAAGCGGGCCTCGGGAAACCAGCGGGCGCCGGGCATCTTGTCGCCATCAAGCAGCGTCTGGCTCCCCTTGTCGCCAACCGCACCGCAGAAATCCCACAGTTTCGACCAGAAGGCGGCCGGCTGGTCGACCGACCATTGCCAAAGTTCGGCGTAATCCGCCTTGCCCTCGGCGGCTATCAGTTGCGCCATGCGGGTGGCCCCGGCACTGGCCGGATTGGGCGTCCACAGCGGGGTCGGGTCGATCGCGTAGGTCATCTTGTCTCCTCGGTTTTTTTCGCCGGCCGGGCCGGGCTTGAGTGGCGACAAAGATAGCAGGAATTGAAGTGGCGCAACTGTCATCGACCGGACACTTCGGCCATCGCGTTGACGCCGGCGCATGACACGGACAAACTCTGAGCCCCTTTCACCTCGCCCGCTCCCGATGTCCTTCGCCTGGGTTTTGAAAAACCTGCTGAGCGCCTTGCTGCTGCCGCCCGGCAACGGCCTGCTGCTGCTCGCACTGGCCGGCCTCTACCGGCGCCGGCGCTGGGCTTTCGGGCTGGCCGTCATGGCCGGCCTGCTGTTGCTGCTGCAAAGCCTGCCGCCGGTCGCCCATCTGCTGATCGCCTCGCTCGAACGACAGGCCGGCCCGGTGTTCACGACGCCGGACGGGGCCGGGGCGATCGTTGTCCTCGGCAGCGGCCTCGACCTCGAGGCGCCGGAATACGGCGGCGACACCGCCAACGAACGGACCCTGCTCCGCCTGCGTTACGGCGCCAGGCTTGCCCATCAACTGGCCCTGCCGGTGCTGGTCACCGGCGGCCGGCCACAGCAAAGCAGCCGGGCCGAAGGCGAAGTGATGGCGGAGATCCTGCGCCAGGAATTCGGCGTCAGCGCCCGCTGGCAGGAAACGCAGTCGCGCGACACCCCGGAAAACGCCCGTTTTTCCGCCCCTTTGCTGCAAGCGGCCGGCATCCGGCGGATCGTACTGGTCACCCAGGCCTTTCACATGCCGCGCGCCCGGCAACTGTTCGAGCAGGCCGGCCTGGCAGTGGTGCCGGCACCGACCGGCTTCAAGAGCGGCAGCCGCTTCGCCTGGCAGCCGCACGAATGGCTGCCGCAAGCCCATGCCCTGCGCACCTCCTACTACGCGCTGCACGAATGGCTGGGCATCGCCTGGAGCACGCTGGTCTGGCAACTGGGTAAGATAGCGGCGATATTTTGATCCGGACCGCCCGGCCACGATGCCGGGGCGGCCATTTTTTTGGAGAGCAGACATGACTCAAGTAGTTCTGGTTGAAACCATCGGCAAGGTTGGCCTGATCCGCATCAATCGCCCGGAGGCGATGAATGCGCTGAACAACGACGTGGTCGATGGCATCGGCGCCGCGATCGATACCTTCGAAGCCGACGACAACATCGGTTGCATCGTCATCACCGGCAATGAAAAAGCCTTCGCCGCCGGGGCCGACATCGGCTTCATGAAGGATTTC
>NZ_SSSQ01000019.1 GCF_009469765.1 Dechloromonas hortensis
GCAAAAATTACGATTCAGGCAGGACAAGCACTCTTTCGGGAGGGTGATGAAGGTAATCAGATGTACGTCCTCGAAACTGGCACCGCTGAGGTCATTGTCCAGAACCGTGTCGTCGAAACGCTGGAGCATGGCAGCATCGTCGGTGAGATGGGTTTGGTGTCGCCCGGACCGCATTCGGCCAGCGTCATTGCCAAGACAGATTGTCAGTTCGTCGCTGTCGACGAAAAGCGCTTTCAGTTCCTGGTACAACAAACGCCGTATTTCGCCATTCAGGTGATGCGACTGATGGCGGAGCGACTGCGGGCCACCAACAAGTTGCTGGCGGTTGCCGCAATCTAGGTGCCGTTATGCTGCAGGGAGCGCAAGAGAGATACTCCGCCACTTAGTGGCGGGCAGCTTTCTCGAGCAACCCCTTCTTGATGGCAATCGAGGTTGGTCCGTTAAACCTAGATGGTAGTTGCTTGGCCGTAAACCAACGGAAGTCGCTGTGTTCGCGATTGAGGCGCGGTGAAAACTCCCTGTCGGCTTTAATCACGAAGTAATGCATATCCCGCTCATCCTGCCCTGAGCGAAGCCTTCGGGTGAGTGTATGAAGTTTTGCTAGATGGTGCGGCTTGATACTCAATCCAGCCTCTTCACCCAACTCACGGACAAGCGCTTCTCTCGGGCGTTCGCCGTTGTCGATACGACCACCGAACAGGTTCCATGCCCCGCCTTTGTGAACCTTCGCGGAGCGTTTCCCCATCAGATATTTGCCAGTGGCTGCGCAGTAAATAACGGCCCAGGCTCCCGGTTGGCTGTATCCATTGTCCATGTCAGAAACTGGTGGCAGTAGTTGGAATTGAGTTGTTCTGAATAATGTAAACGGTTTATACCGTTACATTATTTCCGTTCAATGACAACATTTTGAATTTGGCACGACCACGCCGGCGGTCGTTCATTCCTGGCCGTACTACCCCCTACCTTCTCCGGCCAACGCGTACTTCGTGCCCGTTGTCGACAGTCACGTTCGTCGATCTAAGATACCCGAATGTAGTATGTTCGATCAGTCAGTTCCGAGGATTTTGATAGGATTCTTGAGCCTATCTCGTCTTGATTTCGAGGCGGCCGTACGTGGATTTTTCCCGACTATGAAATGGAAGGCACCGACAACATGCAGAGTATTCCTGAAGAAGCTTCCGATTTATTAGCCGAAAATCGCCGGCTTGCCACCGAGCTTGATTCCGTTCGGAAAGAGCTTCATCTATATCGGAGCGGTATTTCTACAGTCACTCTTTTGGGCTCTTATGTGACATATGGACCTAGCCTGACAAAAGCACTAGAACGATGGGACCAAGCTTACTCGGAGTCAACTAGGCGCCTCTTTTGGCATCGAATTCCTCACAACGAGACTCTTCAAGTAATAGCAGCTTACCTTAGACGTCGAACCTTTGCGGGTCTGTTCTTTATGGCGATGGCTACAATACCAAGTGCAATAACTTTATATCTCCTTTGGCTGCAGAATGGAAAGATTGATCAACAGATCTACTTGACCGCATCATCGCAAGCTGCACAACTTCAAGGAAGCCTTGCCGAATCACTCGCTGACCTCTATGCACATCCGAAACAACTCTGCCTAATCGAAACACCTTCGGTAAAGAGAGCTGCGAAGCTGTACTTTAAGGACGATGGCGGAATTGAGAAAAATCGCTGCTGGAATGAGGTCCGCAAGAAGGACAATTCCATCACAAACAATTGGCTAATGCTTTTCTATCGCTCGGGCGAGCCCTTCGAGTTACTGACCAGCCTTCCAGATCCAATCAAAATTACCAAAGAGAATGGCGGGCTACACGAAGATGAGTTCTCATTTAATAGCCTCCAACCAATGGATGATCTACTTGCAAAGGTCACAAGTCTTAGTAATGCACTGCGCCCATATCGAGCCCTTGTTGACAATGAAAATATAGATCGACCAAATGTCACTCCTGTCATATCAGGAAGTGCTGTTAGCCCTGAACGAGCCATGTTGATGAAAGCATTTGTCGACAGCAGGCTGTCCCCGAGCAAATTGAATTTCTCCAAGGCATGGGCACCAGATCTTGATCTAGCCGGCATCACTTGGGAGGGGGTAGACTTGAGCGGGGCTATGTTGGAATGTAGCGAACTGCAAGGAAACTATAAGAACGTTAATTTCGCCCAAGCTCGCGCGGCCGGAGCATCTTTCCATAGGAGCGATCTGAGAGGGGTAAAAACTCTTGATGGAGCAGACTTTCGATACGCCATGTTCAATGGCGCCGTGTTGCCAATTCCCGAGGTATTTAGCCGCGCCAATATAGAGAGGGCAGACTTTGACGAAGCAATCGTCCCAACAACTGATTGGCTAAGACTCGTCGTCGGCGATAGAAAACTTGAAATTGAAAAGTACAACTATGAACCTGTGATGTTTGAAGAGACACCTAAGGATCGTCCAGAAAGAAAGTATTGGAGAATGCGAGCTGCGAAATCTCGTAGTTCCATGCAGAGCATGGTTAGCGATGCTGCCAAAATATTCTGTTCAGAACGGCGAGTGAAAAATTTCCAGTAAGGTGAAGTGCAGTATTTCGAATCCCAAATGACCACCATCAGTCGCACAGGGTGAAGGTTTGCTGCTCTTCAAGTCTCCGGGCAGTTCGATAGCTGCGTGCCCAGTGCGGCCAGCCACGAGATCAGCCTCTTAACGGCTGGTATTGATGTCGGTACCGTAGTCGGGCGACTCTCCATGCATAATTAAAAGGCGGTTGCGCTTCGGCATATTGCTCCAGTGCAGTTGTCTGGCATATTGATGTTGTTATACTGATAGCCAACATTTCAAGTGACTGAAAATCATGGGCTTAAGGCAGCAACTCCAGCGTAAACAATATCAATTGTGATACGCCCCCCTGTGTCCGTATAAACACTGTTAGGACTCATGGACAAACCATGTGTAATTTGTTGAAGCGGTTCCGCCCGGAAGACCCTAGGCGACTTCAGGCATTCAAGGCACGGATTCAGGTCCTAGATTGGGGGGCGCAAGATGTCGTCAATTCACTGTCCGTTCTTTTCAATGCCGTCGACGATCTCGCGGAGGCAGAGGTTCAGTATTACTATAGAAGGCGGGGAACGAGGGCGTGGATATCTGGGCTAGCCCGATTTGCGGCTTGGCTGTTTGGTTCCGTAGGGCTACTACTTCCATTGCTTGCTGGAGCGGATTCGGCCTTGTTCAAAGGGTGGAGCCAGTACGGCTATTCGTTCCTCGCTGCCGCAGCGAGTTGCCTTGCGGCCAACTCGCTGTTCGGTGGAACCGATGGGCACATTAGGTTTGTCTCTACGCAACTCAATCTTGAAAAGCTGGTTACTGCGTCAAGAGTCCGGTGGTGTCAATACTTGAGCGAACCTCATACGACCCAAGAGGAAATCGACAAGGGATTCAACATTGTGCTTACATATGCCACCGAACTTCACACCACCACAATTGTAGAAACTGGGCGTTGGGGTGAAGGTTTGCTCGCTGAACTGGCCAAATATCGGCAATTAATCGAAGCACGCTCAGTATCTGGCGAAGGTGGGAAGTGACGATGTCGTGTCTGAACCCTATATTTCCTTCCAGCGGACTGCCTTCGTCAGCCCTGAAGTAAGGCGTTCCTGAACGTCCGCTTTCCCCAAGCGGCGATTTCCGCTTCGGGTCGGGGGCTGTCCTACGCCAATGACGAAAGCGGCCATTCAGGCCCGCACACAGCAGAGCGTCAGCTATCCGGTGCATTGTGGCCCAAGTCAGGCCGCAGGCTGAAAGTCGGCTTTGGCCGACGACCTTCCGTAGGGCGTCCGGCAGGTTACGGAGCGCAGCGGTCGGCCAAACGGCTCGTGTCGAAAATTGGCGAACGGCAGGAGTTGGCCGGAAGTGGCTGTCTGATTGCCTAGTGGGTCATTTCAAAGTTGTTGACCTAGGTCATTTTAACTGTGTTGCCAACAGGCTTCGATGGACTGCGATCCTGGCCCCCAAACGGATACCCCGCCTTAGCCTTAATGCACTCGCCTCTCCAGTTTCCATAAGGCTTACGGGGCTACGAGCACCGGCCGAAGCGTGGACTGAGACACTGGATGAACAGCCGGGCCCTGCGGGCCAGTGAGTCATTATTACCCTCGGACATCTAGTCATTGTCCCCGTGATTCATCCCCCTTGGGAGTCACTTATCCCCGGGAGTCACTGCCGAGACGGTAGGAGATACCCCTGGAGGCTGCCCATGTGTTTGGGGATGTGCCGAGCTATATCCGCAGCCTGCAGATGCCCGATCCAGCTATGATTAAGGCTACTTCCGACAATGCCGAACCATGCTAGATCAGATCTCTGACTTGCTCGCTACCCTGCTTGAGGGCCGCGCCCAACCTAGCCGCCGGGATGCGGCCTGGGAAGTCTCGGTGCGTCAGTTACGGACGGCTGTTCGGCATCAGGTGGCCCTCAATCCTGGGTTGGCAAACTTGCTCGACGATCCCGACTGGTGCGCAGAAATTTGGGCGGATGCCATCGCCCTGGCAGCTGATGAAACGGGATTAGGGACACTCCCGGATGCTTGCCCTTGGAGCATGCATCACGTGCTAAACGGGTAGGACTCCCCGCCCGACCCGGCACACCCTCCTCCACGCCCCGGCTCGGTACCCTAGGCGGCTACTTTTTCGTGGTCAAGCGCCTGTTCCACTTCCGGCCGCATCGGCCCGATGCAATCCAGATCTCTGTGACGTACAGCTGCTGGTATTACAGCGACGTTTGTACGCGGTGGATTTGAGGCGAGCGGAGCAACGCAGGGCGCCAAGATGGCGTCTTTTGCACTTCTTGCACCACGGTTCCGCCCGGAGCATCATCGCTCCATGTGCAACCGATACGTTTCCCCCGACCAAACCGCGATCGAGCGCGCCTGGACCATCGGCCGACGCACACCTAACCCCTGGCAGCGCGAACTTGTGCCCCGCAGGCAAGGCCCGTTTCTACGCGCGACCGAGCCAGGCCCGCTGGAGGTCGTGGTCGGTCAGTCGGCGCTGATTCCGCACTGGGCCGACTCGCCAATCCTAAAATACGCCACCAACAACGCACGGGGCGAGGAGCTTTCGGCCAAGCCGACCTATCGGGATGCCTGGCGAAACGGTCAGCGTTGCATCATCCCGGTGGCGTCGTTCGATGAGCTCAACTGGGAGACCGGGAAAAACGTGTGGTGGCGATTCGGGCGGGCTGATGGCGAGCTTTGGGGCTTGGCCGGATTGTGGAACGCATGGCCAGATCGAAAGACCGGCGAAATCCATGAGAGCTACACGATGCTGACATTCAACGCCGATGATCACCCGCTCATGAGCAGGATGCACAAGCCGGACCCCAAGCTGGGTCCAGATCAGCAAGACAAACGAAGTGTGGTGGCGATCGAGCGGGCGGACGTGGAGCAGTGGCTGCTCGGCAACGCGGTCGAGGCGAAACGGTTGATCTGGGCGCCGGCAATGGAGTTGATTGAGGCTGGGCCGGTTTGAGGCACCGGATCAGGTGCGTGCGTGGCACCATCCTTTCCAGGGTGGCTTGGTAATGTGAGCCGAATTGGTATAGTGGCCATTGCATCTTTCGTCTACGCAAAATCGACGATTAGCCCGCAGTAAGCACTTACATCAAGCTATTAAAGTGAGGCTTATTGGTACGGTCATGTGAGATAGTTTGGTAACGGCCACGTCAGCGCGGCCTGTGGATATCTGGCAATGTGAGCCCGATTGGTAAGCCAACTACCCTCACATCAACGGCCAAATTACCTCACAAGACTGGCCAAACAGGCTCACATCACTTGCTAACCTGTTGATTTTCCAACGTCGCTGTGCGCTCTGCTAATGCTGGTTCTTTGATTTTGTATTTAGATTCTAAAAACCAGCTAGCAAAAACGGATGTTAACGAGTGCCCGCTCTTAAATGTGAGCCTTTTTGGTACTACATGCTGCGCTAAGCCCCCTACCAAACATTCTCACATCGTCAAAGGGTGCGCCTTAACGTTAAATGTGAGCTGATTTGTTTTGACAACTCACGCAAAAAGGTGAAAATCCTCGCAAACACAGGATATCGAGGGCGCCATGCACCAAATCGTCTCACAACAACAAGACACGACACAGCAACAGCTGGCGTTCGATATCTTCGCGAGCCTGGATGCGACGGACACGAGTATCGTCGAGTCGGGAACGGATTTCCATCTTCGCAAATCCTCGCTCCTCGTTGATGTGTCCGAGCTTGGCTTGCTGGCCCGGCGTGTGATTAACGGTGTGTATTTCCTGGCCCAGGCCAACCCCGATGCCGAAGTACACACGTACGATCTCCGTTACGTCAAATGGCTGATCAACTACGCCAACTCCAACAACAATACGCACCTCAAAAAGGTGATCCGCGAAGCCCAAAAATCGAGCGTGCAAGTCAACGTTATCGATGCACTCAATCCCGACGACGATAACTGGATCAGTGTGCCGATGCTGGGCGCAGCCGGTATCCGCAAGGGGCAATTCGTATTCAAAATTCCGTCCGAGCTCCGGTCCCAGTTACGCGACCCCGCTCGGCACGCCCTCCTTTCAATGCGAATTCTCGCCGGGTTTTCATCGGTCTATGCCCTGGAGCTCTATGAGCGGCTATCGATCTACAAAGATGCAGGCCTATCCCCTGTTTGGACCCTCGACGAGTTTAGGTCAATGATCCGCGTGGACGGCCTCAAATCAGCCAATGATTTTCGCTACTTCCGGCGCGACATCCTGGATCCGGCTATTGAGCAGATCAATAAGGACTCGGACATCGAGTTGGAGCTCAAGTTACAACGTACTGGCCGCTCGTATTCGCATATCGCCTTTGCGATCAAACCCACGAAATCGCTCGACGGGACCTCGTCGATCGCGGCTGCGAAACAGCTGTACAGCACTCTGACGGACGAATTTGGATTGTCCGATGCGGAACTGGACGAAATCAGTGCAAACCGCGAAACATGGACTGACGACCGGCTCCAGGCCGCAATCGAATTTGTGCGGCACCGGTGCACTGTTTCGTCCGTCCAATACCCAGCTAAGTATCTGATGAGCGCATTGCGCGATGGCTACCGGGTCGGGTCCCTGGAAAAGCAAGCAACAGAGAAAAAGGTATCAAAGGCAAAGGCTACGGCTAAAACAGCCGCAGATTATGAGGCCAGGCTCAAAGAAACACCGCTTAAATCCGTAGAAATCCCAACTGGCGAGGCGCTCGCAGCAGCATGGGCCACGTTCCGGCAGAGTCCCCATGCAAAGCTGTTTAAGGTCCTCGCGGATAACTACGAAAGCGCCGAGATCCGCCAGCGCAAAGCCTTTGAGGGGTTTTTGCAGGCGCAGTAGTGCATAGCTCACTAATGCACTTGGCAATTTACAGAAATGTTGATAGTGTTTACTGGTTGTACTGTAAATTACTAAGGCCATGACTGCAAAAACCATCGCATTCTCGAATCACAAGGGCGGCGTAGCGAAGACCTCCTTGTCCGTAAACATCGCCGATGCCCTTGCACGCGACGGATACAGCGTTCTTTTTGTGGATCTCGATCCGCAAGGAAACGGCACCCAACTGGTCTATGGCTATGACGAGACGCCCGCCATCACGGTCGAGCAAGTCCTTGCCGGCAAAGAGTCCATCGCAGCAGCGATCGTGGACAAGACCCAGATCCCCGGCGTATCGCTGATCGGCGCAACACTCAAGCTCGCCCGCCTGGAGCGAGATCTCCAGCTGACCCCATTCGCTTCGACATCGATCCTGCTGACCAAATTGCAAAGCGTCCGGGATGTGTTCGATGTGATCATTCTGGATACCCCCCCTGCCCTCTCTTTCCTGACTGCCAATGCCTTGGCAGCGGCTGATTGTGTGTTTGTGCCGGTGGAGTCCGGTTCCAAGCTCGCCCTGGTCGGGACGGACGACATGCTGGAGTTCGTGTCGCAGGCCAAAACGGTTAATCCTCGCCTCAAACTCGGCGGCGCCGTACTCACGAAACACGATGGCCGCAAAAAGCTTTGTAAGATTACTCAAGCGGTCATCGGGGACTATTTTGACACCGTCCTGGGCCACGTTCTGCCGCAGTCAGCTGACATCGGCAAGAGCCAGGCAGTCGGGCAAACCGTACTGCAATACGACCGGGAGTGCACCGCATCCCGCGAAGTTGTTGAGATCGCGCGCGAAATTGCAACGATCGCCGGCTTGACTAAGGAGGCCGCTGAATGAGCTCGAAAGATAAATCGCTCGAATCCGGAATGGGCCGCCGCCGTCCGGCCTCTGTTGTGCAGGCCGAAGTGGCGGAGAGCATCATCGGGGAAATGGTGCCGCCCACTACCCTCGAAGTGCCACTGGATGTGCTCTATCGGTCGCCGTTCCAGTGCCGGGCACCCGCGAGCGAAGAGGACCTTAACTCGCTGGCCGAGAGCATGCAGGCCGAAAGCCTGATTTCGCCCATTGTGATCCGGCCCGTCACAAACCCGAATCCAGATTTACATTGTAAATCTTCGATTGGTGCCGCCCCGCTGGCTCAGTTGGAGGGACGCTGCTACGAACTGATTACCGGCCATCATCGAGTCCAAGCGTCGCTGTTGTTGGGCTGGACCGTAATCCCCGCTGTAATCAAGCATCTGACCGACGCTCAGGCCGCCCGCGCTTTGGCTGCCGACAATGGCGTTAAAACCGATCTCACGGATTACGACCGCTACCTGACGATCCAAGTCCTGGAGCAAACAGGCGCGTGCAAAACAGGCCGCGAACTCGCGGCGACACTTGGCGTATCAACTGCTCAGATCTCCAATTTGCGCGCTTTCGGCAAGCTGCCGGCGAACCTGATCGCAATTGTGGATCAGTCGCGCGAGGCCTTTGGCTATCGGATGATCTACGAGATCGCAAATGACGAAACGCTCCTGCGCCACCCTGCCCTACTCCAGGAGGCTTTCGCGAGTCTCGTATCAGGCAAGGTCAAGCAACAAAATCAGGTTATCCCGTGGGTTCGCCAGCAAATCGCAAAGACAAGCCTAGCGCCCCGTGCGCCGCGTCGGTCTTATGATTTTTCGGCCAAAGGCCAGGACATCAAAATCACAGTAACTGACAACAAAGCAACAATCGATGCCAGTGGACTGGATTGCGACAAGCTCGCGGCGCTGATCGAGGCCAATATCGGCAAGCTGTTGCGCTAGACATTTACAATGTAAATGTTGCTCGCTCGGACCAAGTGCCGGGCGAGCAAATTCCTTTGAGTTCAGAACCAAATCAGCTCACATCACGCTTGTGGCATGGATAGCGTGAGCGTAGCGTGGTAAAGTCATCACATCAATTCGGCCCCCCTGGCCCCCTCCCCTCCTCAGTTATCCCAACCCTGCACTCCAGTAACGGGTGCTCTTTACCCACTGAGGACAACTCCATGACTACACTTGATCAGGCGACTCTCGACTTTTTCGCCGACATCACGAACCAACTCAACCTGCTCGACGAACAACGAGCCCTACGCCAAACCGCCATCAACTGCCTTGAGCTCGGGGCAACCACCCTTGCCGAAGCGGCCTTAGAAACCGCGCTGGATCTCGGGATCTATCCGGATGACGGGCACACGACAACGAACGAACAGGCCCTGAGGCTGATCAACCAGGGCGAGATTGAAACGGCCAAGGCGCTCCTGGAAGCGGCAGTCGAAAGGCCGCGAGTGGCGCACTAACGGCAAGCACGGGCCACAGCATCGAGCGTGGCCTGGAAACCTCTCACATCCGGCGCTCGCCCCTGATACCCACCCGGCAACGTCAGTATCAAATGCGCAGGCACACTCTCGGCATACCCGGCACTCACCGCTAACAACCGATCAATCTCCCCTTCCGCAACCGCCGCATCAATCCCGGCATACACGCCAAGCTGCACCAAGCGATCGCGTAGGTCCGGCGGGGTATCCCCCGAGTCAGCATACGGCCGGTAGCCGCTGCTGGTTGTGCCACCGATGCCGGCGCAGGGGAGCGCGCTGAGTAGATCGTGATTGTCTCGGCCGCGATAGGCCCGCATCGGTGCGGGGTCATAGATCGGCGACAGCTGCACCTGGTCATCGCGTGCCAGCAGTGACACGTTTTCGGAGTGCATGTCCCCGTTGCCCGTCAGTATCGCCAACACGTACCGCCCGTACCACTCCAGCACCGGTAGCCCATACTCCCGAAACGTATCGGCCATCAGCTCCATGCTGCCATCGGTATTGCAGCGAATCTGGCTCGGGTACTCAGTGGCCCAAACCGAATACATGCTTTCGACCGCCACCGCGCGCCCATGCGCCAACCGGCGATCAAACCGGCGCGAGGCCAGCACCGGTACACCATCAATCGCCAGCAACCGTGTCTCCGGCACCTCAAACCCGGCACGGCTATGGATCTCGTACGCCAGGTCTTCAAGCGCCAGCAACCCCGGGTAAGCCGAGCTCTCAAACTTGTACAGCCACTCGCGACCCAACCACTTGGGCATCGCACCCGGCACACCGGCCACCGGGCCCTGCGCCAGGATCAGCTCGGTGTCGGCAGGCGAGGCTTGCCCGCGTTGCATCCGGATCAGCGCCGGCAGCAGTTCGCTCTCGGAGGGTTCGGGGCGGTCGGGCTCGCCGTAATAGCGCTCGGCCTCCGCGTCGCTCTCGAACACGTCCAGCGCCCCGATGCCGTCACGCCCGCAATACAGCAGCGTGAGCCAGTCCTGCTCAAGTGCAGGCCGGCCGCGCAGTTCGATACCGGCGCGATCCATCAGGGTCGATACGATCCGGCGCTGTGAGTTGCGCGGGTCTCGTGGTGGAATCAAGGCGGCCAGTTGAGGCGGCAGGCCGGGGGTTGGGGCAGGGGAGGGCGAGTCAGGGAGGGCGGTAAGCCCGAGGGAGCCGGACACATGCGCTTTGCCTGCGATCAGGGAGATCGTGGCGATGCGGTGCGGGTGCGGAGTGGGCGTCCAAACGACGGCGGTGGTGTCCATGCCACGGAGGTTAGCAACCGGGGCAGGGGGCCGCAAGGCTGCGCAGGGAATGCGGGGTTTGTCGAGCGGGAGGGGAGGGGAAAAGAAAGGAGCAACCTAGTTATAGGTTGCCCCTGGTGTGATCAGTAGGCGAGGTACCGGCCGATGCACTCAACGTGCTTGGCGCCGGCCATCGTGTAGTTGGTGCACGTTTGGCGCACATTGTGAGTGGAGGGCTTGACCTGGTGCTGGACGGTTGAGCAGCCGGTAACGGCGGTGGCGATGATCAGAGAGATGAG
The DNA here is from genome assembly GCF_009469765.1 of Dechloromonas hortensis. Classification (GTDB taxonomy): domain Bacteria; phylum Pseudomonadota; class Gammaproteobacteria; order Burkholderiales; family Rhodocyclaceae; genus Azonexus; species Azonexus hortensis. The sequence continues at coordinate 11,250 of NZ_SSSQ01000019.1, forward strand.
CAGAGAGGCGCGTTGCATGGTGAGGCTCCAGTGTGTTTTGGCATGCCTCCGTATATCGTCAGCAGTGCTCAAAAACCGGGCCGATTCCGACTCTCCCTCTGGGTGGCACCACTCGACAAAGTGGCCCTTTAATGTGCAGCCTTGCGCCGGCCCTCAGAGTTGATAGGCTTCCCCTATGCGCCGCCTAATCCCCAAACCCCTCCCGCTCTCTCCTCTCCCCGACACCGCCCCGGCGGATCTCGATTACATCATCAGGATCGCCACCGCAGCCGGCTACGCACTTACCCGCCTCGATGCCGAAACCATCTGGGGCAGGCACTGCGCTGACACCCTCTGCATCACGTGGATACGCCCGGCCACCGACACCGAAGTCATGACCGCCCTCGAGCAGCAGGGGCAGGTACTCGAGCTGCCGGATCCGCCGGAGGGCTACGCATCATGGTTGGATTACGCCGTGGCGACGATGGACACGCGGTCAGTGGATATAGCGCGGGTGTTGGACGACGTGGCGCCGGCAGTGACGCGCGAACAGATGCGTGAGGCGGTGCAGCTGGAGTACCAAAGTTTGCTCAAGCGCGCAGGGCAGGGGTGAGCACCATGGCGAGCAAAGTCTTGTACCTCGATTTTGACGGCGTACTGCATCCGGACGGCACCGAAGCCATCGACGACCGCGGCCGCTTGATCGCTAACCCGGCTCTTTTTTCCTGGCTCCCGGTCCTGGTCGAGCTGCTCAAACCATTCCCGGAAGTGCGGATTATCGTCAGTTCCGACTGGCGCCGGCTGTTCGACGATGCAGCGCTCATTCGCCTGCTCGGCCCGCTCGGTAATCGCTTCGCCGGCGTTGTCGAACGCATCGCTCCGCCGCGCGCGCAAGAGATCCTGCACGATGCTCAAACCCGTGGCCTATCGGACTGGATTGCACTGGACGATCACCGGAGCGTGCATCAAGCCGCGCGGATGGACCCCCGGTTTATTGCGTGTGAGCCGGTGCTGGGTGTAACCAGCGACCAGGTGCAACTGGCGGTGCGAATGTGGCTGGCGCGAGGGTAAATGCAAAGTGGCAACCAGTATTCGGCTGCCCCTTTGATTGCACCTGGCGTTAGCCGCCGATCTCCACATTCGCGCACCGCATTTCGGACACATTGATCATCTTTTTCGCCGCCATATCGAGCGCATCGTCAAAAAAGTGTTGTCGGGCCGGACACCTTGCTTGCCGAGCCCAAATGCCGGCCTTCTGGCCCTTAATCCGCACCCAGCTATCCCTTTCTAGTCCAACACCCTCCCGCGCCCATCCCGGTTCCCGTCGCCCGCATGCCCACTGCGCTGCGCGCCCGGCATACTCCCCTCCGGTATCCGCTGGGGCGCTGCCACCAGGGTAATCCATCCCCTCAGCACCCCGGAATAGCCCCCTCATCGGGGCAACCGCATCACCAGCACCAGGCAGAGCATGTTCCGGATAATGGCGAGCAGGTTGAGGCAGGGGGAGAGCGATCAACCAGGAGTGAACTGGAGCAGGGCAGGGTGATATCGGGGGCAGCCGGGGTGGAGGGGCATACGGGATCACCTGCTGCGGTGGCGGGATAGGAGCGGAATAGCCAGCAGAAGCGGGAGGGCAGCAGGTAATAGGGGTAGGGGCGTGTGAGGGGAGAGAAGGGGATCGTGGCGGAGCGAGGGCAGGTGAGAGTGATCGGTACGGTTCAGGGGGAGGAGGGGTGATAGTAGGGACGCAATAAGGACCGCAGCGATCCGTAAAAACGCCTTGGAATTACAGGCGCATGCGCTGATTTTGGCAGTTTTCGAAAGTGATAGCACTTTTGATAGCACAAATTCGAAAATCCCTGTGCTGAAAGGGTTTTCGCGTGATAGCACAGTGATAGCATCGGTGCGATTTTGAGGGGAAATGGCGCACCGGGGCGGGGATAGTAATGGCCATCCAGGGGAGAGGGCGGGAGATCGTTGGCGCTCCCAAATCGTCTCACATCAGAGCTTTGGGTTCGTGCCGACCCGGGCCGGTGATCCCATCCTCGGTTGCTTAGGCCGGGGCAGGCGAGGGCAGCGAAGGGGAGTGGAGCAAGGTCATCAGATGCGAGCCGGCTTGGAGAGGCCCATCGAGGCCGGGGAGCGATGTTTCTCGTGCATCGCCCTCTGGGTGGCCATGCCAGTTCGCACCCATGATTACTTTCGCGATACGCTAAGTTACGACTGGTCATCTTTATAACTTTGCGTATCCGAATAGTTACGCCGAGGTACAATTAGACCGTGATCACCCTGCAATCTGCCCCGGCTCACAACCCGGAAGGGCGCCCAAAATGAACCTCGCTGAACTCGGTTTAGCTTTCCGCACCGCGCGAATCGAGCGCCGCCTGACGCAGCAAGATCTGGTGTCAATGACCGGCATAAGTGTCACGCTCATCTCAAAACTTGAAGGCGGAATGCTTCCGGATGTCGGCATCGTCCGGCTTATTGCGCTGCTCGAATGTGTCGGCCTAGAACTCCAAGCACGATCCCGAATCCACCGCCGCACGTTGGATGACATTGCCGAGGAGCTCAACGCCGAAGCCCTGAAAGACCCCCGTGCCGTTCCGATCGAGCGGCAGCGCGTCCGCCGCACTCGCGCCGAAAAAGCACCCAAAACCTCGCATTAAGCACGCCGCCGCCGGGGCCCGAGCACGCACTCAACGCACCCTAGCAGGACTGTAAACCGGTGCCAAAATGTCCGATAATGGCCGCATGACAAACAGCGAAGGGCCAATCCAAATGCCTCAACAATTCGTCATTCGTCCGATCCTGTCAGGCCACATGCTCCGCCTCCCGATCCCGCTGCTGCGTAAGCTCGGCGTCCTCGAAAAACGTCAGATTGACATCGATATCGTGGGTAACAAGCTCGTGATTTCCCGCCCGAAGTCACCGCAGGAAAAGCGCATTGAGCGCCTCAAGTCGCGCATTACCGCGCGCCGACTACTCGCCAGCTGACCCCTCAGGCTGCCCCTGGACCTGGCACACATTCCGTACCTGCTCGCGTACTTTTCGCCACGCCAAAAAGTCGTCCCAGCCAGCGTGCCACCACCGCTCACCGCTCCCGGTTACGTGCAATCGCCCGGGCCATTGCGAGGCGATCCTGTTATCAGCCAGGCGCTTCAAAGTCCCCTTGAGGTCCTTTTTTCGGGCCGCATAGCTCAAGCCGCTGATGTCGTAACTGCCCGCCAGCAACCCCCGCTCACACCCTTTTGTCTTCGCGAATTCGTCACTGCCACGGGTATCGAAATAAACAAGATCCAGGGCAAGCGCAAACACCGTTTCCGGGTCAGGTGCCGCGCCTATATCCGCGGAGCTGTCATATTTTCGAGGGATTTGGCTCAAAAAGTGAGGCCACTCAGGAAAGGAGGATGGCATCGTACCGGTCAGCGCCGGAGTTTGTGCGCTTTGAGCGCCTCACTCATCTTGGCTTCGTGGTTATGCACGTACAAGCTGGTCGTTTTGAGATCGCTGTGCCGCATCTGGTCCCGCACGACCTCGAGCGGCACGCCCTCTTCGCACATCGCGCTGGCGGCTGTATGGCGCAGCCAGTGGGTTGAGGCCTGCTCCAGCACCCGGCGCACATGCGGCGCGGCCTCGGCAGCAGCACCCCGGAACAGCCCTTTGATCACGGCATGCAGCGACTTGACCGTGACCGGCCGCTTGCCGTGCACATCAAACACGATCGGCTCCTCCGTGATGCCCGGTGTGGGCATTTCACGCTTGCCCAGGCTGATCCGGTATTCGCGCAGGGCCGCCAGGGCGTCATCGATGAGCACCAGATCGGCCGACTTGTTGCGCTTGCCGACAACGTGGAGACACAGGATGCCGTGTTTGTAGATGATGTTATCCGTGGTGGCATCGGCCATCTCGCTGATTCGCAGGCCCAGCAGGTAGTACCAGGCAAGTAGAAACCGGATGCGGTAATACTGCGCCACCGCCATGTCGGTTTCACGCGGCAGGCGCTCCACATAGCCCTGCAGGTAATCCCAGATCGCCGGCTCCAGGTAGCGCGTGACCGTGGCCACTTGCTGGCTAGCGCCCGGCCCGCGCATGGCGAGGCGCATCAGGTTGGCCCGGACGTAGTTGGCACCCGCCAGATACTCAAACAGGCAGTTGAGACAGCGCCGGGTCATCGCAATGGAGGATGCGGAGAGGCCGCTTAGGAAGGGTCGCCATTCCGGGTTGAGTTGGGTTTTGGCTTTGTCGAGAAACCGGGCGGGCAGCTTGATTGAGCGGGGATCAGTGAGCTGCGGGTCTTGAACAACGCACCAGATGGCGCGGGGTTGCGGGTCGGCGAGCCATACGAGAAAGTCGTCCAGGTCTTCGATCATCAGCGTGTTGAGCGTCAGGCCTTCCTGCTCCATCCACAGGATCAGGCGCTCGGCTTCGCGCCGGTAGTTGTCCTGAGTCGTCTTGGCGTGGTTGCGATAGCGGTTGAGCCAGGCGGCGACGGCTTCACGGTCGTTCTGGGCGCGCAGCTGGTGAGGCCGGTGGCCGGGCGGCAGATCCCGGTCGGCGGGCGCCAGGGCGAATTCTGCGGGCCGGGGCACGTATTGCGGCGCGTAGGTCGTGATTTCGGTGGTCATTTGGGTGGATCTCCCTGTTGTATCAGTGTGATTTGTTGTTTTGTGCGAATGGTGCCGGAAATCGCCCGGTGTGCAACTGCGTTTTGGGGCTTGTTTGATGTTTCACGGAAAAAGAGAGGCCGGTGCGGCTGCGAGCAGAAAGCCTTGAGCGTGAACGGGTTTTATTGTTTTCCGAGGGGGCTTTGGCGTGAAACATTCGGGGATGCGGACCTGGGGCGAGTTTTGGGGCGCTGTTTGTAGTATATGACTGGATACAATAAGAATAATAACTAAACTAAAGAAATTTTGCAAGAAAAACGTATTAAATCGGACGGAATACGTCTAAAAACGGACGGTTTGTGTTATACTGGTTGCAGTGAGCACTGCACGGAAAGACGCGGAAAACGCGCACCGGACTTGCAACCACACGGAGATTTCGAGAATGGCACGAGAAGATTTGACGTACGAACTGATCGCTGAGACCTGTCAGCAGCTGTTTGCCGACGGAAAACACACCAGCTTTGACGCGGTGTATGACCTGATCGGCCGAAAAGGCAGCGCTGCGAAGGTGCGCGACTACATCAAGCAATGGCGCCAGAGTTTGGCGGAATTGCTCAATACCCCGCGGGCGTCGGCCGTGCTGCCGGATGCGTTGGTCGGGTTTGCGGATCAGCTGATCGAACAGATCTGGACGCAGGCGCTCAACCAGGCCGATAGCGCATATGTCGAAAGGCACCAGGCGCTGGAGGCCGAGCGGATTACGTGGGGTGCGCGTATTGATGCCGCTGAAACCTGCGCCGATGACATCAACCGGCAGCTGTTGATCGCACGGGGCGAGATCCAGGCCAAAGAAGCCACCATTGACGGCTTGGCTGTGCAACTGGGTGAGCTCAGGGATAAGCTGGCCACTGCTGTACAAGTGATTGCGAACAAAGAGGCGGACACGATGCGCCAGCATGGCGAGCTCCAGGCGCTGAAGACGACGTTGGCCAGTGAGCGCGAGCGCCATGCCGAGGTGCTGACGGCGGAGCAGGAGCGGCATGCCGCCGAACTGAAGGCTACTACAGAGGCCGCGGAGGGCCTGCGCAAGCACCTGATGACGCAAACTGATGAGGTACGGCAGGCCGCACGTCAGCGGGAACAGGCGCTACAGGCACAACTGGCTGAGCAGAAAGAGTTTGCGGACGGATTTAAACGCCGCGCCACGGCGGCGGAAGATCGCATTGCCGAGGCCCGTGGCGAAGCCAAGGCGCTGCAAAGCCAGATCAACGAGCAAAAGGCACATGCCGACCAACTTGTGGGCCTGCTGGCCGTGGCCAATGCCAACACTGCTGCCTTGCATGCTCAAGTAGCCGAGCTGCTGGGCAACCTGGCAACCGAGAAAGCCAACAACGCCGAGCAAGCGCGCGTCATCAACGTGCTGCAACTCCAGCTGACGGACTTGCAGGCAAGTGCCGGCAAGCGCCTGCAAGGCAGCGCAAGCTAAGATGGTGCCGCTATGAGCCGACTCGCAGAGATCATCCGCAAGCTGTACCACCTGCCCCAATCCCACCGGCAAGCCCTCGCGCTGTCACGGGCCCACGCTGAGCGGGTGCCTGTGTTGCCGGGTGTCGCCATGATTTCGATCACAGCTCCGGAACGATCGCCTGCTCAACTGGACGGCTACGAACATCTGCTGCGGCTCAGTTTTGCGGATGTGGACTTTGCGGAGAAAGGCATCTCGGATCGCGCTAAAGCCAAGCTGCCCGCGGCCATGAGCGTAGGCCAAGCGCAGCAGATTCTGGATTTCGTGTCCACTTTGCCCGCGGACGTCCACACCCTACTCGTCCACTGCGAAGGCGGCTTTTCACGCAGCTGTGGGGTCGTGGTCGCCCTGCGCGAGATCTATGGCTATGCCGTCGAGCCCGAGCGCTTGACTAAAGCCAACCCCAGCGTCACCGCCCTGCTCCACCAAGTTGCCGGCACTTGCCGGCGAGGTAAGGCAACGCGCGGGAAGGTACGGTAACGCATGGCGCAACTGGTCCAGGCATTTGCAGCGGGCTTCCGGCAAGGGGCCCGCTGTTTTTGGTTGCACCTTACCTGGCCGACCAAGATGCTCAGGCGCCTGCGCGCGGATTGAGGGGGCGCGCCATCCGGTGCCTGCAACTGCCGGCACTTGCCGGCAAGGCATGGTAAGGCAGCGCAAGGCGGCGCGAGGCTAGGCCTTTTCGAGCGCTCGATGCTCAGTCACCCGGGCGTTGTAGTCCTCTGCGGTTGGCATGACGACCGCATAAAAGAGCCCGTTGGCTTTGTCTTGGGTGTACAACACGAAACAGTTGTAGCTTGGCAGATAGCCGCGGGAGGCGTAGTAGTGCATCTCCTGCTGGCAAACGCGAACATCCATCTCTTTGCGCGTCCGGCCGAGGGCGCCATCGCCCCGCATGTCTTTTTCCGTCGCTTCGGTATATTGCTGCCGACGTTTGAGAATCTCGTCACCACTATCGGCATGCACAGCACCGGCAACAGCCAGGCTGGCAAGTAGCGCCAGCATCAGCGGGCGCAGTTTGTTGTGTTTGATCATCGATTATCTCCAGTTGTTTTGCGGGCACAGCGCCCCTGCTTCCGTATAGCGGCGGCGATACGAAAATGCCGGGAGGTGTATGTGGGTTTGGGCAACCGGGAGGGGTTGGGCCGGGAACCGGCGGCGTGATTGCACGGTTAATCCGGGAAGGTGCGGATCGAAGCGTCTTGACGGAGGTTGGGGCCGGTTGGCGGGGTGTGGGAGGGATTAACCAGGAGGGGTTTCGCTGCGCTCAACCCCTCCGAGAATTCGGCCGATGACCGCTTGCGGTCATGGCGCTCATTCGCCTCCGGCGTTGGTGCCGGTGTTGATTTATTTTTGGGTAGGTGCCATAGCCGAGCACATGTGCTTGGGTATGTGCCTATAGGGGCCGGGGTGCATAGCAGCACAGGTATGAGCCACCCAGGAAAGGAGAGGTCGGCGCTTGTTGATGCTGACGGGCGTTTTTCCAGGGCGGCCTGGCAGCTTCGGCGCCGCGCCTCACTGCCCAGGGGCGCTGGAGGATGCGAACCTCGACCCAGGCGGATCGAAAAGGCCCAACGAGGCCGAGGTGCCGATTTATCGCGATCCCTCCCTGGCTCGGCAGGACTGCGGCCGGTAGGCCGACTGTGCTGAGACCATGGCTCGTCAACAAACCCAGATATCAGATGTGTGCCAGCTTCGACGCCGGAGGCGAATGATGGCCGGGACGCGAAGCGGCCTGGTCTTCATTACACGGGCGGGTGAGCGTCAGCGAACCCGCCATGAGGGAGGCTAACCGGCTTCGACGCTGTTGAGTTGGCTTATAGAGTTATTAAATAGTAATTAACAAGTAATTAAGAACGCTTGAAACCCAGTAACCGCGCGGGTTGCGGGCTGGAGTTAAGTAGTCATACTACGAATGTTAAGTAGTCAGACTACGGCAGTTAAGTAGTCCTGCTACGCAAAATAAGTAGTCCTACTACGATAAAAGTTGGCAAACAGCATATTTGTTGCTATACTATGTATAACGTTGTTATACAGCGGCGTTATGCCCCAACCACTTCGGGAGACCGCTATGCCCGACACTGCTGATACACCCATCACAACCAAGCCCGCCACCGTACTGGTCGCTGCTCGCTTGCCCCTGCCCCTCCATGACCAACTCGTGGCTGTGAGCGCCGAAGAGGAGCGCAGCCAGTCCCAGATCATTCGTATGGCCTTGACTGCATTCTTCGCTGCGCGGGAGGCCCGCCATGGCTAATCAAGCTCCCACCCTGTCGCTGGCCGAGCTGGAAGCGCAAGCCGCCAAGCTGACCGCCGAGATTGATGCCATGGCTGCGGCTATTGCCGCCATTGGTGACGCCGCTGCACTGGCTTCCGTCAAAACCAAGCTTGAGCGGGACCGGGCCCGAGTGCAGAAGCAAATCAAAAGCAAAGCCGCCCTGCAGTTCCGGGATGTCATCGTACTGGCTGACAACGCATCGGAGGATCAGATTGTGGCCGCTCGCAAGATTGCTGCTACCCAAGTGTATGTCGCTGACGACATGCCGCCTATCGCATCTTTGCCCTTTGGCGATTGCATGCCGAACGCTGCTCTTGGTACGGGGATTTTTTCTGCTCAGGATCGCGCCAGCTTGGCTAAGCACAGCTCCTTTGATGTCGGCCATACAAACAAACTGTTTCCGATCGAGGGGCGCCCGAATGATTACGTACTTTATTCTGGCCCAGTGCTCACGATTGAGGATCGGGATGTGGCGCTGGCTGTAGTGGGCTTTGCCAGCAAAGCGGGCGCACTTGGTGCCGTACCCGATCAAGCCGGAACGGTATCCGGGGTAAATGCCTTGACCCTGAGTGCTCGCCAGATCGCCGAAGCAACCAAACGCAATTACTCCACATCGGCCCGGCGCTTGGTTATCGAGTGCCTGTTGCAGCTTAACTCCGTCAAACTGGCTATTGTTACCTTTGCGCCGGGCCAAGTGCCCCGCGTGGCGGACGCACTTCGAATTGCCAAGTTCACCAACCTCATCCACGTGATCGAGATTAACCAGGACCCCCAGGCGGGCAAGTCGGAGATCAAGCTTTCGGTGCCTCACTCAATTGTGGCCCTGTATGGCTATCAGGACTTCTCGAAAGTTGAGATGCACACGGGCCTGCCTCCGTTGGTGGGCTTCCTGCGGGACTATCTCCGGCCACACCAAGACGGCTACACGCTCAAAGCCAGCAAGATCTACAAGGCGAGCCAGAGTTTTGGCAAATTCGCGCACTTCCAGCGCCGCCTGCATGACGCTTTCGCCTGGTTTGTGGCGAACGGCTACGTGGTCGAAAAGCGTGCGCTGGCTGAGGACCTGGAGGCGCCTGACGAAGAGGCAATCCCAGGCTACCCGGTTGAGCACTTCCAGTTCCGGATTTCCAAGCCGACCGCTAAGCCTGCGGCACGGAATGTTTCGCAAAGCATCAAGCGCAGCGGTCAGTGGTATTCGTACTTCCCTCGGACGCGCCGGACAAAAGCGGAAATGCAGGCGCTGCACTAAGGGCAAGCAGGATAAGTGGTTCTACTACAGGCGCGGGCCGTTTAGGTAGTCCTACTACGCCTGCGCTTTGCCTGTCTGCCCATGTCGGCAACGCAAGGTACCGTAGCCGCCGGGTCAGTTTCCGCTACGCGTGCGCAATCGCGAAGCGGCGGGCGGCGCATTAGGCGCTCAATCATTGCTCTCGCCAACACGCCACCCAACAAGCGCGAGTATCGCGCCGGTTATCCTGCCTTGCCAATGCCCACCCGGGCACCCCCTCAGTCATTCGAGTCAGCTCCAAGCGTGAGTTTTATTCTGCGAGTTTGGCGGTGCGCGACAGCGTGCAAATTGCGCAGCCAAAACAAGTGCCGGTTGCCCCTGTTGCCGGCCGGGCCGGTAAATCGCCCCGCTACGCGCCGGATTCGCGAAGCGGGTGCCGCAACCTTAACGACGGGTTGCACGCAGTCGCCAACCCGTCACCCGAATAGCGCGATACCGCGCGCGACGTTGATTTAGAGGTCAAGATTTCCGGCCATCCCAGGAATCCAAGTAGGCGCCACACCAGGCCCCAGTGCAGCACCAAAGAGAATCAGGCCGCCCAGAGGGAATGTGTGATCGTAGCATCCAGTCAGCGTGTAGCCCGCCCACCAACCCGCACCGAGCCAGTCACCTGCAGCCGGCATCCGTAGGGCAGCTTCGGCGTCGTGCCTCGCTGCCACCAAGCCGGCGAGCCAAACCAGCACGCTCATGGCCATCCCGTCCACGCAAGAACTCAGCAGCCCACATGCACATTCATCCGGCTGCCCCGTACTACAGCAGCACAGATGCCAAACTGGATTCCGTTTTGGATTCCGATTTAGCTGCCGGGGCTATCAAAAAATAGGCCAACGGCACACCAGCAGCAATCGCCTCCTGGACCCAGGCCGGCTTGCGCCCTCGCCCGGACCACTCTGCACCAGTCTTCGGGCAGCGGTACTGTGGCGGCTTGCGTACTTCCATCTTGCGCTTGAGATACAGCTCGTAGGTGGCCAGTAGCTTGCGGGCTTTCTGCACTTCGACCAACTGCTCAGAGCATACGTGATCCGAAAATTGGACTGCATCGGCAACTTCGCGCAGGGCGCGGCGCAAGGGCATCCAGTCGTTTAATTGTTTCGTCATTGCAGCGCAGAAAACTCGGAGTGTCCCGCAACCCGGGGCTTCCTGCAAGTGGGTGCGGGCGGGGTATTTAGGCGGGATGGCCGAGGGAACCGGTGCCGGAAAGGGCCGGGAAGGGGTAGGCGGACGGCGCGGGGCAAAAAGCGAGGGTTGCTGTCGGAGAAGGGGGGCGGACCTCGAGGTGGAAAGCAGAGGTCAGGGGTGGTTCTCCGACGTAAGAGTCATAGTCATGCCGGCCCGGGTGAGGTCTCCGACAGCGGGTGTATCGGGCAAAGGGGGCTGACCTCGATTTTGGCTGGTGGCCTGTTGCCAAAAAAATAGGCAAAAAGAGGCCCGTTTAGGCCGGGAGCGGGGTCATTCAGCGCCGCTTCCTGGTTGGCGGCAGCTGCCGGCAAGTCAAGGCACATGCCTGCGCGGACGGTGCCGATCCGGGCTGGCAGATCGCGGCAGGGCGTAGCCCTCAAAACACCCTCACCCGCACGCTATACGGGGCATGGCGATATTGCCGACAACATCAATGGAGACTCAACCCATGTTTGACCTTATTCCCGCGCTTGCCCTTGCGCTTGTCGCATCCAGCGCGCCGGCGGCGGCACAGGCTGATGAGTACGGCGTCTATGCCGAATCCATCACCCTGGCCGCTGCAACCCATGACGATTTTGCGACGGCATTTGTCGCTTTTGCTACTGACGAGCAGCCGACTTTGGCCGCTCCCAGCTACAGCTTTATCCCCTGATTTCACCACCCTGGCCCTGGATTTGGGGCCTCAAACACCCAATTTTCGATAACAAAAAGAAGGAGATTTACCCATGAAGTTGACCCCGATTGCGGCCGGTTTGGTTGCGATTTTGAGCCTCACGGCGTGCGGAAAAGGCGGTGGAAGTGCCGGCGTAAATGCCTACACCGAGTCCAACTAGGGCCTCAAAATGGACGAAAAAGAGAGCATTGATCGCTCGAAAGACCTCACTGCTGGCCGCTCGGCCAAAGTGTCGTTTGATGCCGATTTTGCCCCCTGTTGAGCCGCGCGCTAACTGACGCGATGCCCGTTACGAGCATCAAGGCCGGTGGGTTTTTTGCTGCCACCTTCCACGGCAAGCACACGCGCCAGCACGTGCTGAGCGGAGTTGATCGCGCCTTGGCCCAACTCGGTTTTGAGGCCCCGGATGGGACGATTTCGGCCGATCAAAAGGCCTTGGCCGCGCGCGAACGTGAGCGCATTGACGCCTTGGTTGGCGCCAATGATGCCCGCGATGCGTGGGCAAAAGCCAAGCTGGCTTGTTTGGATGCGACCATCGCCGGCGACTACGCCAAGGCCCGTGCGTGCTATCAGGAGTACCTGCCGCACATGGCCACGCTGCACCTGTTGCAGGCTGCCCGCGTGCCGCAAAAGGGCCACGTGCTGGACGAGACCAACCTCAGATCGCAAGGCAATCGCCGCACATTCCCGAAGGCCGGCCAACTCGAAACCCTGACGTATGGCTTGGTCAACGTGGCCGAGTTTGCCGCTACGTTCACGCAAAACGACAAGGGCGTGATCGAGAAGGCAAATGGCGCAATCCGGTACGGCGATGGCTATATCAACAACGCCAAGGTCACTATGGATAAGAGCGTCGATGCCAAGATCAGCATCAAGACCAGCACTGGCGGCAGCACCACGGTGGATTCCGGTGTGTCGGACAAAGCCGACGTCAGCGTGGGCAGCAAGTAAGCCAGGTAGGCACAACAAAGTCCCTTCGGGGCTTTTTTCTATGGCTGCGCCTGGTAGTACGCTTCGAGCACGCGCTGGTGCTGTTCTGCCGGGGAATGCTGGGCAATGCGCTGCGCTAGTGTCGTCAACGCTGCCCGCAGCCGGTCCGTATCCTCGAGGCGAAACCACCAAACCCCTTTACTCGCATCGAACCGGCCACCCCACCTGGTCAGCCAGCCGGTCACAAGTGGATCGGCTACAAAGTCCGATGTCATTACGCGCGCCGCAAGCCACTTTTTTCCGGGACGTAAGCTCACGGCGGTTCGGCCAAAGTTGAATTCGTGCTGGCGCCGGACGGGTGGAGCTGGTGGAAGTTCTGCATTGGCGATCGCCTCTGCCGCCAGGCGCTCGACTTCCGGCAGTACGCGCCAGCGACGGTTCTCGTGTGCGTGTAGCACAGCCTGTCTCACGGCGCCCCAGGCATCGGGCCCAGGGTGCTTCGGGAGCCGCAGTGTGATTTCGAGAGTTGGTACACCCAGCTCAAGCAGTTTCGCGAATTTGTCACCGCTCACCGGATTGGTGACTGCGATTTCCACGAACATGGGCCCAAAGGACGCCGCAATCTGCACATCTGGCCGGACGACGACGTGATCAACCTCGGCTTCCGGATCCGTGTAATCCAGCATGCCGGGCGGTCGGATAGCTTTGCCATAGCGCATCGCCCCGTCCTCACCGCGGACCGATCGGCCGATAACAACCACCGGCACAAGGACAGCGCGCGCCTCAAGTAGCACTTGTTTAGCCGCTTGATGCAGCAGCGTCTCAGGCCCACCAGAGCACTCTGCGTTGCCTTGGTGCGCGAAGTACCAGGCGCGGATGTCGCCTTGCTTGGCGATGAGCGCATCCTTACAAATTTGGCATATGCAGCCGCAGGCCAGGCCATTGGCGACATCCGCCACGGCGACTAACTTGCCTTCCGGGTTGATCGCGAAGATTTGGTGCTCGGTGGCCATGACGGACGATTGTAGCTGTTCGGCAGCTACATCTAAGCGGGCGCCACGCTATACGGAGTTGTCCAAACACAAAGGAGATCGACTATGGATGGCAAAGGTGCAATCCTCGGTGTCAGCGTCGCAGTCACAGCTGGCATCATGTTTTACGTCTCGCGCACCGAGGCTTCGGCCTCCTTTTTGTTTGGCTCTGCGCTGGGTGCTGTGCTTGCAAGTGCCGGCATGTGCCGGCAAGGCATGGCACGTGCAGGCAAGTGGTGGCCACCCAGGAGGAGATGGTGGTTCGCGCGAGCCGTGTTCCAGCTAATTTTGGCGCCGGGCCCAGTCGGCGAGCGGTAGTGCTTCCTCAAGCACCCGATCCCGCCAGCCCGCCGGCAAGCCATTTGGCGTCACCAGGTCGATTGGGCAGCCCAGCAAATCCGCCAGGGCGTCATGCAGGGCGCCCTGCGTAAGTAGTGTCGTGCCTGGCACAGGGTCAACCAGTAGATCCAGGTCGCTTCGAATCGTGTCCGTTGCCGTCAGCACAGAGCCAAATACACGCGGATTTGCCGCATGGTGCTCAGCGCAAAGCTGTTCGACTCGATCAAAGTGCCGCAATAGCGCTATGCTTGGCCGAGGCAGGGTTTTGCCTTCCGGAACCGCTTCGCGCAAAATCTTGTTGATCAAAGATTGATAACCTTTGCCCTGCGCTGCCGCTTTGGCTCGTACTGCCGCGAGCACATCGGAATCAAGATAAATCGAAATTCGCTGTTTTTTGTTGTCGCGGCTTACGGCGCCTCGTTGGCCTTCGCTGAAATTGTGGCCGAGAGGGAAGTGCACTGCTTCGTAGTCCTCGATCCGTTGCGCCAGTACCTCAAACCGAACACTTTCTGGCGAGCCCAGCGCCGGTTCGTTCTCAAAGTACGGTGATATCTCCCGCAGCGCAGCCTTGTGCTCGTTCGCTGTTGCAATCGGGGCCGGGCGGAAGTTTCGGAATTCGGTCACAGTGCCGGCCTCGCCGCAGATGCCACAGGTTCCGCTCTGCCAGGCTACGTCGCTCCGTGCCGGCCCGCCGACTTTGATTCCGCAAGCGCAGCAAGCCCAAGCCGGCAGCACACCAGAAGCGGGCGTCTCGGCAGTTGGCAAGATGATCGGCGTCAACGTGCAACCCTTGGGCGCATCATCCGGCCCGGCTGGTACAAACTGGCTTGCCGGCGCTCCGCACGCGAAGCACTTGGAGATTGCGGGGCGATCAGCAGCCGGCACATCCGCAATCTGCTGCGCATTGAGTGCAACATGGACCCGGCCGCAGCGTGTGCATTTGTATTCCGGCAGCCTCATTATGATGCCTCCTTTGCCAGCATTTCGCGGGCGCGCAGAAGCACCCGCACAGCAGCACCGGGCGCCAAGTCCGGGTTCGCCACGAGGAAATCAGCGAGCGACCGCCCGGCGATCAGCGCGTCAAAAAGGCTTGCAACGGCCATGTCAGTGCCCTCGATCACGACGCCCTGCTCTGTGCCACGAACCACCGGCGAATCCGAGGCTCGGTCAGCTCGGGCCATGACTGGGCCAACCTCGGCGAGCAGGTCCAGGATCTCGGCGCGCTTTGTTGCGTGGAGCCGAGCCAGTAGCGCGGGTGTTGCGAAATCCGGGCGGGCATTGAGTATCGTCAGCCGCTCGATCCTAACCTGCGCCAGGCGGGCAAAATCGCACGCTGGGGTGTCGCGTCGGGCCGCGCACTCAGGACAGCGTACATGCCAGTAGCCATCCTTGTTGAGCGTGCCTGGCTGCCCACAAGATTCGCAGATCTGCGCGCTCTGTGCGGACAGGGCATCGAGCGCTGCGGCGAGATCCGATGTGGTGTTGGCCACGTGGATGCGCAGGAGGCCAAACTTTTCCTTTATTTGGCTGATCCGGGGCCAGGCGGTCGCCTCGGCTTCTGGATTAGCGGCGAGCAGCTGAGTTATCGCGGTTTCGATTGCGGTGGCGGCCTTGGCAATCAGCGTGTGCCAACCGTCGCCGGTTTCGATACCCCAAAAATCGAGCGGGCCGGTGTCGGCATCAATCGGGCGCCGGAACGCACGGGGGTACTGCGCGAAGAATTGCTGTTGTTTTGCGAGGTCCATGGTTGGTACGACAAGCGTTAAAAAGGGGTGTCCGGATTTCTATATGTGTAACGACTAGCGGTGCTCCGCCGAACAATTGCCAGCGTGGCGATTGATGGCCGCGATAGCCGCATCCATTTTCAGCCGGGCGGACGAGTTCGCCGAGTGCACGTGGATAATCGGAGGCAACATGCCATGGACTATCACCTGCTCTTCCTGCCACAACAAAACCGTGTAGCCTGTGCCGTGCGCATCGTCGCCCAGATCATGATCGAGCGACAACTCCGTTACCTGCCCAGTATTGAGCAGTGCAATGGCCTCTTCTGGCCAAAATGTCCGCACCCAACCTTCTGGAGTGGCGCGTTCGTCATCCAAAAAAACTTTCACGCTTACCCCTTTGTTTGTGCGTTGTAGCAGTCAAAGCCCACAACAATTTCCGGATACCCGTTAAAAGCAAACGGTATCACCGGGTTAGAGCGAAAAATAGTGGCGAACTAAATGGTGGTTTTGTCGAGTTGGGAGGTGGTTGGATGGCGAGAGGTGGGCCGGGTGTGCGATATGTGTCGTTCGAGGCTACTCTGCTTGGGACTTTCGGCGAGCATGGATGCCGCCGATCATCGCTAGTCCCAGCAGCATCAGGGCCGGCATTGGTGGTTCTGGCACCGGAGAGACTAGAGCCTGGAAATCATTGAGTTCGGACCAACTGGCCACCTGGCCGTACTGGTTGTGCACAAGGGGCAGTGTAGTAAACGTCAGGTGGCGCCCAATCACGGCATCGAATGTCCGTAGGTTACCTTCCTTGGGCAACCTCGGTGACGGGGATGGGCTCGATGGTTCTCCCAGAGCGCTCTGCCATCGAGTTCGTAAGTTCCACGAACCGCTCCAAAATGCGCGATTGGTGACCGTGATTACCATTGCAGTCCAGTATCCACGCCAGAATCTGACTATTCCGTAGCTCATCACGGCCAACGCGGGCTATCTGCCACACATTCGTGAGCAGGCCACGCTGACAGTAAGCCGGGTAGTGAGCTGCAAATGCGTGGGCGAATTCGCTTAAGGCTGTGCTGTCGATGGGAGCTGCGGATTCGACCGGAATTGACAGTCGGTGCCAGTCGGCGAAAAAGGCCTCGGCTTGGGGAAATGTGATTTGATAGTCAGCGGACAACGGCATTGATATGTGCGCTGCGACACCGCAGCAGGGCTCGCATTATGCGCATGTGCTTTGTTGGCCTGCAAGCGAAAAGCCGGCTGACACGAGAGGTGTGCCAGCCGGGAAAGTGCCAAGGGCACTGAGGACACGCATCCGCCGGAGAGGATGCAATCTGTATAGCGCCTTTCCTGCTTTTCCACAAAGTCTCTGGATAACGACGGGATTTCCGGGGATTGAGCTGGTCTCGCAGCGAGGTGTAGCAAGGCCTCGGGGTTGTTTGCCTAAATTTTCGGCGGGCGCGGAGAAGGTGAAGCGGAGGGAGCCGGCTCCATCACGCGTTTGGCCAGGTGTCACAGGCATCCAGCCAAGGCTGGCTAAGGAATAGTCCAAAGCCACTCAAACCCCTTGGTCGCTGAGGGCATCTGCGTAGCGCCTAGCTTGGCGAAGAATGCCGGGTAGCCAGGCAGCGTAGATTGCTTGTACTCCGTGAACAGGATCTCAGTTACGCCTGCATGCTGTTTAACTGCCTGCCCGAAGGAATGCGCAAGACGGCGGGCATAGCTGTAGCCGACGAACTCCGTGGCAACCGCGATATGGTTAATAGTGATGCGGGGGCCTTGCTGGCGCACATCTTCGAGCCAACCCAAAGGCGGTTTGGTTCCCCAAGTGATAGTCATGTGGCCGCCCGGTTCTGCCGGGTTCCAGCGTCCGTTTCGGGTGTAAAGATTCTCAGCGGGCCGAAGCCATGCTTGCGTAAACGCGAGGGCCTGCTGCTCCGCAGGGGTCAGCACAAGCTGCCGAAGATAGGATTTGAGTGACATAACTAGGTCCAAGATTGAGAGACGGTATAGCGATTATCACGGGTATCGGTGCGGGCGAACTTCGACCATCGCTCCCTGGGTGGCCTACTCCAGTCAGATTTCTTTGAAGAAAAATACATCTGTCGTTATGCTGATAGGATTGCTTGCCGATAAGACTCAATACTTAAACTGTGATTCCATTCCCCAACAGCGGGAACCACGATCTCTGCAGTTCTTCATCAATAATTTTGGACTCTATCCGACCCCCTCTGTTCGCTTACAGATTGTCAATGTCAGCCTTCCTGCTCCCCATACCAAATAGCACACGAATTGAAAATCAAACGCTGGACGATGCCGAACTAAATACTTGGCTCGCGATGCGCCTTCAAGATCATCGTACTGTTGCATATGCTCATGCCCATCACCGTTGTCTGGTCTTTGAAGTCGGGACAACAGATGCCTCAGTCCATCCCGCAAACCCTGGAAAAAGCTCGGTTGTACAGCTAAAGCGGATTGCCAGAGCCGGAAGACTGAAACGAATCGAACGATCTATCGAGTCTCTGGAAAGCAACGAATCCCCAGACGCCACTTGGCCGCTGCTCAATGCCACCGTTGAGGACGTCGCCGCCTGGTACAGGCAACGTGAAACGTTATTTGGACAAGGGCGGGGGCAGGCGATCTCTGTACCCACGGCCAATCAGGTCTGGCATGCAGCAGGGGGTCGTTGTATGTATCGAGGGTGTGGCAAGGATGTCGGACGCACTTCCCTGACAACGCAATCGGCCCGCGCAGCCTATCTCGCACACATCGTCGCATCCGATCCGGACGGTCCTCGGGGCAACGGTGATTCTCATGCCCTTTCGAATGATCCGGAAAACATCATGCTGATGTGTGACGAACACCATCGGCTGATCGATCGGATTGCAGAAAGCGAGCACCCGACGCATGTCTTGCTTGAAATGCGTACGGAACATGAGCAGCGCGTGAATCAACTGCTAGCAGGCCTTTCTTACCCACGAACTCAGTTGATAACCTTGCTCGCCAACTTGGCGAACGTACCTACCAATATCGCGACTAGCGAACTTCAAGGCAGCGTGCTCAGCCGCCGACTGGGGCCTTTACCGAATGTCTTGCATGCAATCCGTCGCCTACAGCGGGACGATCGAGCCCGCCCTAACTTCTGGTACCACCTGTTGCACGAACATGAGACCGATATTCTCGAC
Organism: Dechloromonas hortensis; assembly: GCF_009469765.1. GTDB lineage: Bacteria > Pseudomonadota > Gammaproteobacteria > Burkholderiales > Rhodocyclaceae > Azonexus > Azonexus hortensis. Next base: position 29,973 of record NZ_SSSQ01000019.1, read on the forward strand.
CTCATGCTTAAAACCGGCAATCGGCCATCTACGATCCCGCAGGGGGAACCAGAGGTTCTGGCGATTTTTCCGCTGCATCTGGTTCCCGTTCTGGTACTTGCCGGTCGTATCCTGGGTGAGGCGCGGCCGATTGAGGTTTTTCAATACGACCGCGATCTCAAGTGCTGGCGCTGGAATCCAACGGCAAGGCCATCCCCGGTGGGAACGATTCGGTTGGAAAATACTTCCTCCGGCCCAGCTGACACGGTACTGCTCTCTCTGGAGTTGACTGCACAGATTGATCCACGCACTTTACCCAGCGCACTGGCTGCGGAGGTTGCAGAAAGTCGCATACCCTGGATTCGGATAACACATGCATCTCCGGGGCCGCAATGCATTCGCCACCCGGATGATCTGGCCCAGTTCACGGAATGCGCTCGGCAGGCAGTACGCTTGATCCACGACACGATTCGGCCGCAACGCGTTCATCTGATCGGCGTTTCACCGGCAAGCTCACTTTTCCGGTTCGGCCAGTTGTTGCAGCCGGGACATCACCCGGTTTATCAACTCTATGATCGGCCGGACGGGGCATCGACATTCCTGCCGGCCTTTAAGATTGAAGGGCAGCAAGTCAGTACGACCGGCGAAGACCCTGCCAAAACCATTCCCTTACGCTAAGGATTTTTCATGGCTATGACCAAATATGGTGCTCAGGTTGCGATTGCTCAAGCGAATCGGCAAAAACGTGTGCTGCGAGAGACGTTGGCAGTGCTGTCCGCCGACAGCGCCCTTGATACACAATCTTCCCTCGGCCTCGTGGTGCGCGAACTGGATGCAGTCAATCGACACATCACGGTAGATTCTGTCGAAATTGAAGGGGCCTCGGATGATTACCATAAGCTCGCCGACCACCTCGTCGAACAACTACACTGGCCAAGGGACGCCATTCAGGTCCATCCGCAAGGATCTGCTAGTACCCGCACCCTAATTCGTGCTCCGGATCGCTCAAAATTCGATATCGATGCAGTCTGCCAAGTTGATATTTCCCGCATCGAGGCACGTGACCCGATGCGCTTTTTCGAACAAATTGGTGAAGCTCTTGGGGATTGGGATGCTTGCGCCAAGAAACGTTGCTGGCGGATCGAGTTCGCGAATCGAAGCTACTACATTGAATTCACGCCTTCGGTGCCTCTCGATAAAATTCCGGCTCAGATCGCGAGCCATATCCGCTACCGGACTACCGATCGTTACCGCGAAAGTGCTCTGGCTGTTGTCGATACGCCATCCAAGCAATGGAAGACATCTAACCCCGCCGGCTTCACGCAGTGGGTCGCCGACCAGGCTAAACGACCGCTTCTCGTCTCTGTTCTTCTGGAAAAGCGTGCTGTCCTGGCATCCGACAGCATTATCCCAGTTCCAGAGCAGGAAGTGCCCCTGAGCGATACGCTCCGCGTGGCTATCCGCCTTCTCAAACGGCATCGGGACATGGCAGCTCGCAAGGGCCTGATTGACGGTGACCTGAAACCGATCTCTGTGATCATTGTCACCCTGCTCACCCAATGCTATGAAGGCCTCGCTGATAATGGAAGTCGCTATGCGCATCCAATCAAATTGCTGGCCGACCTCGCCGAATTGATGCCGGGAATGATCGAGATTCGTCAAGATGGCTATTGGATCGCCAACCCCACCGTCGAAGGGGAAAACTTCGCTGAACGCTGGAACGAAAATCCTGAGCGTAAGGCGACCTTTGATGCGTGGTGCGAGCTGTTAATTGACGATCTGAAGGAGATTCTCAACGAAACCGATGAGCGCCTTTTGACCGATAAAATCCGCGCCACCTTCGGAACTACCGGCGCTTCTACTTCGGGCACCAATTCTGGTCTCGGCCTGGCAGTGCAAGCACCGAAACGGGTCTATACCCCACCGGCCACTAAGGGACTTGCCTAGCACAAGGTCTTCGTATTGACAGCTTCTCTCGACAACTACCTTGCCACGCACCCGGCATTGCAGCCGGAAATCGCTGGCGGGCAGTACGGGGCGCGACGCTTTCCTTTAGTTCTGCCTTGCTTGCATAAGGATCGTTCGTTTAACGCGGCCTGGTTAGTACTTCCGCCTGAATTTCCGGTAACAGCGAACGCGCGTATCCAGTTCTCTCCGGACGCCATTCTCAGGATTCCTCATGTCGAATTTGATGGCAGGCTTTGCATCGAAGGAGACCCTGGGCCATTGAGTGGCGCGGAGGCCGCGGATCGAATCGAAGAATTGCTGCAGGCGTTTGACGAAAAATTCCTGCGCCCCTGGTGTACTGGGTTGCTGGACGGAGATTTTGCGAAGGAAGCACTGAATTACTGGTCTATCCAGTGCAAGCGTCATCGCTCCCCCAACGATGCGGTTAAATTCCTCTATACGCTGGATGAGCGCCAGTCCCATCCCCGTATTTACGATGCGCAGCATCTTTCTATCCGTCGTGTAGTGATCGCGGGGGTGAATGCGGCACTGACGCAACGGACGGTTACGGCGCTTCGTCAGGAGAAAGAGCAAGTAACGCGAGTCCTTGTCGCCGACATTCCCATTTCCCATGCGCTGACACCCCACACCTGGCCACAAACGCAACGACAGTTGGAGCGTCTACTTCAGTCACGCTTCGGTCGGCAACATGCCCTACAGTTTCTCTCCGCCACAGGCAGACGCGGCCGGAAGATGCATCGCATTGTATTGCTCCGTGCCCCAACCTGCAGTTTTGGCTTTCTACTCACCGGAGGCCCGCCCACCGTGGTACGCAGAGGAATTACGGTAAGAGCCTACCCGACGCAACGTATGGTGCCGTTGCCGGTTGAACGGATGGACCCTGCCTGGATTTGTGGACGTGACCAACATCCGGAGATCACTCTACGCCAGCGCAAGCGCGTGCTGATTTTAGGTGCCGGAGCCCTGGGCAGTCCGCTGGCAGAGCAGCTGACGAAGGCTGGAGTTGGAGAGCTAACGTTGGTTGATCCCGAGCAATTGGCCACAGCAAACATCGGACGACATGTCTTGGGAGCCAATGCCATTGATTACAGCAAGGCCGGAGCCCTAGGGAGACAGCTGGCTCGCGGTTGGCCTTCCACCGAAATCAAGGTTTTCCCCTATACGGCGCAGACGTGGTTCACAAAAAACCACCTAGACGATATCGATTTGGTCCTCGACCTGACTGGGGAGCCCGCTGTTCGCAGCAGTTGCGAAGCGGCCCGTCGTACTGCATCCTGTCCGCTCCTGGTCGGCTGGATGGAGCCGTATGCGGCAGCGGCCCATGCCTGCCTACTGCCGCTCGGTAGTTCCTGGCTACAGAGCACTATCGATCCGATGCGATCCCTCGAGGCAATCGACTGGCCGGACGCAGTGATTCAGCAGGAACCCGCGTGCAGCAGTACCTTCCAAAGTTACACACCTTCTGCTGCTGCATATGCGGTGGCATTGATTGCAGAAGGCGCGCTCGCGTTACTCGACGACAAAATCAATGTGCCAGTCATCCGCAGCTGGGTGCGTGGCCGTAAATTCCTGGATGACCACTACGTCAACCTTGCATACCGGCCGTGGGCCGAGAAAGCAGCACCTTTTGATGGGGTTTCTCTGCAGCGAGCATGGCATGGATGAGCGGCGATTCATATTGCCGGATAGCCGAGGAGAGATTCTGCTGGAGGCCACTGTGCTTGAACATATCTATCGCTACGCGCAGTGCGGACCTTGGCAGCGGGAGGCTGGCGGACAGTTGTTCAGCCCTACCCCCGAGCAGGCTACGGTTAGAATCTCTCTGGGAACCGGTCCTTACAAGGAAGATCGGAGTACACGCTGCGGTTTTGTACCCAACCTCCGCACGGCCACCCAGGACCGCCACACCCAATTTGCTCTGGGGCGACATGCTGTTGGCCTGTGGCACACCCATCCAGAAGCTTGCCCCATGCCTTCCGAGCAAGACCGAGAGACTGCACAAGCGTATCTCAAGGCCTTCGATGGAGCCATGGAAGGGTTCATTCTGCTCATTCTGGGAAATCGAGGAAATCCTCTGAACATGACACTCTGGATGGCTAGTATCAGGCTGGGACATTCCTGGGTTCAGCTTACCGAGGCATAACGTCCGACATTCAAGGCTCGGTGAATGATCGAGCCCAAATGATTTCCTATTGCGGATTTGGCGTGAGGATTGGATGCCACCGTAGATCGCTCATGAGCCACGGCCTCATATGCTGGCAGTACAATGCGTCCTTAGGACGCATTGTACTGCCAGCAGCAAACGAAATGCAAGATGGCGATTTCAATATTTATTGACTAGCTTATGAATTATAGATTACGATGCGTCCTAAGGACGCATCGTAATCTATAATGAAAATTTCAATATTATCAGAATCCGACATCGGCAAACTTATTGAAGCGCTTGCCGCGACTGGGCTGCCTGTCATTTCTGAGTACGAACTCGGCAAGGTCCTCTTTCTCAAGTTATCTGCGCACGCTGAAAAGCGTAGCGACCTTCTCGATCCTGTTATTGATCATTTGAAAAGACTGAGAATATTTGTTCCGCTTTCTCTGGGTGGAACGGCTACCGCCTATCAACTCATTGGACACTCAACTGCATCAGCTCAGCAAATCGCATGCGCCCTGGATCCATTCGCTTATGTTTCCCATTTGAGCGCGATGGAGTATCACGGTCTTACCGACCGTTTCCCCAAAATTCTATATCTCACGAAACCGCCTGCTGGGGAGTGGAGACGGCAGGCTGAGGAAAAAATGCGGCGCGATCTGGGTGCAAATTACGACGAATACCTGATCAGCCGCTTGCCTAAACTCGTACGCCCCAAGCTTTCGAAGATTGGAGCTATGAGCCTACATTTTCAAGAGCGATCACAACTAGGGGCGTTCAAGCATGTGAGCGGAAGCAACATGCGAGTTGCCACTATCGGGCGGGTATTTCTTGAAATGACTCGCGAGCCGCAGTTGTGCGGCGGGATTCAGCACGTTATCGACATCTTTTCCAATAATGCCAAGCAATATCTTCGTCTGATCACAGATGAATATGAACGACACGGCAAGGCTATTGACAAGGTACGAGCTGGCTATCTACTGACGGAAGTTTGTGGTGTTAAGGACTTGGTTGTAGAAAGCTGGACTAGATTTGCACAGAGGGGGGGATCTCGAAAGCTGGATCCCGAAGTGGAATACGCTCCCGAATATTCTGAACGCTGGAAGCTTTCGATCAACGTTCCTTCGTTAGCAGGCTACGATGAATGATCTGATACAGGAATTGAGCTTGGAGCAATGGGTCGCCACATCCCCGGACGAGCAGCGTGGGTTTCGCGAGGCGGTGCACATTATTCTAACGGCGATTGGCACGTCGTCCGATTTGAGTTCCAGAATGGTCATGAAGGGTGGGTTACTCATGGCTATTCGATATGACAGTACTCGCTTTACCCGGGACATCGATTTTTCAACCCTAGAAAAACATCGCCAAGCTGATGAGGATTCATTGCTGCAAGAGCTTGATGCGCAACTTGTCTGGGCAAATGACCACCTGGCTTATGACACCATGTGTTTACGCCAGAATGCAAAGCTCAATCCCAAGTCGCCCAATCCTAGCTTCCCTACTTTGCAGATCAGCATCGGGTATGCTCCACGAAGCAATGCATCCCATCTCAGGAGACTGCAGGCAAAGCAGTCGAGCACGAAGGTCCAGATCGACTACAGCTTCGACGAAGCTGTATTAGATGTCGAAATTCTGGCTCTTGAGGACGGCGAGCAATTGAAGGCCTACAGTCTCACCAACCTTCTGGCCGAGAAATACCGATCACTATTGCAGCAACCGGTACGTAACCGAACACGTCGTCAGGATGTCTTCGACATCCACATGCTGCTAACTCGCTGCGCCAAGCTTAGTGCCCATGAAAAGACACGTCTGCTTAGACAATTGATTGATTCCTGTAAGGCCCGAGAGATAGCTGCCATGCAAACGTCGATGGCCAACTCGCTAGTACGCGAGATGGCTATGGCGGATTATCACAGCCTTGCCAACGAAATAGATGACGAGTTGCCTGACTTTGATTCGGCATACGCGACGATTCAGGCGTTCTACGAAGGCTTACCTTGGGGTACCGGCATTGTCAGTGAGACAAAGTGATTCGGATCAGTATCGGGCCGATAGGTGAAGGCAAACCCGCCATCGCTTATCGGCGTGAGTTGGCCAACCAGGGTGTCGCAAACATAAACATCGAGACGCATCAAATCCCCTTCACTTTGCGCGCGCGGACTCGCTGGGGCTGTTTGACGGTGACTTGTCGAGGCTGGCCACTCACATCGGAGGCTGCCGATCCTGCATTGAGCTCTTGGGCGACATCGTCGAGCGTCCTGTGCTGCGTGCGGTGATGGGTGCTCAGTTCGAGCCCGACCTGTTCCAGTAGTGCCAGGAGCCGAACGCTCCCCAAATCTGTCAGCATGCCGTTTTCGAATTGGGAGATCGTGGTCACACTCGCGCCCGTTTTGGCCGAGACATCCTTTTATGGCTGGCGGCTTTGCAGTCGGGCTTCCCGAAAGGCTTGGCCCAATTCAACGAGATTCATAACTTTTAGTCCGGCGAAAGTTATCCATTTTCCTACCTCTAACTTATCCTATCAACAAAGTTATGGTTGTGCAATGTAAATATCAGTACGCTAAAAGTATCGTTAATATCACCATATTAATTTGTCTAAACTGAAAGTTTGGCGACAAACATGAATCCTCCTCTATACAATGTTGGGTTTCCCATACAACCGTGTTTCCCCTTGCCATACCCATCGTTATCGTTGTCTGGACGCTCGTTCTGACTCAGCGCCAAAACAACAACGATCACCTCAAGTGCCGCTAAGGACGCAGGGTTCTGTGATTGGTCGAGTAAAATCTCGACCATCGTAAGCTGCCGTTTACTCATGACCATCACCAAAGCTGACCTCGCCGAGACTTTGTCTGAAAAAGTTGGCCTCAATCAGCGTGAATCGAAGGAAATGGTCGAGGCGTTCTTCAAGGAAATCTCAGACTGCCTGGAGTGCGGGGAGGAAGTGAAGCTGGCTGGTTTCGGCGTATTCAACATGCGCAACAAGCCTGAGCGCCCGGGTCGCAACCCCAAGACGGGCGAAGAGATCCCGATTACGGCCCGCCGGGTCGTGACCTTTCATGCCAGTGGTTGTCTGAAAGACGCAGTGGGCTCCAGCCCGAATCTGACCCTGCCGGAATCAAAAGCTGCTTAATCGTCGGCATCTTTGAACCCGGCGGAGGTCGTCAGTACGTTCTTCAGCCGCATGAGCTCGCGGAATTTTGTCACGAAGGCCAGTTGCGCCTTCTCGTCGGCAGTGAGTCGACGCTGTTCACGGTCGGGGCGATCATCATGAGTTCGATCGAGGCCTTGTTGAACTTGGTCACGTACTCCTCGTACGGTTCGACCGGGACGAAAAATTAGATCAATCGGTCGAAAAGAGGAAGTTTTACTCCCAATGGCGTGAAGTAAATTGCCCACAGAAACTTCTGAACGACTTGAATTCGAGAACGCAACCTCTTCCTCTTATGCATAACGTTAATTGTCATATTGTTCTACATTCAGTTCGCCCGACTTCCAGATCGGTGACGAATTGACGGCTGCGCATATTTACACACAGTTTGTCAGTCGAGTGCTGCCTATCGGAGACATCGCTGTCTGAGTCAGCCAGAACACTGAATGACGGCAATGGCCGAGGAGCAAAATTTTCCTCGCTCCTCGGCCTGCATTTAATCGTTCAGCGTTTATGGTGATGACCGGGAAGACGATCGATTCGATAAAGCGACGTGGTATTGGATACCTCATTGGCGATGGCCAGATAGAACTCACCACGATAGTGGAACGCGCTCAATCCCTCGGGGGCGACGTCGCCATCGGTAACGATCATGTCAACGTAGGACGCCTTGTGCGGGACAGTGACGTCAAACACGGCAACCGCGCTTTTCGTCGTGCGCTCCAGACCGACAAACGCATAGGTACGGCCACCGATGTCAAGTAATGCGACACCTTCCGGTTCGACGCCCTTGTCGCGGCTGCGACCGTCATCGTAGATGCCGAGTTCGGCAGCCTTCTTGTCCAGAATGTCGCCACTGTCGTAGACCAGTCGGCCCGTTTCATCGCGAATCGAGAAGGAACGGGCGCCAGCCGCATAGAGTTCGCTGGCCGAGGAGTCGGCGTTGGAAACACGAAGTTTGTCGAGCGGGACAACAGCGCCAAAGGTGCTGGCAGCGGAGCGATCCTTGTCGTCTTCGCGGAAATCGCCTTCGTTGGCCATCACCAGATAGGTCTTGCCCTTCCACTCGTAGGCAGCGATGCCATCCGGCATATAGAGGCCCTTGACCTTGTGCGAACCGAAGGAAATCGTGCCTTCATTGAGCGGATCGATCTGATTGCCCGGCAGGCTGAAGTCCTTGGCGCCAAGCCCGATGACCTGGGTGAATTCATTGGTCCTCAGGTCGAGCACCGCCATGCCATTTGCTTCCTGCAGGGTAACGAAAGCCTTGGTGCCATCTTCATTGACAGCGATGTATTCAGGCTCGAAATCCATGCCGGTCGTTGTGCGCAGATTGGCGCCCGAGGTTGCCACGCCCTTGAAGCCAGCCGTCGCAACGACGCTGCGCGAGGCCACGTCAATGATGCTGACACTGCCCGCCGGGTCGTTGCCCGCAGTGCCATAGACATAGGGAATCGTCGTTCCGATGCGGGCACCATAGACGCTCGGCGTCGCTTCGTTCGCGACCAGCAGGCGCGAACCATCCGGGGTAAAGGTCAGCATGTCGGGCAAGGCGCCAACTTCGAGCGTATTGATGCCGGCGCTCGGCAGACGGGTCCTGGTATCGTAGAAGAGCACGACACCCGGGCTGGTACGGCTTGTCGATTCGACGGCGAAGGCAGCCAGGCCGTGCTTGAGGGCGACGCTGTTAACCGAACCGTGGGTGCTCGTATCGATATGTTCGAGCAGCCTGCCGGTCTTGGCATCAAGCACGTCGACGCCGACCACACCTGCAACCCAGAGCGTATTCGTACGCTTGTCGAAGGCGGGGATTTCCGAAACCTGGCCGGCGGTCACGCCATGCTTGTAAGTCCATTGCTTGCTGAAGCTGATATGCGGGTTATCGGCGAGAAGGGTGGTCGGCAGCAGCGCGGTAACCAAGGCCAGAACAAGTGTGCTTTTCTTCATGTGGAGGAGCCCTTGTAGTGATGGAATAGCGGAATGGGTCAGTCAGCGTACGAAACCTGGATGACATGACCATTGCAGAACAATGACCACATCGAGCCGATGACGCTGAAATTTCCGTGACATGCCGGCGCAATATTTCGCGGCTACGATGCTTCTTGCTAAAGCGACCAAGGCAATAAAAACCAGCCCAAGGTTGCAGCACCGACAGCCCCCAATCCCAACAAGGAGTCCCGTCAATGCACAAGCTTACTCGCAAGGCCATCGTTTCGGCCGTTGCCCTCGCCGTCTCCGCCGGCACCCTGCCCGCCTTCGCCGCCGAACCCGTCGTCCAGGGACCTGAATCGGTCCAGGACTGGTACAAGCAGGGGCATCACTTCATCCGCCACAGCGAGCGGATCGTCGACAACCATCGCCACGCCAAGAACGTCATCCTGTTCGTCGGTGACGGCATGGGCGTTTCGACCGTAACCGCCGCCCGCATTCTGGAAGGCCAGTTGAACGGCAAGCCGGGCGAGGAAAACCGCCTGTCCTTCGAAAACTTCCCGAATCTGGCTCTCTCCAAGACCTACTCCTGGGACCAGCAGACTTCCGACTCCGCCCCGACGATGACCGCCATGGTCACCGGCTACAAGGCGCGTGAAGGCATGCTCTCGGTCAACCACCTGACCGCCCGCGGCGAATGCGATGCCGCCAAGATCGCCGCCAACAGCCTGCCGACCATCCTCGAACAGGCCGCTGCCGCCGGCAAGGCGACCGGTGTCGTTTCCACCGCCCGCATCACGCATGCCACCCCTGCTGCCACCTACGCCCACACCGCCGTGCGCGACTGGGAACACAATGGCCAGGTTGCCGCTGCCTGTGCCGGCGTCGCCAAGCCGGTCAAGGACATTGCCCGTCAGTTGATCGAAGTATCGCCGACCGTTGCCAAGAGCCTGAAAGTCGCGCTGGGCGGTGGCCGTGAATATTTCCGCCCGAACACCCAGTTCGATCCGGAAGACACCACCAAGAAGGGCCTGCGGACCGATGGCCGCGACTTGACGGCCGAATGGGTGAGCACCCGTGGCGCCAACGCCAAGTTCGTCTTCGACCAGGCCGGCTTCGATGCCACCACCCCGGCCAATACCAGCCACCTGCTCGGCCTGTTCGAGCGTTCGCACATGGAGTACGAGGCCGACCGTGCCAACGACACCGCCAAGGAGCCGTCGCTGACCGAGATGACCGCCAAGGCCATCGACATGCTCGACAGCAACAAGCGCGGCTTCTTCCTGCACGTCGAGGCTGGCCGTATCGACCACGCCCACCACGCCGGAAATGCCAAGCGCGCCCTGCTCGACACCGTCGAGTTCGCCAAGGCAATCAAGAAGGCCTACGAGATGACCGATCCGCGCGAGACGCTGATCATCGTCACCGCCGACCACAGCCACGTGTTCACCATCGCCGGCTACCCGCATCGCGGCAACGACATCCTCGGCCTGAGCAAGGAAGTGCCGGCCGTCGATGGCAATGCCCCGACGCCGACCAAGGCTGGTGACGGCATGCCTTACACCACGTTGGGTTACCAGAATGGCCCGGGCGCTGCCGGCAATCCGCGCAGCAACGACCTGAGCAGCGTCGATACAACGGCCCTGAACTACCTGCAGCAAGCCGTCGTGCCGATGGGCTCGGAAACCCATGCCGGTGAAGATGTCGCCATCTACGCCACCGGTCCGAAGTCCTATCTGGTCCGCGGCAGCATGGAACAGAACTGGATCTACCACGTGATGAAGGAAGCCTTCGGCTTCTGATCACAACCCCGGGCGGCTGTCAGCCGGCTGCCCGGGGCTTGAAACATGAGCGCCCTGCGGGGCGCTCGCTGCATTTAAAGAGGAAGCTGCGGTGAACCTGAAAAAAACAGTGATTTTGGGCTGCCTGAGCCTTATGGCCAGCGCCCATGCCCACGAAGCGCATCACGAACATCAACCGGCGGTCAGCGCCTCATCCGCCGTCAGCCAGCCGCTCAAGCCGCTGGCCGCCCGCTTCGATCTGAGCAACAACAAGCTGCGTACCGAGTGGTATCTGTGGCGCGATGCCGATGCGGTCGAGACCGCCGACCTGGCCACCGGCCAGAACAATATCTGGGAGCGCCAGGGCAAGGACGATTACAGCTACCGTCGCGTCTTCCACCGCGATCAGCGTGTCGTCGAATACACACCGGGCGAGATTCGCACGCGCAATGCCCAGCCTGACTGGGTCAAGCTGGCTTCAGTCGTTTCGCCCGAATTGCTCGAATCGCTGAAGCGCGGCCCGAGCAAGGTGCAATTCGGCCAGAAGGCCGTGCGCTACAGCGGCACGCTGAATGGCCAGAAGATCGAATTGTGGTGGCTGGAACAGGCCCGCTTGCCGGCCCGCCTGCAGATCGTCGGGCCGCAGCAACGCATGGAACTCAGCCTGAAGGAAATCCACACCGAGGCCCCGGCCGCCTGGCCGCGTGCCACCGATGAACGCATCGCCAGCTACGGCAAGATCGATGCATCCGACTTTGGCGACATGGAAAGCGATCCCTTCGTCGCCCGTGTCATGCAACAAGATGGTCATCACCACGCGCACTGAGACGTCGATTCGGGTTGGCTGACCGCCACCAATGAAAACAGGCCCTGTGGCGATAACGCCCCAGGGCCTGTTGCTTTCCGGTGAACCAAATCAGGCGACCTGGTCGACCGACATCTCCGCCCTGGCCTTGCTGGCTTTGGCAGCCTTGACGGTGCTCTCGGACAAAGCGACCAGCTTTGCCTGGGTCGATTCGGCGGCTTGCTTGACGACATTCTGCACCGAATCCATCGCCTCGCTGGCGGTGCTCAGCGCGCTCTTGACCGCTTCCACGACCGGCTCGGCGCCCTGCGGCACGTTCTTCATCGTTGCTTCGACCGCGGCGACGAACTGCTTTTGCGCGTCAGCCATCTGCGTCTCGATCAGTTCGCCGAACTCGTTGCCCAGACCAACGGCGATTCCGAACAGGCCGTGGTTGTAGGCGGCCGCCTTTTCGGCCAGGTCCTGCAGGGCGTTGTTGTGCAGCTTCGACAACTCCTTGACGTCCTTGCTGCTGAGCAGCGAGTGGGCATGCTCGTGATGGTGCTCCAGGGAGTTCTTCGAGGTTTCCAGATTCAACAGGGCAATCTTCTCGACAGTGACCAGCGCTTTGCTGGTCATCTCGTGCAATGCAGACAGCTGGGCCTTGTGGGCCGCAATCACTTTTTCGGCATTCATCATGCTGGTTCTCCGCTAGGTGGGTTGATCCAGCAAACACCTTAGTCATCCTGCATTACACGGCTATTGCAAGATAACGCCGGGCCTAGAGCATGCCAGTCGGCAAGACCTGTTTTTCCCGAAGCGGCAGATAGATGAAGACAACCTGCCCGGCTGTCACCGTTTCCACCGCGTATATCCCGCCGATCAGATCGCCCGCCTTGATGACCAGATGCCGCCCCTGATGGTTGATGAAAACACGCTGCTCGCTATCCTCATGCAACTGCCCGAGGTACTGGAAAGGCAGTGGCGGTGCCGTGGGCTTGGGAGGCGGAGGTGGAGGCGGCGCGACATACCAGCTCTTGCGCCGGAAGGGATCGATGACAGCCTCTGTTTCCTCGCTGGCCATGCCCTCCGGTTTTGGTGCTTGGGCCAGGGGTTCAAGCGTTGGCGGGTACGCCACCGACGCCACTTCGAGCGGATGATGCTGGGCTGCCGCCTCGATGGCAGGAACGGCCCCTTCTTCGTCCTCAACCAGTAGTGCGGCCGCCACCGTCACGACGAGCAGAGCGCCGAGGATGGCCCAGCGCTGGCGCGGCTTCACAGCACTTCCGCCCGACGGATGAAGATGACCAGGCGCAGTTGTGCCTCAATTTCACCGGCACCAATGCTGTCGCGACGCAGGCTGACATCCTCGATGGCCAGGTTCGGAAACTCGTCCCGCAAGGTCAGCAGGAACTGGCGTATTTCCCGGTAGTCACCGAGCACCGGCAGGCTCACCACATAGCGGTCAAGCAGCTTTTCCTTGCCCGCAACCAGGCGATATTCGCCGGCGCTGAATTGCAAGCCGCCACTTTCGGCCAGATTGAGCAGCCGACCCAGTTCGCCCGGCAGGCGGCTCTCGTCGGGAAAGCGTTGGAGCAGCTGCGGACGCCCTTGCTCCGGGGCGGATTGATGCTCGATCTGCAGGCGCCGGGTGTTGCGCTCAAGCTGAGCCAAACGGCGTTCACCGGCGGCGATGGCGGCTTCCCGCCCGGGCAGCAGAAGCAGATGGGTCGTGGCGGCCAGCAGGACAAGCAGGCTGCCGGCCAGCAGCAGCCAATTCGGATTGACCAGGGCAAAGCGGGCACGGGCCAGGAGCGTATTCAAAGCGGAAGCTTCCATGTTGCGCTAATTTCGAAGACGACGGGGCGCTGCCCGTCTTCGGTCTTGATCTTGTGGGACAACAGCGTGGCCTGGGCCAGCGGTGGACGGCGCAGGGCTTCGACAAAGGCCAGGGTGGCCGGCAGGTTGCGCGCCTCGCCGGTAATCTGCAGCGATTTGCCAGCCGCATTGGGCACGATGGCGAGCAAGGCTACATCTTCCTGGGTGGCCTGGTCGATATGGCGATAGAGCGCTTCCCAGTCAATCGCGATGGCTGCTGCAGCTTGCCGTAGCGCCTTGTCCTGCTCGGCGTTCAGGGCCGGCCCATCAGCTGTCTTGCCATCGCGTGCCAAGCGGTCGGCCCGCCGCTGCGCCTGGCGCAACTGCGCCTCGATTTCTTCTTGCTGCTGGCTAAGACGATGGGCATCGAGCCACGCATCGGCAGCGAGCAAGGCACCAGCCAGCAGCAGGACTAGCGGCAACAATCCGGCGCGGCGCGGCTGAAAGTCCAGGCCCAGGTCACGCATGCGCCGCCCGATTGATCAGCGGCAGGCGACATTCGACCTGCCAGTCGCCCAGCGTCTGCGGCCATTGCTGCTGGCTGAAGACCTGCAGTTTTCTGACCTCAACGGCCGACGACTCGGCCGCCAGCAGGCCCGGCAGTTCATCGCTGGCTGGCCCGGCGGAGCGATGGTTGCGCAGCAGGCAGGGACTCCCCTGCCGGACGCCGAGCAGGGTCAGCCAGCCTTCATCCGGCAGCACGATATAGCCATCGTTCAGGGTCGCCCGACCGGCTGCCAGTTCGGCATTGAGGCGCGGCTGGATACTGCTCAGGCGCAATTTGGCGGCCTGGGCGGCCTGGCGCAAAGCCAGCAGCAATTCTTGCGGCAGCCCTGCCGCCACCCCGTTGCGGCCGAAGACGCCACGGTCGAGCGCGATGTCGAGGCGGTCGGCCGCTTCACTCAGCGTATGACGCAACAAGGCACGCGCCATCGCCAGCCGGGCACCTTGGCCCATGATCGTTTCGCTCCACGGCAACACCGCGTAGCGCACGAACTGGTCGGCAAGCACTACGCGCAGGCTGTTTCCCGGGCGAGCGTGGCTGGCCAGTAGCGCCTGTGCCCCGGCCACCGCCGGCTGCCATGAAGGCTGTTCGGCGCTCGGCAGCGGAACCGGCATCGCGTGCGTTTCGCTCGCCCCGCGCCAGGCCCGGCGCTCAAGCGTCACGCCGGCCGGATGGATGAACAGGGTCAGGTTTTCAAGCCACGAAGGTGACACGGTTCGCCTCCTCCAGGCTGGTCACCCCGGCCCTCACCAGATCCAGCGCCGATTCACGCAGCGAACGGGTGCCGCCGCGCCGGGCCGCTTCCTTCAACTGGCGGATCGGGGCCCGGGCGAGAATCAGTTCGCGGATTTCGTCATCGAGGGCCAGCAATTCGGCGATCGCCCGCCGTCCGCGATAGCCGGTGCCGCGACAGGCCCCGCAGCCAACGGACTTCCTGAACCGCCAGTCCTCCCCGGGCCGGATGTCGATTTCGGCATCGGCCAACTGCCCGGCTTCCGGTGTGCTCGGCACGGCACAGGCCGGGCACAACACGCGGATCAGGCGCTGCGCGACGACACCATTGAGGGCCGAGACCAGGTTGTAGGGATCGACCTGCATGTGCAGAAAGCGGCCGATCACATCGAAAACATTGTTGGCATGCACCGTGGTGAATACCAGGTGGCCGGTCAGTGCCGCCTGTACGGCGATCTGCGCCGTTTCCGGATCGCGGATTTCGCCGACCATGATCTTGTCCGGGTCGTGGCGCAGGATGGAACGCAGACCGCGCGCGAAACTGAGGCCCTTCTTCTCGTTCACCGGTATCTGTAGCACGCCGGACAACTGGTACTCGACCGGATCCTCGATGGTGATGATCTTGTCTTCGCCCCGGTTGATCTCCGACAACGCGGCATAGAGCGTCGTCGTCTTGCCGCTGCCGGTCGGCCCGGTGACCAGCAGCATGCCGTAGGGCTCGGCCGACAGGCGGCGGATACGGTGCATGGTTTCGCCGTCGAAACCCATGACGTCGAGGCGCAGGCCCTCCAGGCGGTCGCTCAGTGCCTGCTTGTCGAGCACGCGCAGCACGGCATCCTCGCCCCAGATACTGGGCATGATCGAGACCCGGATGTCGATCTCGCGCTCCTGCCAATTGACCTTGAAACGGCCGTCCTGCGGCACGCGACGTTCGGCGATGTCGAGTTCGGAGAGCACCTTGATCCGCGAAATCAGCTGTTCGGCGGTATCGCTGCCATCGATGGCGCTGGCAAAATTGAGCACGCCGTCGATGCGGTACTTGATGCTCAACCCACGCTGGCCGGCCTCGACATGAATGTCGCTGGCGCCCGATTTCAGGCCGTCGTGCAGCGTCGACCGCAGCAGGCGGACGATGGTGCTGCCCTCCTCGGCAATGCTCTGCAACGACAGCTTCTCGCCACCGCCTTCACTGGTCGCGACGACGGAAGCACTGGAGAAACCGGCGTCCAGGGTCCGGACCCTCGCCTCTTCGCGGGCCAGGTAGGCGGTGACGACCGAGTTCGGGGCGAGCCGCCAATCGACCCGACAGGCCAGCGGCAGCAGACCTTCCAGCCAGTCGCGCAGGCTGGCGTCAAAGGGGTTGGCGGTCACCGCAAGGCAGCCCTCACCGACCTCGAGGAGCAACACCTGGCGTCGCACGTAGTCGGCAAACGAGGCCAGTGAGAGCGCCAGCGCCTGCTCCGGCAAGTCGCCCAGGCGCACGGCCTGGATGCCAAAGGCGGCGGCGGCCAAATCGGCCGCTGTGCTTTCGTCCATACCATGGTCGGCCTGCAGCCCGCCAAGCACGGCCGGCAATCCTCCGCCCGCTGCCAGTTGCCGGGCCGTGGCGAGCAAGGCATCACGCCGTATCAGGTCGTTGGGCGAATTCATTGGAAATTCCCGGCCAGTTCGAAGATCGGCATGTAGAGCAGCAACACGATGCCGCCAATGACGGCGCCTATGCCAGTCATCAGCAGCGGCTCGAACAGGCGACTGAAGGTATCGACCAGACGACCGATCTCCTCGTCGTAGAAAGCCGCAATCGACTCCAGCATGCTGCCCAGTTGGCCGCTTTTTTCACCGACGGCGATCATCCGCCGGGCGATCGGCGTACTCAAGCCACCGCGTTGCGCCGCATCGGAAAACGCCAGGCCCTGCTCGATATCGCCGACTGTCTGCGTCAGCCCGGCGCGCAGCGCCCCGGGCAGGATGTCGCCGACCATCAACAGACTGGAGCGTAGCGGTATGCCGGCCCGCAACAGCATGCCGACCGTGCGGTAGAAACGGGCCAGGTAAACGATGCGCAGGCGTTCGCCGATGGCGGGCAAACGCCACAGCAAGCGCCCAAATCCGGCGCGAACGGCGGGCAGCGACAGCAGGCCGCTCATCGCCCCGGCCGCCAGCGCACAGCCCAGTAGCAGAGCGGCGGCATGCTGATTGACGAAGCCGCCCCAGATGAACAACAGCGCCGACAACCCTTCCGGTTGCCGGCCACTATCGGCAAAGACCAGCGCGAAGCGGGGCACGACAAAGCCGAGCAGGAAAAAGGTAACCAGGCCGCCGACGATCAGCAGCAGGATGGGATAGATCGCCGCGCCGAGCAGTTTCTTTTTCAGTTCGCGCAACTTTTCATCGAAGGCGATGTAGCGGCGCAAGGCCTCCGGCATGTCCCCCGTCCGTTCGCTGGCCTTGACGGTAGCGATGTAGAGTTCCGGGAAAATCGCTGGATAGTGCTGCAGCGCCTGCGAGAGCGACAAACCCTGGCGCAGCGAAGCGAGCAGGCCGTTCAGCACCTCGCCGAAGGTGCCGCCATGATCCTGTTCGGCCAGCGTTTCCAGCCCCTCGACGACATTCAGCCCGGCCTCAAGCAGGGAGAGCAACTGCCTGGTGAACATCGGCAACTGGAATTTTCCGGCGCGCTGGCCGGCGATCCGGCCAACCGCCACGGAAGAAACGATCACCGCTCCTTGCAGCGCCGGCGCCTGTGGCAAGGCTGCCGCACTGTCGGCCGCCACGCGCAGGCGGCTGAGCTTTTGCCCGGGCAGGACGGCGACCACATCGAATTCCATTCGGCCGCTGCTCACCAGTTGCCGATATCGGCAGCCTCGCCTTCGCCGCCGGGCTTGCCGTCCTTGCCCAGGGAAAAAAGGTCGAACTCGCCGTGCTCGCCGGGCTGCGCATACTGATAGGCGCCGCCCCACGGATCGGCCGGCACTTCCTTGCGCAGATAGGGGCCTTTCCAGCGGCTTTCGCTGGCCGGACGCTTGTTCAAGGCCGCCAGCCCCTGTTCACCGTTTGGATAGCGCCCGACATCGAGACGGTAGTGATCGAGGGCCTTTTCCAGCGCATCGATCTGGGCACGCGCCGCCTTCACTTCGGACTTGCCGATCTGGGCGAAATACTTCGGTCCGACATAGCCGGCCAGCAAGCCGATGATGACCATCACGACGAGCAGTTCGAGTAGCGTGAAACCACGCTGGATAGCAGGAAGTTGCGAACGGAAGGAAAACGCCACGGGTTGTGCTGGAGCATGGACAAGACAAGCGATGCTATGGCGGCCACGTTACAGGGAAGTGACAAAGGCATGTTCAAGAAGCTGTAACACAGCGGCATTAATCTGGCCTTTCCATGCCCACGCCCCATCAGATTCTCCTGCTGCTGTCCCTGCTCGCCCCGCTGTCGGCAACCGCCAACGGAAGCATCTACGGCTACCTGGGCGACGATGGCGTCGAGCGCTTCAGCAACGTACCGGATGATCCGCGCTATCGGCTGTTGCTACGGGATCGTCTGGCCCCGGCGACGGCTGCCCTGCGCGTCCCGCGCGGCGTCTTCGCCCTGCCCTTCGCGCAGCGCCCCTTTCATCAGGAGATCCATGCCGCCAGCCGCAGCAGCGGGGTCGATGCGGCCTTGCTGCATGCCGTCATTTCAGTCGAGTCCGGCTACCGGGAACGCATCGTTTCGCCTAAGGGGGCAACCGGCCTGATGCAGTTGATGCCGGCCACCGCCCGCCGCTACGGCCTGGCCCGGCCCGACGATCCGGCGGGCAACATCCGGGCCGGCGCCCACTACCTGCGTGACCTGCTGGCCATGTTCGACAACAATGTAGAGTTGGCGCTGGCCGCCTACAACGCTGGCGAAAATGCAGTCCTGCGCCACGGTCGCCGGATCCCGCCCTACGGCGAGACACAGCGCTACGTACCGCTCGTGCTCGCCCACTACGACAGGCTCAGCGATCGTTCTCGTCCGCGCTGATCCGGCGCCGGCTGGCCCCGCCCTTGTGCACGAACTGCCAGTCGGCATAGCGGCTGGCGCCCGCAAAATCCGCCTGCCCGGCGGGGAAATCGCCGATCTTGATCGGTGCCTGCAGCGAACGGCTGGCAATACCGACGATACGCCCCTGGCGACTGATCAACTGCCATTGCCCGTCGGAACTCAGCGGGTCGCTGTACAGCCGGCGCAAATGGCGCACCGGCATCGGAAAACGCGGATCGAGGACAAGATCGGCCAAGCGGGCCGGATACTGCGGGTCAGCGGGTGAATTGTCGTAATAGCTGGCGATGGCGCGCCGGTATTCCTCACCGATGAACAGCAATTCCTTCTCCTTGTCGCGCCGGCTTTCCATCTGCCACAAGGCGCCGGTCCCGGCCAGCGCGATGCTGCCGAGGGCAACGGCAAAGAGCAAGCCAAGGTAGGTGACGCCGATTTCATTTTTAGCCATTTTTTGGCGTTCACCCCGGGGCCAGCCCTTGCTTCTATGGTCGTAGCAATCAGCTACCACGTCCGGTACTCGCTGCCATCGCTGCCCTGCCCTTCTGCCCCGCTCTGCACGTCCCAGACCTTACGCTGTCCCGGTTCATCGGGCGGGCTGACGAGCACCCAGCTATCGCTGCGCTCGGTGATCGGGTCCGGCGGCACCCGCCGCAGGTAGCGCCGATTGACCAGATCATCGAGTGTTTCCGGATAGTGGCCGGTATCGGCGCGAAACTTGTCGATGGCGTCGCGCATCACGGCCAGCGACTGGCGCAGGGTCGCCTCCCTGGCCCGGTCGAGGTGCTGGAAATAGCGCGGCACGGCGATGGTCAGCAGGGTGGCGATCACCGCCATCACCACGAGCAGTTCGATCAAGGTGAAACCCCGCCGGCGCATGCTCACCATTCCCGGTAAGGCACGCCGTTGGCGCCGCGCACTTCGGACAAGGAATAGACATCGAAGACGTCCGCCCCTTCGCGCGGCGCTTCGGGCGGGCTGGCGTAACTGCGCTTGCCCCAGGTCTGGGCGGCACTCAGGCCGGCTTCCCGATTGAACGGATCGCGCGGCAGGCGACGCAGGAAGTAGAGTTTTCCCTTGCCGGGATCCTGGCGGTTGTCGACGCCCTGGTACAAGTCCTCCAGCCGGGCCGGATAGCCGCTTTCATCGGCTTTCCGGGCGATTTTTCCATCGTCGGCCGCCTGCCGATAGGCGTCGATGGCGCCGCGAATCTCGCGCAGCGCCGCGCGCAACTCGCTCTCCTGCTGACGCCGCACCGTTGTTTCCAGTAAGGGCGTTGCGGCCAGCGCAAGAACACCAACGATGGCCACGGTGACCACCAGTTCGATCAGGCTAAAGCCGCGCCTGGCCTGCGCGCCCATTACTCCCCTTTCGGCACGGCGTTCGGCTGGCCGACCTGCATGGGCGGATCATCGGCTTCCGGCGGTGCTTCGCTGTCGCTGCCATCCGCCTGCGCCTGGGCAAGCGGCGGAGCGGCTCCGCTACTGCTCCGCCCGCTCATGCTCAAGGCGCGACCGCCCTGGCTGCGCACGGTCAACGGCGGCGCCCCGACAGCCGCCTCGGTACCCGAGGCAATGGTCGGCTGAGCATAGTCCGGACGATGGATGTTGCGGACGATGCGCGGCGTGATGAGCAGGATGATTTCGGTCTTGACCGAGGTGTCCTTGTGGCTGCCGAAAGCACGGCCGAGCACCGGGATCTCGCCAAGGCCGGGCAGATGGTTGGTCGCCTTACGCTCCTCATCGCTGATCAGGCCGGCCAGCACCTGGGTTTCGCCATTCTTCAAGCGCAGGCTGGTGCTGGCGCTACGCGTACCGACCTGGTAGGCCAGCGAATTGGAGGGGCCGGTGATTTCCTTGACGACACTGCTCACTTCCAGCCCGACCTTGATCGACACCTCGTCATCGAGCGTCACATTCGGTTCGACATCGAGCTTGAGGCCGACATCGAGATAATTGACCGAGGCCGAGACGCCGACGTTGGCGGTGGCCGTCGTGGTAAACACCGGCAGTTTGTCGCCGATATGGATCTTGGCCTTTTCGCGGTTCTTGACCCGGATGCGCGGGTTGGCCAGCACGTTGGTGTCCGAGTTCTGCCCCTTCAGGTTCAGCGTCAAGGCAGGATTGGCGACAAAGCTGGTCAAGGCGGAGCGATTGCGCAGATTGACATAGCCGCTGGCCAAGGTACCGCCCGGCGTCACCGTCGTCGTATAGCCGGCGGCCGTCGCCGTGGTGGTGGTCAAAGTGTCCTGCAACAAGCCGTAGCCGACCGAATCCGGCCAATCGACGCCGAATTCGTTGAGCCGGCTGCGGCTGACCTCGAGCACCTCGACTTCCAGCATCACTTCCGGCTCGGCCAGGTCGAGCGAGTCGATCAGTCGTTCGATCAGGCGCATGGCTTCCGGCGTGTCCTTGACGATCAGCAGGTTCAGCTTCTCGTCGGCAAACACGTCCTTGCTTTTGGCGACCGTCTTGACCAGCGTCTGCGCCTGCTTGACGTCGGTATTGGCCAGATAGAAATTGCGCACAACCAGCTCCTGATATTCCCTGGCCTTGGCCGGCGTATTCGGGTAGATCAGGAAACTGTTGTCGTTGAGTTGGCGTTTTTCCAACTGGTTGGTGCCGAGAATCAGGCGCAGGATGTCTTCGAGCGGGCTGTTGCGGACGAAAATGGTGACCTTCAGATCGCCCCTGACGTCCTTGTCGAAAACGAAATTCAGCCCGGAAGAACGGGATAGCACCTCGAAGACCGATTTCAGCGAGGCATCGCGGAATTCCAGCGCGACTGGCTTGCTCAATGCCGCCCGCGTCGCGTCCGAGGCAACGCCGCCGGACTCGTCGGCGCGCCGTTGATCGATGGTTGTCTGCAAACGAATTGCCTCGCCATTGCGTGGGCTTTGCGCCCGCACGGTACGCACCAGGCGCTCGGCACCCAACAAGTCGTTCTTGGCCAGCATCTGTTCGGCCTGGGCCAATAACGAGGCATGGCGGCGGTCGACGGCGATTTGTTCAATGCCCTGAAGGGCGCGCGTATTGCGCCCATCGAGTGCCAGTACACGCCGGTAGATCGCGTCGGCCGTATCGAACTGGCCGCGCGCACGCTGCGCATCGGCCTCGGCCAGATGATCGTTGATGGCGGCCGACTTATTGTTGATCAGGGCTGCCTTGATCTCGGCATCTCGCGGCTTTTCGCGAGCGGCCTGTTCAAGGCGTGCCACCCCCTCATCTCGCCGCCCATCACCGATTGCGGCAATACCATCGAGAAACGATTGATTGGCGCAACCAGTGAACAGGAAAAGCGGTATTACAAGGCTAAAAACAGATGGCAAATAAGTAGCGGCTTGAGATCGCATTCGCGTTTCATGGAAGGCACCAAACAGCCGATACTATGAAAGATGGGTTACAGATCTATTACTTGAGAGCGCTGGCAAACCGCAGGTCATTCGCAGCGACAACGGCCCGGAATACATCAGCGGGACTTTCATCGCTTGGGCGGAACACAGAGGCATCCGGCTGGGTCACATCCAGCCCGGTAACCCGCAGCAGAATGCCTATATCGAACGCTACAGCCGGACGGTCCGCTACGACTGGCTCAGCCACTACCTGTTCGAGTCAATCGACGAGGTTCAGGAATATGCAACCCAGTGGATGTGGATCTACAATCACGAGCGCCCCAACATGGCGCTCGGTGGCATTACTCCGAAACAGAAGTCAGCACTTTTAACCCGCTCTACTTCTGACCGTTGCTCAAAAGGGGGGGGATTACCCGAGCGCTTGTGATAGTGATTTTCGGCCATCCCTAAAGCGGCATCCCACAACGCTGGTGCGCCACGTTCGATCGGCTGCCGGCAGCGCGCCTTGATCTGCTCAAGCGTCACCTCACACTCCACCCATGTGCCGCCGTCGGTCGCGGCGTTGTGCAGCATCGGTTGGAAACGGTCGAGGGCCTTCGCAAATTTTGCATCATCGCTTTTTGCAGCCTCGAACTCGAACCATAGTTCGCGGAACTCGGCTGCCTGCGC
>NZ_SSSQ01000001.1 GCF_009469765.1 Dechloromonas hortensis
TGCTGCTTGTCGTCGTAGTAGGAAAACGGAATAGAGGATTCACGGTGACCCAGCGTGATCGTGCCGGTGTCCTTGATCTTCTTCAGGGTCAGCGACTCCTGGGCCTGGGCCGGCATGACGGCGGCGGTGCTCAGAACGGCGGCGAGTGCGGCAACAACGGCAAATCGGTTCATGTCATCTCCTGTGTTGGGGAAGAAGCCGCTGAGTGGCTTCGGTGCCAATTACTACGCAGATGCCGTGCCAGCCTGAGCCAGCTCGATTACGAACGAATTGCCGTTGATTCTATTGCCTTTTGAAAAGCCGCGACAATCAGAGTCGCCGAAATTCCGTCACACCGCCCTGACCAGCCATCGGATTTCCGACACCAGGCACGCCCATCCCGCCTGTATTGGCCGGCACCGGCGCCGGAAATCCCGGGCGCGGCCAAACCGGGCTGTGCTGCGGTCGACTGTCAAAAAAAGGGTATTTTGGGGCTTTGGGGCGCCCCTGACGGCGAACGATCAGGCAGTGAGGCTGGCCTGCGAAGATGGGCCGGCACCACCGGGCGCAGCGCCCCCGCTGTCGCGCGCCATGCTGGCCAGCTCGAAATCCTTGGCCGACATTTTGCCGGCGGCCCCGGTGTGCATATCGGCCGCATCGACCTCGTCGAGATCGAGGTTCATGTACTTACTGTCGGCATCCCGCTGTGCTTCCCGGAAAGCTTCCAGACGCTGGCGGGCTTCTTCCGCCCGCTGTTCGCGCAGTTCGCGGTCACGCTCCTTGCGCAGTCTTTCCTGTTCCAGGTACACCTTG
This sequence comes from Dechloromonas hortensis, assembly GCF_009469765.1. Lineage (GTDB taxonomy): Bacteria > Pseudomonadota > Gammaproteobacteria > Burkholderiales > Rhodocyclaceae > Azonexus > Azonexus hortensis. The sequence continues at coordinate 793 of NZ_SSSQ01000001.1, forward strand.
CTGCGGTAAGCCGCCTCACCCATCATCAGCAGCCCGGCCAGAAAACTCAGGGCAACCAGCAAGGGCACATCGACCGGCCGTTTGATGACAACGACCAGGGCCATGCAGGCCCACAACGCGCGCCAAATCAGCAGCCAGATGAAGTAAGGCGGTGCGTTGGAAAAATGTGTTGCTATGTTGAAACTCGACATCGAAAACGAAACCAGCAATACGGCGAGGGCCGAATTTTAGCGTAAGCGCGCGGCCCCGAGCGATGGCCTGACGTTCCCCGGCCGGCCTGGCTCGGCTATTGTCCACATCCCGTAAAAAAACCAGCCCGCCGCCATTCCCATGCATATTCGCACCGCCACCTTCCCCGCCGACAGTGAAGCGCTGCAATCGGTCATTCGCGAGTACGTCGCCTGGCTGGACATGGACCTCTCCTACCGTGGCTTCGCCGAGGAAATGGCCAGCTTCGACGCACGCTTCACGCTGCCCAGCGGCCTTTTCCTGATCGCCGACTCGGCACAGACGATCGCCGGCTGCGTCGGCCTGTTGCAGCATGCCAACGCCACGGCCGAAGTGAAACGGCTTTATGTCCGGCCGGGATTTCGCGGCCAGCGCCTGGGAGAAAAGCTGATCGGGGTGCTGATCGAACGCGCCCGCCAACTCGGCGTGCGGCGGCTCATTCTCGATGCCGTGCCGCAAACCACGGTCGCCCAGCAACTGTACGAGCGCCTCGGCTTTCAGGAAACGGCGCCCTACTACGCCAACCCGGTGCCGGGCACCCGCTTCTTTGCCCTGTCACTGGCCGAAGAGCAATGAAATACCGGCTCGCCATCTTCGACTTCGACGGCACCCTGGCCGACTCGCTGCCGTTCTTGCTCAGCGTGGTCAACAAGCTGGCCGAGCGGCATGCTTTCAGGCCGATCGACCTCGACGCCGTGCCCGCCTTTCGCCACTACAGCGCCCGCGAAATGATGCGTCATCTCGAACTGCCGGCCTGGAAGCTGCCGCTCGTCGCCCAGAGTTTCATGACCCTGATGCAGCAGAACCCGCAGGCAACGCCGCTCTTTGCCAACGTCGACTCGGTATTGCAACAGTTGGCGCGGGCACAACTCCGGCTGGCGCTGGTCAGCTCGAACGCCCGCCACAACGTCGAGCAAATCCTGGGCGCCTCGAACATCGGCTTGTTCGGCCACCTCGAGTGCGGCATGTCGATTTTCGGCAAGGCCAGTCGCATCCGCAAGATCCTGCGCTTGACCGGCACGCCGGCCAGCCAGGTGGTCTACATCGGCGACCAGATCACCGACCTCGAAGCCGCCCGCCAAGAAGGTGTCGCCTTCGGTGCCGTGACCTGGGGCTACGGCAGTATCGAATCGCTCAGACGGCACGCCCCCGATGAAGAGTTCGCTCAATTCACCGATCTGCTGCGCCTCGCCTGAATAAAGGCTTTCACTCAGTCAGGCCAATTCGACGACAAGCGCCAAGTCAGATTCGGGACCATACCCGTCCTCAATGGGTAAAACCATTTTGGCAATGTCGGTAATTTTTACATTCGGACAGCCGGCGGCCAACAACCGTCCAGCGAGGGCCAAGAACGAAAACACAACCAATTGAATTAATTAGATTTTTACACAAACTCACAAGCCTGGCACATAGCATGCTGAATGCAGATAACAGAAACCAAAGAACAGATTAATTAATCCTTTGTCTCTGTGCAGAAGCGCTCTCTATGTAAATACGGAGGTAGGGTCATGAAAACTTTTTCCAAGACAATACTCGCTACCGCATTTGCCGCACTGGCAGCCAGTAGCGCAAACGCAGCGATCGTCAGCCAATGGACAGTGGGTGTCGACGCAACGTTTCTTCCAGGCACTATCGTCGACTCCAACGGCGGCACGCCTGGCGGAGTAACGATCAACGGCACGAACACCTCTCTGCGCTGGGGTACCGACATCGGCAATGGACAAAGCGGCTTGGATATTACCAACACGCCCGTCTCGACGACAGTCCCTACCGGCATCAATACAATCCTGCCCGCCGTTGCGAACATCTCGATAACTCATTTAAACCAACCGATTACAGCCCCCAGCCTTGATAGAGTGTCTCTACAGTCAGTACTGACACTTACCCCATTCGTACCCGCTCTGCCTGGACTCCCTTCGCAAAGCCTGACTTTCGTGATCGATTTCCTGGAGACGCCTAACGCGGGTGGGGTAGGAGGTGCCTGTGCCGGTGGCGGCACCAGCGGCGTCGGTCCATTGAACGCCAACGGCTGTGCCGATATTTTCGTCATGGATAAAGAGTCACTCAATTTTCCGTTTTTCTATGACACCGATGGCGCGGGCGGAGACCCTGCCCAACAGTATTTCATCAGCTTCCTTGAACTCACCAGCGGCTTGAATCCTTTGCCGAGCGTGGCGTGCGAATCCGTTCTCGGCCCAGGAAATACGGTCTGCCTGGGCTTCCTGACGCCAGAAGCGGCAAACACCACGGTTCAGTTTGGCGCGATCATCACCACCGAACGAGTTCAAATAATTCCCGAGCCCGGCTCGATGGCCTTGATGGGTGGCGCATTGGCTGCGCTGGCCTGGGTCAGCCGTCGCCGCAAGCTGCAGGAAATCTAACAACACGTGCGTCAAGAAAGGGGGAGCGCCCGACTCAGACGCCACACGCCAGCCACCTGAGTTTGACGCAAAAAAGCCGCCTGTTTGCAGGCGGCTTTTTCTATGGCACAGGAGGAAACCGCTCAGTCGGCCTTGGTGTCCAGCCCCTGCTCGGCCAGTTCGGCGGCACGGAGCACGGCGCGGGCCTTGTTCTGGGTTTCCGTCCATTCCGAATTGGGGTCGGAATCGGCAACGATGCCGGCGCCGGCCTGGACATAGAGCTTCTTGTCCTTGATGACGCCGGTCCGTATCGCAATGGCGATATCCATGTCGCCATGGAAGCCGAGGTAGCCGACGGCGCCGGCGTAGATGCCGCGCTTGACCGGCTCCAGTTCGTCGATGATTTCCATGGCCCGCACTTTCGGCGCGCCGGAAACGGTGCCGGCCGGGAAAGTGGCCTTCAGCACGTCGAGCGCATTGAGGCCCGGCTGCAACTTGCCTTCGACGTTGGAAACAATGTGCATGACGTGCGAGTAACGCTCGACGAGCATGTTCTCGGTCAGCTTGACGCTACCGACCTTGGCGACACGGCCGCAATCGTTGCGCCCGAGGTCGAGCAACTGGGTGTGCTCGGCACGTTCCTTTTCATCGGCCAGCAGTTCGGTGGCCAGGGCGGCATCCTCTTCCGGCGAGGCGCCGCGCTTGCGGGTGCCGGCGATCGGCCGCACGGTGACGCGGTCGCCTTCGAGACGGACCAGGATCTCCGGCGAAGCGCCGACGACATGGAAGTCCTCGAAATCGAAGTAGAACATGTAGGGCGACGGGTTCAGGCTGCGCAGGGTCCGGTAGAGCGCCATTGGGCTGGCATTGAACGGTTTGGTCATCCGTTGCGACAGGACGACCTGCATGATGTCGCCCTCAGTGATGTATTCCTTGGCCTTGCGGACTGCCTGCTTGAAGGCGCCTTCGCCGAAGATGGAAACGGCGGGCTCCGAGTGCACCGGCTGTTCGGCCGGAATGCAAACCGGGGTGCGCAGCTTGCCGAGCAGTTCCTTGAGGCGGGCCCGCGCCTTCTGGTAGGCGCCGGGGAACCCCGGTTCCGCATAGACGATCAGCGTCAGCTTACCGGACAGGTTGTCGACGACGGCAATTTCCTCGGAGAGCAGCAGGCCGATGTCCGGCGTACCGATCTCGTCCGGCTTATTGGTCCGGGTCAGGCGGGTTTCGACATAGCGCACGGTGTCGTAGCCGAAGCAGCCGACCAGGCCGCCGCAGAAGCGCGGCAGGCCGGAGCTGGGCGGCGCCCGGAAGCGCTGCATGAACTTGCCGATGAATTCGAGCGGATTGGTATCGTCTTCGCGCTCGGCGACACGGTTACCGGTCAGCACCAGCACCTGGTGGCCGGTCACGACGATGCGCGTCGACGCCGGCAGGCCGATGATCGAGTAGCGACCAAAGCGCTCACCGCCCTGCACCGATTCGAGCAGGTAGGAGTAATGCGCGCCGTTCGGGCCGCTGGTCAGCTTCAGGTAGATGGAGAGCGGCGTGTCGAGATCGGCAAACGTTTCCAGCGTAACGGGAATACGGTTGTAGCCTTGCGCGGCGAGCGCGTTGAATTCAGTTTCAGTCATGGGAAAGCCTCGAAATGACAGGGGTAATGCGTACTGGTGCGTTGCGCCGCAAAGGCGCGCGAAAGGGAGATCAGGGGCGCCAGCGACGCCAACCGTGCCATTCGTTCCAGATACGCAGAGTCGTCATTTGTTCTTGAGGTCTTTGAAAGTGAGGGCTTGCTGGTAGGCAACAAGCAGATCGGATACTAGCGCATCGCAATCGGCACTGTCCACCGGCTCCCCTTCGTTGTAGCCGTAGGGCACTGCATAGGCCAGGCAGCCGGCGGCATGGGCGGCATGGATGTCGTTTTTCGAGTCGCCAATGTGCAGATTGCGGTCCGGCCGCACACCGAAGGTGCGGCAGGCGTGCAGGATCGGTTCCGGATGCGGCTTCTTGTGCGCCGTGGTGTCGCCGGAGACGATGATGTCGAAATAGTCGGTCATCCCCATCCGGTCGAGCAGTGTTTCGGTGAACATGCCGGGTTTATTGGTGACGACCCCCATTTTCAGGCCACTCACCTTCCAGGCCTGCAAGCCTTCGAGTACGCCCGGATAAATCTGGGCCGACCGCCCGTTGACCGCAGCATAGTGGCGCTTGAACGACTCGATGGCGACGTGCAATCGGTCGGCAGTGGGGGGCTTGGCGTGGGTCAGGCAACGCTCGACCAGCACCGCCATGCCCTTGCCGACGAAACTATGCACCTCGGCCTGGCTGCGCGGCGGCTCGCCGATTTCTTCCAGCATCAGCCGGCAGCCTTCGGCCAGGTCGGCGATGGTGTCGAGCAGGGTGCCATCGAGATCGAAGGTAACCGACTGGAAATACATCTGAACTCCCCTCAGACTTTCGCCAACTCGCTGCGCAGGGCGCCGATAATCGAATCGTAGCGATGCGGATCGCTATCCTGGCCGGCGCCATAGACGGCGGAACCGGCAACGAAGGCATCGACCCCGGCCCGGGCGATTTCGGCAATATTGGCGGTATTGACGCCTCCATCGATCTCCAGACGGATGCGCCGGCCGCTTTCGCGCTCATAGGCATCGAGCTTGGCGCGCGCCTGCTTTGCCTTGGCCAGCGTGCCGGGAATGAACTTCTGGCCGCCGAAACCCGGATTGACGCTCATCAGCAGGATGACGTCGATCTTGTCGAGCACGTAATCCATGTAGTCGAGCGGCGTCGCCGGGTTGAAGACCAGGCCGCCCTGGCAACCGGCATCGCGGATCAGCGACAGGCTGCGGTCCACGTGCTCGGAAGCTTCCGGATGGAAGGTAATGATATTGGCCCCGGCCTTGGCAAAATCGGGGATGATGCGATCAACCGGCTTGACCATCAGATGCACGTCGATCGGCGCTGCGGTGCACGGGCGAATTGCCTCGCAAACCAGCGGTCCGATGGTCAGGTTGGGAACATAATGGTTGTCCATCACGTCAAAATGAATCCAGTCGGCCCCCGAGGCGATGACGTTGGCCACTTCTTCGCCCAGCTTGGCGAAATTGGCTGAAAGAATGCTCGGTGCAATAATGAAATCTTTGGCTGACATGATGCTTCCCTAAACAAAAACAGACGAAATTATCCCATGCCCGACGCCAACAAGTACCGAATCGAAATTCAGCCGATGCCGCAGTTCATCCCGGACCAGTCCGACCCGGAAAACGATCGCTACGTCTTCGCCTACACGGTGACCATCAAGAATATTGGCGAAATCGCCGCCCAACTGGTTTCCCGGCACTGGATCATCACCGACGGCAACAATGAGGTGCAGGAAGTGCGCGGCCTCGGCGTCGTCGGCAAACAGCCGTTGCTGCAACCCGGCGAGAGCTTTCAGTACACCAGCGGTTCGGCGCTGACCACGCCGATCGGCACGATGAAGGGCACTTATCAGATGGTGGCCGAGGACGGCACGCATTTCGAGGCGGTGATTCCCGAGTTCGTGCTGGCCAGCCCGCGCGCCCTGCATTGAGCCTGAAGCACAGCTACACGCTGATCGCGCCGTTTTACGACGCGGCCATTGCCCGCGCCACCCTGGCGGCGCGGCAACGCAGTTTATCGGCGCTACCCGCCCCACCCGGCCGCGTGCTGCTGGCCGGTGTCGGCACCGGCCTTGATCTGCCGCATTTACCGCCACAACACCATTACGTCGGCCTTGACCTGAACCTGACCATGTTGCGCCGGGCCCTGCCCCGGGCTGGCGCGGTCGACTTCCTGCCACTGCAGGGCGATGCCCAGCGCCTGCCTTTTGCCGACGACAGCTTCGATAGCGCGGTACTGCACCTGATCCTGGCCGTCGTTCCCGAACCGGCCCACTGTTTCGCCGAGGTGGCGCGAGTTCTCAAACCGGGCGGTCGACTGCTGGTTTTCGACAAATTCCTGCGTCGCGGCCAGCCTGCCGTGCTGCGCCGGCTGGCCAACCCGCTACTGCGGCGCATCGCGACCCGCCTCGACGTGGTCTTTGAAGACCTGCTGCCGGCGGAGCCCGGACTGATCCTCGAAGACGATCAGCCCGCCCTAGCCGGCGGCTGGTTCCGCCTGATCCGGCTCGGCAAGCGCTGAGACCGAGGGCTGGACGTCGCCGTCGTCCTTGCCCAGCCCATCCTCGACCCAGGCCTGCAGCAGTGTGTAGGTCACAGCCAGGACGACCGGCCCGACGAAAATGCCGATCAAACCAAAGCTCAGCATACCGCCGATGACGCCGGAAAAAATCAGCAGCAAAGGCAGATCGGCGCCGCGCTTGATCAGCATCGGGCGCAGGATATTGTCGAGACTGCCGACGGCCAGGCTCCAGACGAGCAGAGCTGTCGCCCAACCGTTATCGCCCGACCAGTACATCCAGCCGACGGCGGGCAGCAATACCAGCGTCGGCCCGATCTGGGCGATGCAAAGCATCAGCATCACAGCCGACAGCAAGGAGGCAAACGGCACACCGGCCACGGCCAGGCCAAGGCCGCCGAGCACGGTCTGGACAATGGCGGTGACGCCGACACCAAGCGCCACGCCACGAATCGCCTGTCCGGCCAGGATGATGGAGTTTTCACCCCGCTCACCAGCCAACCGACGACCAAACCGACGCACCATCCGGGCCGCCGTTTCGCCGCTGGAGTAAAGGATGGCGACGATGACGACGACGAGCAGAAACTGGATCAACATGCCGCCGAAGCCACCCACCTGAGCGAGCGCCCACTTTCCGGTATCCGCCGCATAGGGTGCGACCTGGGTAATGATTTCGCTGGTAGCGCTGGTCGCCAGTTGCGTCCACCCCATCGACAGCTTCTCACCCACCAGGGGCAGCGTGGCCACCCAGGCCGGCGGCAAAGGCAGGCCATTTTCCGCCAGTGACTTGACCGCTGCGGTCAACTGTTCGGAATGCTCGGAAATGGTACTGATCGCCAGCCACAACGGCAGCACCAGCAGCAACAGCATCGCCAGCGTCAACACCGCGACAGCCGGTGCTCGTCGCTGGCCGAAACGACCTTCCAGCGACTGAAGCAGCGGCCAGGTGGCGACGACGACCATCGTCGCCCACACCGTCGCCGCCAGAAAGGGGCGCAGCACCCACAAGGAGAGGCCGGCCAGCCCGATGATGCAAAAGATGGCCAGCGTCGTTCTGGTCAAGTCACGGCGAATTTCGGTCATTTCAATCCCCTGGTAGAAGGACATTTAGCTAATCAGGATCAAAGGAGAAGCCCCTGCCGACTGCTCTAATTGCGCAGTAGCCCCCAGCTGAATTCCTAGCACCGGTGGCTGCGCAATCCGTCGAAACGATTGTAGCGTCAAGCCTGGTCGTCAGCCATGTCGCATTAATATCGAGCGACGCATGTAAAGTTTGGTTAAACCAGCGGCAAGCCAAAAACAATGAATCATAAAACTGTAAAATTAATACTGAATAGACGAAAACTAACAAATCATGGATGCATCTATCTTGACCTTGCTGATCGCCTCGCTGCTTGTCGCCCTGCTCGGCATTGGCATGCTGGTCGCCTTGGTACCCCAGTGCAACCAGCGCAACTGTAGTTCCAAGTGCCGGAGCAAGGGCTCTGCCTGCCCGGCACGGCACAACGACGAAAATGAAAAGGCCCGCACGGAGCGGGCCTCGAATCAACTGGGTAGTGCAACCGACTAGCTTCTGTAGTCGGCGTTGATCTTCACGTAATCGTAGGAAAAATCACAGGTATAAACGCTGGCTTGCGCAGCGCCCCGACCGAGATCGACGCGGACGGTGATTTCCGCCTGCGCCATGACACCGGCGCCATCCTCTTCCTTGTAGGCCGCAGCGCGACCGCCTTTTTCGGCCACCAGCACATCATCCAGCCAGACCTTGACGCCATCGACATCGAGGTCGGTGATGCCGGCATAGCCGACCGCCGCCAGAATCCGGCCGAGATTCGGGTCGGAGGCGAAGAAGGCGGTCTTGACCAGCGGCGAGTGGCCGATGGCGTAACCGACCTTGCGGCATTCCTCGACATCCTTGCCGCCTTCGACGGCAACGGTGATGAACTTGGTGGCGCCCTCGCCGTCACGGACGATGGCCTGGGCCAGTTCGACAGACACAGCGATGATCGCCGCCTTGACCTCGGCCCAGCCGGCATCGGTTTCCGCAGCAAAGCGGGCACCGGACTGACCGGAAGCGATCATCACGAAGGAGTCGTTGGTCGAGGTGTCGCCATCGACGGTAATGCAGTTGAAGGAGGCGTCGGCCGCTTCCTTGACCAGCGCCTCGAGCAGCGGCTGGGCGATGCCGGCATCGGTGGCGAGAAAGCCGAGCATGGTCGCCATGTTCGGCTTGATCATGCCGGCGCCCTTGGAAACGCCGGAAATGGTCACTTTTTTACCGTTGACCGCAAGGGTGCGCGAAGTTGCCTTGGCCACCGTATCGGTGGTCATGATGCCGTGTGCCGCCGCATGCCAGTTGTCGGCCTTCAGGTCGGCAAAGACGGCCGGCAAGCCGGCCTTGATGCGCTCCACCGGCAGCAATTCGAGAATGACGCCGGTCGAAAACGGCAGCACCTGGTCGGCCGCGACGCCGAGCAACTCGCCCACCGCCTCGCAGGTCGCCTGCGCCGCCTGCCGACCGGGCTCACCGGTACCGGCATTGGCGATGCCGGTATTGACCACCAGGGCACGGATTTCCTTGCCCGCCGCCAGATGGTTGCGGCAGAGTTGGACCGGCGCCGCGCAGAAGCGGTTCTGCGTGAACACGCCGGCTACCGTGCAGCCGGCATCGAGCGCGACCAGCGTTAGGTCGCGGCGGTTTTTCTTGCGGATCTCGGCCTCGGCGACACCGAGGCGAACACCTGCCACCGGAAAGAGTTGATCGGCAGCAGGGGTAGCGTAATTGACAGGCATTCTCTTGGCTCCAAAAGCATCAAGGCACCGCTGGGGTGCCTTGGCGGGTCAGGACAGTTTTCCGTGGCAGTGCTTGTATTTTTTGCCGGATCCGCAGGGACAGGGATCGTTGCGCCCCACCTTCGGTCCATTATCGGCCGCCGGTGTAGCCGCGGCCTCGCCTTCCGTGCCCAGCGCCTCGTCGTAACCGGCGTGCTGGTACTGGACGTTCTGGACATCGGCGTGCGGCGCGGTTTCCGCAACATCTTCCTGCGAACGGATCTGCACGGTGAAGACGATGCGGGTGACTTCCTTGCGCACCAGGTCGAGCAGGCCTTCGAAGAGCTCGAAAGCTTCGCGCTTGTATTCCTGCTTCGGGTTCTTCTGCGCGTAACCGCGCAGGTGGATACCCTGGCGCAGATGATCGAGCGCCGCCAGATGTTCGCGCCAGTGCGAGTCGAGACTCTGCAGCATGACATTGCGCTCGAACTGGTGAAAAGTCGCGGCCCCGACCAGTTCGACCTTGGCCTGGTAGGCCTCGTCGGCCTCTTTCAGGATACGGGCCAGAATTTCTTCGTCGGACAGCGTCGGCTCGTTCTTGAACCACTCGGCAACCGGTGCTGAAATTTGCAGATCGGCGGCCAGCGCACGCTCCAGCCCCTCCATGTCCCACTGCTCTTCAACCGATTCGGCCGGCACGTAGGTACGGAAGGTTTCGGCGATGACGCTCTGCCGCATTGCGGTGATGGTTTCCGAGATGTCGTCGGTTTCCAGCAGTTCGTTGCGCTGCTGGTAGATCACCTTGCGCTGGTCGTTGGCGACGTCGTCGTATTCCAGCAATTGCTTGCGGATATCGAAGTTGCGGGCTTCGACCTTGCGCTGTGCCGATTCCAGCGAGCGGGTGACGAGCGGATGCTCGATCGCCTCGCCTTCCGGCATTTTCAGCTTGTCCATGATGGCGCGCAGACGCTCGCCGGCAAAGATGCGCAAAAGCGGATCGTCAAGCGACAGGTAGAAGCGCGAAGAACCGGCATCGCCCTGGCGCCCGGCCCGGCCGCGCAACTGGTTGTCGATACGACGCGATTCGTGCCGCTCGGAACCGATGATGTGCAGACCGCCAGAGGCCAGCACCTGATCGTGCACCTTCTGCCATTCGGCGCGCATGGCGGCGATCTTCGCCTCGCGCTCGGCTTCCGGCAACGACTCGTCATGCTTGATGGCCGAAGTGGCCTTCTCGATACTGCCGCCGAGCACGATGTCGGTACCGCGACCGGCCATGTTGGTGGCGATGGTGATGACGCCCGGGCGACCGGCTTCGATAACGATCTCGGCTTCGCGGGCATGCTGCTTGGCATTGAGCACGTTGTGCGCCAGGCCTTCCTTGTCGAGCAGACCGGAGAGCAGCTCGGAAGCTTCGATCGAGGTCGTGCCGACCAGCACCGGCTGGCCACGCTTGGCACACTCGCGGATGTCGGCAATGATCGCCGTGTGTTTCTCGTCCGCCGTCTTGAAGACCAGGTCGTTCATGTCCTTGCGGACCATCGGCCGATGCGTCGGCACGACGACGGTTTCCAGGCCGTAGATCTGGTGGAATTCGTAGGCCTCGGTATCCGCCGTGCCAGTCATGCCGGCTAGCTTGCCGTACATGCGGAAGTAATTCTGGAAAGTGATCGAGGCCAGCGTCTGGTTCTCGGCCTGGATCTGCACGCCTTCCTTGGCTTCGACGGCCTGGTGCAGACCATCCGACCAGCGGCGGCCAGCCATCAGGCGGCCGGTGAATTCGTCGACGATGGTCACTTCGCCGTTCTGCACGACGTAATGCTGGTCCTTGTGGAACAGCGAGGCCGCCCGCAAGCCGGCGTTCAGGTGATGCATCAGCGTGATGTTGGCGGCGTCGTAAAGGCTGCTGCCTTCCTTGAGGATGCCGTGCTCGGCCAGCAGTTGCTCGGCGTGCTCGTAACCGGCTTCGGACAGGTGAACCTGATGGCCCTTTTCGTCGACCCAGTAATCACCCTCGCCATTTTCTTCCTGCGCCCGGCTGAGCAGCGGCACGACGGCGCGCATGCGGACGTAGAGGTCGGTCTGGTCGTCGGCCTGGCCGGAAATGATCAGCGGCGTCCGTGCTTCGTCGATCAGGATCGAGTCCACTTCGTCGACAATGGCGTAATTCAGGCCGCGCTGCACCCGTTCGCCGGCCGTATAGACCATGTTGTCGCGGAGGTAGTCGAAACCGAACTCGTTGTTGGTGCCGTAGGTGATGTCGGCGGCGTATGCCGCCTGTTTCGCCTCGTGGTCCATCTGCGACAGATTGACGCCGACGCTGAGGCCGAGGAAGCGGTGCAGGCGCCCCATCCATTCCGAGTCGCGGGTCGCCAGGTAATCATTGACCGTGATGACATGGACGCCCTTGCCGGAGATGGCATTGAGGTAGGCCGGCAGCGTGCCGACCAGCGTCTTGCCTTCACCGGTACGCATTTCGGCGATCTTGCCGTAATGCAGCACCATGCCGCCGATCATCTGGACGTCGAAGTGGCGCATCCCGAGTTCGCGCTTGCCCGCTTCGCGAACCACCGCAAAGGCTTCCGGCAACAGGTCGTCGAGCGACTCGCCATTGGCGTGACGCTGGCGGAACTCGTCCGTCTTGGCGCGCAGCTGCTCGTCGCTCAGGGCTTCGAGCGTCGGCTCGAGGGCATTGATGCGTTTGACCGTTTGGGAGTACTGCTTGATCAGCCGATCGTTGCGGCTGCCGAAAATCTTTTTGAGTAGGCCAGAAATCATCGCGATGGAATGTTGGTTGCGTACAGCCGGAAAGCGACGATTCTAACACGCTGCCCCCAGACGACGAGGGCGACCTAAATCAAGGAGTTATTTGCCGCTCAGGCCAGCCACTTCAATCCAAGCAAGCCACCGCTGGATGCGACAAGGCATAATGCGGACCGGAGGCGCCGTGTTGGCATGGCGCAAGACTGGAACAACCTGCACAGAAGCTGCCGCCATGCACTACGAGCCCGAGTATTTTCTTGACCGCGACGCCGCTGCCGGCCGGGTCATGGCCCACGCCCGGCTCCTGCTCAAGCTCGCCCGCCGCTTCGAAGCGGTTGCCCCGGCAGCCTTTCGTTATACGGCACACGTCGCCAACTACAAGTCGGGAACCATCGTCATCCACACCGACAACGGCGCGGTTGCCGCCAAAATCCGCCAGATGAGCCAGCGCCTGTGCGGCGAGTTATCGAAAAGCGGGGCCGAGTGCATCGTCATGGAAGTCAGGGTGCAGCCGCGCGAAATTCTTCGCCAGCCTATCGCCTCGACGCTCAAGCCGATTTCGGAAGAGGCCTGCGTAGCGCTGCGGTCGACCACCGAAAAACTGCCAAAAGGACCGCTGCGCGCCGCCCTCGACCACTTGCTGGAGCGCGCCGCTAAACGGGGATGACGGCGATGCGCTCGATGATCATCAACGCAAAGACGATCAGGGCAAAGATGATGCCGTAGCGGAAGAGGCGCCAGGAAAACGCCAGGTAGGCGCGATTGCCGCTAACGACATAAATCAGCAAGCTGGCGCCGATCGCCACCACCAGAATGACTGCCAGCAAGCGCAGCAGCCACATGCAATCTTAGGCCGGCTGGTTCAGCCAGCGCGTGACGCCGACCGGGGCATGCTCAGCCTCTTCGAAGCTGGCGAACTCCCAGGATTCCTGGTGATTCAGCAACTCGCGGGCGAGCAGGTTGTTCAGCGCGTGACCGCCCTTGTGCGAAGAATAGGCGGCAAGCAGGGGATGACCGAGCAGGTAGAGGTCGCCGATGGCATCGAGAATCTTGTGTTTGACGAACTCGTCGCCATAACGCAGTCCATCCTGGTTTAGCACGCGGAATTCGTCGAGAACGATGGCGTTTTCCAGACCACCGCCGAGGGCCAGGCCGTTTTCGCGCAGGTATTCGACTTCCTGCATGAAGCCGAAGGTGCGGGCGCGCGCCACTTCACGGGTGTAGGACTGCTCGGCGAAATCGATTTCGGCTTTTTGCGCCGATTTGTCGATGGCCGGATGATTGAAAACGATGGAGAAACTGAGACGGTAGCCGTCGTAAGGCTCGAAGCGCGCCCATTTGTCGCCGTCGCGCACTTCGATCGGCTGGGTGACGCGGATGAATTTCTTGGCCGCATTCTGCTCTTCGATGCCAGCGGACTGGATCAGGAAGACGAACGGGGCAGCCGAGCCGTCGAGGATGGGCACTTCCGGCGCATCCAGATCAACCCAGGCATTGTCGATACCGAGTCCGGCGAAAGCCGACATCAGGTGCTCGATGGTTCCTACCTTGACCCCCTCTTTTTCCAGGCACGAGCACATCCGGGTATCGCCGACCATGAAGGCCTTGGCGGGGATATCCACCGGTTCCGGCAGATCAACGCGGCGAAAGACGATGCCGGTATCCGGAGCGGCCGGACGCAGGGTCATATTGACCTTGACGCCACCATGCAGGCCGACGCCTGAGGCGCGGATAAGGGTCTTGAGCGTGCGTTGCTTTAGCATGCAAGTGCTTGAATAATTTGGGGAGCGGCGCATTGTAACACAATGCACCGCCGCCCTTTTTCAGAGTGAGCCTTTCTTACATTCAGTCCGCCTGCTTGCGCAGGAAGGCCGGAATGTCGTAACGGTCGACACCGCTGTTGGCCAGCGCTTCGACGGTGACGTTGCGCTTGCGCACCACGGCCGGGACATCGGCGATCTGGTTGTAGTCGATGGCCGGCCCGTTCGAGAAGGCGACGGCATCATGCGTACCGGTTGCCTGCAGGACCGGGGTGTTGATGACTTCGAAGGTCTGGCGCTTGGCAACCGCCTGGCCGAGGCCGGTGGCAACCACGGTGACGCGCAGCGCATCGTCCATCAGTTCGTCGTACACGGCACCGAAGATGATGTGCGCGTCTTCGGCCGCGAAGGCCTTGACGGTGTTCATCACTTCATTGACTTCCTTCATCTTCAGGCCGCCCTTGGCGGCCGTAATATTGACCAGCACGCCCTTGGCGCCGGACAGATTGACGCCTTCGAGCAGCGGCGAGGCAACGGCCTGTTCGGCGGCGATGCGGGCGCGGTCGACGCCGGCGGCAGCAGCAGAACCCATCATGGCGCGGCCCATTTCACCCATCACTGTGCGGACGTCTTCGAAGTCGACGTTGACCAGGCCCGGGTAGGTAATGATTTCGGCAATCCCGCCGACGGCATTTTTCAGCACGTCGTCAGCCGCCTTGAAGCAATCGTCGACATCGGCGTCGTCGCCCATGACTTCCATCAGCTTGTCGTTGAGGATGACGATCAGCGAATCGACGTGCTTGGAGAATTCGGCAATACCGGCTTCGGCAGACTTCATCCGCTTGTTGCCTTCGAAGCTGAACGGCTTGGTCACCACGCCGACGGTCAGGATGCCCATTTCGCGGGCAATCTCGGCCACCACCGGAGCAGCGCCGGTACCCGTGCCGCCACCCATGCCGGCCGTGATGAAGGCCATGTGGGCCCCTTCCAGGCTGGCGCGGATTTCGTCGCGATGTTCCTGCGCCGCTTCCTGGCCCTTTTCCGGCTTGGCGCCAGCACCCAGGCCGGTCTTGCCGAGCGACAGCTTGGAGGCTGCGGCATTGCGGCTGAGCGCCTGGGCATCGGTATTGGCGGCGATGAATTCAACGCCGTTCACACCTTCGCGGATCATGTGCTCGATGGCATTGCCACCGGCGCCGCCAACCCCGAACACCTTGATGATCGTGCCCGCCTCTTCGTCTTTCTCGATGATTTCAAACATGACTACCTCCTCTGAAAAAACTGTTCACAAACAAATCAAAAATTCTTGGCAAACCACGACTTCATGCCGTCGAAGACGTCCTTGAAGCCCTGCTTTTCCTGGATCTTCTGGCCGCGCTTACGCTGCGCCTGAGCTTCGAGCAGCAGGCCGAAAGCGGTCGAAAAACGCGGGCTCTGCACGACGTCGGCCAGGCTGCCGCTGTATTTCGGGTTGCCCAGGCGAACCGGCATGTGGAAAATTTCCTCGCCCAGTTCGACCATGCCCGGCATCACGCTGGCGCCGCCGGTTAACACGATGCCGGAGGACAAAACCTCCTCGAAACCGGCCCGGCGCAGTTCGTTCTGGATCAATTCGTAAAGCTCTTCGACGCGCGGCTGGATGACATCGGCCAGCGCGCGGCGGCTCAGCTTGCGGCTCGGACGGTCATCGACGCCGGCGACATCCATGTTCTCGGCGGCGTCAGCCAGTTGCGACAGGGCGCAACCGTATTTGCACTTGATATCCTCGGCCTCGCGGGTCGGCGTACGCAGCGCCATCGCGATGTCGTTGGTAATCTGGTCGCCGGCGATCGGGATCACCGAGGTGTGGCGGATGGCGCCCTGCGTCCACACCGCGATGTCGGTCGTGCCGCCACCGATGTCGATCAGGCAGACGCCTAGATCCTTCTCGTCCTCGGAGAGCACGGCGTAGCTGGAAGCCAGCGGCTGCAGCACCAGGTCATTGACCTCCAGGCCGCAGCGGCGGACACACTTGACGATGTTTTGGGCCGCCGAGACGGCGCCGGTGACGATGTGCGTCTTGACTTCCAGACGCATGCCGCTCATGCCGATCGGCTCGCGAATGCCATCCTGGCCATCGATGACGAATTCCTGGGTGAGGATATGCAGGATTTCCTGGTCAGCCGGAATCGGCATCGCCTTGGCGGTTTCGATGACGCGCTCGACATCGCTCGGCGTCACTTCCTTGTCCTTGATCGCCACCATGCCGTTCGAGTTGAAGCTCTTGATGTGGCTGCCGGCGATGCCCGTATAGACATCCTTCACCTTGCAGTCGGCCATCAGCTCGACTTCCTGCACGACACGGCTGATCGTGTGCACCGTTTCCTCGATATTGACCACGACGCCCTTTTTCAGGCCGCGCGAATCCTGCGAGCCCATGCCGATGACGTTCAAATGGCCTTCCTGATTGATCTCGGCGACCAGCGCGACGATTTTCGACGTCCCGATGTCCAGCCCGACCACCAGATCCTTGTTATCCCTGCTCATATGCTTACTTTCCCTTCCCCTCGGCCGCTGTACGCACCGCGAAACCATTCGGATACCGCAAATCCACCACTGCCGGCCGGACCGCCCGTTTGGCGACCGTTTCCGGATAAACCTCGATAAATCGTTGCAGGCGCACGCCGATCGGCGACTTCGGCTGCTCGCGCCCCATATCCACCAACATGCCGTTCTCCAGCTTCAACTGCCAAGCCAGACGCGGCGACAGGATGAGCTGCACCGGCTTTTCGCTGATCACCTTGAAGCTGCCGACCAGTTCGCCATAACGCTTCAGCACCTCGGCGGCCGTCCCCGGTGGCCCGAACAGCAGCGGCAAGGCGGCCAGTTCCGTTTCGCCGGCCAGCGCCGCAAAAACCTCGCCGTAACTGTTGACCAGTTCGCCCCGAGACTCGCCCCAGCGAGCGACCGGACGATGCTCCTCGACCTTCACTTCCAGGCGGGCCGGCCAGATTCGGCGGACTTCCACCTTGCGCACCCAGGGCAGCTTTTCCAGCGCGCCACGCACGGTTTCCAGATTCAGGCTGAAGAAATTCCCTTTCAGGGCGGCCGGCAATACCTGCTCGACCTCGCCCCGCCGCGTATGGGCCAGCGGCTCGGCAAAAACCACCTGCTGCACCGGCAACGACGGTACGCGCACCAGCCAGACCGCCGCGGCGGCCAGCAACGCGGCCGACGCTGCGAGAATCAGCAGGTCGGCCAGCGCATTCAACAGGTGCGGTTTGTTCCACATTCATCGACTCAGTCGTTGGCAGCCAGTTCGAGCACCCGACGGACCAGTGTCGGGTAGTCCATGCCGGCTACCCGCGCCGCCATCGGCACCAGCGAGTGATCGGTCATGCCGGGCGCCGTATTCACTTCCAGGAAGTAATGATTGCCCTCCTCGTCCATCAGGAAATCGACCCGCCCCCAGCCCCGGCCGCCGAGGATGCGGAAGGCTTCGAGCGCCCCCTTGCGGATTTCCATCTCCTTGGCTTCCGGCAAACCGCAGGGGCACAGGTAACGGGTATCGTCGCGGTTGTATTTGGCTTCGTAGTCGTACCACTCGGTGGCCGGCTCGATCTTGATGATCGGCAGCGCTTCGTCGCCCAGAATGCCGACCGTGTATTCGCCGCCCATGACGCCCTTTTCGGCGATCACCAGCGGGTCGTGGCGGGCCGCTTCGGCGTAGGCCAGATGCAGAGTGTCGTGCGCCTTGACCTTGGTGACGCCGATCGACGAGCCTTCGCGGGCCGGCTTGACGAACAGAGGCAGGCCGAGTTCTTCCTCGATATCGGCAAAATCGGAATCGGCGGTGAGTAGCGCATATTCCGGAATGGCCAGGCCGGCCGCCTGCCACATCAGCTTGGTGCGAAACTTGTCCATCGCCAGCGCCGAGGCCAGCACGCCGGAGCCGGTGTAGGGAATGTGCATGACTTCGAGGGCGCCCTGGATCGTGCCGTCCTCGCCGTGCCGGCCATGCAGCGCGATGAAGGCACGGTCATAGCCCTTCAGCGCATCGAGCGGCTGCTCGGCCGGATCGAAGGCGTGGGCATCGATGCCTTGGCCCAGGAGGGCGGCCAGCACGCGGGAACCGCTATTCAGAGAGACTTCGCGCTCGGCGGAGGTGCCACCGAAAAGAACCGCGACTTTGCCAAAACCGCTCATTGCATATCCACCACTTTGCCGGGCACCGCGCCGATCGAGCCGGCACCCATCGTCAGAACCACGTCGCCATCGCGGGCGACATCCATAATCGTTTGCGGCATGGCCGCAATATCCTCGACAAACACCGGTTCGACCTTGCCGCTAACGCGCAGGGCACGGGCCAGCGAGCGGCCGTCGGCGGCCACAATCGGCGCTTCGCCGGCGGCGTAGATTTCGGCCAGCAACAACGCGTCGACCGTGGACAACACCTTGACGAAGTCCTCGAAGCAGTCGCGCGTCCGCGTGTAGCGGTGCGGCTGGAAAGCCAGCACCAGGCGGCGGCCGGGGAAGGCGCCGCGAGCGGCAGCCAAGGTTGCCGCCATTTCGACCGGGTGATGACCGTAGTCATCGACCAGCGTGAAACTGCCGCCAGTCGGCAAGGCCACTTCGCCATAACGCTGGAAGCGGCGCCCGACCCCCTTGAATTCGGCCAGGGCCTTGATGATCGCGGCATCCGGCACCTGTACTTCGGTCGCCACGGCAATCGCTGCCAGGGCGTTGAGCACGTTGTGCATGCCCGGCGTATTCAGCGTAATCGGCAAGCGGGAAACAGAGCCATTGACGCGGACACAATCGAAGCGCATCTGACCATCGACGGCGACGACGTTTTCCGCATGGAAATTGCAATCCGGGCTCAAGCCGTAGGTAACGATCTGTTTCGCAACGCGCGGCATAATGGCGCGCACGTTGGGATCGTCGCCACAGAGCACGGCCACGCCGTAGAACGGCAGGCGGTTGAGGAATTCGACAAAGGCGCCTTTCAGGCGCTCGAAATCGTGGCCGTAGGTTTCCATGTGGTCGGCATCGATATTGGTGACCACCGAAATGACCGGCGACAGGAACAGGAAGGAGGCATCGGATTCATCGGCCTCGGCCACCAGGAAATCGCCGCTGCCCAGCCGGGCATTCGCCCCGGCGGCATTCAGTCGGCCGCCGATGACGAAAGTCGGGTCGATGCCGCCTTCAGCCAGAATGCTGGCGACCAGGCTGGTCGTCGTCGTCTTGCCATGCGTGCCGGCGATGGCGATGCCGCGCTTCAGACGCATCAACTCGGCCAGCATCTGCGCCCGCGGCACGACCGGAATCTTGCGTTCGCGGGCAGCGACCACTTCAGGATTGTCTTCCTTGACGGCGGTGGAAACGACCACTGCCTCTGCACCGGCGGCATGCTCGGCGGCATGGCCGATCATCACCTTGACCCCCTCAGCCTCCAGGCGACGGGTCGTCGCACTGGCTGCGATGTCGGAACCGCTGACCGTATAGCCCAGGTGGGCTAGCACTTCGGCTATGCCACTCATGCCCGAGCCGCCGACGCCGACGAAGTGGATGTGTTTGACCTTGTGTTTCATTTCGCGCTCTCTGCACAGATATTCGCCACTTCTTCGGTGGCATCGGGCTTGGCCAGGCTGCGGGCGTTTTCGGCCATTTCCAGCAGTTGACCGCGGGAATAGTTGCGGATCAGCGCAATGGCGTCCGCCGTCAGTTCGTTTTGCGGCAACAGGATGGCGCCACCGGCATCGACCAGGAACTTGGCATTGCCGGTCTGGTGGTCGTCCACCGCATGCGGGAAGGGCACCAGGATGCTAGCGACACCGGCCGCCGCCAGTTCGGCAACGGTCAGCGCACCGGCCCGGCAGATCACCAGATCGGCCCATTCGTAGGCGCCGGCCATGTCCTCGATGAAGGAAACGCAGTGCGCCTGGACGCCAACCGCCGCGTAATTGGCCTTCAAGGCCTCGATATGCTTCTCGCCGGCCTGATGGACGATTTGCGGCTGCTGCTCGGCAGTCAGCAAGGCCATGCCCTGCGGCACCATTTCGTTCAGCACCTGGGCTCCCAGGCTGCCGCCGATGACCAGCAGGCGCAAGGCGCCCGTCCGTTCGGCGTAGCGCTCGGCCGGCGGCGCCAGAGCGGCAATTTCCGGCCGCACCGGATTGCCGACCCAGACGCCCTTGTCCAGCACCTCCGGAAAACCGGTGAGGATCTGGTCGGCAACGCCGGCCAGCACACGGTTGGCCAGGCCGGCCACCGAATTCTGTTCATGGACGACCAGCGGCTTGCCGAGCAGCGAGGCCATCATGCCGCCCGGGAAAGTGATGTAGCCGCCCATGCCGAGCACGACTTCCGGTTGCACCTGGCGAATCGCCTTTTGTGCCTGCCAGAAGCCGCGCAGCAGGTTGAACGGCAACAGCAGCTTGCGCAGCAGCCCCTTGCCCCGCAAGGCGCCAAAGTTCAGCCAGACCATCTCGAAACCATGTTGCGGCACCAGGCGCGCTTCCATGCCTTCCGGATTGCCCAGCCAGACAACCTGCCAACCCCGCCCGCGCATTTTTTCGGCGACAGCCAACGCCGGGAAGATGTGACCGCCGGTCCCACCGGCCATGATCAGGATGGTTTTGCTCATAGTTTGCCCCCTCTCATGAGTTGCCTGTTTTCCCAGTCAACCCTCAAGAGAATCGCCAGCGCCACGCAGTTGGCGAAAATACCGGAGCCGCCGAAGCTCATCAGCGGCAGGGTCAGGCCCTTGGTCGGCAGCAGGCCCATGTTGACGCCCATGTTGATGAAGGACTGCACGCCGAACCAGATGCCCATCCCCATGGCGACCAACGCCGGGTAGAGGCGTTCGAGCTGGACGCACTGGCGGCCGATGGCGAAGGCGCGCTGCACGAGCAGTGCGAACAGGGCGATGATGGCCAGCACGCCGAAGAAGCCGAGTTCCTCGGCAATCACGGCGAGCAGGAAGTCGGTGTGCGCTTCCGGCAGATAGAACAGTTTCTCGACGCTGGCCCCGAGGCCGACGCCGAACAGTTCGCCGCGGCCGAAGGCGATCAGCGAATGCGACAACTGGTAGCCGCGACCGAAAGCATCGGCCCACGGGTCCATAAAGCCGAAGACACGGTCGCGGCGATAGGGCGAGACGATGATCATCACCGTGAAGGCGAGCAGCAGGCCGACGATCAGCATGGCGAACAGGCGCGCCTTGAGGCCGCCGAGGAAGAGGATGCCCATGGCAATCGAGATGATGACGACGAAGGCGCCGAAGTCCGGCTCCTTGAGCAGCAGCATGCCGACGATGGCCATGGCGCCGAACATCGGCAGGAAGGCCTGCTTCAGGTCGTGCATGACGTTGATCTTGCGCACGGTGTAGTCGGCGGCGTAGAGCACCGCGAACATCTTCATCAGCTCGGACGGCTGCAGGTTGGCGAAGCCGAGCGGCAGCCAGCGGCGGGCGCCATTGACGTCGCGGCCGATACCGGGAATCAGCACGATGGCGAGCAGAACGACGCCGGCCATGAACAGGTAGGGCGCCGATTTCTGCCACAGCGCCAACGGCACCTGGAAAGCGACCGCCGCCGCAATCAGGCCAATGCACAGGAAAATGCCATGGCGAACCAGATAGTAGGCCGGCTGGTGTCCGGTGAAACGACCGCCTTCGGCAATCGCAATCGATGCCGAATAGACCATCACCATGCCGGAGAAGAGCAGGATCAGCACGCTCCACAGCAGCACGTAGTCGATCTCCGCCACTTGGCGGCGCGGGGCGTCGAGAGCACCGATCATCATGACGACAACCCCTGCACTGCGTCGATGAAGGCTTGGGCGCGGTGGGCGTAGTTCTTGTACATGTCGAGACTGGCGCAGGCCGGTGAGAGCAGCACACAATCGCCGGCTTCGGCATGAGCGGCCAGCCAGCGCACCGCGGCTTCCATGTCGCCGAGGATCCGGGTCGGCACGCCGCTGCCTTCAAGCGCCATGCCAATCGCCGCCGCATCGCGGCCGATCAGGGCGACGGCCCGGCCATGTTTTTCCAGTGCCGGCTTGAGCGGCGAAAAATCCTGCCCCTTGCCGTCGCCGCCGAGCACGATGGCGACCTTGCGGCCCATGCCTTCGATGGCGGCCAGCGTCGCGCCGACATTGGTGCCCTTGGAGTCGTCGACGTAAACCACGCCGCCGATCTCGGCCACCGTTTCGACCCGGTGCGGCAGACCGGCGAATGCCTGCAGTGGTTCGACCAGGCGAGCCGGGGCGACGCCAACCGCTTCGCACAGCGCCAGCGCGGCCATGGCGTTGGCGGCATTGTGCAAACCGGCCAGTTTCAGGCGGTCGACCGCGACCAAGGCCTCTTTTCCGCGGCAGATCATGCCGTCGGCCAGACCGTAATCGATGCCGCGCGGTGCGGCATTTAGGCCGAAAGTGACAATCTTGCGGCCGCAGCGGCCGTTGGCCATCGACCAGTCGTCGTCGCGATTGAGGATCATCGCACCCTTGCCCTGGAAAACGCGCGACTTGGCGGCGGCGTAATTGGCCAGGCTGCCTTCGTAGCGGTCGAGATGGTCTTCCGAAACATTGAGCACGGTGGCGGCGGCGGCATTCAGGTGATGCGTCGTTTCGAGCTGGAAGCTGGACAGTTCGACCACCCAGACTTCCGGCAAAACACCGGCATCCTGCGCATCCATCAGCGCGTCGAGCGCCGACGGCGAGATGTTGCCGCAGGCGATAGCCGGCACGCCGGCCTCGTTCAACAGGTGAGCGGTCAGCGCCGTCGTCGTCGTCTTGCCGTTGCTGCCGGTAATGGCAATGATCTGCGAAGCCGGCACCTGGGCACGAACGCCGGCGGCGAACAGTTCGATTTCCGAGATCACCGGCACGTTCACCGCAGCAATCTGAGGCGTCGCCTTCGGTACGCCCGGCGACAGCGCGAGGCAATCGGCAGCAGCGAAAGTCGATTCGGCAAATGCACCGGCCATCAGTTCGGCACCCGGTGCAACGCGCTGCAGGGCCTCCAGATTCGGCGGGTTGTCGCGCGAATCGGCGACACGGACGCGAGCGCCCTGGCGATGCAGCCATTTGGCCATCGCCAGTCCGGACTCACCGAGTCCGACGACCACAACGCGTTTGCCCCGAAGTTCCATTTAGCGCAGCTTCAACGAAGAGAGACCGATCAACACCAGCATGATGGTGATGATCCAGAAGCGAACGACGACCTGGGTTTCCTTCCAGCCGGTCTGTTCGAAATGGTGATGCAGCGGCGCCATGCGCAGGATGCGCCGGCCCTCGCCGAATTTTTTCTTGGTGTATTTGAAGTAACTGACCTGCAGCATCACCGACAGGGTTTCGACGACGAAGACACCGCCCATGATCAACAGCACGATTTCCTGACGCAGGATGACGGCGACCGTACCGAGCGCAGCGCCCAGGGCGAGCGCTCCGACATCGCCCATGAAGACTTCGGCCGGATAGGCGTTGAACCACAGGAAGCCGAGCCCCGCCCCGGCAATGGCGCCGAGCAGGATGCACAGTTCGCCGGCGCCCGGCACGTAGGGAATCAGCAGGTATTTGGCGTACACCGCATGGCCGGTGACGTAGGCGATCAGCGCGAAGGCGGCGGCGATCATCACGGTCGGCATGATGGCCAGGCCATCCAGGCCGTCGGTCAGGTTCACCGCATTGCTGGTCCCGACGATGACGAAATAGGTCAGCGTGATGAAGCCGACGACACCGAGCGGATAGGCGATGCTCTTGAAGAAAGGCACGATCAGTTCGGTCTGCGCCGATGACTTGGTCGAATAGGCCAGGAACAGCGCGGCGCCGAGGCCGAGCACCGACTGCCAGAAATACTTCCACTTGGCGGAGAGGCCCTTCGGGTCGCGGTAAACGACCTTCTTCCAGTCGTCGTACCAGCCGACGATGCCGTAGCCGAGCGTGACGACCAGCACGGTCCACACGTACTTGTTGGTCAGGTCGCCCCACAACAGCGTTGTGACGCCAATGGCGATCAGGATCAGCACGCCGCCCATGGTCGGCGTTCCCGATTTGACGAGGTGGGTCTGCGGTCCGTCATTGCGCACCGCCTGGCCGATCTTCTTCGCCGCCAGCCAGCGGATGACGCGTGGCCCGGCGGCCAGCGACAGCAGCAGCGCGGTCATCGCGGCAAGCACGGCGCGCAGCGTGATGTAGTTGAAGACGTTGAAGAAGCGCACGTCCTGGGCGAGCCATTGGGCAAGAGCCAGCAGCATCAGTTGTTCTCCTCGGGAGTGGCAGGCGCGGCGAGAGCATCGGCCACCCGCTCCATTTTCATGAAGCGCGAGCCTTTGACGAGGACGGTGGTTTCCGGCCCCAATTCCTTGTCGACCGCAGCAATCAGTTTTTCGACGTTGCAGTAGTGCTTGGCGCCTTCGCCGAAGTTGCGTACCGCCTGCTGCGCGGCATCGCCCAGCGCATAGAGGCGGTCGACGCCCTGGCTCTTGGCGTAACCGCCGATTTCGTCGTGGTACTGGCCGCTGGCCTCACCGATCTCGCCCATGTCACCGAGCACCAGCAGCTTGCGACCGATGGTCGAGGCCAGCACGTCGATACCTGCCCGCACCGAATCCGGGTTGGCATTGTAGGTATCGTCGAGAATCTCGGCCCCCTTGCGCCCGGCGCGCCGCTGCAAGCGGCCCTTGACGCCGGAAAAGGCTTCCAGACCGGCCTGCACGGCCGCCATCGGGACGCCCGCCGCCAGGCAGGCCGCCGCTGCGGCCACCGCATTGCGAGCATTGTGGCGCCCGGGAATGCGCAGGCGAATGAGCGCTTCGCCTTCCGGCGCGTTCAGTTCAAGTTCGGTTTCCAGACCATGCTGGCGCACCTTGCCGTGCACATCGGCGACATGATCGATGGCGAAGGTGCGCACCGTGTGCAAACCGGCCATGCCGCGCCAACGCTCGGCGTAGCAGTCGTCGGCATTGATCACGGCAACACCGCCCGCGGTCAGGCCGGCGAAGATGCTGCCCTTCTCGCGCGCCACTTCGTCCATGTCGCCCATGCCTTCGAGGTGGGCCCGCTGGGCATTGGTCACCAGCGCCACGCTCGGTGCGCCAATCGGCGCTAGATAGGCGATTTCGCCGGGATGGTTCATGCCCAGCTCAATGACGGCGGCGCGATGCGTCGCGTTCAGGCCGAGCAGCGTCAACGGCAGACCGATGTCGTTATTGAAATTGCCGCGCGTCGCCAGTACGTCGCCACCGAACTGGGCGTGCAGGATGGCAGCGATCATTTCTTTGGTCGTCGTCTTGCCATTCGAGCCGGTCACCGCGATTACCGGCAACGTAAAGCTGGCCCGCCAGGCAGCAGCCAAGGCACCGAGAGCGAGGCGCGTATCGCTGACGACAACGGCAGAGACGCCGGCCGGCAGCTTGTCGGCAGCGGCGACCAGGAAGGCGGCTGCGCCGCTGGCCGTGGCCTGGGCAAGGAAATCGTGGGCATCGAAGCGTTCACCGCGCAAGGCAATGAACAACTGGCCGGGGCCAATCGCCCGGGTGTCGGTGGAAACGCCAGTCAGAGCAACATCGGCGCCGAGCAGGCGGCCACCGACGGCATGTGCAACTTGTGAGAGCAGCCAGATCATGCGGCAGACCCCTCCTTGGATTCGGTGCGACGGAGCGTCAGCGCAGCCTGCGCCTGCTCGACATCGGAAAACGGATAACGGACGCCGGCAATTTCCTGGTAAGGCTCGTGGCCCTTCCCGGCGAGCAAAATGACATCACGCGCATCGGCCTCCAGCACGGCTCGCCGAATAGCGGCGGCGCGGTCGGCTTCAACTTCGGCATGGGTCATGCCGGCCAGAATGTCTTCAATGATGGTCAGCGGTTCTTCGCTGCGCGGGTTGTCGCTGGTGACCAGCACGCGGTCGGCTTGGGCTTGGGCCAGGGCGCCCATTTGCGGCCGCTTGCCCTTGTCGCGGTCGCCACCGCAACCGAAGACGATGCACAGGCGACCGCCGCGCGGCGTCGCCACATCGCGCAGCGCGCTCAGTGCATTGGCTAGCGCATCCGGCGTATGGGCATAGTCGACGACGACCAGCGGTTCGCCATTACCACCCAGCCGCTCCATGCGACCCGGCGGCGGCGTCAGTTCGGAGAGGCGGCGCGCCACCTCGGCGGCCGACAAGCCGGTGTCGTGCAGGACAGCGGCCACGGCCAGCAGGTTATGAATATTGTAACGACCGACCAGGCCGGTATCGACGGTGGCCCGGCCATTCGGCACGACCAGTTCGAAACGCTGGCCGAAGGGGGTATCGACCAGTTGCTCGGCGCGGACCAGGGCCGGGAAATCGCGCTTCGGCTCGCCGATGGCGTAACCCAGCACGCGCAGCGCGGTCGTTTCACGAACCAGCTTCTGGCCCAGTTCGTCGTCGAGATTGATGATTGCGGTACGCAGGCGCGGCCAGGCGAACAGCTTTTCCTTGGCCGCGGCATAGGCTTCCATCGTCACGTGGTAATCGAGATGGTCGCGCGTGAAATTGGTGAATACGGCGACATCGACCCGCGCCCCGTTCATCCGCCCTTCCTCGATGCCGATCGAACTGGCTTCGAGGGCGCAGGCGGCGGCGCGCTCGCCGCGGAACTGCGCCAGATAGCGCATCAGGGTCGTCGCTTCCGGCGTCGTGAAGCCGGTCTCGACCAGCGCATCGGGGAAACCTGCGCCCAGGGTGCCGATGATGGCACAGGGCTTCGGGTAGGCCTTGGCCAGGCACTGACTGATTGTCGTCTTGCCGTTGGTGCCGGTAATCGCGATCAGCGACAAGCCTTCGCTTGGATGACCGTAGACGGCATGGGCCAGCGGCCCGGCCAGCGGGCGCAGGGCGCCCACCGGGAAGTTGGCTACGGTCAACGCCGCATTCCAAGCAAAATCGCCGTCCGGCTGCCAGAACACTGCAACGGCACCGCGCCGCAGCGCATCGGCGATATAGAGGCGGCCATCGGCCAGATCGCCCGGATAGGCCAGGAAGAGATCGCCCGGCTGGACCTGGCGGCTATCGTCGGCGACACCGGTCGGCACGATGCCCAAGCTTTCCAGACGGTCGAGGAGTTCGCGCGGCGTGCTCACAGGCGCCCCTTTCCGGCTTCGGCTTCAGCCACCTGCAGCGCGCCATCCGGCGGTACGCCCAGCGTCCGCAAGGCGCCGCCCATGATCTGCGAGAAAGCCGGACCGGCTACGTCGCCACCGTAGTGCGCGCCGCCAGTCGGCTCATCGATCATCACGGCGACCACCAGACGCGGCTCGCTGATCGGCGCCAGGCCGACAAAAGAGGCTATGTACTTGCGGGCGTACACCCCGCCTTCGATCTTGTAGGCCGTACCGGTCTTGCCGCCGACGCGGTAGCCCGGCACGCGCGCCTTCGGGGCCGTACCACCGGGCTGCACGGCCATTTCGAGCATGGCGCGTACTTCGCGCATGGTCTGCGGCGAGAAGACGCGGGTGCCGCGCACCGGACCATCATCGACGCGAGTCAGCGACAGCGGCATCAGTTCGCCGTCGCGGGCAAACACGGTATAGGCCCGGGCCAACTGGACCAGGCTGACCGCAATGCCGTGGCCGTAAGACATCGTCGCCTGTTCGATCGGCCGCCAGTTCTTCCACGGCCGCAGGCGACCATTGACCTCCCCCGGAAAACCGAGGTTGGGCGCCTGGCCGAAACCGATGCTATCGAACATTTCCCACATTTCCTTCGGCGGGAAGCCGAGGGCAATCTTCGCTGTACCGACGTTCGACGACTTCTGGATCACTTCGGCTACGGTCAGGGCGCCATGCGGGTGCGCATCGGAGATCGTCGCCGTACCGATGGTCAGGCGCCCGGGGGCGCAGTTGATCACCGTATCGAAGCGGACCTTGCCCCGCTCCAGCGCCAGCGCCGCCGTAAACGGCTTCATCACCGAACCCGGCTCGAAGGTATCGGTGATGGCACGATTGCGGAGTTGGGCGCCGGAAAGGTGTTGCCGGTTATTCGGGTTGTAGGTCGGCCAATTGGCCAGCGCGAGAATCTCGCCGGTCCGGGCATCGATGACGATGGCCCCCCCGGCTTTGGCATTATTGGTATCGACTGCCGCCTTCAAATGGCTGTAGGCGAGATACTGGATTTTTGAATCGAGCGCCAGGCGGACTTCCTTGCCATCCTGCGGCGGCTTGGTCGCCCCGACATCCTCAACGATGCTACCGCGCCGGTCGCGGATCACCGTCCGGCTGCCGGCATGACCGAGCAAACTTTGCTGGAAGGCCAGTTCGACACCCTCCAGGCCCTTGTCGTCAACCCCGGTGAAGCCGACGATGTGGGCGGTCATGTCGCCAGTCGGGTAATAGCGGCGATATTCCTTTTCCTGATGAACGCCGGGCAGCTTCAGCGCCGCGATGCGGTCGGCCGTTTCCGGGGCCACCTGACGCTTGACGAAAACGAAGGTCTTCTCGGAAGCGATCTTGCCGTCCAATTCGCGCACGCTCATGTCGAGCAGGCCGGCCAGTTGCTGTTTCTGCGGCGCCGCCATCGTCCGCGCATCGCCAGGAATCGCCCAGATCGACTTCATCGGCGTCGACACGGCCAGCATGTCGCCGTTGCGGTCGGTAATCTTGCCGCGCGAGGCGGAAACCTCGATATCACGGCGATAGCGCGAATCGCCCTTTTCCTGCAGAAAATCGTTGTTGATCACCTGCAAATAGAAGCCGCGGGCGACCAGCGCCAGAAAGGCACCCATCAACAGCAGGCCGACCATGCGCGAACGCCAGCCCTGCAGCGCCAGTTGCAGCACCGGGCTTTCGGTAAAGCGATGACCCCGTTGCGGGCGGCGGCGGACGACCATCAGCGCCCCGCTTTCTTGACGGCCGGCGGCACGACACGACCGATGGCATCCGGCGTCACCATATGCAAGCGGTCACGGGCAATTTTTTCGACCCGCGGATGGGTTGCCCAGGTCGACAGTTCAAGTTGCAACTGGCCGTACTCGACATCCAGTTGCCTGGCCCGCTCCTGCTCTCCCTCCAGATCCTGAAAGAGCTTGCGCGCGCGGTGCTGGGAGGTGACCACACCCAGCGCGCAAACCACCACGATCAAGAGAAGGAACATGTTGAAACGGACCATTACAGTTTTTCCGCCACCCGCATCACGGCGCTCCGTGCCCGCGGATTAGCCGCCACTTCAGCCGCAGACGGCTTGAACGGCTTGCCGAGCAGACGCAGTTTCGGCTTCGGCAATTGGTCGGCGCGTAACGGCAAGCCCTTCGGCAAGTCATCGGCGGTCGACTGCGCCCGCATGAAAGTTTTGACGATACGGTCTTCCAGCGAATGAAAGGAGATCACAACCAGTCGGCCACCCGGCTTCAACAGCTCGAGCGCCTGCGGCAGGGCTACCTCCAGCTGGCGGAGCTCTTGATTGATATGAATCCGTAGAGCTTGAAAGCTGCGCGTCGCCGGGTCCTGCCCTGGCTCACGGGTGCGCACGGCCTCGCGTACGATGGCCGCGAACTGACCTGTTGTGACAATAGGTTGTTCGAGCCGAGCAGCCACAACCTTCTTTGCAATCTGGAAAGCAAACCGTTCTTCGCCATAGTTTCTAATAACCTCCGTGATATCCCTTATTTCGGCCCGCGCCAGCCACTCGGCGGCCGTCTCGCCCTGCGTCGTATCCATCCGCATATCGAGCGGCGCGTCGTAGCGAAAGCTGAAGCCGCGCTCCCCGTCGTCGATCTGCGGCGACGACACCCCTACATCAAAAAGAATTCCGTCAACGTCCCGCACCCCGGCCTCGGCCGCGGCCTCGCCGATTTGGCCAAAGGCACGATGGACCAGTTGAAAACGGGAATCATCAATTGCCGCACCCGCCGCAATGGCATAAGGGTCGCGGTCAACGGCCACCAGACGGCCTTTTTCACCAAGTGCCGCGAGAATGCGACGACTGTGGCCGCCACGCCCGAAGGTGGCGTCCATATAAACGCCGTCCGTTTTTACCGCCAGGGATTCAACCGCCTCTTCGAGCAGCACCGTGACGTGGGTGCTACCCGCGGTCACAGCACCAGATCCCCGAAGCCCGGCGGCAGATCGCCGGAAAGCGCCTCCGCAGCCAGATCGTTCTGCTCCTTCCAGCCAGCCTCACTCCAGATTTCAAAGTGACTGCCCATGCCGACCAGATAGACGGTTTTGCCGAGGTTGGCGTAGTCGCGCAATTCGTTGGCGACCAGAATGCGGCCGGCCGAATCGAGTTCTTCGGTCCGGGCATTACCGACCAGTACGCGCTTGATCGAGGCCGCCCGCGGATCGAGGCTGGAAGCCTTGAGAATCTGATCGCGGATCGGCTGCCAGGCCGGCGACGGGTAAAGCAGCAGGCAACGGTGCGGGTGCGCGGTCAGGACGAGCGAACCCTCGGCGGCCGCGAGCAGGGGCTCGCGGTGCCTTGCCGGTATGGCAAGCCGCCCCTTCGCGTCCAGACTGAGTGCTGCAGCCCCTTCAAACATTACCCGTCTCGCTCCCCGTTTACCCACTTTTCAACACGTTTTCCCACTTTAGAACAACAACCCACCTCCGTCAATAGACAAATTGGGAAATTTTTCTTATGCAACAAGGACTTACGCACACTTTTGTCGACGAGCAACCACGGAAATTACCCTTAAAAATCAAAGCGCGGAAATGGACACTTAAAGTGACTTATAAGGATTTGAGGCAAATCAATTGCCTTCCGTTCAGCGCATGCCGTCGTGGTAAAACGACAACTCAAAAACGGGAAAAAACAGTGCTTCCGGGCAGCCGCCGAAAGCTAGATCACGGACAATTGGCTGCCACGCGATTGCACCCCTAGCGCTTGACGCGATGCAGTGATTGATCGGCATAAGACGTCAGCCCATCAGGCGTTTTGCCATGCTCGGCGTAGACTGAAACACCGAGCGAAATCGTGAAACGAATCGAAAAGTTGCCCTACCCAACGGATAGCAACTGGCGCGACAGACTCGCCCCCCCCCTCCCGGCTGGAGCCCACCCAGCGCAAGATGTCGCCAAGGCGAACCTTCAGCACACCGGCCAGATTCAGGGCATTGAGTGCGTCCTGCCGCCTTCTTCTACAGCACGATCGCGAGCAGGGACGCCAGAAACGCGAGCGCCAGCCGCGATGCTGGGGCAAAAATGCGTGGCAAGCCCGAAGCCGCAGAAGAGCAATCTATCACCCGGCCATGCCCGCGGGCTCCACAAATGACAAGGGCGACCTATGGTCGCCCCGGGCTGAAATCAGCGACTAACTATTTAGCCTGATTCAATTTTTGCTCGATCCTCGCCAGCGGCATCGCACCTGGCACCCGCTCCCCATCGATGAAGAACATGGTTGGCGTACCGGTGATGTTGAGTTTGCGCCCAAACTCCTGATTCTTGCCGATTGCCGCAGTGTCGCAATCCTCCTTGGCAGCCGGCGCCCGCCCTTCGATCATCCAGTCATTCCAGGCCTTGGCACGGTCGGCCGCACACCAGATCTGCTTCGACTTGCGGACAGAATCCTCGGACAGGATCGGATAAAGGAAGGTATAGACCGTGACGTTTTCAAGCTTGGCAATATCCTTGGCCAGACGCTTGCAGTAACCACAGTTCGGATCCTCGAAGGTCGCCAGAACGCGCTTGCCATCGCCACGAACCTGCTTGATCGCTCGGTCGAGAGGCAGGTCACCGAACTTGATCGCCGTCAGCTTTTTCATCCGCTCGTCGGTGACATTTTTCATGGTCTTGGCATCGATCAACTGCGCACCGACCATGATGGCGCTCATTTTCTCGTCGGTGTAGAAGATATTGCCGTCGGCGTAAACCTCGTACAGACCGAGATAGCCGGACTTGGCAACACTCTCCACCTTCGCCCCCAATTTGGCCTCCATCCCCTTTCTGATCTCAGCCTCATCGGCCAGGGTTGCTGTACTAAAGAGAAGCCCCATTGAAAGCGATACAAGTTTCACGAACATCCAGTTCTCCTAAAGAGCCCCCAGCGCGTAACGCACCAGGGCATTTTTCATAAAGGGTAAGCCATTGGTCAGATTGAGGCCGGCATTACGCAAGGCACGCAGTCCGGGCGGACTCTCGCGAAACAGGCGTCGCAAGCCGTCAGTCGTTGCCTGCATCAACAACGTTTCTTCCCGGCGCGCCCGTTGGTAGCGACCGAGCAGGCGTTCGTCGCCAATGTCCTGCCAAGGCTGCGTTCCGGCCAGCAAACCAGCCAGCACGCTGGCGTCCTGAAAACCGAGGTTGATACCGTGACCAGACAGCGGATGAATACCATGTGCCGCATCGCCGATCAGCGCCAGCCTCGGCGCAACAGTCTGCGGAACACGCATCAGACGCAGCGGAAATGCGGCGGGCGGGGTCAGCAACTGCAACTGCCCGAGACGATAGCCCCCCGCTTCAGCAACCCGTTCACAGAGTGCTTCCGGAGCCAGCGCACAAAGTTGGTCCGCATGGTCATCGGGAGTGGACCAGACAATGGATATACGGTTCCCGGGCAGGGGCAGGTAAGCCAGAACACCATCATCGCGGAACCATTGATAGGCAATATTGCGATGCGGCGTTTCAACCGAAAAATTGGCCACCAGCCCTTTTTCGTTATACGGGCTATTGATCGCAGCCAGTCCAGCCGCCTGCCGCACCCACGAATCACGACCATCGGCAGCAACCAGCAAACGGGCTGACAATGTCACACCATCGGACAACTTGAGTACGGTCGCATCGTGGCGAAAATCAAGCTGCGCCGGTCGCACCGGGCAGAACAGAGTGAGATTGCTTTGCCGCTTGGCACTCTCCCAGAACTCGCAAGCCATCAATGACGACTCGAGGATCCAGCCCAATTCGGACACACCGGTATCGAACGCCGAAAAATCCAGCTTGCCACCCGCATCGCCAAAAATCTGCATGGCGCGGATCGGGGCCATGCGCGCCGGATCGAGATGCTTCCAGGCGCCAATCGATTCGAGAAAGAGGGCGTTGGCCGGGCTGATCGCATAGATGCGCGCATCCCACCCCTCCGGCTGGCGCGGCGCCTGGGTTTCGACCAGGGCGATCCGCAGGCGGCTATCCCGCAAGGCGATGGCCAGACTGGCTCCAGCCAGGCCGCCGCCGACGATAATCAGATCAAATTGCTGCATGACGGCAATTATGCCGCTTTACCCGAGCGAAAAGTATGTCAGGTAGCGGGATTGCCACCACCGGCACCGCCCGAACCGCCCGACGAGGGTTTGTTCTGACGCGGACGACGGTTGTTGTTATTGGTGTTGGTGCGCGGCCGATGCTTTTTCTGCTGACCAAGGCCACCGCCACCGCCGCCACCGGCTGACTTGCCATGGTGATGACCGCCACCGGCACCACCGCCCATCGGCTCGTTGCCGGAAATGCGGTTGCCGGGCGCCAGTTGAATTTCAAGCTCGATGATTTCGTCCCACTGTTCATCTGTCCTGTCCCGCTCGGGAACGGACAGCAGTTCGCGCAGGCGGCGACGGTTGTCGACAGGCTGCGGGGCGGGCGGAGTAACAGGCGGGTTTTCTGGGTTTGGATTATTCATTGCACAAGTAAAAAGCGGAGCCCGTTTAGTGCGAGCCCCGCATTCGGAGATGCCAGATTATTTCTTCTTGGCAGGAGACTTCTTGGGGGCGACTGCCGCCTTGAAAGCGGTACCGGCAGAGAATTTCGGCACGGTTGTGGCCGGAATTTTCAGCGTAGCGCCGGTCTTGGGATTCTTGCCGGTGCGCGCTGCGCGCTGAGCGGACTTGAATGTGCCGAAACCAACGAGGGTGACAGACTCCCCTTCTGAGACGGTTTTTACAACCGCACCAATAATTGCCGACAACGCCTTATCGGCAGCGGCTTTGGTAATACCAGCTTCTTTTGCAGCAACTTCGACCAGCTCGGATTTATTCATCTAAGTGCCTCCTGTTACCTGTTAGTTAGTAAGAAAACTGGCCGTTGGGACGGCAGCACAATAAAAGTAGCACACCTTGCAGGATTAGTGTTGGCGCGGAAAGCCATATTTCGCGGGGGCAAGGTGAATATTTGTAATTTACATACGTTGACCGCAAGCATACGGCGCAAAAGACAACCCCGGCCTTCAGCCGGGGTTGTCGGGCTCAAATGACAACGCCTAATTACTTGCTTTCATCCTTGGGTTTTTCGCCATGGGAAATCTCCACGGCCCCCTCGTTCTGCTTGCCGATGTGCTGGTCAATTGCCGGCAATTGGTGAGCAATTCCCTTATGACAGTCGATACAGGTCTTGCCTTGATCAAATGCCACCGGATGAGTCCGGGCTGCACGATTGCCCTGTTCCGTATAGTCCATGTAATCGTAACGGTGACAGTTGCGGCATTCGCGGGAATCGGTCGACTTCATGCGATCCCATTCATGCTGCGCCAGTTCGTGCCGCTTCTTGTTGAATTTCTCCGGCGTATCGATGGTACCGAGGATCTTGTGCAGCACTTCGTTCGAAGCCTGGATCTTGCGGATCATCTTCGGCCCCCACTCCTTCGGCACATGGCAGTCGGGGCAGGTGGCGCGAACACCGGTACGGTTCGTATAGTGAATGGTGTTCTGATACTCCTTGAAGACGTTTTCTTCCATCTCGTGGCAGGAAATACAGAACGATTCCTTATTGGTCGCCTCAAGAGCCCAATTGAAGCCCCCCCAGAAGACGATACCGGCAACGAACAACAGCAGCGCGCTGACCAGACCGATCCGCTTGAGCCAAGCGGGCATGTATTTTTCGAGACTCATCATTCCCCCTTAGTTTTTGGTAGCTGGCTTGTAGGTATTTTCCACCAGCGGCTTGGCATCGTACTGCGGCACATGGCACTGCATGCAGAAGTAACGACGCGGCGAGATGTTTTCGTGTTTCTTGTCTTCGCGGTCCAGGTAGTGCGATTTGGCAACCTTGGTCGCCCCAGTTTCTTCAGCGCGCGCCTTCGAATGGCAGTCCATGCACTTGTTGAAATTCTGGGTGATGTTGTAACCCTTGACGCTATGCGGGATCAGCGGCGGCTGTTTCTGGAAATTCCGGGGAATGGTGTCCTTGTCCTTCTCGGGACGGAACATATCGACCTTGGACTCCTGTTCAATCGCGACGTCGCCCCGTTCAGACAACAACTTTTCCTGCGCGCAGGCGCTGCCGACTCCGGAAAGGAGCACGGCAGCAGCCAGGGCCAGAGCAGGGATAAATCTCATGGTTTATTACCTCCGATGGACGGCCGGGACAGCCCGGCCGCTTTTTCGTTATGTGTGAGCGCGATGGCGGTCAGGCCTTGACAACCTTGACGGCGCACTTCTTGTAATCCGTTTCCTTGGAAATCGGGCAAGTCGCGTCCAACGTCAGCTTGTTGATCAGGCGACCGGCATCGAAGAAGGGAACGAAGACCAGGCCACGCGGCGGCTTGTTGCGACCGCGGGTCTCGACGCGCAACTGGATCTCCCCGCGCCGTGAAGCGATCTTGACTTCCATGCCACGCTGCAGGCCACGCGCCTTGGCGTCATCCGGATGCATGAAGACCACGGCATCCGGAAAAGCCTTATACAACTCGGGAACGCGACGGGTCATCGAACCGGTATGCCAGTGCTCGAGCACGCGGCCGGTACACAGCCAGAGGTCGTATTCCTTGTCCGGCGACTCGGCGGGTGGCTGGTAGGGCAGTGCGAAGATGACCGCCTTGCCGTCCTTGTGGCCGTAGAACTTAACGCCCTCGCCCTTCTTGACGTACGGGTCATAGCCCTCACGGAAGCGCCACAGCGTCTCCTTGCCACCAACAACCGGCCAGCGCAGGCCACGCGCCTGGTGGTAGGTTTCAAACGGAGCCAGGTCATGGCCGTGACCACGACCAAAGGCGGCATATTCTTCGAACAAGCCCTTCTGCGGATAGAAACCGAAATGCTTGGCTTCGTCGTTGTCGAAGCCGGGCTGGGTTTCCTTGGCCGGGAACTTGTTGACCACGCCATTCGCGTACAGCGCGTCGAACAGGGTCTTGCCCTTGAGCTTCGGCGCCTTGGCCAGCAATTCGGCAGGCCAAACCTCTTCCATCTTGAAGCGCTTGGAGAACTCCATCAGCTGCCACAAGTCGGAACGAGCCTCGCCTGGAGCACGGACCTGCTGGCGCCAGAACTGGGTACGACGCTCGGCATTGCCAAAGGCACCTTCCTTCTCGACCCACATCGCGGTCGGCAGGATCAGGTCGGCCGCCATACA
Source organism: Dechloromonas hortensis (assembly GCF_009469765.1). Classification (GTDB taxonomy): domain Bacteria; phylum Pseudomonadota; class Gammaproteobacteria; order Burkholderiales; family Rhodocyclaceae; genus Azonexus; species Azonexus hortensis. The sequence continues at coordinate 37,043 of NZ_SSSQ01000001.1, forward strand.
GGAAACGGTCGGGTACGGGTCGGAAACAACGATGAAGTTGGCCGGGTTACGCCAGCCCGGGAACATTTCCTCGTTGATGTTCGGCCCGGCCTGCATGTTGTTGTTGCACTGCTGCCAGTAGAAATTGACCTTGCCATCCTTCAGAGCGCGCTGCATGGCCACGGCGTGGAAACCGATCTTGTCGGGAATCGTGCCTTCCGGCAGGCCCCACAGCTCTTCGGTGTGCTTGCGGTGTTCCGGGTTGGTGACAACCATGTCGGCCGGCAGGCGGTGTGCGAAAGTACCGACTTCGCGTGCCGTACCGCAGGCGGACGGCTGGCCGGTCAGCGAGAACGGGCTATTGCCCGGCTCGGAGATCTTGCCGGTCAGCAGGTGGATGTTATAGACGAGGTTGTTGGCCCAAGTGCCACGGGTATGCTGATTGAAGCCCATGGTCCAGAACGAGACGACCTTGATCTTCGGGTCGGCATACAGCTCGGCCAGCGCCTTCAGGTCCTTCTCCGGCACGCCGGAGAGCTTGGAAACCTTCTCGACGGTGTATTCGGAAACGAACTTCTTGTACTCGTCGAAGGTAATCGGGTCGGACTTGCCGGTGTCGCCCTTCGGCTTGCCGTCAGCACCGGGATAACCGTTGCTGGTCGCATCTTTTTCCAAAGCATGCGTCGGACGCAGGCCGTAGCCGATGTCGGTCGCGCTCTTCTTGAAATTGATGTTCTTGTCGATGAAGGCCTGATTGACCTTGCCGTTCTGGATGATGTAGTTGGCGACATAATTGAGGATCGCCAGATCGGTCTGCGGCGTAAAGATCATCGGGATGTCGGCCAGCTCATAGGAGCGGTGCTCGTAGGTCGACATCACGGCAACCTTGACCCCCTTGTTCGACAGCTTGCGGTCGGTGATGCGGGTCCACAGGATCGGATGCATTTCCGCCATGTTCGAACCCCACAGCACGAAGGCATCGGCATGCTCGATATCGTCGTAGCAGCCCATCGGCTCGTCGATACCGAAAGTGCGCATGAAGCCGGCAACTGCCGAGGCCATACAGTGACGCGCATTGGGATCGAGGTTGTTGGTGCGGAAGCCAGCCTTCATCAGCTTGGAGGCGGCATAGCCTTCCCACACCGTCCACTGGCCGGAACCAAACATGGCCAGACCGTTCGGGCCCTTGGCCTTGAGCGTCGCCTTGGCCTTTTCTTCCATGATGTCGAAGGCCTGCTTCCAGGAGATCGGCGTGAATTCGCCGTTCTTGTCGTACTTGCCATCCTTCATGCGCAGCATCGGGGAGGTCAGACGATCCTTGCCATACATGATCTTGGAAAGGAAATAACCCTTGATGCAGTTCAGGCCGCGATTGACCGGCGCATCCGGGTCGCCCTGAGTGGCGACCACTTGGCCGCCCTGGGTGCCGACCAGCACGCTGCAACCGGTGCCGCAAAAGCGGCAAGGAGCCTTGTCCCAGCGAATTTCGTCCTTGCCGGTGGCGGCGACCGCACTGGCTCCAGGCATTCCGGCCGCTGATATGGCCGCGGCAACTGCGTTGGCCTTGATGAAATCCCGTCGATTGAGTTTCACGCCTCTACCTCCTCGGTATCTGATTTATCTGATTCATCGTCGCTATATTGATAAACCATGGCTACCGATGCGACGCCGGGGATACCATGCATGGCCGCGTAACTGTCAGCAGCCGAATTCGTGTCGCTATCTTCAATAGTGACGACAAGCTTTCCTTCCGGGCTTTGAGCATGAATCTCGACCCCCGGCATTTTCTGCAACGCCACACAGACCTCTTCGAGACGTATGGGTGCAACATGCAAAATGGCACTGGATATGTTCATCCGGCCCTACCTCCAAAATTACATCGGCCACAAACCGATACGGGACCGTATCTTCCCGATCTGGAAAAGCAAGCAATTGATATGAGTCAACTTCATACCGCTGACCGAATCAACCTACTACCAATAGCAGCCATAACTAGTACTTTCTATCTACGTCATAGCCGGCCACGAGCCAACTATCAAGCCAGGCGGCCATCGATAGCAAATTTCTATACCCGATATTTAAGCAATCAATTAGCCCAATCGACGCCTCGCTCCTAATATGGCGTTGTGTTCAATTTCCAACACCCACTCAGGAGAAAACAATGTCCCTCATCAACACCCAAGTTCAACCGTTCAAGGCCCAGGCTTTCCACAACGGCAAGTTCATCGAAGTCACCGAAGCCAGCCTGAAGGGCAAGTGGTCCGTCGTGATCTTCATGCCGGCCGCCTTCACCTTCAATTGCCCGACCGAAATCGAAGATGCCGCCAACAACTACGCCGCATTCCAGAAGGCTGGCACCGAGGTGTACATCGTCACCACCGACACCCACTTCTCGCACAAGGTCTGGCACGAAACCTCGCCGGCCGTCGGCAAGGCCCAGTTCCCGCTGATCGGCGACCCGACCCACCAGCTGACCCGCGCTTTCGACGTGCATATCGACTCCGAAGGCCTGGCCCTGCGCGGCACCTTCGTGATCAACCCGGATGGCGTGATCAAGACCGTCGAAATCCACTCCAACGAAATCGCCCGTGACATTTCCGAGACCCTGCGCAAGCTGCAGGCCGCTCAGTACACCGCCGCCCACCCGAACGAAGTCTGCCCGGCCAAGTGGCACGAAGGTGATGCCACTCTGGCACCGTCGCTGGACCTGGTGGGCAAGATCTAAACCCGCCGTTTGCCAGGAATTCCGCCGCGCCCACTCGGGCGTGGCTGGATTTCAGCGATTTGCTGCGGTCGACCGCAGGACTGGCCGATATTTCGATGACCACGGCAAATCAGTGAAATTCAGCACAAGGAAAACATCATGCTCGACGCCAACATCAAGGCTCAACTCAAGGCCTACCTCGAAAAACTGCAACGCCCGATCGAACTCGTCGCCTCGCTTGACGACAGTGCCAAGGCGCAGGAAATGCGCGGCCTGCTGGTCGACATCGCCGCCCTTTCCAGCAAAGTCAGCCTGCGCGAGAACGGCAACGCCACCTTGCGCCCCTCATTCGCCATCGGCCAGCCCGGTGAAGCGCCGCGCATCACCTTTGCCGGCATCCCTATGGGTCACGAATTCACCTCGCTGGTCCTCGCCCTGCTGCAAACCGGCGGCCACCCACCCAAGGTCGATGCCGCCGTGATCGAGCAGATCAAGGCCCTGCCCGGCAGCTTCAATTTCGAGACTTTCATCTCCCTGTCCTGCCACAACTGCCCGGATGTTGTGCAGGCGCTCAACCTGATGGCCGTGCTCAACCCCAACGTGACCAGCACGATGATCGACGGCGGCATGTTCCAGGGTGAAGTCGAGCGCCGCAAGATCATGGCCGTACCGACCGTTTTCCAGGGTGACGCCGAATTTGGCGCCGGCCGGATGAGCATCGAGGAAATCATCGCCAAGCTCGACACTGGCGCCGCCGCCCGCGATGCCGAAAAGATCAATGCCAAGGAAGCCTACGACGTGCTCGTCGTCGGCGGCGGCCCGGCCGGCGCTGCAGCCGCCATCTACGCTGCCCGCAAGGGCATCCGCACCGGTCTGCTGGCCGAGCGCTTCGGCGGCCAGGTCATGGACACGCTGGCGATCGAGAACTTCATTTCAGTCAAGGCCACCGATGGCCCGAAACTGGCCATGGGCCTCGAAGAACACGTCAAGGATTACGACGTCGACGTGATGAACCTGCAACGCGCCACACAACTGATCCCCGGCGACCTCATCGAGATCAAGCTCGACAACGGTGCCTCGGTGAAAAGCAAATCCGTCATCCTCTCCACCGGCGCCCGCTGGCGCGAAATGAACGTGCCCGGCGAGCAGGAATACCGCGGCAAAGGCGTCGCCTACTGCCCGCACTGCGACGGCCCCCTGTTCAAGGGCAAGCGCGTGGCGGTCATCGGCGGCGGCAACTCCGGGGTCGAGGCGGCGATCGACCTCGCCGGCATCGTCGGCCATGTCACGCTGCTTGAATTCGATGGCCAGCTACGCGCCGACGCCGTGCTGCAGAAAAAGCTGCACAGCCTGCCCAACGTGACGGTCATCGTCAAAGCGCTATCGACCGAAGTCACCGGCAACGGCGAGAAAGTCAACGGGCTGATCTACAAGGATCGCGACACCGACGAAGTGAAGCGCATCGATCTCGAAGGCATCTTCGTGCAGATCGGCCTGCTACCCAACACGGACTGGCTCAAAGGCACGGTCGGGCTGTCCAACCGCGGCGAAATCGAAATCGATGCCAAGGGCCAGACCAACGTACCCGGCGTCTTCGCCGCTGGCGACTGCACAACTGTGCCCTACAAGCAGATCATCATCGCCATGGGCGCCGGCGCCACCGCCTCGCTCGCCGCCTTTGACCACCTGATCCGGACCTCGGCCCCCGCCTGAGAATCCGGCCTCGCCCGAAATACAGCCCGCAGAATTGGCTTCTGCGGGCTGTTATTTTTTGGGGAACGCATGGCTATACTGCCTTCGCCACACCAATAGGAAATTCACGCATGCACCTCCCCAAACATCAACTCGCCATGACCGTCCTGATGACGCCGGACATGGCCAACTTCTCCGGCAACGTCCATGGCGGCACCATCCTCAAGCTGCTCGACCAGGTCGCCTACGCCTGCGCCAGCCGCTACGCCAGCCAGTATGTCGTCACCCTGTCCGTCGACCAGGTCATGTTCCGCCAACCCATCCACGTCGGCGAACTGGTCACTTTCCTGGCCTCGATCAATTACACCGGCAACACCTCGATGGAAGTCGGCGTCAAAGTCCTCACCGAGGACATCCGGGCGCAAGTGATCCGCCACGCAAATAGCTGCTTCTTCACGATGGTAGCCGTCGATGAACAAGGCCAGCCGACCGTGGTCCCCGCCCTAACCCCGCAAACCCCCGACGAAATCCGCCGCCACCAGGCCGCCCAGATCCGGCGCGACCTGCGTAAGGAATTCGAGATCCGGCAACGCCAGCTGAAGCCGGCCGCGCCAAAAGCCTAAGTACGACGCCAGCCATGTGCCACACCTACGTGCCGCACATGGCGCGGCCAACAAATGAAAAAGCCGCTGACCCTTTCGGATCAGCGGCTTCTGCATTTCTGGTGGTGATGGGCAGAATCGAACTGCCGACCTATGGGTTATGAATCCATCGCTCTAACCGACTGAGCTACATCACCACGCTTGAGGGCGCGGATTATAGGGTGGCTCTGATTGGCGGTCAACGAATTTGTGCTCGGTTATAATTCGAAACTTTCCCGCACCCGGGTTGCCGAAGCGGCACCCACCATTCTGCGAAGTAATATCCATGCCCAAAAAACTGTTCATCCGCACCTTTGGGTGCCAGATGAATGAGTACGACTCGGACAAGATGGCCGACGTTCTCAATGCCGCCGAAGGCGTTGTCAAAACCGACAACCCTGAAGAGGCCGACATCATTCTGTTCAATACCTGCTCGGTGCGCGAAAAGGCGCAGGAGAAGGTTTTTCACGACCTTGGCCGGGTCAAGCACCTGAAGAAGCTGAATCCCAATCTGGTGATCGGAGTCGGCGGCTGCGTCGCCAGTCAGGAGGGCGACGCCATCGTCGCTCGTGCGCCTTACGTAGACGTGGTGTTCGGACCGCAGACCCTGCACCGCCTGCCGCAGCTGATTGCCGAGCGCAAGGAGAAGGGCAAGGCGGCGGTCGACGTCTCCTTCCCCGAAATCGAGAAATTCGATGCCATGCCGCCGGCCGAAGTCAAAGGCGCCTCGGCTTTCGTCTCGATCATGGAAGGCTGTTCGAAGTTCTGCACCTTCTGCATCGTGCCTTACACCCGCGGCGGCGAAGTGTCGCGCCCGTTCGACGACGTGCTGACCGAAGTGGCCGGCCTCGCCGCCAACGGCGTCGGCGAAGTGACGTTGCTCGGCCAGAACGTCAATGCCTATCGCGGCGACATGGCGGAAACTGACGAGAAGGCCGATCTGGCGCTGCTCATAGAGTACATCGCCGAAATTCCCGGCATCGAGCGCATCCGCTACACGACGTCGCATCCGCGCGAAATGAGCGATCGCCTGATCGAGACCTACCGCAAGGTACCGAAGCTGGTCTCGCACCTGCACCTGCCGGTCCAGGCCGGCTCGGACCGCGTGCTGGCGGCGATGAAGCGCGGCTACATGACCATCGAGTACAAGTCGATCATCCGCAAGCTGCGCGCGGCGCGGCCGGACATTTCGCTGTCCTCCGACTTCATCGTCGGCTTCCCCGGCGAGACGGATGAGGACTTCGAGAAGACGATGAAGCTGATCGACGATGTCGGCTTCGACAACTCCTTCTCCTTCATCTACAGCCCGCGTCCCGGCACCCCGGCCGTCGAGATGGACGATTCGACATCGGCCGAAGTCAAATCGGCTCGCTTGTCGCGTTTGCAAAAACGTATCGACGAGCAGGCGCAGGTAATCAGCCAGGCCATGGTCGGCAGCATCCAGCGCGTGCTGGTCGAAGGCGTCTCGAAAAAGGACGCCCACGAACTGGCCGGGCGCACCGACAACAACCGTATCGTCAACTTCATCGGCAATCCGCGGCTGATCAACACCTTCGTCGATGTCCGCATCACGTCGGCCTTGCCGCACAGCCTGAGGGGCGAAATTGTCATCCGAGAAGAGTAATGCCATAAAACCAACGGCTGGCACCAGAACCGCCCCGAAAAGCAAGCCAGCGGAAGTCACACTGGCGCCGGTCGACAACGTGTTGCTGGCCAATCTGTGCGGCCCGCTCGACGAGAACATCCGGCAGATCGAAACCGGCTTCGATGTCGTCATTCGCCGACGCAACGAGCGCTTTTCGATTTCCGGCGAAAAAGCCGCGTTGACCGCCGACGCCATCCGCCATTTCTACGGCATGGCGCGTGAGCCGCTGTCGGTCGATGAAATCCAGCTCGGCCTGATCGAGCTGATCAACGCCCCGGTCCGCCGCATCTCGCGAAAGGCCGAAGGCCCGGTCGACGGGCCGCAACTGGTCACCCGCAAGACCGAGTTGCACGGCCGTACGCCGCGCCAGGTCGCCTACCTGAAGGCGATCCAGGAACACGACATCACCTTCGGCATCGGTCCGGCCGGCACCGGCAAGACCTATCTTGCCGTCGCTTCCGCCGTCGATGCCTTCGAACGCGACCTGGTCGAGCGCATCATCCTGACCCGGCCGGCGGTCGAAGCCGGCGAACGCTTGGGCTTCCTGCCCGGCGACCTGACCCAGAAGATCGACCCTTACCTGCGCCCGCTCTACGACGCGCTGTACGACCTGATGGGCCACGACCGGGTCAGCAAGCTCTACGAAAAGCGCGCCATCGAGATCGCCCCGCTCGCCTTCATGCGCGGCCGGACGCTGAACCACGCCTTCATCATTCTCGATGAGGCGCAGAACACGACGCCGGAACAGATGAAAATGTTCCTGACTCGCATCGGCATCGGCGCCAAGGCCGTCGTCACCGGCGACATCACCCAGATCGACCTGCCCAAGGGGCAAAAGAGCGGCCTGCGCGAAGCGCACGACATCCTGAAGGGCGTGCGCGGCCTGGCCTTTACCGAATTTACCAAGGAAGACGTGGTCCGCCACCCGCTGGTCGCCCGCATCGTTGCCGCCTATGAATCCCACGCCAAGCAAACGCCTTAACCTGTCGGTGCAATATGCCTGTAACCGCGAGGGCTTACCCTTACGGGCAGATTTCGTGCGCTGGGCACGGGCCGCGCTGATCGGCGGCGGCGAAATCGCCATCCGCCTGGTCGACGCCGACGAGGGGCAGGCACTGAACAACGAGTACCGCGGCAAGGACTACGCGACCAACGTACTGTCCTTTCCGTATGACACCGAACCGCTGGTGACGGGTGACCTGGTCATCTGTCCGAGCGTCGTGGCGCGCGAAGCGGCCGAGCAGAACAAGCCGCTGGCCGCCCACTACGCCCACTTGGTGGTGCATGGTATGCTGCATTTGCAGGGCTGGGATCATGACAATGACGATGATGCCGAGGCCATGGAAAATAAAGAAAGGGAGATTCTCGCCGCGATGGGTTATCCAGACCCGTATGCGGTTTAAACATCATGGATAGTGACAGTAAACCGAGTTTTATCGAACGACTGACCTCCCTGCTGCTGCGCGAACCTGAAGATCGCGAGCAGCTACTTGAAATATTGCACGCCGCCTACGAGCGCAACCTGATGGACGCCGATGCGCTGACCATCATTGAAGGTGCGCTGGCCGCTTCCGACACCCGGGTGACCGACGTGATGATTCCGCGGGCCCAGATGGACGTCATCGACGTCGATGACCCGATGAGCGAAATCGTCCCCGTCGTCATCGAAGCCGCCCACTCGCGCTTTCCGGTGGTCGATGGCGACCGCGACAAGGTGCTCGGCATCCTGCTCGCCAAGGATCTGCTGCGCATCCACACCGAAGAGAGTTTCGATTTGCGCGACTGGCTGCGCCCGGCTGTCTTCATCCCCGAATCGAAGCGGCTGAACGTGCTGCTCCGCGAGTTCCGCGTTTCGCGCAACCACATGGCCATCGTCGTCAATGAATACGGCGGCGTCGCCGGCCTGGTCACCATCGAGGACGTGCTCGAACAGATCGTCGGCGACATCGAGGACGAATACGACTTCGATGAAGCGCACGACAACATCCGCCTCGACGCCTCCGGCCGTTACCGGGTCAAGGCACGGACCGAAATCGAGGACTTCAACGAGGCATTCACGACGAAATTCTCCGACGAGGAATTCGATACCGTCGGCGGCCTGGTCCTCCGTCACCTCGGCCGCGTCCCGAAACGCAACGAGATCGTCGACATCGAAGGCGTCCGCTTCCAGGTCCTGCGCGCCGACAGCCGCCGCCTGTACACGCTGCTCGTTACCCCGCCGCCCAAATCCGAAGCCGGTGCTGAAGACTTTACTGGCTAGACACCCGGCAGTGCGCTACCTCATCGCCGCGACCACCGGGGTCGCCGGCGTGCTGTGCTTCGCCCCTTTCGGCCTGTTCTGGCTGGCCCCGCTGATCTGGCTCGGCCTCTTCCAGTTGCTGCGCAGCGCCGGAACGACGCGACAGGCGGCCCTGAGCGGCCTGGCGTTCGGCCTCGGCTTCTTCCTGACCGGCGTTTCCTGGGTTTACGTCAGCCTCTCCGTCTTCGGCGGCATGCCGTGGTGGCTGGCCGGACCGGCCGCCTTCCTGTTCTGTGCCGTGATGGCGCTGTTCCCGATGCTGGCCGGCGGCATTTTCAAACGCTGGCAGCCGAACGGCTTGTGGCGGCAGGCGCTCTGCTTCGCGGCGCTGATTGCTGCGGTCGACTGGCTGAGAAGCTGGATTTTCACCGGCTTTCCCTGGCTCGCCCTCGGCTATTCGCAAGCCGCACCCAGCCCCTTGAGCGGCTTCGCGCCGCTGCTTGGCGTCCATGGCTTGTCACTGCTCGTCGCCCTGAGTGGCGCCCTGCTCGTCCGCTGGCGGACCGGGGTGATCTTCGCGACACTGCTGATCATCGGCGGCTTCGTGCTGCGCCAGCTGCCGTGGACGACGCCGGTCGGCGAACCGGTCAGCGTCGCGCTGATCCAGGGCAATGTGCCGCAGGAAATGAAGTTTCGGCCGGAAGCCTTCCTGCGCACGCTGAGCCTTTACCAGCAACTGATCGAGCAGAACCCGGCCCAACTGACCATATTGCCGGAAACGGCGTTGCCGATCTTCTTCAACCAGTTGCCGCCGATGTATGTCGAACGCCTGCAAAAGGCCGTCTGGGCGCATGGCGGCGACCTGATTACCGGCACCTTGAGCGGCGACCCCGATGCCTACTGGAACAGCGCCGTCAGCCTCGGCATCTCGCCGACCCAGGTGTACAGCAAGCGCCACTTGGTGCCCTTCGGCGAGTTCATTCCGCCCGGCTTTGCGTGGTTCATGGCGCACGCCAACATTCCGATGTCGTCCTTCTCACGCGGCCCGGAAAACCAGCCGCCGCTCGCCGTCGCCGGCCAGAAGGTGGCGGTCAACATCTGCTATGAGGATGTTTTCGGCGAAGAGCTGATCGGCGTGCTGACCCAGGCCGGCATCCTGGCCAACCTGTCGAACACTGCCTGGTTCGGCCATTCGCTGGCCCAGCCGCAGCATTTGCAGATCGCCCAGATGCGCGCCGCCGAAACCGGCCGCCCGATGTTGCGGGCGACCAATACCGGGATGACCGCCATCGTCTCGGCCAGCGGCAAGGTGCAGGCGGTGCTGCCGCCGTTCACCACCGGCGTGCTGCGCGGCGAAGTGCGCGCCCATCAGGGCCTGACGCCCTACGCCCGCGTCGGCAACTACGCCTTCCTGCTGCTCGCCGGCCTCTGTCTGCTGTTCAGCCAGCTGCCGTCACGCCGACGCTGACGGCCTCAGGTCGTCCGCAGGCGTTGCGTCGCCTGTTCCAGGCGTTGCTTCTCGGCCAGCACTTTCAATGAGTAGCGCCGTTCCGGGTCGTTGCTGGCACCGCCGAACTGCTGCAGGCCATCTTCCAGCCCGCCGTTACGGCTAATCGATTCTTTCAGCACGCGCGCCCCGACCTGGACATTGGTCACCGGGTCGAGGAAGGCGGCGGGAGCCGCTTCATCCGGCAACTTGTCGAGATGGAAGCGCGGCACGACCTGCATCAGGCCCTGGGCGCCAAACACGCTCTGCGAAAAGGGATTGAAGCCGGACTCGACGCCGATCACCGCGATGATCAGCAGCGGGTCGAGGTGCAACTCGCGGCCGACCGTCTGCGCCGTCGCGAAGATCGGCTGCAAGGCGTCGGTGGACACCCGGTAGCGCCGGGAAACGTAATCCAGCGCACCGCGCATCCGCGGATTGAGAGCCGAGGGCGTTGCCTCGGGCGACGGGCTTTCCGGCTCTTCGGTGGCGGCAACGGCTGCCGCTTCACTGACCGGGGCAGCCGACTTCAGGCTGTCCGACAGATTCAGATAACCGCTCAGCAAACCGAGCAGCACAAACACAAAAACCAGCCCGGCCGCCATCAGAAATTTCTGGAGCAGGACATAAACGACTGTTGAGACCCGCTGTACGGCGGGAGAGAGAGTAGTCGAAGCGAACATGCGACCTCCTTCACTGTTGCCACTACCGAAAACTTCTCCGGCAGCGAACGGTTACAGGGGGTACGACATCGGCGAGGGCGGGGGAAAGTGGCAAGAGGCCGAAACCCGCAAGGCACCAGGGCTGGCGCCGGAAAAACCGATGTTGCACCGCAACACGAATCGCACTCTATTGATTTAATTGAATATTGTCAACAAACACCGGCCAGGCATCGCCTAAAAATGTTGCACAAACACCAACACACCGGGCGCCAGGCCGCATGTCGACAGGCTCCCGGTGCATCTCGGCGCGGACAAAAAAAGATCGCCCGCCGCCCCTCAGACCACCTCGACCAGACGCCGGACCATGCCCGCGATGCCATCGACCTCGATCAATTCGCCATCCCTCAGTTGGTCGACGATACCGGGCAGATTGACCACTGCCGGCAAGGCGAATTCGCGGGCGACGATGGCGCCGTGCGACAGGTAACCGCCGGTTTCGACGACCAGGCCGCCGGCCTTGAGGAACAGCGGCGTCCAGCCGGGATCGGTGGACGGCGCGACGAGAATCTCGCCCGGCTGCAGCGCCAGCCCCTCGGATGGATGGCGCAGCCGGCGGACCCGGCCACGCGCCACGCCGGTCCCGGTGGCGACGCCACGGAAACCTCCCGCCTCGTCCGGTTTTGCCGGTTTTTCATCGGTCGACCGCAGCACCGGCAGCGCCTGGCCAGCCGGCGCCAGTGCCAGCCATTCGCGCGCCTCGGTCGCCTGCCAGCGGGCGAACCGCGCGCTGCGTTCGGCGATGCGGGCACGCAGCGCGGCGGCGTCGACCTCGGCCAGCGCCGGCAACTGCTCGAGTAGTTGTTCGGGCTCCTCATGCCAGCGCGGACTGCGCAGGTAGGTCTCGTAATGGCCGCGATGGCCATAGCGGTCGAGAAAGGCGGCGAAGGCCGCGGCGAATTCCGGGTCGTCCTGCGGTCGACCGCCGGTTTTGGCCGATTTTGCCTGGCGGGCCAGGTCGAGCAAGGCGTACCCCTGCTCGGCCGTCACGCTCGGCTCGCCACCGGCCAGCAGCGCCGCCCCGAGCGCCGCGCTCTCGCCGGGAAAAGCGCGCTCCAGCGTGTCGAGCAGCAGGCTCAGGCTGCCGCCCCCCGAGCCTTGCAGGAAGAACATGCCGGCAAACTCACGGGCGGGCTTGAGCACGCGCAGTAGCAAGGCCGTGATCTCCTCATTGCACTCCGGCAGGGGCACATCCCGTAGTTGCCGGGCAATGGCCCGCGCCTGGGCGACTTCCGCATCGCCCCGCCGCCCCATCGCCGGCGCCTGGCGCAGGTAACGCAGCGTGTTGGCGATCCGGCCCAGACGTTCGCGCCAGTTCGGCGGCGTGCTCGCGATAACCGGCTGATGGCCGCCCATCAGGGCATTGAAGCGCTCGGGCAGCAGGCCGATGCCGTCCCAGGCCTCCCACTGCAGGATCGAGGCTTCGAGGTAGAGCCGCCCATCGAACAGTCCGGCGCGCTGGACGCCGGGCAGCAGCGGGTAGCCGGCCAGTTTCCAGCCCTGTTCGAGCAGATCGTTGCAGCCGCGCCGCGAGAAATTCCAGTCCATCGCCTGCAGAGGCTCGGGCATGATTTCGCAGGTATTGCCGCGCGTCCAGAGCGCTGGCTGGCCGCGCAGGGCCGGGTAGGTGTAGTGCGGGCGCCGCGTCACCGGCCGGGCCTGGGTCAGCCAGAATTGCCCACCGTCCCAGACCCATTCGAAATCGTAGAACGGCGCCACGAAATCGCAGGCGACCGCCGCATCGCGCAGCAGTGCGACCAGGCGCTCCGCCTGCCCGGCGTCGAACACTGCCGCCTGCGCCTTTGCCGGTGGCAATGACTCGCGCACGGTGCCGCCCGCCGCGGCTGGCCGGCTGATCGTCGCCTTGCTGCCGATCCGCGTTTCGATCAAGCGCCAGGTATCGCTGCTGTCCTCGGCGAAGACATACTCGTCGCCCGCCGCCTCGCCGCCGACCAGGCTTTCGCCCAGGCCCCAGTTGGCGTGCACGATGATCCGATCCTCGCGGCCGCTGGCCGGGTCGCAGGTGAAGGCGATGCCCGAGGCCTCTGCCGCCAGCAGCGGCATGACGACGACGGCCATCGCCACGTCGCCAGCGATGCCCAGCCGCTGCCGGTAGGCCGCCGCGGTCGGCGTATCGAGCGAAGCCCAGACCTCGGCAATCGCTGCGGTCAACGCCGAAAAATCGCCAATATTCAGACAGGAGCGGTAGATGCCGGCGAACGACGCCGCTGCCGCATCCTCGCCAAGCGCCGACGAGCGCGCGGCCAGCGGCTTATCCAGCCAGCCGCGTGCGGTCAGTTCGGCCTGCAACAGCCGCTGCAGTTCGAGCGGCACACCGGCGCCGCGCTGCCGGCTCCAGGCGGCGGGAATCACGAAAAAGTCGGGCACCGGCAGGCCGTAGCGCAGCAACCGCCCGAGCTGGCGCCCCTTGCCACCGACCACCTGCGGCGGCGCATCGGCGGCAGCCGTCGCCGGAACCAACCCCATCTCCGGGCTCATGACCGCCCTCCCATGCCGTTGCAGACCAGATCGAGCATGGTCGCCAGTTCGTCGGCCAGCGCCAGGCGATCGTCGGTCAGGCAGCGCAGCAGCGTCGCCAGATGAGCAAATTGCAAATGCATCGCCAGCAGCGCGACCGGCAGGTCGGCGCGGAATTCGCCGGCCGCCTGGCCCTGGGCGATCAGCTCGCTGAAGATCGCTTCCATGCCGCTGCGCTCGCGCCCTTCGGCCGGCAGCCGGGAATCACTCAGGCGAAAGCGGGTGTAGGGCAGCAGAAATGCGCGCCGGCTCTCGCACCACGCCGCCTGCAATTCGAGAAAACGGGCCAGCCGCGCTCGCCCCGGCGCCGCCCAGGCCAGTTCCGGCTGGATGTCCGGCCAGGCGGCGCGCAGTTCGCGATGAAAGACATGGCGCAGCAAGGCTTCCTTGACCGGGAAATGCCGGTACAGCGTGACCTTGGAGAGATCGGCCGCCTCGGCGATGCGCTCCATCGTCACCGCCTCGAAGCCCTCGGCCTCGAACAACGCCCAGGCGGTATCGGCAATATGGTCGAGTTGTTGTTGGCGCTTGCGCTCGCGGCGGCCAGGCGGCTCGTCACCAGTTTGGGGCATGCGATGGATCGGCATATTGGCGTCCTCAATAAAATAACTTCGTTAATTATTGAACGACGTTCATTATTTTTCAAGCTTTGCGCCACTCTGACCAAGGCCGCTAAAAGCTTGTAAAATTCAAGGTCTTCCGTCTTTTCGAGTGCGTCCGATGACGACCAGCAACAGTTCCACGAAAAAGCCCACCTTCCAGGAAATCATCCTGCGTCTGCAGCAATACTGGAGCGCCCAAGGCTGCGCCCTGCTGCAGCCCTACGACATGGAAGTCGGCGCCGGCACCAGCCATACCGCCACCTTCCTGCGCGCCATCGGCCCCGAGCCGTGGAAAGCCGCCTACGTGCAGCCCTCGCGCCGCCCGAAGGATGGCCGCTACGGCGAGAATCCGAACCGCATGCAGCACTACTACCAGTACCAGGTGGTGCTCAAGCCGGCGCCGGACAATATTCTCGAGCTGTATCTCGGCTCGCTCGAAGCCCTCGGTTTCGACCTCAAGAAGAACGACGTCCGTTTCGTCGAGGACGACTGGGAAAACCCGACGCTGGGCGCCTGGGGCCTCGGTTGGGAAGTCTGGATGAACGGCATGGAAGTGACCCAGTTCACCTACTTCCAGCAGGTCGGCGGCATCGACTGCAAGCCGATCACCGGCGAAATAACCTACGGCATCGAACGCCTGGCGATGTACCTGCAAGGCGTCGAAAACGTCTATGACCTCGTCTGGACCGACGGCCTGACCTACGGCGACGTCTATCACCAGAACGAAGTCGAACAATCGACCTACAACTTCGAGCATTCCGACGTCGACTTCCTGTTCCACGCCTTCGGCGCGCACGAGAAGCAGGCGCAGCACCTGATGGGCGCCCAACTGGCGCTGCCCGCCTACGAACAGGTGCTGAAGGCGGCGCACACCTTCAACCTGCTCGACGCCCGTGGCGCGATCTCGGTCACCGAGCGCGCCGCCTACATCGGCCGCATCCGCAACCTGGCCCGTGCCGTGGCGCAAGCCTATCTCGACAGCCGCGCCCGCCTCGGCTTCCCGATGGCACCGAAGGAATGGGCCGCCGAAGTGCTCGCCCAGATTGAAAAGAAAGTTGCCTGAACATGACCGCCAAGAATCTGCTCGTTGAACTATTCGTCGAGGAACTGCCGCCGAAGGCGCTGAAGAAACTGGGCGAAGTGTTTGCCCAGACGCTGACCGCCTCGCTGAAAAATGCCGGTCTGGCCGCGTCGACCGCAGCCGTCACCGCCTACGCCTCGCCGCGCCGACTGGCCGCTCACGTCACCGAGGTCGCGGCAGTGGCTGCCGACAAGCCGGTCGTCCAGAAGCTGATGCCGGTCGCCGTCGGCCTCGATGCCGCCGGCAATGCCACACCGGCCCTGCTCAAGAAACTGGCCGCCCTCGGCGCCGATGCCTCCTGCGTACCGAACCTGCGCCGCGAAAATGACGGCAAGGCCGATGTGCTGTTCTACGAAAGCCTGGCCAAGGGCGCGACGCTGGCCGAAGGCCTGCAGAAGGCGCTGGAAGCTGCACTGGCGGCGCTGCCGATTCCCAAGGTCATGAGCTACCAGCTTCAGGACGGCTGGAGCAGCGTCAATTTCGTCCGCCCGGCACATGGCCTGGTCGCCCTGCACGGCAGTGACGTCGTGCCGCTGGCCATCCTCGGCCTGAACTCGGGCCGCGAAACGCACGGCCACCGCTTTGAAGCGACGGTCGATCCGGTCGTCTTCGCCCACGCCGACGAATACGCCGCCAAGCTGGCGAGCGACGGTGCCGTGATCGCCTCGTTTGCCGAGCGCCGCGCCGAAATCGCCCGCCAGCTCGCAGCCGCAGCGGCCCAGGCCGGCGGCAAGCCGATCGACGACGACGCGCTGCTCGACGAAGTCACCGCGCTGGTCGAACGGCCGAATGTGCTGGTCGGGCAGTTCGAGGAGGAATTCCTCGCCGTGCCGCAGGAATGCCTGATTCTGACCATGAAGGCCAACCAGAAGTACTTCCCGCTGCTCGACGCGGCAGGCAAGCTGACCAACAAGTTCCTGGTGGTCAGCAATATCAGCCCGGCCGATGCTTCCGCCGTGATCGGCGGCAACGAGCGCGTCGTCCGTCCGCGTCTGGCCGATGCCAAGTTCTTCTTCGACCAGGATCGCAAGAAATCGCTGGAATCACGCGTCATCGGCCTTTCCAAGGTCGTCTATCACAACAAGCTGGGCACCCAGGGCGAGCGCACCCAACGTGTTGCAGCAATTGCTCGCGCCATTGCACATGAGTTACGCGACGTTGAGTTGACCCACAAAGTAGACCAAGCAGCACTGCTTTCGAAAGCAGACCTATTGACTGACATGGTCGGCGAGTTCCCGGAACTACAAGGCATCATGGGCCGTTACTACGCGCTGCATGATGGCCTTCGCCCGGATGTCGCTAATGCCATCGAAGACCACTACAAGCCGCGCTTTGCCGGCGACTCATTACCGCGCGACCTAGTTGGTACTGTCGTAGCGCTGGCCGACAAGCTGGAAACGCTGGTCGGCATGTTCGGCATCGGCCAGATCCCGACCGGCGACCGCGACCCGTTCGCGCTGCGTCGCCATGCGCTGGGCACCATCCGTATGCTGGCCGAAGGCAATCTCGATCTGCCTGTAGATCGATTGATTCATAGCGCCAGCCAAGCTTTTAACGACTGGATTGCGAGCCATCCCGAAGCAGCCCTTGACTTTGGTTTTCACACCACTCGCACACTGCCCGACTTCATCTACGACCGCCTCGCCGGCAGCCTGCGCGAGCAGGGCTACACGGCGCAGGAAGTCGATGCCGTCGTCTCGCAACGGCCACAACGCCTGGGCGACATTCCCAAGCGCCTGGCCGCCGTGCGCGCCTTCTCGGCGCTGCCCGAAGCCGCTGCGCTGGCTGCCGCCAACAAGCGGGTCGGCAACATTCTGAAGAAGGTCGAAGACAGTGTTGACGCCTGGGTCGATGCCGCCCTGCTCAAGGAAGCCGCCGAAGTCGCGCTGCACGCGGCGCTGGTCGAAGTGGTGCCGCAGGCCGATGCCGCCTTCGATACCGGCGACTATGCCGAGTCGCTGCAGGCGCTGGCCGCGCTGCGCGCCCCGGTCGATGCCTTCTTCGACGGCGTCATGGTCAATGCCGACGACCCGGCCCTGCGCAGCAACCGTCTGGGCCTGCTCGCCAAGCTGCACGCGGCGATGAACAAGGTCGCCGACATTTCGAAACTGTCGGCATGAAGCTCGTCATTCTCGACCGCGACGGCGTCATCAACTTCGACTCCGCCCAGTTCATCAAGAGCCCAGCCGAGTGGAAGCCGATTCCCGGCAGCCTGGATGCGATTGCCCGCCTCAACCAGGCCGGCTATCGCGTCGTCGTCGCCACTAACCAGTCCGGCGTTGGGCGCAGCCTGTTCGACATGGATACGTTGAACAGCATCCACGAAAAGATGCACAAGGCGCTGTTCGCCGTCGGCGGGCGCATCGAGGCCATTTTCTACTGCCCGCATGCGGCCGACTCCGACTGCGAATGCCGCAAGCCGAAACCCGGCATGTTCAAGCGTATTTCGGAAACGATGAACACCGACCTCAAGGGCGTGCCGGCGATCGGTGATTCGCTGCGCGACCTGCAGGCCTGCGCCGTGCTTGGCTGCCAGCCGATCCTGGTGCATACCGGCAAGGGCGAAAAGACCAAGGCCGAAGGCAACCTGCCGGAAGGCACGCTGGAATTCGCCAACCTGGCCGCCGCCGTCGACTTCATCCTGAACGAAAGCAAGGCATGACCGTCATCCGCTCGTCGCTGTTCATGGCCTGGGCCATCCTGTGGTCCATCGTCTCGGCGCCGCTGGTCGTCATCGCCGCGCTGGCATTGCGTGGCCTGTGGGGCTACCGCCTCGGCAAGCTGTGGCGGCTCGGCATCCAGTGGGGCGTCGAAAATCTGCTCGGTATCCGCCCCAAGGTGATCGGCCTGGAAAACATGCCGAAAGAGCCCTGCGTCATTCTCGCCAAGCACCAGTCGGCCTGGGAAACGATGACCCTGCAGGACTATGTGCCGAACGGCGCCTACTGCGTCTTCGTGCTCAAGAAGGAGCTGCTCAAGGTGCCGCTGATTGGCTGGGGCCTGGCCGCCATGAAGATGATCTCGATCGACCGCGCCGCCGGCAAGGACGCGCTCGACCAGGTCGTCACCCAGGGCCGCGAGCGCCTGAAGCAGGGCTTCTACGTCATCCTCTTCCCGGAAGGGACGCGCGTTGCGCCCGGCCAGACCAAACGCTACAAGCCGGGCGGCGCCTATCTCGCCACCCACGTCGGCTGCAAGGTCGTGCCGATCGCCCACGATGCCGGCGAACTGTGGCCGCGCCAGGCTTTCCTGAAAAAACCGGGGACCATCACGGTCAGTATCGGCCCGGCTTTCGACGCCACCGGAATGAGCGAAGCCGAGGTCAATCGTCAGGCCGAAGCCTGGATTGAAGCCGAGATGCGCCGGATCTCGCCGCATCGTTACCGCGATGCCGCCCGCAGCAACGCCTGAGGCCGCCCGCCGCATCGTCCTCGACGGCCAGCCCGTCGCCTATCAGCTGCGGCGCAGCCAGCGGCGGACCATCGGCCTGACCATCGACCATCGCGGCCTGCGCGTCGGCGCACCGCACCAGGCCCGCCTCGGCGACATCGAAGGCCTGATCCGCCAGCATGGCCAGTGGGTGCTCGACAAGCTGGCCAACTGGCGCGAACGGCCGCCGCCGGCCACGCTGGCCGTCGGCGACGGCACCGTGGTTTTTGCCCTCGGCGAGCCGTTGACCGTAGCGATCACCGAAATTGCCCGCAGCCGCTGGCAATTTGCCGGCAACCGGCTTTATCTGAGCCCGACCGCCTCGGCCAGCGCCAATCAGCTGCTCGAAAAGGCGCTGCGCGAAAAGGCGCGCGCCGTTTTTACCGAGCGCCTCGGCCACTACGCCCCCCGGCTCGGCGTCGCCCTACCGCCGTTGCGCCTGTCGTCGGCCCGCACGCGCTGGGGCAGTTGCAGCCACAGCGGCGGCATCGCCCTCAACTGGCGGCTGATCTTCATGCCGCTGCCGATCGTCGATTACGTCGTCTGCCACGAACTGGCCCATCTCAAGGAAATGAACCACAGCCCGCGCTTCTGGTCTCTGGTCGAGCAACTCTGCCCGGAATGGCGCAGCCGGCGCCTCGAACTGCGCCAGCACGCCCGGCAGCTCCCCCAACTCTGAACAGGAAAACAGCATGCGCATTCTGCACACCATGATCCGCGTCGGCGACCTCGACCGCTCGATCGCCTTCTACACCGAAATCCTCGGCATGCAGCTGATCCGCCGCCAGGACTACCCGGAAGGCCGCTTCACGCTGGCTTTCGTCGGCTACGGCCCGGAAGACAAGGAGGCGGTGCTCGAACTGACCCACAACTGGGACACGCCGAGCTACGAACTGGGCAACGGCTACGGCCACATCGCCCTCGCCGTGCCGGATGCCGCGGCAGCCTGCGCCGAGATCAACCAGCGCGGCGGCAAGGTGGTGCGCGAAGCCGGGCCGATGAAGCACGGCACGACCATCATCGCCTTCGTCGAAGACCCGGACGGCTACAAGATCGAACTGATCCAGCGCGCCTGAGGCAGATCAAGGCCATTCGCTGCGTCGCCGCCGATACTGTGCGGCCAAGGAGATCGACATGGCCTTTCCCGACTACTTTTCCCGTATTCCCACCATCACGCTGCATGACCCGCTGGCCGAAGTGCTCGGCGCGGCCGAGGGCGGCCTGATCGAATATTCGTTTGCCGATGCCGTCCGCCTGACCGGCCACGCCTGCCCGACCGTCGCCGGTGCCTGGCTGACCGGGGTCGGCGCCCTGCGCGCCCTCTACGGCGACGAAGTACCGCGGCGCGGCGAGATCGAAGTCTGCCTGCACGAATCGGAAGACAGTGGCGTCGCCGGCGTCATCGCCAACGTGCTCGGCCTGCTCACCGGTGCCGCCGGCCCCGGCGGCTTCAAGGGCCTGGGTGGACAGTTCCGGCGCAACCGGCGTCTGCATTTCGCCGAAGCCGGCCTCGAATACATCCGCCTGCGCCGGATCGACACCGGCCTCAGCGTCGACTGCCAACTCGACCTCTCCGCCGTGCCCGGCGACCCGCGCAGCGGCCCGCTGCTCGGCGCCATCCTGGCCGGCCAGGCCGGCCCGGCGGAACGCCAGCTGTTTGCCGAACTGTGGCAGGACCGCGTCCGCCGCATCCTGCTCGACGACAGCGCCCGCGACCGGCTGCTCAGCTTCACGCTACGCCATTGAAGGCGGGCGGGGCCGGGCTGAATCTGATATGCTTAATATTACAAAAGCAATAGAGTTCAGCCATGTTGCGCTTAATCCTGATCGGCCTTGCCCTCCTCGCCCACCAGCTCCCCGCCTTCGCCCAGGAGAGCGCGCTTGACCGCATTGCCGCCGCCAAGACCGTCCGCGTCTGCATCTGGCCCGACTATTTCGGCATCAGCTATCGCGACCCGAAAACCCGGCAACTGTCCGGCATCGATATCGACATGGCCAAGGGCCTGGCCCGTGATCTCGGCGTCGGCCTCGAATTCATCGACAGCTCCTTTGCCCGGCTGATTGCCGACCTCACGGAAGACCGTTGCGACATCGCCATGTTCGCCATCGGCATCACGCCGCAGCGGGCCGAAAAACTGCGCTTCACCAAGCCCCACCTGGCCAGCGACATCTACGCCATCACCACCAAGAGCAACCGCCGCATCCGCGCCTGGGACGACATCGACAAGGCCGGCAGCGTCGTCGCCGTGGCCAAGGGCACGCTGCACGAACCGGTGATGAAGGAAAAGCTGAAGAACGGCACGCTGAAAGTGCTCGATACGCCGCACGCCCGCGAGCAGGAAGTCGAATCCGGCCGGGCCGACGTTTTCATGACCGATTTCCCCTACAGCCAGCGCATGCTGAAGACAACCGACTGGGCGCGCCTGATCAAGCCGGACAGCACCTACCATATCACCCCCTACGCCTACGCCATGCGGCCGGGCGACGACCGCTGGCACGCCCGGGTCGAAGCCTTCGTCGCCACCGCCAAGCGCAATGGCGAACTGAAAGCGGCCGCCGAACGGCACGGCCTGTTGCCCATCCTCCGCCTCGACTGATCAGGCTTGACCAGCGTGAACAACGCCGGCGCCCGCTATTTCACCAAGCTGCTGATCGGCCTGCAGCTATTGCTGGTCATCTCGGTAGTGGCCGGCACCTTCTCGAATGTCTACAGCCTGCGCCAGGAAACCCTGGCCCGTCACCTGCAGGAAGCGGAGGCCCAGGCCCGCGTCTTCGAAGACCAGCTAACGCAGACGCTGAACCTGGCCAGCCTGACGCTGCAGAGCCTGCCGGAAGCGATCGACCTACCGCAGCCGCGGCCGGAAAGGGCCAATGCCCAGCTCGAACTGATCCAGCGCCGCCTGCTCTTCCTCCGTTCGCTGTCGCTGGCCGAACTGGATGGACGCATCGTCGCCAGTTCCAACCCGGACAATATCGGCGCCATGGTCGCCACCGACGATTTCCAGCCGCGCCCGGAAGGCCTGCAGGCAGCAGGCTTCCTGCGGACCGGCTTGCCGTGGGCCGGCCGCGATTTTGCCGATGGCAAGCCGTCGACCGCAGGCAACCCAATCCCGGCCGATGCCAGCAATTTTTTCCCGGCCCTGCGCGAAGAAATTTTCCACGGCCAGCGGCTGAAACTGCTGGCCAGCCTGAATCCCGACTATTTCCTCAACCACTTCGCCCGCCATATCGACCCGGCGCTGACCGAGGTCGAAGTCATCTCCTACGACGGCACCCTGCTGCTCTCGTCGAACGACCGGCGCAGCATCGGCAGCCGCCACCTCGACGCGGCCAGCCTGAACCAGTTGCAGATCGAGGAAATCGGCACCCGCAATGCCAGCCATGAGAAAGGCGGCTACCTGCTGACCGCTTTTCGCGCCTCGCGCAGCTACCCGCTGCTGGTCCAGGTCCATGTCGACCGCGAAGTCGCCCTCGCCAAGTGGCAGGCGCAAACCTGGCGCACGCTGGGCGCCGTCGGCCTGGCCCTGCTCGCCCTGCTCCTCCTCACTTCGCTGCTGATTGCCCGGCTGCGCAAGGGGATGCTGGCCGAAGAGCAGATGCAGAAGGAACGCCAGCTCGCCGCTCAGGTTTTCGAACACAGCACCAATGGCATCCTGATCACCGATGCCGAACGCCGCATCCTGGCGGTCAACCCGCGCCTGGAGGCAGTTTCCGGTTATGCCGCCAGCCAGTTGATCGGCGCCAATCCGCGCATCTTTTCCTCCGGCCTGCACGATGCCGCCTTCTACCAGGCGATGTTCGGCGAACTGCAGGCGCACGACGTCTGGCGCGGCGAAATCGTCAATCGGCGGCAGGACGGCACGCCGATCGAGGAGTGGCTGACCATTTCCTCGGTGCGGGACGCGCAGGGACAACTGACCAACTACGTCGGCGTCTTCGAGGACATTTCCGACGAACGCCGCCGCGACAGCCTGATCCGCCGGCTGTCGCAGGCCGTCGAGCAGAGCCCGACCAGCATCGTCATCACCAATCTGCTGCCGGCCATCGAGTACGTCAATCCGCAATTCTTCCGCACCACCGGCTACACGGCGGAGGAAGTGATCGGCCAGAACCCGCGCATGCTGCAGTCCGGCCTGACGCCGAGCGCCACCTACGATGCGATGTGGCAGACGCTGGCCGGCGGCGAGGTCTGGGAAGGCGAATTCGTCAATCAGCGCAAGGACGGTTCGGTCTATTACGAGCGGGCGGTGATCGCGCCGATCCGTGAGACCGACGACGAAATCACGCACTACGTCGCAGTCAAGCTCGACATTTCCGAACAGCGCCTGCAAGCCATCCGCCTGCAACGCCAGCTGGCCGCGCTGCGCGCCCTCAACGACATCGTCGCGACGACCGGTCTCGAACCGCTGGAAACGATGCGCGCAGCGCTGCAGGTCGCCGTCGATCACCTGCACCTCGAATACGGCATCATCAGCCACATCAACCGCGAGGTTGGCGCCTACCGCATCGAAGTCCAGGTTTCGCCGCCGGGAACGCTTCGCGACAAGCAGCAGATCGAACTCGGCATCACCTATTGCAGCTCGACGCTGGAACACGACGGCGTCCTCGCCATCGCCAATGCCGCAACCAGCGACTACCAGCGCCACCCGTGCTTCCGCGAATTCCGGCTGGCCGCCTACCTGGGCGCGCCGATCCAGGTCAATGGCGAGGTCTACGGCACCATCAGCTTCTCGTCGGCGACCGGCCGCGACCACGATTTCGACCCCTCCGACATCGAGTTCATCCGCATGCTCGCCCGCTGGGCCGGCGCCTTCCTCGAACGCCTGCACGCCCAGGAGCAACTGGAGCAGGCGCGGCAGGCGGCCGAAGCGGCCAGCCTGGCGAAGAGCAGCTTCCTGGCCAACATGAGCCATGAAATCCGGACGCCGATGAACGGCGTCATCGGGATGAGCGATTTGCTGCTCGGCAGCACATTGACCGCCGAACAGCGCGACTATGCGAAAACCATCCGGCACAGCGCCGACAGCCTGCTCGGCCTGATCAACGATATCCTCGACTTTTCCAAGGTCGAAGCCGGCAAGCTGCAGCTTGAGGCGATCCCCTTTGCACCCGCCGAACTGCTCCATGACATCGTCGCCCTGCTCGCCCACCAGGCCGCCCTCAAGGAAATTGGCCTGAGCACCGCCAGCGCCCCCGGCGTACCGGCCCAACTGCTCGGCGATCCCGGCCGGCTGCGCCAGATCCTGCTCAACCTGGCCGGCAATGCCGTCAAATTCACCGAGACCGGCGGCGTCAAGATCACGATGGCGAGCGAAGCAGCCGCCGGCCAGCCCGATCAGGTCTGGCTCGACTTCCGGATTGCCGACAGCGGCATCGGCATGAGCCGGGAAGTCGTCGACAACCTGTTCGCCCCCTTCTACCAGGGCGACGCCTCGACCACCCGCCGCTTCGGCGGCAGCGGCCTCGGCCTGTCGATCTGCCGGCGCCTGGTCGAACTGATGGGCGGCAGCATCGAGGTCGCATCGACGCCCGGGGTCGGCAGCGAATTCCGCCTCCGTCTGCCGTTCGGCGTCGTCACCGACCCCGCGCCGCTCGCCGCAGCCGCCCCCGCTCAGCCCCCGCTCGGCGAACTGCCGGCCGGCCTGCGCGTGCTGCTGGTCGAGGACAACGTGGTCAACCAGAAAGTGGCCGGCGCCCTGCTCAAAAAACTGGCCTGCCAGGTCAGTCTGGCGGTGAACGGTGCCGAAGCCCTGAAAATGCTCGCTGCCGACAGTTTCGACATCGTGCTGATGGATTGCCAGATGCCGGTCATGGACGGCTTCGAGGCCACTCGCCGCCTGCGTGCCGGCGAAGCGGGCCCGGCCGCGGCGCAGCGGCCGGTGATCGCGATGACCGCCAACGCCATGCAGGGCGACCGCGAAGAATGCCTGGCCGCCGGCATGGACGCCTACCTGGCCAAGCCGGTCAGCCGCCAGGAACTGGTCGACAGCCTGCGCCAGTGGTGTGGCGGGCGCTGACTTTCAGCCGACAATCTCAGCCGGAAATCGCCTCGCGCGCGACTTTCTCGAAACTCGCCACGACGCCGGCCCAGTTGCGCGGCAGCATGCTTTGCCGGGCCGCCTGCGACAGTTGCGCCAGGCGGGTGCGGTCGGCGAGCAAGGCCAGGGCCGCCGCGACATAGGCGCCTTCGTCACCCGGCGAGGCGACCGCCCCGTTCACCCCATGCTCGATCAACTCGGCCGCCGCAGCACTGCGGTAGGCTGCCACCGGCAAGCCGCTGGCCATCGCCTCGGCGACCACGTTGCCGTAGGTTTCGGTCAAACTGGGAAAGAGGAAGAGATCGGCGCTGGCATAGTGGGCGGCCAGATCCTCGCCGAGGCGCATGCCGGCGAAGTGATGCCCGGGATGATCCACCGCCAGTTGGCGGGCTGACGGCCCGTCGCCGACCCAGACCATGCGCGCCTCGGGATGGCGCAGGCTGATCGCGGCGAACGTCCGTTCGACCAGCGCCAGGTTCTTTTCGGCGGCCAGCCGGCCGACATAGAGGCAGGCCAGGCCGCCCGGCGCGACGCCCCACTCGTTGCGCAGCATGGCATTGCGCCGCAAGGGATCGTACAGCTGCGTATCGACGCCGCGCCCGACGACGCGCACCCCGCTCAAGCCTTCGCCGGCCAGGTCGGCGGCCAATGCCGCGGTCGGCACCATGGTCGCCCGCGTCCGCCGATGCAGCGTGCGCAGGTAGGCGGCGACCGCCGGCCGCATCCAGCCCAGGCCGTAATGCACGCTGTAGCGGTCGAAATTGGTATGGAAGCCGGAGGTCACCGGAATGCCCAGGCGGCGCGCCGTACTGACCGCCGACCAGCCGAGCGGGCCTTCGGTGACGACATGCACCAGATCCGGCCGCCGCGCCCGCCATTGCCGGGCCAGCCGACGCCCGGCCGGCAGGCCGAAGCGCAGGCCGGGGTAACCGGGCAGCGGCAGGCCGGGCAAGGCCAGTTCGTGCTCGCTGCCGCGATCGCTCTTGCCCTGGCTCGGCCGGACGACGCTGACCCGGTGCCCCAGCTCGCGCATGCCGTGCACCAGTCGGCCGACCGTCATCGCGACACCATTGACCTCGGGCGGGAAGGTTTCGGTGACGAAGGCGATCTCGAGCGACATCATGCCGCCTCCAGCAGCACGCAGGCCCAGACGGCGAGCACGGTGAGCAGCGAAACGAGCACCGCGGCGCTACCGATGTCCTTGGCACGCTTGGCCAGCCGGTGGTTTTCCAGGCTGACCCGGTCGACCACCGCCTCGATCGCCGAATTGAGCAGTTCGACGACCAGCACCAGCAGCACGCTGGCGATCATCAGGCCGCGCCCGAGCCAGGGCACCGGCAGCAGCAGCGCGGCCGGGATCAGCAGCACCGCCAGCCAGACCTCCTGGCGGAAGGCGTCTTCGCACAGGTAGGCGGCCTTGAGGCCGGCAATCGAGTAATTGAAGGCATTCCAGACCCGGCGCAGACCGGTCTTGCCCTTGAACGGCGACTCCTGGCTCGGGTCGAGGCCCAGTTCGGGCGGCTTGGCTTCGTGCATGACACCTCCATGAAAGCCCCGAGGCTAGCCGGCCAGCACTAAGCTTTGATGACAGGGAGCGTCAGGAAACTGTCACAATGCCGCGCTAAAATCGGCCGGTTATGCTGATGAAAAGACTCCTCCCCGGCCTGGCCCTGCTGGCCAGCCTGCCTGGCGCCCACGCGGCGCGCCCGATGATCACCGACGATGCGCGGCTGACCGATCCCCAGGCCTGCCAGCTTGAAACCTGGGCGCACGGCCATCGCCAGCGCAACGAGCTGTGGGCCTTGCCGGCCTGCAACCCGGGTGGCAATTTCGAATTCACCCTCGGCGGTGCGCTGGCCCGCGCTCACGGCGAAGCCGACAGCGGTGCCGTGCTGGTCCAGGGCAAGACGCTGTTCCGCAAACTGGAAAGCAATGGCTTCGGCTTCGGCCTCGCCGCCGGCTATGCGACGCAGCCCGGCAACGGCCAGTCCGGCGCGCCCTACTTCTACTTTCCGGCCAGTCTTTCCCTGGCCGACGACCGCATTGTCGTGCACAGCAATCTCGGCGCCACTTATGACCGCGAAAGCCGCGGCACCCGCCTGACCTGGGGCCTGGGCAGCGAAATCCAGACCATCGAACGACTCTACGTGATCGCCGAAAGCTACGGCCAGGACAAGGGCAATCCCTTCGTCCAGTTCGGACTGCGTTACTGGCTGGTGCCCAATCATGTCCAGCTCGACACGACCTGGGGCAGCCAGCTCGGCCACATCCGCGACGAGCGCTGGCTGTCGCTCGGCCTGCGCCTGATCACACCGCCCTTGTTCTAGATCAAGGCCCCGGCGTTTGTCATAAATCGGTCAAAGTTCTGCCCCATCGCCTATGCTAAAAGACCGACTCCCGTTCTGATGGAAGAATAGTCATGGTCTTTTTCGAGCTTTTTGCCAACAACCCAGACATCGTCCGTATCCCGGCCGGCCAGACGCTGTTCAAGGTCAACGATGCAGGTCACCTGATGTACGTGCTGACCACCGGCACGGCCGAAGTCATCGTCAACAACCGGGTGGTCGAAACGCTGCAGCACGGCAATATCGTCGGCGAAATGGGCCTGGTCTCACCGGGGCCGCGCTCGGCAACCGTGCTCGCGACCAGCGACTGCGAATTCGTCGCTGTCGACGAAAAGCGCTTTCATTACTTGGTCCAGCAGACGCCCTTCTTCGCCACCCAGGTCATGCGCGTGCTGGCCGAGCGCCTGCGCGCCGCCAATCAGATGGTGGCGCCGATCGAGGACATCTGAGCCTCGGGTAGCGGCAGGAACTCGCCGCACCAGGCATGGTTGCCGACCGCCGGGAAACGCCAGTGATGCGTTTCCCGCGGTGAGCTGGCGCCGGCGAAAACCGGCGGAAAACGGTGGCAGTTGCCGGTCAGGGCATCGGCCAGCGTGTAATAGCGACAATGCTCGCAGGCGTGTTCGGTGCTCAGGCTCATGGTTCCCCCTTGTTCAGCCGGCCGCGTCCAGGGAAATATCCGGGACTCCGGCGGTCGACGTCCCTTCTGAGGCACTTTTCAAACCCGATAGTTCGCGATAGAGGCCGGCCAGCCGGCCGGCCATCGCCGTGTCCGACCATTCACTGGCGTAGCGCGGCGCTTCGTCGGCCAGCCGGCGCCACAGCGTCGGCTGCTGCAGGAAGTTGCCGAGCATTTCGCCGAAGGCTTGCGGCACCGCCGGCGGCGACAAGGCGCCACGGCCGGGAGCGAGGATATCGACGGTCCCCATTTCGGCCAATGCGATGACCGGCAGGCCGGCCGCCATCGCCTCGAGCAGCACCAGGCCCTGGGTTTCGGTGCGCGACGCAAAGACGAAGACATCGGCTGCCGCGTAGCAATCCGGCAAGGCCTGGCGACGGTCGAGATAGCCGATGAAGGTAACGGCATCGCTCAGGCCCATGGCTTTGACCCGCGCCTGCAGGCTGGCCATGGCCGGCCCTTCGCCGGCAATCAGCAGGAGCAGTTCGGGCTGCAGGCGCCGGGCATGGACCAGGGCGTCAAGCAGGAAGGCAATGTTCTTTTCATGGGCGACGCGGCCGACGAACAGCGCCACCGGGCGATCCGGCGCGATGCCGTGCTGCAGCCGGAAGGCCAGGCCGTCGCCACGGCCGAACTGGGCGAGCGGGATGCCGGTCGGCAGCACGTGCAGCGGCACGTTGACGCCATAGCTCTGCAGGCGCTGCTGCATCGCCGTCGACGGCACGACCACTGCGTCGAGCGCGTTGCATTGCCGGCGCGACAGGGCACGGGCCTGGCCCTTCAGCCAGCCGGCCGGCAGGAAGGGCGCGTAGTGCTGCAGGTATTCCTCGAACAGCGTGTGATAGGTGGCCAGCACCGGCCGGCCCAGCGCCCGGGCCGCCTTGAGGCCGGCGTAGTGGGCGACGAAGGGGGTCTGGATGTGGATCAGGTCGCAATCCTCGGCCGCCGCCAGCACGGCGCGCTGCATGGCCCGCCAGCCGACCAGGCGGTCCTCGCGGTCGCCCGGCACCGGCCGCCCGGCGACGCGGACGATGCCCGGCTCATCGGCCTCATCGCCGTAACGCGGCACGACCAGGCGGACCTCGACGCCTAGCTCGGCTAAGGTCCGGCGAAAGGTTTCGATCGAGGTCGACACGCCATTGACCCTTGGGAAATAGACATCGGACACCATCAGGACACGCATTCAGACCTCCGCAGTTTCGGATAGCGGGGCGGCGAGCAAGGCCTGTGGCCGCGCCTCGCCCCAGGCGACCAGTTCGAGGCGGCCGTCGAAATGTTCGACGATGGCCGTGCAGGAATCGACCCAGTCGCCGCAATTGACGTAGCTCAGGCCGTCGATCTCGCGGATCGTCGCCCAGTGGATGTGACCGCAGATGACGCCGTCCAGCCCGCGTTCGCGGGCGTGATGGACGGCCGAGGTCTCGAAATCGAAAATGAAGTTGAGCGCCGTTTTCACCTTGCGCTTGGCGTAGCCGGCCAGCGACCAGTAGCCGGCCAGCCCGAGCTTGCGCCGCCCCCAGGACAGCCAGTGGTTGAGGCGGACCAGCAGGTCGTAGGCCTTGTCGCCAAGCACCGCGACCCAGCGGTGATGGCGCGTCACCTGGTCGAACTGGTCGCCGTGGATGAGCAGGAAACGGCGGCCGTCGGCCATTTCGTGCACCAGTTCATCGACCACCTCGATCTCGCCGAAGACGATGCCGCAGTAGTCGCGCAGCGCCTCGTCGTGGTTGCCGGGAATGAACACGACGCGCTCGCCGTGCCGGGCTCGGCGCAGCAGCTTCTGGACGACGGTGTTCTGCGCCTGCGTCCAGCAGATGCTGCGGCTCATCGCCCAGAAATCGATGATGTCGCCGATCAGGTAAGTCTGTTCGGCCGAATACTCGCGCAGGAAATCGAGCAGGCGATCCGCCTGGCACGCCCGCGTGCCGAGGTGGATGTCGGAAAGGAATACGGATCTGACCTTGGGCATGACGGCACGATAGCCGGCCGCCGTGAACGGACCATGACGAGGCCGTGACAGGCGTGTGACAAGGCCGCCCTGCTGCGCCGGCGGCGATCTCTGTTATTATATGGAACATATACAAACCATATACCGCACATACCCATGGGAATCGTCAAAATCTCCGAGCGGATGCATGAGAACCTGCGTCTGACCAGCGGCGCGCTCAGCCGTTCGATCAATGCCCAGGCCGAACACTGGCTGCGCGTCGGCATGCTCTCCGAACTCAACCCGAACCTCTGCTACGCCGACATCTGCCAGTTGCTGATCGAGGCCGAGCAGCAGGACACCAGCGAACAGCCGCCCGCCGCGGCACTCGCCGCATGAGCGCCGGGCGCGGCGTACCGATCCGCACGCCGGGCGAGATCGCCATGGCCCGCCAGGCCGGCCGGCTGGCGGCCGAACTGCTGCAGATGATTGCCGGGCACGTCAAAGCCGGTGTCACGACCAACGAACTGGACCGCCTGTGCCATGACTACATCGTCAATGTGCAACAGGCGATCCCGGCCAACGTCGGCTATCACGGCTACCCGAAGACGATTTGCGCCTCGGTCAACCACGTTGTCTGCCACGGCATTCCTTCCGACAAGAAACTGAAGGACGGCGACATCGTCAATATCGACGTCGCCGTCATCAAGGATGGCTGGTTCGGCGATACCAGCCGGATGTACTTCGTCGGCAAGCCGGCGATCCAGGCCCGGCGCCTGGTGCGCACCACCTACGAGGCGATGCGCGCCGGCATCTTGCAGGTTCGCCCGGGGGCGACGCTGGGCGATGTCGGCCACGCCATCCAGAGCGTCGCCCAGCGCGAGGGTTACAGCGTCGTGCGCGAATACTGCGGCCACGGCATCGGCACCGTTTATCACGACGAACCGCAGGTCGTGCATGTCGGCCAGCCCGGCCGCGGCCTCAAGCTCGAACCGGGCATGATCTTCACCATCGAGCCTATGCTCAACGCCGGCAAGGCCGCCATCACGCACCTGCCGGACGAATGGACGGTGGTCACCAAGGACCGCTCGCTGTCGGCCCAATGGGAACACACCGTGCTGGTCACCGACGATGGCTTCGAGATCCTCACCCCGTGGCCGGACGGCTACGGCGACTACGCACCGATCGAGGCCTAGGGCACCGGGTCTAGGACAGCGGGCTTGCATTTCCGGCGGTCGACGCCTAAATTCGCCGGATTTTCGCCGTCGACCGTAAAGGAATCCCCATGCAAATCGGCACCCCGCTGTCGCCCTCCGCCACCCGCGTCATTCTGCTCGGCTCGGGCGAACTCGGCAAGGAAGTGATCGTCGCGCTGCAGCGCCTCGGCGTCGAAGTGATCGCCGTCGACCGTTACGAAAACGCCCCCGGCCAGCAGGTCGCCCATCGCGCCCACGTCATTTCGATGACCGACGGCGCGGCACTGCGCCGCTTGGTCGAACTGGAAAAGCCGCACCTGATCGTGCCGGAAATCGAGGCCATCGCCACCGACATGCTGGTCGATATCGAAGCCGCCGGACTGGCCGAAGTGATCCCCACCGCCCGTGCCGCCAAGCTGACCATGAACCGCGAAGGCATCCGCCGGCTGGCCGCCGAGGAACTCGGCCTCGCCACCTCGCCCTACCAGTTCGCCGATTCGCTGGCCGAACTGCAGGCCGCGATCGATGCCGGCATCGGCTACCCGTGCATCGTCAAACCGGTGATGTCCTCGTCCGGCAAGGGCCAGTCGCTGCTGCGCGGCCCGGCCGACGTGCAGACGGCCTGGGACTACGCGGCGAGCGGCGGCCGGGTCAATGCCGGGCGGGTCATCGTCGAAGGCTTCATCGACTTCGACTACGAGATCACGCTGCTCACCGTGCGCGCCCGCGATGCGGCCGGCACCGTGCAAACCTATTTCTGCGAGCCGATCGGCCACGTCCAGGTCGCCGGCGACTATGTCGAATCCTGGCAGCCGCAGCCGATGAGCCCGGCCGCCCGGCAACGCGCCGAGGAAATCGCCGCCGCGGTAACCGGCAACCTCGGCGGGCGCGGCCTGTTCGGCGTCGAACTGTTCGTCAAGGGCGACATGGTCTGGTTCTCCGAAGTCAGCCCGCGGCCGCACGACACCGGCCTGGTCACCCTCTGTTCGCAGCGCTTCTCCGAATTCGAACTGCACGCCCGTGCCATCCTCGGCCTGCCGGTCGATACTGCGCTGCGCGAACCGGGCGCCTCGGCCGTCATCTACGGCGGCCTCGAAGCGCAAGGCATCGCCTTCAGCGGCCTCGACGAAGCGCTCGCCGTCCCGCGCAGCGACCTGCGCCTGTTTGGCAAGCCGGAATCGTTCAAGAAACGGCGGATGGGCGTCGCCGTCGCCAATGCCGATACCGTCGACGAAGCCCGCCAACGGGCGAAACTGGCGGCGAGCCGGGTCAAGCCAATCGCCGGCTGAAGCCAGACCGGCCGCCGGAAGCGACTCCTGCGGTCGACCTCGCCCGCAGGCCAAAATGCCGACGGGCAAGGTTGAACAAAATATGGAACCGACCGGTCCACCGCTTACGGCGTGCCCGACCTTTCGTCGCGTTTGCGCCGCCCCGACTCGTGAGGAGAATTCCATGAAAAAGCAATCCCTCTGCATGCTGTTGGCACTGGCCGCCCTCCCCCTGCTGGCGCAGGCCGATACTGGCTCGGTGACCATCGTTTCGCCAGCTGACAATGCAACGCTGAAAGCGATGGCCGAGAACAAGATCAGCTACGACGTCACACCAGGTCCGCAAGGTGACCATACCCATCTTTATGTCGACGGCAAGGAAATCGCGGTGCTGCGCGAATTGAAGGGCAGCTACGCATTGAAGTCCCTGACGCCGGGCGCTCACGATCTGTGCATCAAGGTGGTGAACAAGAATCACACGCCGGTTGGCATCGAGAAATGCGTCAAGGTGAAGGTTGAATGATCGCTGGCCGTGGATCTGCAGAATCTGGCCTACGCGCTCGTTCAACTGGCCCATAACTTCGGCGCCGTGGCGGTGACCGGCGGCGCCGTGGCCGGCTGGCTCAGCCAACGTCGTGAGTCCGCACCGGCGACCGCTCTGCTTTGGCTGGTCCTCGCCGGCTGGGCGCTGCAGGCGGCGAGCGGCGCCGGCTTCGGGCTGATCAGTCTGGCTTACTACGGGCGGTTTCCCGATCTGCACGGAGTGGCCGTTGTTGCCCTGGTGCTCAAGTTGAGTTGCGCGACGGGCGGGCTGCTGTTGAGCCTGCTCTGCCTCAAGTTTGCCGACAGCTGGCCGGCGGCGCGGCGCCGTCACGCCTGGGTTGCGCTGGTCGGCTTGGCGGCGACGGCGCTATCGGCCGCCGCCTTCCTGCGCTGGTTTGCCTGAGGCGGTTGAAGCAGTGCTTTGGCCCTGGAGAACTGCCGAGTCTTGCGGTCAACGCTGCCCAAAAACAAAAAAGGACCAACGCCGTTAAGCAGTTGATCCTTCGTTGAATTTCTTTGGTTGCGGGAGCAGGACTTGAACCTGCGACCTTCGGGTTATGAGCCCGACGAGCTGCCAACTGCTCCATCCCGCGTCCGTCAGAGGTGCGCACTATCCGCCTATCGGGTTCCCCCGTCAAGGCAATTCGGAAAATCCGCCGAAATTAGCCAAACACGCTTCAAATACCGGCCACCCGGCTGGCCGGGAAGCGGGCGGCGAAACGGCTGCCCAGGCCGGGCGTGCTCTTGATGTCGAGCTGTGCCTGATGGCGGTTCAGCGAGTGCTTGACGATGGCCAGACCGAGGCCGGTGCCGCCGACATCGCGCGAACGGCCGCGGTCGACCCGGTAGAAGCGCTCGGTCAGTCGCGGGATATGCTTGGGATCGATGCCGATGCCGGTATCCTGGACGGCGAACTCGGCGCCTTGCGGGCTGGCCCGCCAGCTGATCCGGATGGTGCCGCCGGGCGGGGTGTAGCGCACCGCATTCGACACCAGGTTGGCAAAGGCGCTGACCAGCTCCGGCTCGGAGCCGCGCAGGTCGCCCTGGCCGTCGGTCTCGACGACCACCGTATGGCGGCCGGCCGACAGCGCCTCGGCATCGCGGCGCAGCTTGTCAATCATATTGACCATATCGACCGGCTCGTTGTCCGGCGGCGGCGCCGACTCGATCGATGACAGCGTCAGCAGATCCTGAACGATGGACTGCATGCGCAGCGACTGCTCGCTCATCATCGCCAGGTAACGGGCCTGTTCCTCGCGGTCGACCTCGATTTCCTGCAAGGTTTCGAGGAAGCCGGCGAGCACGGTGAGCGGCGTGCGCAGTTCGTGCGAGACGTTGGCGACGAAATCGCGGCGCATCCGGTCGAGGCGGTCGGTCTGCGTCACATCCTTGATCTGCATCAGGCGGCGGTCGCCGGCATAGGGAATGACGTAGATCGACAACACGCGATCCTCGTTGCGATCGGAGCGCAGCGTCAGCGGCCGGGAAAAGTCCTCGTTGGTCAGGTAGGCGACGAATTCGGGCTGGCGGACCAGGTTGACCACCGGCTGGCCGCGGTCGGTCTTGACGACGAGGCCGAGCTGCATCTCGGCCGTCGTGTTGCAGAACAGGATCTGGTTCTGGTTGTCGAGCAGCACGACGCCATCGGTCAGCGCCTGGCCGGCGGCGATCAGCATGGCGATCTCGGCGTCGCGGCGGGCGATCTGCGCCCGCAGGTCTTTCTCGTGTCGGTAGAGGCGGCCGAAAATCCCGTCCCAGGCGCCCTCGCCCTCCAGGCTGCTATCGACGACCGGAGCCCGCGACCAGCGGTCGAGGCGGGCGAAGTTGCGGAAGTGGAAGAGCATCTGCAGGCCGAGGCCGCCACAGAAGACCACCCAGCCGGCCCAGGGCGCGTAGAAATGGCCGACCGGCAGCGCAACAACGATCGACAACAGGGCGAGCAACAGGGCCCGGATGACTTGTGCCGTCACCTGTTTCAGGCCCCGCGGAAACGATAGCCGGTGCCACGCACGGTTTCGACCCGCTCGTGGTTGCCGGAGCCCTCCAGCGCGGCGCGCAGCCGGCGGATGTGCACATCGACCGTGCGCTCCTCGATGAAGACATGGTCGCCCCAGACTTCGTCGAGCAGCTGGGCGCGGGTATAGACCCGTTCGGCATGGGTCATGAAGAAGAAGAGCAGGCGGAACTCGGTCGGCCCCAGTTCGATCGGCTGGCCGCTGGCCAGGACCCGGTGGGTCGCCGGATTCAACGCCAGGGAACCGATCTCGACCGCTTCGCCGGCCAGATGAGGAGCGCGGCGGCGCAGCACGGCGCGGACGCGGGCGACCAGTTCCTTCGGCGAGAAGGGCTTGGTGACGTAGTCGTCGGCTCCAGCCTCCAGCCCCTGCACCTTGTCTTCTTCATGGACGCGGGCGGTCAGCATGATGATCGGCAGTTCGCGGGTCCGCTCGTCGGCCCGGATCTTCTTGGCCAGCGTCACGCCGGACTGGCCGGGCAGCATCCAGTCGAGCACGACCAGG
This sequence comes from Dechloromonas hortensis, assembly GCF_009469765.1. Taxonomy (GTDB): domain Bacteria; phylum Pseudomonadota; class Gammaproteobacteria; order Burkholderiales; family Rhodocyclaceae; genus Azonexus; species Azonexus hortensis. The sequence continues at coordinate 72,313 of NZ_SSSQ01000001.1, forward strand.
TCGGGCAGCGCAGCGCGGATGGCCGACTCGGCCTCCTCGGCGCTGCCGGCCCGAACGACCAGAAAACCGGCGTGCTTGAGGTTGATGACAACAAGCTCCTGGATCGCCGGTTCGTCTTCAACGACCAGAATGGTCGGAGTCACTTGATGATCTCCTTGGTGTGGCGGATATCGCGCCCTTCGACGACGTACACCACCTGTTCGGAAACGTTCTTGGCATGGTCGCCGATCCGTTCGATGGCGCGGGCAATCGAAATGATGTCGATGGCGGTGGTAATGGTGCGCGGATCTTCCATCATGTGTGTGATCAACTGGCGGATGATCGACTTGAACTCGGTATCGACCTCGGAATCGGCCCGGATGACCTCGGTGGCCTGCACCGTATCGAGGCGGGCGAAGGCATCGAGCGCCTCGCGCACCATGGTCAGCGCCGCTTCGGCCAGGTGGCGGATGCCGACCCCGTACTGCGACGGCATGTGGCCGTTTTCGTAGATGCGGCGGACACCCTTGGCGATCTTCTTGGCCTCGTCGCCGGCCCGCTCCAGATCGGTGACGATCTTGCTGATGCCGAGCACCAGACGCAGGTCGGAGGCGGTCGGCTGGCGCTTGGCGATGATGTGGGCGCAATCGTCGTCGATCGCCTTTTCCAGTTCATTGACCTTGCGATCGGTCTCGACGATGGTCTTGACGCTGGCGATCTCGCCGGTCGAATAGGCATCGATGGCGGCCGAGACCTGGGTTTCGACCAGACCGCCCATCTGCAGCACGTGGGTGCGCAGACGGCTGAGCTCTTCGTCGAACTGGCTGGAAAGATGCTGGCTTTCGTTCATGTCGGTCCCCTTCTTAGCCCATGCGGCCGGTAATGTAGTCTTCGGTGCGCTTGTCTTGCGGCTTGATGAAAATCTCGTCGGTCTTGCCGAATTCGATCATCTCGCCGAGGAACATGTAGGCGGTGTAGTCGGAAACGCGCGCCGCCTGCTGCATGTTGTGGGTGACGATCAGGATGGTGACGCGCTTCTTCAGCTCATGCACCAGCTCCTCGATGGCGCCGGTGGCGATCGGGTCGAGCGCTGAAGTCGGCTCGTCGAACAACAGCAGTTCGGGATCGGTGGCCAGGGCGCGGGCAATGCACAGCCGCTGCTGCTGACCGCCGGACAGGTTGGAAGCCAGATCCTGCAGGCGATCCTTGACTTCGTCCCAGATCGCGGCACCACGCAGGGCCTGTTCGACCTTGTCGTCGAGGACGCGGCGGTTGTTCTCGCCGCGGACGCGCAGGCCGTAGGCGACGTTTTCGTAGATCGACTTGGGGAACGGGTTCGGCTTCTGGAAAACCATGCCGACGCGCATGCGGACTTCGATCGGGTCGACATCCGGCGACAGCAGGTTGGTGTTATCCGGGAAGAAGCGGATCTCGCCCTCGTAACGGTTGCCCGGGTAGAGGTCGTGCATGCGGTTGAAGCTGCGCAGGTAGGTCGATTTGCCGCAACCGGACGGGCCGATCAGCGCGGTGACCTTCTTGTCGTAGATCGGCATGTTGATGTTCTTCAGGGCCTTGGCTTCACCGTAGTAGAAGTTCAGGTTACGGGCTTCAGCCTTGAGCTGGGGGTGATCGTGGATCTGCATTTGAGACTCCATTTCGTATTCGGTTTTGGGTGTTTTTCCGGGGTTCACCGCCGGAATCACCATTTAATGTTCTTGCGCATCTTGTAACGCAGCCAGATGGCGACGGCGTTCATCGACAGCACCATGGCCATCAGCACGAAGCCGGCGGCGGCAGCATTGATTTCGAAGGCCGGGTCGGGACGCGAGGTCCAGTTGAAAATCTGGATCGGCATCACGGTAAAGGGTGCGAACACCCAGTCGAACAGGCCGGCGGCCGGCTCGCCCATGAACGGCGCGGGCGGCAGGAAGGCGATGAAGGTCAGCGCCCCGATCGTGATGATCGGCGCCGTTTCGCCGATGGCGCGGGCGAGGCCGATGATGACGCCGGTCAGGATGCCGGGCATGGCGTAGGGAACGATGTGGTAGCGGCAGGTCTGCCAGCGCGTCGCACCGACCGCCATCGAACCTTCGCGGATCATCGCCGGAATGGCGCGGATCGCTTCCCGGGTCGACACGATGATGATCGGCAGAATGAGCAGGGCCAGCGTCAGGCCGGCCGACAGGATGCTCTGGCCGAAACCGAACTGGTACACGAAGATGCCGAGCGCCAGCAGGCCGTACACAATCGACGGCACCGCCGCCAGGTTGCTGATGTTGATCTCGATGACGTTGGTCAGCCAGTTGCGCTTGGCGTATTCCTCAAGATAGAGGCCGGCGGCAACGCCGAGCGGCACGGCGGCCAGCGCGGTGACCAGCATGACCAGCAGCGAGCCGACCCAGGCGGACAGGATGCCGGCCTGCGTGGCGCGCCGCGAGGCGAAGTTGAGGAAGAAATCGAGCGTAAAACGCTCCGAACCCTTCATCACCATGTCGGCGATCAAGGCGACGATGACGATCAGCGCCAGCGACAGACAGAAGATGCCCATCGCCTTGAAGATGTTGTCGCGCAGCTTGCCGCGCGCGATGACGGCGCGGATTTGTTCGGTAGTCAGGGCTTGCATCAGTAGGTCTCCCGATATTTCGCACGCAGCCACTGGCCGAGGATGTTGAAAATCAGCGTGATCAACAGCAGCGTCAGGCCGGCTGCAAAAATGGTCTGGTAGCCGATCGAACCGTGCGGCAGATCACCCAGGGCGACCTGCACGATGTAGGAAGTAATCGTCGCGGCCGGCTCCATCGGGTTCCAGGTCAGGTTCGGCTGCATGCCGGCGGCAACGGCGAGAATCATCGTTTCGCCGACGGCGCGCGAGATGGCCAGGATGTAGGAAGCGGCAAGGCCGGAAACGGCGGCCGGGACGACGACATGGATGGCGGTGTAGAGCTTGGTCGAACCCATCGCGTAGGCGCCTTCACGCATGCTCATCGGCACGGCGCGCATCGCATCCTCGGACAGCGAGGCGATGTAGGGCACGATCATGATGCCCATCACCAGACCGGCCGAGAGCAGCGAGAAACCGGGCAGCGAGGGAAAGATGTACTGCAGGATCGGGGTCACGACGAGCAGCGCGAAGTAACCGAAAACGATGGTCGGAATGCCGCCGAGCAATTCGAGAATCGGCTTGGCGATTTCACGGACCTTGGCGTTGGCGAATTCGGACAGGTAGATGGCGATGATCGTGCCCATCGGGATGGCGACGAGCAGCGCGACCAGCGAAGAAACGAGGGTGCCGGAAATGAGCACCATGATGCCGAAGTGGGCATCGTCGAACAGCGGCGTCCATTGCGTGTCGGTCAGGAAATCGACGATGCTGACATTGGAAAAGAACTGGATGGACTCGGAAACCAGAACATAGACGATACCGAGCGTCGTCATCACCGAAACCGCCGCGGCACCGAGCAGCAGCGCCTCGATCAGGCGTTCCTTCCAGTTGCGCATGGCATTGTAGGCCAGACGATCGCTGACCTTGGGCAGGTCGGACGCGTTGTTTGCAGACATAGTGTGCGAATTCACATCAAGAATTCCATAAACGGAAAAGCCGACCCCGCTCCGGGGCCGGGCTTTTGACAACTGGCGAGTGGCTCGCCGGAACGAACATTACATCTTGGCTTCGCGCTTCATCAACTCTTCGATGGTGATGCCAACTTCATTCTGCCCACCGAACACGGTACCGATCTTGTTCTTCTTCACATGCTCAAGATTGCCGGTGTAGGCGTTGTCCGGCAGCGGCACGTACTTCACTTCCTTGGTCAGCTTGGCGGCGTTCTTCATGTAGAACTCGACGAACTCCTTGACCTCCGGCTTCTGCAGCGACTTGGCCTTGACATAGACGAAGATCGGGCGCGACAGCGGCTGGTAAGTGCCCTTGATCACGGCCTGTTCGGACGGCGCGACGGCGGCACCACCCTTCGGCGGCACGATCGGCAGCGCCTTCAGCTTGTTCATGTTCTCGGCGTAGTAGGCGTAGCCGAAGTAGCCGATCGCATTGACGTCGCGCGAGACGCCCTGGACCAGCACGTTGTCGTCTTCGGAAGCGGTGTAGTCGCCGCGCGAGGACTTGGCCTTGCCGACGATGGCTTCGGTGAAATACTCGAAGGTACCGGAATCGGCACCGGCGCCGAACAGCTTGACCGGCGCGTCAGGCCAGGCCGGATTGACCTGGTTCCACTTCATGACCTTGCCCTGGGCGGCCGGTTCCCACAGCGCCTTCAGTTCGGCGACAGTGGCTTCCTTGAGGAAGGTGTTCTTCGGGTTGATGACGACGGTCAGCGCGTCGAAGGCAACCGGCATTTCGATGTACTCGACACCGGCAGCCTTGCAGTCTTCCATTTCCTTCTTGGTGATCGGACGGGAAGCGTTGGACAGATCGGTTTCGTCGCGGCAGAACTTCTTGAAGCCACCGCCCGTGCCGGAAATACCCACGGTCACCTTGACGGCGTTCTTCTTCGACTTCTGGAATTCTTCGGCAACTGCTTCGGTGATCGGATAAACGGTCGAAGAACCATCGATCTTGACGATCTGGGCCTGGGCGGCCTGGGCACCGAACAGCGCGACACCGGCCACGGCCAGTGCGGATACGAGCTTGGAATGCTTGAACATCGGGGGAGACTCCTGCACAAGGTTGGAATTAACAACGCTGTGCAGGTTAGCGCCGCTTTGTTACAGCCAAATGACAGGCTGTAACAAATGAGCAGGCGCTCTAGTTTTTGGGAATCGAGGCGTTGTCTGCGCTGAGTTTCAGGGCGTGCTGCTCGCGGCCATGAGCGAGCGGCCAGCACACTTCCTCAAGCAAACGCTTATCCGAAATGATTTTTCTATGATCGCGAAAAGTCAAAAACACGTTCAGCATATTCAGGTTGATATACTCAAACTCGAACCCAAAAATATCTGACAGTCGACAAAGAAATCCAATGAAAAAATTACTACTCGTCATTGCTGTGGTGGCAGCCGTCTACCTAGGATACGGAAAGACAAATGGATTTCACCCATTCACAAGGTCAGAAACCACACAAGCAAGCGTCGAACACTCAACCTATTCAAACGCAGTTCAAGCAGCGTTCAATGAACAAAAGAGTGGGATACAAGTTCAAGGTGAGGGGGTGGTTCTAAAGCTACTTGCTGACGACAATGACGGAAAGCGCCATCAACGCTTTATTCTCACGCTTCCTTCAGGCCAAACCCTCCTCATCGCACACAACATTGATTTGGCACCTCGAATCGCGACACTCAAAGCAGGGGACTTGGTTGCCTTCAACGGCGTATACGAATGGAATGCAAAAGGCGGCGTGATTCATTGGACTCACCATGACCCAGCCAGACGCCACCAAGCCGGTTGGCTCAAGCATTCTGGCCAAACTTACCAATGAGTCGGAGTATTTACGGCAAACTTTCGTACGCTCAATAGCCACATTTTGGGGTGCCATACGTATCTCGTGCTCAGAGCAGTCTTTGTTACATCTCCCTGAACATCCGCGTCCCAAAGCTAGTTAGTTCCACTTAGGCACCGAGCCCACAAACGATTTTCGTCTGCCATCAGACCGTAAGGGGTCAGCATGACCTGACCTAACACCAGATGTCAGACCAGGTCATGACTTCTACAACTTACTTCTTGCCATCCTTGGCCGGGCGGCCGGTCTTGATGCGTTCGACGCGGCCCATCACCGCCTGCAGTTCGGCGTCGTTGAGCGCCGCCAGCAGCGCGATGCCGCCGCGCAGCAGTTCGCTCTTCTTGACCTCGCTGCCCAGTCCGGCCAGCCGTTTTTTCAGTTCGCCGATGCGGGCGTACTCGGCTTCCGGCATGGCGTAGCTGTCGCGGACCAGCTTCGGCTTGCGCGGCTTGACCGGTTTGGCTGCCTTGGCGGGCTTGGCCGCCGCCTGCTTCATCACTTGCGGCTGCTCGTACTTGATGGCTTGCGCCTTGACCAGCGCTTCGGCCAGCACCTTCTGGTGCTTGGCGACGGTTTCATCGACCCGTGACGGCTTGCGCGGCGGGCGGGCCTTGGCGGTGGCGGCTGCCGTGGCCGGTGCTGCGGCTACGACGGCGGGCGCCTCGGTGGCAACCGGTGCAGCCACCTCGACAACCGGCGGCGCTGCCTTGACCTCGGCCTTCGGGGCCGGACGCGGCACCAGCTTTTTCGGCGGTTTGGCGGCAGCGGTATTCTTTTTCTGTTCTGTCATATGGCTCTCTCATAAAAAACGGTATGTGCAGTTTAGCGATTTGCCGACGCCGTAAAGTTAAACTTTTTTGACAGGTTAAAATGCCCGGCAAACCATTCAGGAGCAGCCCCATGACCCAGGACGAACTCAAGCAGGCCGTAGCCCAGGCCGCCGCCGACTACGTGGCCAAACACGCGCCGGCCGGCAGCATCATCGGCGTCGGCACCGGCTCGACGGCCAATTTCTTCATCGACGCACTGGCCCCGCTCAAGGACAAGTACAAGGGCGCCGTCGCCAGTTCGGAAGCGACCCGCAAGCGCCTCGAAGGACACGGCATCCCGGTCCTCGACCTCAACGACGTCGATGACATTCCGGTCTATGTCGATGGCGCCGACGAAATCGATGCCGGCCTCAACATGATCAAGGGCGGCGGCGGCGCGCTGACGCGCGAGAAGATCGTCGCCGCGGTGGCGAGGACCTTCGTCTGCATCGCCGACGGCTCGAAGCTGGTCGAGACGATGGGCAAGTTTCCGCTGCCGGTCGAAGTGATTCCGATGGCCCGCGCCCATGTCGCCCGGGAATTGGTCAAACTGGGCGGTCGACCGCAGGAACGCGCCGGTTTCGTCACCGACAATGGCAACCTGATCCTCGACGTGCATGGCCTCGCCATCACCGACCCGAAGGGCCTGGAAGCGCAGATCAACCAGATCACCGGCGTCGTCACCAACGGCCTGTTCGCATTGCGCCCGGCCAACATCTGCTTGCTCGGAACCCCCGAAGGCGTCCGCACGCTGGGCTGAGCGCCTTCATTTTTCTGTCACATCGGGGCGCTAGTCTGGCGGCATTCAACGACGCCGGGAGCGCCCCATGTTCTTGTCCGCCCAACAGATCGCCGACAGCCGCGATCACACGCTGAACAACCTGCTCGGCCTGTCGGCCGCCTGCCTCGAAGCCGGCCAGCGCTTTTCCGAACTGCTCTCGGCCGCCGGCCGCGACGCCCTGCACCACGGCAGCAAGCACCTGGCGCTGTTCGGCCACGGCCAGCTCGAATCGATGACGCAGTTGCCGACCACGCTGTGGCTGGAACAGAGCGTCCGCCACAGCAAACTGCTCGATACCGCCTTCGGCATTCTCGGCGAAACGCACAAGACCCTGCTCCAGACTGCCGAAGCGCAGGTTCGCGTCTTCGATGAAATCGCTTTTGCGACAATCAACCGCGCTGCCAGAAGCAGCCCGTGGGAGGGTGAAATCGCGCTGACTGCCCTGCGGTCGACGCTGGAAAATGCCGAAAAAGCCCTGCACGAAATCAACGTCGCCGCCATCGAAAGCGTCGGCCAGGCCGAGACGGTCAAGCAGCAGGTCACGGAGAGCGTCACGGATAAAAAGACCCCGAGAAAAAAACCGGTCGCAGCCGACGACAGCAGCGGCGAAGAAAGCGTCTGAAACCGGAAAAGCCACCACGATCTCTCTCCATTCAGCCCGGCCCCGCCGGGCTTTTTTTGTCCGCCGCCCGCCGTGATAAACGATTGACCGGACCCGCCTGATATCCCAGACTGTGACTGCTTTCAGGCTCAAGCCGGCGACACCACCGTCGCCTGCCTCCACCGGAGAAATCGCCATGCCCACCCTCAACCTCGCCCTGCAAGGCGGCGGCGCGCACGGCGCCTTTACCTGGGGCGTGCTCGACGCCCTGCTCGAAGACGGCACGCTCGATTTCGAAGGCGTCAGCGGGACCAGCGCCGGCGCGATGAATGCCGTCTGCCTGGCGCACGGCCTGATGGTCGGCGGCCGTGACGGCGCCCGCCGGGCGCTGGCCGATTTCTGGACGGCGGTGGCCAATTCGTCGCCCTTCGATACCGAGAACGCTTCGCCGGCCCTGGCCCCGGCCATGAAGATGATGCTGCAATGGGCCGACTACCTGTCGCCGGAACAGCTCAACCCGCTCGACCTCAACCCGTTGCGCGATATCCTCGGCCAGCAGATCGACTTCGCCCGCTTGCGCCGGGACAGCCCGGTCAAGCTGTTCATCGCCGCCACCCACGCCAACTCGGGCAAGCTGCGCATCTTCCACAACCACGAGATGTCGCTCGACGCCCTGCTCGCCTCGGCCTGCCTGCCGACCATCCACCGGACCGTGACGATCGACGGCGAGCCTTACTGGGACGGCGGCTACAGCGCCAACCCGGCGGTCTTTCCGCTGCTTTACCAATGCACGACGCCGGACATCCTGCTCGTCCTGCTCACCCCGCTGCATTACAGCGAAACGCCGGCCTCGGCCGCCGATATCAAGCTGCGCCTGCGCGAGCTGGCCTTCAATGCGACTTTCCTGCGCGAAATGCGGATGTTCGCCCACCTGCGCGAGCAGATCGGCAATAGCTGGTTGCCGGAATGGCTGCCGATCGGCCGCTTCGAACGGCGCATCGGCCGCCTGCGCTTTCATGCGATCAGTGCCGATTCGCTGCTCGGCGACCTGCCGGCCGAAAGCAAGCTGGCGGTCAGCCTGCCCTTTTTCGAGCGCCTGCGCGATGACGGCCGGCAGCACGCCCGCGCCTGGCTGGCCCGGCACCGGGCCGCCCTCGGCCAACAGGCGACGCTCGACCTGGCCCGATTGTTTTACTGAACGGCGGCGGTTTTTGCCCTTTTTCCGGCGTCGACCGCCGGACTCAGTTCAGCACGCGCAGCATCGGACGCGGCGCATCGGCCAGGCCCGGCCGCCGGCGTTCGACAAAGACGCTGCCGGCCAGGCTGTCGGCGGCCGGGTTCTTGGCCCGCTTTTTCGCCTGCTTCTTGGCCGCCGAGGCCGCTGCCGCCACCTCGCGGTGCGATTCGCAGTCGCCGGCGGCGACCTTGACGACGCCGATCGACAGCGTCGGCAAGGGCTGGAAGACGAATTCGCCGCGCCGGTTCTCGGCCATGTAGCCGCCGCGCGCCCGCTCCTCGGCGCTGAGCATGCCGTCCATCGCCTCGGCGAAGGAGCGCACCAGTTGCCAGCAGCGCATTTCCCAGTCGGCGCTCTGGAAGATGACGAAGAAATCGTCGCCGCCGATGTGGCCGACAAAATCGCAGCGCGCATCGGCCGCCTCGCCGGTCAGCCGGCCGAGCAGCTGGATCACGTCGTCGCCGCGCCGGTAGCCGTAGGTGTCGTTGTAGGGCTTGAAATTGTCGATATCGATGTAGGCCGCGACAAATTCGCTGTCGCTGGCCAGCATGCGGTCGATGTGCTCGTTGATCGGCACGTTGCCCGGTAGCTGGGTCAGCGGGTTGGCGTAGCGGGCGGCGCTGATCTGCATTTCGGTAATCGTCGCCATCAGGTCGTGGCTGCTGCCGACGCCGAGGTAGCCGCCCTCGTCGGTGACGATGAAGCCATCGAACAGGTAATGCTTGGGGGCCAGCGACAGCATCATCGCCAGTTGCTGGATGGTGGCGTGCTGATCGACGACCAGCGGCGCGTGATCCATGAACAGCTCGCAACTCTTGCGGCCGAACAACTCCTTGCGGAAGGGCCGGGCGAAGCGGTCGACCATGCTGTGCCGGTTGATCAGGCCGATCGGCTGGTTGTCGTGCACGACGGGCAGCACATCGAGCTCGGGATCGGCCTCGAAGCGAGCAATGACCAGCGAATTGCAGGCGTCCATCGGCACCGGCTCGATGACCCGGAGCAGGGTCCGCGCCGTCGGCATCTTGCCGAGCGCCTGACCGTTCGGGGTCAGCGACAGTTGTTGGTTGGCCAGTGCGCTCTGCGCCGCTTGGCTCAACTGGCGTAGCGGCACCGGCTCCGGCCGGGCGATGAAATAGCCCTGGCCGCAGGCGATGCCCATGTCGCGAATGCAGCAGAAATCCTCGCGGCGCTCGATCCCTTCGGCGACCAGCGAGGCGTTGCAGATTTCGGCCAGATCCTGCATCGCCCGCACGAAGTGGTACTTGATGCGGTCGTCGGCAATGCCATGCACGAAATGCTTGTCGATCTTGACGAACTCGGGGCGGACCTCCGACCACATGCGCAGGTTGGCGAAGCCTTCGCCGAGATCGTCGATGGCGATCTGGAAGCCGCGCCCGCGGTAATTCTGCAAGGCCTCCTGGATGCCGGGCAGGTCGGTGATCTGCTGGTTTTCGGTCAGCTCGATGACGATGCGGTTGGGGGCGATGCCCAGTTCGGCAAGCAGGGCACGGGTGTGGCCGTTGATCATCAGCGGGTCGAGCAGGCAGCCCGGCGTGACGTTGAGGAACAGCCGGCCGGGCAGGCGCTGGGCGGCGAAGGCGCGCAGGCTGGCTTCGCGGCAGGCATGTTCGAGTTCGAGCGCCAGGTCGCAGGCCTTGGCGGCGGCAAACAAGGCATCGGGATATTGCAGCAGCGAATCCTGCGGGCCGCGGATCAGGGCTTCGTAGCCGAGAATGGCCCGCACGCGAAAATCGACGATCGGCTGAAAGACAGGATAAAGCAGCCCCTCGTCGATGATCCGGCGCAATTCGGCTGCTTCGTCATCCATCAAGACAATCATTGTGTTTCATTCCGGCACAGTAACAATGCGGCGAGTTTAGGAAGTCAATATTTCACTCCGGTGACACCGGGGGCGTTGGTGACAAAAGTTCTGCCTGTCACAGCGGCGCAACATTGGCCCGGCAAGATCGTGACCCCGCCTCGTTTCAGGTCGTCATGAAAACGCTGCTTGCTTCGCTTTTTGGTAAATACCGCGATCTGGTGCTGGCCATCGGCATCTTTCTGCTGCTCGACGCTGGCGTCTCCGCCATCAACATCTACACCTCGCGCCAGATCGAGGCCGACGCCAGCCGGATCAACGCCGCCGGCCTGCTGCGCACCTATGCCCAGCAACTGACCAAGGGCCTGCTGACGCTGGAGATGGATCTGCGCAACGGCCAGCGGACCCAGTCCAGCCTGGCCGAAATTTCGGAAGCCCGCCTTGGCTTCGACGACGCCCGCCTCGCCCTCGAGAAAAAGCTGGCACAGCCCTCGGCGCTGCCGCTGATCGAGCCGGAAAGCCTGCGCCAGCACGCCCAGGAGTTGCTCGCCTCGGTCGTCCGCACCTGGGAGCCGATCGACCGCGAAGTCGGACCGCTGATCGTCAACGCCGATCCCGATCCGGAATCGGCCGCCCGCGCCGTGCAAAAGGCGGTCACCCGCAACAACCGGCTGACCCAGCAGGCCGACGACCTCAGCGAAACGCTGACTGAAATGGCCAATAAAAAGACGTCGACCGTACGACTGATCCAGGCCATCGCCATTTCGCTGGCCTTCCTCAATTTCGCCTTCATCCTCTTCAAGTTCATCGGCCGGCTGGCCGCCAGCGACCGCCAGACCGCCGCCGCCCGCGAAGAAACCGAACGCATCCTGGGCAGCGTCCGCGAAGGCCTCTTCCTGCTCACCAGCAAGCGCACCGTCGGCGGCCAGCGCTCGCAATCGCTGGACCGCATCTTCGGCCAGCAACTGCAGCCCGGTGCCGACTTCCTGGCCTTTCTCGGCCGCCTGACCTCGACTGCCAATGCCGAGGCGGCGCGCGACTACATCGACCTGCTGTTCAACAAGAAGATGAAGCAGAGCCTGCTCGAACAGTTGAATCCGCTGGTCGAGATCGAGTTGCTGGCCGAACAGCGGACGAAGAAAAGCCCCAGCTACCTGACCTTCGAATTCAACCAGATTCGCGAGAACGGCCAGGTCGTCGCACTACTCGTCACCGTCTTCGACGTCTCGCAGAAGGTCAGGCTGGAACACCAGCTGGCCGGCGCCGAGGCCCGCGCCGACAACGAGATCGCGCTGCTGCTCGGCATCCTCGACCACAACCCGCACGAAGTCGCCGATTTCCTGAGCCGCGCCCGCGATACGCTGCAACTGATCAACGGCGAATTGCAGAGCATCCAGCCGCTGCGCCAGCCCTACCCGCAAATGGTCAATCGCATCGCCCGCATCGTGCATGGCCTGAAGGGCGAGGCGGCAACGCTCGGGTGCAGCAGCATCAGCCGCGCGGCGCATGCCTTCGAGGACATCCTGCAGCCCTTGCGCGGCCGCAACGATCTCGCCGGCGACGATCTGATCCCGGTCGCCGTCGCACTGAGCACGCTGCTGAGCGAAATCGTCAAGGTCGAGGCAGTGGTCAAGCGGGTCCAGCATTTCGCCGGCGGCAAGTCCGACGCGCCGCCGCCCGACCCGCTCGGCGACAGCCTGCGCCGCATCGAGCAGTACGCGCTGCGGGTGGCCGAAGACCTCAACAAGCAGGTGCGTTTCGAAGCCGCCGTGCCGCGCCTCGACCATTTGCCGCCGGCGCTGGCCAGCGTGCTGCGCGAGGCGGTGCCGCAACTGGTGCGCAATGCCATCGCACACGGCATCGAAGCGCCGGCCGACCGCCTGCGCCACGGCAAGCCGGCGACCGGCCTGGTTCGCGTCGAACTGACCAGCGAGGCCGACGGCACGCTGACCATGACCATCCACGACGACGGCTGCGGCCTGTCGGTCGAGCAGTTGCGCGGTGTGCTGATCGAGCGCGAGTTATACAGTCCGGCCGAGGTTGCCGCGCTAAGCGACGCGCAGGTCATCGCGACGTTGTTCGAAGCCGGCGTCAGCTCGCTCGACAGCGCTCACCAGCACGCCGGGCGCGGCGACGGTCTGGCCGTCGTCAAGGCCGCGCTGCGCGACCTCGGCGGCCGCCTGCGCGTCAACTCCCGGGCCAACTCCCACACCCGTTTCATCATGCAGATCAAACCCGCCTGACATGTCTCTCCACAATATCCTTAGCATGATGATCGTCGATGACTCGATGATCATCCGCAACCGCATCGCCCGCCTGGTCGCCGGCCCGACGCTGCCCCACATCAACATCGCCGGCCTCGCCGCCAATGGCGAAATGGCCGTCGAACTGGCCCGCGACAGCCGGCCCGACCTGATCACCATGGACCTGACCATGCCGTTGCTCGATGGCGAAGCCTGCATCGAGCGGATCATCGACTTCCTGCCGGAGACGAAGATCCTCGTCGTCTCGGCGCTGGCCGACAAGGCCACCGCGCTGCGCGCCATCAAGAAGGGCGCCAGCGGCTTTCTGCACAAGCCGTTCACCGACGAAGAACTGCTCGACTCCCTGCTCGAACTGATCGACTAAGCATGCGCCACGAACTCCGCCCGGAAGACATCGAAGTCTTCTCAGAAGCCATCACCCATTTCTTCAACACCTGCACCGGCGAAACGGCCAACGTGCGCTCGGCCTACCTGATCGAACACGGCCCGGCCGTGCTCTGGAACGATTTCAACGGCCTGATCGAGATTAGCGGCGCCTACACCGGCAGCGTCTGCTTTTCGGCGCCGCGCGCCCTGCTCTCGCACGTGCTGCTCAAGATGGGCGAGTCGGTATTCACCGACGACCGCCACGCCGACATCGTCGGCGAGATTGCCAACACGCTGTCCGGCCGTGCCCGCCGCCATTTCGGCGAGGGCCTGAGCATCGCGCCCCCCCGCCTGCTGAACTATGGCGAGCAATCGTTGCCCAACATCAGCGGCAATCTACCCTATGCCATCCCGCTCGGCTGGCACGGCTACGAGGCCAGCCTCGTCGTCCAGCTTGCCCCCGGCCCCTGAAGGCAGACCGGCGACAGCAAGCCACCTGTCATTTGCCTGCAATATAGGACTATCATGCTGTCAGCTACGGCCAGTCCTTTCTGCTAAGAGGTTGCAATGATGGAAATGCTGTTCTGCTACTGCTGCCGGGTCCATCACCCGAAAGACCAGATGCGTCCCTTCCGGACCAAACAGGGTTATCGCTGGCGCTGCATCCGCAGCATCGAGGCGGCCGCCTGTTCGCGCCGCGAACGTGACGCCTTCGGCCGCCAGCAAACCGAAATCAATCGCGCCGACGCGCAACTGGTCGCCGAACGCCTGGCCCTGGTGCGCGTCGAACAAGGTTTCATGCCGGGCTGAAACGGCCGGCATGAAACCTTGAAAATTGCCTGATTTGGACGGTCGACCGCCGGGATCGAACTAAGCCAGCCGGAACTGGCCGATCGCCTGCCGCAGATCGCCGGCCAGGCCTTCCAGCAGGCGGGCCGCATCGGCCGCCCCGGCCAGCGCCTTGCCGTTCTCGACCGAAGCCCCGGCAATGTCGCGCACCAGCGTCTCGATTCTTGCCGTTTCCGCCCGATGGGCACCGAGCGCCCCGCCAATGCGGGCGCTGGCCGACTCGACCAGCCGCGCCTGCTCGCAGACCCGGCCCATCGCACTCGCCGCCTCGCCGGCGCAACTGTTGCTGTGCGCGACATGGCTTGCCGCGGTACGCACGGCGGCCGCCGTTTCGCCGCTGATGCCCTGCATGCCGGCAATCATGCCGCCGATTTCCTTGGTGCTCTGCGCCGTCCGTTCGGCCAGCTTGCGCACCTCGTCGGCGACCACGGCGAAGCCGCGCCCGGTCTCGCCGGCCCGCGCTGCCTCGATCGCGGCATTGAGGGCGAGCAGATTGGTCTGCTCGGCAATGCCGGCGATCACCGCGACCACACTCGACACCCGCTTCGACTCGGCTTCCATGCGGTCGAGACAACGGGTCGCCTCGGCAATATCGGCGTGCATCGCCTCCAGCACGTCCTTCGCCTGGCTGACCGAGGCCATGCCGGAACCGGCCAGTTCGTCGGCATTGCGGGCGACAATATCGGTTTCCTGCGCCGCCTCGACAATTTCCGCCACCTGGCTGCTGACGACATCGACCGCGGCCGCGACGTGCAGCGTATCGGCCTCCTGCTGCCGCGCCCGCTCGGCGGAAGTGGTTGCTGCCTGGGCGACCGACAGCGAAGCGCCGGTCATCGCCTGTGCGCTGTCGATGATTTCCGTGATCAGGCGCCGCATGCCGTCGCGCACCTCGCGTAACGAACCGGCGACACGCTGCAATTCGTCGGCCCCGGCCAGTTCGATCTGCACGGTCAGATCGCCGGTCGCCAACTGGCGGGCGCCTTCGGCCAGCACTTCGATATTCCCGGCCAGCCGGCGATAGGCGACAAACAGCCCGGCCCCGGAAAAGAGGAGGCCGCCGACGATCAGGGCCAGGGTGACCAGCAAATGCTGTTGGGCCAGGGCCACCTGAACTTGCAGCGCCTCGACGAGCAGTGCCTGGACGCGCTTCTCCAGCGCCGCCACCTCGCGCAAGGGCCGGGTAATGCCCTCTTCCACTTCGTTTGCGGCATAAACCGTACTGCTCAACGCCAGGCCGTAGGCCAGCGTCTGGGTCATGGCGAACTGCCCCTCCAGCGCCGTCAGGGCTTCGCTAAGCTCGGCCGATCCCAACTGGCGCAAATGCTTGGAGCCCTGCGCCAGGCTGTGCGCGGCCACCGCCACCGCCGCCGACAATTCCGGGCGCAGGCGTTCGGCTACCGCCCCCTCGCGCTGGGCAATGCCGGCCAAGACATTGAGGCGGTCGAGCGCTTCGTTCAGTTGCGGCAGATCCTCCTGCCAGATGGCGGCCAGCGGCCCGACACTCTCTTCGAGACCGGCCGTCTGCTCGACAATCTGCTGCTGGACCAGATCGACGGCCTGGCCGAATTCACCGAAATGCTGCATGCGCCGCCGTCCACCGGCGGCCTCGGCATCCAAAGCCAGCACCTCGGCCAGCCGGCCATCGGCAAGCAAGGCGGGGCCTGCGGTGGACGGCTTTTTGGCAGGCAAATCCGCTGCCGCCGACGCATCGCCGGCGCCGGCAAAGAACAGCCGGGCCCGGTGCCCGCGCAGGTCGGCGAGAAAAGCCTGGGCCGGCACAATCGCGCTGATCGCCGCCAACCGAGCCTGGGCCGCCTGCATCGCACTCAGCCGCAACCACAGGTGCGGCACGCCGACGGCGAGCAAGGCCAGCGTAACGACCAGCGCAATCAACAGGAACAAGCCGCGAAACCCCAGCCGGCTGAGAAGACCACCGATAACATTTGGCAAGACCGCACCCGATCGACAACATGAAGAAGGCGCCACCTTATTGCCGGATTGTTACAGTACCGTGATGGTGAACGCCGCCGGTCAACCGTCATTCGCCTGCAATATTTGTTCAGGATAGTCACTCCATTACCTTGCCTGCGGCCCATCATGTCCAACACCTGCTTCGACCCCAACCACGACGACGCCCCGAATGCCGCCGGCGACCAACTCGCCGACCCGTTCCGGCGCCGCCTGCTGTCGGCTGCCGTGCTCGGCGTTTCCGGCAGCGCCCTGGCGGCGGCCGGCATCCCGCTGCCAGCACTGGCCGCCAGCAGCGGCCGGGCCGCCGGTGCCCTGCAAGCCTTTGCCTCACTGCCGGCCGCCAGCGAGGATGCAGTGCGCGTCGCCAATGGCTTCCGTGCCGAGTTGCTCTATGCCTGGGGCGACCCGATTTCCGATGGTCCGGCGGCCCAGGCCGACGCCAGCGACGATGCCGCCGCCCAGTTGCAGCAGGCCGGCATGCACCACGACGGCATGCACTTCTTCCCCTTTCTCGAACAGGGCAAGCCCTCGTCGAGCCATGGCCTGCTCTGCATCAACCACGAATACACTGACGACGGCCTGCTGCATAGCGACGGCATGGCCAACTGGAGCGCCGACAAGGTCGCCAAGTCGAAGGCGGCGCATGGCGTCTCGATCATCGAGGTCAAGCGCGACCGGAACGGCTGGCAGGTCGTCCGCCCCTCGCGCTGGGCCCGCCGGATCAGCGCCGACACGCCGTGCCGGCTGAGCGGCCCGGCCCGCGCCCACCCGGCGATGCTGACCAGCACCGACCGCTGGGGCGAATTCGCGCTCGGCACCTTCAACAACTGCGCCATGGGCTTTACCCCGTGGGGCACCTACCTGACCTGCGAGGAAAATTTCAACGGCTACTTCAAGAGCCCCCCGACACCGAGCGCCGATCAGAAACGCTACGGCATCAGCGAGAAGACCGCCGGCTACCGCTGGCATGAGTTCGACGAACGCTTCGACCTCAACCGCCACCCGAACGAAGCCAACCGCTTCGGCTGGGTGGTCGAAATCGATCCCTGGAACCCGCAGGCGGCGCCGGTCAAGCGCACGGCGCTCGGCCGCTTCAAGCACGAAGGCGCCACCGTCACCCTCGCCAAGGACGGCCGGGTCGTCGTCTATATGGGCGACGACGAACGCTTCGAATACATCTACAAGTTCGTCTCGCGCCAGCGCTTCCAGCCGGGCAGCGCCGACAATGGCAAGCTGCTCGACGACGGCATTCTCTACGTCGCCCAATTTGGCGACGATGGCGAAGGCCGCTGGCTGCCGCTGCGCCATGGCGAAAAGTATCCAAACGGCGCGTTGACCGCCGAACATGGCTTCGGCAACCAGGGCGATGTCGTCATCCGCTGCCGGCAGGCGGCCGATCTGGCCGGCGCCACCAAGATGGACCGCCCGGAATGGATCGCCGTCCATCCGCACAGCGGCGAGGTCTATGTCACGCTGACCAACAACAGCCAGCGCGGCAACGCCGGGCAGCCCGGGCCGAACGCTGCCAACCCGCGGCCCGCCAACGTCTTCGGCCACATCGTCCGCTGGCGCGAAACAGGCCGCGACGCCGCTGCCCACAGTTTTGCCTGGGACATCTTTGCGCTGGCCGGCGATCCGCAGCACACCGACGAAAACAAGCGCGGCACAGTCAAGGGCGACGCCTACGGCAGCCCGGACGGCCTGTGGTTCGACCCGAGCGGCCGGCTGTGGATCCAGACCGACGTCTCGACCAGCGCCTTGAACCAGGGAGACTATGCCCGGCTCGGCAATAACCAGATGCTGGTCGCCGATGTCGGCAGCGGCGAAACCCGCCGCTTCCTGAGCGGCCCGCACGGCTGCGAGCTGACCGGCATCACTGCGACGCCGGATGGCCGGACGCTGTTCGTCAATATCCAGCACCCCGGCGAAACGGCCAGCGAACGTTCCGACCCGGCCCGACCGACCGCCGTTTCGGCCTGGCCGGCCAACCAGTTTCCAAATGCCACCGGCGGTCGCCCGCGCTCCGCCACCTTGGTCATCACCCGCCCGGACGGCAAGCCCGTTGCCGGCTAATTGACGGAGATTCGTATGGAAAAGCAGGGAAACAGTGACATCGCCGCCTTCCCCGAACTGTTCGCCGGCATGGAACAGTTCATCGCCGAACAGACGGCCGGCCTCCGGCGGACCAGCGCCTTGCTCGGCGTGCTTGCCGCCGGCAGCGGCGGCCTGCTCTTCCTCGTTCTCGAGAAGCTGGCCTGAGCAGTTTTCCAACCTATGACAAACAGGACATTGAAGATGCTCAGTGCCTGACCTAAGATCAGTGTTGATGCGATGAAATGAGGAGTCAGGCAATGGAGATGCCAGCTCGAAACAGGCGCCGCCGCGGCTTGGACAGACGGCAAGGCGATGCCTGCCTGCTGCCCGGCATGGTCGATCGGCGCTTCAAGGCTGAGCGGCGCGCCTTCAACGTTTCCCGGCTGTCCTTTGCCGCCTGGTCGGAAGCCGCTGCTAATTTCTACTTCGAGCATCCGTCGGGCCACCTGTTCCAGCACCGCCTGCCGACCGATCGTCGCCAGACCGACAACGGTCCGCCGGCCGCCTCAGCCGAGCGCCGCATCGGCGTTGACCGGCGCGACCTCGATGTCGCTAGCATCCGACCCGGCGAATGGGTGGACGCAATGTCGAACTACTACTACCACTTCCACCGCAGCTAAAACAGCGGCCCCCAAAAGCAAAACCCCGCCGCAGCGGGGTTTTCGGTTCACTCAGGCCGCAATCAGGCGGCCGGCGGAACGTAGCCCTGAATCTTGTCGGCGCCATCGCCGAAGAAATGCTTTTCGACCTGTTCGGCCAGGTACTTGCGATGACGGGCATCGACCAGGTTCAGGCGGTTTTCGTTGATGAGCATGGTCTGCATCTTGATCCACTGCTGCCAGGCTTCCTTCGAAACGCATTCGAAAATGCGCTTGCCGAGCTCGCCCGGATAGGGCGGGAAATCCAGACCTTCAGCCTCGCGGCCGAGCTTGATGCAATTGACGGTACGTGCCATGTGAAACTCCGAGGGGGTTGATGGGCGAATTATAAGGTTTTGAAGAGAACCTTGGATCGCCGCTG
Organism: Dechloromonas hortensis; assembly: GCF_009469765.1. Taxonomy (GTDB): domain Bacteria; phylum Pseudomonadota; class Gammaproteobacteria; order Burkholderiales; family Rhodocyclaceae; genus Azonexus; species Azonexus hortensis. Next base: position 91,550 of record NZ_SSSQ01000001.1, read on the forward strand.
ATAATTGTACATATCGCGTTTTTGCGCCGGCAGGTCGTCGACCGTACCGAGCTTGAAACCACGTTCGACGAACCAGTGTTCGGTCCGCGTCGTCAGCACGCAGAGACGCTTGATGCCGAGCTTGCGGGCGCGGCGTTCGATGCGTTTCATCAGCTGTTCGCCGTAGCCCCATTCGCGGTGCTCATGGCTGACCGCCAGGCAGGCCAGCTCGGCCTCTTCGTCGGAATGCCGGTAGAGTGCCGCGCAGCCGACGATGATGCCGTCGTGCAGCATGATCGAGAAATGCTCGATTTCTCGTTCCAGCAACTCGCGCGGCCGATGCACCAGGATGCCTTCCTCTTCCATCGGCTCGATCAGCGCGATCAACGCCGCGATGTCGTCCGGCTTGGCTTCGCGGATGTTTTCCAGCGATTCGCGGGTGACCACGGTGCCGACCCCGTCGTGCGTGAACAACTCGCGCAGCAACGCGCCGTCCTGTTCGTAGCTGATCAGATGCACCCGGCCGACGCCGGTGCGCGTCGCCCGCACCGAGCACGGCAGGTAGCGCCGGATATCGGGTGACAGCCAGTCGCCGCCGCTGAGCAGTTCGGCGACTTCATCGGCGGTCATCGCATCGATCAGTTCGCCCGCCTTGTCGGTGACGCCCTGGCTATCGGTCAGATAGACCAGCTTGTCGGCCTTGATCGCCACCGCCACCGCTTCGGCTGCCTCTTCCATCTGCAGGTTGAAGATTTCGCCGGTCGGCGACGGCCCTTCGCAGTTGAGCAGCACGATGTTGCCGAGGCCGAGCTGGGCGTTGATCCCTTCGGCGTCCACCTTGCGCACTTTACCGGCGTATTGCATGTCGATGCCGTCGAGGACGCCGATCGGCTGGCCGGTGATGAAATTGCCGCCGATGACGCGAATCCGGCTGTTGGCCATCGGCGTGTTGGGCAGCCCCTGCGACAGCATGGCCTCGATTTCGAGATAGACGCTGCCGACCGCGTCGAGCACGCAATCGAGCGCCTCGGCGTCGGTCACCCGGTAGCCGCGATGGTAGATCGATTCCAGGTTCTTCTCGCGCAGCTCTTCCTCGATCTGCGGTCGCGCCCCATGCACCAGTACCAGGCGAATGCCCAGGCTGACCAGCAGGTTGACGTCATAGGCCAGGGTCTTGGCGAACTCGCTCTCGACCGCGGCGCCGCCGAAGGCGATGACGAAGGTCTTGCCGCGAAAGGCATTGATGTAGGGCGTCACCGCCCGGAACCAGGAGACGAAGTGCTCGTCGTAAGGGGTGTCGCTCATTGTTCGTTATGTTTTCCGTCGTCTTTCAGCGCGTCTTCCAGACGCTGGCAAAGGGTTTTCAATACTTTAACCCGGGCAAAGTTCTTGTCGTTGGCTTCGACCAGGGTCCACGGCGCCAGACCGGTCGAGGTGCGGTCGACCATGTCGCAGACGGCGGACACGTAATCGTCCCACTTTTCGCGATTGCGCCAGTCTTCATCGGTGATCTTGAAACGCTTGAACTCGGTGTCCTGGCGCTCCTTGAAGCGGCGCAACTGTTCGTCGGCGCTGATCTGCAGCCAGAATTTGACGACCACCGCACCGGCCTCGACCATCTGGTGCTCGAAATCGTTGATTTCGGCATAGGCGCGCAGCCAGTCGGCTTCGGCGCAGAAGCCCTCGACCCGCTCGACCAGCACGCGGCCATACCAGGAGCGGTCGAAGATCGCTGCCCGCCCGGTCCGCGGCAGATGCCGCCAGAAACGCCAGAGGTAGGGCTGGACGCGCTCTTCCTCGGTCGGCGCGGCAATCGGGATGATCTGGTACTGCCGGGCATCCATCGATTCCCCGACCCGGCGGATGCTGCCGCCCTTGCCGGCCGCGTCCGAGCCTTCGAAAACGAGAACCAGCGAGCGCTTGCCGACGAAGCGCGGATCGCGCACCAATTCGGAAAGCTTCGATTGATACTTGGCCAGATCGCGCTCGTAATCCTTCTTGCTCAACTGCTGCGTCAGGTCCAGTTCGGAAAGGACGTTCTTCTGGTCGATGGCGTGCACGATCGGCGGCGCCACCGGCACCTGCTGCCGGCCTTCCTGCTGCAGGCGCCGCTTCATCGCCTCGAGCACGATGCGACCGACGGTCAGCGAACGGTATTCGTCATCGGTACCTTCGACGATGATCCACGGTGCATGCGCCGTGTTGGAAACACGCAGCACATGGCCGGCCACTTCCTGCAGCTTGTCGTAGGTTTTCAGGCGGTCGTAGCTCGCCTTGGTAACGCGCCAGGCCGTGCGCGGATCCTTTTCCAGCGCCTTCAAGCGTTGTTTCTGGCCGTCCTTCGAGAGGTGGAACCAGAACTTGAGGACCAGCGCCCCCTCGTTGACCAGCATCGCCTCGAAGCGGTTGATGTCGTCGAGTTGCTCGTCCATTTCCGAACGGCGCATCTTGCCGGTGATGCGGTCAGTGATCGGCTGCGAATACCACGAGCCGGCGAAGATACCGACCTTGCCGCGCGGCGGCAGGGCGCGCCAGTAGCGCCACATGTAGGGCCGCGAACGCTCCTCGTCGCTCGGCGCCGAAAAAGCCAGGGTCGAGATATGGCGCGGGTCCATCCAGGAGTAGAGCAGGTTGATGGTTTCGCCCTTGCCGCTACCGTCCACCCCGCTGATCAGGATGACGACCGGAAATTCCTTCTTCTGCAGCACATCGTATTGCACATCGAGTAACTCGGCGCGCAGCTTCGGCACCTCGCGCTTGAAGGTTTCCTTGTCGATCTTGTGACCGAGTTCCGCTGATTCGAACATCCCCTAGCCCTCCCTGAAATCACCCCATAAAGCCTGCAGGATAGCCAGCGCGGCCAGCCCGGCCGTCTCCGTCCGCAGAATGCGCGGCCCCATGCGCACGCCGACAAAGCCGGCTTGCCGGGCAGCGATCATTTCCTGCGGATCGAGTCCCCCTTCGGCCCCGATCAGCAGCTGCACCTCTTTGGCGGGCGGCAGATCGACCAGCGTCTGCTCGGCATCCGGCGCCAGCATCAGGCGCACAGCGCCCGGCGCCGGACGGGCCAGCCAGTTCTCCAGTTTTTCGAGCGGCGCGACCAGTGGCACCTGGTTGCGCCCGCATTGCTCGCAGGCCGAGGCAACCACGCCCTGCCAATGCGCCACCCGCTTGGCGGCACGTTCACCGGCCAGGCGTAGTACGCTGCGTCGGCTCTCGACCGGCACGATGTGACGCACCCCCAACTCGACCGCTTTCTGGATGGTGAAATCCATCTTTTCGCCGGCCTGCAGGGCCTGGACCAGGGTGATCGACAACGGCGACTCGCGCTCGATCTCGTCCCAGCTGGCCAGCACGGCCATCACCCGGTCGCGCTCGATGCGTTCGATATGGGCCAGATACTGGCCGCCACGACCATCGAAAAGGATCATCGGCGCCCCCGGCGGCAGGCGCAAAACCCGAACCGCATGGCGCGCCACCGGCTCGGGAAGTTCAATATGAGCCCCCGGCGAGAGGGCTTCACGGCAGTAAAAACGGGGTAGATTCATCGGTGCTATTATGGGCGAAATGCGCTTTTGAAGGGGAAATCATGGTCGCGCTGAACCCACCGCTGTGCGATTTTGGCCGACCGGCCATCGACTTCGACTTGCCGGGCACCGACGGCCGGCGCCACACGCTGGCCAGTTGCCGCGGCCCGAACGGTTTGCTGGTGATGTTCATCTGCAACCACTGCCCTTACGTCAAGGCGATCATCGACCGCCTGATCCGCGACTGCCGGGAACTGGCGGCCCACGGCATCGGCTGCGTCGCCATCATGAGCAACGACGTTGCTGCCTACCCCGAGGATTCGCCCGAAGCGATGCAGCGCTGGGCGCAGGAACTCGACTTCCCTTTCCCCTACCTTTACGACGCGACCCAGGCCGTCGCCCGCGCTTACGGCGCCGTGTGCACCCCGGACTTTTTCGGCTACAACGCCACGCTGGAACTGCAATATCGCGGCCGGCTCGACGCCTCGGGCCGCCAGCCTGCCCCCGCCGACAGTCGGCGCGAACTGTTTTCAGCACTGCAGGAAATTGCCCGTAGCGGCCGTGGACCTGCGGAGCAGAACGCTTCGATCGGGTGCTCGATCAAGTGGAAAGAAGACTGAACACTCCACTGCACAAAACACCAGATCTGACAAATATCGCGATATTGGAAGCGTCGCATGCTTCGGCTATCATGGCCGCCTAACCTGAGCCCGCTTATTCCAATTGGATACCACCGAAGCTTCTCCGCCTAACGCCGCCGAATTCGGGCGCCGTTATGCATACTTGCAGGCGGTGTTGTCCCACCTGCCGCAGGGGATCAGTGTGTTCGACGAGCACCTCCGGCTGCGCGTGTGGAACCAGGGTTTTCTCGACGTCCTCAACCTGCCGGCCAGCGCGGTCTTCGACGGCGTACATTTTTCCGAGCTGATCCGCATACCGGCCGAGCGCGGCGAGTACGGTCCCGGCGATGTCGAAGAACATATCGCGCGCATCACCGCCCTTGCCCTGAAGTTCGAAGCCCACCGTTTCGAACGGGCCCGACCGAGCGGCCGCACCCATCTCGTCCAGGGCGAACCGCTATTCATCGATGGTCAGCTCGGCGGCTTCATCACGACCTACACCGACATCACCGAACGCAAGGCTGCAGAAGTTGAATTGCAGCGCCACGATAACCTGCTGCAGACGGTGATCGAGAGCATTCCGAGCGCTGTCAGCCTGTTCAGCAAGGACAAGGAGCTGATCCTCTACAATCAGGAATTCCCGCGCCTGCTCGACCTGCCGCCTTCCTTGCTGAACGACCGGCCGGTCACCATGGAAAAGCTGTTCCGGTTCAACGCCGAGCGCGGCGAGTACGGCCCGGGCGACCAGCAGGCCATCGTCCAGACCCTGCTGGTCAAGGCTGAGCAGGCCGAAGCGCACCGCTTCGAACGGACCCGGCCGAACGGCAAGACGCTGGACATTCGCGGCATGCCGCTCGACGAGGGCGGCTTCGTCACGATCTACACCGACATCAGCGAACGCCGTGCCAGCGCCGAACGGGAGCAACTGGCGCAGAAGGTCTTCAACCACACGCCGACCGGCATCATCTTCACTGACGAGGTGCACCGCATCCTGTCGATCAATCCGGCCACCACCCAGATGACCGGCTACGAAGCCTTCGAGCTGCTCGGTCATACAGTCTTCGGCCTGGCCAACCTGCCGCCCGACCAGACCCCGGAAAGCTTTCAGGAAAATGTCGCGCTGCGCGGCTCCTGGCGCGGCGAACTGGAAGTCACCAAGAAAAGCGGCGAAGACTTCCCGGCAGGCATCCGCGTCACCCGGGTCGATGACCCGCACAGCGGCATGCCGGCCCATTACATCTGGATCCTGGCCGACATCACCGAACGCAAGGAAGCCGAGGAGCGCATGCGGCACATCGCCCAGCACGACGCGCTGACCGGCCTGCCGAATCGTCTGGCGTTACTGATGCGCCTCGGCCAGTTGCTGCCGGAAGCCCGTCGGCACAAGCTGACGATGGCGATCATGTTCCTCGACCTCGACCGCTTCAAGATCATCAACGACACCCTGGGCCACCAGGTCGGTGACGAGTTGCTGCGCGAAGTCGCCTGCCGCCTGAGCAAGGTCGTCCGCGAAACCGACTTCGTCGCCCGTCTCGGCGGCGACGAGTTCGTCGTCATCCTGCCCGGCATCACCAACCCGTCGGATGCGGCGATCGTCGCCAACAAGATCATCGCCGCCCTCTCTTCTCCGATCGAGGCAGAAGGCCACGAGCTGCACACCAGCCCGTCGATCGGCATCAGCCTCTTCCCCGATGACGGCCCGGATGGCGACACCATCCTGAAAAACGCCGACACCGCGATGTACCACGCCAAGGCGGCCGGCCGGAACAACTACCAGTTTTTTGCCGCCGACATGAACAAGGCGACCGCCGAGCGCCTGAACATCGAACGCAAGCTGCGTCACGCCATCGCCCGCAACGAGTTGGCGCTCTGCTTCCAGCCCCAGTTCAAGGCCGACAGCTCGCAGCCGACCGGTGTCGAGGCACTGATCCGCTGGCACCACCCGGTCGACGGCATGATCTCGCCGCTGCGTTTCATCCCGGTCGCCGAGGAAACCGGCATCATTGTCGAGATCGGCGAATGGGTGCTGCTCAACGCCTGCCGCGAGATGAAGCACTGGATCGACGCCGGCCTCAAGCCGATGCGCATCGCCGTCAACGTTTCCGCCCGCCAGTTGCGCCGCCGCGACTTCTGCGAAACGGTGGCCGGCGCGCTGGCCGGCTCCGGCCTGCCGGCCGAATTGCTGGAGCTCGAAATCACCGAAAGCTCGGTGATGGAAAACCCGGAAGAGGCCATCCAGATTCTCGAACGCCTCGGCCGCATGGGCGTTTCGCTGGCCATCGACGACTTCGGCACCGGCTACTCGTCGCTCGCCTACCTGAAGCTGTTCCCGATCGACCACCTGAAGATCGACCGCTCCTTCGTCGCCGACATCGAGCACGACCTCAACGACCGGGCCATCGCCTTCGGTACCATCGCGCTCGCCCACTCGCTCGGCCTCAACGTCATTGCCGAAGGCGTCGAAACCCCCGACCAGCTCGAATTGCTGCGCAGCAACGGCTGCGACGAAGTCCAGGGCTACCTGTTCAGCAAGCCCCTCAACAGCGCCGCCGCCTTCGCCTTCCTGCACGCCCGCTGCCGCTCGGAGTAAAATCCCGCTTTTGTCATTGCAGCAGGGAGTCACCATGGTTCAGCGCACGCTGGCACGCTACCTCACCGAGGAGCAACGCAACAAGGGCGTCATCACCGCCGATCTCAAGTTCCTGATCGAAATCGTTTCCCGTGCCTGCCAGGCCATTTCAGTCGCCATCGGCAAGGGCAGCCTGGGCGGCGTGCTCGGCGAAGCCGGCAGCGACAACGTGCAGGGCGAGGCGCAGAAGAAGCTCGACGTGCTGTCCAACGACATCCTGCTCGACGCCAACGAATGGGGCGGCCACCTTGCCGCCATGGCCTCCGAGGAAATGGACCTGCCGCACCTGGTGCCGCATCGTTTCCCGAAAGGCGAATACCTGCTGACCTTCGACCCGCTCGACGGCTCGTCGAACATCGACGTCAATGTCTCGATCGGCACCATCTTCTCGGTGCTGAAATGCCCGGAAGGCGCTGACCTGAGCACACCGGAAGCGGCCGAAGCCGCCTTCCTGCAACCGGGCACGGCGCAAGTCGCCGCCGGTTACGCCGTTTACGGCCCGACCACGCTGCTCGTCCTGACCGTCGGCAATGGCGTCGCCGTGTTCACCCTCGACCGCGAACAGGGCAGTTTCATCCTGACCCAGGAAAACGTGCAGATTCCGGCCGACACCAAGGAATTCGCCATCAACATGTCGAATCAGCGTTTCTGGGAAGCCCCGGTCCAGCGCTATGTCGCCGAAATGCAGGCCGGCAAGGAAGGCCCGCTCGGCAAGGACTACAACATGCGCTGGGTCGCCTCGATGGTCGCCGACGTGCATCGCATCATGACCCGCGGCGGCATCTTCATGTACCCGCTGGACAGCAAGATCAAGGCCCAGGGCGGCAAGCTGCGCCTGATGTACGAAGCCAACCCGATGGCGATGCTGATCGAGCAGGCCGGCGGCGCCGCCACTACCGGCCGCCAGCGCATCCTCGACATCGTGCCGGGCAAGCTGCACCAGCGCGTGCCGGTCATTTTGGGCTCGAAAAACGAGGTCGACCGCGTCACTGGCTATCACGCCGCCTGACCTGCTACATTGTCATAACCGACAAACGCCCGAGGATGACCCCATGACCCCACGCCTGCTTGCCCTGCTTCTTGCCGCCTCCATCATTGGTGCCGGTTGCGCCAGCAACGAGAAAAAGCCCGAGGCGCCCCCTGCCCCGGCGGCTGCACCGGCCCCCGAACCGGTCGCCGCGAAGCCGGCCTGCAAACCCGAACCGGCCGCCAAGAAGGGCAGCAAGAAAACCGCGAAGAAGGCCGAGCCGGCACCGGTGGACTGCGAGCCCGCCAAGCCGAAGACCGAAGCGGTCGCCCCCACCGCCAAGACTGTCGAAACCAAGCCAGGCGCCGCTGCGGCACCAGTCTCGGCCGGCAGCATCAAGACCGGCACGGAATGCAAGCCCTGCGTCGTCAAGTCGCGGGACGGCACCTTCGACGGCGAGGTGCATGGCAACATCCCGGCCGGCAGCAAATGGTCCCGCTTGCAGATCGGCATGCACCAGAGCGAAGTCGAACGCATCCTCGGCGTCACCCACAACATCCGCGGCTACGTCACCGGCAAGGCCTTCATCCCGTTCTACTTCGGCACCGACAGCCACCGCTACGAAGCGGTCTATGCCGGCCAGGGCAGCGTCGCCTACACCGGTGGCGGCATGGGCGGCGGCCAGGGCGTGCTGATGATGATCAACTACGACCCGAAAATCCAATAGGCATAAATAGAGACGAGAGCTGCAGGTTGCGTCGACCTGCAGCCTCCTCACATTGCCCTACCCAAAAAGGGCCTTTTCCCGGATAATTTCACCTTTTCAGCAGGCTGGATTTCCGGATCATGAGCGTCAGCAACGCCCCCAAGTTTTCTCCCCTGACCGGCGCCATTCGCGCCCTGGCCATGGATGCCGTGCAACAGGCAAATTCCGGGCACCCCGGCGCACCGATGGGCATGGCGGAAATCGCCGAAGTCCTCTGGCGTCGCCACCTGCGCCACAACCCGGCCAACCCGCACTGGCCCGACCGCGACCGCTTCGTGATGTCGAACGGCCACGGTTCGATGCTGGTCTATGCGCTGCTTCACCTGACCGGCTACGAACTGTCGATCGACGACCTGAAGAACTTCCGCCAGCTGCACGCCAAGACTCCTGGCCACCCTGAATTCGGCTACACCGCCGGCATCGAAACGACGACCGGCCCGCTCGGCCAGGGCATCACCAATGCCGTCGGCTTCGCCCTCGCCGAACACGTTCTGGCTGCCGAGTTCAACAAGCCCGGCCACGAGATCGTCAATCACCACACCTACGTTTTCCTCGGCGACGGCTGCCTGATGGAAGGCGTCTCGCACGAAGCCTGCTCGCTGGCCGGCACGCTCGGCCTCGGCAAGCTGATCGCCTTCTGGGACGATAACGGCATTTCGATCGACGGCCACGTCGAAGGCTGGTTCACCGACAACACACCGAAGCGCTTCGAAGCTTACGGCTGGCATGTCGTCGCCGATGTAGACGGCCATGACAGCGACGCCATCGAGCGCGCCCTGCTTGCCGCCAAGGCCGTCACCGACAAGCCGAGCCTGATCTGCTGCAAGACGACCATCGGCATGGGGTCGCCCAACAAGCAGGGTTCGCACGACTGCCACGGTGCACCGCTCGGCAAGGACGAAATTGCCGCCGCCCGCGAATACATCGGCTGGCCGCACCCGGCTTTCGAGGTCCCGGCCGACGTTTATGCAGCCTGGAACGGCAAGCCGCGCGGCGCCACCTTCGAGGAAAACTGGAACAACCGTTTCGCCGCCTATCGCGCCGCCTTCCCGGCCGAAGCCGCCGAGTTCGAACGCCGCGTCATCAAGCGCGAACTGCCGGCCAACTGGGCAGCGACCAAGGCCGCCTACCTCGCCAGCTGCCGCGAAAAGGCGGAGAACATCGCCAGCCGCAAGGCCTCCCAGAACGCCATCGCCGCACTGGTCCCGGCCGTGCCGGAAATCTTCGGCGGCTCGGCCGACCTGGCCGGCTCCAACCTGACCTTCGTCAAGGGCAGCAAGGGTGTCACCCGTACCGAGGGCGGCAACTACTGCTACTACGGCGTCCGCGAATTCGGCATGACCGCCATCGCCAACGGTCTCGCGCTACACGGCGGCCTGATCCCCTACACGGCGACCTTCCTGGTCTTCTCCGATTACGCCCGCAACGGCATCCGCATGGCTGCGCTGATGAAGCAGCGCCAGATCATGGTCTACACCCATGACTCCATCGGCCTCGGCGAGGACGGCCCGACCCACCAGCCGGTCGAGCACATTCCCAGCCTGCGCATCATCCCCAACCTCGACGTCTGGCGCCCGGCCGACGCGACCGAAACGGCGATCGCCTGGACCGCTGCGGTCGACCGTGCCGACGGGCCGAGTTTGCTCGCCCTGTCGCGCCAGAACCTGCCGACCGTGACGCAGAACGTCGGCGACGCCGACATCGCCAAGGGCGGCTACGTACTCTCCGATTGCACCGGCGAAGCCCAGATCACTTTCATCGCCACCGGCTCCGAAATCAAGCTGGCGCTTGACGCCCAGGCCGCCCTGGCCGGCGAAGGCATTGCCAGCCGCGTCGTCTCGATGCCTTGCACCAACGTTTTCGACCGCCAGAGCGCCGACTACAAAGCCGCCGTGCTTGGCGCCTGCAAGAAGCGCATCGCCATCGAAGCGGCGCATCCGGATTTCTGGCGCAAGTACGTCGGCCTGCACGGTGCCGTGATCGGCATCGACCGCTTCGGTGAATCCGCCCCCGCCGGTCAACTTTTCGAAATGTTCGGCTTCACGGTCGCCAACGTCGTCAAGACGGCGAAAGAACTTTTGTCCTGATTCAAATTCAACAGAGAGAGGAATCACATGGCTATCAAGGTTGCAATCAACGGGTTTGGTCGTATCGGTCGCTGCACGCTGCGCGCGATTTACGAACAGGGTCTGCAGAATGAATTCGACGTCGTCGCCATCAACGCCTCCGGCGACCTGGCGACCAACGCCCACCTGCTGAAGTACGACACCACGCACGGCCGTTTCCGCACCAGCGTCGAGACCGAAGGTGAAAACTGCATCATCATCGATGGCAAGAAGATCCCCTTCTACTCGACCAAGAACCCGAAGGACATCAACTGGGCCGACCACGGCGTTGAAGTCCTGCTCGAATGTACCGGCGCCTATACCACCAAGGCCAAGGCTGCCGCGCTGCTTGAGCAAGGCGCCAAGCGCGTCCTGATCTCCGCCCCGGGTGGCGATGACGTCGACACCACCATCGTCGTCGGCGTCAATGAAGGCGACGTCAAGGCCGACATGACCGTCGTTTCCAACGCTTCCTGCACGACCAACTGCCTGGCCCCGGTCGCCAAGATCCTGTCCGACGCAATCGGTATCAAGCAGGGCCTGATGACCACCATCCACGCCTACACCAACGATCAAGTTACCGTCGACGTCCGTCACAAGGACCTGCGTCGCGCCCGTGCCGCTGCCGCCAACATCATCCCGACCAAGACCGGCGCCGCCAAGGCCGTCGGCCTGGTGCTGCCGCAACTGGTTGGCAAGGTCGATGGTTTCGCGCTGCGCGTGCCGACCATCAACGTCTCGCTGGTCGACCTGACCTTCACCGCCGAGCGCGCCACCACCAAGGAAGAAATCAACGCCTTGATGACCGCCGCTGCCAACGGTCCGCTGAAGGGCATCCTCGACGTCAACAACGAGCCGCTGGTCTCTTCCGACTTCAACCACACCACCGTTTCCTCGACCTTCGACGCCACCCAGACCCGCGTCATCAAGGGCGAAGACGGCTCGGTGCTGGTCAAGGTGCTGGCTTGGTACGACAACGAGTGGGGCTACTCCTGCCGCATGCTCGACGCCGCCCGCGCCTGGATGGCCGCCAAGTAACTCGCCGCAATACAAAAAGGGGTCGCAAGACCCCTTTTTTTTCGCCCCGCTCGTCCTCATGAAATGCACGGCCAGCGAAACGCCCCCCCTGAACCAAGCAGTTACTCTGACCTCAATCAGGCAGCCGTGATCATTGCCTGAGTCGTCCCCGCCAGGGCCACCCGGAGGGCATCGGTAGCGACACCACTGCTCTCGCTTGCATCCCGGCCAATCAGTTGGGCAGAAGCAACCTCAGGCCCCGACTCCGGTTTTCGGCCGAGCAGCTGTTCGCGAATACGCTCGTTGATCTTCGCCTCCAACGCCATCCGCTGCTCCGGCGGCATGGCCGCCAGGCTCTCCTCGCTTAGACCCAACTCCTTCAAGACGGCATCACGGATATGTTCGGCCGGGCTTTTTTTCAGGTAGTCGTGCAACTCGGCCAGCGCGACCTTGCGTGCCGCCTCAATGGCTTCGTCCTTTTCCTGCTGAATCTGACTGGCCGATTTTTCAAGCTTGACCTCTTTTCCCTGCTCGGCAGCCGTTGCAGCCTTTTTGAAGACATCAGCAAAATTTTGACCACCCGGCAGCTCAGCCGAGCGCCCACGGCTTGCCGGAAGAGTGCCGGACAGTTCATTGACAATCTGCATGATTCGATCCTTGAAAGAGACAAGATAGAAAAGCAAATAACGCACCAGCATAAAACCGACCGTAAGCCCGGCAAGAGGGTTGGTTTTTCAAAAAGCCCCCGCACTTGCGGCAGATATTGCCGACCGGCTATGCCAATTCGCCACAACAGCGCTCGGATTTACGCTCACAACCTTGTAAAATCACAGGCTTCGATCACTTCGGATTGGCCCGCGTGCCCGGCACCCATCGCCCTCTTCGTCTCGCCATCAACGGCTATGGCCGGATCGGCCGCTGTTTCCTGCGCGCCTTGCTCGAATCGCCGGTCGCCCACAACCTGCAGGTTGCCGCCATCAACGAACCGGCCAATCTGGAAAGCATGGCCTACCTGACGCGCTACGACTCGACCCACGGCCGTTTTCCCGGCCCGGTTGAAGTCGCCGACGGCAAGCTGTTGATCGATGGCAAGGCGATTCGCATCAGCCACACCCGTACGCCGGAAGAAGTCGACTGGCAGGGCATCGACCTCGTTGTCGAATGCTCGGGGGCCTACGGTCGACGCGCCGAACTGAGCCGTTTTCTGCACGCCGGCAGCCCACGCCTGCTGCTGTCGCACCCGGGCGCCAGCGGTGAGGACGTCGACGCCACCATAATCGCCGGCATCAACCAGAACACGCTGCGTGGTGACGAGCACCTGGTCTCCGCCGCCTCGTGCACGACCAACGCCATTGTACCCATCCTCGACCTACTCGACCGCGAGATCGGCATCGAACAGGTGTTGCTGACGACGCTGCACTCGGTAATGAACGACCAGCCGCTGATCGACGGCTACCACCATGACGACCTGCGCCGGACGCGCTCGGCGATGCAGTCGATCATCCCGGTGTCGACCGGCCTGGCCCGTGGCGTCGAGCGCCTCCTCCCCGGCCTGACCGGCCGCGTCCAGGCCAAGGCGATCCGCGTCCCGACGCTGAATGTCTCGGCCATCGACCTGACCATCACCACCCAGCGCCCGGTCTCGGCACACAGCATCAACCGGCTGCTCGCCGACGCCGCCAGTGGCCCGTTCAAGCGCCTGATCGCCTATTCCGAAGCGGCGCACGCCTCGATCGATTTCAATCACGACCCGCATTCGGCCATCGTCGATGGCAGCCAGACGCGGACCAGCGGTACGCATCTGGTCAATCTCTTCGTCTGGTTCGACAACGAATGGGGCTTCGCCAACCGCATGCTGGAAGTTGCCGACCACTGGTCGCGACTCTGGCAACAACAAGATAACTAACCGACCTCTGGAGAAGACCATGAACGTCATCAAACTGACCGACCTCGATGTATCCGGCAAGCGTGTGTTCATCCGCGCCGACCTGAACGTGCCGCAGGACGAAGCCGGCAACATCACCGAAGACACCCGCATCCGTGCCTCGCTGCCGTCGATCAAGTACTGCCTGGAAAAGGGTGCCGCCGTCATGGTCACTTCCCACCTCGGCCGCCCGACCGAAGGCGAACTGAGCCACGAAGACAGCCTGATGCCGGTCGCCGTGCGTCTCGGCCAGATGCTGCACACCTCGGTCCGCCTGATCCAGAACTGGGTCGATGGCGGTTTTGACGTGAAGCCGGGCGAAGTCGTCCTGCTCGAAAACTGCCGCGTCAACAAGGGCGAGAAGAAGAACAATGATGAACTAGCCCAGAAGATGGCCAAGCTGTGCGACGTTTATGTGAACGACGCCTTCGGCACCGCCCACCGCGCCGAAGCGACCACTCACGGCATCGCCAAGTACGCCCCGGTGGCCTGCGCCGGCATCCTGATGGGCGCCGAAATCGACGCGCTGGGCAAGGCTCTGCACGAGCCGAAGCGGCCGCTGGTCGCCATCGTCGGCGGCTCCAAGGTATCCAGCAAGCTGACCATCCTCAAGTCGCTGGCCGGCAAGGTCGACCAGTTGATCGTCGGCGGCGGCATCGCCAACACCTTCCTGCTCGCCTCCGGCAAGCGCATCGGCGACTCGCTGGCCGAAGCCGACCTGGTCAAGGAAGCCCACGCCATCATGGACATGATGAAGGAGCGCGGCGCCGAAGTGCCGTTGCCGACCGACGTCGTCGTGGCCGACGAAGTCTCGGCTCTGGCCCGTGCCAACAAGATCTCGGTCGATGACGTCGCGACCCACGACCGCATCCTCGACATCGGTCCGAAGTCGGCGGTCAAGCTGGCCGAGATCATCGCCCATGCCGGCACCATCGTCTGGAACGGCCCGGTCGGCGTCTTTGAGCTGCCGCAGTTCGCCGGCGGCACCAAGATGCTGTCCTCGGCCATCGCCCACTCCGAAGCCTTCTCGATCGCCGGCGGCGGCGACACGCTGGCTGCCATCGCCAAGTTCCACATCGCCGATGACGTCGGCTACATCTCGACCGGCGGCGGTGCCTTCCTCGAATTCCTCGAAGGCAAGACCCTGCCGGCGATCGCAGTGCTCGAAGAGCGCGCCGCGAAATAAGTCGTAAAACCGCGTCGACCGCCGGCCTCGCCACGAGTCCCGCGGTCGACCTGCGAAAAAGAGCAAAAACCAGTCAAGTTTCAGGGAGAGAAGAGATGTCGCGCCATACCAAGATCGTCGCCACGCTGGGCCCCGCCTCGTCAACGCCGGAAATCCTCGAACGCATGGTCCAGGCCGGCATCGACGTCGTCCGCATGAACTTCTCGCACGGCACGGCCGACGACCACAAGGCGCGTGCCGAAGGCATCCGCGCCGCCGCTGCCAAGCACGGCCGCACGGTCGGCATCCTCGGCGACCTGCAGGGCCCGAAAATCCGCGTCGGCAAGTTCGAGAACGGCAAGATCACGCTGGTCGGCGACGAGAAGTTCATCCTCGACGCCCAATGCACGCTCGGCAACCAGGAACGCGTCGGACTGGATTACAAGGATCTGCCGAAAGATGTCGTCTTCGGCGACATCCTGCTCCTCGACGACGGCCGCCTGAAACTGGAAGTTACCGGTGTCCGCGGCCAAGAGATTCACACCCGCGTCCTGGTCGGCGGCGAACTGTCGAACAACAAGGGCATCAACCGCCAGGGCGGCGGCCTGACCGCCCCGGCCCTGACCGCCAAGGACATGGACGACATCAAGACCGCCGCGCTGATCGGCGTCGATTTCGTCGCTGTCTCCTTCCCGAAAAGCGCCGCCGACATGTACATGGCGCGCCAGTTGTTGCGCGCTGCCGGCAGCACCGCCGTGCTGATCGCCAAGATCGAGCGCGTCGAAGCGATTACCAACCTCGCCGAAATCCTCGATGCCTCGGATGGCATCATGGTCGCCCGCGGCGACCTCGCCGTCGAAGTCGGTGACGCGACCGTGCCGGCGCTGCAGAAAAAAATGATCCGCATGGCGCGCGACAAGAACAAGCTGACCATCACCGCCACCCAGATGATGGAATCAATGATCCAGTCGCCGGTGCCGACCCGCGCCGAAGTCTCCGACGTCGCCAACGCCGTGCTCGACGGCACCGATGCCGTGATGCTGTCGGCCGAAACCGCCGCCGGCAAATACCCGGTCGAAGTCGTCGAGTCGATGGCGCGCATCTGCGTCGAAGCCGAGCGCTCGGCCGAAGTGACGCTCGATCGCGAATTCCTCGACCGCGTCTTCACCCGCATCGACCAGTCGATCGCCATGGCCGCCATCTGGACGGCGCATCATCTCAAGGTCAAGGCCATCGCCGCGCTCACCCAGTCCGGTTCGACCGCCTTGTGGATGAGCCGCCTGAACTGCGGTGTGCCGATTTACGCGCTGACCCCCGATGCCGAATCGGTCGGCCGCATGGTGCTCTACCGCGGCGTCAGCCCGCTTTCGATGAAGCAGCAACACACCGACCGCGACCTCCTGCTGGCCGAAGCCGAGCAACTCCTGATCGATCGTGGTGTCGTAGAAAAAGGCGACCTGATCGCCCTGACCATCGGCGAGCCGATCGGCACTACCGGTGGGACCAATACACTCAAGATCGTCCGCGTCGGCGAACATCAAATCCTTTAAAATAGCCAGATTAACTAAACACGATATCGAACAGGAGTTCCCATGCCGCTCGTCTCCATGCGCCAACTGCTCGACCACGCCGCTGAAAACGGCTACGGTCTGCCCGCTTTCAACGTCAACAACATGGAACAGGTCTGGGCCATCTGCGAAGCGGCCAGCCAGGTCGACGCCCCGGTCATCATGCAGGCCTCGGCCGGCGCCCGCAAATACGCCGGCGAGCCTTTCCTGCGCCACCAGATTCTGGCCGCCCTCGAAGCCTACCCGCACCTGCCCATCGTCATGCACCAGGACCACGGCCAGAGCCCGGCCGTCTGCATGGCCGCGATCCGCTCCGGCTTCACCTCGGTGATGATGGACGGCTCGCTGCAGGCCGACGGCAAGAGCGTCGCCAGCTATGAATACAACGTCGAAGTGACCCGCAAGGTGGTCGAATTCGCCCACGCCATCGGTGTTTCCGTCGAAGGCGAACTCGGCGTGCTCGGCTCGCTGGAAACCATGAAGGCCGACAAGGAAGACGGCCACGGTGCCGAAGGCCACATGACCCGCGAAGACCTGCTGACCGACGTCGAGCAGGCTGCCGACTTCGTCAAGCAGACCAACTGCGACGCGCTGGCCATCGCCATCGGCACCAGCCACGGCGCCTACAAGTTCACCAAGAAGCCGACCGGCGACATCCTCGCCATCGACCGCATCGCCGAAATCCACGCCCGCATCCCGAATACCCACCTGGTGATGCACGGCTCGTCTTCCGTGCCGCAGGAACTGCTGGCCGAAATCCGCGAATTCGGCGGCGACATGAAGGAAACCTACGGCGTGCCGGTCGAGGAAATCGTCAAGGGCATCAAGCACGGCGTGCGCAAGGTCAATATCGACACCGACATCCGCCTTGCCATGACCGGCGCCGTCCGCCGCTACCTGGCAGAGCATCCGGACAAGTTCGACCCGCGCGATTACCTGAAGCCGGCCCGCGAAGCCGCCAAGAAGATCTGTCTGGCCCGTTTCGAAGCCTTCGGTGCCGCTGGCCAGGCGAGCAAGATCAAGGCTGTCGCCCTCGACAAGATGGCCGAGCGTTATGCCAAGGGTGAACTGAACCAGATCGTCAAATAATCGACTTTTTTTGGTACATTCGGAGGCCGCTTCTTGCGGCCTTTTTCTTTTCGAGTCAGCTCCGTGGAATTCACCCAACACCCGCTCCGCCAACGCCTCAACGACGAAGTGCACACCCGCCCGCCGATTCCGCTGGAAGCGCCGGCGCTGATCAGCTACTTGGCCTTCACCCATGACCCGGAAAACCCGCTTGGCGAACGCACCCACATCGGTCTGCTCTACGAACGGATGGGGCTGCCGGTCGAGCCGAGCGCCGAAGCCGCGCATCTGATCATCGACGGCGGCGACTTCCAGCTGAAATGGGAGCAGCACGGCGAATTCTCGACCTACACCTTCTTCACCCAGCCGAAGCAGCCGCCGCAATCGGGTGAAACCGCGCTCGATGCCGCCCCAGCCGACTGGGTGCAGGGCATTCCCGGCCAGGTCATCGCCGCCAGCCACGTCGAACTGTTGGCCGCCGGCTCGATCAGCCCGGAAGAAATGATCGTCAACCTGACCAACAAGGGCGACACCAACATCATTTCGCTGATCGCCGGGCAAGCCGCCTGGATGTTCACCGACTTCCGCATCCACCACGGTTTCTCGCGCTTCACCGTGCTCGACGAGAGCATGGGCAAGCTGCGCACCGGCCGCATCATCCAGCGCCTGCTCGAAATCGAAACCTACCGGGTGATGGCGCTGCTTGCCTTCCCGGTCGCCAAAGCGGTCGGCAAATTGCTCAACCGTGCCGAAGCCGACCTCGCCATGCTGATCGACCGCATGGTCAGCGCCGCCAGCCCGCAGGACGAACGTGCCGTGCTGGCCGACCTGACCCGACTGGCCGCCGAAGTCGAGCACTCGGTGGCGAGCACCAATTTCCGTTTCGGGGCTGCCGCCGCCTACTACCGGCTGGTCCAGCAACGCATCGTCGACCTCAAGGAAACCCGCGTTTCCGGCTACCCGACGATCAAGGGCTTCATGGAGCGCCGCCTGGCCCCGGCCCTGAACACCTGCGCCGCGGTGTCCAGCCGCCAGGAAGACCTCTCGGCCCGTATTGCCCGGACCAGCCAACTGTTGCGTACCCGCGTCGATATCGAACTGGAACGCCAGAATCAGGAAGTGCTGTCGCAGATGAACCGCCGCGCCAAGCTGCAACTGCGCCTGCAGGAAACCGTCGAAGGCCTGTCGGTGGTTGTCCTCACCTACTACGGCTCGCAACTGGTGCAGTATCTGGCCAAGGGCAGCAAGGAACTGCACCACCTGAACACCGACCAGATCACCGCCATTTCGATTCCGGTGATCGCCGGCGTCGTGGCCTGGGGAACTCGCCAGATGCGCAAGAAGCTCGCCGCCGAAGAAGGCGAAGCCGCGCATTAATTTATAATTGTCGTTTTGCTTTCGGGAACATGACCGTGACCGCACCTCTCTTCCAGTCGTCCATCACCAGCCTGCCACTGCTCTCCAAGGGGAAGGTCCGCGACATCTACGCGGTCGACGCCGACAAACTGCTGATTATCACCACCGACCGCCTGTCGGCCTTCGACGTCATCCTGCCCGATCCGATCCCGCGCAAGGGTGAAGTGCTGCAGGCCGTTGCCAATTTCTGGTTTGAAAAGCTCGGCCACATCGTGCCGAACCAGTTGACCGGCATCGATCCGGAATCGGTTGTTGCCGAGAATGAACGCGAGCAGGTGCGCGGCCGTGCCGTCGTCGTCAAGCGCCTGAAGCCGCTGCCGATCGAAGCCGTCGTCCGCGGCTACGTGATCGGCTCCGGCTGGAAGGATTACCAGGAAACCGGCGCCATCTGCGGCATCCCGCTACCGGCCGGCCTGAAAATGGCGGCCAAGCTGCCGGCACCGATCTTCACCCCGGCGACCAAGGCTGAAGTCGGCGATCACGACGAAAACGTCTCCTTCGCCCAGGCCCAGGCCAACTGCGATACAACGCTGGCCGAGGCCCTCAAGGGCACCGGCAAGACCGGCGCCCAGCTCTGCGCCGAAGCCCGCGACGCCGCCATCCGTCTGTACGAGGAAGCTTCGGTTTACGCGGCAACACGCGGCATCATCATCGCCGACACCAAGTTCGAGTTCGGCATCGATGCCGCCGGCACGCTACACCTGATCGACGAAGCGCTGACCCCGGATTCCTCGCGTTTCTGGCCGGCCGACCAGTACCAGGAAGGCAGCAACCCGCCGTCCTACGACAAGCAGTACGTCCGCGACTATCTCGAAACCCTGGACTGGGGCAAGGTCGCCCCCGGCCCGAAGCTGCCGGATGATGTCGTGGCCCGGACCAGCGCCAAATACATCGAGGCCTACGAGCGCCTGACCGGCCAGACGCTGTAAAAAGTACCACGTCATTACGGAACCCGGCCGCCATGGCCGGGTCAAACGGCAGTTCCGCCATTCGAGGAGGCTGCCATGAGACCGCATATCCATCTCCACTTGCCGGGCGTGTCACTGCCGGCGATCCGCCAAGTCGGCTGGGACCGGCCATTTTCCTGGCTGATGGCCGGGGTCGATGACCTCAAGGCGAATCCACTCCCCTCGCTGGCCTACGGCCTGCTGTTCGCTCTGGGTGGCGACCTGATCATCCTGGCCACCTTGCGTTACCCGTACCTGGTAACAGTCGCCATCTCCGGCTTTTTTCTCGTTGCGCCGCTGCTCGCAGCCGGCCTCTACGAATTGAGCCGACAAACCGCCCGCGGCAAGAAGCCGCTGTTCATCGATTCCCTGCGTTGCTACCGGCGCAATGGTCAGTCGCTGGCCATGTTCGGCCTGCTCATCGCGCTTGCCGTCGTCTTCTGGGAGCGCTTCTCGGCGATCGCTTTCGCCCTGCTCGGCCCGACTTCGAGCGGCGATACCGGCATTTTCCTCAGCCGCATCATCTTCAGCGGCGAGCATGACCTCTTTGCCCTGACCTGGCTGGCGCTCGGCGGCCTGCTCGCCCTGCTCGTCTTCGCGCTCAGCGTCATCTCGGTACCGATGATGCTTGATCAGGAGAGCGACTTCGTCACCGCCATGGCGACCAGTCTGCAAGCCTGCCTCGACAACCCCGGCC
Organism: Dechloromonas hortensis; assembly: GCF_009469765.1. Classification (GTDB taxonomy): domain Bacteria; phylum Pseudomonadota; class Gammaproteobacteria; order Burkholderiales; family Rhodocyclaceae; genus Azonexus; species Azonexus hortensis. Next base: position 111,945 of record NZ_SSSQ01000001.1, read on the forward strand.
CGCTACTGCTCTGGGCGGCGATCATCGTCGCCTTGACCCTGGTCGGCTTTGCTACCGCGCTCTTTGGCCTGATCCTGATTATGCCGATTCTCGGTCACGCCTCGTGGCACGCCTATCGGGAACTTGTAGAATAGGCCCATCGCCTCACTATCCGACGGGCGGCCTCGACCGCCCGTTTTTGTTGCCCGGAATACAATAATGACGACTACCAATCCCCTGCTCGATTTCACCGACCTCCCCCGCTTCGACACCGTTCGACCGGAAGACGTCAAACCTGCCATCGAATCGCTGCTGGCTGACGGCCGTGCCCTGATCGAACGCCTGACCGCCGACAGCACACCAGCCACCTGGGCCGATTTCGCCGGCGCCCTGTCCGATGGCCTGGAACCGTTCGGCCGCGCCTGGGGCATCGTCGGCCACCTGCACTCGGTCAATGACATCCCGGCCTGGCGCGAGGCCTACAACGAAATGCTGCCGGACGTTTCGCGCTTCTATGCCGAACTCGGCCAGAACCTCAAGCTGTTCGAGAAGTACAAGGCACTACGCGCCAGCGCCGAGTACGCCACGCTGTCCGTCGAACAAAAGAAAGTCGTCGACAACGAAGTCCGCGATTTCCGCCTGAGCGGCGCCGAACTGCCGGAAGATCAGAAGCCGCGCTTCCAGGCGATCATGGAAGAACTGTCGCAACTGTCGGCCAAGTTCTCCGAGAACGTGCTCGATGCGACCAACGCCTTCGCCGAAATCGTCACCGACGAAGCCCTGCTCGCCGGCCTGCCCGACGACGCCAAGGAAGCCGCTCGTACCGCCGCCGAGAAGGCCGGTGTCGCCGGCTGGCGCTTCAGCCTGCAGGCGCCCTCCTACGGGCCGGTCATGCAATATGCCGACAACCGCGAACTGCGCGCCCGCATGTACCGCGCCTACGCCACCCGCGCCGCCGAATTCACCGACGGCAGCAGCAAGCCGGAATGGGACAACACCCCGGTCATGCAACGCATGCTGGAGTTGCGCCAGGAAGACGCCAGGATGCTCGGCTTCAACAATTTTGCCGAAGTCTCGCTCGCCCCCAAGATGGCTGACACCCCGGCCCAGGTACTGGCCTTCCTGCGCGAACTGGCGGCCAAGGCCAAGCCGTTTGCCGAAAAGGACATCGCCGAACTGCGCACCTTTGCGCAGGACGAACTCGGTCTGGCCGACTTCCAGCCGTGGGATGCCGCCTACGTCTCCGAAAAACTGCTGCAGCAGCGCTATGCTTTCTCGGAGCAGGAAGTGAAGCAGTACTTCACCGAGCCCAAGGTTTTGGGCGGCCTGTTCAAAGTCATCGAGAGCCTGTTCAACGTCAAGGTCAAACCGGACACGGCGCCGGTCTGGCATGAGGATGTCCGTTTTTACCGTCTGGAGACGTCGACCGGCGGACTGGTCGGCCAGTTCTACCTCGACCTCTATGCCCGCGAAACCAAGCGCGGCGGCGCCTGGATGGACGAAGCCCGCTCACGTCGGCGCACCGCCGGCGGTATCCAGAAGCCGATCGCCTATCTGAACTGCAACTTCGCCCGCCCGGTCGGCGACAAACCGAGCACTTTCACCCACGACGAAGTGACCACGCTGTTCCACGAGACCGGCCACGGCTTGCACCACCTGCTGACCCGCGGCGAGGAACTGGGCGTTTCCGGCATCCACGGCGTCGAATGGGATGCCGTCGAACTGCCCTCGCAGTTCATGGAAAACTACTGCTGGGAATGGGAAGTCGTCCAGCAGATGACCGCCCACGTCGATACCGGTGCCCCGTTGCCACGCGAACTGTTCGACAAGATGCTGGCTGCCAAGAATTTCCAGAGCGGCATGATGGCGGTGCGCCAGATCGAGTTCTCGCTGTTCGACATGCTGCTGCATTCCAGCTTCGACCCGGCCGGCTCGAAGAGCGTCATGGACCTGCTCAATGAAGTGCGCCAGGAAGTCGCCGTACTGATGCCGCCCGCCTGGCATCGCTTCCCGAACAGCTTTTCGCATATTTTCGGCGGCGGCTATGGCGCCGGCTATTTCAGCTACAAGTGGGCCGAAGTGCTGTCGGCCGACGCCTACGCCGCCTTCGAGGAAGCCGGCGACCCGTTCGATGCCACGGTCGGCAAGCGCTTCCTCGACGAGATCCTGTCGGTCGGCGGCTCACGCCCGGCGATCGAATCCTTCAAGGCCTTCCGCGGCCGCGAACCCAGTGTCGATGCACTGCTCCGCCACAGCGGTATGATTGCTGCGTAAGCCGTTCAGGGAGAACACCATGCGCCACTTTCTTGTGCTCTGCCTGCTGCTCGCCGGCAGCAGTGCCTTTGCCGAAACCTATCGCTGGCTCGACTCGGCGGGTCGCGTCGTCATTTCCGATACGCCACCACCGGGAAAGACCAAAGCCATCGTCAAGACTGGCGACTCTGCCGAGAGCAGCGACGCCCTGCCCTACGCCGTCAAGAAAGCGGCCGAAGACTTTCCGGTCACGCTGTACACAACGCCCGATTGCGTCAGCGAATGCAAACAGGCGCGTGACTTGCTGAACGGACGCGGTGTCCCCTTCAGCGAAAAAATGCTGCAGAAAGCCGAGGATTTTGCCGAACTGAAGCAACTGGTCGGCGACGCTTTCGTACCCAGCCTCAAGGTCGGCAAGCAAAGCTCGCGCGGCTTCGAAGCCAGCACCTACCACAACCTGCTCGATCTCGCCGGCTATCCAAAAACGGCGCCCTACGGCAGCAAACCCTCGGGCGGGCTAGCCAAGTGAAAATCGCTGCCTGGAATGTCAATTCGCTGAAAGTCCGCTTGCCTCACCTGCTCGACTGGCTGGCCGAAGCCAAGCCCGATGCCTTGTGCCTGCAGGAACTGAAGCTCGAAGACCATAACTTTCCGCGTGCCGAGATCGAAGCGGCCGGCTACCACGTCGCCTTTTCCGGCCAGAAGACCTACAACGGCGTTGCCCTGCTCGCCCGCGAGCCGATCAGCGACGTGCTGGTCGGCAACCCGCATTTCCCCGACGAGCAGAAGCGCCTGATAACCGGCAGCGTCGGCGACACCCGCATTGTCTGTGCCTACATGCCAAACGGCCAGGAAGTCGGCTGCGACAAGTACGACTACAAGCTGCGCTGGCTGGATGCGCTGGCCGTCTGGCTCGGCGAGGAACTGGCGGCGCACCCGAAACTGGCCCTGTGCGGCGACTACAACATCGCCCCCGATGATCGCGACGTGCATGATCCGCAGCGCTGGGCTGACTGCATTCTCTGTTCGCCGCCAGAGCGCGCCGCCTTCCAGCGCCTGCTCGGCCTCGGCCTGAGCGACAGTTTCCGGCTCTTCGAACAACCGGAAAAGACCTTCTCCTGGTGGGATTACCGGATGCTCGGCTTCCAGAAGAATCTCGGCCTGCGCATCGACCATATCCTGCTCTCCCGGCCGCTGGCCGAAAAATGCACGGCGGCCGGCGTCGACCGCGCGCCACGCAAACGCGAACGGCCGTCCGACCACGCGCCGGTCTGGGCCGAAGTGGGCTGATTGTCGATGATCCCGGCGACCATGGAAAAAACGGCTGGCCGTACGGTCGACCTGCAAAAAGTGCTCGATCTGTATCCGGCGCTGGCCGGCCTGCCGGCCGAGCGCCTGCGCCCCCTGTTTCAGCCGCAGGCCGTCATGCAGTTGCCGGCCGGCACCCAGGTTTTTGCCGAGCACCAGCCCTGCCAAGGGTTTCCGCTGCTGATCGAAGGCAGCATCAAGGTCGCCAAGCTGGCCGCCAGCGGCCGCGAACTGGTGCTCTACCGGGTAACGCCTGGTGGCTCGTGCATCATCAGTTCAAGTTGCCTGCTCGGCCACAGCGACTACAACGCCCGCGGCATCGCCGAAACACCGCTCACCCTGCTCGCCCTGCCTGTTGCCGATTTTTCGCGGCTGATGCTCGAACACGCCCCCTTCCGCGACTTCGTCTTTCACCTGTTTGCCGAACGGATTGGTGAATTGATGCAACTGGTCGAAGAAGTCGCCTTTGCCCGCCTTGATCAGCGCCTGGCCAAGTTGCTGCTGGCCCGCAACGAAACGGTGATCAATGTCACGCACCAGCAACTGGCCGATGAACTGGGCAGTGTCCGCGAAATCGTCAGCCGACTGCTCAAAGGCTTGGCCACCCAGGGTCTGGTCGTGCTCGGCCGCGAGCAGTTGCGCATCAACGACCGAACAGGGCTACAAAAACTGGCGTCCGTGTGACCCAGGTTACATACGCTGTCATCTGCCGTGGCTAAAGTAGGCGCCGTACCTACTTACTCAACGGAGAACAGATCATGAAAAGCAATGTTGGCGGTATCGATAAAATCCTGCGTATCGTTGTCGGCGCCGGCCTGATTGGGGCCACCGTGGCCGGCCTGCTGCCGGCCTGGGGCTATATCGGCATCGTGCCCCTCGCAACAGGACTGATCGGTTGGTGCCCGGTCTATCCGCTGCTCGGCATGAGCACCTGCCCGATGAAGAAGTAAGCCGCAGTTTCCGGCACAAAAAAACCCGCCGGCGGCGGGTTTTCTTTTGGTGGTCGCCCTCGGTCAAGAAAGGTAATTGGCGATCCGCACGTAGTCGGCAACCGGAATGTCTTCGGCCCGCCGGGTCGGGTCGATACCGAGTTCGGCGAAGCCGGCGTCGCTGAGCACGCCTTTCAACGTGTTGCGCAGCATCTTGCGCCGCTGCGAGAAGGCGGCAAGAACGACCTGCGACAACTTGGCGGTACTTTTCGCATTGAGTTCCGCAACATCCTTCGGAATCAGGCGGACGACGGCCGACTGCACCTTCGGCGGCGGATCGAAGCTCTCCGGCGGCACGTCGATCAGCCACTCGATATGGAAACGATATTGCAGCATCACTGAGATGCGGCTGAAGTCGGACTCGCCGGGCTCCGCCACCATGCGCTCGACGACTTCTTTCTGCAGCATGAAGTGCATGTCGTAAACGATCTCGGCGTAGTCGGCGAGATGAAAGAGCAGCGGCGTAGAGATGTTGTAGGGCAGATTGCCGACCAAACGCAGCTTGCGGCCGATGCTGGCGAAATCGAAGGCCAGCGCGTCGCCTTCGTGGATGGTCATGCGCTCGCGCGGATACTGCTTCTTCAGGCGGGCGATCAGGTCGCGGTCGATTTCAACGACGTGCAGGTGATCGAGGCGAGCCAGCAGCGGCTCGGTGATGGCGCCAAGGCCGGGGCCGATTTCGACCAGGGTATCGCTACGCTGCGGCCCAATGGCGGAAACGATGGCGCCGATGATGCCGCTATCGACTAGGAAATTCTGGCCGAAGCGCTTGCGGGCGACGTGCTCTTTCATTGAATCTGAACCTTTCTGGCGGCCATGCGGGCCGCTTCTGCAACCGCTTCGAACAAGCTGCCCGGATCGGCCCGCCCGCTACCGGCGAGTTCGAGCGCGGTGCCGTGGTCGACCGAAGTGCGGATGATCGGCAGGCCGAGAGTGACATTGATGCCATGGCCGAAAGTGGCGTACTTCAGTGCCGTCAGGCCCTGATCGTGGTACATGGCGAGCACGGCGTCACCCTGGGCGAGGACCGGCGGTGTGAACATCGTGTCGGCCGGATGCGGGCCGGAGAGCAGCATGCCCTCGCCGCGCAGCTTGTCGAGCACGGGGCTGATGATTTCGATTTCCTCGCGACCGAGGTAACCGCCTTCGCCGGCATGAGGATTGAGGCCGGCGACCAGGATGCGCGGCGCGGCGATCCCGTACTTGCCGCGCAGATCGGCATGCAGGATGCGCAGGGTCTGGGCCAGAACGTCCGGCGTGATCGCGGCCGGCACATCCTTCAGCGGCAGGTGGGTGGTGACCAGTGCGACGCGCAGCGGCCCGCGCTCAGTGTTGCCGGCCAGCATCATGACGACCAGCGGCGTGCCGGTCTGTTCGGCCAGGTATTCGGTATGGCCGGTGAAAGGCACGCCGGCTTCGTTGATGACGCCTTTGTGCACCGGCGCCGTCGCCATCGCCGCAAACTCGCCGGACCGGCAGCCGGCCAACGCCCGATCGAGCAGGGCCAGCACATAGCGGCCATTGGCCGCATCCAGTCGTCCAGGCAAGGCCGGGACGGCGAGCGGCACATGCAGCACGTCCAGCGTACCGGCCGGCAAAGCCCGGCGGTCGACACTGTTTTCGGGGCAAAAATCGCGGAAGGCCAGTTTCAGGCCGAGTTGGGCGGCACGCGCGGCCAGCAATTGGCGGTCACCGAGGATGACCGGCTGCGCCTCGCCGGTGTAGTCGGCCAGGCGCAGGCAAAGTTCCGGTCCGATCCCGGCCGGTTCGCCGCTGGTGACCGCGATCAGCGGCCGCATTACTGCTCTTGCATCCGGTTTTCGACGTAGGTGCGGTCGCGCAACTGGCGCAGCCAGTCCTGATACGCCTCGTCGAGCTTGCGCTCGCGCAGGGCCTGGCGGGCCACGCCACGCTGGCGTTCGGCCGAGACGTCGCGCTCACGGCGTTCCTGGACCTGGATGATGTGCATGCCGAACGGCGACTGGATGACCGGGCTCATTTCATTGACCTTCAGCGCATCCATCGCCCGCTCGAATTCCGGCACGGTATCGCCCGGATTCAGCCAGCCGAGGTCGCCGCCCTTGGCAGCGGAGCCGTCCTGCGAATAGAGGCGGGCCTGCTCGGCGAAATCGACGCCATTGACGATGCGCTCGCGGACGTTTTCCAGCTTGCGGCGGGCTTCGGACTCGGAAACGATTTCGTTGATGCGGACCAGGATATGACGGGCCCGGGTTTGCTGGATCGAAGCCGGTGCGCTGCCGCCGCGCTTTCCAAGCAGCTTGACGATGTGAAAACCGGCGGAGGAACGCAGCAGTTCGCTGATCTGGCCAGTTTGCAAGCGAGCGGCGACATCGGCATAGAGGCTGGGCAGACGCTCCAGTTGCCGCCAACCGAGATCGCCGCCTTTCAGGGCATCCGGCGCATCGGAGAAGGCGGCCGTCAGTTCGGCAAAGTTCTCACCGGCCAGCGCCCGCTTCAGGGCCTGCTCGCCGCGCAGGCGGAGTTTTTGCAGTTGCTCAGGGCTGGCTGACTCCGGGGCGCGCAACATGATATGGGCCAGCTGATATTCCTCGCTGCCGCCGTTGGCCGCCTGGTTGGCCAGATAATTGTCGATCTCGCCGTCGGAAATGACCAACTTGCTATCGACCTCGCGCTCGCGCAGGCGGACCATGGTCATTTCGGTACGGATCTCCTCACGGAACTTGGCGTACTTGATGCCGTCCTTTTCCAGGGTTTGCCGGAACTGCTGCGGGGTCATCTTGTTATTGGCGGCAATCCGGCCGATCGCCTGATCGAGCTGAATGTCATCGACGCGTAGGCCGGTCTCCCGGGCGTACTGCAGTTGCACGCGATCCATGATGACGCGTTCGAGCATCTGGCGCTCCAGCACATCCTGCGCTGGCAGCGGCGTGCCCTGCTTCTCCAGTTGCTTGAGTGCCGACTCGAGGCGACTGCGCAGTTCGTAATAGGTGACCACTTCGTCACCGACGACAGCCACGATATGGTCGGCCTCGATAGGCTCTTGCGAAGCGGCGAACAGCGGCTGGGCGAAGAATCCGCACAGGCAGCAGATCAGGACAAGAAGACGGCGAAGGATATTGGGCATGGTGGTCATTGGGTGGAGAGCAGGCTGCCGCTGTTGGGCAGTTCGTTGGTTTTACCGTAGCCGGGGATGCTGCGCCGGAGCAGGCCGAGCGGATTGGAGCCGATGCTGCCGAAATCGTTGAGTTCGAGCTGGAAGTAAAACGTCGTGTTGGGCGAGCCGGAAACAGCCTCTAGTCGCTGCACGACACCGCGCACCGACCAGCAACCGGCATTGTATTCGAGACCGCCGATGGCTTCGAGCAACTGGCTGTCCTTCATCGACCAGTTGTAACGACCAACGGCATACCACTGCCCGTTGAGCGGCCACTGACCGGCGATGTCGAACTGATCGACCGTCGATTTGTCGGTCAGCGGGTCGCGCGTATAGCGGTAACTGGCGCTCAAGACCTTGCCCAGTTCTGGCTGGAAGCGCATGCCCAGCGACAGGCGTTCGTTGGTGCCGTCGCGATAGTTGTATTCCCAGGCCGCATCGGCATAGGTTTTCGGCCAGATCAGGCCGTTGACCGCAGCCACCAGATTGGAGAAGTCGGCCGCCCGGGTCGTTTCGCCGGGAATGGTGACGCGCTGCGGCTTGAAGTAGTAGCGCTGGCCGAGCATCGCCTTGAAGCGCTCGACGCCGGTCGAGGCATCGAGGAAACGGGTGGTCACCGCCGCCGTCAGCTGATTGGCATCGTTGACCCGGTCGAAACCGCTGTAGCGGTTTTCGGAGAAGATCTGTGCGAAATTGAAATCGGTGAGACCGGAGTCGAAGATCGGGATCTTGCTCTGGTCCTTGTACGGAATATTGACGTAGTAAAGACGCGGCTCCAGCGTCTGGATATAGTCGGTATCGAGCCAGTTGCTTTCCCGTTCGAAAATCACCGTCGAATCGAGTGTGAAGGTCGGCAGCGTCCGGTTGAGGCTGGTCGGCTCGCCAATCGTCTGCTGGTCCAGCGCATACTTGGTCATATGCACGCCGAGCTTGGGCGTGATCTGGAAAGCCGGATGGACGATGGGCAAGGAAACTTGCGGGTAGAAGACCATGCGGTCGCCCGCCACCTTGTCCGGATGCGTGAAACGCGAGAACTGGGCGATCATGCTGAGATCGGTCTTCAGCACATTCGGCTTGAAACCGATCACATTCAGTTGCGGCTCCAGAAAGTAGGGACGGGTAATCGGATTGTTCGGGTCCGGCTGCAAGGTCTGGTAACGCAGGACCTGCATATTGCTCTGCAACCACGGCGTCGGCGAATAATTCAGCACGACCTGCTTCGGCAACTGGGTCTGCGAGGTCTGCAGCAGACGCGAGGACATATCCTCCCAGTAATTGTCGTCGGAAACGCCATTCCAGTTCACCGAGGCCGAGAAGCCCCGTCCAAAATTTTGCTGGTGCTGGATGTTGTAGGCGTAGCGGCGAGCATTCTCGATTTCGTCATTCGGCATGTACTCGAGACGTGTCATGCCGCGGTAGTTGTAATCGAGATACTGCACCTCGGCACCGAGTTGCAGACCGCGCTTGGCCATGTAACGCGGGTAGAGGGTCAGGTCGTAATTGGGCGCGATTGACCAGTAATACGGAGTCGTGATGTCGAAGCCGTTATTGGTCGAGGTCGAGAAAAAGGGATGCAAGAACCCGCTCTTGCGCTGATGGTTGAGCGCAAAAGAAGCTGCCGGCGCGTAAAAGATCGGCACGCCCTTGAACCACAGGGAGGCGTGCTTCGCCTCGCCGACGTCGCGGTCGTAGTCAAGCAGCATTTCCGAGCTTTGCAGATACCAGTCGGTCTGCCCCGGCTTGCAGGTCGAGAAAGTCGAATCCGCCATCCGGATATGGTTTTCGCCCTCGAAATTGACCATTTCGGCATGGCCGCTCGCCTCCGACGGACGACGGGCCGGACTGGTCGTTGGCAAGCCGTAGCTGTTCGGCACGTTGAGCATCATCGGCGCCCCGGTCGAGACCGAACTGCTGCTCGATACCGTCACCACCGTCTGCTGCTGTCGGTAGAACTTGCTCGCCACGTCCTTGACGATGTAGTAGTCGGCCTGCTCGGCAAAGCCGATCTGCTCGGTCAGCTTCATCCGCAGATGCGGCGTCTCGACCTCGGTGCCCTCCTGGAGCAGGCGGACATTGCCGGTCGCCTCGACCTCGTCTTCGAGCGGCCAGTGCGTCAGCTTGTCGGCAAAGATCAGGGTGCCGGCCTTGCGGACCTCGACCTCCCCCTCCGCCTCGGTCACTTCGTCGGCCCGGCCTTGGATATTGTCGGCGACGATGAACATCGGATAGCTGTCATCCTTGTTCAGCTCGACCGGATGCTCGACCCCGACGCCAGGCACGAGCGGCGCCTTCTTCTTGCCGAGCACGTTGAATTTGCGCTCGACGCGCAGGCGGACCGGCGCATCGTTGGCAGCCAGTTGCAGCCCGGCGGTCGACGCCTCTTGCGACGCAGATTTGCCGGCTTCGCCAGCCGGCAAGGGCAAGCGCGCCGTATCGATTGCGGCGTGGCTGACCTGCATGCCGGCGAACATGCAACAGACAAAAACAGCGAGCGGACGGCGGGCAAAACCGGTCATCAAGGCAATCAGGAAAGGGCCAGGACCGGAATGGCCGGAACCCGAGTGTTAAAATCCCGGCATTTTACAACGAACCGAACCCTGCCCGCTTATGCAAGCCACGCCGCGCGATCAACTTGTTACAGACTGGGTCGCCAGTCGCTTTCCCGATCAGTCCGTCCAGATCACCCCCGCTTCGGCCGATGCCAGCTTCCGCCGTTACTTCCGCCTGACCTGGCCGGACGGCAACACGCGCATCCTGATGGACGCGCCGCCGGACAAGGAAGATTGCAAGCCCTTCATCCACGTCGCCGGCCTGCTCGCCAAAGCCGACCTCGCCGCACCGCGCATTCTCGACCAGGATCTCGAGCACGGCTTCCTGGTCCTCACCGACCTCGGCCGCATCGGTTACCTCGATGCCCTCAACGCCGACCTGTCGATGGCCGACCTGCTGATCCGCCCGGTCCTCGACAGCCTCGTCCAATGGCAACTCGCCTCGAAGGCGAGCACGCTGCCGCCCTACGACGCGACCCTGCTGCGCCGCGAACTCAACCTCTTCCCGGAATGGTTCGTCGGCCGCCACCTAGGCGTGCAACTGAGCGATGACGAAAAATCGATGCTCGACCGGACCTTCAAGTTCCTGATCAACTCGGCGCTGAACCAGCCGAAGGTCTTCGTGCACCGCGACTTCATGCCGCGCAACCTGATGCTGGTCGAAAGCGCCGAACGCCTGACCCCGGGCATCATCGATTTTCAGGATGCCGTCTACGGGCCGATAGCCTACGACGTCGTCTCGCTATTCCGCGACGCCTTCATTTCCTGGGAAGAAGAGCAGGAAATCGACTGGGTCGTCCGCTACTGGGAAAAGGCCCGCGCCGCCGGCCTGCCGGTGCGCGCCGATTTCGGAGATTTCTGGCGCGACTACGAGTTGATGGGCCTGCAGCGCCACCTCAAGGTACTCGGCATCTTCTGCCGCCTGAAATACCGAGACGGAAAGGAAAAATACAGCGAAGACCTGCCCCGCTTCATGAACTACGCCCGCAAGACAGCCAGCCGCTACATTGCGCTGAAGCCGCTACTCAACCTGCTCGACAAGCTGGAAGGCAACACCGAGCAGATCGGCTACCGGCGCTAAGGGCGAGATGAAAGCCTTCATCCTCGCCGCCGGCCGCGGCGAACGCATGCGGCCACTGACCGACCACACGCCCAAGCCGCTGCTTCCGGCCGGCGGCAAACCGCTCATCGTCTGGCATCTGGAACGACTGGCGGCGGCGGGGTTCCGGGAAATCGTCATCAACCACGCCCACCTCGGTTCGCTGATCGAGCAAACGCTTGGCGACGGCTCGCAATGGGGCCTGCACATCCAGTATTCGCCGGAGCCGCCGGGCGCCCTGGAAACCGCTGGCGGCATCGCCAGCGCCCTGCCGCTGCTCGGTGACCAGCCCTTCCTGGTGGTCAATGGCGATGTTTATTGCGATTTGGATTTTGGCCGTTTTGCCGGGTGGACCGCCGGCATGGCACACTTGGTCATGGTGGAGAACCCGGCCCACCACACCGCCGGCGACTTCGGCCTGGAGGGCGAGCGCGTCACTTACGCCCAAGGTGAGCAAACACTTACTTACGCCGGAATTGGCGTTTTTTCGCCAGCCTTCTTCGCCGACGTCCAACCCGGCACGGTCATGAAACTGCGCCCGCTGCTCGACGCCGCCATTGCCGCCGGCACGCTGACCGGGGAACGCTACACCGGCCGCTGGGTCGATGTAGGTACACCACAACGTCTGGCCGAACTGGATCAGGAACTGAGGACCGCATGAGCCACGCCCACTTTCTCGCCCGCCGCAAACGCCTGCTGCAAACCATCGGCGACGGTGTCGCCATCGTCCCGACGGCGCCGGAAGTCATCCGCAACCGCGACGCGCACCATCTCTATCGCTTCGACAGCTATTTCTGGTACCTGACCGGCTTCCCGGAACCGGAAGCGGTCGTCGTGCTGATCGGCGCCAAGGATGGCAAAAGCAAACCGAAATCCATCCTGTTCTGCCGCGAAAAGCATGAAGAGCGCGAAATCTGGGACGGCTACCGCTACGGGCCGAAAGCCGCCAAGACCGCCTTCGGCTTCGATGCCGCCTACCCGATCGAGCAACTCGACAAGAAACTGGCCGAATTCCTCGTCGACCGCGACACCCTGTGGCATGCCATCGGCCACGACAGCAGCTGGGATACCCGCATTGCCAAGGCCTTGAACGAAGTCCGTGCCCAGACCCGGGCCGGCAAGCGGGCGCCGCGCGCCATCCACGACCTGCGCGCCGAACTCGACGCCATGCGCCTGATCAAGGATGCCGCCGAGGCCGGCATCCAGCAACGCTCGGCCGACATCGCCAGCGCCGGCCACGCCCGCGCCATGCGCGCCTGCCGCCCCGGCATGGCCGAGTACGAACTGGAAGCCGAACTGAGCTACGAATTCAGGAAGCGCGGCGCCGATGCCCACGCCTACACGCCGATCGTCGCCGGCGGCGCCAATGCCTGCGTGCTCCACTACGTCTCCAACGACAAGGTGCTCAACGACCACACCCTGGTCCTGATCGACGCCGGCTGCGAAGTCGAAGGCTACGCAGCCGACATCACCCGCACTTTCCCGGTCAATGGCCGCTTCAATGCGGCGCAGAAGGACGTCTATGAAATCGTCCTCGCCGCCCAGGCGGCAGCCATCCAGGCGACGGCGCCCGGCCGCCACTTCATGGAAGGCCACGATGCCGCCGTCCGCGTGCTGACCCAGGGCCTGATCGATCTCAAGCTGCTCCAGGGCGACCTCGACAACCTGATCGAAAAAGGCGATTTCCGCCGCTTCTACATGCACCGCACCGGCCACTGGCTCGGCCTCGACGTGCATGATGCCGGCGAATACAAGGTCGGCGACGAATGGACCCGGCTGCTGCCGGGCATGACGCTGACCGTCGAACCCGGCCTCTACATCCGTCCCGGCGCCGATATCCCGCCGGCGCTGGCCGGCATCGGCATCCGCATCGAGGACGACGTCCGGGTCACCGAGTCAGGCTGCGACGTCTACACCACGGCGCCGAAGACGGTGGCCGAAATCGAGGAAGTGATGCGCCATGAGTGAACCGGCGGTTGAAAACGTCGATATCCTGATTGTCGGCGCCGGCCCGGTCGGCATGACCTTGCAACTGGCACTTGCCGCTGGCGGCCAGAAATCGCTGTTGGTCGACCGTCGATCGCAGGCATCACAACAACAGGACCCGCGCGCCCTCGCCTTGTCGTACGGTGCCCGCCAGCTGCTCGAACAGATCAATAGCTGGCCGAGCCGCGCCGCGACACCGATCGAAACCATCCACATCTCGCAAAAGGATGGCTTCGGCCGGACGCTGATCGACCGCGCCGACTACGCGCTGCCGGCGCTCGGCTACGTCGTCCGCTACCGCGACCTGGCGGCGGACCTGGCGGCGCAATTGCCGCCGGACGCCATGCTGGCCGAGGCGGAAATTCTCGACATCACCCCGGGTGACGATCACGTCACCGTCACGCTGCGCCATGCCGGCCAGTTGCGCGCCATCCAGAGCAAGCTGCTCGTCCATGCCGAAGGCACGCCGGGCGACGACCCGGCGGTCAAGGTCAGCGATTACGAACAGCATGCCGTGATCGCCGAAATCACGCCGACACCAGGCCATAACAAGCGCGCCTGGGAACGCTTCACGCCGGACGGCCCGCTCGCGCTGCTGCCGCTTGGCGACGAATACTCGGTCGTCTTCACGCTGCCGCCGGCCAAGGCCGATGCCGTGATGGCGATGGACGACACCGCTTTCACCGTCGCCCTGCAAAACCAGTTCGGCCGGCGCCTGAGCTTCACCAAGCCCGGTCCGCGCAGCCGCTTTCCGCTCGCCCTGCGCCTGCGTGAAACGCTGGTCAAGGGCAAGGAAGTGTGGATCGGCAATACGGCGCAAACCCTGCACCCGGTCTCCGGCCAGGGTTTCAATCTCGGCATCCGCGACGCTTGGCAACTGGCGGAAATATTGCTTAAAAATGGCGTCGACCGTGGCAGTCTGGCCGACTATGCCGCCAGTCGCCGCCTCGACCGCCGGGGCAGCGCCTTCTTCACCGACCAGATCGTCCGCACCTTCTCCAACGATTGCGGCCCGCTCAAGCTGGCCCGCGGTCTTGGCCTGCTTGCCCTCGACCTCTGTCCGCCGGCCCGTCACTTCGTCGCCAAGCGGATGATCTGGGGAGCCCGCGCTTGGCCGTAAATCCCGGGCGGCTGCAAGCCTGGTTCCTCGCCTGCCGCCCCAAGACCCTGTCCGTCTCGCTGTCGCCGGTGCTGGTCGGCACCGCCATCGCCTGGCACGACAGCGGCGCCTTGCTCTGGCTGCCGCTGCTCGCTGCCGCCCTCGGCGCCGGCTTCATCCAGATCGGCACCAACCTGTTCAACGATGTCGGCGACTTCCTGCGCGGCACCGACACGCCGGATCGCCTCGGCCCCAAACGCGCCACCGCCGAAGGCTGGCTCAGCGTCGGCCGCGTCAAACTCGGCGCCTGGCTGGCCTTTGCCCTCGCCTTCCTGTGCGGCATCTATCTGGTCTGGCATGGCGGCTGGCCGATCGTCGCCATTGGCCTCGCCTCGCTGGCCGCCGGCTGGGCCTACACCGGCGGCCCGAAGCCGATTGCCTACGGTCCACTCGGTGAAATTTTCGTTTTTCTCTTTTTCGGCTTGGTCGCCGTTGGCGGCAGCTATTACCTGCAAACGCTCGGCCTGAGCCCGGCGGCACTGATTGCCGCAGCGCTGGTCGGCATCCACGCCGCGGCGGTGATCACCGTCAACAACTACCGCGACCTCGACGGCGATGCCCGAAACGGCAAGAACACGCTGGCCGTCCGCCTCGGCCGCCCGGCGACGCGCCGGATCTACGCCGGCGAAATGCTCCTCCCTTACGCCTTGCTCCCCCTGCTCGGCGCCGAACTGGGCGCGCTGGCGGCACTGCCGCTGCTGTCGCTGCCTCTGGCCGGCCGCCTGATCCAGCGTTTTCATAGGGAAGCACCGGGGCCGGTTTTTAACCAGATTCTGGCGTTGACCGCCGGACTGCAACTGGCCTTCGCGCTGCTGCTGACCCTCGCCTTCAGCCTCTGAAGCGAGCCAAAGGCCGGGCCAGAGCGGCCCGTTCTTGTTAAAATGCGCTGCTTTTTCCCGGAGCATCCCCGTGCTTGAACGCCTGTTCCAGCTCCAAGCCCATGGCACCACGGTCCGTACCGAGCTACTCGCCGGTCTGACCACTTTCCTGACCATGGCCTACATTGTCTTCGTCAATCCCGACATTCTCTCGGCCGCCGGCATGCCGAAAGATGCGGTCTTTGTCGCGACCTGCCTGGCCGCCGCCATCGGCACCGGCATCATGGGGCTGTACGCCAATTACCCGGTGGCGCTGGCGCCGGCCATGGGCCTCAACGCCTATTTCGCCTTCACCGTCGTCCAGGGCATGCACTACACCTGGCAGGCGGCACTCGGCGCCGTGCTGATTTCCGGCCTGCTCTTTGTCGCCGTCAGCCTGTTCCGGGTCCGCGAGTGGATCGTCAATGCCATCCCGACCTCGCTCAAATACTCGATCTCGGCCGGCATCGGCCTCTTTCTCGCCATCATCGGCCTGAAAAACGCCGGCCTGATCACCGCCCATCCCGCCACCCTGCTCACCCTCGGTGACCTGCACACACCTGGCCCGCTACTCGCCTCGGCCGGCTTCATGCTGATCGTCGGACTCGAATACCGCCGGGTGCCGGGCGCCATCATCATCGCCATCCTGTCGGTGACAGCCGCCTCGGTCGCCCTCGGCCTGACCGAATTCCACGGCGTCGTCGCGCCGCCGCCCTCGCTGGCTCCGACCTTCCTGCAGATGGATCTGGCCGGCGCGCTCAATGCCGGCCTGCTGACCGTCGTCCTGACCTTCTTCATCGTCGAACTGTTCGACGCCTCCGGCACGCTGATCGGCGTCTGCCATCGGGCCGGCCTGCTCGATGCCAACGGCCGCCTGCCCCGCCTGAAGAAGGCGCTGCTCGCCGATTCGCTGGCGATCACCGCCGGCGCCTGCCTCGGCACCTCGTCGACCACGGCCTACATCGAATCGGCGGCCGGCACCGCGGCCGGCGGTCGCACCGGCCTGACCGCCGTCGTCGTCGCCCTGCTTTTTCTCGCCGCCGTCGTCTTCGCCCCGCTGGCCAGCACCGTGCCGGCCTACGCCACCGCCCCGGCGCTATGCTACGTCGCCATCCTGATGTCGCGCGGCCTGGCCGAAATCGACTGGGACGACCTGACCGAAGCGACACCGGCCGTCGTCACCGCCATCACCATCCCGTTCACCTTCTCGATCGCCAACGGCATCGCCTTCGGCTTCATCTCCTACGTCGCGATCAAGTTGCTGGCCGGCCGCTCACGCGACCTCTCACCGACCGTGGCGCTGATCGCCGCCGCCTTCATCGCCAAGTTCGCCCTGCTCTGAGGCCACCACCATGACCACCGACCCGCTGTTCGACACCGCCTTCCTGCGCCAGCGCATCCGCACCGTCGCCGACTGGCCCAGCCCGGGCATCCAGTTTCGCGACATCACGCCGCTGCTGCAGGATCCGCGCGCCTTCCGCCTGCTCGTCGAGGCCTTCGTGCTGCGCTACATGAACGCCGGAATCGACCTGGTGGCCGGCATCGACGCCCGCGGTTTCATTCTCGGCAGCGTCGTCGCCCACCAGTTGAACCGCGGCTTCATCCCGGTCCGCAAGAAGGGCAAGCTGCCCTTCGCCACGGTCGCCGAGGAATACGAACTCGAATACGGCAACGCCACCGTCGAAATCCATACCGACGCCGTCGCCGCCGGCCAGCGCGTGCTGCTGATCGACGACCTGATCGCCACCGGCGGCACGATGATGGCCGCCGCCCGCCTGCTCCAGCGCCTGGAAGCGACCGTCGTCGAAGCGGCGGCGATTGTCGACCTGCCCGAACTGGGCGGCTCGAAACTACTCAAGGAAGCCGGCCTGCCGGTCTTTACCGTTTGCGACTTTGCCGGACACTGAACCATGACTATCGATCTCGAAGAAATCCGCCGCGCCCTGGCCGAAGCCGACTGCCTGGCCAGCCCCGAACAGGTTGACGCCGCGCTCGATCGCCTGGCCACCGCCATTACTGCCGAACTGGCCGAGCAGAACCCGCTGGTCTATTGCGTGATGAACGGCGGCCTGATCTTCGCCGGCCGCCTGCTCGCCCGCCTCGCCTTCCCGCTCGAAGTCTCCTACCTGCACGCCAGCCGCTACGGCCACCAGCTCGAAGGCAACAGCCTGCTCGACTGGCGCGTGCGCCCGGCGCACGACCTGAAAGGGCGCAGCGTGCTGGTCATCGACGACATCCTCGATGAAGGCCACACCCTGCAGGCGATCTGCCAGCACCTGCTGGAAGAAGGTGCCGCCCGCGTGTCGACCGCCGTCCTCGTGCACAAGGTGCACGCGCGCAAGGCGGTGCCGGGCATGCGCGCCGATTTCAGCGGCCTGGACATCCCGGATCGCTTCCTGTTCGGCTGCGGCATGGACTACAAGGGCTACTGGCGCAACGCACCTGGCATCTATGCACTGAAAGGCCATTAAATCAACAGTCAACCGATCACCGGCCAGACATATTTTGGCCGGATTTGACTATTTTTTAAGCGGCCACTGCGGTACAATCGCCCCCTTCCCCGAACCACCCCTGCCTCGTCTTTTCGCGCCCATGGAATTTGTCGGCTTCACCCTTCGCAACAACCTGTTCGTCGCGCCGATGGCCGGCGTCACCGATCGCCCCTTCCGCCAACTGTGCAAGAAAATGGGCGCCGGACTGGCTGTTTCCGAAATGGTGACCAGCAATTCCCTGCTCTACGGCAGCGCCAAGACCTTGCGCCGGGCCAATCACACCGGGGAAGTGGCGCCGATTTCGGTGCAGATCGCCGGCGCCGATCCGGCCATGATGGCCGAGGCCGCCCGCCACAACGTCGATAACGGCGCCCAGATCATCGACATCAACATGGGCTGCCCGGCCAAGAAGGTCTGCAACGTGATGGCCGGCTCGGCCCTGATGCAGGATGAGGAACTGGTCGGCAAGATCCTCGACGCCGTCGTCGGCGCCATCCCGAACACGCCGGTGACGCTGAAATTCCGTACCGGCTGGAACCTGGCCAACCGCAACGCACCGACCATCGCGCGCATTGCAGAAAGCGCTGGCGTCCGGGCCGTCGCCATCCACGGCCGGACGCGCTGCCAGCAATATACCGGCGAAGCCGAGTACGACACCATCGCCATGGTCAAGACGCTGATCAAGATTCCGGTCATCGCCAACGGCGACATCACGACGCCGGAAAAGGCCAAACACGTGCTCGACGTCACCGGTGCCGACGGCGTCATGATCGGCCGCGCCGCCCAGGGCCGCCCCTGGCTGTTCCGCGAAATCGAGCACTATCTGAAAACCGGCGAGCACCTGCCGCCGGCCGAGGTCAAGGAGATCCACAGCATCCTGCTGGCGCATCTCGAAGACCTCTACGCTTTCTACGGCCCGGAAACGGGGTTCAAGGTCGCCCGCAAGCACATTTCCTGGTACACCAAGGGACTGGTCGGCTCGGCAGCCTTCCGCAAGGAAATGAACGTTCTGCCCAGCATCGAACAACAGATGCAGGCGGTAAACGACTTCTTCTGCCAACTAGCGGCAGAGCATGCACACCTAAAATACAATTCAGAGGAGGCGTTGGCAGCATGAGCCAACAGGATTTGGGGAAATGTGTCACGAACTCGCTGGAACAATACTTTCGTGACCTCGACGGCGAAAAACCCGCCGCGATTTATGACATGGTTCTACGCAGCATCGAAAAACCGATGCTCGAAGTAGTGCTCGCCAAGGCGGGCAGCAACCAGACGCTGGCCGCGGAGATGCTCGGCATCAACCGCAACACCCTGCGCAAGAAACTTACCGAACATCAACTACTGTAATCGCCATGACCATCAAGCAAGCACTGATTTCCGTCTCCGATAAAACCGGCGTTCTTGAATTTGCCCAGGGCCTCGCTGCCCAAGGCGTCAAGCTGCTGTCCACCGGCGGCACCGCCAAGATGCTGCGTGACGCCGGCCTGGCCGTCACCGAAATCGGCGACTACACCGGCTTCCCGGAAATGCTAGACGGTCGCGTCAAGACCCTGCACCCGAAGGTACACGGCGGCATCCTGGCCCGCCGCGACCTGCCTGAGCACATGGCGACCATCGAACAGCACGGCATTCCGATGATCGATCTGGTCTGCGTGAACCTCTATCCGTTCGCCGCCACCATCGCCAAGGACGGCGTCACCCTGGAAGACGCAATCGAGAACATCGACATCGGCGGTCCGGCCATGGTCCGTTCCTCGGCCAAGAATTACGCTGGCGTCGCCATCGTCACCGATCCGGAAGACTACCAGCCGCTGCTCGCCGAAATGCAGGCCAATGCCGGCGCCCTGCAACTGGCGACCCGTTTCGGCCTGGCCAAGAAGGCCTTCACCCACACCGCCCGCTACGACAGCATGATCGCCAACTGGCTGACCGGCCTCGACGAAGGTGCCGAAGCCAAGCCGGCTGAAGCTGCCCCGACACCGGCCATCTTCCCGGCCAAGCTGCAACTGGCTTTCGACCGTACCGAGATCCTCCGTTACGGCGAGAATTCGCACCAGAGCGCCGCCTTCTACCGCGACACCAATCCGGTCGCCGGCAGCATCGCCGCCTACACGCAGTTGCAGGGCAAGGAATTGTCCTACAACAATATCGCCGACTCCGATGCCGCCTGGGAATGCGTCAAGACCTTCGATGCCCCGGCCTGCGTCATTGTCAAGCACGCCAACCCCTGTGGCGTAGCCATCGACGGCACCCTGCTCGGTGCCTACGAAAAATCCTTCAAGACCGACTCGACCTCGGCCTTCGGCGGCATCATCGCCTTCAACGGCGAAGTCGGCATCGACGTGGTCAACGCCATGAACGAGCGCAAGCACTTCGTCGAAGTCCTGATCGCCCCGTCCTTCACCGCCGAAGCCAAGGCCGCGCTGGCCGCCAAGGCCAATCTGCGCGTGCTGGTCGTTCCAATCTCCCGCGCCCTCAACGCGCTGGAATTCAAGCGCGTCGGCGGCGGCCTGCTGGTCCAGACGCCGGACAACTTCACGGCGCAGGCCTCCGGCCTGAAGATCGTCACCAAGGTGCAGCCGACCGCGCAGCAGATCGAAGACCTGCTCTTCGCCGAGCGCGTCGCCAAGTTCGTCAAGTCGAACGCCATCGTGTTCTGCGGCAACGGCATGACGCTCGGCGTCGGCGCCGGCCAGATGAGCCGCGTCGATTCGACCAAGATCGCCAGCATCAAGGCCCAGCACGCCGGCCTCGAACTCAAGGGTTCGGTGGTCGCGTCGGATGCCTTCTTCCCGTTCCGTGACGGCGTCGACGTGCTGGCCGAAGCCGGCGCCAAGGCCGTCATCCAGCCGGGTGGTTCGATGCGCGACGAGGAAGTCATCGCCGCCGCCGACGAACATGGCCTGGCCATGGTCTTTACCGGCAACCGTCACTTCCGTCACTAATAACAAGCACACTCGAAGAGATCAGCCATGAAACTACTGGTAATCGGTTCCGGCGGCCGCGAGCACGCCATGGCCTGGCGCCTGGCCAAGACGCCCGGCCTGCAGAAGGTTTACGTCGCCCCCGGCAACGCCGGCACGGCCCGTGAGCACGAGCTGGAAAACCTCAACATCACCGACCCGGAAGCGCTGGCTGATTTCGCCGAGCAGAACAAGATCCACCTCACCGTCGTTGGCCCGGAAGCGCCCCTGGCGGCTGGCGTGGTCAACGTTTTCCGGGCCCGCGGCCTGAAGATCTTCGGCCCGACCAAGGAAGCCGCCCAGCTCGAATCCTCGAAGGATTTCGCCAAGCGCTTCATGGCCCGCCACAACATCCCGACCGCGGAATTTGCCACGTTTACCGAGTCGACCGCAGCCCACGCCTACATCGACCAGAAAGGCGCCCCCATCGTCATCAAGGCCGACGGCCTGGCTGCCGGCAAGGGCGTTGTCGTCGCCATGTCGCTGGAAGAAGCGCATGCCGCGATCGACGACATGCTGTCCGGCAACAAGCTGGGTGATGCCGGCGCCCGCGTCGTCATCGAGGAATTCCTCGATGGCGAGGAAGCCAGCTTCATCGTCATGGTCGACGGCAAGAATGTCCTCGCCCTGGCCTCCAGCCAGGACCACAAGCGGATCGGTGACGGCGACACCGGCCCCAACACCGGCGGCATGGGTGCCTACTCGCCGGCCCCGGTGGTCACCCCGGAAGTGCACGCCAAGGCGATGCGCGAAATCATCCTGCCCACCGTGCGCGGCATGGCGGCCGACGGCATTCCGTTCAGCGGCTTCCTCTACGCCGGCCTGATGATCGGCAAGGATGGCAGCGTCAAGACGCTGGAATTCAACTGCCGGATGGGCGACCCGGAAACCCAGCCGATCCTGATGCGCTTGAAGTCGGATTTCGTCGATCTGCTGGAGCACGGCATCAACGGCACGCTGGACCAGGTCGAAGCCGAATGGGACCGCCGCATCGCGCTGGGCGTCGTGCTGGCCGCCGCCAACTACCCGGACACCCCGCGCAAGGGTGACCAGATCACCGGCCTGCCGAACGGCAACAGCTTCGGTGAAGATGCTCATGTCTTCCATGCCGGCACCGCCAACCAGGACAGCAAGGTCGTCACCAGCGGCGGTCGCGTGCTGTGCGTCACGGCACTCGGCGAAAACATCAAGCTGGCCCAGAAACTGGCCTACGAATCAGCTGTCCAGATTCATTTCGACGGCATGCAGTTCCGCAAGGACATCGGCCACCGGGCGATCAGCCGCTGAACCATTACGGCGCAACCGACTCTGACGGGCGGCTCATTTGGTAGATGAGCCGCCCGTTTTTCATTTCCGGAGACTCAATGGACACTACCCGCCTCAAGGATTTCTTCACCGGCTTGCAGAGCCGCATCGTCGCCGAACTCGAAGCCTTCGACGGCCAGCCTTTCCGCACTGATTCCTGGGAACGCCCGGAAGGCGGCGGCGGCATTTCGCGGCTGATCGAGGAAGGCGACTTCTTCGAGCGTGGCGGCGTCAATTTCTCGCACGTCACCGGCTCGTCGCTGCCCGCCTCGGCCACCGCCGTCCGCCCGCAACTGGCCGGGCGCGCCTGGGAAGCGATGGGCGTTTCGCTGGTCCTGCATCCGCGGAATCCCTACTGTCCGACGGCCCACATGAACGTCCGCTGCTTCGTTGCCAGCAAACCGGGCGAGGACGATGTCTGGTGGTTCGGCGGCGGCATGGACATGACGCCTTACTACGGTCGACGCGAGGATGTGGCGCATTTTCACCAGACCTGCAAGGACGCCCTGGCCCCGTTCGGCGACGCCGTTTACCCGAAATACAAGAAGTGGTGCGACGACTACTTCTTCCTGAAGCACCGCAACGAACCGCGCGGGGTCGGCGGCGTCTTTTTCGATGATCTCAACGAAGGCGGCTTCGAGCGCTGCTTCGACCTGACCCAGGCGGTCGGCAACGCCTTCACCGAGGCCTACCTGCCAGTGCTGGCCAAGCGTCGTGAAATACCCTACGGCGAGCGCGAACGCGACTTCCAGGCCTATCGCCGTGGTCGCTATGTCGAATTCAACCTGGTCTGGGATCGCGGCACGCTGTTCGGCCTGCAGTCGGGCGGACGTACCGAATCGATCCTGATGTCGCTGCCCCCGATCGTCAAATGGCGCTACGACTGGCAGCCGGCCGCCGGCACGCCGGAAGCCGAACTCTACGAGGTTTTCCTCAAGCCGCAGGACTGGGCCTAAGGCCTAAACCCGGGGGCGTCGCCCCTTACTTCAGCTTGCCCCTGACGACCAGGACCCGTGCCGGGTCTTTTACCGCCAGCTTGCCGCCGCCACCGGCCAGATTGCCACAGACGCAGGCGGCCTTGATGTGGGGCACCGAATTGACGACGGCAGTGCAATCGAGGCACTCGTAATAAAGATCGCCGCCGGTCGGCAGGCTGCCCGGCTCGGGCGCCGGCTCGACCGGGTAAAAATTGTAGATCTTGCGCATGTCGATATTCAGCATTTCCCCTCCGCTCCCTTTTTATGGAACCTAGCGCGCTTCGAGTTTGGCGCTGGCCCGGTAGTGTTTGTTGGCTTCTTCCGGCCGTTCCAGCTGATCGAACAGGCGAGCCAGTTCGAGATGCCCTTCCGGCGTATCGTGCACCGCCAGCGAGGCTTCCAGATAGCTTTGCGCCTTGCCCCACAGCCGCTGACGCAGGCACATCCGACCCAGCGCCTTGAGCAGGCGGGCATCTTCGGGATGCTTGCGGAGCCAGCCTTCGGCCTTGGCGATACGCGCCGTTTGCTCGCCGCCGGTCAGGCGACCGTAGATCGCCACCAGCTCAGGCTGCCATTCGTCGTTGCTGGCAGTATCGAGTACCGCCTCGATCAGTTTCTGCGCTTCGCTTTCGGCGCCCAGCGCCACCAGAGCCCGGGCGGCAGCGAGCACGACGCGCTGACTACGTTCCTCGGCCGGCAGGGCGCGCAGGTAGGCGGTCAGCAAGCCCTGATCGGCGGCCCGTTTGGCGATATTGCCCAGATGCGCCTGGGTCCGGACTTCGCGGACCACTTCCGCAGGCAGCGCAGCACGCTTGTCGAGCTGGCGGGCCAGCTTGAGTACGCCATCCCAGTCGCCCGCCCCCTGCCGCGCCCGCAACTCCAGACGCAAGGCCGCGATATGGCGTCCCTGTTTGGCCTGCAGGCGCTCCAGCGCGAGCAGCGCCTCGTCGAAACGGCGCGCCTCGTTCATCATCTCGGCTTCCAGCATCAGCGTCGCCGCTTCGGTGCGCGGATCGTCCAGCGTGGCACGCTCCATCCAGCCTTGCTGCTTTTCCGATTCGCGCATGCGCTGCGCCGCCCGCGCCGCGATCAGCGCCGACAAGCCCGGCGCCGTGCCGGCTGCATGCGCCTCGCTGGCTTTTTTCAGCGCCTGACCAAAGCGGCCTTCAAACAACAGGCGAACGGCATCCTGAAAAACCAGCCCGGCCTTTTCGCGTTGCCGGCGGGCACGGTATTCGCTGACCCGCTGCGGCAAGCCGAGCGTCAGCGCCAGGCCGCGCAGCAAGGCGTAGAAGGCGGCGAAAAGGGCGAGCAGCGCCAGGATCATCAGATTCAGCGAGACCTCGGCCCGCCAGGGCGGCAAGACCAGCAGGACGTAGCCGTCGTTGAGCTTGGCGCCGAGCGCCACCGCCACGGCCAGCGCAAACAGCGCGACAAACCAGAACAGGCCCTTCACCGCTTTTCCTTGCCGCCACGCAGGCCGCGCAAGGCGCCCTGGGTTTCGCTCAGATTGGGCAGATCGCTGTTCAGGGCAACCCCGGCCATTTGCCCGAGGGTAGCCTGGGCGGCCTGCACCGCCTTGTCGTCGGCGACGAAATGGCGGCCGAGCCAGCTCTGGGCCTGCTTCAGTTCATTGCGGAAAGTTGCCTGATCGCGGGAGAACAGGGCGAGCCTGGCATTGAGCAGGCGCAGCTTGAGGTTTTCGCGCAGGAAGAAAGCCTGGCCGGGCGCCAGCAAGGCGGGATCTTCGGCATCGAAACGCTGGATGCGGACGAGGCCCTTGATCTCCTGCCAGACCTGCCGGGCACCGCGTTGCCACCATGCCTCGGCGGCTGGCGCCGGGGCATTTTCGGCCTTTTCCGACGGTCGACCGTAGCTGGCCAGCGGCAACAGGTCGGCGGCCAGCACGACCTGTTCGAGACGCAGGCTGATGCCGGCCTGATCGACAAAAGGCAACGCATTCAGACGCTCGATGTCCTTGGCCAGCGCCTTGCGCAAGGGCAGATAAGCAGGTCGGTCGAGGCGGGCCAGCCGGGCGTCGGCGGTCTGCAGCGCGAGCAGCGCGACCGGCACGTTGCCGGCCAGTTGCAGTTGCTGCCCGGCCAGCGTGATGGCCTGCTCGACTTCGAGCAGCAGCGCCTCTTCGCGACTGCGCGCGATGTCCTGGTAGAGGCTTTGCAGGGCAACGCTCTGGCCCTGGAATTCGTTGAGCTTGCCTTCGAAGGCGCCTTGCCGGGATTGCAGGTCTTCGATCTGCTCGCGCAACTGTTTCTGGGCGCCGCGTTCTTCCTGGTTGCCGGCTTCGGCTTCAGCCAGCCGGCGCGTCACTTCCTGCTGCGTGTCGGCCAGTTTCTGGCGCGTTTCCAGCCACTGCCAGCCAGCCAGAACCAAGGCGGCGACGGCGATCAGCAGGGTCAGGTTTTGCCGGTAGGAGCGAGGGGACGCGGGGAGCGCGGCGGGCAAGTTCATATTCGGAGCGGGGGTTTGTTCGTTATCAGGCATCATGCCGCCCAATTATAAGCACCTAAGCCGGCAAGCAGGCCGGCGTCGGCGGCTTCGGTCAGGATAATCTTGCTCAAGCCGAGGGCCCGGGCATTTTCGGCAATGCGGGCATGCGGCACGAAAAGCGGGGTTTTTTGCAGGAAGGCACGGCCTTCGGCGTCGAGCAGATCGACCAGATAGCGCAGGCCTTCGCTGCTCGACACGGTCAGCGCATCGAGCCGCCCGGCGCGCCAGGCGGCGAGCAGCGGCGCGACGCCGTCAGTCGGTCCGGAACGACGGTAGCAGGTGATGCAATCGACGGTCGCCCCACGCTGGCGCAAGGTATCGGCCAGCAATTCGCGGCCGCCGTCGCCGCGAAAGATGGCGACCCGCCGGCCGGCGATCTGCGCTGCGGCCAGTTCCGGCAATTCGAGCAGGGCTTCCGAATCGAAACGCGTGCTCGGCGCGATGCAGCCGTCAATACCCAGCGCAGCGAGGGCCTTCACCGTGCCCTGGCCGACGGCGGCGGGAATCAGTCCGGCCGGCCACGGACCGCGGGCCAGCATGGCCGGCACCGCGTAGTCGACGGCATTCGGGCTGATGAAAACGGCCAGGCGGTACGCGGCGAGTCGGGCGATGGCGGCGGCCAGCGGCTGCGGGTCGCCGGCCGGCGAGATTTCAAGCAAGGGGAAGAGCAGCGGCGCGCCGCCGGCCTCGGCAATGGCCGCGGCCAGGGGCGCGGCCTGCGCCCGCGGCCGGGTGACCACGATGGTTTTGCCGGCGAGCGGGCCGGGCTGGCTCATTTGCAGTGGGCGAGCTTTTCCAGAATGGCGTCGGCACCCTTGGCGCGCAGTTCGGCCGCCAGTTGCAGGCCGAGCTTTTCGTCATCGGCCGGATTGCCGCGCAGTTCGGCGCTGACCATTTCGCTACCGTCGACGGTGGCAACGAAACCGCGCAGCCAGAGCTGGCCGTTGTCGATGATGGCGTAGCCGCCGAGCGGCACCTGACAGCTGCCGCCGAGGGCGCGCGAGAAGGCGCGTTCGGCCTTGACGCAGTGGGCGGTTTCCGGGTCGTTCAGGGGGGCGACGACGGCGGCCATCGTCGCATCGCCATCGACCAGTTCGATGCCGAGCGCACCCTGACCGGGGGCAGGCAGCGACTGCTCGGCGGTCAACACCGATTTGATGCGATTTTCCAGGCCGAGGCGGATCAGGCCGGCGGCGGCCAGGATGATCGCGTCGTATTCGCCGGCGTCGAGTTTCTTCAGGCGGGTATCGAGGTTGCCGCGCAGGCTCTTGATGACCAGCTGCGGGTACTTGGCGCGCAGGATGGATTCGCGGCGCAGGCTGGAAGTGCCGACGACGGCGCCAGCCGGCAGATCGTCGAGGCCGTTGTACTTGTTCGAGACGAAGGCATCGCGCGGGTTTTCGCGGGCCGAGATGGCGGCCAGCACGAAACCTTCCGGCATCACCATCGGCACGTCCTTCATCGAATGGACGGCAAGGTGGGCACGGCCTTCCTGCATCGCCACTTCGAGTTCCTTGATGAACAGGCCCTTGCCGCCGATTTCGGCGAGCGGCCGGTCGAGAATCTGGTCGCCCTTGGTGGTCATGCCTAGAATGACGACTTCAGCCCCCGGATTCTGGCCGGCCAGACGGCCCTGGACATGCACGGCCTGCCACATGGCGAGGCGGGATTCGCGGGAAGCGATGATGATCTTGGAAGGAGCAGACATGAAGCGGCACGCAGCAAGGGTTTCGAAGAGGGCAATCTTAGCATGAGCGAACAGACGCCCTCCCCGACCCAGATCAAACCGCCGGAGCAGCGCCCCGAACACCCGGATTTCTGGAGCAAGCGCTTTGGCGAAGGCACCACGCCCTGGGACGCCGGCAAGGTGCCGACCGCCCTGGCCGACTTCATCGACCGCCAACCGACCCGGCTCAACACGCTGATCCCCGGCTGCGGCAGCGCCTGGGAAGCGGTGCATCTGGCCGAACGCGGCTGGCCGGTGACAGCGCTCGATTTTTCGCCGGTCGCCGTCGACCGGGCGCGCGCCGTACTCGGCAACGTCGCGGTCGACCTGGTCTGCGCCGACTTTTTCACTTTCACGCCGGCGGCGCCCTATCAGCTGATCTACGAACGCGCCTTCCTCTGCGCCCTGCCGCGCAAGCTGTGGGCCGACTGGGGCCGCCGCGTCGCCGAACTGCTGCCGCCCGGCGGCCGGCTGGCCGGCTTCTTCTTCCTCTGCGAACAGCCCAAAGGGCCGCCGTTCGGCATCCTGCCGGCCGAACTCGATGCCTTGCTCGCCGCAAATTTCGAACGCATCGAGGATGCCGCGGTCGACGATTCAATTCCGGTATTTTCCGGCCGCGAACGCTGGGAGGTCTGGCAACGGCGCTGAGCCGGCGCTAACCGGCCGTAGCGAACGCCCAATCCAACAAGGAAAGCAACATGACCGCAGCGCTCTATGACATCCCCCTCCAGAAAATCGACGGCACGGCCGCCAGCCTGCGCGAGCACGCCGGCGAAGTACTGCTGATCGTCAACGTCGCCTCGAAATGCGGCCTGACGCCGCAATACGCCGGTCTGGAAAAGCTGCACGAAACCTACCGCGGCCGGAAATTTGCCGTGCTCGGTTTCCCGGCCAACGACTTTGCCGGCCAGGAACCGGGCAGCGACAGCGAGATCGCGGCTTTCTGCAGCGCGAATTTCGGCGTCCAGTTCCCGATGTACAGCAAGCTGGTCGCCACCGGCCCGGACAAGCACCCGCTCTACGCCCACCTGACCGCCGCCCGCCCCGAAACCGAAGGCCGGGCCGGCGTCGAAAGCATGCTGCGCGGCTATAAGATCGAACCGACGGCGGTGCCCGAGGTGGTCTGGAATTTCGAGAAATTCCTGGTCGACCGCCAGGGCCAGGTCGTCCGCCGCTTCGCCCCCGACATCGTGCCCGATGCCGCGGAACTGGTTGGCGCCATCGAAAGCGAAATCGCCCGCGCCTGAACGCCGCAGCGCAGCACCGCCGGGGTTGTCCAAGGGCCGCCCCGGCGCGCGGTTTGACGTATCATCAGGCGTATTCCCCAACCGTTCGTCAAATAATGAAAACCGATACCCCGCCGACCATTTACCTCAAGGACTACACCGCGCCCGCCTATCTGGTCGACACGGTGGATCTCGATTTCGTCATCGCCGCCGGCGGCACCACGGTCAGCGCGACGCTGGCCATGCGCCGCAACCCCGCCGTTGCCGCCCAGCCGCTGGTGCTCGACGGCGACGAGCTGGAAACGCTGAGCGTTGCGGTCGACGGTGAAAAAGTGCCGTTTTCGACGACGCCGACGACGCTGACCATCGCCGGCCTGCCCGACGCCTTCACGCTGCACACCGTGGTCCGCATCGATCCGGACCGCAACACCCGCCTCTCCGGCCTCTACCGCTCCAAGGACGGCTACTTCACGCAGTGCGAGGCGCAGGGCTTCCGCCGCATCACCTGGTTCCTCGACCGCCCCGACGTCATGTCCACCTACACGGTGACGCTGCACGCCGATAAAGCGACCTACCCGGTGCTGCTCGCCAACGGCAACCCGGTGTCCAGCGGCGAAGAAGCCGACGGCCGTCACTGGGCAACCTGGAACGATCCGTTCAGGAAACCAGCCTACCTGTTCGCCCTCGTCGCCGGCAAGCTCGACGGCCTGTTCGACACCTTCCAGACCGCCTCCGGCCGAACCGTGCAACTCGCCATCTACGTCGAACCGGGCAAGCTCGACCAGTGCCCGCACGCGATGGCGGCGCTGCAAAAATCGATGAAATGGGATGAGGAACGCTTCGGCCTCGAATGCGACCTCGACCATTACATGATCGTCGCCGTCGGCGACTTCAACATGGGCGCCATGGAGAACAAGGGCCTCAACATCTTCAACACCAAGTACGTGCTTGCCCGGGCCGATGTCGCGACCGACGTCGATTTCGAGAATATCGACCGCGTCGTCGCCCACGAGTATTTCCACAACTGGACCGGCAACCGCGTCACCTGCCGCGACTGGTTCCAGCTGTCGCTCAAGGAAGGTCTGACCGTCTTCCGCGACCAGGAATTCGGCGCCGACCTGCATAACCGGCAGACCGCCCGCATCCGGGAAGTGCGCGGCCTGCGCGCCGCCCAATTCCCGGAAGACGCTGGCCCGATGGCCCATCCGATCCGGCCGAGCAGCTTTGTCGAGATCAACAATTTCTACACCTCGACCGTCTATGAAAAAGGCGCCGAAGTCATCCGCATGATCCAGACCCTGATCGGCCGCGACGGCTTCCGCGCCGGCATGGACGAATACTTCCGCCGCCACGACGGCCAGGCCGTCACCTGCGAGGATTTCGTCGCCGCGATGGCTGCCGCCAGCGGTTTCGACTTCAGCCAGTTCATGCGCTGGTACAACCAGCCGGGCACGCCGCATCTGGCGGTGGACAGCGTTTTTGACGCAAACACCGGGCGCTACACGCTGCACGTCAAGCAGAGCAACCCGCGCGCCAGTGATGACAATCCCTACCTGATCCCGATCCGCGTCACGCTGTTCGATGCTGCCGGCCAAATTATTGCGGGTAGCGACCGGACGCTGCTGCTCACCGAAAGCAGCCAGCAGTTCCATTTCGACGGCATCGCCGCCGAACCGGTGCCCTCGCTGCTGCGCGACTTCTCGGCGCCGGTCATCCTCGACTACGCCTACACACCGCAACAACTTACCCTGCTGCTGGCCCACGAAAGCGACCCGTTCAATGCCTGGGAAGCCGGCCAGCGCCTGGCTTCGACGTTGATTCTCGACGCCACTGCGGCCATCGCCGCCGGCCAAGCGCCGGTCTGGCCGGCCAGTTTCGTCGACGCCGCTCGTCGCCTGCTGCAAACACAAACCGAGCGCGGTGCCGCCTTCGTCGCCGAAGCCCTGACCCTGCCCGGTGAATCGACGCTGGCCGAAGCACTCGACATCGTCGATCCCGATGCGCTGCACGCCGCCCGCAACAGCCTGCGCCGCCACCTGGCCGAGCAGCTGGAAGGCGAATTCGCCGGCCTCTACGCCGGCCTCGCCCCCCGCGGCGCCTACACACCAAGCAGCGAGGAAGCCGGCCGCCGTGCTCTGCGCAACACCTGCCTGGCCTATCTGCTCGAACTGAACACGCCGGCCGTTCGCCAACTGGCACTGCAGCAGTTCCGCGGCGCCGACAACATGACCGATCAGTTCGCCGCCCTCGCCGCACTGGCCCAGACCGAGTGCACCGAACGCGAAACGGCGCTCGCCGAGTTCTACCAGCGCTGGCAGCACGAAGCGCTGGTGGTCGACAAGTGGCTGGCCGTGCAGTCCGGCAGCCGTTTGCCGGATACGCTGGCAACCGTCAAACGCCTGACCGGCCACCCGGCCTTCGACATCGGCAATCCGAACAAGGTCTATGCGCTGTTGCGCAACTTCGGCGCCAACCTCGCCCGCTTCCACACGCCGGCCGGCTACGCCTTCCTGGCCGAGCAGACCCGGCTGCTCGACGGCAAGAACCCGCAGGTCGCCTCACGCCTGGCGCGCTGCTTCGACCGCTGGAAGAAGTTCGACGGCGAGCGCCGGAAGCACGCCCGCCTGGCGCTGGAAAGCATCCGCGACCATCAGGGCCTGTCGCGCGATGTGCTGGAAATCGTCAACCGCGCCCTCGGCTAAGGCCGGCAGCATTGTCATGCCTGCGGTGGACCGCCCCAAAACGCCGTTTTTCAACGGCCGGCGGGGCGGTCTCGACCAACAGACGGAACGATAATGGAGAATAAAAATGAAATATCTCGCCCTGTGTGCAATACGCCACATACAAGCACACCGGACCAGGCATAAGCTGCGCAAATGCGAGGTGAAATCATGACAACCAATGCAACCGTGGCGTTCTTCAAGAACGAATTTGTTGCCGAACTAAGCACTGGCCAGAAAGTTGCGCACGCCGAACTGCGCGACATGGCCTATGCCCTCTATTGCGCCGGCGTGCACGCCGCCGACATCCAGTTTGAATGGCAAGCCGGCCAGCGCATGATCACGGCCGGTCAGCAAGCCGCCCTGCGGGCCGAAATCAATCGCCTGCAGCGCGAACACAGCATCACCCCAACCCGCGCCTTCGCTGCCTGAGCCAGGCACCGCGCGCGGCCGACCATGCTCAGCCCTTGATCCAGGGGCCGAGTAGTTGGCGCAGCGCCACTTCGTTGTAGCCATTGACGACTTCGCCGCCGACCACGATCAAGGGCACGCCGTTACCGCCCAATTTCTTGTGCTCGGCGAGCGCCACCGAACTCTTCTCGATATCGTGCTCGATGTAGCGGATGCCGTTGGCCGCGAAAAATTCACGACCCGCCTTGCAGTACCCGCACCAGTCGGTCGCATAGAGCAGCACCTCGGGCTGGCTGGCGGCGACGGCCGCCGCGGCTTGGGCGGAACGCTGTTCGAGCAGCGGCCGGCCGAACCAGAAGGCGACGCCGAGCACCAGCAACAGCAGCAACCACTTGCCGGCCCCGCCCGGGCGCGGCTCGGCCGCCGCCCCGTACTGGCGAAAGCCGGCCGGCGGCAGACTGTTGCCGCCTTTGGCATAGGCTTTCTCGCAGGCCGGGCATTGCCAGTCCGGCGTCGTATCGCTGCTTTTGCGGGCGTAATTGCAATGCGGACAGATCTGGCTCACCGGCAGACTCGCTTTCGTTAAACGTTCAGGAATTCTTGACCAGCGCCTTGGCCGGCGCCCATTGCCGGCGACTGACCGGCAGCTTCTCCGGCACGCCGCGCAGCAGCGCCCAACCATAGGCTTCGGCATCGTCGCCGGCCGCCCGCTCGAAGCCGGCCAGCGCCGCACGGGCGACCAGCACGGCGCGGTGCAAGCGGATGAAGCGCTCGGCAAACTCGCTTTCGAGATGGGTCAGCGCATCGTCGAGCAGGTATTCGCGCTCCACCGTGCGCGCCGTGACGTATTTCAGGTCGGCCTTCAGGTAGAGGATTTCATTGACCGGGACCAGCAACAGGCGGCCGCGCTCGTGGCAGGAAAGATGACTGCGCCCGCCGCCCCGCACTTCGCGGCCGATGCTGGCGAGCAGGGCGGGATCCGGGTGGGGAACGGCCGGGATCTTCTGCAGTGCGGTCAGCAGGCGCTGGGCACGTACCGGCTTGAGCAGGTAATCGACTGCGTTCAGGTCGAAGGCCTGCACCGCGTAATTGTCGTAGGCGGTCGTGAAGATGACGGCCGGCGCCTGCTCCAGGCTGCCGAGATGGCCGGCCAGCTCGATGCCGTCCATGCCCGGCATGCGGATATCGGCCAACACGACATCGACCGGCTGCTCGCGCAAAAAGGCCAGCGCCGCCAGGCCATTGCCGGCTTCGCCAACTACTTCGCTCGGCAACTGGCCGGCGATATCGCCGAGCAGGGTGCGCAGGCGGTCGCGTGCCAGCGGCTCGTCGTCGACCAGCAGGATTTTCAAGGGACTCACGGATGAACCCGGCGGCGGCATGGCAGCATGATGCGAACCTGATAAATGTTGGTGCCGGCCGTAATTTCGAGCCGCGCCTCGAGATCGTAATACAGGGCAAGCCGTTCGCGAATATTGGCCACCGCCATCTGGTTGCCGGCGGCATGCTGCGCCTGACTGGCGGTCGGGTTGGCGATGGCGATGTGCAATTCGTCGTCGCGCTGTTCGATGACGACCTGCACCGTGCCGCCCTCCGGGGCCGGTTCGATGCCGTGATAGACGGCGTTTTCGAGCAGCGGCTGCAGCATCAGCGGCGGAATCGGCAGATCCAGGGAAACCGCCCCGATTTGCCAGTCGACCGCCAGACGGTCGCCAAGGCGCAAATGCTCGAGTTCCAGATACTGCTTGCCGAGGGAAATTTCGTCGGCCAGGCTGACCAGTTCGCCCGGATCGCGCATCGCGGCGCGAAAGAGGTCGGAGAGCGCCTCCAGCGCCGCCTCGGCCTGCTGCGGCCGGGCCCGGATCAGCGACAGCACCGCGTTCAGCGAATTGAACAGGAAGTGCGGCCGGATACGGGCATTCAGCGCCGCCAGCCGCGCTTCGGTCTGGGCCGGCGAAAATGCCCGCGAGCGCAACTCGAAGTAACCGAGCAGCAAGGCGGCGGCAGCCATCGCCAGCAAGGCACTGCGCCAGCCGCTGCTCCCTTCGATCAGCGACAGGGCGCGGGTGTACAGGAAAAAACCGGCAGCCAGCCCGCCGGCCAAAGCCAGCACCAGGGCCTGGCCGAGGCGCAGCGGCAGGCGCCAGAGCAGGTCGCGGGCCAGCGAGAGCAGGCCGAGGGCGATCAGCAACAAGGGTTCGACGATGGCGGCCAGTTCGACGTAATGCCCCAGCCAGCCGGCCAGATCGGGCGTTTGGACGAGCGCGGCGAGCAGCGCCAGCACATTGATGCCGAGCAGCACGCGCAGCATCACCCCGAAATTGCGCCAGTCGGGCAGCGGGTGAGTCGCGGGAAAGTGCCGTATACTTGTCATTCTTGATGCGGATTGTTGTTCAATTCGTCGCTTAACTGCCCCATTCTAGACCAGAGTCATGACTTCCAACGCCACGCAATACACTTGGGCCGGCCGTTTCTCCGAGCCAGTTTCCGATCTCGTCAAACGCTATACCGCTTCCGTCGATTTCGACCAGCGCATGTGGCGTCAGGACATTCGCGGCTCACTGGCCCACGCCAAGATGCTCGCCAAGCAGGGCATCATCAGCGCCGGCGACCTGGCCGACATCGAACGCGGCATGGCCATCGTCACCGGCGAAATCGAAGCCGGCACCTTCGAATGGTCGCTCGATCTGGAAGACGTGCACCTCAATATCGAAAAGCGCCTGACCGCACTCGTCGGTGACGCCGGCAAGCGCCTGCACACCGGCCGTTCGCGCAACGACCAGGTCGCCACCGACATCCGCCTCTACCTGCGCGACTCGATCGACGACATCCTGGCACTGATCAAGGCCTTCCGCTCGGCGCTGGTCGATCTGGCCGAGAAGGAAGCAGCGACGCCGATGCCCGGCTTCACGCACCTGCAGGTCGCCCAGCCGGTGACTTTCGGCCATCACGTGCTGGCCTACTTCGAAATGTTCGGCCGCGATGCCGAGCGCTTCGCCGACGCCCGCAAGCGCACCAACCGCCTGCCGCTCGGTGCCGCCGCCCTGGCCGGCACGACCTACCCGATCGACCGCGCCTTCGTTGCCGCCGAACTGGGCTTCGATTACGTTTGCGAAAATTCGCTGGACGCCGTGTCGGATCGTGACTTCGCCATCGAATTCACCGCCGCCTGCGCGCTGCTGATGATGCACATCAGCCGCCTGTCGGAAGAACTGGTGATGTGGATGAGCCCGCGCATCGGCTTCATCCAGATCGCAGACCGCTTCTGCACCGGCTCGTCGATCATGCCGCAGAAGAAGAACCCGGACGTGCCGGAACTGGCCCGCGGCAAGACCGGCCGCGTCTATGGCCAGCTGATGTCGCTGCTGACCCTGATGAAGTCGCAGCCACTGGCCTACAACAAGGACAACCAGGAAGACAAGGAACCCTTGTTCGACGCCGTCGATACCGTCACCGACACGCTGCGCATCTTCGCCGACATGGCCGGCGGCATCACGGTGCGCGCCGACAACATGCAGGCCGCGCTGACCCAGGGCTTCGCTACGGCCACCGACCTCGCCGACTACCTGGTCAAGAAGGGCCTGCCCTTCCGCGACGCGCACGAAGCGGTCGGCCACGCCGTCAAGGCGGCCGAAGCAAAGGGCGTCGATCTGCCGCAACTGACGCTGGACGAACTCAAGGCTTTCTGCCCGCAAGTGGAAAACGACGTTTTCGCAGTGTTGACCGTCGAAGGCTCGCTCGCCTCGCGCAACCACATCGGCGGCACCGCGCCGGCCCAGGTCAAGGCCGCCATCGCCCGGGCCCGCAACCGCCTGTAACAAGGCTGGCACCAGGCGATGATCGAGAAGCTCGGCAAGTACGAGCTTTTGCAAAAGCTCGGCGAAGGCGCGACCAGTACCGTTTATCTCGGTCGCGACCCTTTCGCCCAGCGCGACGTGGCGATCAAGGTCGCCAGCCCCGCCGTCCTCAACGACCCGAAGCGGGGTCGCCTGTACACCAATCTTTTCCTCAACGAAGCCTCGCTGGTCGGCCAGCTCAACCACCCGCACATCGTGCAGATCTACGATGCGGTGGTCACCGAAAAGCTCTGCTACATCGTCATGGAGTATGTCGCCGGCGGCACGCTGGAAGAGCACGCCCGGCCGGGGCACCTGCTGGCGGTCGACCGCGTCGTCGAGCTCATTTTCAAATGCACGCGCGCCCTCGATTTCGCGCACCGGCTCGGTATCACGCACCGCGACATCAAGCCGGCCAATATCCTGCTCACCGGCGAATCGGACATCAAGATCACCGATTTCGGCACTGCCATCATCAGCCGCCAGACCGAGCGCACCCAGGTCACCGGCATCGGTTCGCCGGGCTACATGTCGCCCGAACAGGTCCAGGAAAACCCGCTCGACCACCGCACCGACATCTACTCACTCGGCGTCGTCATGTTCCAACTGCTGACCGGGCGCCTGCCATTCGAGGCCGACAGCAATTACAAGATGATCTACCAGATCATCCACGGTGACACGCCGCAGCCTTCCAGCCTGCGCCCCGAGCTGCCGCCGGTGCTCGACCAGATCGTCGGCCGGGCGATGGCCCGCGACCGCAACGCGCGCTACCAGACCTGGGGCGCCTTCGCCCAGGACCTGACGCAGGCGGTGCGCGACCGGCAGTTGCAGACGCCGGGCGGCGACTTCGCCGACACCGAGAAATTCGACATCCTGCGCGCCATGCCCTTCTTTACCGAATTCAGCGACGTCGAAATATGGGAAGTGCTGCGCTTCTCGCAATGGCAGCGCGTGCCACCCGGCAGCGTGATCATGCGCGACGGCGAACCGGGCGACTTTTTCTGCTTCCTCGCCGCCGGCAACCTCAAGGTCAGCAAGGGCGGCAAGATGCTCGACATCCTGAGCAAGGGCGAATGCTTCGGTGAGATGGCGGTGATCGGCCGGCAGCACCAGCTACGCGGCGCCGACATCACGGCGCAGAACGCCGCCGATCTCATCAGCGTCAGTGGCGCAGCGCTGCAGCAGGCTTCCGCCGCCTGCCGCATGCACTTCTACCAGAGCTTCGCCGAAGTACT
Organism: Dechloromonas hortensis; assembly: GCF_009469765.1. Taxonomy (GTDB): domain Bacteria; phylum Pseudomonadota; class Gammaproteobacteria; order Burkholderiales; family Rhodocyclaceae; genus Azonexus; species Azonexus hortensis. The sequence goes on from NZ_SSSQ01000001.1 coordinate 148,659, forward strand.
GGCCAGCCGTCTGTCGCTGGCCAACCAGCGCCTGGCCACCCGCTAGAACAACCGCTTCCGCGGCCCGCGGGCGGCGTCGATCAAGAAATCCTTGCCTTGCGATATATTAGACAATTATTATATTCAATGGTGTTGATATTTAAGCAGGCAACACCCGCCCGGACGCCATAAAACCAACAGCAAGGAAGACCAGCATGTATTCAACCGTTGTCGACAACACACCGCTCATTCACGTCAATGCCGGCAAGCACGCCGCAGACTATGCCGTAAATGGCTCCCTGATGAACCCGCTGGAAGCCTTCTATGCGTCGCTGGCCGCCTGCGCCGCCGTCTTTGCCAAGAAGAGCTGCAAGGAACTGGGCGTGCCGGCCGCCGGCATCGAAATCAACTGCAAGCCGTTTGCCGGTCCGGGCGGCCCGCTGACCCTGGGCAAATTCAAGACCGAAGTGCGCTTCCCCGAACAGTTCACGGCCGAACAAAAAGCCGCCATTCTCGAGAGCATCACCCATTGCGCGGTCAAGGACATCGTCCAGGACGGCGCCGCGATCGAGTTCTCAGTCACTGAAATCTAGGCCGCAGGCGCTAGGTCGCGCCCATGAAAAAGGCCCGCCGAACTGGCGGGCCTGGCATTTGGCGCGGCGAAAAACTCAGGCCTGGGCCTGAGCTTGGGCGATGTCTTGCAGCATGGTCTGCAGTTCGCCCGCCTGGTACATCTCTTTCATGATGTCGCAGCCGCCGACGAATTCGCCCTTGATGTAGAGCTGTGGAATAGTCGGCCAGTTGGCGTATTCCTTGACACCATTGCGGATTTCTTCGTCGGCCAGCACATTGACCGTCACGAAATCGTTAACGCCGCACAACTTCAGGATCTGCACGGCCGTGGCCGAGAAACCGCACTGCGGGAAACGGGCGTCACCCTTCATGTAGAGGACGACGGGGTTGCTGGTCACGGTTTGGTGGATGCGTTGCTGAACGTCGGACATTTTTTCTCCAGATTACAAATGACCCCCCGAGACGCGATCGATCTCGGCCAGGTCGGGAAAGGTTGATGCGGCTTTGAACCCGGCATCGTGCAATAAGTTCCGGCTGGCTGCGCCCTGATCGTAGCCATGCTCGAACAAAAGCCAGCCGCCCGCCGTCAGATGGGCCGGCGCGTCGGCGACGATGCGCCGGATGCAAGCCAGGCCGTTGCCGCCGGCCTCGCCGTCGCTGAGCGCCATTTGCGGCTCGAAAGGCAGGCCGTCGCGACTCAGGTGCGGGTCGCCCTCGGCAACGTAGGGCGGGTTGGAAACGATCAGGTCGAAACGCTGGCCAGCCAGTTCGGCAAACCAGTCGCTCGCGCAGAAGGCAAGCTTCGCCCCGAGCCGGCCGGCATTGTTGCGCGCCACGGAAATGGCCTCTTTTGACAGGTCGACCGCCAGAACCTCGGCTGCCGGGCATTCCAGGGCCAGCGAAATGGCGACGATACCGCTGCCGGTGCCGAGATCGAGCACTTTCGGCGCCGTCAGGCCGCGCAGCTTCTCCAGCGCCAGATCGATCAGCACTTCGGTTTCCGGACGCGGAATCAACACCGCTGGCGAGACCTGAAAAACGCGGCCGCGAAACTCGGTCTCGCCGACCAGGTAGGCCAGCGGCTCGCCGGCCGCCCGCCGCTCGACCCATTCGGCAAACTGCGCGTAGGCCGGGGCGATGACCGGCGTTTCTGGCCGCGCCAGCAGATCGGTGTGCGAGCAGCCGGTGGCGTATTGCAGCAGCAGACGCGCGTCGAGCCGATCGATTTTCTGCCGGGCGGCGGTCAGCGCCTCGAAAAGCGTCATTTTCAGTTCTGTTCGGCCAGCTCGGCCAGCAAGTCGGCCTGGTGTTCGGCGGCCAGCGCACCGAGCAGTTCGTCCATGTCGCCGTCCATGATCGCGGCGATCTTGTACAGCGTCAGGTTGATCCGGTGGTCGGTGATCCGCCCCTGCGGGAAGTTGTAGGTCCGGATGCGTTCGGAACGGTCGCCGGAGCCGATCAGGCTCTTCCGGGTACTGGAAATGTGGGCTTGCTGGGCGCGAACCTGAACGTCCTTGATGCGCGCCGCCAGCACCTTCATCGCCGACGCCTTGTTGGCGTGCTGCGAGCGGCCATCCTGGCATTCGGCGACGATACCGGTCGGCAGGTGGGTGATGCGCACCGCCGAATCGGTCTTGTTGATGTGTTGACCGCCGGCCCCGGAAGCGCGGAAGGTGTCGATCCGCAAGTCGGCCGGGTTGAGGTTCACATCCTCGACCTCATCGACTTCCGGCATGATCGCCACGGTACACGCGGAGGTATGGATGCGGCCCTGGGTTTCGGTTTCCGGCACACGCTGGACGCGATGGCCACCCGATTCGAACTTGAGCCGCGAATAGGCGCCGTTGCCGCCGATCCGGCAGATGATTTCGCGGTAACCGCCGAGTTCCGACTCGCTGGCCGACATTACTTCGACCTGCCAGCGCTGGCGCTCGGCGTAGCGCGAATACATCCGGAAAAGGTCGCCGGCGAACAGCGCCGACTCGTCGCCGCCGGTCCCGGCGCGGATTTCCAGCAGCACGCCGCGCTCGTCGTTGGGGTCTTTCGGCAGCAGCAGCTTCTGCAACTCGGTTTCGAGTTCGGGCAGGCGCGCCTTGGCTGCGGCGATTTCCTCTTCGGCGAAATCGCGCATTTCCGGGTCGTCACGCATCGCCTCGGCCTCGGCCAGGTCGTTCTCGGCCTGGCGGAAGGCGTTGAACTGGAGGATCACCGGCTCGATTTCGGCCCGCTCGCGCGACAGCTTGCGGAACTGATCCATGTCGCTGGCCGTGCTCGGCGCCGAGAGCATGCGGTCGATTTCGTCGAGACGATCGACCAGCAGATCAAGTTTTTGGCGAATGCTCGATTTCATTTCGGATAGCCAGCCGGCCCGGGTGTGCGAAGGGGCGTAATGGTACCCGAGAACACCTTCCGTCGGCGATGGATGGCGATTGCCACACGGCCTTTCAAATAGCATAATCCGCCGATTGCGGAAGCCATCCCATGCCAGCCATCCCCCATTCGGTCATCGCCCTTGCAGAAACGCTTGAACTGCGCTGGAAAAGCTATCGCGAGGGCGGCGATTCGGACGTTTTCGTCGAATTCACGCTGTCCCTGAACGGGCTGACCGAACAACTCAGCCGCCAGCACCTGCCCGGCCTGGTCCGCGCCTGCCAGGAACTGGAAAACGCCGCCCTCGCACTGTTCGGCGACCGCTCGATGCACCCGATCGCCGACGCCCAGGCCAGCGCCATCGAGCGCCAGCTCGGCATCATCCTGACCGAACTGCACCGCCACGAGACACCGGCCGTCCAGCCCCGCCGCCAGACCGACGAAGCCGACACCATCGACGAAGCCTGGAACCGGCCGCGCCGGGTGCTGATCGTTTCGCGCGCCGAGCACCCGTGGACCGCATCGCTCTCCGAACAACTGAGTTTTTTCGGCTTCAAGCCGGCCGAGCAACGCTGGGAAAGCAGCACCTTCGACATCGGCAACGAACCGCCGCTGGCCATCGTTTTCATCCCCGACCGCGAAGGCTGCGTTTATCCGTTGAGCGCCGTCGACGCCATCAAGGCCTTGCGCACCACATTTCCGACCAGCTATTTCTACTGCCTGTCGGTCCCCGCCAGCCTGGAAAGCATCGTCCAGTTGCAACGGGCCGGGGCCGATGCCTGCGTGCCGGTCGGCAACAAGGTCAGCGACGTGCTGTCGCGCATTCTCGATCTGGTCGAAACGCGCGAACACGAAGTGCATCGCGTCCTCGTCGTCGAGGACTCGGCCACCGCCATCGCCCACATCCGGCGCTCGCTGTCGCAGCACGGCATCGACAGCCGCGCCATCGGCGACCCGCGCACACTGCTGCAGGCGGCCGCCGACTATCGCCCCGACGCCATCCTGATGGACATGTACATGCCCTTCTGCACCGGTGTCGAAGTGACCAGCGCCCTGCGCCAGATTCCGGAATACCAGTCGCTGCCGGTCATTTATCTGTCCAGCGAAACCGATATCGCGCAACAGGTCGAAGCGCTACGCCTGGGCGGCGACCAGTTCCTGACCAAGCCGATCAACCCGATCATCCTCGCCTCGGTGGTCCGCACCAAGATCGAGCGCTACCGTGAAATGCTCTACTCCGGGCGGCACGACAGCCTGACCGGCCTGCTCAATCACTCGACCTCGAAGGGCCAGCTGGAAAGCATGCTGCGCACCAGTTCGCCGGCCCGCCATCTGGTCGTCGCGATGATCGATATCGACCGCTTCAAGTCGATCAACGACAACCACGGCCACCCGGTCGGCGACCAGGTCATCCGCAGCCTGGCCTGGCTGCTGCGCGGCCGCCTGCGCAACAGCGACCTGATCGGCCGCTATGGCGGCGAGGAATTCATCATTGCGCTGCCCGATGCCGACCTCGAGCGGGCCTGCCGCCTGCTCGACCGGATTCGTGAGGATTTTTCGCAACTGCCGCATGCCCATGCCCGCGGTGCGCTGCGCGCCAGCTTCAGTTGCGGCGTTGCCGCCCTGCCGGATTACACGACGGCGGCCAGCCTGATCGAAGCGGCTGACCATGCCTTGCTGGAGGCCAAGCGCAGCGGCCGCAACCGGCTGGTGCGGGCGCCCCGCCCACAGCCCGACTCAGTCGTTCGAATGCAGGTGGAAGAGCCGGCTGGCGGCTGACTGAAGTTCGGCGCGCTCGCCGCCTTCGGCCTGGTTCAGCGCCTGGGTCGGCGCATGCAGAAACTTGTTGGTCAGCCGTTGCGACAGCTGCTCGAGCACCCGCTCGGCCGATTCGCCCTTGGCCAGCAGCTTGATCGCATGCTCCATCTCGTGCCGGCGCATGCGCTCGGCCGAGTCACGCAATGACCGGATGACCGGCACCGTGTCACGGGCCTGCAGCCAGCCGAGGAAATCCTGGACGCGGCTGGCAATGATGTCCTCGGCTTCGACCACCGCCGCCTGGCGCGACTCCAGGCCGCTTTCGACGACCTGAGCCAGATCATCGACGGTGTAGAGGAAGATATCGTCGAGGGCGCCGACTTCTTCCTCGATATCGCGCGGCACAGCCAGGTCGACCATGAAGATCGGCCGATGCCGGCGGATCTTGATCGCCCGTTCGACCATGCCGAGGCCGATGATCGGCAGCGGGCTGGCGGTACAGGAGACCACGATGTCGTGGGCAGCCAGATGCTCGCCCAGTTCGTCGAGCCGGATGGCCGTGCCGTTGAAACGTTCAGCCAGCGCCCGACCGCGTTCCAGCGTCCGGTTGGCAATGGTCACCTGCTTCGGCTGGCGGGCGCAGAAGTGGGCGGCGCACAGTTCGATCATTTCACCTGCGCCGATGAACAGGATGCGCTGACCTTCGATCGACTCGAAAATACGCTCGGCGAGATGCACGCCGGCCGCTGCCATCGAGACGATATTGGCGCCGATTGCCGTCGTGCTGCGCACTTCCTTGGCCACCGAGAAGGAACGCTGGAACAGCTTGTGCAGTTGCGTGCCGAGCGTGCCGCTCTCTTCCGCCGCACGCACGGCGTCCTTCATCTGACCGAGAATCTGCGGCTCGCCGACGACCATCGAGTCGAGACCGCTGGCGACGCGGAAGGCATGGCGAATCGCTTCCGGCTGATCGTGGGTATAGAGGAAGGGCGACAGTTCGCCACGCTCGACCTGGTGATACTTGGCCAGCCAGTCGATCACCACGTCCGGCGTTTCGGCCGAGCAATAGATTTCGGTGCGGTTGCAGGTGGACAGGATCGCCACCTCCTTGACCGGTTGGCTCCGGGTCAGGTCGGATAGCGCATGCTGCAGCTTGTCGGCGCCAAAAGCCACCCGTTCGCGAATGGCGAGCGGGGCGGAGTGATGGTTGATGCCGAGGGTAAAAATCACCGGATTGGGCTGGCGCGGTCAGAATGGGGGGCGATTATAACACCCGCCCCCGGCGCCCTTCCCCGATCTGGATCAGAACAAAAAGGCCTGCTTTTCCGGTGTTGACCGCGGCAACTGGTCGGCGCCGAACACCCGCATCTGCCGCGGCCGGAACCAGACCGCCTGACCGACGACCAGTTGCAGCGCTTCGTGCCGCTCGCGCGACAGCTCGACTTCGACGATTTCGCTGTTGTGCTGCAGCTCGATGCGGACCAGCGGCCCGATCGGATGGACATGCTGCACCGTCGCCTGCAGGCCATCCTCAAGCGGTTGCAGCGCGATGTCGATGTCGTGCGGGCGGACGAAAGCGGTAGTTTTCTCCGACACCTCATGGCGCTCGACTTCCGCATAGCCGCCCTGGACCCGGCTGTGGAAGACATTGACGTTGCCGAGGAACTGGTAAACGAAGGGCGAAGCCGGCGCCGAATAGACTTCGTCGGGCGAGCCGATCTGCTCAATCTTGCCATGGTTCATGACGACGACGCGGTCGGCCACTTCCAGCGCCTCTTCCTGGTCGTGGGTCACGAAGACGCTGGAGATGTGCATCTCGTCGTGCAGGCGGCGCAGCCAGCGGCGCAGTTCCTTGCGCACCTTGGTATCGAGGGCGCCGAACGGTTCGTCGAGGAGCAGTACTTTCGGCTCGACGGCGAGCGCGCGGGCCAGCGCGATGCGCTGGCGCTGGCCGCCGGACAACTGCGACGGGTAGCGATCAGCCAGCCAGTCCAGTTGGACCAGACCGAGCAGTTCCATGACCCGGCGCTTGATCTCGGCGTCGGACGGGCGTTCCTTGCGCGGCTTGACGCGCAGGCCGAAGGCGACGTTTTCGAACACCGTCATGTGGCGGAACAGCGCGTAATGCTGGAAAACGAAGCCGACGTTGCGATCGCGCGCGTGCAGGTGGGTCGCCTCGGCGCCGGAAAAGAGGATTTCACCCTGATCGGCGCTTTCCATGCCGGCGATGATGCGCAGCAGCGTCGTCTTGCCGCAGCCGGAAGGGCCGAGCAGGGCGACCAGTTCGCCGGTCGGGATGTCGAGATTGATGTTGTCGAGCGCGACGAAATTGCCGAAGCGCTTGGAAATGTTGCGGATTTCGATACTCATCAGGTTTTCTCCGGTGCCAGCACCGTGTTCAGCATTTCGGTTTCCTTCTTCATCCGCCACTCGACAATGGTCTTGGCGACCAGCGTGACCAGGGCCAGCAGAGCGAGGATGGAAGCAGCGGCGAAGGCGCCGATGGCGTTGTATTCGTTGTAGAGAATCTCGACATGCAGCGGCAGGGTGTTGGTTTCGCCGCGAATGTGGCCGGAAACCACCGACACCGCACCGAACTCGCCCATCGCCCGGGCGTTCGACAGGATGACGCCGTAGAGCAAGCCCCACTTGATGTTGGGCAACGTCACCCGCCAAAACATCTGCCAGCCGGAGGCGCCGAGCGACACCGCCGCCTCTTCCTCATCCTTGCCCTGCGACTGCATCAGCGGGATCAGTTCGCGGGCAATGAAGGGAAAAGTGATGAACAGCGTCGCGATGATCATGCCCGGCACCGCGAAGATGATTTTCAGGTCATGCTCGGCCAGCCACGGGCCAAACGTGCCCTGGGCCCCGAACAACAGGATGAAGATCAGGCCGGCGACGACCGGCGACACCGCGAACGGCAGGTCGATCAGCGTGATCAGCAGGCTCTTGCCCTTGAAGTCGAACTTAGCGATGGCCCAGGCTGCGGCCACACCGAAGACAATGTTGAAGGGCAGCACGGCCAGTGCAATGCCAACGGTCAACCCGATGGCGGAGCGGGTTTCCGGCTCTTTCAGCGCTTCCAGATAAACCGGCAGGCCCTGGGCCAGCGCCTCGACGAAGACGGCAACCAGCGGCAAGCCGAGGAAGAAGAACAGGAAACCGAGGCCGACGCTGAGCAGCGTGTAACGGACCCAGCGCGGTTCCTGCGTAGCGCGCGTGGACTTCATGCCGCACCTCCGGCTCTGGCCGCCGTCACTTCCAGCGGCTCGTTATTCTTGTGGCGATTTGCCGTCCACCATTGCAGCACATTGACCGCCAGCAGCAGGATGAAGGACAACCCGAGCATGACCACGGCCAGCGCAGTGGCGCCCAGTACGTCGTACTGCTCGAGCTTGGAAATGATCAGCAAGGGGGTGATTTCGGAAATCAGCGGCAGGTTGCCGGCGATGAAGATCACCGAACCGTACTCGCCGACGGCGCGGGCGAAAGCCAGCGCGAAACCGGTCAGTAGGGCCGGAAAAATGGCCGGGAAGATCACCTTGACGAAAGTCTGCCAGCGCGAGGCGCCGAGCGAGGCAGCGGCCTCCTCGACCTCGGTTTCAATGTCCTCGATCACCGGCTGCAACGTGCGCACCACGAAAGGCAGCGTGATGAAGGTCAGGGCGACGACGATGCCCCACGGCGTATAGGCCACCTTAAAGCCGAGCGGCTCGATGTAGCGACCGAGCCAGCCGTTGCCGGCATACAGCGTGGCCAGCGTGATCCCGGCCACCGCCGTCGGCAACGCGAAGGGCAGATCGACCAGGGCATCGACGAAGCGCTTGCCGGGAAAGGGATAGCGGACCAGGATCCAGGCCACGATCAGGCCAAAGAAGCCGTTGATCAGCGCCGCAATCAGCGAAGCGCCGAAAGTCACCCGAAACGCCGCCAGCGAACGCTCGCTGAGGGCGATATCGACGATCTGCCCGAAACCGAGCTCGGACGCCTTGAGGATCATGCCGCCCAGCGGCAGCAGGATCAGCAGCGAGAGATAAACCAGCGTGTAGCCCAGCGCCAGACCGAAGCCGGGCAACACGCGATGCGTTTTTGCAGCCATTTATTTCTGCACGTAGATCTGGTCGAAGCTGCCGCCATCCTTGAAATGGACCGCAAACGCCTTGTTCGCTCCGCCGAACACTTCGTCGACGGTAAAGGTCTTGACGGCCGGGAACTGGGCTGCGTACTTCTTCAGCAGTTCCGGATCACGCGGCCGCAGGTAGTTCTGCGCGGCATTTTCCTGGCCTTCCTTCGACCACAGATACTCCAGGTAAGCCTGCGCCTGCTTGCGCGTGCCCTTCTTGTCCACCACCTTTTCGACCAGGGCGACCGGGAACTCGGTCTGCATGGTCAGGCTGGGGTAAATAACCTCGAACTCGCCCTTGCCGAATTCCTTGGCGATCATTTCGGCCTCGGATTCGAAGGTGATCAGCACGTCGCCCATCTTGCGCTGCATGAAGGTGGTCGTCGCATCGCGACCGCCGGCTGCGAACAGCGGTGCATTCTTCAGCAACTTGCCGAGGAACTCCTGCGCCTTCTGGTCGTTGCCACCGGGCTGCTTGAGCGCCCAGGCCCAGGCCGACAGATAGGTGTTGCGGCCGTTGCCGGTGTTCTTCGGATGCGGGATGATCATCTGCACGCCCGGCGCAGCAACGTCGGACCAATCCTTGATCGCCTTTGGATTACCCTTGCGGACGATGAACACCATCGCCGAGGTGTAGGGCGACGCATTGTTCGGGAATTTCTTCGCCCAGTCCTTGGCGACCAGCCCCTTGTCGGCCAAGAACTCGATATCGTTGGCCTGGTTCATCGTCACCACATCAGCCTCAAGGCCGTCGGCGACGGCACGCACCTGCTTGGTCGAACCGCCGTGCGACTGTTTCAGCTCCAGACTTTCCCCCGCCTTCGCCTTCCAGTATTTCTGGAACATCGGGTTGAAGTCCTTGTAAACGTCGCGCGCCACATCGTAGGAAGCATTCAGCAGAGTTGCATCGGCCAATGCGGCACTGGCCACCAGACTCAACAGGAGCCCGGAAACGGATTTACGAAATGAAGACATGGCAGACCTTGTTCACGGAAGAAGGGAATGAAATTTAGCCGATGCCGTTATAACCACAAAGACAAATTACGTATTTGTTTATTTCCAGATCAGCTAAAACAGCGCACTACGGGCATCAGGCCTGTTCGTTCAACGGCCGAGCGGCTATCATTCGACATTCTTCTCGCAGCCCAATTCACGATGCGCGCCTCCCTGCCTGCCACCCTGTTGCTTTCCGCCCTGCTTGCCGCCTGCGCCTCGACCAAGGATGCGCCGGCCAACAAGAACATTTCTCAAAGCGGCACCCTCAAGGTACACCCGGGCCTGCTCGGCCAGCCGGTACCGCCGGAACTGCAACAGGAACCCCGCGTTGCAACCAGCGTATCAGCAACTGCCGGCACCGATAGCGCGATCAAAATGGACGAGGCTGGTCTGCGCACCCAGCGCAGCGTCTATTTCGACTTTAATAGCGCCGAAGTCAAAGCCGAGTTCAACCCGGCGCTGCAAGCCCACGCCCGCTACCTGGCGAACAACCCGAAATCGCGCATCCGGGTCGACGGCAACGCCGATGAACGAGGCGCGCCTGATTACAACCGACAACTGGGCATGAAGCGGGCCGAAAACGTTCGCCAGTCGATGATCGGCCTCGGCGCTCCTGAAAAGCAGATCAGCATCAAGACGCTGGGCGAGTCGCGCCCCAAGCTGAAGGGTCACGATGAAGAGTCCTGGTCGGAAAACCGCCGGGCCGACGTGGTGTACGAGCAGGAAAACTAAGGCGCGCCAGCCCGGCTCCAAGCTCGCCCCAAAAAGCAAAAAACCGCCATTCGTGGCGGTTTTTTGCTTTGGCGGCGATCTTTCAAGCGAGACTTAGACCTTCTCCACTTCCTTGACGAGATGGCCGGGGATATGGGTCAGCCACTCCGAGAAGGGTATTTCCTTCACGTCCGGCAAGCGCCGCTCAACCGAGCGGCGGCGCTCCCGCCAGCCGGACGGCGGGCCCAGATCGACGCCTCGCCGATCATCACCGTTTTCCCGCTTGTTCTGCAACTTGCTCATCGCTACTCCTGTCGTGCCTTCACCGCCAGTTCGCAGAAGTGCCCTGCCTGAACCAGCGTACAGCCGAAGTCTAAATGGCCGGCCGAAAAACGGCGGTGAAATAACTCACGCCGACGGCGACATCGAACAAGGAACCACAGCAAAAGCGACCGGCCCCGGTTATCGAAACGGCAGCCGAAGAGTATGCTTTGACGCACCAAACTGAATGAACTTCCTCGGTTGACTACTGCCATGAGCACGCCACTCTTTCCACGCAGCCCGCAACTGGCTGACCGCCCGGTCGACGCGGTCCGGCGGGACATTCTCGAGACTTTCCACGCCACGTTCGACCGCTACGAACAACTATTCGAAACCCTGGCCTGCGATGCGGCCTGGTACGAGAAAGCAATCCGGCTGCGCCATCCGCTGATTTTCTATTTCGGGCACACCGCGACATTTTTCATCAACAAGCTGTTGCTGGCCGGCCTGATCGACGAACGCCTCAATCCACGCTTCGAATCGATCTTCGCGGTCGGCGTCGACGAGATGAGCTGGGACGATCTCGACGAAACCCGCTACGACTGGCCCAGTGCCGCGGCCGTGCGCGACTACCGAAATCAGGTCCGGCAACGGGTCGACCGGATCATCCGCACTACCGAACTAACGCTGCCCATCGACTGGCAGCACCCGTGGTGGGCGATCCTGATGGGGATCGATCACGAGCGCATCCACCTGGAAACCTCGTCGGTACTGATCCGCCAGCATCGACTGGACTATGTCCGCCCCCACCCGGCGTGGGCGCCCTGTCGGGATCGCGGCACGCCGCCGGACAACACGCTGGTCGACATCCCGGCCGGCCGCGTACGGCTGGGCAAGGACTTCAGGGACGATCACTATGGCTGGGACAACGAATACGGCACGCACCAGGCCGACATCGCCGCATTTCGCAGCAGCCGCCAACTGGTCTCGAACCGGGAATTCCTCGCCTTCGTCGAAGCCGGCGGCTATGCCGACGACCGCTGGTGGCAGGAGGAAGGACTGGGCTGGCGGAATTTCGCGCAGGCGACACAGCCGAACTTCTGGGTGCGCCAAGCCGATAGCTGGCATTTACGCCTGATGACCGAGGAAGTGCCGATGCCCTGGGATTGGCCGGTCGAGACCAATTACCACGAGGCAAAGGCCTTCTGCCAATGGAAGACCGCGCAAAGCGGCCTACCGGTGCGCCTGCCAAGCGAGGACGAGTGGTATCGCCTGGTCGACTTTGCCGGCCTCGGCGAAGTCGCCCCCGGACAGCCTGCTCAAGCCAACATCCATCTCGACCACTGGGCATCGCCCTGCCCGGTAGACCGCTTCGCCCACGGCCCGCTGTTCGATGTCGTCGGTAATGTCTGGCAATGGACGGAAACCCCGACCTACCCATTCGACGGTTTCGCCGTTCACCCGATCTACGACGACTTCACGGCGCCCACCTTCGACGGACGTCACAACCTGATCAAGGGCGGCGCCTGGGCCTCCTGCGGCGACGAGGCCCGACTGGCCGCGCGCTATGCCTTTCGCCGCCATTTCTTCCAGCACGCTGGCTTCCGCTACGTCGTTTCGGCGATGCCTGCGGTCAATCCCGCCTCGAACTACGAAACCGACGAACTGATGGCGCAGTACGCCGAGTTCCATTTCGGCGACAGCTATTACGGCGTCGCCAACTTCCCGGCGACCCTGGCCGCCCTGGCCGTTGCCGCAATGGGCGAGCAGCCGAAGCGGTGCGCTCTCGACCTCGGCTGCGCCACCGGCCGCGCCTGCTTCGAACTGGCCCGGCATTTCGACGAAGTCACCGGCATCGACTTTTCCGCCCGCTTCATCGGTCTCGGCGCCCAGATGGCCGAACAGGGACGCATCCGCTACACCTTGCCGGAGGAAGGCGAACTCGTCACCTACCGCGAACGCACGCTGGCCGAACTCGGCCTCGCCGAGACGGCCAGACGCGTCAGCTTCTGGCAGGGCGACGCCTGCAACCTGAAACCGAACTTCACCGGCTACGACCTGATCCTCGCGGCCAACCTGATCGACCGCCTGCACAGCCCGGCCCAGTTCCTGGCCAGCATTCACCAACGCCTGACCCCGGGCGGCCTGCTGCTGATCGCCTCGCCCTACACCTGGCTGGCCGAACACACCCGGCGCGAACACTGGCTCGGCGGTTTCAAGAAGGACGGCGAGAACTTCACGACCCTCGACGGCCTGCTGGCACTGCTCGAGCCGTATTTCGAACTGCTCGGCCAACCGCAGGATGTTCCCTTCGTGATTCGTGAGACCAAGCGCAAGTTTCAGCACACGCTCTCCGAAGTAACGCTCTGGCGGCTCCGACACTAGCTTCGTCGAGCGGCAGGCAAGACAAAGCCAGCTTGCCGCAGCAGGTTTGCGCTATCCTCCGGGCCTTCGAAAAATCCCTGCCCGGTCACGACAGCCGGCCCCCCCAAGCCTGCTTTGGCTTGACCGAGCCCCAACCAAACATGACGAAAACTACAACGACCCGGGTCCGCAAACCCGATGTTTGCCAGCCGACCGGCTCGGCAGAATTAGCCATGCTGGATGTCTATATGCCGATGATGAAATCATCGGCCATCATCTCGGCCGGGCGTTTGGGGCTGTTTGAAGCCTTGGCGCAAGGCCCGCTTTCCGTCGCCCAACTGGCGGCAAAGATTGAGTCCAGCGTCAAAGGCACGGCGACGCTGGCCGACTTCCTAATCGCCCTCGGCTACCTGGAAAGACAGGACGGGCTTTTGGCGAATACGGCAAGCACGCAACGCTGGTTTACCAGTCTCGGCCAGGTGGATTACACGCCGGGCCTGTTATGGACGCACGAAGCATGGCCGATGATGGGCGGTCTGGCCGAAGCGGTACGTAGCGGCCACCCCGAGAAAACCCTTTGGGATGCCATGGTCGAACACTCCCATCTGGGTGAATTGTTTTCGTCGTACATGGCCGCTTTTGCCTCGGATCTCGGGCCGGACCTGCTCAAGCACGTCCCGGTTTCCGCGGAACAGCATCGACTGCTCGACCTGGGCGGCTCGCATGGCTTGCACGCAATCCGCTTTTGCCGGCACTACCCCATGCTCAGCGCGGCCATCGTCGACCTGCCCAGTGCCTTGACGGAGACCGGAACAACCATTGCGAACGAGGGGCTGGCCGAGCGTATCCGCCTGATTCCCGGCGATCTGCAGGAGCAGGATTGGGGCAACGAACATGACCTGGTGTTTTATCTTTCGGTCGCCCACAACCATACGGCAGAAGAGAATCGCCAGATCATCGAGCGTATCGGCAACTCCCTCGACCGTGGTGGCTTGCTGGTCATTCATGAGTACCTGGCCGAATCGCCGCTCGATGCACTGGATGCCGCATTCCGCCTGACCTTGCTGGTGGAAACCGGCACCCAGACCTACCGTTACGAAGACTATGGCAATTGGCTGACGGCAGCGGGTTTCAAGTCGATCGAGCGGATTGACCTCGATCCTCGCGAAAAAGGCTCATTGATACTGGCCCGGCGCTAAGGTCAAAAAAGGGTAACCAACGGCTACCCTTTCTCTACTCGGCAACGGCCGAAAATCGACCGGTTGCCGACGGTCAGGCCAACCGGCAGCGGAGGTTGGCCTGGCACCCAACTCCTGCGGTTGACCCAGCCATGACTGGCAAATCTAACTGGATAAAGCCGCCACCTTGGCCCGCGCCCTGTGCAGTTTTTGGTAGCTGTCGATCAGGCGCTGGTGGCGGTCGAGCCCTTCCAGTTTCATACTCGTTGGCGTCAGCCCGAAGAAGCGTACGCTGCCCTCCACTGAGCCGAGCACCGCATCCATCCGCGGATCGCCATACATGCGGCGGAAGTTGGCCTCGTAGTCGGCGAGATCCAGCTCGTCGTCGAGCAGCACTTCCAGCACCACGTTGAGCGCCTGGTAGAACAGGCCGCGCTCGACGGTGTTTTCGTTGTACTGCAGGTAGGCCTCGACCTGTTCCTTGGCGGCCGCGAAGTCCTGCAGCGCAAGGTTGATCAGCAGCTTCAACTCCAGAATCGTCAGCTGGCCCCAATCCGTGTTCTCGTCGAACTCGACGCCGATTAGCGTGATGATGTCGGTGTAGTCGTCGAGTTCGCTGTCTTCCAGGCGCTCCAGCAAGGCTTCCAGACCGGCGTCGTCGAGGCGGTGCAAGTTCAGGATGTCGGCGCGGAAGGCCAGCGCCTTGTTGGTGTTGTCCCAGATCAGGTCGTCGATCGGGTAGATTTCCGAATAACCCGGCACCAGGATGCGGCAGGCGGTGGCGCCAAGCTGGTCGTAAACCGCCATGTACACTTCCTTGCCCATCTCTTCGAGGATGCCGAACAGCGTTGCGGCTTCGTCGGCATTGGAGTTTTCGCCCTCGCCCGAGAAATCCCACTCAACGAATTCGTAATCCGCCTTGGCGCTGAAAAAGCGCCACGACACGACGCCGCTCGAATCGATGAAGTGCTCGACAAAATTGTTCGGCTCGGTGACGGCGTTGCTCTCGAAGGTCGGCCGCGGCAGGTCGTTGAGGCCTTCGAAACTGCGCCCCTGCAACAACTCGGTCAGACTGCGTTCGAGCGCCACTTCCAGGCTGGGGTGCGCGCCGAAGGAGGCGAACACGCCGCCGGTACGCGGGTTCATCAGGGTCACGCACATCACCGGGAATTCGCCACCCAGCGACGCATCCTTGACCAGCACCGGGAAGCCCTGGTTTTCCAGTTCGGCGATGCCGGCGACGATACCGGGGTATTTCGCCAGCACCTCGGCCGGCACATCGGGCAGCGCGATTTCGCCTTCGAGGATTTCGCGTTTCACGGCACGCTCGAAGATTTCCGACAGGCACTGCACCTGCGCCTCGGCCAGCGTATTGCCGGCGCTCATGCCATTGCTGAGGAAGAGGTTGTCGATCAGGTTGGTCGGGAAATACACCGTCTCGCCGTCCGACTGGCGCACGTAGGGCAGCGCGCAGACGCCGCGCTCGGTATTGCCGGAATTGGTGTCGTAGAGATGCGAGCCGCGCAGTTCGCCATCCGGGTTGTAGATTTCCAGCGTGTAGTCGTCGAGCAGGCCCTTGGGCAGCGCATCCTTCTTGCCGGGCTTGAACCAGCGCTCTTCCGGGTAATGTACGAAGGCCGCGTTGGCAATCTCCGGGCCCCAGTAATTGTCGTTGTAGAAGTGATTGCAATTGGCCCGCTCGATGAACTCGCCCAGCGCCGAGGCCAGCGCACTTTCCTTGGTCGCCCCCTTGCCGTTGGTGAAGCACATCGGCGAATGCGCATCGCGGATATGCAGCGACCAGACGTTGGGCACCAGGTTGCGCCAGGAGGCGATCTCGATCTTCATGCCCAAGCCGGCGAGAATGCCGGACATGTTGGCGATGGTCTGCTCGAGCGGCAGATCCTTGCCGGCGATATAGGTGCTCGCCTCCGAATCCGGATTGAGCGTCAGCAAGGCCTGCGCGTCGGCATCGAGATTCTCGACCTCCTCAATCACGAACTCCGGCCCGGTCTGCACCACCTTCTTGACGGTACACCGCTCGATGGAACGCAAAATGCCCTGCCGGTCCTTGGCGGAGATGTCCGCCGGCAACTCGACCTGGATCTTGAAAATCTGCTGGTAGCGGTTTTCCGGATCGACGATGTTGTTCTGCGACAGGCGGATGTGCTCGGTCGGAATGTTGCGCGTGTCGCAGTACAACTTCACGAAGTAGGCCGCACACAAGGCCGACGAAGCCAGGAAGTAATCGAACGGCCCCGGCGCCGAGCCGTCGCCCTTGTAGCGGATGGGCTGATCGGCGATGACCGTGAAGTCGTCGAACTTGGCCTCGAGACGAAGCTTGTCGAGAAAATTGACCTTGATTTCCATGCGGGAATTCCAGAAAAGGCGTGAAAAAACGAATTGGCCGCCATTATCCGGGTTTCCTGGGGGAAAACCGGGCTTCTCGGCAGTTCAAGGCGCCGGGCGGCAGGCTCGCCAACTTCGCTTGCAACACTGTCGCGCAGACCTTCACCTGTCCGCCCGGCAAGCTCTTGTAAAGCCAACTCAGAAGGGGCGCTTGTCGTTCGCTCCAAAGTCAGCCATGGGCGCGAAGCAATAATGAAGGAGGGATGCGCCTCCGTCTCCAGATCGTTCCATTAGGCCGGGATCAAGCGCAGCAAGGTGATTTCGGACGGCGCACCGAAGCGTTTGGGCGGCCCCCAGTAGCCGGTGCCTCGACTGGTGTAGACCGTCAGCCGACCGAGCCGGCGCAAGCCCGCGGTAAAGGGCTGCTGCAACGGCACGAAGTGGTTCCACGGCCAGAATTGGCCGCCATGGGTATGGCCCGAAAGCTGAAGGTCGAAGCCTGCTGCCTCGGCAGCGCTCGCCGAACGCGGCTGGTGAGCGAGGAGAATGCGTAGCAGATCGGGTGGGCTGCCGGCCAGTGCGGCATCCGGATCGCTGGCCTGCGCCGTATCGAAGGCAGCGGCCGAATAATCGCTTACCCCAGCCAATACGAAGCGGTCGCCACGGTGGGCGATGACGACGTGACGGTTGTCCAAGCCGCGCAGTCCAATACGCTCGAACTCGCGCATCCAGGATGTAGCACCAGAGTAAAACTCGTGGTTACCGGTCACCACATAACTACCATACCGGCTGCGCAGGCTGCCAAGCGGCGCGGTGTGGGGATGCAACTGCTCAACGCTGCCGTCGACCACGTCGCCGGTAATGGCGACCAGATCAGCATCAAGCTGGTTGACTCGGTCAACAATGGCCTGAACGTATTCACGCTTGATTGTCGGCCCGACATGGATGTCACTGAGCTGAACGATGGTGAATCCCTCAAGATCCCTCGGCAGCCTGGCCAGCGGGATATCCACTTTGACAACGCGAGCCACTCGCCGTGCATTGACGTAGCCAACCAGCGTAAACAGGCTAGCCAGCACAGGAACGGCAATAGCTGTTGACTGGGTCAGCAACGGCCCGTCGGCAAGCAGAAGAACAAGGTCGCGTAGCACGGTCAACACCAGCACTGAGGAAAACAGCCCCATCGCCATTCCTCCCAGCCAGCTCAACTGGTCGGCCAGCGCCTGACGGACCACCACGAAGCGAGCCAGCAAGCCGAGCGGCACCAGGCAGCACGAAATCACCAACCCAGCGATCGCCAACGACAGACCGGCAATGTCGAGATTTAGAGCTGGCAGCAGGCGCCAGCCAATATAGGCATGCAGGCCGCCGATGATCGGCAGAATGCGCCAGAGAGCTCGGCGCAAGCGGCCCGGAAAAGCCTGATGGCTGGGCGAAGGTTGTTGTACGGCTTGGGTCATCGACATTTGGGTAGGTTTCGCTTTTGTATTGTGCCGGCCGGGCCGGTGCGAATGCACCGCCAAGTCAGGAGAGGAGTGGATTCTGAAGGGATATCCAAGGGGGCAGCGGCAAAATCCAACCGCCTCGCCCCGACTGCAACGGGTATAACAGCTTGCGTCGCTCAGGCACTGCCGGCAGGCCTGTCAGCCACTCAGCCTGCATTCTGCGATTCGTCGGTATTGCTTGAAGAACAACAGTTGCTCCATCGGATTGCCTTCAATCGGCAACGCGATAATCCGACTCAGCTACCAGACGACGGACTGATTTTTTCTGCCGCCTTCTCCAAGGCATGACCAGTTGCTTCGGCACCACGCCTAATTCCTCGGCCCGTAGCGGATAGCCCGACTTCAATACCATGACGGGTCGCCTCCGCTCCGCGCTTGATTCCGTTTCCAGCCGCCTCGACGCCACGCTTAATACCGTGAGCAGTCGCCTCTGCACCGCGTTCGAGCGCTGATTCAGTTTTATTGATGATGCTATCGTCGGCGAGCGCAACACCAATCAGGCAGAGGCAACTGGCAACGGCAGCAAATGAACGCTTCATGCCCAATCTCCTTTTGTTGATCTCTGTCTAATAGATATCACCCGAAGCCTTGAAGTTCTGTAGCAACAGGTAACTCATTGTTGCGAAGCGATCGCTTCGGTGTCGGCCTTTGCTGTGCAGTTTCAACCGAACATCAGCAATGCTGAAATAGCGCAAGGTCAAAAAGCGCAAAGCCCGGCAATTGCCGGGCTTTGCTTATCTGATGTAAGACAGACGTTATTGTTTTCTACCAACTGATCGCGATGAATAAAGTCTGTCGGCCCCCCCCCTCGGCAAGCCCCAAATTCTGTGCAACGGAAAATTAGTGGAAGTCCAGCAAAG
This sequence comes from Dechloromonas hortensis, assembly GCF_009469765.1. Lineage (GTDB taxonomy): Bacteria > Pseudomonadota > Gammaproteobacteria > Burkholderiales > Rhodocyclaceae > Azonexus > Azonexus hortensis. Next base: position 167,689 of record NZ_SSSQ01000001.1, read on the forward strand.
TCTGTCGGATCACCTGAAATATGCAAATAGACATTTCAAGTCGGAAATATAGTCTGTCGGGGCCAGATATAGCCTAGCTTCGAGCGTCCACTCGTAGACCTAAGCGGCCGGTAGCGACCTCAATGAAAAAAGGCCGGTTCTAAGTACAGACCGGCCATTGTCATTCTGAGACGGTGAGAGCTTATTGATCCTACGTTCGATCTCAACAAAAGGCAGCTTCGGAAAAGTCGCATGACGCATTCAGTGCCATGTCGGTTTCCCCAGAAGCCGCCATAGATCTACGACTTCAATGGCAAGTAGATATCGGTCTCCAACTCATGCTCTGGTGTTTCCGGCATCAAGTTGAGGTAATGGAAATAGAGCGGAAAATCGCGTAACTCCTCACCACTTTCCGGTAGCCAGTTGCGGTAGAGGGGGTAAATGCTTTCGCCGATTCTGACATGGGAGCCGTAATGCCGCACCCGCGCGCAACGGCCGCCGGGAATGCTTTTCGTGACCACACCCTGTCGGTTGAGAGGCACTTCGTCGGTTACTTCTCCGCAGATGTCAAAGCGGAATTCGGCCGGCTCGGTTGTGTCCGGATTGTCATAAGCAATACCAAAGCTTCGGCTGATTTCTTTAGGCGAAAGGCCGCTTTCCTTACGCCAAGCGATAAATTGTCCGACGGAGTCATTGACTCTTTCGGTTGGGCCGCGATGCTCCATGACGGCAATGCGGATAGATTTGAAATCGACGATCTCGACTTGCACGGTTTGTTTCCTTTCCGGGATACGGAAGCGATAGCGCTCATGCCAGGATTCCCAGTCCGGTTGCCGCCTGAATTCTGATGGCGACTGGCCGAAAGTGTTCCTGAAGGCGCGCGTAAACGATTCCGGGTTTTCGAAGCCAGCGTCTAGGGCGATATCGATAACCTTGTTCTGGGGGCTGAAGGCGAGCTGATAGCTGGCTTGCCGCAAACGCAACAACTGGATATATCGTCCAACACTGGTACCGACGTATTCGGCGAATTGCCGATGAAAGTGGAACTTGGAGAAGTTCGCGATCTGGCTAAGGTATTCAGTGCTTAGCGATTCGTCTAGATTGGACTCGATGTAGTCGAGCACCTTCTCGAAACGCTTTGCGTAGTTTTTTGCCTGTGTGTCGCTCATCATTCATCCTTCGTTCACAGCGCACACTATGCGCGGAACGCGATGGCAATTCCTGACCGCAATTGCTCAATATGCCAGCAAAGAAATCAATTGGAAGGGAACAATTGCTCAAACTTGCTAAGGATATTCGCTTTCCAATTGCTTGACGATTGCGTTTGGCTCGGACCATGCCTGATAGCGGTCGCTTGTAGCTGTGGCCGCTCTCGGGAAAAGCAGATGGCCGGACCCGACCCACAAGAGACATTCACCAACTCGGCAGTTCAGCGGCCGCTTACTGAGCGGAGCAGTCGCACAGCCCGAAGGCTGACTGCGTACTCATCGGCCAATGCCGCCATTCAGTAGTTGGTCTGTGGCGGTCAGCAATTGGCTGGATACCTGCCGGTCAGTGTCAAAGCTTGGTGAGCAGCAGCCTCCATACTCGACTCGGTTCAAAGCGGACGTCAAAAGTCAAAGCTCGGCGAACTCCACGTAGCAAAGCGCTGATATGCCAGGCCATACTCAGGGAGTAGCGCTGAACCTAGAAAAAGTGGCGGTACGCCGGCAATCCGCAGCGGGGCCGGCGTACCGATTCCTTGTGCTAGCTAGGCCGCGACCGGCTCCGGCTCCATCGCAGGAACGGCCTTCCCGTCTCCCGCCGTTGGCCTGATCTTGAACCAGATCGCGTACAAGACTGGCAAGAAAACCAGGGTCAGAATCGTCCCGGCGAAGGTGCCGCCGATGAGCGTATAGGCCAGCGTGCCCCAGAACACCGAATGGGTCAGCGGAATGAACGCCAGCATGGCGGCGAGTGCGGTCAGGATGACCGGACGGGCGCGCTGCACGGTGGCCTCGACGACAGCGTTGAAGGGCGCCAATCCATCCGCGATGTTGTCGCGGATCTGCCCGATCAGGATCAGCGTGTTGCGCATCAGGATGCCGGACAGGGCGATCAGACCGACCAGGGCATTGATGCCGAACGGCTGCCCGAACAGCAATAGGGTGGGCACGACGCCGATCAAGCCGAGCGGTGCGGTGGCGAATACCATCATCATCGCGGCGATCGAGCGCACCTGGAAGATGATGGTGATCAGGGTCAGCGCGATCATGATCGGGAAGACCGGCGCCAGTGCCCGATTGGCCTTGCCCGACTCCTCGATGGCGCCAGCCATTTCGATCCGGTAACCGGCCGGCAGTTTGGCAATGATCGGCTGCAGCTCCTGCCACACGGCGTTGGAGACATCCGGCGGCTGCAGGCCCTCGGCGATATCACCACGCACGGTGATAGTTGGGGTGCGGTCGCGGCGGCGCAGGATGGGGTCTTCCATGCGGACATCAACCTTGCCGACCTGCGACAGCGGAATCTTTTGACCGCCCGCGCCGACCAGGGTGAAGTCAACTATCCTGCCTGGATCGAGTCGCGTGTTGCCGCCCGAACGAGCTGTGACCTGCACCGAACGGATGTCCTCGCGCACTTCCGTAATCGGGATGCCACTCAGCAGGAACTGCAGCTGCTGGGCCACATCGGTAGACGTCAGGCCGATGTTCTGCAGGCGATCCTGATCGAGCGAAAAATGCAGTGCCGGCACACGCTCGCCCCAGTCGGTGTTGACCGTCCGCATCTGAGCGGAGGCCTGCATGACGCCACGCACCTCTGCCGCGATGTCGCGCAGCTTGTTGGGATCCGGCCCCATGACGCGGTAGGCCACGGGAAATGGCGATGGGGGGCCGAAGACGATCTGGGTTACGCGCACCCGTGCCTCGGGCGCCAAACCGTCGGCTGCCGCCTGGCGCAATCTGAACTTGAGGGCTTCGCGTTCCTTGTCATCGCCCGTCAGGACCACGATCTTGGCGAACGACGGATCGGGCAATTCAGGTGACATCGCCAGGAAAAAGCGGGGCGCGCCCTGGCCGATATAGGACGTCACGACCCTGGCCTCTGGCTGCTCTGCCAGCCAGGCTTCGACCTTGGCTGTCGCAGCGCTGGTTTGCGCGATCGAGGTGCCATACGGCATCTGCACCTCGACCAGAACCTCCGGCCGGTCCGAGGTCGGGAAGAACTGCTTGTTGACGACGCCCATGCCGAGAATCGCGATAACGAAGGCACCGATCACGCTTGCCGCGACGAGCCATTTGCGCCGGATCACCCAGACCAGCAGCCGGCGGAAGCGCTCGTAATTCGGCGTGGCGTAGATGGCCCCATGCCCGCCCGCGTGCTTCTCGTAGTTTGGCAGCAGCTTGACCCCGAGGTAGGGCGTGAACACGACGGCAACGATCCACGAGGCGATCAGGGCCGTGCCGACGATCCAGAACATGTTGCTGGTGTATTCACCGGCGGTCGACTTGGCAAAGCCGTTGGGCATGAAGCCGATTGCCGTCACCAGCGTGCCGGCCAGCATCGGCGCGGCGGTGTGGCTCCAGGCATAGGCCGCGGCGCGGATGCGGTCGTAGCCTTCCTCCATCTTCACGACCATCATCTCGATGGCGATGATCGCGTCGTCGACCAGCAGCCCCAGTGCCAGGATCAGCGAGCCCAACGTAATTCGTTCGAAATTCTTGCCGGTCGCCGCCATGATGATGAAAACGGCGGCAAGGGTCAGCGGCACTGCAGCAGCAACCACGACACCGGCGCGCCAGCCCATGCTGAGAAAGCCGACCAGTATCACCACGCCGAGGGCGACCAGGAACTTGACCATGAATTCGCCAACCGCCGACTGGATATTCACCGACTGGTCCGTCACCTTGGACAGGCTCATGCCGAGCGGCATTTCGGCGTTGATCGTCGCCGCTTCCGCCTCCAGCGCCTTGCCCAGATTGAGGCCGTTCCAGCCCTCGCGCATGACCACGCCGAGCAGCAGGGTTGGTTCGCCGTTGTTCCGGATCAGGAAGGTGGCCGGGTCTTCGTAGCCGCGCTTGACCTCGGCGATATCGCCGAGTTTCAGCGTCCGGCCGCGCGCCGCGACCGGCGTATTGCGGATCGCTTCCAGATCGTCGATCGCACCCTCCAGCCGGATGAAAACCTGTGGGCCCTTGGCTTCGATCGAGCCGGCAGGCGTCATGACATTGCGGCTGTTGAGCGCTGCGAAGAGTTCGCGCGGGGAGACGCCCAGCGTCGCCAGGCGGTCATGCGAGAACTCGACGAAAATCCGTTCGGCCTGCTCGCCGATGATGTTCACCTTCTTGACGCCGGGTACGTGCAGCAGACGCTGACGCATGGTTTCCGCGTCGCGCACCAGGTGCCGGTGCGGCTCGCCCTTGGCTTTCAAGGCGTAGATCGCAAAGGTCACGTCGGCATATTCGTCATTAACCATCGGGCCGATGACGCCACGCGGCAGTTTGAGCGCCTCGTCGCCGAGTTTCTTGCGCGCCTGATAGAACTGGTCGGGGACGTCGGCCGGCGGCGTACTGTCGAGCAGAAATACCGTGGAGAAAGCCAGCCCCGGCCGCGTAAAGGTCTCGGTCCGGTCATACCAGCGCAGTTCCTGCATGCGCTTTTCCAGCGGTTCGGCGACCAGTTCTTCCATCTCCTTGGCGGTCGCCCCGGGCCAGGCGGTGATCACGGTCATTTGCTTGATGGTAAAGGCGGGGTCCTCGGCTCGACCCAGGGTCAGGAAGGCGATGACACCGGCGATGAAGATCGCCAGCATCAGGAACAGGGTGACCGATCGCTCGCGGACAGCGAGGGCGGAGAGGTTGAAAGCACTCATTTCTGTGCCCCGCCGTTTGCCGCTGCGCCAGGTGCGGCGCTGCTGTCAGCCAGTCGAACCGGTTCGCCTTCGTGCAGCAGATGGGCGCCGAGCACAACGACACGATCACCCGCCGCCAGTCCACTGGTGATCGCTGCGGATTCACTGCTGAGGCCGGCAACCTGTACGGCGCGCCAGGTTGCCTGAAGCCCCTGTCCTTGGTCCTCCTGACCTTTGACCAGCCAGACGCCGGGCCCCTTGCCCTGATCGAAGAGCGCGCTGACAGGAATCTGGAGCGCCGGGGTGGCGCGGCCGCTTTGAATTTCGATGGAAACGGTCGAACCGAGTGGCGCGTCGGCCAGCCGGCCCTCCAGTACGTAGCGCGCCTCGAAAGTACGTGTCTGTGGGTTGGCGGCATCCGACAACTGACGCAATTTCGCGGCACCGATCAGCCCGCTGCCATACAAGGTCGCGCGCCCTGCGGAGCCGATCGCCGGACGCAGGCTTTCGGGGAGCGCAATGAGCGCTTCGCGGCGCCCGGCATGGGCCACACGGACGACGACCTGGCCAGCGCCGACCACCTGGCCCGGCTCGCCCAGGGTCTCGACCACGACGCCGTCCGAATCGGCGAGCAGTACCGCGTAGCCCGTTTCGTTGTGGGCCACGTCGGCCTGGGCCTGGGCCGCCTTGAGCTCGGCTCGCGCCGAATCGGCGGCCGCCTTGATCTTGTCGTAGGCAGAGGCTGACACCGCCCCGGCCGAAACAAGATCGCGGTATCTCGACTCATCCTCGGCGGTCTGGCGCGCGCGCGCCGTGGCGGCGGCAACGGCCTCGTCGCGGGCGTGCGTGGCGAGCTTCAAATCGGTGGTGTCGATGCGCATCAGCGCCTGACCGCGCTTGACAGTCTGGCCAGCATCGACCAGGCGCTCCAGGATCTTGCCGGGAACGCGGAAACCCAGGTCGCTCTGCACCCGTGCCGCGACGACGCCGCTGAACGAAGGCTCGGCCTGGGTGGCGGTCGCTACCGGCGCGATCCGGATGAGTGGCGCCTGGGTCCGCGGATCGATTGAAGACGTGGTATCGCTGCAGGCTGCCAAGGCGATAGGCAACAGACCGACGATGGCGAGGAAGGGAATATTGCGGCGCTGAAACATGACGACCTCCTTTAACGCGAAGGCCTTCATCTTCCATCGAGTGACCGATTGTGTCAATGGTCACTTTTTCTCAGGCAGCGTTCTAGGGTGCCAGGCTACGCAGCACCAGATTCGACAACTGGCTGGGCGCGTCCTCGATGAGGTCGAGGTTGTGCTGGAGCAGCAACGGATTGGCAAAGGGCAGCATGACGAGATAGATCGCATGCACCGTTTCGTCGAGCGGCGTCTTGCGCTCGAACTCGCCCACTTCCCGCCCTTCTCGGACGATCTCTGTCAGGGTCTGCCGAATGCGCTGTCCGTAGGCAACGGCGGACGGCCAACCCTCGCCGGCGGAATGCGCGGCAATGTCATACAGCTTGCGATCGTTGAAGAAGAGTTCCACGCTCGCTGTCACCATAGCCTTGAATAATCGACGGAATTTCTCCGTCGGCGTACTGGCGCCGGCCACCGCTTCATCAACCGCGGCGACGATCGTGCTCAAGGTCTTGCTGCAGATGGCTTCGCCGATCGCCTGCTTGGAATCGAAGAACTTGTAGATATAAGCCTTGGAAAAGCCGATCGCCTTGGCCAGGTCGGAGACCGTGGTCTTGTCGTAGCCGTAATGGCTGAAGTGCGCCTCGGCCGCCTCGACGATCTGATCACGAACGCTGTGGTCGACGGGGCCGCGGGCCTGTGGGGTGGAAGATTCGATTTCGCTCATGGGAAAACAATACCGCGTTTGCTGTCGGTTGACAACCAGTGACCAAACTGGGCTATAGTCACAACAACAAACCAACTCCCGAAGGACTCCCATGCTCACCCATCCCCGCTCTCTCGTCCTGTTTCTGAGCGCCGGCATCTTGTCGGGCTGCGCTGTTGGCCCCAACTACCGGCCGCCCTTGGTCGAGCTGACATCCAGCTTTCTCGGGCAGAAGGGTGTCGAGCAACGTTCGGTACAAGGTAAGGCAGACCTGCAACACTGGTGGGCCGGCTTCGAGGATGCCTTGCTCGCGCACTACGTCACCCTGGCGCTCGAGCAGAACCTGGACATCGCCCAAGCGACGGCGCGTGTCGCCCAATCACGTGCGGCCTTGCGCTACGCCGATGCGGCCTTGCTGCCCGCCGGCAACGTGAGTACGAGCGCCGGGCGAGGCTACCTGTCGGTTGAGACTCCGCTCGGGCAGGTGCTCAATAGCTCGCCCGGCTTCGATCGCTGGGGCGGCACTTACGAGGCCAATCTCGGGGCGAGTTGGGAGATCGACCTGTTCGGCGGTCTGCGGCGCGGGCGGGAGACTGCCCGCGCCGAATACGAGGCGTCCGAAGCTGGCGTTGCTGCGACACGGCTGGCCATCGCCGCGCAGACCGCGGACGTGTACGTCATGATCCGCGGCCTGCAGGCGCGCCTCGCGATTGCCCAACAGCAGGCGGAGACCCGACGCCGCTTGCTCGCGATGATCAAGCTCCAATACGAGAAGGGAATCGCCGCCGAACTCCAGAAGAACCAGGCCGAGGGTTCGCTGACCCAGGCCGAGGCACAGATCCCCGTCCTCCAAGCCGGCCTCGATTCGGCGATGAACGCGCTCGACGTACTGCTCGGCGTGCAGCCGGGAACCCACCGCGCCGAACTGGCTCCGCTGAAGCCTATCCCGGCCGCGCCGGCCTTAGCCGAGACCGGCACCCCGGCCGAGATGCTGCGCCGCCGGCCCGATCTCATTGCCGCCGAACGGCGCCTGGCTGCCGCCAATGCACGCATCGGCGTGGCGGTCGCCGAGTATTACCCCAAGTTCTCGCTCGGCGCGCTGCTCGGCAGCGCCACCGCTATAGCGAGCGGCAACCTGTTCACCGGGGCCGCCAGCCAGGCCCAGGGTGTCCTCGGGCTGCGCTGGCGGCTGTTCGACTTCGGCCGTGTCGACGCGCAAATCGCTGCCGCGCGCGGCCAGGAGGCCGAAGCCCTGGCGGCCTACCGGCTGGCCGTATTGCGGGCGACCGAGGATGTCGAAAACGCTTTTTCCGCCCTGGTCAACCGCGAGGCCCAAGTTGGCATCCTGACCCGGGGTGAGTTGTCGTTTGCCAAGGCACGCGAGAACTCGTTTGCTGCCTACCAGGGCGGCGTCGTCAGCCTGATCGAGGTGCTCGATGCCGACGGCAACCTGCTGCTGGCGCGCGATGCCAAGGCCCAGGCACAAACCGAGGCGGCGCGTGCCGCCATCGCCTCCTTCCGGGCCTTGGGCGGCGGCTGGGATACACCATCGGCAAACAACAACCGCCTCGCCGGCAAACTCTCCACCAACGACTAGAGGTAAGCCAAATGATCATAACCAATAATTCATGGGTGCTCATCACGGGCGCATCGAGCGGCTTCGGCGAGGAGTTCGCCCGCCAATATGCCGAGCAAGGCCACTCGCTGGTCCTCGTCGCGCGCCGGCTGGACCGGCTGCAAGCGCTTGCCGAGACGCTGCGCCGGCAATACCGCGTCGAAATCGTGGTCGAGCAGATCGATCTCTCCGATATTGAAGCGATCACCCAATTGCATCGGCGCCTCCGCGAGCGCGGCATTACCATCGAAATCCTGATCAACAACGCCGGCCATGGGTTGCAAGGTCCGTTTGTGGACAGCCCATTGGACGCAACCCTGGCCATGGTGCAGCTCGATGTGGCCAGCCTGACTGCGGTAACCCATGTCTTCGCCCAGGATATGCGGATGCGAAAACGCGGGAAGATCCTGCTGGTCGCCAGCTTGCTGGCCTACCAGGGCGTGCAGAACTTCGCCGTCTACGCCGCCGCCAAGGCCTACGTGCTGCGTCTGGGTGAGGCGCTGCATCGCGAACTCAAGCGCGAAGGCATCACCGTGACGACGCTATGCCCCGGCATGTCGGATACCGGGTTTGCCGCCGCCGCGCAGCAGAAGCTGACGCCCGCATTAAAGCTGTTGATGATGCAGCCGGCGCCCGTCGTGCGCACCGGTATCCGCGCCTTGCAGGCCGGACGCATCAGCGTCGTGGCGGGCTGGGCGAACAAGGCTTTGGTGATCGTGACCTGGGCGACGCCGCGCTGGCTGCACCAGGCCTTTTTGTCGCACGCGATGAACGGGTGAGCGAGTAGGTCAAACGCTCACAACGAACACTCACAGCAAGGAGTAGCCTCATGACAGCACCAACCGACGCGATGAATCCTGAAGACACGCTTGCCCGCTGGCGGGCCGAAGAAGCGGCCGTACGCGCCCGCTTACAGACGGCTCCCGGCTTGGCCACACCAGCCCAAATCGCCGGACGCTCCGGATTGCAGGTATTTCAGTCGCTGCTCGCCGGGGAAATTCCACCCCCGCCAATGGCTGTCACACTCGACTTCACCCTGCTTCGCATCGAGACCGGATTCGCAGTATTCCAGGGGCGGCCAGGGTTCAGTCATTTCAACCCGATGGGCACGGTGCACGGCGGCTGGTTCGCGACCATGCTCGACAGCGCCCTGGGATGCGCCGTGCATTCCACGCTATCGGCGGGCAAGGCCTACACCACCCTGGAACTGAAGCTCAACATTGTCCGCGCTCTCACCAACGCCGTTCCGCTGGTGCGCGCGGAAGCCCGGCTGGTCCACGGCGGCCGCCAGGTGGCGACCGCAGAAGCCCGGCTGGTGGGACCGGATGGCAAACTCTATGCCCATGCGACCACCACTTGCCTGATATTTGATCTCGCTTCCTAGCGCGGAACTAAAGATTTCTGTCCTGCTCGTGCCTCGATCATGGGGATACCCTAGCCCAGCAAACGGTAGCTTTCGCTTGGCGTAGCGTTACCCTGAATGGCCGCATTTGAAATCTTCGAGCGGCGGGTAACCGCCCCAATGCCGCCGGGCTTTCCGATGATGTCCAGGATCGGCTTTGGCCGATAAGCCGAATTTTTCGGTCGCGGCCTCAATAGAACGCCAGCACTGCTCTACTCACAAACAAGAAGCCCCGCATCATCGCGGGGCTCCTTGTCCAAACCTGTCCGACAGACATTATTTCACTCCGACAGACTTTATTTCACAAGATCACCATCAACTACCAGTTCGGCTCGCGCTCCGGCGTCGAAGTGATCTTGTGGATGCTCAAGTCGGCCCCTTCATACTCCTCTTCCTGATCAAGGCGCAGCCCCAGTACCGCCTTCAGCCCGCCATAGACGATTGCCCCGCCAACCAGGGCAACCACGATCGCCACTCCGGTCATGATCAACTGTGGCATGAAGGCGATACCGCCAGCACCGCCCAGCGCCTTGCTGCCAAAGATACCGGCTGCGATGCCGCCCCAGGCTCCACACAAACCATGCAAGGGCCAGACTCCCAGCACGTCATCAATTTTCCAGCGATTCTGGGTCAGCGTGAACATCACCACGAACAGTGCGCCCGCCACGCCGCCAACGACCAGCGCCCCCATTGGGTGCATCAGGTCGGAGCCGGCACAGACGGCAACCAGCCCGGCGAGCGGACCATTGTGCACAAAACCAGGGTCGTTCTTGCCGAGCAATAAGGCAACCATGGTGCCGCCAACCATCGCCATCAAGGAATTAAGGGCGACAAGGCCAGAAATCTTGTCCAGCGTTTGGGCGCTCATCACGTTGAAGCCGAACCAGCCGACCGTCAGAATCCAGGCCCCCAGGGCAAGGAAGGGAATCGATGAAGGCGGGTGTGCCGAAATCCGCCCGTCCTTGCTGTAACGACCGTAGCGGGGACCGAGCAGGAGCACCGCCGGCAAGGCGATCCAGCCGCCCATTGCATGCACGACCACGGAACCTGCGAAGTCGTGAAACTCTTCACCAAAGGTCGCTTTCAGCCAGGCCTGGATGCCGAAGGCTTGATTCCAGGCGATTCCTTCGAAAAACGGATAGACAAAGCCAACCAGCAGGAAGGTCGCCATCAACTGCGGGTGAAACTTGGCGCGCTCGGCAATACCGCCGGAAATGATGGCGGGAATGGCGGCGGCAAAGGTCAGCAGGAAGAAGAACTTGGTTAGTTCGAAGCCGTTTTTCGCCATCAGCGTCTCAACGCCGGTGAAGAAATTGACGCCGTAGGCGACGCTGTAGCCAACGAAAAAATAGGCCAGCGTAGACATGCCGAAATCGGTCAGGATTTTGACCAGGGCGTTGACCTGATTTTTCTTGCGGACCGTTCCCACCTCAAGAAAAGCAAAACCTGCATGCATGGCCAACACCATGATGGCGCCGAGCAGGATAAACAGCACATTGCTGCCGGATTGAAACGCTTCCATGAAACCCCCAAACGAAAGATCGGGGGACAAAAGCAAGCACCATTCCAGTGCATCAAATTTGTTTCAAATCAGTGCGTTATTTTATTTGTGCAATTGGATAACGCACCAGTAAAGTGCGCTTTATGCACTTTGTGCCTGATCTCGGTGCGTCGTTGCCTTATTTGGGTGCAGCCTCGGGCGGCAACAACAGCCACATGCGACCACTCTGTTTCATCCGCCCCGCCTGCTCGCCGGCTTCTTTGCCAAAACCCCAGAAAAAGTCTGCGCGCACCGCCCCTTTGATCGCCCCGCCGGTATCCTGGGCCAGCATCAGGCGGTTCATCGCCTGCGCCGAATTCGGCCGCGTCGTCGCCAGGAACACCGGCGCGCCGAGCGGGATGGAACGGGGGTCGACGGCGATGCTGCGCTCGGCGGTCAGCGGCACGCCCAGCGCGCCAACCGGACCATCCTTGCTGTTGGGCGTCTCGCGGAAGAAGACGTAGCTCGGATTCGTATTCAGCAGATCGTCCAGACGCGACGGATTGGCCCGCGCCCAGGCCTGGATGCCCTGCATCGACGCCTCCTCCAGCTTCAGCTCACCGCGCTCGACCAGCACCCGGCCGATCGATTGATACGGGTGGCCATTCTGGTCGGCATAGTTGAGGCGCACCATGCTGCCATCCGGCAACTTGACCCGCCCGGAGCCCTGGACCTGCAGGAAGAACAGTTCGACGGCGTTATCGACGTAAAGCAGCGTCTTCAGCGGCAACTTCTCGCCACGCGCGCTGATCTCGGCCCGCGACCAATAGGGCACGACCTTGTTGCCCTCCAGGCGGCCACGGACCCGCTTGTCTTTAAGCTCCGGGAAAACGGCGGAAAGATCGATGGTCAGCAGGTCGTCCGGCACGCCGCGCACCGGCTGCTCGAAACCCTTGCTCAAATGGCGGCTACCGCGCAGCAGCGGCTCGTAATAGCCGGTAATCATGCCGCTGGCGTTGCCGTCACCGGCCAGCACGGCGTAAGGCCGCAGATGGGTTTCAAAGAACTGGCGCGCCGCCTTGCCATTGCCGGCCTCGCTGCCATTGGTCGCCCGTGCCAGATCGCAGACCCGTTTCCAGGCCGGACCATGCGGTTTACTGGCCATCCCTCGACAGGACTGCAGGAAGGCTCCCCAGGCCGCGGCATGGTCATCCTCGGCCCAGCCTGGCAATTCGCTCCAGCTGGCGGGCTGCAAAGTACGCGAAAAAGGCAGTGCCGTCGGTGGCACCGCCGGACTCGGACATGTTGGGCAGGCTGCGCAAGGAGCGCAGGCTGGCGCTGTTTCCGGGCGCTGAAAAGTGCTGCAGGCCGACAGAAAAAGGGTGGCAACGAGAAAAGCAGCTTGGAGTTTTCGCATGGGTTTCGCTAGAGTTCGCAGATTCTCCGCGAAGTATAAATCGACCATGCCCAACTCCCTTCAGCTAGAACGTCTGCTGGCCCGCGCCGAAGCCGTCCTCGGCCGCTTTGAAGCCACCCTGCCGCTGGCGCCGGCTCAACCTGACTGGCAGGCGGCAGTTGCCTTTCGCTGGCGCAAGAGCCGCGATCACGGCTGGTTGCAGGCCGTCCGCCATCCGCACCCGATCCGCCTGGCCGATCTCAACAACATCGACGACCAGAAGGAACGCATCACGCTCAATACGCAGCAGTTCGTCGCCGGCCGGCCGGCCAACAACGTGCTGCTGACCGGCTCGCGCGGCTCCGGCAAGTCCTCCCTGGTCAAGGCGGTCTTGAACGAATTTTCCGGCGACGGCCTTCGCCTGATCGAAGTCGACAAGGATGACCTGATCGACCTGCCGGATATCGTCGACCTGCTGGATGGACGCCCGGAGCGCTTCATCATCTTCTGCGACGACCTTTCCTTCGAGGCCGGCGAAACCGCCTACAAGGCGCTGAAAACGGTACTAGACGGCTCGATCGCGGCGCCGCCGGACAATGTGCTGATCTACGCCACCTCGAACCGCCGCCACCTGATGCCGGAGTATTTTTCGGAAAATCTCGAAACCACCCGCGTCGACGACGAAATTCATCCCGGCGAAGCGATCGAGGAAAAGATTTCGCTGTCCGAGCGCTTCGGCCTGTGGATTTCCTTTTACCCGTTCAGCCAGGACGATTACCTGAACATCGTCAATCACTGGCTGCGCGAACTCGGCGTCAGCGACAAGACCATTGCCGCCAGCGAGCGCGATGCGCTGAACTGGGCGCTCAGCCGCGGCTCGCGTTCCGGCCGCGTCGCCTGGCAATTTGCCCGCGACCTGGCCGGGCAACAGAAACCGGCCGGAAAGAAGCACAAGTGAGCCAGATCGTCGAAGTCGCCGCTGCCGTCATGCTGCGCACCGATGGCCGCGAATTCCTGCTGGCCCAGCGTCCCGAAGGCAAGGTTTACGCCGGTTACTGGGAGTTCCCGGGCGGTAAGCTCGAGGCCGGCGAAAGCGTGCGCCAGGCGCTGATCCGCGAACTGAACGAAGAACTCGGCATCACCGTCACCGATTGCTCGCCTTGGCTGACCCGTCAATTCACCTATCCGCATGCCACCGTCCGCCTGCACTTCTGGCGTGTCACTGCCTGGCGCGGCGAGATCGGAATTACCGCGCCGCTCGAACATGCTGCGGTCGACTGGCTGGAATGTGGCAAAACCGCCCACGTCGCCCCCATCCTGCCGGCCAACGACCCGATCCTGAAAGCCCTCGCCCTGCCGACGACGATGGCGATCACGATGGGCGAGATCGAGGGCGTCGAACGCCAGCTCGAACGGCTGGAAGAAGCACTCGACAACGGCCTGCGCCTGATCCAGGTGCGCGACAAGGGTTGGCCGCCGGCCGAACGCCTGTGGTTTGCCGAAACGGTGACCCGTATCGCCCGCCAGCGCCAGGCGCTGGTTCTCATCAACGACAGCGAGGAGATCGCCCGTCAGGTCGGTGCCGATGGCGTGCATCTGTCCGCCGCCCGCCTGGCCAGTTGCCACAGCCGGCCGGACTTCGCCTGGGTCGGCGCCTCCTGCCACTCGGCCGCGGAAATTGCCCGGGCCGGCGAATTGGGTTTGGACTACGCGCTACTCGGGCCGGTCCTGCCAACCGCCACCCACCCGGAGGCGAGCGGCCTCGGCTGGGACGGCTTCAGCGCGGCAGCGACCGGCAATACGATCCCGGTCTTCGCGCTCGGCGGCCTGCAGGCAAGTTTACTGGGCGAGGCGCAACAGCATGGCGCGCACGGCATCGCCATGATGCGCGGCTGGTAGCCGGCAGAGCCGCCGGATCAGCCGCGGTCGGTCTCGGGAATGATCAGTTCGGGATCGTCGGGATCGACCGCGACCGGAATCCGGTAGCTGTCGCTGGCCCAGGCACCGAGATCTATCTGCTTGCAACGCTCGGAACAGAACGGACGCCACGGATTTTCCGGAGACCACAAGGAGTCTCCGCCACATTGCGGGCAACGAACCTTGCGCGCAGTCATCACAGATTGCAGAAGGTCAGCGCGAAGGAAACATCGCGCTCGCAGCCGCGAGCCTTGATTTCACCGGCCGGCGGCTTGGTGAAGCGGATGTTGAGGAAATACTTGTTGGCGCTGACTTCGGGAATCGCCGGCTCGTCCTCATGTACTGCGACACGCACCATCTGGGCCGCCGAGCCGCCGAGATTGAGCTGGAACTGGCCGTTGACCGCCGTATGTTGCTTCGGCCCGCCGCTCGAGCGCAGCAGCCGCAGCACGATGGCCGCCGCGTCGCGCAGCGGGTAGAGCGGCTTGGTCCAGCCGTCGATCGCTTCGCGCCGGACTTCCGGACTGCGATGCAGCCACCAGTGGTAGGACGGCAAATCGAATTCGCAAACGCCGCCAGGAATCACGGCGCGGCTCTTGATCCCCATCAGCCAGTCGTTGTCGCGCAGGTACTGGCCAATCTTGCCGGTCATGCTGAGCAGGGCGGCCGAGGATTGCTCGATCTCGTAGAGCGCGCCGGAGAGCGCCTCTTCGGAAATATCGGGGTTGTTGCGGTAGGCCAGCAGGGTCTGACGCTGGCGCTCAAGTTCCTGGATCAGATCCATCTTGAGATCGGCACGACCGGCGACTTCGAGGATCTCGAACAGCGTCACCAGCGAGGCGTGATGCTCAAGCTGTCCCTCACTCTGGGCAAAGTAGGCCGTCTTTTCGAACAAATCCTCGAGACGCAGCAGTGTGCGGATGCGCTCGTTGAAAGGATATTCGTAATTAATCACGCGACCTTGAGTGGGGAGAATGGGAAAATTGTCCTAATTCTGAGCTATTTGCAGGCAAATCTCAACAGTTTGCTTTAGCTTTTTCTGCCGATAGGCGTAGATACTTCTGATGAAGCTCGGCTACCTGCGGCGAAAGCGCTTCCAGCCCTCCATCATTAAATACGACGTCATCGGCAGCAGCCAGCCGCTGCTGCCGCGTCGCCTGTGCCGCCATGATCGCTTTGACCTCGTTTTCGGCCATGCCGTTGCGCGCCATGACGCGTTCGATTTGTCGACTTTCCGGGCAGTCGACCGCCAGAACCCGGTCGCAACGCTGGCGGTAATTGCCCGATTCGACCAGTAGCGGCACGGCCAGCACGACATAAGGCGTCGCCGCCAGGCGGCAGCGCTCGGCAGCCAGCCGGCGAATCAGCGGATGCAGGATACCTTCGAGCTTGGCCTTGGCCGCCGGCTCGGCAAAGACCAGCCGGCGCATCGCGGCCCGGTCGAGGGCGCCGTGCTCGTCGGTGATTTCCGGCCCGAAGGCGGCAACCAGTTCCGGCAGCGCCGCACCGCCGGGCGCCGTCAGTTCGTGGGCAATCGCATCGGTGTCGACCAGCGCCGCGCCGGCGGCGACAAACAGCTCGGCGACCGTGCTCTTGCCGCTACCAATGCCGCCTGTCAGGCCGACCACGAAATCGCTCACTTGCAATCCACCGCCGGCGCTTTCGGCACGATGGCCAGCGCTGCCTTGCTCAGCGCCGCCTTGTCGGTCGCCGGGCCGCTCGCCTCCAGCGTAATCAGGCTTTCCTTGCCCGGCCGCACGTTGAGTTTGGCCGAGCGGACGCCCTTGGCCTTCAACTCGGCCAGCCGCTCCTGACCACCTTTTTCGCTCGAAAAGACGCCGAGCGAAATGGCGAAACGGCTGGGCCCCGCTTCCTGGATGATGAAGTAGTCGGTAACGCCGAACTGGCGCAATTCCCCGGCTTTCTTCTCGGCCTCGTCCTTGCCCGGCAGCGGCGGAATATAGACCCACCAGCCCGCCCCTTCGGCGGCAACGGCCCGCTTGACCTGCTTGAAAGCGGCGAATTTCTCGTCGATCCGGGCCGACAGGCGGTTGGCCTCGGCCACCGGCAGATGCTCCCAGCGCAGACAGATTTTTTCGACGACAGGCGCTGGGGCGGGTGCCGCGACTGGCTCGGCCTCCGGTACAGGTGCCACCTCGACTGGCGCAACAGGCGCCGGCTCGACGGTCTTCTTGTTCGCCGGTGGCGCTTCGCCATGCGAGACAAGACGCATCTTGTCGGGCTCGACCTGCTGCTCCAGACGCCCGGCATCCGGATTTTCCGGCCGGCCGAAATAGCCGGCGCTGAAGGCGTAGAACAGCAGATTAGCGAGCACGAGCAGGAAGACGAGGACTTTCACGGGCTTAACCGACCTTGGGCAAGTGTTTCAGCGACTCGGTGATGGCCTCTTCCGGGTAGGAATAATCCTCGAGTTGACCGGAGAAATATTTGTCATAGGACGCCATGTCGAAATGGCCGTGGCCGGTCAGGCAGAACAGGATGGTCTTCGCTTCACCGGTCACCTTGCAGCGCAGCGCCTCATCGATCGCGGCACGGATGGCGTGGCAGGATTCGGGCGCCGGGATAATGCCTTCGGCGCGGGCGAACTGAACGCCGGCCTCGAAGGTGGCGACCTGCGGCACGGCGACGGCTTCCAGCTTGCCTTCATGCAGCAGTTGCGAGACCAGCGGCGAGTCGCCGTGGTAGCGCAGGCCGCCGGCGTGGATGCCGGGTGGCATGAAGTCGTGACCGAGCGTGTACATCTTCATGATCGGCGTGTAGCCGGAGACATCGCCGTAGTCGTAGGCGTAGTGGCCCTTGGTCAGCGTCGGGCAGGAGGTCGGCTCGACGGCGACGCAGCGCAGATTGGTCGCCCGCTTGTCACCGGCCGCCTTGTCGGCGAGGAAGGGGAAGGCGATGCCGCCAAAGCTGGAACCGCCGCCGCAGGGTCCGAAGATCACATCGGGATAGAGGCCGATCTTGTCGAACTGCTTCTTGGCTTCAAGGCCGATCACCGTCTGGTGCAACAGCACGTGATTGAGCACCGAGCCCAGCGTGTAGCAGGTACCGGGATCGGCGGCAGCCTCCTCGACCGCTTCCGAGATGGCCAGGCCGAGCGAGCCCTGATTGTGCGGATCGGCGGCCAGCGCAGCGCGCCCGGCGTTGGTCAGATCGGTCGGGCTGGCGAAGACTTCGGCCCCCCAAGTCTGCATCATCGAACGCCGAAACGGCTTCTGCTGGTAGCTGACCTTGACCATGAAGACGCGCACCGGCAGGTCGAACATCTGGCCGGCATAGGCGATCGACGAGCCCCATTGGCCGGCGCCGGTTTCGGTGGTCAGCCGCTTGGTGCCGGCCAGCTTGTTGAAGTAGGCCTGCGGCACGGCCGAGTTCGGCTTGTGCGAACCGGCCGGCGAGCCCCCTTCATATTTGAAGAAAATCTTGGCCGGCGTGCCGAGTGCCCGTTCCAGCCCCAGGGCCCGACACAACGGGGCCGGCCGCCACTGGGCGTAGATCTGGCGGACTTCTTCCGGGATGGCGATCCAGCGTTCGGCCGACATTTCCTGTTCGAGGATCGGCCCAGGGAAGATGGCGCCCATCGCTTCCGGCGGTACCGGGTTGCCGTCCGGGCCGAGCGGCGGTGCCGGCGGATTGGGCATGTCGGCGACGACGTTGTACCAGTGGGTGGGAATTTCTTCTTGTTCGAGGTTGATGCGCAGCGGTGTCATTTTTCTCTCCCGGCAAGCTGTTCGGCAAAGGCGGTAAATTACTCCAAAAGCCCCGCCCCACCAAGGGCGCCGCCGGCATTTTGGCCGTTTTTAGCGGGTCGACCGCAAGCAATTGGCACGACGAGCGGGTAAAGTACGACCTGCCTGAATTTGCCGCCGGAAATCGACGCCTTGCCTGCCCAAACCCTGATCTGCCACCCGGCCACCCCGGCGCCTGCCGTGTCTGCCATCGCCGTCAGCGCGCACTTTGCCGACGATGGTGCGCTCGTGCTGTGCTATCGCCTTGCCGCAGCGCCCGCCGCCCTCCGCCTGCCAGCACCGCAAGCGCCGGGTCCAGCCGACAACCTGTGGCAGTACACCTGCTGCGAAGCCTTCATTGCTGCGGTAAACGACCCGGCCTACCAGGAATTCAATTTCTCGCCGTCCGGCCAGTGGGCTGCCTATCGCTTCAGCGACTACCGCCAGCGCGATGCCGCCTTCCAGCCCGCCATCGCCCCGTGCATCGAACTCGACGGCGGCGCCGATTACCTGGAACTCAGGGCTCGCCTCGATGCCGCCCTACTTCCGAACGGCCGGAGCCTACAGCTCGGCCTGACCGCCGTCATCGAAGCCGCCGATGGCAGCAAAAGCTACTGGGCGCTGCGCCACGCTGCCGCTCAACCCGACTTTCATCTCCGTCAGAGCTTTGCCCTGACCTTGCCGCGAAACACGCCATGACCTCACGCATCCAGTTCGGCCTCGACCGCCTGCTCGCCGACCCCGACCTGCGCCGCCCGCTGGCCGGCCGCCGCGTCGCCCTGCTCGCCCACCCGGCCTCAGTCACCGCCGACCTGGCCCACTCGCTCGACGCGCTGGCCGCGCTGCCCGACCTGAACATCACTGCCGCGTTCGGCCCGCAACACGGCCTGCGCGGCGACAAGCAGGACAACATGGTCGAATCGCCCGACTTCCTCGACCCGCGGCACGGCATTCCCGTCTTCAGCCTGTATGGCGAAGTGCGCCGGCCGACCGACGCGATGATGGCGACCTTCGACGTGCTGCTCGTCGATCTGCAGGATCTCGGCTGCCGCATCTACACCTTCATCACGACGCTGCGCTACGTACTTGAAGCCGCCGCGAAACACGGCAAGACCGTCTGGGTACTCGACCGCCCAAACCCGGCCGGCCGTCCGGTCGAAGGCCTGAGCCTGCGCGCCGGCTGGGAAAGTTTCGTCGGCGCCGGCGCCATGCCAATGCGCCACGGCCTGACCATGGGCGAACTCGGCCGCTGGTTCATCGCCACGCTGCAGCTCGACGTCGATTACCGGGTCATCGAGATGCAGGGCTGGCAGCCGGAGGCGGCGCCCGGCTACGGCTGGCCGCTCGGCGAGCGGACCTGGATCAACCCCAGCCCGAATGCGCCCAACCTGTGGATGGCGCGCGCCTACGCTGGCACCGTAATGCTCGAAGGGACGACGCTCAGCGAAGGGCGCGGCACGACCCGGCCGCTCGAACTGTTCGGCGCCCCGGACCTCGATGCCCGCGCCGTGCTCGCCGAAATGCGCGCCTTCGCGCCGCACTGGCTAACCGGCTGCCGGCTGCGCGAATGCTGGTTCGAGCCGACTTTCCACAAGCACGCCGGCCAGCTGTGCCACGGCCTGCAGATTCACGTCGAGGACGGCAGCTACCAGCACGCCGCCTTCCGTCCCTGGCGACTCCAGGCACTGGCCTTCAAGGCAATCCGCCGGCTCTACCCGGATTACCGGCTGTGGCGCGACTTTGCCTATGAATACGAACACGAGCGGTTGGCCATCGACCTGATCAACGGCTCGCCGCTGTTGCGCGAATGGGTGGACGAGCCGAGCAGCACCGCCGAGCAGCTCGATGCCCTGGTCAAAAACGATGAAGAGCACTGGCAGAAGGAGCAGCAACCCTTCCTGATCTACTGACCGGAGATTCAGCAATCTCCGGCCGCAAGATACTGCTGCAACAGCCGATTTTTTAGGTTAACGTCTCCTCGCAAGACCGACAGAGGAGACTGAAATGAACCTGCAGATCAAGCAGAAGCTGATGTTACTGGTGGCAGTCGCCCTGCTCGCCCTGATCGGTGCCAGCATCTTTGCCTTCATTCAGGCCGGCCGCCTGCACACACAATTGAACGAGGCGATCGAAACGCATGCCGCAGTCACCCAGGCGGTCGACTCGGCACGTGCCGCCCAGGTTGCCTTCAAAACGCAAGTCCAGGAATGGAAAAACATCCTGTTGCGCGGCAAGAACCCGGAAGCCTTCGACAAGCACCTGAAGGGATTCGACGCGGAAGAAGCCGCCGTGCGCAAGGATTTGGCCAATGTCCGAAGCGCATTGAGCACGCTGCAGATGGAGAATCGCCTCGATCTTGCCAAGATCACCGCCAGCTTCGATGCCCTGGGCCCGGCCTATCGGGAGGCTCTCAAACAGTACGACCGTACCGCCGCCGATCCCGCCGCACTGGTCGACAAACTGGTCCGCGGCATCGACCGCGAACCGACCAAGGCTATCGACACCCTGATCAGCGACATGGAAAAACTGACGGCCGAACTGAATAGCCGGGAAAAGGCCGATGCCCAGGCCATTTATGCGGCCGTCAGGAGCGGCTTGCTGCTTTTCGCGATTGGAGCGATCGCCATCCTGATTGCCCTCGCCTACGCCCTGATCCGCTCGATCACCCGTCCGCTCGGCGCACTTGAACAGACGATGGAACAGATTGCCACCTCCGGCGACCTGACGCGCCGCGCCGAGCGTAGCCAGAATGACGAAATCGGCCGCATGGCCGGCGCCTTCAACGCCATGATGGGGCAGTTGCAGAAACTGATCGGCGAAGTACGCACCTCGAGCGACCGTGTCGCCAGCGCTGCCGTCCAACTCTCCAGCTCATCGTCCGTGCTGGCCGATGTTTCGGAGCAGCAGTCGAGCGCCGTCTCCGGCAGCGCCGCCGCCGTCGAGCAACTGACCGTTGCCATCGCCTCGGTTTCGGAAACCGCCGGCGAAGTCCAGAACCAAGCCAGGGAAAGCGTGGCCCGTACCGCGCTGGGTTCGAACAAGGTTTCCCAACTGACCGGTGAGATCGGTCGGCTGCAGGGCAACATGGCAAACATTTCCGCCAAGGTTTCCGAATTCATGACCAGCACCCATGCCATCACCGGCATGACCCAGGAAGTCCGCGACATTGCCGACCAGACCAACCTGCTTGCCCTCAATGCCGCGATTGAAGCAGCGCGGGCCGGCGAAGCCGGGCGCGGTTTCGCCGTGGTCGCCGACGAGGTCCGCAAGCTGGCCGAAAAATCGGGCAAATCGGCCGGCGCGATCGATGCGGTGACGCACTCGATCGTTACCCAGTCCGCCGCCGTCCAGGAAGCCATCGCAGCCGGCGAGCGAGCCATCACGGCGAGTGGCCTGCTCGCCGCCGAGGTCGAAGATGCCCTGCTCTCATCTCGCGACTCGGTCGAACACTCGACACAAGGCGTCACCGAGATCACCAATTCGGTCGGCGAGCAACGCGTCGCCTCGACCGAAATTGCCCAGAGCATGGAGCGCATCGCCAACATGGTCGAGGAAACCAGCGTCACCGCGCTCAACATCCGCCAAGCCAGCGGTGAATTGCAACAACTGTCGGCCGGCCTGCTGCAATCGGTCGCCGGCTTCCGCGTCGCCTGAAACAAAAAGGCCGGGCTGACCCCGGCCTTCAAGACTTCCGTGCCGCAAGGCACGACAGCGAATTACCTACTTCTTGGCAGCAATGCGCTCGCGCATGTGCTGAGCCCGCTCGCTGGAGGGCGGGTGCGAGCTGAACATGCTGCTGTTGTCGCCGAGCTTGGCCAGTTTTTCGAAAGCGCTGACCAGGCCTTCACGCTTGAATTTGCCGGCAGTCAGCAGATCGAAGGCGTAATCGTCGGCCGCACTTTCCTGAACTTGCGAGAACTGAGCATTGACCAGCTTTTCGGCCAGCTCGCCCAACTGCGAATTGCTCAGCGCGGCGACCGCTGAATTGCCGGCCGCGGCCGCTGCCTGGCGAGCCGCCGAAGCAGCATAGGCGGTCTGCATCGACGACTTGGCGTGGCCGAGCGCGACGTGGCCGATTTCATGGCCGATCACGCCACGCACTTCGTCGTCGTTCATCAGGCTCATCAGGCCGCTGTAAACGCGGACGCAGCCGTTGTTCATGGCCCAGGCATTGACGTCCTTGGTCAGATAAACCTTGTAGTTGATCGGCACGCCATTGACCGCCGGCGGCATGCCCTTGACGATCCGGGCCAGACGCAGCGCTTCCTTGCTCTTCGGCGCGGCGATCTTGGACTGGGCGTCGAGTGCGGCGCATGACTTGTCGGACAAGTCCTTGACCTCGGCATCGCTCAAGGTTGCGGCCTTCAGGGCCGAAGTACCGGCACTGGTCAGCCCGCTGACGCTGTCCGTCGTGCCACCCTTGCCGCCGCAGGCGGCTACCGAGAGGCCGAGCGCCAGCGCCAGCAAACCTGTCTTCAATCCCGCCGGAACCGTTTTCACACCTTGTGCAGCCCCCACTTCATACGCAGTAGTCATCGTCATTTCCTATTCGCCGTAGTGAACAAAACCCGGCGCCCGGAGGCATCGGGAAACGCGGCACTATGCATCTGACATCAACGACAGTCAAGCCGGCATCATTGACTCAAAGCCTATCCAGCACGCGCCTGGCGGCCAGCACGCCGCGATACTGGGCTTCTTCGAACAGCGAAAAGCCGGACAGATCGGCGTGCGCCAGCGCGATGCGCGGATGGCGGAAATTGGCCAATTTTTCGCGTCGACCGTCGAACAGGCTACCCGGCGTCGGCCGGCGCATGGCGTGGCCGCTGCGAAAAACATCGAGCCGCGTCGTCAGGCGACGGATATCCGGATGCACCCGTTCCAGTTCGGCCAGGATGCCTGCCGCCCAGGCCTCGCGCGGTGTCTCGAGTAGCAGGCGCCGGCCCTCGGCCGGCTTCACGTCATGCAGTGCGCGGTAATAGGTCAGCACGGTGCCGGGCAGCCGACGGCGGATCAACTGATGGGTGGCAACGACGTAACCGAGCCCGGGGCTGTCGTAGAAGACGTTGTCCCAGGCCGGCGGCGCACCGCGCCGCTCCTCGGGAAAGTCGGACAGGTGCAGATTGGCGGTCAGCCACGGCGCGTAGTCGCCGGCCAGCGCGGCCGCCCGCAGTTCGCCGGGCATCGCCGGCCAGACACTCGGCAGCACGAAAGCCGGGGCGGCCCAGATCAGTTGCCGGGCCTCGTAGCGCACGGTTTTTGCCCCCTGCAGCACGTCGACCGCAAGACTCGTCTTGCCCTCTTCAATCCGCCAGACCAGCGCCTCGGTGATGATCCGGCCCTCGGCATGACGGGCCAGGCCGCGCGCCAGCCAGGCATTGCCCTCGGGCGCGGTCAGCACGCTGTCGCCGGCCGCATTGCTCGCTTCACCGTTACGGCAGGCAAAGTAATGCAGGCCGGCCCAGGCCGAGGTTTCCGCATGACTCGTACCGTAATCGTCGCGGCAGGCATAGTTGGCCAGCCAGTGCAGCGTCGGCGCCGTGAAACCGTTGTCGTCCAGCCACTGCTTGAAGGAGATGCGGTCGAGGGCGCGCCATGCCTGATCCCGGCTCGACAGCTCCATCGGGATGGCGAACAGCCGCCGGCCGTCGCTGCCCCGCGCCTGCTTGAGCTCGTCCATGCGGGCCTGGAAGCGCCGTTGCTGCTCGCGCTCGCCGGCCTCGAGGCCGCGCTGCGGCAGCAGGCCGTCGTCCCACAGGCCGTTGCGATAGACGCGCTCCTGCGGCGTGGCGCACAGGTAACGCTCGTCGTAAGCGGGCTTGACGGCGGCCGGGTCGCCTTGCAGCACGCCCAGTTCGGCCAGCAGTTCGCGAACCAGCGTCGCTTCCGGCCCCGGCAACGGCAGGTAATGCGCTGCCCATGGATAGGCAACGAGCGGCGACTGGCCGGCCCGCGAATTACCGCCGGCCTCGTTTTCCATTTCCAGCACCAGGAAGTCGTCGAACGCCGCCTTGGCCAGTTGCCAGGCCGCCGACAGGCCGGAAATGCCAGCGCCGACAATCAGGACGCCAGTCTTGCGCACCTCGGAGGGTGGCGGGAAGTTGCCGTCACGCAGGCGATGACCGAGCGCCGGCGACATGCCGAGCCGTTCGCCCGGCGGCAAGGCCGGGCTGCCGCGCGGGCCACAGCCAGCGACGGCGGCTGCTGCCACCGTACAGAGAAATTCACGCCGGCTGACGCCCGCACCGGACAGGCCGCGGGCCATCGAATCGACCGGTTTAGTCAAACTTTCGCAGCGACAGGCTGACCGAAAGCTGGGCCCCCAGCCAACCGAGCACAGCACCGGCCGAGGCCAGCACCAGGGCATCAAGCAGGCTCGGCCCGTTCAGCGCGAAACTGCCGCCGTAAAGCGTCGCCAGATCGCCGACCGGCCCGCCGAGCAGGCCGACCGCCCCCGCTACCAGCGCCGCGGCTAGCAGGCCGCCGAGGCCGCCCTGCAGGGCGCCGAAGTAGTAGAAGGGCCGGCGGATGAAACCGTCGGTGGCGCCGATCATCCGCGCCACTTCGATTTCGGCGGCCTGGGCCAGCACCTGCAGGCGGATGGTGTTGAAGGTAACGGCGACCAGACCGGCGGCGAAGATACCGCCGAGCATCCACAAGGCCAGCTTGCCGAGTTTCAGGAAGGCATCGAAGCGCTTGACCCAGGCCGAATCGAGCTGGACATGGGCGACTTTCGGCCAGCCGGCGATCTCCTTGCGCATCACTTCGAGCGCCTCCGGCTCGGTATTGGCCGGTTCGATGATGAAGGCGTCGGGCAGCGGATTGCGCGGCAGGCTGGCGACGATTTCGGCCATCCCTTCGCTCTTCTGCATCCGCTTCAGCGCCTCTTCCTTGGGCACGAATTTCCACTTGCCAGCGCCAGCCGAACGCAAACGGCTTTCGATGTCACCGACGTCCTTCTTGCTCGCATCGAGATTCATGAACAGGCTGATCTGCTGCACGCCGGACGCGTTGCGGCCGAGGTCGCGCAGGTTGTCGAGCAGCACGTAACCCGCGCCCGGCAAGGTCAGCGCAATGCCGATGACGAGCAACGACAACAGCGTGTTGAGCGGCGTCGACCACAGGCGATGGAAAGCCGAGGCAAGCGCCGCCTGATGCTGGGCGAACCAGGCCTTCATAGCAGCCTCCCGTGATCCAGCCGCAGGACGTTCGGGTGATAACGCTCAATCCAGTTCTGGTCGTGCGTCGCGACGACGACGGTGACGCCGACCCGGTGGAAGTCGGCGAAGATTTCGAGGATATCGGTCGCAGAATCGGCATCGAGATTGCCGGTCGGCTCGTCGGCGAGCAGCACGGTCGGCCGGTTGACCACGGCGCGGGCAATGGCCAGGCGCTGTTGCTCACCGCCGGACAGCGCAATCGGCCGGGCCTTTTCGCGGGCCAGCAGGCCAACCTTGTCGAGCGCTGCCTGGGCCCGGCGAATCGACTCGCGGCGGGGCATGCCGACGATCTGCAAGGGCAACAGCACGTTATCGAGCGCGCTGCGGTCGAAGAGCAGCTTCTGGTCCTGGAAAACCATGCCGAGATGCCGACGGACATAAGGAATGGCACTACGGCGCAGGGCCGACAGGTTCTGGCCATTGACCACCAGGCTGCCGGCGGTCGGCCGCTCGATCGAGGCGATCAGCTTGACCAACGTTGTCTTGCCGGCCCCGGAATGGCCGGTGATGAACACCATCTGGCCGGCCGAAATCTCGAAGCTGACGTCCTGGACGGCCTCGTAGCCGCCCGGGTAACGCTTGCTCAGGTTACTGGCAACAATCATTCGAACAGGGCGTCGACAAAGTCTTTGGCCGAGAAGGGGCGGAGGTCGTCGATCTGCTCGCCGACGCCGATGAAGCGGATCGGCTTCGGGCACTGGCGGGCGATCGCGGTGACGACGCCGCCCTTGGCAGTGCCGTCGAGCTTGGTCAGGACCAGGCCGGTGACGTTGATCGCCTTGTCGAAGGCCTTGACCTGCTGCAACGCGTTCTGGCCGATGTTGGCATCGAGCACGAGCAGGGTTTCGTGCGGCCCGCTCGGCTCGATTTTCTGGATGACGCGGCGGACCTTGGCGATTTCTTCCATCAGGTGCAACTGGGTCGGCAGGCGGCCGGCGGTGTCGGCCAGCACGATGTCAATGCCGCGCGCCTTGGCGGCGGAAATGGCGTCGAAGACGACGGCGGCCGGGTCGCCCTTGTCCTGCGCGATGACTGTGACATTGTTGCGCTCTCCCCAGGTTTCCAGCTGTTCGCGGGCGGCGGCGCGGAAGGTGTCGCCGGCGGCGAGCAGCACGCTCTTGCCCTGGTTCTGGAAATACTTGGCCAGCTTGCCGATCGAAGTCGTCTTGCCGGCACCATTCACGCCGGCGATCATGATCACGTAGGGCTTGTGGCCGCTGATGTCGAGCGGCTGCTCAAGCGGCTGCAGGGTCGCCAGCAGGGCATCGTGCAGCGCACGCTGGATCGCTTCCGGCGTATCGAGCTTGTCGCGCTTGGCGGCCTTTTTCAGTTCGTCGAGCAGGTGCTGGGTCGCCTCGATGCCGCAGTCGCTGGTCAGCAGCAGGGTTTCCAGCTCTTCAAGCAGTTCGTCGTCGACCTTGCCGCGCGAGAAGATGGTCTTGAGCTTGCCGCCCCATTGGGCGCGGGTCTTGGCCAGGCCCTTGAACAGGCGTTCGCGCCAGGAAAGCTTGGGCGTCTCGGCGACGGGCGCGTCCGCTGCGGGCGTGGCAACGGGCGTTGCCGGCACAGCCTCGGCCGTCTCCGGCGTGGACTTGGATTTTTTCAGGAAACTGAACATGGGGAATGGGGTCTCAGGCCTTGCTGACAGGCAAGCGGCAAGCCGTTAAGATGCCGCCCGGATTGATGCAAAATCAGGCTCGAATTCTAGCAGAAAGACCCGTTTCCCCATGCGCATACGACACGTCCTTCCCGTTTTGCTCGCCCCCTGGCTGTTCACCGCCGCACTCGCCAACCCTTACGAAACCACGCTGAAGAACGGCCTGCGGATAATCGTCAAGGAAGACCGGCGCGCACCGACCGCCGTCCAGATGGTCTGGTACCGCATCGGCAGCATGGACGAGGTCGATGGCGCCTCCGGCGTCGCCCACGTTCTCGAGCACATGATGTTCAAGGGCACGCCGAGCGTCGGTCCCGGCGAGTTCAACAAGCGCGTCGCCGCCGCCGGCGGTCGCGACAACGCCTTCACCAGCCGCGACTACACCGCCTACTTCCAGCAGGTACCGAAGGAAAAGCTGGACGAGATGATGCAGCTCGAAGCCGACCGCATGCGCCATCTGAACGTCGATGCCAAGGAATTCGCGCAGGAGATCAAGGTCGTCATGGAAGAGCGCCGCATGCGCACCGACGACAACCCGCAGGCCAAGCTGTTCGAGCAGATGAACGCCACCGCCTTCCAGGCCCACCCCTATCGCCGGCCGATCATCGGCTGGATGAACGACCTGGAAACGATGACGGCGGCTGACGCCAAGGCCTGGTATGACACCTGGTACGTGCCGAACAACGCCTACGTCGTGATCACCGGCGACGTCGATCACAAGGCGGTGTTCGCACTGGCCGAAAAACACTACGGCCCGCTCGAAGGGCGCGCCCTGCCCGTCCGCAAGCAGCAGATCGAACCGGCCCAGGAAGGCGCCCGCCGGGTCAGCGTCAAGGCACCGGCCGAACTGCCGGTGCTGATCATGGGCTACAAGGCGCCGATCCTGCGCGATGCCGACAAGGACAGCGAGCCGTACGCCCTCGACATGCTGAGCGCCATTCTCGACGGCCATGATGCCGCACGCTTCAACAAGAAGCTGGTCCGCGAAGACAAGGTCGCCCAGTCGATTGGCGTCGACTATGACGCCACCGCCCGTGGCCCGGGCATGATCTACCTGCACGGCACGCCCTCGGAAGGGCATAGCGTGGCCGACCTCGAAGCCGCGCTGCGCGCCGAGATCGCCCGCCTGCAGAATGATGGCGTCAGCGAACAGGAACTGAAGCGGGCCAAGGCGCAACTGCTGGCCGGCCAGGTGTACAAGCTGGATTCGATGTTTGGCCAGGCGATGGAAATCGGCCAGACCGAATCGGCCGGCATTCCCTACCAGCAGCTCAACCGGATACTCGAAAAGCTGCAGAAGGTGAGCGCCGCCGAAGTCCAGGCCGTTGCCAAAAAATACTTCACCGACGACACGTTGACCGTCGGCATCCTCGAGCCACAGCCGCTGGACGGCAAACCCCGCCGCCCGGCCGTCGCCATCCGCCACTGAGGCCCCGCAGAAAATGACCATGAAAAAACTGTTGACCGCAGCAATCGCCCTGCTCGTCACCCAGGTTGCCCTGGCCGGCGTCAAGATCGAGCACTGGGTGTCGCCCTCCGGCGCCCGCGTCTATTTCGTCGAAAGCCGCGTCCTGCCGATGCTCGACGTCCAGGTCGACTTCGCCGCCGGCTCGATGTTCGACCCGGCCGGCAAGTCGGGCCTCGCTGCACTGACCCGCGCCGGGCTCGACCTCGGCGCCGGCAAGCTCGATGAAACCGCGATCGCCGAACAGATGGCCGACATCGGCGCCAACCTCGGCGGCGGCGCCGACACCGACCGCGCCAGCGTCGCGCTGCGCACGCTGTCGGCCAGGGACAAACGCGACCCGGCGCTCGACATCCTGCGTGCCGTTTTGCAAAGCCCGCGTTTCGATGCCGCCATTTTCGAGCGCGAAAAGGCCCGCACCATCGCCAGCCTCAAGGAAGCCCTGACCCGCCCCGACAGCATTGCCGGCAAGGCCTTTTGGGCGGCAATGTACCCCAACCACCCGTACGGCAAGCAGGCCAGCCCGGAAAGCGTCGCCACGCTCAACCGCGACGATCTGGCAGCCTTCCACACCCGCTACTACACCGCCGCCAACGCCAGCATCACGCTGGTCGGCGACATTTCGCGCAGCGATGCCGAGCGGATCGCCGAATCGCTCGCAGCCGGCCTGCCCAAGGGAGGGGCCGCAACCTTGCCGGCCGCCCCGGCGGCGGCGCAAGGCGGCCTGACCAAATTACCCCACCCGGCCAGCCAGGCCCACATCTACATCGGCCTGCCGGCCATCGAGCGCGGCAATCCGGACTACTTCCCGCTGCTCGTCGGCAACTACACGCTGGGCGGCGGCGGCTTCGTCTCCCGCCTGATGAAGGAAGTCCGCGACCAGCGCGGCTATGCCTACAGCGTGTACAGCTACTTCGCCCCGCTCAAGCAGCGCGGCCCCTTCCAGATCGGCCTGCAGACCAAGCGCTCGCAAGCCCAGGACGCGATCAAGGTGGCCCGCGACGTCCTTGACGGCTTCCTCAAGGACGGCCCGAGCCCGGACGAATTGGCGGCCGCCAAGGCCAACCTGACCGGCAGCTTCCCGCTGCGCCTGGACAGCAACAAGAAACTGCTCGACAACGTGGCGGCCATCGGTTTCTACGGCCTGCCGCTCGACTATCTCGACCAATACCAGGCCAAGGTACAGGCGGTGACCGCCGACGAAATCCGGCAGGCCTTTGCCCGCCATGTCCGCCCGACCGAACTGATTACCGTGACGGTCGCTGCAGATTGAACTCGGTACGCATCATCGGCGGCGAGTATCGCCGCCGTGTCCTCAAATTTCCGGACAGCGAAGGCCTGCGTCCGACGCCGGACCGCGTTCGGGAAACGCTGTTCAACTGGCTCGGCCAGGAACTGGACGGCTGGAGCTGCCTCGACCTCTTCGCCGGCAGCGGCGCCCTCGGCTTCGAAGCGGTGTCGCGCGGCGCGGCCAAGGTCGTCATGGTCGAACAGGCTCCGCGCGTGCTGGCTGCGCTGCATGAAAACCGCGAATTGCTCCATAAACCGGCGGCGCTGGAGATCATTCGCGGGGATGCGCTACAATATTTGGCTTCGTCAAAATGCAGATTTGACCTGATCTTCCTCGATCCGCCTTACAAAAAAGGCTGGATTCCGCGCCTGGAGCCACTCTTGCCCGGCGTAATGAATGAAGATGCAGCGATCTATGTCGAGGCGGAGCATGAAATCGACGCATTGGGCGACTGGCGCACGGTGCGGCACGGCAAGGCAGGCGAAGTTCACTTTCAACTGATGCGGCGGGAAGCAGCTTGACCAAACTCAATCATCGCGTAGCGATCTACCCGGGCACCTTCGACCCGATCACCCGCGGCCACGAAGACCTCGTGCATCGTGCGGCGAGCCTGTTCGACAAGCTGATCCTGGCGATTGCCGAAAGCCCGTCGAAACAGCCCCGCTTCGCGCTGGCCGATCGGGTCGACATGGCCAAGGAAATCCTCGGCGGCATCCCGAATGTCGAAATCGTCGGCTTCAACACCCTGCTGATGAACTTTGTGCACGAGCAGGGTGCCAAAGTTATCGTCCGGGGATTGCGCGCGGTTTCAGACTTTGAGTATGAGTTTCAGATGGCGGGCATGAACCGCAGCCTGTACCCGGAAGTGGAGACAGTCTTCCTGACGCCGGGCGAGCAACACATGTTCATCTCCGCCACGATGGTGCGCGAAATCGCACGTCTGGGCGGCGATGTCAGCAAATTTGTACAACCTTGTGTAGAAAAGCGCCTGCGGGCGAAAACTTAAGTTAACCGAGAGAGGAAGAACGGCCATGTCTCTGATCATCACCGACGAGTGCATCAACTGCGACGTCTGCGAACCCGAGTGCCCGAATGAAGCAATTTCCCAGGGCGAGGAAATTTATCAAATCGACCCGAACAAGTGCACCGAGTGCGTCGGTCACTACGATGAGCCGCAGTGCGTGCAGGTCTGCCCGGTGGATTGCATCCCCAAGGACCCGAACCACGTCGAAAGCGAAGACGTGCTGTGGGTCAAGTACGAAAAGCTGACCGGCAACAAGCGCCCCTGAGCCTGGCCGGCCCCAATAAAAAACCCGCGAAAATCGCGGGTTTTTTATTGTCGACCGCCGGACTGACGATTCAGGCCGCCTTCAGTTCGCTGGCCGGCAGCGGCCGCAACATTTCGCGGACCCGGCCGACGATTGTCTCCAGCGACTGAATCTGCTGCTGCAGGTTCTTCTCGACGCTTTCGAGTTCGGCAATCCGGTCCTCCAGCGTGTCGGTCGCCTGATGGATACGCTTGATGCTCTCCAGTCGCCGCTTCAACTGGATCTGATGTTCGCGGACCTGGGTTTCCATCGGCGCCATGATCGCCCGCAGCCAGGTTTCGGCATCGCGGTTGGCATGTTCGAAGGCGCGCCGGACCTGCACCGCCACTTCCTCGAAGAACTTCTGCGTGATGTTTTTCTTGTCGTGCGTCAGCAGGCTGACCATGGTGTTCAGATGGCTGTCGCACCAGGCTTCGAGGCGATCCAGCTCCTTTTCGTAGCGGAGCAGCGAGAAGGCGGTCGGCGAACCGAGCTTCAGGCCATGCTCGACGGCAAAACGCTTGTACACCGCCTCCATCATCGACAGGATTTCGTTGATCTCGTGGTTCGACTTGGTCAGCGCCTCGCGCGAATTGCTGAAAAACGCCGCCATGGAATCGGACAGCGTCTTCGAGAAACTGGCTTCGAGCATCGCATCGCGGGTCTTTTGCGTCATCTGGCGCAGGACGTCGAGACCGAGGTGGCCGAACAGGTTGTTGGTCAGCGTCGAAAAAACGCTGCGCACCGCGTAATAGCGCTGCAGGCCGGATTCGAACTCGTCCTTCTCGGCACGAACCTTGCCCATCATGTACTCGACGACGCCCTTGTTCTTGCCGCGCAACTCGGTCAATTCGGTCAGCTGCTCGCGCAAGCCTACGAGCCGCGAGTCGAGCAAGCCACGGACGCGCCGACTGACATCGCCGAACTCGCTGTCGGTGCTGTCGCAGACGATATCGCGCTTGGCCGGAATCAGTTCGTCGGACAGTGCGGCTTCGAGCAGCGGCAGGCGGCTGCGTTCGAGCAAGGCGGCATCGTCGTTGATCTTGGCGACCAGCCCCTTCTGGGCCGAAACCGGGAAGACCTGAGCCGCCGGCAAATCGAGAATCTCGGCACTGGTTTCGACCTGACGCCGGATTTCGGCATCGATCTCCGCTTCGCTCTTCAGTTCGTCCCACTGGCCGTCGATCTTGTTCAGCACGACCATGCGGCCGCGCTTGGCCATGCCGCCACCACAGATGTGCTCCTTCCAGATTGCCAGATCGGAGTGTGTGACACCGGTATCGGCCGCCAGGATGAACAGAACGGCGTGGGCATTGGGCAGCAGCGAGAGGGTCAGTTCAGGTTCGGCGCCGATCGCGTTGAGGCCCGGCGTATCGAGAATGACCAGCCCCTGCTTGAGCAGCGGGTGCGGGAAATTGATCATCGCGTGCCGCCAACGCGGCACTTCGACCAGCCCGTCCTCGCCGACGCGGTACAACTCGACCTCGCCCTGACCGACTTCGAAACCGAGGCGGGCCGCTTCTTCCGGGGTCACCCGCGTCGTTTCGCTGACATGGCGCAGCGCATCCTGCATTGCATCTGGCGACTCGACATCGAGGCCGACGCTGGTCCATTCGTCGGGAAAGCCCTTGTATTCGCTGACCCCGGAGTTCGAGGCCCGCGTCTGGATCGGCAGCAGTTCGATGCAGGGCAGTTTGTTGCCGTCGAAGAGCAGTTCGGTCGGACACATCGTCGTCCGCCCGGCCGAGGAAGGCAGCATCCGGTTACCGAAATCGGCAAAGAAGATGGCATTGATCAGTTCCGACTTACCGCGCGAAAACTCGGCGACAAAGGCCACGTTCAGGCGGTCCTCGCGCAGGCGCTCGAGCAACTGCGTCAGGCGCAGGTCGGTCTGCGCATCGGAGAGCTCGTTCTGCGACAACCAGTCCTGGAACTCGCCGATATAGCTGGAAAGACCAGCCCGCCAGTTGGTGTAGGCCGCGAATTGATTGGCTAATGACATGTCATGCACCGTAATTACGTTCGGAAGCTTCAATTTAGCATAAAAACAGGGGCTTGCCCCCGCAATTTAATGCTGGCACGAAGGACAGTAATAGGTACTGCGCCCAGCCTGCCGGACCTGTTTGACGACCCCGCCACAACGCAGGCAAGGCTGCCCGTCACGGTCGTACACCCCGACCTGGATCTGGAACCAGCCGCTCCCGCCATCGCTGTGCACGTAATCGCGAATACTGCTGCCGCCGGCCGCAATCGCTGCCGACAGGGTCTCGCGAATGGCCGGCACGAGCAGTTCGTAGCGCGCCTTGCTGATCCGGTTGGCCGCCCGCAACGGTGAAATACCTGCCCGGAACAGGCTTTCCGAAGCGTAGATATTGCCGATACCGACCACCAGGTGGCTGTCCATCAGGATCGGCTTGATCGGCCCGCCGCGCCGGACGCAGGCGGCATGCAGCCAGTCGGCGGTAAAGAGATCGGACAGGGGTTCGATGCCCTGCGTCGCCAGCAAGGGATGATTTTCAGCGGTTTCGGGCGGCCCCGGCTGCCAGAGCACGACGCCGAAGCGCCGGGGATCGTTGAAGCGCAGGATCTGCTCGGCCAGCACCAGGTCGAAATGGTCGTGCTTGGCCGGCGGCAGGCTATGCGGCACGAAGCGCAGCTTGCCCGACATGCCGAGGTGAATGATCAGGCAACCCTGAACGTCCTCGCCCAAACAGTCCAGTAACAAATATTTACCACGCCGGCGAACGGCGATGATTTGGCAACCTGGCAGCAGTTCGACCAGGGCCGGCGGAATGACCTGGCGCAGCTTGGGCACCCGAATCACCGCAGCCTTGATGACCCGACCCAGCAATTCCGGCGCTATCCCGCGCCGACAAACTTCCACCTCCGGCAACTCCGGCATCGCTTGTTCCTCCGTCAAAACCCAAATAACATCGCAAACTAATTGGATTCTATGCGCTCCAACAGCCAAATCCCGCGTACACCTCGACAGAAAGCCGCACCATGCAACCGAAGTCCATCGTCGCCGCCCTCATGCTGGCCCTGGGTATCAGCCACGGCCCATTCAGCCAGGCCGCCGGCGAAACGCCGCCCAAGCCTGCCGCCAAGCGCTCGCTCGCCCAAGGTGCGATGCGGGCCGCCTCGGAGGACTTGCTGGCGCGCACGGTCTTTCAGTCACTGCTCGGCGACTTTGCGCTACAGCGGGGCGACGTCAAACTCGGACTCGACGCCTGGAGCGATCTCGCTCTGCGCACCCGCGACCCTCAGGCCATCGCCCGCGCTGTCGAGGTCGCCGGTTTCGCCCGCCAGTACGACAAGGCGCTCGAGCTGACCAAGCTCTGGCTGGAAGTCGAACCGGATTCGGCCAAAGCCCGCCAAACCGAGTCCTCGCTGCTCGTCATGGCCAATCGCATCGACGAACTGGCGCCGCAACTGGCGACCCTGCTCGAAAAAGACCCGGCCAATCTGCCCAGCAACCTGCTCCACCTGAATCGCATCCTGGCCCGCCACACCGACAAGAAAGCCGTGCAACGGCTGGTCGACCGCGTCGCCAGTCCTTACGACGGCGTTCCCGAGGCCCATTTCGCGATGGCCCAGGCTGCCGCCAATGCCGGCGACAACCTGCGCGCCTTGACCGAAACCGAGAAAGCGCTGATCCTGCGGCCGGACTGGGAAGTCGCCGCACTGGCCCGCGCCCAGTTGCAGGCCCGCCAATCGACGACCACCGCCATCGACAGCCTGAGCGGCTTCGTCAGCCGCAACGAAAATGCGCGCGACGCCCGCCTGACCCTGGCCCGACTGTTGATCAGCGAAAAGCACTACAACGAGGCACGCGTCCATTTCGACCGTCTGATCAAGGACAACCCGGATAATCCGGAGGTCATCTACCCGGTTGCCATGCTCGCCCTGCAGCAGGGCGACGCGACGACCGGTCGCCAGCAACTGGAAAAACTGTTGCAAACCGACTTCCCGGATAAAAGCACCATTCATTTCTTCCTCGGACAGCTCGACGAAGAGCAGAAGAAACCGGACGCCGCCCTTGTCCATTACCGCCAGGTCAACAGTGGCGACCAGTACATTCCGGCCCGCGCCCGGGCCGCCCAGATCCTCCAGCGACAAGGCCGGATCGAGGAAGCACGCGCCTTGCTGCACGACAGCAGCGGCAACAGTGCCGAAAAAACCCAATTGCTGCTCGCCGAAGCCCAACTGCTGCGCGACGCCGGCCGCAACGACGAGGCGCTTGCCCTGCTCGAAAGCGCCCTCGCCCGCCAGCCGGACAGCCCTGAACTGCTCTACGAAGCCGCCCTGCTCGCCGAACGCGTTGGCAAACCGGAGTTGCTCGAAACCCATCTCAAGCACCTGATCGAACTGAAACCCGATCACGCCCACGCCCTCAACGCCCTCGGCTATTCGCTGGCCGAACGCAACATCCGCCTCGACGAAGCCGAGACCTTGATCGCCAAGGCCCTGCGCCTGGCGCCGGAAGACCCTTTCATCATGGACAGCATGGGCTGGGTGCAGTATCGCCAGGGCAAACTGAGCGAAGCGCTGAAAACGCTGGAAACCGCCTACGCCATCAAGGCCGACCCGGAAATCGCCGCCCACCTCGGCGAAGTGCTGTGGCGACTCGACCGCAAGGACGGCGCTCGCCGCCTGCTGGAAGAGGCCGCCAAGCAGCACCCGGACAACGACGTCCTCTCCGGCACGATCAAGAAACTGCTGCCTTGAGGGTCCGCTGCCGCGCCCTCCTCGCCGCTTTCGTCCTGCTCGCCGGCTGTTCCAGCCTGCCACCGGGCGCCCTGCCCGGACGCGACCAGGTCGGCGACTTCGCCCTCGAAGCCCGTTTTGCGCTACGCGTCACGCTACCGGACAGCGCGCCGCAAAGTGCCGGCGGTCGACTGTCCTGGGAGCACAAAAACGACGCCAATCGCATCCTGATCGCCAACCCGCTCGGTATCGCGCTGGCCGAAATCGAAACCACCCCAGCCCTCTCCCGCCTGCAAACCGCCGACGGCAAGCGCCTTGAATCGCCGGACGCCGATGCGCTGATGGAAGAAGTCACCGGCCAGCGCCTGCCGGTCACCCGCCTGCCGGCCTGGCTGCTCGGCCGCCCCGGCCCGAACGCCGCTGTCAGCATCGACCCGCTGGGTCGCCCAAGCCACCTGCAAGAAGGCGAGTGGCGGATCGACTACGACTACGAAGACTTTGCCCCCAGCGCGCTACCCAGCCGCTTGACCCTGAACCGCAATCAAGAAATCGAACTGCGCCTGCGCATCGAAGAATGGAAAGAAGCCCCATGAAATCCTGGACCTGGGACAGCGACTGGCCGGCACCGGCCAAGCTCAACCTCTTCCTGCACGTCGTCGGCCGCCGGGCCGATGGCTACCATCTGCTGCAAACCGTCTTCCGTTTCATCGACCGCGCCGACACACTACGCTTCGCACCACGCGCCGACGACCGGATCGTCCTCGCCACGCCGATCCCCGGCGTGCCGCCCGACAGCGACCTGACCGTGCGCGCCGCCCGCCTGCTGCAACAGGCCACCGGCTGCACGCAAGGCGCCACGATCAGTCTCGACAAGCGCCTGCCGATGGGCGGCGGCCTCGGTGGCGGCAGTTCCGATGCCGCCACCGTGCTGCTCGCCCTCAACCACCTGTGGCAAACCGGACTGTCGCGCCCCGCCCTGGAAAAACTTGGCCTCGGCCTCGGCGCCGACGTGCCGGTCTTCGTGCATGGCCGCAACACCTTTGCCGAAGGCGTCGGCGAAGCCTTTACCGACCTCGAACTGCCGGCAGCGAGCTATCTGGTCCTGCATCCGGCGGTCAACGTGCCGACCGCGGCCATTTTCGGCGCCCCGGAGCTGCGCCGCGACACGCCACCGATAGAAGCCGCCGAATGGCGCCCCGGCCAGGGCCACAACGATCTCGAAGCCGTCGCCTGCAGCAAATTTCCGGAAGTTGCCGCGCATCTGGCCTGGCTCAAGCAGCATGCACCAGAGGCGATGATGACCGGCTCGGGCGCCTGCGTCTTTGCCGGCTTTGCCCGGCGCAGCGCGGCGGAAGCAGTCTTCCGGGCCCTGCCGGCCGGGTTCGACGGCTGGCTGGCCGAAGGCCTTGCCGAACATCCGCTGGCAAAAATTTAACGAAACAGTAGACATCCTGAAAATCGCCCGGTAATATGCGCGCCTCGTTTGAACGCAACGCCGAACAGACGATCCGCTGGGGAGTCGCCAAGTTGGTCAAGGCACCGGATTTTGATTCCGGCATTCGAAGGTTCGAATCCTTCTTCCCCAGCCAAGCTTTCCTCGGGCAGGTTTCAACCTGCCCGATTTCTATTGCGGCAAGCAAAAGTATGCAATTGCCCTGAGGGATGTTGAAATGGCCTACAACAGCTTGATGGTCTTCACCGGCAACGCCAACCCGAAACTGGCTGTCGAAGTCGCGAAACAACTCAACGTCGATCTCGGGCGTGCCAACGTCGGTCGTTTCTCCGACGGCGAAGTCTCCGTCGAACTGCAGGAACACGTGCGCGGCCGTGACATCTTCGTGCTGCAATCGACCTGCGCCCCCTGCAACGACAACCTGATGGAACTGCTGGTCGTCGTCGATTCGCTGAAGCGCGCCTCGGCCGGCCGGATCACCGCCGCCATCCCCTACTTCGGCTATGCCCGCCAGGATCGCCGCTCGCGTTCCTCACGTGTGCCAATCGCTGCCAAGCTGGTCGCCAACATGCTCGTCGCCTCCGGCGTCGACCGCGTGCTGACCATGGACCTGCACGCCGAACAGATCCAGGGCTTCTTCGACATCCCGGTCGACAACATCTACGCCCTGCCGATCCTGCTCGAAGACATCAAGAAGCAGAATTACGAAAACCCGCTGGTCGTTTCACCCGACCACGGCGGCGTCGTTCGCGCCCGTTCGCTGGCCAAGCGCCTCGAATGCGACCTGGCGATCATCGACAAGCGCCGCCCGAAGGCCAATGTCTCCGAAGTGATGAACATCATCGGTGAAGTTGACGGCCGTACCTGCATCATCATGGACGACATGGTCGACACCGCCGGCACGCTGTGCAAGGCCGCCACCGCACTGAAGCAGCACGGCGCCAAGAAGGTCGTCGCTTACTGCACGCACCCGGTTCTCTCCGGCCCGGCCGTCGAGCGCGTCAACGACTCCGACCTCGATGCCCTGGTCGTCACCGACACCATCCCGCTGCGCGACGATGCCGCTGCCTGCCCGCGCATCCGCCAGCTATCGGTGGCCGACATCATGGCCGAAACCATTCGCCGGATCAGCAACGACGACTCCGTCTCGTCGCTGTTCATCGACTAAGTTTTTTTAACCTTCCCTGACTGGTCGCGGTTGGGGAAATCTATTGGAGTATCACAATGACTTTTGAACTGATCGCGCAAGCGCGTACGCTGCAGGGAACGGGTGCGAGCCGCCGCCTGCGTCGTGCCGGCACCGTCCCGGGCATCGTTTATGGTGGTGAAGCCGCCGCCCAGGCTATCGAAGTTGGCCACAACGACCTGCTGCTGAAGCTGAAGAAGGAAGCCTTCCATTCTTCGATCATCAGCCTCGTCGTCGATGGCAAGAAGGAAGCCGTGCTGCTGCGCGACTACCAGACGCACGCCTACAAGCCGCTGGTTCTGCACATCGACTTCCAGCGCGTTGATGCGACCCACGAACTGCACATCAAGGTGCCGCTCCACTTCATCAACGAAGAAGTCGCCCCGGGCGTCAAGCTGAGCGGCGGCCTGGTCAACCACGTCGTGACCGAAGTCGAAGTCCTCTGCCTGGCCAAGGATCTGCCGGCTTTCATCGAAGTCGACCTGAGCGCCCTCAAGGTTGGCGACAGCATTCACCTGTCCCAGCTCAAGCTGCCGGCTGGCGTCAAGCTGGTTGCCCACGCCTCTGACGACGTCGTCGTCGGCATCGTCGGCAAGGGTGGTTCCGCCGAAGGCGAAGCTGCCGCCGAGTAATTTCGGGCACTCCGCTGTCTTGGCCGCCGCTGGCATTTTGCCGCCGGCGGCCTTTTCGCACTTATCGCCATGAACCCACCTCGCCTCATCGTCGGCCTCGGTAACCCCGGCCCGGAATACGAAGCCACCCGGCATAACGTCGGTTTCTGGTTTGTCGACCAGCTGGCCGACAAGCTGAAGACCTCGCTCGCCCCGCAGGCCAAGTTTTTCGGCAAGGCGGCGCGCGCCGGCGAAACCTGGCTGCTCGAACCGACCACCTTCATGAACCGTTCCGGGCAGGCGGTCGCGGCGCTGGCCAATTTCTACAAGATTCCGGCCGAGGAGATCCTCGTCATTCACGACGAACTCGACCTGCCGCCAGGCGGCATCCGCCTCAAGCAGGGCGGCGGCAACGGCGGTCACAATGGCCTGAAGGACATCCAGGCCAAGCTCGGCACGCCGGATTTCTGGCGCTTGCGCCTCGGCATCGGCCACCCGCGCACGCTCGGCCTATCCCAGCAGGTCGTCGATTTCGTGCTGCATCAGCCGCGCAAGGAAGAACTGCCGGATATCGAACACGCCCTCGCCCGCTGCCTGCTGGCCTGGCCGAAACTTGCTGCCGGCGACTTCGCCGGCGCCCAACAACAGTTGCACGGCAAAGCCGTATAGTTGGCAAAACCTTAGGAAAATCCATGTCTTTGAAATGCGGCATCGTCGGCCTGCCCAACGTCGGCAAATCCACCCTCTTCAACGCCCTGACCAAGTCGGGCATCGCAGCGGAGAACTACCCGTTCTGCACCATCGAGCCGAACGTCGGTATTGTCGAAGTGCCGGACAAGCGGATGGCCCAGCTGGCTGAAATCGTCAAGCCGCAACGCATGCAGCCAGCCATCGTCGAATTCGTCGATATCGCCGGCCTGGTCGCCGGCGCCTCGAAGGGCGAAGGGCTGGGCAACCAGTTCCTCGCCAACATCCGCGAAACCGATGCCATCGTGCACGTCGTGCGCTGCTTCGCCGACGACAACGTGATTCACGTTTCCGGCGGCGTCGACCCGATCCGCGACATCGAAGTCATCGATACCGAACTGGCGCTGGCCGACATGGCCTCCGTCGAAAAGGCGCTCAACCGTTACCGTCGCCCGGCCAACTCCGGCGACAAGGACGCCAAGGCGCTGGTCGCCGTCCTCGAAAAGTGCTTTGCCGTACTCGACCAGGCCAAGGCGGTGCGCAGCCTCGATCTTTCCAAGGAAGAACTGGCGCTGATCAAGCCTTTCTGTCTGATCACCGGCAAGCCGGTGCTGTACGTCGCCAACGTTGCCGAAAATGGTTTCGAAAACAACCCGCTGCTCGACGCCGTGCGCGCCCATGCCGCGACCGAGAAGGCTGAAGTCGTCTCGGTCTGCGCCGCCATCGAAGCCGAGATCGCCGACCTCGACGACGAGGAAAAGCAGATGTTCCTGGCCGACCTCGGCCTCGAAGAACCCGGCCTCGACCGCCTGATCCACGCCGGCTACAAGCTGCTCGGCCTGGCCACCTACTTCACCGCCGGCGTCAAGGAAGTGCGCGCCTGGACCATTCACCAGGGCGACACCGCGCCGCAGGCGGCCGGCGTCATCCACACCGACTTCGAACGCGGCTTCATCCGCGCCCAGACGATTGCCTTCGACGACTTCATTGCCTACAAGGGTGAAGCCGGCGCCAAGGAAGCGGGCAAGATGCGCGCCGAAGGCAAGGAATACGTCGTCAAGGACGGCGATGTTCTCAACTTCCTGTTCAACGTCTAGCCGACCTTTCCGGGCATGACACAGGACAGCACCCCGGCCAACCCGCCGGAATCTTCCATCGGCAGCATCAAGCTGTCGATGGATATCCTGTGGCGTGCCTACGAGCAGAGCCACGAGGCGGTGCTGGTCTCGGACGGCGAAAACCGGATCATTGCCGTCAATGCCGCCTTCACCCGGCTGACCGGCTATGGTGCCGACGAAGTCCTGGGCCAGAACCCGAAAATCCTGTCTTCGGGCAATGCCGGGCCAGAGTTTTATGCGGCGATGTGGGAAGGCCTCTCCCAGTACGATTTCTGGGAAGGCGAAATCTGGGACAAGCGCAAGGATGGCAGCCTCTACCCGAAGTGGCTGTGCATTTCCGTGCTGCGCGACGAGAGTGGCCAGGTCCGCCATTACGTTGCCAACTTTACCGACATCAGCGCCAGCAAGCAGGCCGCCGACCGCCTCGCCCAACTGGCCTACCACGACGCACTGACCCATCTGCCCAACCGGCTGGCCTTCGAGTCGCAACTGGCGCACGCGCTGCGCATCTGCGCCCGGGAAAATCGGCAGTTGGCGCTGATGCTGATCGACCTCGACAATTTCAAGAACATCAACGACACGCTCGGCCACCATATCGGCGACACCCTGCTGCAGCAGGTCGCCGGCCGTCTGCGCGAATCGGTGCGCTCGAGCGACCTGGTCGCCCGTCTCGGCGGCGACGAGTTCGTCGTCGTGCTGCCCGAAATCGAAGGGTCGCTGACCGCGGCCCGCGTCGCCGGCAAGATCCAGACCGCGCTGGGCGAGAACTACCGGGTCAACGAGCATCTGCTATACACGACGCCGAGTATCGGCATCAGCCTCTATCCGACTGACGGCGTCGATGCCGGGATGCTGCTGCGCAATGCCGACTCGGCGATGTATCACGCCAAGGATGCCGGCCGTAACAACCACCAGTTCTACGCCAGCCGGATGAACGAGTCGGCCGGCGAGCGACTGCAGATGGAGAACGCGCTGCGCCAGGCGATCGCCTCGATCGGCCTGCCCGAGACCTGCCAATTCGCGCTGCATTTCCAGCCGCAAATTTCGACCAAGAATGGCCGCGTCGTCGGACTGGAGGCGCTGTTGCGCTGGACTTCACCGGTATTCGGTGCGATCTCGCCACTCCGTTTCATCCCGATTGCCGAGGAAACCGGCCTCATTCAGCCGCTCGGCGACTGGGTGATCTGGGAAAGCTGCCGCCTGATCCACGACATGCGGCAGCGCGGCATTACCGGCGTTCGCGTCGCAATCAACATCTCGGCCCAGCAACTGCGCCACGAAAACCTGTTGCTGCTGGTCCGCGGCGCGCTGGCCTGCTACGAGCTGACGCCGGATGCCATCGAGCTGGAAATCACCGAAAGCACGGCGATGCAGAATCCGGAGGTAACGCTGGATATTCTCGATCAGCTCGCCAGCATGGGCATCAAGCTGGCGATCGACGATTTCGGCACCGGCCACTCGTCGCTCGCCTACCTGAAGCACCTGCCGATCAAGAGCCTGAAGCTCGACCGTTCCTTCGTGCTCGACATCGAGACCGATGCCAACGATGCCTCGATCTGCGCCGCGATCATCGCCCTCGGCCACAACCTCGGCCTGGAACTGGTCGCCGAAGGCGTCGAGACGGCGATGCAGAGCGAGTTCCTGTCGCGTCTGGGCTGCGATTACCTGCAGGGCTACCTGTACAGCAAGCCGCTCCCCTTCGCCGAAATCATCGCCTACCTGCAGGCGCAGCAGGGCGTCAGCGAATAACCTTGCGCCACTCGGCCTCGAAGTAGCGAACCAGCACCTGGTTGTTCAGCCGGTTCACCTCAGCCGGCAGGCGGGCCATATCGGCCGGGAAGGCGAACAGGCCAGGTAGTGTCTCCGGCGTCAAAAACCGGGTTTTTTGCGGGTCGACCGCCGGCATCGTGAAATCCTGCCGGCCGGCGATGATGAAGCCCCACTCGCCGAAGGACGGCACCAGCGCATGATAGGGCGCCGTCTTGAAACCGACATCCTCCAGTGTCGTCACGACGCACCAGAAAGACTGCCGGGCGTAGAGCGGCGACGTGGACTGGACGACCAGCCGGCCGTGTGCCGACAGGCGCTTTTCCAGCAGGCGGTAGAAAGCCGAGGTGTAGAGCTTGCCGAGGGCGAAATTGGCCGGATCAGGAAAGTCGATGACGACGAAGTCGAAATAGTCGCGACTCTGCTCCAGCCATTGCACGGCATCGGCATTGACCACCTTGACCTTCGGCGACTTCAACGCGCCCTGATTCAGGGCGACCAGCGGCGGCGCCGTGGCGAACAGCTCGGTCATCGCCGGATCGAGATCGACCAGCGTCACCGTCTCGACCTGCGGGTATTTCAGGATTTCGCGCACCGCCAGGCCGTCGCCGCCGCCCAGCACCAGCACGTTGCGCGCCCCCGGCAGGCTGGCCAGGCCGGGATGGACCAGCGCTTCGTGGTAGCGGTACTCGTCGTGCGCCGAAAACTGCAGGTTGTTGTTCAGGAACAGCCGCAGGTCGTCGCGCCAGCGGGTGACGACGATACGCTGGTAAGGCGTCGTTTCGGCGTAGACGATCTCGTCGGCGTAGAGATGCGCTTCGGCCAGTGTCGTCAGTTGCCCAGCCCCGGCGAAACCGGCGGCGAGCAGGCCGAACACCGTCCAGCTTTGCACCGCCAGCCAGCGTCGGCCCGGCAACTGGTCGCGGAACAGGTGCAGCGCCCACAGCGCGACCGCCACATTCAGGATGCCGAACAACAGGCCGGTCCGCACCATGCCGAGATGCGGTGCCAGAATCAGCGGAAAGAGGATGGAGACGACCAGCGCGCCGAGGTAGTCGAAGGTCAGCACCTGCGACACCAGGTCCTTGAAATCGAGATCGCGCTTCAGAATACGCATGACCAGCGGGATTTCCAGGCCGACCAGGACGCCGACCCCGAATACCGCGAGATAGAGGACCAGCTTGAACGGTCCAGCCAGCCAGGTGAAGACGAGGAACA
This sequence comes from Dechloromonas hortensis, assembly GCF_009469765.1. Lineage (GTDB taxonomy): Bacteria > Pseudomonadota > Gammaproteobacteria > Burkholderiales > Rhodocyclaceae > Azonexus > Azonexus hortensis. The sequence continues at coordinate 211,572 of NZ_SSSQ01000001.1, forward strand.
GCCCCGCCGCCGAAAAGCCGCCGAGCAAGCCGACCATCAGCTCGATCTGGATGAAGCGGCCGATCAGGTCGCGCGTCACGTATTTCGACAGCCAGGAGCCGGCCCCCATCGCGAACAGATAGGTGCCGATCACCGTCGAGAACTGCGTCACCGAGTCGCCGAGCAGGTAGGACGACAGCGCTCCGGCGATCAGCTCGTAGGCCAGGCCGCAGGAGGCAATGACGAAGACGGAAAAGAGGAGGGCATGCCGCATGGGCAGGCATGCTACCGAAAAACATCGGGAACGGCGCGCCCCGCTCGCAGGTCAGAGCAGCATGCCCGCCCTTTTTGGCCTTTTTCGCCCGTCGACCGCCGGACTGCCCTGCGCCGCGTTGCTGCTCGGCCTGAGTTGGCCGGCGCTGGCCGCCGACTACGCGATCGACCCGGCCCATACCTATGCCGGCTTCGAAATCGACCACCTCGGCTTTTCGACCCAGCGCGGCCAGTTCAACCGCAGTTCGGGCAGCATCCGCTTCGACCCGGAAAGCCGCAGCGGCAGCATCGATATCACCATCGACGCCAGTTCGCTCGATACCGGCTTCGCCATGCGCGACGAAGTGCTGCGCGGTGAAGACTGGTTCAACACGCAGGCCTTCCCCAACCTGCTCTTCCGCAGCCAGCGCTTCATCTTCGAACAGGAGCGCCCGGTCGCCGTCGAAGGCACGCTCGCCATGCTCGGCCAGATTCGGCCGATGCGCCTCGACATCAGCCGCTTCAAATGCGGCCTCAATCTCGCCAACCGCAAGTATGGCTGCGGCGCCGACGCCAGCGGCGTATTGCGCCGTTCCGAATTCGGACTGAACAATGGCCTGCCCTTCATCGGCGACGAAGTCCGCCTGCGCATCCAGGTCGAGGCCTACCAACCCTGATCCGCCGCCCGGCCGGCAGCGGCCCGGCACCTCGTTAAAGTCATGTGCTACCTGGCTGTTTCTGCGAAAATAGCAGCCCCCTTTTTGCTCTTCCATGAACCTCATGCCCCCCCATCCCGCCATTGCCTGCACTGCCGAAATCGTCACCGAACTGAAGGCCGGCCGCATGGTCATCCTGGTCGATGAAGAAGACCGCGAAAACGAGGGCGACCTCGTCATGGCCGCCGAGCACATCACGCCGGAAGCGATCAATTTCATGGCCAAGCACGGCCGTGGCCTGATCTGCCTGACGCTGACCGAAGCGCGCTGCAAGAAGCTCGGCCTGACCCAGATGGCACGCAACAACAAGACCCAGTACGGCACCGCCTTCACCGTCTCGATCGAGGCCGCCGAAGGCGTCACCACCGGCATCTCGGCCGCCGACCGCGCCCGCACCATCCAGGTCGCCGTCGCCAAGAACACGACCATCGACGACATCGTGCAGCCCGGCCACGTCTTCCCGATCACCGCCCGCGAAGGTGGCGTCCTGGTCCGCGCTGGCCACACCGAAGCCGGTTGCGACCTGGCCGGCATGGCCGGCCTCGAACCGTCCTCGGTAATCTGCGAAATCATGAACGACGACGGCACGATGGCCCGCCTGCCGGAACTGATCGAGTTCGCCAAGGAACATGGCCTGAAGATCGGCACCATCGCCGACCTCATCCACTACCGTGCTGCCTCCGAAACCCTGGTCGAGCGCGTCACCAGCAAGCCGGTGCAGACCGCCCACGGCGAATTCACGCTGCACGCCTATGTTGACCGCGCCAGTGGCGCCACCCACCTCGCCCTGGTCAAGGGCACGATTCCGGCCGGCGGCGAAACCCTGGTCCGCGTCCATGAGCCGCTCTCGGTGCTCGATTTCCTCGACCCGGCCAGCAAGCGCCAGGCCTTTTCGATCGACCAGGCCCAGGCCGCGCTGGCCAAGCACGGCCACGGCGTCATTGTCCTGATGCATCGCCCGGAAGACGGCGAAGCCCTGCTCTCCCGCCTGACCGGCACGGCGCCGAGCGCCCCGGTCAAGTGGGATCCGCGCACCTACGGCATCGGCGCCCAGATCCTGCGCGACCTCGGTGTTACCAAGATGCGCCTGCTCTCCAGCCCGCGCAAGATGCCTTCCATGACCGGCTTCGAACTCGAAGTCACCGGTTTCGTCACCTCACCTTCCGAGCTCTAATCCATGGCCCGTTTCGACAATATCTTTGAATACGACAACAACCTGAACGGCGCCGGCCTCAAAGTCGGCATCGTGATGGCCCGCTTCAACCTGCCGGTCTGCGAAGGCCTGCTCTCGTCGTGCGTCGCCGAACTGAAGCGCCTCGGCGTCGCCGATGCCGACATGACCATCGCCAATGTGCCCGGCGCACTGGAAGTGCCGCTGGTGCTGCAAACGATGGCGCAGAGCGGCAGCTTCGATGCGCTGGTCGCCCTCGGCGCCGTCATCCGCGGCGACACCTACCACTTCGAGGTCGTCTCCAACGACGCCTGCCGCGCCATCATGGAAGTCCAGCTCGATACCGGCGTGCCGATCGCCAACGGCATCCTGACCTGCGACACCGACGAGCAGGCCGAAGTCCGCATGCAACCCAAGGGCGCCGACTGCGCCCAGGCCGCCGTCGAGATGGCCAATCTTCAGAAAGCCCTGCTCCAATGACCACTTTCCTCAGCGACACCGAACATCCGGAAGAACCGAAGGCGCCGCCCAAGTCGGCCCGCCGCCGCTCGCGCGAATTCATCCTGCAGGGCCTCTACCAGTGGCGCGTCGGCGGTGCCGATGAAGCCGCCATCGAAGCCTATGCCCCGGAAATGGAAGGTTTCGCCAAGGCCGACCGCGAATTCTTCGTCGGCACGCTGCGCGGCGTCATCGCCCAGCGCGAAGCGCTGGTTTCGCAAATCACCGCCCACCTCGACCGGCCGTTCAGCGAACTTTCGCCGATCGAAGCCTGCGTGCTGATGATGGGCTGCTTCGAGATGAACCATCATCCCGAAACGCCGTACCGTGTCATCATCAACGAGGCGATCGAACTGGCCAAGGCCTTCGGTGGCACCGACGGCCACAAGTACGTCAATGGCGTGCTCGACAAGGTCGCCGCCAGCGTTCGCCCCGACGAAGTCGCCGCCAAGAAGAAGGCCCGCTGAAACGATGGCCGGTGAGTTTGCGCTGATCGACAAGTATTTCGCCCGGCCCACCCCATCGGCCGTGCTCGGCCCCGGCGACGACTGCGCCCTGCTCCAACCGTCGCCCGGCAAGCAACTTGCCGTCACCACCGACATGCTGGTCGCCGGCACCCATTTCCTGCCCGACACCGATCCCAGGAACCTCGGCTGGAAGGCCCTCGCCGTCAATCTGTCCGACCTCGCCGCGATGGGCGCCCAGCCACGCTGGGTAACGCTGGCCGGCGCCATGCCGGCGGTCGACGAGGCGTGGATCGCCAAATTCGCCGAAGGCTTCTTCGCCTGTGCCGCCGAATACGGCGTCGATGTCGTCGGCGGCGACACGACGCGCGGCCCGCTCAACCTATGCATCACCGCCCTCGGTGAAGTCGAGCCCGGCCAGGCGCTGCGTCGCGATGGCGCCAAGCCGGGCGACCAGATCTGGGTCTCCGGCCGCCCCGGCCTGGCCAGCCTCGGCCTCGCCCATCTGCAGGGCAAGATCAAGCTGCCCGAGCCATGGCCGCGGCTGTGCGTCGGCGCCCTCGAAAAACCACGGCCGCGCATCGCCCTCGGTCTGGCGCTGAACGGCATCGCCAGTGCGGCGATTGACGTTTCCGACGGCCTGCTCGCCGATCTCGGCCACATTGCCGAACGCTCGGGCTGTGCCGCGGCCGTCAAGCTCGTCCAGTTGCCGCACCTGCCGAAGGGCGACAGCTACGATGCCGTGCTGCGCAAGCTGGCGCTCGAATGCCAGCTCGCCGGCGGCGACGACTACGAACTCTGCTTCACCGCGCCCGGCCCGCAAAGCCTCGCCATCGGCCGCATCGCCGCCGAACTGGAACTGCCGCTGTGGTGCATCGGCGAAATGACCGCCGGCCCGGCCGGCGAGGTCACCGTCTTCGACCCGGATGGCAAGCCGGTCGAATTCGAACAGAAGGGCTTCGACCACTTTGGCTGAACAAGCGCGCGGCACGCCGAGCCTGAAATTCCTGCTTGCCAGCCCGGCCCATTTCCTGGCGCTCGGCTGCGGCAGCGGCCTCGCCCCGAAAGCGCCCGGCACCTTCGGCACACTATTCGCGTGGGGCAGTTTCCTGCTCTTTCGCCCGTATTTTTCGGATTTTGCCCTGCTGGCGGCGTTCACCGCCGCCTACCTGCTCGGCATCTGGGTCATCGACGTCACCGGCCGCGCCATCGGCGACCCGGACCACGGCAGCATCGTCTGGGATGAAATCGTGCCCTTCTGGCTGGTCCTGCTGCTGACCCCGGCCACTTTCCTCTGGCAGCTCTCCGCCTTCGTCCTCTTCCGCTACTTCGACATCACCAAGCCGCAACCGGCCCGCTATTTCGACCAGCACGTCAAGAACGGCTTTGGCGTGATGGCCGACGACCTGGTGGCGGCCGGCTACACGTTGCTCTTGCTGGCCCTGCTGAAGATCGTTTTCGCCTGACGGCGGCGTGCCAGAGGCATAGAATGAACGGGCGCAAACCGTCCGGAGATTCATCATGAGTCACAAGCACGCCCACCTGATGCGCAGCATCTTCCAGGACCCGCCCTCGGCCAACATCCACTGGCGCGAAGTCGAATCGCTGCTCAACCATCTCGGTGCCGAAATCGAGCCCTCGCACGGCGCCCGCTTCAAGATCACGCTGAACAAGGTCGAAGCCTTCCTGCACCACCCGCACAACAGCAGCACCTGCAGCAGGAACGACATCAAGGCCTTGCGCGAAGTGCTGGCCCACGCCGGGGTGACACTGTCCTCCTACGAGGCCGGCGAAAACTGAAACGCCCGGGCCGCCGCTCTCAGGCGGCCGGCAGATTCTGGTAGCGCTCGATGGCGGCACGGACATTGAACAGCATGCGCTCGCGCCCGAGGCGTTCGGCCAGACCGGCATGACGAACCACCTCGAGTACCCGCGGATTCAGACCGGCCAGCCACAGCGTAATGTTGCGCTCGGCGATCAGCCGCTCGCCTTCGATCAGCATCTGCAGCGCCGAATATTCGATATCCGGCACCCGGCTCAGATCGAGCACGACAACCCGCGGCTGGTACCGGTCGAGCAGCGCTCTTATCTGCTCGGCGACCAAAGGCGCATTGACAAAGAACAAGCGCCCTTCCGGACGCAGGATCAATAAGCCGGGAAAAGTCTCGTCATCGGGATGCTCCGGCGACAACGGGCGCAGCACATCGGCGCCGCGCTTGCGCCCGATGACATAGACCCTGGGATTGGCCGACTGGCTGGCCAACGCGATCAGCGAAATGATGATGGCGACGACAATGCCCTGCAGCGTGCCGAAGATCAGGACACCGAAAAAGGCGGCGACCGCCCAGCGAAACTCCATCGTGCGCACCCGGCGGATGGCGCGGAATTCACCCGGCTGGATCAGCCCGACCGAATAGACGATGACCACGGCAGCCAGCGTTGCATAAGGCAGCAGGCCGAGCAGCGGCGCCAGGAAGAGCATGGTGGCGGCGGCGGCGCCGGCGGTGACCAGGCCTGCTTTTTGCGACCGACCGCCTGCCGCCCGCACCACCGCCGTCTGCGAGGTGCCGCCCCCGGACGGCATGGCGCCGAACAGCGCGCCACCCAGGTTGGCAGCCCCGCTGGCCAGCAGTTCCCGATTGGCCTTGATCGGCGGTTCGGAACTGTCGGCAAAGGCCCGCCCGGCGGCGATCGATTCGGTAAAGCTCATCAGGGCGATACCGATCGCCCCCGGCAGCAGTTGCTCGACGAGGTCCAGATCGGGTAGCGTCAGCGAGGGCAGACCTTGCGGAATCAGGCCGACGATGGCAACGCCCTGTCCGTCCAGACCAAAGAACCAGGAGGCGGCAATGCCACCGCCAACGGCGACCAGCGGTGCCGGCGAATGCGGCCACAAGCGCTCCATGCCGAGCAGCACGAGTAGGGTTCCCGCGGCAACGGCCAGCGTCAGCAGCGAGGTTTCCGGGAGTTGGTCGATCAGGCTGAGCAAGTCGCGGAAGAAGCCCTGTTTGGTGAAGTGCACACCGAGCAGCTTGGGCACTTGATCGAGCACGATAACCAGGCCGATCCCGGCCTTGAAGCCGGTCAACACCGGACTGGAAATGAAGCTGGCGACAAAGCCGAGACGAAGCAGTGCAGCGAGAACCAGGATCGCCCCGGTCAGCGCACTCAGGGTGGCGACTGCGACGATCAACTTGGCTGGATCGCCGTCCGGCACGACCAGGCCGAGTTGCGTCCCGGCCAGGATGGCCAGCGTAGTCGTCGAACTGAAACTGAGAACGCGCGAGGTGCCGAGCAAGGCGTAAATCAGCATCGGCAGGAAGGCCGTATAAAGACCGACGGCAACCGGCAGCCCGGCGACCGTCGCATAGGCCATCGCCTTGGGCAGCACCACGGCGGCCGCCGTCAAGCCGGCGACCAGATCGAGGCGAATTCCGTGAGCAGGCGTTTTGGCAGAATCGGATTCGGGTATCACGGCGCTTGCTCCGGTTAAATTTGACCCTACGGCTGCGGCGTTTCCTGCACCGCCTCTTGCAGGGCGCGAACGCTGACGGCTGCAAACAGCGCGGTAAGCAAGACACCGGTAAAACCAATACCAATTGCCATGAGGCGCGCCAGCGACTGGCGGGGCACCAGATCGCCATAGCCGACGGTCAACCCGGTGACAAAGGCAAAATAGATCCCGTCGCCCAGACTCCAATCCTCCAGATAGGCCACGCCCAGGCCAAGGCCAAGCATCGCGCCGAGCAGAATGGAAAAGACCGGCCAGACGACGCGCAAGGCGGCCAGCAACGCGCAATAAAACCGACGGCGAACTCGGGTTGCCTGTTTCAAGATAGTCCTGTCATTGGCAAAAGATTAGAAACTGACGGCCAGGCATGCGTCGAATCCCTATCACACCGACTGCCGCCTACATGGCCTTCAAATAGGCCTCGGCCGCAGCAAAACGAAGCAACGAGCCGATCACCAGATCGAGGAAGCCGAGCAGATGAATCGGTTTCTCGGCAGCGACCCAGGCCTTGCCGGTAGCGCCGACCGGGATATGCACTCCCTCCGGCTCCTCGAATTCGAGAATCAGCGTCCGCCCGATCTCGTTTTGATTCTTCAGCACATGCTGGGTGACGCTTTGCGGTGTGCCAAACAGCGAGCCCTGCGCCTCGCCGGTCGATTCGGTAATGCTATGCACCCGGGCCCGGAAGATCTTGCCCGGGTAGGCATCGACATAGAATTCCGCGAAGGCACGCGGCTTGATGTACTCATATACCTGATCCGGAATGCGCAGTTCGATGAATTTCTTGGTCGTGAACATGTGGATGAACGCCGGCCGAAATTCGTCGAAATACTGTCCCTCCGACGAGAACTGCACTGCCACCTGGCCGTCGACCGGGGCGACGACCAGGGCCTTGTCGATCTTCCACTGCAGATCGGCCATATCCTGCTCGGCCTTGGTCACCAGATCGCGCTGCGCTTCGACTTCAGCCACCTTGGCGTCGTACTCGGCTTGCGGCACGATTTCACCACGCAGTTTTCCGAGGCGCTTGAGGTCGTTCTCCAGTTTCCCTAGTTGCGTCTGCAGTCTGGCCTTCTCGGCCCGCTTGGCCGCCATCTGGATTTCGTAGCGGTCGGTTTTGTAGCTGTATATCGGATCGCCGGCCTTGAGCTTCTGGTTGTGGGTCACGTAGAGATGGTCGATCTCGCCGCCAGCCGGGCTGTTGAGCACGATGTGCGGCGCCTTGACCGTGGTCGTTGCGGTCAGGTCGATGAAGGCGTAGAAGCGGGTAAAAGTGAGCAGCACGAAGAGCACGAAGACCGCGCCCAAGCCCATGGCGACGAAATTGCCGGGCGTCTTCTTGACGATGCCGAACTTGACGAGCAGCCAGCAGATCAGCAGGTAAGGAACGAGAGTGAGTTTCATGCTTGGCGCTCCTCGACGCTCTGGATGGCCGGAGCCGAGACGGCCTCCGCCGAAGCCGTCTCGGCCGGCGCCGCCTGGATCGATTTACCATCGGTTTCAGCCGGCGTACGGGAACGACGCAGGATATTGACCATGAAGTCCTCGAAAGCCTGCCAGTCCACATAAGCGAGGAAGAGGGCCACCGCCCATACCCAGTGCTCGAGCAAGCCAAGCAGGGTCAGGGCACTGACCAGCTCGGCCTGGCGCATTTTCTTGTGATCGGCCTTGTGGGCCGGGATTTCGTGCACCCGCCAGGCCAGCATCAGTACGCCGACGACGATGAGCAGCAACAACGGCAACAGCAGGTAAAGCAGCCAGTCGGCATCAAGAATCGTGCGATAGATACCGAAGGGTTCATTGACGTAATAGCCCTCGGGCTTCGGCTCGCTATAGACATGGAAAATCATCAGAAACCTCCTCCCAGCGCCTTGTAGTATTGGCTGCGGGCCAACAGTTGATTTTGTCGTGCATCGGCTAGCGATAGTTCGGCATTGAGCACCTTGATCGATTCGGCGAGGACTTCGAACTTGCTGGAACGCCCGGCGTCGTAGCTCTTCTGGGTCAGGGCCAGCGATTTCCTGCGGGTCGCCACTTCGGCTTCCGAGGAGGCCACCTGACTGTCGCTGGTGTCGCGCAGCAGCATCGCCTCGTAGGTGTCGCGAAAGGCAACCGAAACGGTGTAGCGATAGTGGGCGACGGCCTTCTCGCGGCGAGCTTCGGCCCCTTCGCTCTTCGACTGGACGAGGCCGGCATCGTAGATCGGGCCGCTCAGGGTGGCACTGGCATCCCAGAAGAAGGGGAAACCGGTTATAGCGCCGGTGGTACTGGCGATCAGGCCGGCCAGCAAGGCCAGATTGAGGCGCGGGTAACGTTCGGCCCGGGTCGCGTTCAGGTCGGCATGGGCAGCGACCAGCATCTGTTCGGCAGAGGCAACGTCGGGCCGACGCAGCAGCAGGGCGGAATCGAATTCGCGCGGCGTATCGGGCACGCGAGGCTGAGCGCCGCGCGGCAGATGGCCTGCCATCTGCCGTGGGCTGCTCCCGACCAGCAGTTGCAGGGCGAGTTCGGTCTTGGCGATGGCGGCTTCGATGTTCGGAATGCGGGCTTCGGTGGCCGACAATTCGGCCAGGCTTTGTCGATAGGCGAGTTCAGTCCCCGCTTCGGCCTTCCAGCGGCGATATTCAAGGTTAGATGCGTATTTGAGATCTTTGGCTGCGTCGCGGGTCATGACCAGCTTGGCATCGAGGGTACGCAACTGCAGGTAGGTGTCGACAACGGCCGAGGAGACCGACAGGACAGTGGCGTTGCGGGTGTGCTCGGAGGCAGCCAACCGGGCCAGGGCGGCGTCGTTGGTCTGGCGAATACGGCCCCAGAGATCGATTTCCCAATTGACGGCGGCACCGACCGCGCCCATCGCATTGGTCTTGTTCAACTCGTCTTCGGTCATCGTCAGATTGAGCTGACGCTGGCTGAGGCCGGCCTTGACGACGCCGTCTACGCGCGGCGAAAGCAGAGCGCGAGCAGCTCCGGCATTGGCTCGCGCTTCTTCTATATTGGCCGCAGCCTTGGCGAGGTCAAGGTTGTTGGCCAGCGCCTGCTCGACCAGTTGGTCAAGAACCGGATCGGCAAAGGCTTTCCACCATTGGCGGTCAACACTCAGCGGCTTTAGGGCCGCCGCCGGCAGATCGAGGCTGGGTGGCTCGTAGACCGGCCAGATAACGGAGCAGCCAGCCAAGCCGAGAACGGCACTGAGGGCCAGTGGCTTGATCAGGGGACGAAAGACTGACGACATAGACAAACCCAAATCCTCGGCGGGGCGAGGGGGATGCCGGGCATCCCCCCTGTTTCGATCAGGCTTACTTGCGCGGTGCGGCAGTCACTTCAAGCGCAACGGCCTCGACGAACTCTGCCTCGACCTGGTTACCAACCTTGATTTCCTTGAACTGGGCCGGATCATTGACCGCCAGTTCGACGGTACGCTTCGGACCACGCAGGGTCACGGTACCAGCCTTCGGATTGACCGCCACCACATTGGCGACGACGCGAACAGTATGCTCGACAGCGCCAGCCGGCTTATCACCCTCTTTGGCCCGGACGGCCTGAGTAGACTCGGAGCGCTCGCGGATGCCGCTGTTCTCGACCTTACGTAGCTTGAGGGCCAGTGCCTGGACGTAGGTCAGGGTAACCAGGTCGCCGACGCGAATCTGATCGAAATTACGTGCGCCCTCACCCAGTGCCATGAAAATTTCATTCCCCTGGGCGCCAACCACAACGACGCTACGGCTCTTCTTGTCGATCGACTTGATCTTGCCTTGTAATTGCACAGCCTCGCCAACTGAAGCCTGGCCGGGTGCCGTGGCGGCGATGACCGCTGCTTGCGGAGTATTTTGGGCAGCGGCCAGCAGGGGCATCGAGAGCATGGCCGCAGCCAACAACGTGGAAATTTTGTTCATGATCATCTTTCTGTAAGAGAAAAAACATTATTTGATCGAAGCAACAAAAGACGCATATGCAGAATGAAATATATATCACTCAGCACTTAGCCAACCAGCATTCCCGTCAATTCAAATCGTCATTTTTGTAATACTTGGTGCCTTTGATCGTCGCCTCCACCGCCAGGCCCTTGTCGGTTACCTGATAAAGCCAGACACCGGGGCTGACCGAAAGTGCGCCCTGCAAGGCCATGCCCTGCTTGCCATCAGTGGCGGCAACGCTGGTCTGCGCACCGGCCTCCCAGCCGGAATCGATGAAGGAGCGCAAGGCCCTGGGATTCTCGAAGACAAAGACTAGGCCGAACTTTTTAACGCCTATCCCCAATCCGGCCTGGACCTCCAGCATGTCCATGAAGATTTCCTTATTGTTTGCCCGGTCGAAGGCAATGCCTTTGCCGCTCCCGCCGCCAGCGAAAAATATCTTCATGCCGAAATTGCTGAAAACGGCATAACCGGCCGCCGATTCAACGGCTTTTCTGGCCGCTGGCTGAGCCTGATACAGGTGCTTCAAAACGGCTTTGGTGGACTTCCTGACTTCGGCCCGCTGGGCCTCCTTGTCGGGCGCGGCCTGAAGTGGCGGAGTCGCCAGCAAAAGGAACGCCACACCCAGCACACGGAAAAATTGATTGATCTGCATCACTGACCTCCGCTCATCTGCCTACGCAAAAACGAACTTCACCAGCCTTCCCGGATACCAAACCAGTCGGAAAAATGCCTACCGGCCACCACCGGAGAAAGTCGGTGCGCCAACGACTACCGACATTAACACTGCGCATAGAACAAGTTTGTAAACAATTGCAGCGTACAACATCAGCATCTTGTTTGAGCATAAACTGTCTGGGCGTCTTGGCAAGACAGCCAGAAAAACAGCTGCCCAGCGAAGCCTTCGGTCACATAGACAAACGGAGGTCACTGATGAGCGCTACTTCATCTGCTGTTCCGCTGTACCTGGCGAAGCCTTTCCTGTCGCTATCGTCTTCGCGCCGATGGCGGCCTTGGCGATTGCATTGCTGATCATAGCCCTGATGTCGGTTGGCGCGTCTTTGTCCTTACCTGCTGGAAATTTCTCGGCTATACCTGAACATAGCCCCCACCAACCCGAAGGAGATCACCATGGATTCAACTTCCGCCGACCAAGGAATGCTCACCGTCCTCGTCGAACGCCTGGAAAAGCAACGCCTGCCCCGCGCCCTGGCCTTGAAGGAAAAGGTCGACCGGGGCGAAATTCTGAGCGATTACGACATTTCCTTCCTGGAAGAGGTATTCACCGACTCGACGAACATCAAACCACTGATCGAGCGTCACCCCGAATATCAGGCACTGGCCGGCAAGGTCACCTCGCTTTACCGGGAAATAACCGAAAAGGCCCTGGCCAACCAGCAGCGGAGCGATCAGGCCTGAAACCGCCATCAGCAACAGGATGCACCAAACAAAAAAAGCTGATTCCTTGCGGAATCAGCTTTTTGTGCATTCTGGCGCGCCCGAGACGATTCGAACGTCCGACCACTGCCTTCGGAGGGCAATACTCTATCCAGCTGAGCTACGGGCGCTTGGGAGGAGGGATTCTACCTTTAGCCGGCGCTGGCGTCCATGCCATCGAGGCCAATAAGAGTACCAGTTGCATTATTTAAACGACGGTTCAGTCGAAGAAGGTCCGCGCAGCTTCGAAACGCTGGGCGTAGTAGCGATCACTGAGGCGGTCGATCCTGACCTTGCCGTTGGTAGACGGCGCATGGACGAAACGGGCATCACCGATATAAATGCCGACATGCGAAAACGGCCGATTGCTGGTATTGAAGAAGACGAGGTCACCGGGGCGCAAGGCGCCGCGCTCGATCGGCTTGGCATTGCGGGCAATCTCAAAGGCACTGCCGCGGACTTTCAGATTGGTCGCCTGACCGTAGATGTAACTGACCATGCCGCTGCAATCGAGACCTGCCTCGGGGTTCTTGCCGCCAAAGCGATAACCGGTATCGATCAGCCCCAGCGCATACAAGGCGACCTCGTTGCCCAGCTCGCTGACCGGTAAAGACGGTTGCGCTATAGTTCCCGTCGCAGCGACTGGGCGCGGCGCCGGGCCACTACAGGCAGCCAGCAGCAGGCAGGCGAGCGAGACGAAAATCAGGGCGGGAACGCGCATCGAGTTAAAGCTCTTTCCGGGAACAGTGCATAACTTACCGTTTTTACAGGATTTTTCAAGACCATGAATCTACAAAACAGGGCATTGCTGCGGTCGACCAACTTTATTGACGGAAAATGGACTGCGGCCGACAGCGGCGTCAGCTTTGCCGTCTTGAACCCGGCCAATGGCGAATTGCTGACCGAGGTGCCCCGCTGCGGCAGTGCAGAAACCCGCCGCGCCATCGCGGCAGCCGAAGCGGCCTGGCCGGCCTGGCGCGCCCTGACCGCCAAGCGGCGCGCCCAACTGATGCAGGTCTGGTTCAAGCTGATCATTGAAAACGCTGACGACCTAGCGCAACTGGTGACCGCCGAGTGCGGCAAGCCGCTCAGCGAAGCCAGGGGTGAAGTGATTTACGGTGCCTCGTTCGTCGAATGGTTTGCCGAAGAAGGCAAGCGCGCCTACGGCGAAACGATTCCCAGCCCGGCTGCCGACAAGCGACTGGTGGTGATCAAGCAGCCGATTGGCGTTTGTGCGGCCATCACGCCCTGGAATTTCCCGCTCGCCATGATCACCCGCAAGGTTGCACCGGCACTGGCCGCCGGTTGCCCGGTCGTCGTCAAACCAGCCGAACAGACGCCGCTCACCGCATTGGCGCTGGCCGTGCTGGCCGAGCAGGCCGGCTTCCCGGCTGGCGTCTTCAACGTCGTCACCGGCCTGCCGGCGGAAATCGGCGGCGAGCTGACCGCCAATCCCAGCGTCCGCAAACTGTCATTTACCGGCTCGACCGGCGTCGGCCGGCTGCTGATGGCGCAATGCGCGCCAACCGTCAAGAAGGTGTCGCTCGAACTGGGCGGCAACGCCCCCTTCATCGTTTTCGACGATGCCGACATCGATGCTGCGGTCGACAACGCCATCACGGCAAAATACCGCAACACCGGCCAGACCTGCGTCTGCGCCAACCGCTTTCTGGTGCAATCCGGCGTTTACGAGGAATTCGCCCGTAAGTTTGCCGCCAAGGCGAGTGCCATGAAGGTTGGCGCCGGCATTGAAGAAGGGGTCGTCCAGGGGCCGCTGATCAATGCCGCGGCGCTGGCCAAGGTCGAAAGCCACGTCGCCGACGCGCTCGGCAAGGGAGCGCGCGTGCTGTGCGGCGGTGCCCGCCATGAACGCGGCGGCAACTTCTACCAGCCGACGGTGCTGGCCGATGTGACGACGGCGATGCAGGTGGCACGCGAGGAAACCTTCGGCCCGGTCGCCCCGCTGTTCCGTTTCGAAACGGAAGCCGAAGCCATCGCGCTGGCCAACGATACCGAATTCGGCCTGGCCGCCTACTTTTTCACGGCGAGCGTCAGCCGCTGCTGGCGGGTCGGCGAAGCCCTGGAGTACGGCATGGTCGGCATCAATACCGGCCTGATCTCGAATGAAGTGGCGCCGTTTGGCGGCATCAAGCAGTCCGGCATCGGCCGCGAAGGCTCGAAGTACGGGATCGAGGATTATCTCGAAGTGAAATACATGTGCTTCGATATCAACGGCTAGCTAGGGCTGCGGCATGGCGAAACTGATCATCGTCGGCCTGCTCGCGCTGCTCGCCGTCCTGCTCTGGCGCAACTGGGGCAAGCGGCGGCAAGCCGCCTACATCGACAGCTTTCCCTACCAGCGTTTTCTCGACCAGCGACTGGCGGCCCGCCGCCCTGAACTGAGCGAGGCGCAGCGCCGTGAAGTTTTCGCCGGGTTGCAGGACTATTTCCAGCTTTGCCGAACAGCCGGCCGCCGGATGGTGGCGATGCCTTCACAGGCAGTGGACGACGCCTGGCATGAATTCATCCTGTTTACCCGGCACTACGACAAATTCTGCCGCCGCGCCTTTGGCCGCTTTCTGCACCATACGCCGGCCGCGGCGATGAACTCGCCGACCCAGGCCAGTGATGGCATCCGGCGTGCCTGGCGACTGGCCTGTGCCCGGGAAAAGATCGACCCGAAAAATCCGGCGCGCCTGCCCCGGCTCTTTGCACTGGATGCGGCGCTGGCGATCAGCGGCGGTTTCATTTACCAGCTGGACTGTCTGGCCCAAGCCCAAGGGGCGACCGGCAGCGGTTTCTGCGCCAGCCATATCGGCTGCAGCAGCGGCTGCTCAGGCGATACCGGCAGCGCTTCGGACAGCAATAGCGGCAGCGATGGCAGCAGCGGTTGCGGCGGAGGCTGTGGCGGCGACTAGCTCCGGACGGCCGGCTCCGGCGGAGAATAGACGACCACCCGGTTGCGGCCTTCGTGCTTGGCGATATAGAGCGCCAGATCAGCCAACTGGGTCAGCTCATCCGCCGTCTTGCCATGGTCGGGGTAGCAGGCCAGGCCGACCGAGGCAGTAAAGCCCAGTTCGATGTCACCAATCGGGAGGCGAAGCTGGCTGATCATCAGGCGCCAGCGTTCGGCCCGTTTCTCGGCAACCTTGAGCGGCATGCGCGGCAGCAGGATGACGAACTCCTCGCCACCGTAGCGGCACAGCACATCTTCGTGCCGGATGTCGGCCGTCAACATGCTGGCCAGTTCCTTCAGGGCTTCATCACCGGCCTGGTGGCCGTAGCTGTCGTTGATCTGCTTGAAGTGGTCGAGATCGAGGATCAGCAGCGACAGCGGGTAGCCCTCACGCTGCGCCCGCGACAATTCGCGTTCCAGCGTTTCGTCGAGATAGCGGCGGTTGAAGCAGCCGGTCAGACTGTCGCGGATCGCCTGCTCCTGCAAGGCGGCCTGCAGGCGCTGGATCTCGTCGAGTTGCTGGCGCAGGGTGTCGTTGACCGAGCGCAACTGCTGCTCGGCGGTGCGACGTTCGGAAATATCGCGGGCGATACCAAGGATGGAAAACGGTTGTCCCGCTTCGTTGAGCAGGAAACTGGCGACCACCTCCGAGGAGATGGTGCCGCCGTTCTTGTGCGGCTGATCGATCTCGACCGTCGCCGACAGCGCGCTCCGATCACCGCGAGCCAGCCGGGCCAGATGCTCCTGCAGCAACTGGCTGACATGGGCGTACGAATCGGGCGTCATCGCCTCGGCCAGCGGCTCCGCCATCACCTCCTCGGCCGTAAAGCCGCGCACCCGCTGAATCGCCGGGCTGACATAGGTAAAGCGCATGCTTGCCAGATCGAGCGTCCAGATGACGTCCTTGCTGTGCTCGGCCAGCGTCCGGTAACGCTCCTCGCTATTGCGCAGGGCGGCCTCGGTGCTGAGCCGGGTGGCGATTTCGCGCCGCAAGCGCTGGTTCAAACGGGCAAAGTAGGCGGCCATCAAGGCTGCCAGCAGAATGATGCTGGCCCCGGCCAGAAAAGCCGGCCAGACCCAGGGCGGCAGTACATCGGGTTCGGCGTGATAGAGCAGGCCATTGAGCGAGGCATTGGCCGGCAACATGCCGAGCTCGGTGTAAGTCTGGGCGATATGCTGCCAGCGCGTTGCCGACATATGGCCGATTTCGACCAATTCCGGCTGCATCAGTCGCGTCATCTCGCTGGCCTCGAAGAGCAGATGGGCGCGACTATGGCGCGGTGAATAACGCTCGCCGATCAGAGCGACAATCTCTTCCGGGTTGGCCATCGCATAGCGCCAGCCGCGCAATACCGCTTCGCGGAAGGCGCGCACGGCAGCGGGCGACTGTTTGATTTTCTTTTCGGTGGTGAACAGGACGTCACCGTAAAAATCGATGCCGACCGAGTCGGGGCTGAACTGCCGATAGGGAAAGTGGGCTTCCCGCAGCAGGAAAGGCTCGTCGGTCGAGTAGCCGGAAATCGCATCGACCTTGCCGGCAATCAGGTCGGCCGGATCGAAGGAGTGGGGCTGCGCCTCGAATTTTTCAACGCCTTCCCGCTTCAGGTAGGCGTACAACTCGCTCTCGTGCGGCGCCAGCATGATGCGCTTATCGTTCAGCGCATCGACATTGGGCACATGCCGGCGATTGACCAGCAGCACGAGCGGCGAATGCTGAATGATGGCGGCCAGGGCAACCACCGGCTGACCGCGGCCACGGCGCAACGCCAGTTCGGAGGCGGCAATGCCGTAATCGGCCTCGCCCTTGAGTACCATGTCGACCGGATCGATTCCTTCGGCCAGTTCGCGCAGACTGACGTCGAAACCCGCCTCACGGAAATAGCCCTTCTCAATGGCCGCGTAATAGCCGGCAAATTGAAACTGGTGTTTCCAGTTGAGTTGCAGGACGACTTTTTCCAGCGCGTACGCTGGCGAAAGCACCAAAAGAAGCAGAAAACAGATCAAAAACCGCATGAGCGTATTATCTCAACACCGTCCCATCCCGTGCGGATTTACTTGTGATAGGTGCGACTGCTGCCGCTCGAACCGCCATGGCCGCTATTGGCCACGTTGTCGAACATGTTCCAGCCCTGGTGCTGGGCATAGCTGAACAAGGCAAGGGCGAGCAGGCCGGCGGCGAAGTTGAAATGTTTGAACATCAGTCGTCGTCCGAATCGTCGCTGCTCGCCGGCGCATGGTCGCTCTCGGCCCAGCGCCGGGCTTCGAAGGCGGCATGGCGGAGCCGGGTAAAGATCGGGAAGGCGACCAGGAAGATCATCACCATCACGAAATTGGACCAGCCGGCGCCGCCGGTGAACACCTCGATGGTGTCGCGCACCACCACCGGCTTTTCCGGCGCCAGTTCGGGGTCGACCGCCAGATAGTAGGTGCCGGGCGGAATGGCGAGGAAGACGACTTCGTCGTCGCGGCTGCCCTCGGACCAGCTTTCGCCACCGTCGTTGCCGTAGTAGTAAGACAGTTCGCGACTGGCCGGCCAGGCCTCACCGGTCACCTTGTTGACCAGGGTCAGGTCGAGACCGATCCAGTTGTTGTCGAGCCCGGCGATATTACGGACGGTGATCTTGCGCGGTTTGTCGCGGACCTCGAAATCGCGGGTGTTGACGCTTTCCTCCAGCATCTGCGGCGCAAAATTCAGTTCCTGACGGAGCAACAGCTTGCCGCCGGAAATGAAGGCGAAGAAGGCCTGCAGCACGACAGCGAGCAGCGCCAGCTTCCAGAACAGGCGGCAAATGCGTTGATGGGTGTCGCCCCACGGGTTGGGCTGGTTGGCAAACACGCCGATCGGTTCGGGCAACTTGCCGGGCAACTGGAAAGCCGCTTCGATGACGGCCGGTGCGACATAGCGCCCTTGCGACCAACTCAGTTCCTTGTTGCTCGATTCGCGCGACAGCATCAGCGGAGGCGCCACGTAGTCGACCACCCGGTTGCTCTCGCCCCGCCGGACCCGCCAGGTGAATTCGCCGGCGACCTGGATCACCTGCGCCGTCGGCGCCGTCGAGAAATGCTTGAACGTCTCGCCGCCCCAGCGAACATCGGCCAGTTCCATCGAACCACTTTGCGCCGGAGGCTTGGACAGCACGTCGGCGATGTTCCAGTGGCCGTTGTATTCGGTCAGCCAGCGGTAAGTGCCGTTTTCAGCCGCCAGCAGGTATTCACGCCAGTCGTACTCGATGCCTTCGATCCTGCACTGCTTGACCAGGAAGCCGATGACCTCGACCGGCTTGTCCTCCAGCTGCCCCTTGCTGCCCAGCGGCAGACGCGGCACGTACTTTTCGTCGCGGCTGCCCAGTGCCTTCGACAGGATCTTGTAATTCTGGTCGGCCGTATCGACCACCGCCCCGCAGGAAGCGCAGCCCACCGCCAGAATATCCTTCGAGCGCGCTGCCATCGGCGAACCGCAACTCGGGCAACGGAAAACCCTGGCCTCGACCGCCTTGTCCGGCAAGGCCATGCCATCGCGCAGGTTGGCCATTTTCAGCGACTTGAAATCGACTGCCTCGCCGATGAACAGCAGCGGCGGCGTTTCCGAATAGTCGAGAGTGGCGAAATTTGCCCCATTGCGCAGGTCGACCGCAGGCACCGGGTAACCGGCCCCGACCTTGAACGGCAGCTCGCCCTGGCCGGCGACGCACTCGGCATTTTCGATATTGCTGACCGTCCACGTCTGGCTGGCCAGCACGAAGCGCTGGCCGATCTTCAGATCGTCGAATTGCGGCAGCGCGTCCGGCACGAACTGCGCAAAAGTGAGCACATACTCACCACCAGCCTCCGACAACCAACCGGTCCGCATATCATCGAACAGCAGATGCCACTCGTTCCACAAGCCCTGGCTGTACTTGATCTGGATGCGCCCAATCAACGCGAAATGGACACCCTTGTAGCTGCCTTCCGCCCCCAACTGCAGCGGCGAACGATCCTCGACCAGCGCCGCCATCTTGCCGATATCTTCCAGCGCCTGGTCGTGGCGAACCAGCGTGCTCTGGCAGTATTCACAGACGGCAAAGATCGACGCCGCCGATTTGAAGACAACCGGCGCGCCGCAGGAGGGACAGGAAGCAGTTACGGCCACAGGGCTGCGGTCAACTCAGTTTTTTGAGCAATTCCGCTTTCTTGGCGTCGAACTCGGCCTGGCTGAGGATGCCTTTTTCGACCAGTCCATGCAGTTTTTCCAACGTCGCCACCACCTCGTCGGCCGACACCGTAACGGCCGCAGGGGCGGCCTGGCCGGCCGGCTGCACCGCCGAGGCCATCGCCTGCCCCATGACCTGCCCGAAGCCGACCCCGGCGCCGAGGCCGACGCCCATGCCGGCCATGCCGCCTTCGTTCTTCGCCGCTTCCGGGATGGCATTGGCGACCTGGTACTGCGTGTAGCGCTGCATGTCGCCGATCATGTTCATGCCGATCTTCTGGTCGAGGATCTTCTGCAACTCTTCCGGCAGCGAGACGTTCTGAACGACCAGCGAATCGAGGGTCAGGCCGTATTCGGCGAACATCGGCTGCGCCTTGGCGAACATCGCCTTGCCGAACTCGTCCTGGCTGGCCGCCATGTCGATGAAGGCGACGCCGGATTCGCCAAACAGGTCGGTCAGGCCGGCAACCATGGTGTTGCGCAACTGGCCTTCGAGTTCGTCGCGGGAGTAGCTGTCGCGGGTACCGGAAATCTTCTGGTAGAAGGTCTTGGCGTCGCTCAGGTGGTAGCTGTAGATGCCGAAGGCACGCATCCGGACGATACCGAATTCCTTGTCGCGGATGGTGATCGGGTTCGGCGTGCCCCACTTCTGGTCGAGTTGCAGGCGGGTCGAGAAGAAGTAGAGGTCGGACTTGAACGGGGATTCGAACAGCTTGTCCCAGTTCTTCAGGTAGGTCAGCACCGGCAGCGTCTGCGTCGTCAGCTTGTACATGCCGGGGCCGAAGACATCGGCCACCGTGCCTTCGTTGACGAAGAGGGCGAGCTGCGAATCGCGCACGGTCAGGCTGGCGCCGTTCTGGATTTCCATTTCGGCCATCGGAAAACGCCAGGCCAGCGTGCCGTCGGCATCCTCGGTCCATTGCAGGATGTCGATGAATTGTTTCTTGATGAAGTCCATCAGTGCCATAAATTGCTCCTTGGAATCAAACGATGCAACCGGCGTTCAGGATGCCGACGCCGATCGCTAGCGCTGCGAGGAAAATGCCGGAGGCGAGCCGCCCCTGCGGAATGCTGTGATTGATGACAGGCATCATCAAGCGAACTGCGCTGAAGGTCAGCAATTGCACCATGCCGGCGACGACGCCCCAGCCGATCATGGCATAGAGGTTATGGGTAACCGCGACCGCAACCGCGATCGGCAGCGCAAAGCCGATCACCGCACCGCCCAGGCTGACCGCCGCCGCCTCGTTGCCGGCCCGGATCAGGGCGACTTCGCTGTACGGGGTGATGAATATGTAAAGCACGAAGAAAACCGCGAGCATCAGCACGGCGGTCGCGAAGAAGCTGGCAAAGGCCAGCAGATTGCTGATTACCGGATCGAACATGGAACCCCCCGGGCATGAAACGACAGCGGGGGATTGTCCCCGCTGGCTGCGGTTAACTCAAGTACGGCACGCCTGGCGAAAAGCGCCGACTAGGGTTCGGCCGCGAGCTGCCGCAAACCTTCAAGCGGCAGATTGTGGGCCAGCACATGCGGAATGACAAGGTACTTGCCGATCAACTCGGCATTGCCGCCGGACAAGACGCAGAGGGCATCGCCAGCGTTCAGGCGGGTCCAGGCCCGCTCGATGGCACCGGCCTGGGCCTCGATGCAACCCGTGACAATGGCATCATCGGTACAACGCGGCTGCGCGGCATATTGGCCGTCGGCATAAGCCAGTCCGGCCGTGTCGCGGGCCAGCGCCCGCCGCATCAGATCGAGGCCGGGCAGGATCATGCCGCCGAGAAAGGTGCCCGCCGCGTCAAGGCTGTCGATCGTCGTTGCCGTACCGGCCATGACCACGATGCTGTCGCGCGGGAAAAGGCCATGCGCGCCGATCAGCGCACACCAGCGGTCAACACCGAGTTGAGCCGGATTCCGGTAAAGATTGGTGACACCGGCCCGCTCGGCGACCGGCTGCACGTCGCAAAACTGCGGCGCCCAGGCCTGCAGTTGCTGGCGGATCCGCTGCGCCGCCTCGGCCCCGGCGACATTGGCCAGCATGACGCGTTCAGGCCTGTCCCAGCGCGCCGGCAGGCTCGCCAGCTCGGCAACATCGGCGTGCGCCACCGCCCCTTGCGCCAGCCAGGCGTTGCCGTCATGGACGCCCCACTTGATGCGGCTATTGCCGCTGTCGAAGCAGATGATCATGCCCGGCGTAGGCTGACGTCGCCTGAAAAGATGCGCTGCACGCCGCTTGCCGTTTCGAGTAGCAAGGCACCGTCGTCATCGACCCCGAGGCAGCGCCCGGGCAAGGGCTCGGCCGCTTCGCCGAGCAGTTGCACCGCCTCGCCTTGCCAGGCGTGACGCTGCTGCCAGTCCATTTTCAGCCCAGCAAAGCCGTCGACCGCAAAGCGGTCCAGCACCGCGGCCAGATGACCGAGAATGGCCGCCAGTACGACATGACGATCCGGCGTCGCCGCCAAGGCCTGATCGAGAGCGGCCACCGGCTGCGGCAGAATCTCGGGCGGCGCCTGCAGATTGAGACCGATGCCAATCACGGCCTGGGTGCCGCGCCGGTCGGTGGAAAGCTCGACGAGAATGCCGGCCAGCTTGGCGTAGGCATTGTCCCGGCGCAACAGAACGTCATTCGGCCATTTCAGGCAGACGCCCTGGGCGCCCAGCGTTTCCAGGGCTTCGGCGAGGGCGACGCCGACCACCAGCGAGAGGCCGGCCAGACGGCCGGGCGGGCCGGAAAACCGCCACAGCACGGAAAAGGTCAGGCTGGCCTCAGGTGCCGACGACCAGCTGCGGCCACGTCGCCCGCGCCCGGCACTTTGCCGGTCGGCGACGACGACCGTGCCGGCCGGGGCACCGCGATCGGCCCGACGCATCAACTCGCTGCTGCTGGAGTCGCACTCGGCCAGCGCATCAACGTCGAAACGGCCGGCCAGCAAGCCGAGCCTGGATTTGAGCAAAACAGGATCAATCAGCGTCATGCGGCCGATTGTAAGCCAGTTCGCTGCCGGGCAACACCGACGAAAAGCAGTGCCCGCCCGGCTCCGGCAACCTATTCGGCTACCGTCTCCTTGCCGCCATCGATGCCCAGTTCGGCGATTTTCCGGGTGATGGTATTGCGACCGATGCCCAGGGCCAGCGCTGCTTCGATGCGCCGACCGCCGGTATGGGCCAGGGCCCGGGAAATCAGGATGCGCTCGAAAGTCTGGGCCAGCACGCCATGTACATCGCCCAGACCACGGGCCAGCATGCGGTCGACTTCGCCTTCGAGGGCACTTTCCCAATCGGTGGCGACAGTCATCGGCGCCGCTTCGCGCAGTTCGCCGGGCAAATCGCTGATTTCGACCTGTTGACCGGGGGCCATCACGGTCAGCCAGTGGCAGAGATTCTCCAGTTGGCGGACGTTGCCCTGAAAATCGAGGCCACTCAGGTACTTCAGGGCCGGATCAGACAGCCGCTTGGTCTCGACGCCGAGTTCGCGCGCACTCTTCTGCAGGAAGTGGCGGGTCAGCAGCGGAATGTCCTCGCGCCGCTCGCGCAGCGACGGCAGGCGAATACGGATGACATTCAGGCGATGGAACAAGTCTTCGCGGAACAAGCCATCCTTGACCCGCGTTTCCAGATTCTGGTGGGTCGCGGCAATGACCCGGACATTGGCCTTGATCGGCGAGTGACCGCCGACCCGGTAGAAATGCCCGTCCGACAGCACGCGCAGCAGGCGGGTCTGCAGTTCGGAAGGCATGTCGCCGATTTCATCGAGGAACAGCGTGCCGGCCTCGGCCTGCTCGAAACGGCCGCGTCGTTGGGCCTGGGCGCCGGTGAAGGCGCCGCGCTCGTGGCCGAACAGTTCGGATTCCAGCAAATCCTTCGGGATGGCCGCAGTATTGATCGCGATGAAGGGCTTGTCGGCGCGCGGGCTGTGCCGGTGTAGCGCCCGCGCCACCAGTTCCTTGCCGGAACCGGATTCGCCGGTGATCAAGACAGTGGCATGCGACAAGGCCAAGCGGCCGATGGCACGGAAGACTTCCTGCATGGCCGGAGCCTGGCCAAGAATCTCGGGCACCAGCCCCTCTTCTTCGGCCGCACCGCTTTGGTGCATCGACTCGTCGATAGCGCGCCGAATCAGTTCAACCGCCTGATCGACATCGAACGGCTTCGGCAGGTATTCGAAAGCGCCCCCCTGGAAGGCGGCGACCGCGCTTTCCAGATCGGAGTAGGCGGTCATGATGATGACCGGCACCGACGGGAAACGGGTTTTGACTTCCTGCAGCAAATCCAGCCCGGACTGGCCTGGCATGCGGATATCGGACATCAATACCTGCGGCGGTTCGATGCCCTGTTCCAGTTGGGAAATGGCCTCGGTGGCCGAGGCGTAGCTCTTGAAAGGGATGCCCTCGCGGGACAGGGTCTTTTCCAGGACCCAGCGAATGGAACGATCGTCGTCAACGATCCAGACCGGTTTCATAGATGTTTGGCTCATCTGCTCATTAGAATGAATATCTTTGAAGCAAGAGTCAGGCCGGCCAATTTTGCCAGCGTCATGCAGGCTCGACCGGCAGGCGCAGCGTGAACACCGTGTTGCCCGGATGACTGGAGCAATCGATCGTGCCGCCATGATGCTGGACGAAATTCTGGGCAATGGTCAGCCCCAGGCCACTGCCGCCCTCGCGCCCGGAAACCAGCGGATAGAACATGCGTTCGCGGATGGCTTCCGGGATACCCGGGCCGTTGTCGATGACCTTGATCTCCATCGCCAGGCGGTAGCGCTTCTTGGCCAGCGTCACCTGACGCAGCGAGCGGGTGCGAAGGACGATCTCGCCCTCGCCCTCCATCGCCTGCGCGGCGTTGCGCGCAATATTGAGCACCGCCTGGATCAGTTGCTCGCGGTCGCCGACCAGTTCCGGCAGGCTGGTGTCGTAATCGCGCCGCATCGCCAGCGAACCGGGAAACTCCGCCGTCAGCAGGCTGCGTACCCGTTCGAGAATTTCGTGGATATTGACGGTGGTCGGCAGCATCGCCCGGTGCGGCGTCAGCAGGCGCTGCATCAGGTCCTGCAACCGGTCCGCTTCCTTGATGATGACCTGGGTGTATTCCTTGAGCGACGGGTTGGCCAGTTCGTGTTCGAGCAATTGCGCCGCGCCGCGAATGCCGCCGAGCGGGTTCTTGATCTCGTGCGCCAGATTGCGGATCAGTTCGCGATTGGCCTGCTGCTGCTGGATCAACTGTTCCTCGCGGGTGGCCGCCAGTTGCTGCTCGATCGGCTGCAATTCGAGCAGCAGGCGGACCCCGGGCGCCATATCGGGACGCAGCGGCGTCACCGTACAGTTCAGGTGCAGCAGTTCGCCGTCGTGACGCTTGAGTTCGAGGTTCTGGCCGGTATAGCCCCAGTTGTTGTGCAGACCGTTGTCGAAGGCCGACTGCAGACTGGGCGGACAGGTGCAAATGGTCAGCAGCGGCTTGCTCTCGACCGAGCGGCTGCTCACCGCCAACAGATTTTCACCGGCCGGATTGACGTAGCGGACGCGCAGATCCTCGTCGATCAACAGAACCGCCGAAGCCAGCAGATCAAGGCCGGCGAAGGAAGCAAAGGATGAGTTCATGGCGTCATTGTAGCCGCACAGCCGGCCGCCTTGCGCCGGCAAAAAATCATATCTTGCGTTACTGACCGATGGTTCATTATCATTCGCAGACCTCCTTTTCCCGCACCGCCAATGGCCACCTTCAATCCGCCCCGAGTTGCGCCCATCTTGGCCGCCCTGCTTCTGCTGGCCGGCTGCTCGGCCGGCGATGCGCCACCGGCCGCAGTACGCACGGTCCTCGTCCAGACGGTGGCCCAGGCGGATAGCGGCATGAGTATCTACACCGGCGAAATTCGCGCCCGACATGAAATCGACCTCGCCTTTCGCGTCGGCGGCAAGCTGGCTGCCCGGCTGGTCGATGCCGGCGCCGAGATCAAGGCCGGCCAGCCGCTGGCCCGGCTCGATCCGGCCGACCTGCAACTGGCCGCGGCTACCGCCCGCGCCCAGCTCGCCGCGGCGGAAAGCGAATTGACCACCGCCAAGGCCGAGCGCGAACGCTATGCCGGCCTGCTCGGCAAAAAGTTCGTCAGCCAGGCCGCCTTCGATGCCAAGGACAATGCCTTCAACAGCGCCCAGGCCCGCCTCGAGCAGGCACGTTCGCAAAACCAGATCAGCGGCAACCAGGCCAGCTATGGCACATTGAGCAGCGAATACCCGGCCGTCGTCACCGCCGTGCTGGCCGAGGCCGGCCAGGTTGTCGGTGCCGGCCAGGCCGTCATCCGGCTGGCCCGCCCGGAAGAAAAGGAAGTCGCCATCGCCATTCCGGAAAACCGGCTGGCCGAGATCAAGGCGGCGCCGAGTCTGGCGGTCAACCTGTGGGCCGAGCCAAAAATCACTGTCCGCGGCGAATTGCGCGAACTGGCGCCAGCCGCCGACCCGGCGACCCGGACCTACGCCGCACGCATCCGCCTGATCGAGCCGCCTCCGGAAGTCCGCCTCGGCATGACGGCCCGGGTCGTCGTCGGCAGCGCCGGCAGCGCCCCGTTGCTCGTCCCACTCAACGCCGTGCTCGACCAGGGCCAGGGGCCGCTGGTCTGGGTCGTCAGCGACGGCAAGGCGATGCCGCGCCCGGTGCAGGTGGCGCAATTCCGCGAGGATGGCGCAGCGATCAGCAGCGGCCTGCAGGCCGGCGAAGTGGTCGTCGTTGCCGGCACCGCCAAGCTGGTGCCGGGTCAGAGCGTCCAGGCGAAGCCGGTGACGCCGCCCAGTGGGCAGCGCTGAATCGTGAGCCAGCGCTTCAACCTTTCCGACTGGACGCTGCACCACCGGACGCTGGTCGGCTATTTCCTGTTTGCCCTCGCCCTGATGGGCGTGTTCGCCTATGGCAAGCTGAGCCAGGCCGAAGATCCACCGTTCACTTTCAAGCTGATGGTGATCCGCACCCAGTGGCCGGGCGCCACGGCGCGCCAGGTCGAACAGCAGCTGACCGACAAGATCGAAAAGAAACTGCAGGAAACGCCGTTCATCGACCGGGTATCGAGCTACTCGCGCCCCGGCGAATCGACGGTGATGTTCTTCGCCAAGGACAGCACGCCGCCGGCCATGGTGCCCGATGTCTATTACCAGGTCCGCAAGAAGATCGGCGATATCCGGCACACGCTGCCGGCCGGCATCCAAGGCCCGTTCTTCAATGACGAATTCGGCGACGTTTTTGGCAATATTTATGCGTTGACCGCAGAAGGCCTCGACTACCCGCAACTGAAGGACACCGCCGAGCGCATTCGCGACGAGTTGTTACGCGTACCGACCGTCGGCAAGGTGGAAATCTTCGGCATCCAGGACGAAAAGATCTTTGTCGAACTGTCGAATGCCAAGCTGGCGACGCTCGGCATCGATCAGACGACCATCGTCCAGGCCCTGAACCAGCAGAACGCCGTCGCCGGGGCCGGTTTTTTCGAAACGTCGAGCGAGCGCATCCAGATTCGGCCGGGCGGCGCTTTCGACACCGTGCAGGCCGTGGCCGACACATTGATCCGCGCCGGCAACCGCAGCTTCCGGCTTGGCGACATCGCCAGCATCAAGCGCGGCACCATCGACCCGGCGGCCACCCAGGTCCGCTTCGGCGGCAAGCGGGCGCTGGCCATCGGTGTTGCCATGGCCAAGGGCGGCGACATTATCGTCCTCGGCAAGGAGCTCGATGCCCACATCGCCAAAATCAACCAAGCCCTGCCGCTCGGCGTCGAGATCGCACCGTCGGCCAGCCAGCCGGATGCCGTCAAGCGCTCGGTACAGGCTTTCGTCCAGTCGCTGGCCGAAGCGGTGATCGTTGTTCTGCTGGTCACCTTCATCAGCCTCGGCATCCGCACCGGCCTGGTCGTCGCCATTTCGATCCCGCTCGTCCTCGCCGCCACATTCCTCGCCATGCAGTGGTTCAATGTCGGCCTGCACAAGGTGTCGCTCGGCGCCCTCGTCCTCGCCCTCGGCCTGCTCGTGGACGACGCGATCATCGCCGTCGAAATGATGTGGGTGAAGATGGAACAGGGCTGGGAACGAACCCGCGCCGCCTCTTTCGCCTACAGCAGCACGGCCGGCCCGATGCTGTCCGGCACGCTGGTCACCGTCGCCGGCTTCATCCCGATTGCGCTGGCCAAATCGTCGACCGGCGAATATGCCTTCGCCTTCTTCCAGATCAACGCCGTCGCCCTGCTCATCTCCTGGCTGGCCGCGGTCGTCGCCATTCCCTGGCTCGGCTACAAGCTGCTGCCCAACCCGCATGCGCCGCGCCCGCCGAGCCTGATCGAACGCCGGCTGCCGGCCCTGGCCCACCTGCTCACCCGCCTCGGCCTGAGCGGCCCGGCCCACGGCGACGAGCACGACGTGTACGGCACGCCGTTCTACAGCCGCTTCCGCAAGCTCGTTACCTGGTGCGTCAAGCGTCGCTGGCTGGTCATTGCCATCACCATCGCCCTGTTCGCCCTGGCCATCGTCGGCATGGGCAAGGTACAGAAGCAGTTTTTCCCGAATTCGACCCGGCTTGAACTGAATGTCGAACTCCGCCTGCCGGAAGGCGCCTCGATCGCAGCCAGCGATGCCGAAGCCAAACGTCTCGAAGACTGGCTCGACCAGGACAAGGCCGCATTCAACCAGTTCGAGCACTACATCACCTACGTCGGCTCCGGTTCGCCGCGCTATTACCTCGGCCTCGACCAGCAATTGCCGGCCAGCAACGTCAGCCAGTTCGTCATCGTCACTCGTAACGTCGAGGCCCGCGAAGCCCTCCGCGGGCGCCTGATCGAGCTGTTCGAACAGGATGGCTTCAACGCCCGGGGCAATATCAGCCGCATCGAAAACGGGCCGCCGGTCGGCTATCCCGTGCAGTACCGGGTTTCCGGCGAGGACATGGCGACGCTGCGCAAAGTGGCCGGCCAGGTGGCAGATGTGATGCGCCAAAATCCGGAACTGTCGAACGTCAATTTCGACTGGAGCGAGCTGTCGAAGGCCATCGAGATCGAAATCGACCAGGACAAGGCCCGCCTGCTCGGCGTTTCAAGCCAGGATCTGGCCGCCTTGCTGAACATGTCGCTGAACGGCTACACGGTGACCAGCTACCGCGAAGGCGAGAAGACCATCGATGTCGTGCTGCGCGGCGACCGCGAGGAACGCACCCACCTCGCCGTGCTGCCCGACCTCTCGGTGCCGACCCGCAGCGGCAAGAGCGTACCCTTGAGCCAGATCGGCCATCTCAAGTACAGCTTCGAACCGGGGCTGATCTGGCGTCGCGACCGCCTGCCGACGATTACCGTCCGCGCCAACCTCTACGGCAAAACCCAGCCGGCGACGGTGGTCGACCGCATCAATCCGGAAATCAACGCCCTGCGCGCCGCCCTGCCGGCCGGCTACAGCATCTCCACCGGCGGCTCGGTCGAGGAATCGGCCAAGGGCTCGACCTCGGTGATGGCCGGCATCCCGCTCTTCATCCTGGCCGTCGTCACCATCCTGATGATCCAGCTGCAGAGCGTCTCGCGCGTCGTCATGGTGCTGCTCACGGCGCCGCTCGGCATTATCGGCATCGCCCTGTTCCTGCTTGTTTTCCGCCAGCCGTTCGGCTTCATGGCGCTGCTCGGCACCATCGCGCTGTTCGGGATGATCATGCGCAATTCGGTGATCCTGGTCGATCAGATCGAACAGGACCTGGCCGCCGGCAAGGCGCGCTGGGAAGCGATCGTCGAATCGACGGTGCGCCGCTTCCGGCCGATTGTGCTGACCGCGGCCGCCGCCGTGCTGGCGATGATCCCGCTGTCGCGCAACGACTTCTTCGGGCCGATGGCCGTGGCCATCATGGGCGGCCTGATCGTCGCCACCGCCCTCACCCTGCTCTTCCTGCCGGCGCTTTACGCCGCCTGGTACAAAGTCAAATCGCCGACTGCCTGATCAGCGCAGATTCGAGAGTTCTTTCTGGATCGCCTGGATATTGCGCTCGTGCTGCCCGACGCGATCCTTGTACGGCAGGATGCGGTCCTGACGATTGTCGCCGGCGGTACGCAGGGCTTCCTGCTCGGCCAGTTCCTTGCGCGCCAGCTCCAGGTTGCGCTGCTCGCCGGCCAGTTCCTGCTCCAGGATGTGGCGCCGATCGCCGTCACGCGCCTTCTGCGTATCTTCCTGCACCTTGGGGAAACCCGCCGGTGACGGATTGGCCGCCGCCCCCGAGCCCCCCGAACGCGGCTTGGGTGCCGGCAGCGTCGATTCCGCTCCACTGACGATCGCCTTGCAGTTCTTCTCGATACGGGTATTGGAAATCAGCGTGCCACCACTGGCGTCGGTGCATTTGTAAATCGTCTGGGCCGTTGCCGGCAGCGCCAGTATGGCGAGCAGGGTTGCAAGCGTGCTACGTGTCATCGTCATCATTCCAGGTTAGCGCTCAAGTGTAGCGGACTTTAACGGTCATCCCGCCGAACGGTGGACAAAAAAAGGGCGGGAAAACCCGCCCTTTTTGAATACCGGCTCGCTGGCTTAGCAGGAGTAGTACAGATCGAATTCCACCGGGTGGGTCGTCATGCGAACGCGATTGACTTCGTCCATCTTCAGGGAGATGAAGGCGTCGATCCAGTCGTTGGAGAACACACCGCCACGGGTCAGGAACTCACGATCCTTGTCCAGGTTCTGCAGGGCTTCTTCGAGGGAAGCGCAGACGGTCGGGATCAGTGCGTCTTCTTCCGGCGGCAGATCGTACAGGTTCTTGTCAGCCGGGTCGCCCGGGTGGATCTTGTTCTGGATACCGTCCAGACCAGCCATCAGCAGGGCGGCGAAGGCCAGGTACGGATTGGCGATCGGATCCGGGAAGCGGGTTTCGATACGACGGGCCTTGGTCGAGGCAACGAACGGGATACGGATCGAAGCGGAACGGTTCTTGGCCGAGTAAGCCAGCTTGACCGGGGCTTCGTAGTGCGGGACCAGACGCTTGTAGGAGTTGGTACCCGGGTTGGTGATCGCGTTCAGGGCCTTGGCGTGCTTGATGATGCCGCCGATGTAGAACAGGGCCAGTTCGGACAGACCGGCATAGCCGTCGCCGGCGAACAGGTTCTTGCCGTCCTTCCAGATCGACTGGTGAACGTGCATGCCGGAACCGTTGTCGCCAACGATGGGCTTCGGCATGAAGGTGGCGGTCTTGCCGTACTGGTGGGCAACGTTATGCACCACGTACTTCAGGATCTGGGTCTGGTCGGCGCGCTTGACCAGGGTGTTGAACACGGTACCGATTTCGCACTGACCGGCAGTGGCGACTTCGTGGTGGTGAACTTCAACCGGGCAGCCGAGGGCTTCCAGGGTCAGCACCATGGCCGAACGGATGTCGTGCAGGCTGTCGACCGGCGGAACCGGGAAGTAGCCGCCCTTGACGGTCGGACGGTGGCCGGTGGCGCCATTGCCGTCGTTCTTTTCACCCGAGCCCCAAGCCGCTTCAGCGGAATGGATCTTCAGGTTGCAACCGGACATGTCGACATTCCACTCGACGCCGTCGAAGATGAAGAATTCGGGTTCCGGACCGAAGTAGGCGGTGTCGCCAATGCCGGAGGACTTCAGGTAGGCTTCAGCGCGCTTGGCGATGGAGCGCGGATCGCGGTCGTAGCCACGGCCATCGGCCGGGTCGACGACGTCACAGGACAGGACAACGGTGGTTTCGTCGAAGAACGGGTCGACGTAGGCGGTGTCCGGATCCGGCATCAGCAGCATGTCGGAAGCCTGAATACCCTTCCAGCCGGCGATCGAGGAGCCGTCGAAAGCGTGGCCGTTTTCGAACTTGTCTTCGTCAAAAGCGGAAACCGGCACGGTTACGTGCTGTTCCTTGCCACGGGTATCGGTGAAACGAAAATCGACGAACTTGGCGTCATTTTCCTTAATCAGCTTGATCACGTCTTGCGGGGTTGCCATAAACGTCAGTCTCCTAGAAAACAAGTTGCCGGCTTATCCGGC
Organism: Dechloromonas hortensis; assembly: GCF_009469765.1. Taxonomy (GTDB): domain Bacteria; phylum Pseudomonadota; class Gammaproteobacteria; order Burkholderiales; family Rhodocyclaceae; genus Azonexus; species Azonexus hortensis. The sequence goes on from NZ_SSSQ01000001.1 coordinate 242,647, forward strand.
GACAATCAAAAATTCGCAACGCGGAGGTTTTAGCAGAAAGTGTGCCAAAGACCCGCAACTAAGCTTTGCATTTTGCCACAATGAGATGCATGGATTAAGCAAAGATTTAACGCACCATAACCGTGCAAACCCGGCCAATTGGCGCACTATTTTGGTGCAAACATGCAATTCACCGATAGGCGCCGGATGGTCGAGGTCGCGGCCAGGCGCTCGGCCAGCTGCTGAGAGAGCTTGCGCATCGCATCGCCATTTTCGAAGAAGGCGTGGCTGAAGAAAATCTCGGCCTCGATGCGGCCACCGAGATAATGCAGCACCACCCTCTCCGGTTCGGGCAGGTCGGCGAGCAGCGGCAGCAATTCCTGCAGCAGGGTTTCGCGCGCTGGCAGACGGATGGCGATGTCGGGGTCCAGATCATCCTCGGGGTCGATATGCACGAGCACATCGAGCACCTCGGCATGTTCGCTCAGAACCCGGGCTCGCGCCGACTCGGCAATGCGGTGTCCTTCGGAAACACTGATCCGCGAATCGACCTGGACATGCACATCAACCAGCGCCTGATGCGCCATGCGCCGCGTCCGCAGGTTGTGTACACCGAGCACACCGGGCGTCGCCGCCAAGGTCTGGCGAATGGAAGCAACCTGGGTTTCCTCGAGACCGGTATCGATCAGTTCCTTGAGCGCTCCCCAGGCCAGACCGGCGCCCATGCGCAGGATCATGAAGCCCATCAAGGCCGCCGCCAGCAGGTCGAGGAAGGACCAGCCGAGCAGGGCACCGCCGATGCCGACCACGACGACCAGCGCCGAGGCCGCATCGGCCCGGGTGTGCAAGGCATTGGCGATCATCAGTTGCGAGCGCAGGCGCTCGGCGACCCGGATCAGGTAGCGGTACAGGCCTTCCTTGGCGATCACAGTGGCGACGGCGACCCAGAAGGCAGACATTTCGACGCTGGGCAGGTTTTCGATATGCTGCAGGCGCATCCCGGATTCCCACAGGATGCCACCGCCAATCAGGGTCAGCGAAGCACCGAGGATCAGCGTCGCCGCCGTCTCGACCCGGGCGTGGCCGTAGGGATGGGCCTGGTCGGCAGGATGCGCGCTCTGCCGACTGGCGTAGATGACCAGAAAATCGGAAAGCAGATCGGAAAAGGAGTGCAGGCCGTGCGCAACCAGCGACTGGGAATGCGCCAACCAGCCGACGACAATCTGCACCACGGTCAGCAGCAGATTGATCACGACGCTGACCCAAGTGGCGCGCTGAGTCTGCTCGGCGCGTTCGGCGGCCGTTAGCGCGGCCGGAACGACCGGCTGTTGCTCTTGTCCCATAAGGTCTGCCCTATACTATCGACCTTGGATTTTAGCAGCCAAAGATTATGGGAAAGTTAACCGAGATACTCAATCTGGCCCGCCAGCGCGGCCAGTCGCTGGAACGCCCCTACCAGGGTGAACTGACGCCGCAGGAAGCCTGCGATCTGCTGCATCTGGCGCCCGGCGCGAAAATTGTCGATGTCCGGACGCGGGCCGAGTGGGACTGGGTCGGGCGCGTTCCCGGCGCAGTCGAAATCGAATGGAACCAGTACCCGGGCGGCGTCCGCAACCCGAACTTCCTGGCCGAACTGAAACGCCAGGTCGATCCCGAAGCGCTGGTCATGTTCCTCTGTCGCAGCGGCGCCCGCTCGATCGCTGCCGCCGCGGCGGCCAGCGAAGCCGGCTACAACAACTGCTACAACATCCTCGAAGGTTTCGAGGGCGACAAGGATGCCAACGGCCAGCGCAACCATATCGGCGGCTGGCGCAAGGCCGGACTGCCGTGGAACCAGGGATAACCCGGCGCCCTTAGAGACAACGGCAGGCCCCTGCGGTCGACCATCGAAAAAGCCGATTTTTCAGAGAACAGCATGCAAACAGCAACCATCTCCTTTGATCCGTTCAACAACCTGTCCGACGAAGCCTGCCAGGAACGCATTCGCGTCGCTCGCGCCAAGCTCGGCAAGAAGGCGGTCATTCTCGGCCACCATTACCAGCGCGCCGACGTCTATCAGCACGCCGACCTGACCGGCGACTCGCTGAAGCTGTCGAAGCTCGCCGCGCAGACCGACTCCGAGTACGTCATTTTCTGCGGCGTGCATTTCATGGCCGAAGTCGCCGACATCATGACCGCGCCGCACCAGGTCGCCATCCTGCCCGACCTTGCGGCCGGCTGTTCGATGGCCGACATGGCCAATCTGGCCAAGGTCGAACGCTGCTGGCGCGAACTGAATTCGGTGCTGAATGCAGAAGAGGAAGTGACGCCGGTCACCTACATCAACTCGGCGGCCGACCTGAAAGCCTTCTGTGGCGAGCACGGCGGCATCGTCTGTACCTCGTCGAACGCCGGCACCATCGCCAAATGGGCCTTCGAACGCCGCCCCAAGGTGCTGTTCTTCCCGGACCAGCATCTCGGCCGGTGGACCGGCCACCAGTTGGGTTTTGCCATGGACGAAATGGTCGTCTGGGACCCGGACCTCGAACTCGGCGGCCTAACGCCGGCCCAGATCAAGCATGCCAAGATATTGCTCTGGAAGGGCCACTGCTCGGTGCATCAGATGTTCCAGAAGTCGCAGATCGATGCCTTCCGCGCCAAGTACCCGGAGGGCAAGGTGATTGCCCACCCGGAATGCAATTTCGAAGTCTGCGCCGCCGCCGACTATGTCGGCTCGACCGAACACATCGTCAAGACCATCAAGGAAGCGCCGGAAGGGACGCGTTGGCTGGTCGGCACAGAACTGAACCTGGTCGACCGGCTGGCGAAAGAAGTTCTGCCGCAAAACAAGATCGTCCAGTTCATGGCGACCACCATCTGCATGTGTTCGACGATGCAGCGCATTGACCCGCAGCACCTGGCATGGACCCTGGAAAACCTGGTCGACGGCAAGATCGTCAATCAGATCAAGGTCCCGGAGCACGAAGCCAAGCTGGCCAAACTGGCCCTGGAACGGATGCTGGCGATTTCCTGAAGCCAATGCAGGGGCGGCTGGACGGCGAGCCTACTCACCGTCCAGCCGATGAACGACAAGACCTTGCTGCAGCAGGAACCGGCAAGGCGCGGTAAGCTTAGCGGGTGGTGCCGCCCTCCCCGGTGCGGCCAGCGCAGTCCCGGAGTCACTCGCCGTGAGCACGCCCAGCCTTCACATCACCACCTACAACATCCACAAAGGGTTTTCGCAGTTCAACCGCCAGATGATGGTGCATGAACTGCGCGACCGCCTGCGCCACCTCAACCCGGACATCGTCTTCCTGCAGGAGGTCCAAGGCCTCCATCTCGGCCATGCCGAAAACCACGACAACTGGCCGAGTTCACCGCAGCACGAGTTTCTGGCCGAGGATTTCTGGCAGTCGGCCTACGGCCACAACATGATTTACGACCATGGCCACCATGGCAACGCCATCCTGTCGCGCTTTCCGATCCTGCATGCACACAACCAGGACGTCACCCATCTGCAGTTCGAAAAGCGCGGCCTGCTGCACTGCCGTATCGAATTACCGGAAGGCCCGGCCGCCCATTGCGTCTGTGTGCACCTGTCGCTATTCGGCCATTCGCGCCGCCGGCAGATGAGCGCTCTGGCCGATTATCTCGACCGCCTGGCCGATCCGGAGGCGCCCCTGATCATTGCCGGCGACTTCAACGACTGGCGCAACCGGGCCGGCGAGCATCTCGCCAAACGCCTCGGCCTGCTTGAAGTGTTCAGCAATAGCAGGGGCGTACCGGTGCGCAGCTTTCCGGCGGCGATGCCGATGTTCCGGCTCGACCGCATTTACGTCCGCGGCTTCCGCGTCGAGCGCACCGAGGTGCACCACGGCCAGCCGTGGTCGAAGATTTCCGATCACGCGGCGCTATCGGCCTATCTCGCCCGGTATGGCCGCTGAATTCCTGCCGGGCAACCGGCTCACCCTGCTCAACTCCGGCCAGGATTACTTCCCGGCCCTGCTCGCCGAGATCGAGGCGGCACAAAGCGAAATCTATCTCGAAAGCTACATTTTCGCCGACGATGAAGTCGGCCATGCAATCGCCGGCGCGCTGTGCCGGGCGGCCCGGCGCGGCGTTCAAGTCAATGTCACGGTGGACGGCTTCGGCAGCCGCAATTTCAGCAGCGAGTTCATGCCGCTGCTCACCGCCGCCGGTGTTCAGGCCATGCAGTACCGCCCGGAAATCGGTCGTTTTCACTTCAAGCGCCATCGCCTGCGCCGCCTGCACCGCAAGCTGGTGGTAATCGACGCCCGCGTGGCCTTCGTCGGCGGCATCAATATCATCGACGACAACAATGCGCCGGACGACATGCGGCCGCGCTACGACTACGCCGTCCGGGTCGAAGGCCCGGCCCTGCAGCAGGTGCATCACGCCGTACGGCGGATCTGGGAAATCGTTGCCTGGGTCAATTTCAAGCGCCGTTTCCGCCACGCCCCGGTCGTCGCCCCGCATTGCGCGCTGGCCGGCGCCCAGACGGCGGCCTTCCTGATTCGCGACAACATCCGCCACCGCAACGACATCCTGCACGCCTACATCGCCGCGATCAACGCGGCGCAGGAGGAAATTCTCATTGCCAACGCCTACTTCCTGCCCGGCGTCCGCTTCGGCCGGGCGCTGCAGGCGGCGGCCCGGCGCGGTGTCAGGATCACCGTCATGCTGCAGGGCAAGACCGACCACCCCCTGCTCCGCTTCGCGACCCAGGCCCTCTATCTGGCGGCGCTGGAAAGCAAGATCCGGATTTTCGAGTACGAAAAGAGCTTCATGCACGCCAAGGTGGCGGTCATCGACGGCGAGTGGGCCACGGTCGGCTCCTCCAACATCGATCCGTTCAGCCTGCTGCTCGCCAAAGAGGCCAACATCGTCGTCCGCGATGCCGCTTTTGCCGGCGAATTGCGCCAGAGCATCTACGCCGCGATGGCCGACGGCGCCCGCGAAATGCACGCCGAAACCTTCACCCGCCAGCCCATTCACTCCCGCCTGCTACGCTGGCTCAGCTACGGGCTGGTCCGTGCCCTGGTCGGCCTGACCGGCTACGGCCCGAAGCACTGGCAGGCCGACGAAGAAACCCCCGGCCTTACGGCAGAGTCGCCAGCGGAATAGCCGCTTGCCGCGGAATGGCGGCAAACGACCAGTGGACATGCGCCCAAGCCCAGACTTCGGCAACGCTGGCCCGGGCCAGTTCGGCCGGCACCGCCTGACCGAGAAAACGCAGGGCACCGACCAGTGCCGCTGCCGCCTGCCCGACCTCCAGCGCCGGAGCCAGCGTCTGCTTGGAGAGTTTCTCCCCCGCCGCATTGCTCGCCACCGGCAAATGGGCATAACGCGGCGTCGGCCAGCCCATGCACTGCTGCAGCCAGATCTGGCGCGGCGTTGAAGCGAGCAGATCAGCCCCGCGCACAATGTCGGAAATGCCCTGAAATTGATCGTCGACCGCAACCGCCAACTGGTAGGCGAACAAGCCATCAGCGCGCAACAGCACGAAATCGCCGACATCGCGCTCCAATTGCTGCGCGATATGGCCCTGCAAGCGGTCGTCGAAGGCGATCTCAGCGGTCCCGACCCGCAGCCGCCAGGCGCGCGCCGGGCGCCTCACCGGCAGACCGTGGCGACAGCTGCCCGGGTAGGCCAGACCGCCATCGATCGCCGGCCGGGTGGCCGAATCGGCAATTTCCTTGCGCGAGCAGGCGCAGCCATAAGCCAGCCCGGCCGCCTGCAGTTGTGCCAGCGCCGCGGCATAGGCCTCATGGCGCTGGCTCTGCCAGAGGACCGGGCCATCCCATTCGAAACCGAAGGCAGCCAGCGTCGCGATGATGTTTTCCGCAGCCCCCGGCACATTGCGCGGGGTATCGATATCCTCGATGCGCAGCAGCCATTCGCCGCCCTGTGTGCGCGCATCAAGGTAGCTGCCGACCGCGGCAACCAGCGACCCGAAGTGCAGCGGCCCGGTCGGCGAAGGGGCGAAACGACCGCGATAGACAGGTGACATCGGAAACTTTTCAGGCAGTTAGCACTCTGAGACAGCGAGTGCTAGAATGTATTTGTAATCGTTGAAGGAGAAATCTTACGCTATGACCCAAGCAATGGCGCTTCCCATTCCCTCAGCCGTCGGCAACATCGATGCCTATATCCAGGCCGCGAACCGTTACCCGATGCTTTCCGAGGCGGAAGAGACCCGGCTGGCTCAGCGTTTCCACAATGATGGCGATGTGGAAGCGGCCCGCCAGCTCGTGCTGTCGCATCTCCGTCTGGTCATCTCGATTGCCCGCGGTTATCTCGGCTACGGCCTGCCGCACGCCGACCTGATTCAGGAAGGCAACATCGGCCTGATGAAGGCAGTCAAACGCTACGACTCGACGCGCGGCGTGCGCCTCGTTTCATTCGCGATGCACTGGATCAAGGCCGAAATCCACGAATACATCCTGAAGAACTGGCGCCTGGTCAAAGTAGCGACCACCAAGGCCCAGCGCAAGCTGTTCTTCAACCTGCGCAGCCTGAAAAACGACTACGAAGGCGTCGATACGTTGTCCGGCCCGCAGGCTGCCGAAGTCGCCAGCCGCCTCGGCGTCAAGCCGGAGGAAGTGGTTGAGATGGAAACCCGGCTGACCGGCCGTGACCTGGCGCTGGAAGGCAGCCCAGACGACAGCGACGATGCGTTCGCGCCGATCGATTATCTGGCCGACTCGCGCTACGAGCCAACCCGCGTCATCGAAAACAAGGCGATCGCCCGCCAACAGGACGAAGGCCTGCACGAGGCGCTATCGGCTCTCGACCCGCGCAGCCGTCGCATCGTCGAGGCCCGCTGGCTGCACGATGGCGAAGCCGCGACGCTGCATGAACTGGCCGCCGAATTCGACGTTTCGGCCGAGCGTATCCGGCAGATCGAAGTCAAGGCGCTGCAAAAGATGCGCGGCGTACTGCTCGTCGCCGCCTAAGGCCCAAGCGGGCGCTCAAAGCAAAGGGGAGCCGCAGCTCCCCTTTTTGTTGCCGGCGCGCCGGGTCAGTTCTTTTTCTTGCCGGCCGGCTTGGCGGCAACGAGGTCGCCCTTGAAGTCGTTATCGACCAGCGGCGGCGCATCGACCTGCGGCACATGGCATTGCACGCAGTTGTGACGTGCGGCCGAGGCTTCAGGCAGGACCTTCCCGTCGCGGTCGCGGAAATGGCTGTCGCCGACCTTCGGCGCATTTTTCTTCTTATAGACATCGGGGCCGTGACAGGACAGGCACTGATTCTCTTCCAGCGTGATTTCGTCGAAATTCTCGACGGCATGCGGAATGACCGGCGGCTGGCTACTGAAGGTGCGGGCCACCTTGGTTTGTCCACCGGGCTTGCCGCCAAGGTACTTTTTGGCCTCCGGCGCCTGGTCGACCGCAGGCACATCCGCCCCGCGCATCGGCTTCGGTGCATCCTGGGCAAAACCTGGCGCAGCCAGCGCCCAGCAGGCGGCGGCAGCAAGCACGGCGAATGTCGTCTTCAGCATTTGTTTCATGATGGGCGCTCCTCCTCTAAAACTGGCTAATCATTTGGTCTCCGGCTGCACCTTGACGAGCGTGTCAGTCGAAGCCGGGTTATTGAAACGCAGACCGTAGGTAAAAACTTCTTTCGAGCAGACATCGATGCAGCGCCCGCAATTGGTGCACGACGGCGCCAGAATCACCGGCCCGACGCCCTTGCCCTCGCCTTTCAGGGCTGGCCGGATGACTTGCGGCTCAGGACAGACTTCGAAGCAGTCCATGCAATCGTTGCAGGCGGAGCGCAGCGGTGCCGAAATGCGCAGCGGACTCCAGCGCCCGACCAGGCTGTAAAAAGCGCCGACCGGGCACAGTCGACCGCACCAGCCACGGTTCATCACGAACAGGTCGAGCAGGAAAACAGCAATCACGACGGTCCACGCCGCCCCCATGCCGAAAATCAGGCCACGGTGCAGCATCGACACCGGATTGACCAATTCCCACAGCACGACGCCACTCAGCGCCGAGCCGAGCAAGGTCATGCCAAGGATCCAGTAGCGGGTATTGCGCGAAATGCTGCTCGCCCCCTTGATGCCCAGGCGGTCGCGCAGCCAGCCGGCAGCATCGGTCACCACGTTGACCGGGCAGACCCAACTGCAATAGACCCGGCCGCCGACCAGCAGGTAGAAAGCCAGCGCAATGGCCAACCCGATCAAGCCCAGTTTCTCCGGCACATGCCCGGCAAACAACGCCTGCAATGCGACATAGGGGTCGGTCAGCGGCAACAGGCCGAGCGTATGACTGTAATTGAGGTTGCCCTTGACAATCCAGAGCCCGGCCAGCGGGCCGAGCAGGAACAGGCCGAGGATGCCGAACTGCGACAGGCGGCGCAGGATCAGCCATTTGTGGGCGCGCAGCCAGCCCTTGCTTTCCACGGCTTCGGCACCGATACGTTTCTTGTCGGCGATCTGGCTCATGGCTTGCTCCCCAGACCGGGCGGCAGGCTCGGGATCGCCCCCGCCTCGCTGCCGGGCAGGCCGCGGGCCGGTGCGGTGTGGCCGCTGGCCGGGTCATAGTGGCCGGGAAGTTGGGCACCTTCCGGCAGGCGGTCGGGCAGGTCGAGCATTTTCGACTCATCGATCAGCGAACGCCCGGCCTTCTTCTGCTCATCCCAGCCGACCCGGTAATGATGGCCGAGTTCACCCTTGGCCAGCTTGGGCGGCAGGACGCGGATGGCAGCTTCTTCCAGCACGCAGGATTTTTCGCATTTGCCGCAGCCGGTGCAATGCTCGGAATGGACGGTCGGCAAGAACATGGCATGACGGCCGGTACGCTCGTTGGGCAGCATTTCCAGCGTAATCGCCTTATCGATCACCGGGCAGACGCGATAGCAGACGTCGCAGCGCAGGCCGAGGAAGTTGAGGCAGGTTTCGTGGTCGATCAGTACGGCGACACCCATCTTCGCCTGGTTGATATCGGTCAGCGCATGATCGAGGGCCTTGGTCGGGCAGGCCTTGACGCAGGGGATGTCCTCGCACATCTCGCACGGAATGTTGCGCGCCGTGAAGTAAGGCGTGCCGGTGGCGACCGGCGTTTCCGGCTTGGCGAGTTCCAGGGTGTTGTAGGGGCAGTCGCGAACGCACAGGCCACAGCGGATGCAGGCGCCGAGAAAGTCGTCTTCCGGCAGGGCGCCGGGTGGACGCAGGGCAAGGGCCGGCAGTGCCTTTGCCTGCTTGGCGTAAAAGCCGAGGCCAAGCCCGAGCAGACCGACGCCGCAGACCATGCGGGCCGAGTCGAAGAGAAACTGGCGGCGTGCGGCACCGCTCTTGGGTGGAGTGCTGTTCTTTGGGTTCATATCGTCTTGGGGCAGCCGCCGGGTGGGGCTGTCGCCCCACCCTTGTCACGGCACTCCCTGATTGCCTTAATCGTTACTCATGGTTCAGGCCTTGACCACCTTGCAGGCGCATTTCTTGTAGTCCGTCTCTTTCGAGATCGGGCAAGTCGCGTCCAGCGTCAGTTTATTGACCAGCCGGTGTTCGTCGAAAAATGGCACGAAGACCAGGCCGAGCGGCGGCTTGTTGCGGCCCCGGGTTTCCACCCGCAACTGGATTTCGCCGCGCCGGGTCGCTACCTTGACCACGTCGTTCCGCAGCAGGCCGCGTTTCTTGGCATCGTCCGGATGCATATAGATGACGGCATCCGGCATCGCCTTGTAGAGTTCCGGGACGCGACGCGTCATCGAGCCGGTGTGCCAGTGTTCCAGCACGCGGCCGGTACATAGCCACAGGTCGTATTCAGCATCCGGCATTTCGGCGGCGGGCTGGTAAGGCAGTGCGAAAGCGATGGCCTTGCCGTCCGGGTAGCCGTAGAAGCGGACGCCCTCGCCCTTCGGCACATAGGTGTCGTAGCCTTCGCGGAAGCGCCACAGCGTTTCCTTGCCATCGACCACCGGCCAGCGCAAGCCGCGCGCCTTGTGATAGACGTCGAAGTTGGCCAGATCGTGCGCCTTGCCACGGCCGAACGAGGCGTATTCCTCGAACAGGCCTTTCTGCACATAGAAACCGAAGGCCTTGGACTCGTCGTTCATGTAGCCCTTGATGCCGTGGGCGTTGACCTTGGCGACCTCGTCCAGCCCGAACTTGTTGACCTGGCCGTTGGCGAACAGCACGTCGTACATGGTCTTGCCCTTGTACTCGGGATTCTTGTCGAGCAATTCGGCCGGCCAGACTTCTTCGATCTTGAAGCGCTTGGAGAATTCGAGGTACTGCCAGAGATCGGACCTGCCTTCGCCCGGTGCCTTGACCTGCTGGCGCCACATCTGGCCGCGCCGTTCGGCGTTGCCGTACATGCCTTCCTTCTCCATCCACATGGCACAAGGCAGGATGAGGTCGGAGGCCATGGCCGAGACGGTCGGATAGACATCGGAGACGACGACAAAGGCCTTGGGATTGCGCCAGCCCGGGTAAATCTCGTCGTTGACGTTCGGCCCGGCCTGCATGTTGTTGGTCGTCGACGTCCAGTAGAAACCGAGCTTGCCGTCCTTCAGGGCACGGCTCTGGGCGACCGCGTGCAGGCCGATCCAGTCGGGAATGGTGCCGGCTGGCAACTTCCAGAGTTTTTCCGACAGCTCGCGGTGCTTGGGATTCATCACCACCATGTCGGCCGGCAGGCGATGGGCGAAGGTGCCCACTTCGCGCGCCGTGCCGCAGGCCGACGGCTGGCCGGTCAGCGAGAACGGCCCGTTGCCCGGCTCGGAAATCTTGCCGACCAGCAGGTGCACGTTGTAGATCATGTTGTTCACCCAGGTGCCACGGGTGTGCTGGTTGAAGCCCATGGTCCAGTAGGAAACGACCTTGACCTTCGGATCGGCGTAGGCCTTGGCCAGCGCTTCGAGGTTTTCCTTGGGCACGCCGGAAATCTCGTGTGCCTTGTCCAGCGTGTATTCGGACACGAAGGCGGCGAACTCGTCGAAAGTCATCGGCGTCGAGTTGTTCGGGTTGCCTTTCGGCTTACCTTCCTCACCCGGGTAGCCGTTGTTCATCGCCACCTTTTCCAGCGGGTGGTTCGGACGCAGGCCGTAGCCGATGTCCGTGACGCCCTTGGCAAACTTGACATGTTTTGCCACAAAATCCTTGTTGACCGCGCCAGTCTGGATGATGTGATTGCAGATGTAGTTGAGGATGGCCAGGTCGGACTGCGGCTTGAAGATCAGCGTGTTGTCGGCCAGCTCGCAGGAGCGATGGCTGAAGGTGGACAGCACATGGACCTTGACGTGCTTGGCGGTCAGTCGGCGATCGGTGATGCGCGACCAGAGGATCGGGTGCATCTCGGCCATGTTCGAGCCCCAAAGCGCGAAGACATCGGCGTGCTCGGCGTCGTCGTAGCAACCCATCGGCTCGTCGATGCCGAAGGTGCGCATGAAGCCGGCGACGGCCGAGGCCATGCAGTGGCGGGCGTTGGGATCGAGGTTGTTGGTGCGGAAACCGGCCTTCATAAGCTTGGCGGCGGCGTAACCTTCCCAGACCGTCCACTGGCCGGAGCCGAACATCGCGATATTCTTCGGCCCGCCTTCCTTGAGCGCCGCCTTGCACTTCTCTTCCATGATGTCGAAGGCCTGGGTCCAGGTGATCGGCTTGAAGTCGCCATTCTTGTCGTACTTGCCGTCCTTCATGCGCAACATCGGCGTCTGCAGGCGATCCTTGCCATACATGATCTTCGACAGGAAATAGCCCTTGATGCAGTTCAGGCCGCGATTGACCGGCGCCTCCGGGTCGCCCTGGGTAGCGACGACGCGGCCGTCCTTGACGCCAACCAGCACGCCGCAACCGGTGCCGCAGTAGCGACAGACCCCCTTGTCCCAGCGCACGCCGTCATCCTTGCCCGGCGGTGCAGCGACCACCGGCAGGCTGATCCCGGCAACGCTGGCCGCTGCCGCGACCGCGTTACTCTTGATGAAATCACGCCGGGTAAGTTTCAGTTCGACCATCTCACGCCTCCTCGTCTGGATCCGATTCGAAGTGGTGATAGACCAGCGAGGCCGAGAGTACCCCCGGCATCTGGCGAATCACCTCAAAGGTATCGACCGTGGCGTTGTCGGAGGCGGATTCGATGGTGACGATCATCCGTCCATCTTCCACCAGCGCATGGACCTCGACCCCCGCGAGGGCTGCCAGCCGCTCACCAACGCCCGCCGCGTCGGCCGGGGCGACCCCGAGAATGACGCTGGAGATATTGATACCGGTGGCAGCCTTCATGTCCATGCAACGCCCAGTCAGTTTGATGTCAGCCGGGGCAATCTACGCCGATAAGCATTTAACGTTTTTAGCGCAGATCAAGACTTTGAAAAGCCCATAAACTTTTTAGGGGCAATCTTGCGCTGGATCAAATGTAGGGCAATGCAGCAAGCGCATTGGCGCTGGTTCGCTCGGCAATTTCCGGCATGGGAAGGCCGCGCAATTCGGCGAGAACGGCGGCAATACGCGGCAACTCGGCAGGCGAATTTCGCCCGCCGTTAAGCCAGGCAGGCGCCATGTCCGGCGCATCGGTTTCCAGCACGATGCTGTCGAGCGGCAAGGTGGCGGCCAGGGCCCGGATCCGGGTCGAGCCAGCATAGGTCATGGCGCCACCGAAGCCCAGCTTGAAGCCGAGCTTGATGAACTCGTCGGCCTGCTGCCGGCTGCCGTTGAAGGCGTGGGCAATACCGCCGGATACACGGATGCGGCGCAATTGCTTGAGCACCTGATCGACCGCCCGCCGGACATGCAGGATGACCGGCAAATCAAACTCGCGGGCCAGCTTCAGTTGTTCGACGAAGAACAACTCCTGGCGCGCCGGGTCGATCCCGGGCACGTAGAAATCGAGACCGATCTCGCCGACGGCAACCGGCTTTTCCGTCTGAAGCCAGCGGCGCAGCACCTCCAGGTCGGCGTCCGCCGCCTGCATCACGTACAGCGGGTGGATGCCGTAGGCGGCAAAACAGCCGGGATAGCGGGCAACGCTGGTTTTCAGCTTTTCGAAGCCGTCGACCGCAACCCCCGGCACGACGATGCGCCCGACGCCGGCCGCCAGTGCGGCAGCCTGCACTGCATCGCGATCGGCATCGAACTCGGCCGCATCGAGATGACAGTGGCTGTCGATCAGCATCGCCGGAAGGGAAAGTCCGGTTCCGGCAGGCGGCCGCTGATCAGGTCGGCCAGCGCCGCCCCCGAGCCGCAGGCCATGGTCCAGCCCAGCGTACCGTGGCCGGTATTGAGCCAGAGATTTCCGTAACGCGTCCGGCCGATGAAGGGCACATTGGACGGCGTCGCCGGCCGTAAACCGCACCAGAACTCCGGTTCGGACTCGACTTCCAGGCGCGGGAACAACTGGCGAACGCGCTGTAGCACGGCCTGGCAACGGACCGGATTGAGGTCGAGGTTATAGCCGTTGAATTCGGCGGTCCCGGCTATCCGCAGGCGATTGCCCAGGCGCGTGAACACCAGTTTGCGCTCGTCGTCAGTCAGGCTGACCGTCGGTGCCAGAGAATTTTCGGCCAGGGTCAGAGTGGCCGAATAGCCTTTCGCCGGATAAACCGGCAGGCAGATGCCGAGCGGCTTGACCAACTGCGGCGAATAGCTGCCCAGGGCGACGACATAGGCATCGGCAGTCAGCAACTCGGAACCGTGTGGACCACGGACCAGTACACCGGCAATCTTTCGACCACCGGGAGCGATGCGGTCGACCGTCAAATTGAGGCGAAAATCGACGCCGGCCGCCTGCGCCCGCTCGGCCAGCGCCCGGGTAAATTTGTGGGCATCGCCCGATTCGTCCGAGGCGGTGTAGTCGCCGCCAACCAGCAGATGCCGGGCATCGGCCAGGGCCGGCTCGATTTCGAGGCACTTGTCGACATCGACCGTGTCCCGATCCAGCCCAAACTCGCGCATGATGCGCGCCGCTTCGATAGCCGCCTCAAACTCCTTGGGCTCGGTATAAACATGCAGGATGCCGCGCTGAAGTTGATCGTACTGCAGGTCAAGGCTCTGCCGCAGCTTGCGCAATTGCCGCCGGCTATAGAGCGACAGGGCGACGATGGCCGCCATGTTGTGGCGGGTCGCCCCGGGCAGGCATTCGAAAAGGAAACGCAACCCCCAGCTCAACTGGGCCGGATCGGCCCGCCAGCGCCAGAGCAAGGGCGCATCCTCGCGCCCCAGCCACTTCAGCAGGCGCGGCAGGATATGCGGGTTGGCCCACGGTTCGGCATGCGACACGGAGATCTGCCCGCCATTGGCAAAGCTGGTTTCATTGCCGGCTGCTGGCTGGCGGTCCACCACCGTGACCTCATGCCCGGCCTGGGCCAGATACCACGCACTTGTCGTACCGACGACGCCGGCGCCGAGCACGAGAATCCTCAAGCCTCGCCTCCCCTTTCGCGAACGATGCGGGTCACTTCGGGAATATGGCGCATACCGCGCATGACGGCCGCCAGATGGTTGCGGTGAGCGACCTGGATGGTGAAGCGGAGCAGCGTGAATAGGCGTTCCGGATCGGCATCCATCGAGACGTGCTCGATGTTCGAACCGGCTTCGGCAATCGCCGAGGCGACCTGGGCCAGTACGCCGCGCGTATTCTTGACCTCGACCTTGATCCGGATATCGAACAGTTTGCCCTCTTCCGGCTCCCACTCGACGTCGATCCACTTCTGTGGCTCGGCGGTGCGCGACTTGCGGATGGTCGGGCAGTCATGGGTGTGGATGACCAGACCGCTGCCCTTCTTGATCGAACCGATGATCGGGTCGCCGGGAATCGGCTGGCAACAGCGGGCGAGCTGGATCGCCATGCCTTCGGTGCCGTGGATGGCCAGCGCCATGTTGCCCGGACTGTCGCCGCTCATATCCTCGCGCGCCAGCAGGCGACGGGCGACCACCGATGGCAGGCGCTTGCCGAGGCCGATGTCGGTGTAGACATCCTCGATGCTCCGCTGGCCGCCGGACTTGACCAGTTGCTCCCAGGCATCGGTCGGGATCGAAATCGGTACGACGCCGAGCGACAACAGTTCCTGGCGGAGCAGGCGCTCGCCGAGACGGGCCGATTCCTCGTTCTGCATGGTGCGCAGGAAATGGCGGATCTTGCTACGTGCCCGACCGGTCTTGACGTAGGTCAGCCAGATCGGATTCGGGCTGGCCTGCGGCGAGGTGATGATTTCGACCATGTCGCCATTGCGCAACTCGGTGCGCAGCGGCGCCAGATCGTGATTGATGCGGGCCGCCGAACAGTGGTGACCGACGTCGGTATGCACCGCGTAGGCGAAATCGACCACCGTCGCGCCGCGCGGCATGGCCATGATCTTGCCCTTCGGCGTGAAGATATACACCTCGTCCGGGAAGAGGTCGATCTTGACGTTCTCGAAGAACTCGGAAGAGTCGCCGCTCTGCATTTCGAGCAGCGACTGCAGCCACTTGTGCGTCTTGATCTGCAGATCGGCACCACTCTCTTCGGTGTCCTTGTACAGCCAGTGCGCGGCGACACCTTCCTGGGCGACGTGATGCATTTCCTGGGTACGGATCTGCACTTCGACCGGCGTTCCGTAGGGGCCGATCAGCGTCGTGTGCAGCGACTGGTAGCCATTGGCCTTGGGAATCGCGACATAGTCCTTGAACTTGCCGGGCACCGGCTTGAACAGGCTGTGCAGCGCGCCGAGCGCCAGGTAGCAGGTCGGCACGTTATCGACGACGACGCGGAAACCGTAGATGTCGAGCACCTGCGAGAAGGACAGGTGCTTGTCCTTCATCTTGCGGAAAGTCGAATAGAGGCTCTTCTCGCGCCCGAAGACATCGGCGCGCAGGCCGGCATGGGCCAGCTTGTCCCTGATGCCGTCGAGGATCCGGGTCAGCAGTTCCTTGCGGTTGCCGCGCGCCGCGCGCATGGCGCGGGCCAGCACTTCGGCCCGGTGCGGATGAATCAACCGGAAGGAGAGGTCCTGCAATTCGCGGTAGAGCTTGTTCAGGCCAAGGCGCAAGGCGATCGGCGCGTAGATTTCCAGGGTTTCCGTCGCAATCCGCCGCCGTTTGTCCGGGCGCATCGCCGACATGGTCTGCAGATTGTGCTGGCGGTCGGCCAGCTTGATGAGCACGACGCGCAAATCGCGCGCCATCGCCATCAGCATCTTGCGGAAGTTTTCGGCCTGCGCCTCCTGGTAGGAAGCGAACTCCATCTTGTCGAGCTTGGACAGTCCGTCCACCAACTCGGCGACTTCGCGGCCAAACAGGTCGGCCAGTTCGCGCTTGGTGGTGCCGGTGTCTTCCAGCACGTCATGGAGCAGGGCTGCCATGATGGCATCGGCATCCATCCGCCATTCGACGACGGCGCCGGCGACGGCGAGCGGATGCGTGATGTAGGGTTCGCCCGACATGCGCTTCTGATGCGCATGGGCGTGGGCCGAGAAGGCGTATGCCTTCTTGACCAGTGCTACTTGTTCGGGAGAAAGATAGTCGAGACTATCGAGAAAAACCCGGTAGGCGGGTTCTTCAATGGCAGGCGGCGGAGATGACGGTGCTGGCTCCATCAGCTTTCACCGCCCCAGCCTCAGCCTTGGCCGCGATTGAGAACTTCGATGCCGATCTTGCCGGTACCCAGTTCGCGCAGGGCGATCACGGTCGGCTTGTCCTTGCCCGGCTCGACCAGCGGCGTGGCGCCGTTGGCCAGTTGGCGGGCACGATGGGCGGCAGCCAGGGTTGCTTCAAAACGATTGGGAATTCTTTTCAGGCAGTCATCAATAGTAACGCGAGCCATGTAAAACCTCGGAAAATCAGATCATTCGGGCAAAAAGAGCAGAATGTCGCGCACTTTGCGCAGCAAACCGCAGTCGGGAAGCGCGGACTACCGCACAGAGGTCGGTCAGCGCCACTTCCAGTTCGTTGTTAATAATAACATAGTCGAATTCCCCGACATGGCGCATCTCGGCCTGTGCCGCCGCCAGACGACGGGCTATAACGTCGGCCGCATCGGTGCCGCGCCCGGTCAGCCGGCGTTCCAGCTCCTCCATCGAGGGCGGCAAAATAAAGATGCCGATAGCCCCCGGGAACTGCTTGCGTACCTGCTGCGCGCCCTGCCAGTCGATTTCGAGCAGGACATCGTGGCCGGCCGCCAGTTGCTCGGCGATCCAGGTTTTCGAAGTACCGTAAAAGTTGCCGTGCACCTCGGCCCATTCGAGAAACTGGTGGCGCTCGATCATGGCGCGGAACTCCGCCGCGTCGACAAAGTGATACTCGCGGCCATCCTGTTCGCCCGGCCGCGGGCTGCGGGTGGTGTGGGAAATGGAGAGATGCACGCCCGCTTCGCTGTCGAGCAGCATGCGAACCAGCGTGGTCTTGCCGGCCCCCGACGGAGCGGCGACAACATAGAGATTTCCGGCCATGCTTTATTCCTGAGTGGTAGGTGTGCCGGCCGCGGGACGCGGCAGCCAGCGCAGCAGTTTACCGAAAAGGTAGGCCGGGTCGACCGGTTTCGGGATGTGGTCGTTCATGCCGGCCGCCAGGCAGCGCGTCCGGTCTTCATCGAAGGCATTGGCGGTCAGCGCCAGAATGGGCGTTTCCGCGTAGGCCGGCATTTGCCGAATGCGCCGGGCGGCCTCGATGCCGTCCATCTCCGGCATCAGCAGATCCATCAGGATCAGGTCGTAGTGCTTGGTGGCCGCCATTGCCAGTGCCACCGCCCCGTTTTCGGCCAGATCGACCTGCAGGCCAGCCAGTTCGCGCAGCAAATCGAGAGCCACTTCCTGGTTGACACTGTCGTCCTCGACCAGCAACAGACGGGCGCCAGCGTATTGCTCGCGGAGAATTTCCTCTGCACTCTGCGGCACCGCCGAAATTGCTCTTTTTTCACCGTCGACCTCAGCGGTCTTGCCCAACCGCACCGTCAGCCAGAACGTACTGCCGACACCCGGCGTACTTTCGACCCCGACACTGCCGCCCATCAGTTCGGCCAAGCGGCGGGTGATCGCCAGCCCCAAACCGGTGCCGCCGAATTTTCGTGTCGTCGTATTGTCGGCCTGCTCGAAGGCACCGAACAGGCGGGGCAAAGCCTCGGCTTCGATACCGATGCCGGTATCCTGGACCTCGAAGCGGGCGAGCAGCGTATCTTCGTCCTCTTCAAGAATGCTGGCGCGCAAGGTGATGGTTCCGCGCTCGGTAAATTTGATGGCATTGCTCAGGTAGTTGAGCAGCGCCTGCGCCAGACGCGTCCGGTCGCCAACGAGCACCGGCGGCAAGGCGGAAAGTGCCAGGCGGAACGACAAGCCCTTGGCCTCGGCCCGCTCGCCATGCAGCGCCACCATCCCCTCGACCAGATCGAGCATCCGGAACGGCACCGACTCCAGTTGCAGCTTGCCCGACTCAATTTTTGAAATATCGAGCACGTCGTTGAGGATGGACAGCAGATGCTCGGCCGAATGGGCAATTTTCTTCAGCCGCTCCTGCTGTGCCGGCACCGTGACTTCGCGCAGCAGCAGATTGGTGAAACCGATGATGGCATTCATCGGCGTCCGGATTTCGTGGCTCATGTTGGCCAGGAAGGTGCTCTTCGAACGGCTGGCCGCCTCGGCCACGCTTTTGGCCCCTTCCAGTTCCACCGTCCGCTCGCGAACCAGATCCTCAAGGTGGCGGCGGTAACGGGCCAGTTCATCGGCATTGCTCTTTTCCTCGCTGATATCGGCAATCAGCGCCACCATGCCGACCAGCCGGTCATGCTCGTCACGCAACTGCCGGCCGCAAAGAAAACCCCAGAACACCGAACCGTCGGTCCGCTGATACTCGCGTTCCAGGCGCACGAAGGGAATCTCGCCCTTGACCAGTTGCTGCATGCGCTGCTCGGCCGCGGCACGCTGCGAGCCATGAACGAAGTCGAGATAGGCGCGGCCGATCAACTGCGGCAAGGGACAGAGCAGCATCGCGGCCATCCGCTCGTTAGCATGCGTGATCCGCCCGGCCGCATCAAGCAGGAAAATTGCGCCATCGGTCGTATCGAAAATAGTCCGCAGCATGCGCTCGCGTCCAACCAGTCGACTGGCGTAGCGGTGCAGCAGGATGACGCCAAGCGCACTGAGCAGAATGAAAGCCGCCAACAGGGTCAGCGTCGCCCACAGATGGCTCAGCCAGGGGGCCCGGTAATCTTCCTTGGCAACGCCGACATTGACGTAAAAACGATAGGCCGGATTGAAACGATAGACATGCAGGCGCTGCACGCCGTCGATTGCCGTTTCGCCCGAAACATAGCTGCCCTGCTGCGGACTCTCCAGCAAGGCCCGGCGGTAATCCTCGGAAACCTGGGTCGCCCCGTAATTGGCGACATCCAGGCGCTTCGGCAAGCGAACGACCACGCCGAGGTCGGCATCCCGCCAAGAGACCGAACCCTGCGGCCCGAGTTGCAGCGACGAGAGCTGCTTTTCGAAATATTCCAGACTCAGGCTGGCATAGGCGACACCGGCAAACGCCCCCTGACGATCGACCAGCCGACGGGCAAGGACGATGGCCCATTTGCCGCTGATCCGGCCGACCATCGGCTTGGAAACGACCACGCCGGCCCCAGGGTTGTCACGCAACTGCTGAAAATATTCGCGGTCAGCCATCTGCGCCCCACCCGCTGTCTGGCCTTGCGCATCGGCAATGCGCAGCACTTGCAGCGAGGGCTGCCGGTCGCGCAGACGGGCCAGAAAATCATCCATTTCTGAGGGGTCGAAGGCGCCGCCGGCCAGTCGGCGCTCGTATTCATCGACGACGGAGCGAAGCAGAAGATCGACCTTTTCCAGCGAGGCGGCGATGTCGCGCTCGAGAACCTGGGAAAGATTGTCCGCCGCCAGACGGGCTCGCGCCTCATGATGCTCCAGGCTGCTTTTCAGATAAACCCCGGCCACGCCGAGGGCACACAGGACGACCACCAGCCAGCCGGCAAAAAGCCGGAAGGCCAGCGTGCGCGGCGATACCGCTGAACCGCTTGAATCTTCAGTCGTCATCCCGAACCACCCCCTGAACGATCAGGTCCCAGTCGGATTACCGGGCAGATTTACCCGGTACCGATGATGCAGTCTAACGCAAAACGCGGCGCCGGAAAGCGGTGAAAGATGCCGGGGGAATCAACCAGGCGGCATGGCAAGCGAGCTACTGGGCTCATTTGGTAAGGGGACGGCGCGCGTTGGCGCCAATCGCCGGCATCAACAGTTATTCCAGGTTCTGGATCTGTTCGCGCATCTGCTCGATCAGCAGCTTCAGGTCCATCGAGGCCTGCGAAACTTCGGTCACCGCCGATTTCGAACCGAGGGTGTTGGCTTCGCGGTTCAGTTCCTGCATCAGGAAATCAAGGCGCTTGCCGCAGGCGCCGCCGTGCTTCAGCACACGCTCGACTTCATCGAGGTGGGCGTTCAGGCGGGTCAGTTCCTCGGCGACATCGATCCGCGTCGCGAACACCGCGACTTCCTGCAGGATGCGGTCGTCGCTGGCGTTGCCGAGGGCCTCCTGCAGACGCTGGCGCAGCTTGTCGGTGAATAACGCCTGCGCTTCCGGAATGCGTGGCGCAACGCGGGCGACCACGGCACGGATGGCATTGACGCGGTCGACGATCATGGCGGCCAGTTTTTCGCCTTCGCGCGCCCGGCTGGCGGTGAACTCGTCCAGTACCTCGCGGGCCAGGGCCATGACCTGCGGACCGAGGGCAGCAAAGTCGATCGACTGGTCGCCGAACATGCCTGGCCAGCGCAGCACATCATTGACCGAAAGCGGGCGGGCTTCCGGCATTTCGTCCCGAACGCGCTGATTGAGCACTTTCAGGCTGCCCAGCAACTCGCCGTTCAGCTCAAGCTGATCGCCCCGGGCCGAACCGGCATTGAAGGAAAGGCGACATTCCACCTTGCCGCGCGACAGGCGGGCGGCCAGCAGTTCGCGCAGCGGCATTTCCAGCGCGCGCAACTCTTCGCTGACGCGAAAATGAAAATCGAGGTAGCGCGAATTGACGCTTTTAAGTTCAAGTTGCAGGGTTCCGCGTTCGATATCACGCGTTTTGACTGCATAACCGGTCATACTACAAATCATTATCGGGGGATCTCCAGCTTTACAGGCCGGACAACACGCCCGAAAATGCCTGAAATTGCATCATAACCGCGAGATCCATGGCGCAACAAGCCAATCAGCCGCTACCAAACGGCCACCCGCTCGAAGAGTACACAATAGACCGCCAGCTTTCGCTCGGCGGCTTTTCTATTGTGTACCTGGCGACCGATGCCGCCGGCACTCAGGTCGCGATCAAGGAATACCTGCCGAACAGCCTGGCCTTGCGCGTCAATGGCTCGACCCGGCCGGTAATCACGAGCGAACACCAGGGCGCCTTTCGCTACGGCATGAAGTGTTTTTTCGAGGAAGGCCGGGCGCTGGCCAAGCTGTCGCACCCGAACGTGATCCGCGTGCTGAATTTTTTTCGCGCCAACGACACCGTCTATATGGTGATGGAGTACGAGCACGGCCGGACGCTGCAGGAGTTCATCCAGAAGCACCAGGGCCATATTTCCGAACGCTTTATCCGCGGCGTTTTCACCCGCATGCTGAACGGTCTGCGCGAGGTGCATTCGCACAAGCTGCTGCACCTCGACCTGAAGCCCTCGAATATTTACCTGCGCTCGGACAACACGCCGGTGCTGATCGACTTCGGCGCCGCCCGGCAGACCCTGGCCACCGACCAGCCGATCCTCAAGCCGATGTACACGCCGGGTTTTGCCTCGCCGGAACACTATGGCACGCGCAAGGATCTCGGGCCGTGGAGCGACATCTACAGCGTCGGCGCCTCAATGTATGCCTGCCTGGCCGGCAATGCGCCGCAGGCGGCCGATGATCGCCTGAAGAAGGACACCCTGACGCCGGCCATGATGCGCTGGGACGGTCAATTCTCCGACCGCCTGCTGGAAATCATCGACTGGTGCCTCAACTTGAACCATCTTTATCGGCCGCAAAGCGTTTTTGCCTTGCAGAAGGCGCTGGTCGAAACCGTCACGCCGCCCACCCCCAAAGCCAATCAGCACTGGCTGGGGCGTTTTGTCGACAAAATCAGGAAACCGAATAAATGAGATTCACCATTTATCAGGACAGCCGCATCGGCGGCCGGGCCAACAACGAGGACCGGACGACCTATTGCTACTCGCGCGATGCGCTGCTGATGGTGGTCGCCGACGGCATGGGCGGGCATCACTATGGCGAAATCGCAGCGCAGATCGCCGTGCAGACGCTGGCCGACGCCTTTCAGCGCGAGGCCAAGCCGGAGATCGCCGACCCCTTCCGCTTCCTGCAAAAGGGCATGTCCAATGCGCACCACGCCATCCTCGACTACACGACGCGCCACAAGCTGAAGGACACGCCACGCACGACCTGCGTCGCCTGCATCGTCCAGGACAATGTCGCCTACTGGGCCCATGCCGGCGACTCCCGCCTATTCCTGATGCGCGGCGGCAAGGTCATCGCCCAGACCCGCGACCACTCGCGCATTCGCCTGCTGATCGAGGAAGGGCTGATTACCGAAGCGCAGGCCGTCAATCACCCGGACCGCAACAAGATCTACAGTTGCCTGGGCAGCCCGACGCCGCCGGAAATCGAATTCTCGCGCAAGACGCCGCTCGAGCATGGCGACATCCTGCTGCTGTGCAGCGACGGCCTGTGGGGCGTCACCACCGGCGAACTGATGGCGGTCGCCCTGAAGGGCGCCAACCTGCTGCAAGGCGTCCCCAACCTGCTGTCGCAAGCCGAGATCAAGGGCGGCGTGCATGGCGACAACCTGTCGGTCGTTGCCGTGCGCTGGGAAGAAAGCTATGTCGAAGAGGCGAGCAGCGCCATCTCGACGCAAAGCATGGCGCATGGCGAAGTGACCACCCGCCTCGAAGAGTTCGGCCGCAATCCGGCCTACAAGAGCGATCTCTCCGACGACGAAATTGAAAAGGCGATTGAGGAAATCCGCAGCGCCATCGACAAGTACACCCCGAAAAAGTGAGGAATACCATGCGCCCCAGCCAACGCCAGCCCGACCAACTCCGCCAGGTTCGCCTGACCCGCAATTTCACGCGCCACGCCGAAGGCTCGGTGCTGATCGAGATGGGCGACACCCGCGTGCTGTGCACCGCCAGCGTTGAAGAAAGCCTGCCGCCTTTCCTGCGCGGCAAGGGCCAGGGCTGGGTCACCGCCGAATACGGCATGCTGCCCCGCGCCACCCATACCCGCTCGGCCCGCGAAGCGGCCAAGGGCAAGCAGACCGGCCGCACCCAGGAAATCCAGCGCCTGATTGGCCGCAGCCTGCGCGCCGTGACCGACCTGAAAGCCCTCGGCGAACGCCAGATCACGCTCGACTGCGACGTCCTGCAGGCCGACGGCGGCACCCGCTGCGCCGCGATCACCGGCGCCTGGCTCGCCCTCTACGAAGCCTGCGAAAAGCTGGTCACCGACGGCAAGCTGCCGCTCAATCCGGTGCGCGACCACGTCGCCGCCATTTCGGTCGGCATCTATGAAGGCTCGCCGGTCCTCGACCTCGACTACCCGGAAGACTCCAACTGCGATACCGACATGAATGTCGTGATGACCGGTTCCGGCGGCATCGTCGAAGTGCAGGGCACGGCCGAAGGCGAACCCTTCACCCGGGCCCAGATGAACACCCTGACCGACCTCGCCGAAGCCGGCATCCGCCAGCTGATCGCCGCCCAGCAAACGGCCCTCGCCTGATGAAAAAACTCGTCCTCGCCTCCAACAACGCCAAGAAGATGAAGGAGCTGAACGCGCTGCTGGCGCCGCTCGGCTTCGAAGTCATCCCGCAGGGCCAGCTCGGCATCCCGGAAGCCGAAGAGCCGCACTGCACCTTCGTCGAAAATGCACTGGCCAAGGCCCGTCATGCCGCAAAGCTGTCCGGCCTGCCCGCCCTGGCCGACGATTCCGGCCTTTGCGTCAGCGCCCTCGGCGGCGCCCCCGGCGTCATCTCGGCGCGCTATGCCGGCGAACCGAAGTCGGATGCGCGCAACAACGAAAAGTTGTTCACCGACCTCGCCGACCACCCGGACCGCCGCGCCCATTTCGTCTCGGTCATCGTGCTGGTTCGCCATGCCGAGGATCCGCAACCGCTGATCGCCGAAGGCGAATGGCACGGCGAGATCATCCCCGAACTGCGCGGCGAAGGCGGCTTCGGCTACGACCCGCTGTTCTTCGTGCCGGCTTTCGGCCAGACCGCAGCCGAACTCGATGCCGAGACCAAGAACCGCGTCTCGCATCGCGGCCAGGCCATGCAAAAACTGATCGAACGCCTGCCCAGCCTGTAGGTCGAAGCGCAGTCCCCAAGGATTCCGACGCCCGCCGCCGCGGGCGTCAATCTTTCATCACCGCCCACCGCACCTTCGTACTGTCGACTCGCCATGGCCCGCACCATTCCCATTTTTGCCCAAAAACCGGTGTCGACCGCCGGCATCCTCGAATTCAAGGTCTCGCCGCCGCTGGCGCTCTATGTGCACGTGCCGTGGTGCGTCCAGAAGTGCCCGTACTGCGATTTCAACTCGCACGAGGCGAATGGCGCGATCCCCGAGCGCCAGTATGTCGATGCGCTGATTGCCGACCTGCAATCGGCACTGCCGCTGATCTGGGGCCGGCCGGTGGTCAGCGTCTTCTTCGGCGGCGGCACGCCCAGCCTGTTGTCGCCGGCCGCCATCGACGAACTGCTCGCCGCCTTCCGGGCGCTGGCGATGCTGGCGCCGGACGCCGAAATCACGCTGGAAGCCAACCCGGGCACGGTCGAAGCGGAGAAATTCGCCGGCTTCCGCGCCGCCGGCGTCAATCGCCTGTCGCTCGGCATCCAGAGCTTCAACGATGACCACCTGACGGCGCTCGGCCGCATCCACGGCGCCGCCGAGGCGAAGCGGGCGGCGCAACTGGCCGGCGAGCATTTCGACTCTTTCAACCTCGACCTGATGTACGGCCTGCCCGGCCAGACGCTGGAACAGGCGCTGAGCGACGTCGACACCGCCCTGTCCTTCCAGCCTTCGCATCTTTCCTGCTACCAGCTGACGCTGGAGCCGAATACCCGCTTCGCCGCCTTCCCGCCCGAACTGCCGGAAGGCGACCTCTGTGCCGACA
This sequence comes from Dechloromonas hortensis, assembly GCF_009469765.1. Taxonomy (GTDB): domain Bacteria; phylum Pseudomonadota; class Gammaproteobacteria; order Burkholderiales; family Rhodocyclaceae; genus Azonexus; species Azonexus hortensis. The sequence continues at coordinate 267,710 of NZ_SSSQ01000001.1, forward strand.
TGCAGGAAGCGATCGAGACCCGGCTGGCCGCCGCCGGTTTCAGCAACTACGAAACCTCGGCCTTCGCCCGGGCCGGCAAGCAGTGCCGCCACAACCTGAATTACTGGTACTTCGGCGACTACCTCGGCATCGGCGCCGGCGCCCACTCCAAGCTGACGCTACACGACCGCGTGCTGCGCCAGATGCGCTGGAAGCACCCGAACGCTTACCTGGACAACGTGCAGCAGGGTCAGCCGCTGCAGGAATCGCGCGAAATCGCCGGCAGCGAGTTGCCGTTCGAATTCCTGATGAATGCGCTGCGCCTGGCCGACGGCTTCCACCCGTCGCAGTTCGAGGCGCGCACGGCGCAGCAACTGCAGCGCATCGTGCCGCAACTCAAGGCAGCCGAACGCGAAGGCCTGCTCGAAGTCGGCCCGGAGAAAATCGCGCCGACGCTAAAGGGCCGGCGTTTCCTCAACGTGTTGCTCGAACGCTTCCTGGAAAGCTGAGTTCAGCGGTCGACGATCAGGCGCAGGCCGAGCCCGACGAAAATCGTCCCGGCCAATCGGTCCAGCCATAAACCCATGCGCGGCCGGCGCTGCAGCAACTGCCCGGCGGCGCCGGCAAAATAGCCGAGCAGGCCGAAGAGCACAGCCGCCTGCAGCGTGAAGATGACACCCAGTTGCAGCATCTGGGCCGCCGCATCGGCCCGCCCGGCATCGACGAATTGCGGCAGGAAGGCGAGAAAGAAGGTGACGACCTTGGGGTTGATGGCATTGGCCAGGCAACCCTTGCCGAACAGCCGCGCCGCCGACTCGTGACCGCCCGCCCCCGCCATCTCCGTCGCGCCCCGGCTGCGCCAGGCCTGCCAGCCGAGCCAGATCAGGTACAAGCCGCCGATCAGCTTGAGGGCGCCGAAAGCGGGCGGACTGGCGGCGATCAGCGCGCCGACGCCGAGCGCCGCGAGCAGCGTATGGCTCAGGCAGCCGCTGGCGCAGCCCAGCCCGAAAGCGATGCCGGCCCGCCGGCCGCGCGCTACGCCGAGCGACAGCACCAGCAGGTTGTCCGGCCCCGGGGCCAGGGTCAGCAGCATGGCGGCGCCGAGAAAGGCGACGAACTGGCTCAACGAAATCAGCGTCATGGCGGGCTCGGCAAAAAAGATTCGGGGCCGGGATTGTCACACCCCGCCCCGAGCGCGGCAATCGGCCGGCAAAAAAGCGGCCCCGCTTGGGAGAAACGGGGCCGGAAACAAGAGGTATCAGGGTGATCCCGCGTTACCGCAGGAACGGATGCAATGCTAACCGCATATGGCGGCAACGGGAATGCGGCATAGCGCCGCATGACCAAAGTCAATCAGCCGAACAGCTTGCCCTTCAGCAGATCGAGGCCTTGCGCCATCAGATCGCCGCCCTGCGGCACCTGGCCATTCGGCGTCAGCTGGTCGACCACCTGCGGCAGCAGGTCGGCCAGGCTGCCGGAGGCCTGCTCCGGACTGACCCCGAGTTGCGCTGCCAGCCCCTGCAGCGACGAGTTGCCGAGCACGCGCTGGATCTGCTCGGGCGAAATCGGTAGGTTGGCGCCGGTCGACACCCAGGAATTGACGATTTCCCCCAGCCCGCCCTGCTGGAAGGACCGGACCAGCCCGGCCAGGCCGCCGGTTTGCGGGTTGTTGATCAACTGCAGCACCGTTTCGAGCAGGGCATTGTTGCCACCCGACTGGCCACCGGCCAGCGCACCGACCATCGAATCAAGAAGTCCCATGATGTTCTCCACAAGGAATGAGGGTTCATTCATCCTAGTCCACGATCATGACCGGCCGTGTGAAGTTTTGCTAAACGACGCGCTCCAACGCCAGCGGCTCGAAGCGCAGCCAGACCGTGAAGCGCGAGCCTTGGCCCGGCTCGCTGTCCACGCTGATCCGGCCGCCGTAGCGCTCGATCAGCGACAGGCTGACCCACAGGCCGAGCCCGGTGCCGCCCGGTTTCTTGGCGGTGTAGAAGGGCTTGAACAGACTGTCGCGCTCGGCCGCGGTCAGGCCCGGGCCGGTGTCGGCGACGACCAGCTTGAGGCCGACCGGCATGTCGGCCTCGTCCCAGTCCTCCGCCACCAGCACCAGCACGCCGCCCTCGGGCATCGCCTGGATAGCGTTGACCAGCAGGTTGATCAGCACCTGCTGCAGCTCGTTGCGGTTGCACAACACATGGCGGGTCGAGTCGAAATGCTGCTCGATGGCGATATTGCCCTTCTTCAGCAGGTGGCCGACCAGCAGCAGGCTGTCCTGGATCAGCTGGGCCGGCGAGACCGGTTCGAGGTAGCCGACGTAATCCTGCGGCCGGGCGAACTGCAGCAGCTTGGCGACGATCAGCCGGATGCGGTGCACCTGCTCGTGGATCAGCTTGATCTCGGGCGCCACCGGTTCGGCGGCCGGGCCGAGAATGTCGCGCAGGACATCGAGATTGCCCTGGATGACCGCCACCGGGTTGTTGATCTCGTGCGCCACGCCGGCGGTCAACTGGCCGATGGCGGCCAATTTCTCGCTCATCACCAGTTGCGATTGCGCCGCCTTCAGATCGGCCACCGCCTGCTCCAGTTCGGCCGTCCGTTCGGCGACCTTGGCATCGAGCGACTGGCCCCAGCGCTTCAGCGAACTGGCCTGGGCCTGCAACTGGTCGAGCAGGCGGTCGAAATGCGCGGCGACCACACCGAGTTCGTCCTGGCTCTCGACTTCGCCCACCCGCGCCGCGCTGTCGCCCTGCTCGATGGCATGCATGGTGGCATGCATGCGCTCGATCGGCTTGAACACCCGGCGCGCCCAGAGTACGGAAAAGACGCCGGCAACCAGCATGACCAGCCCGAACAGCCCGACCACGATGCCGAGCGCGCTGCGCTTGGCCGCTTCGAACGGCCCTTCGAGGAAGCCGACGTAGAGCATGCCGATCCGCTGGCCACGACTGTCGAGCAGCGGCTCGTAGGCCGAGACGTACCAGTCGCGGACGACGAAGGCGCGGTCCAGCCAGGTGCGTCCTTCGTCGAGCACAGCCTGATGCACGGCGGCCGAGACCCGGGTGCCGATGGCGCGGCCACCCTCGAACAGCCGGACATTGGTCGCCACCCGGACGTCGCCGAGGAACAGCGTCGCCGTGCCGGCGCTGCCGAGCGGCAGGGCGCCTTCGGGATAGACGATTTCGTTCAGGCGGTCGATGAATTCTAGATTCTTGTTGAGCAGCGCGCCGCCGGCCAGCACCCCGAGCAGGCGGCCGTCGGCGGCGTGCACCGGGGCGGCGGTATGGATCAGCAGGCCGCGCGCCTCGACCTGGCGCCGGTCAATCTGGGCATTGGCGGTTTCGAGCAGCGGCGTCAGCGCCCGCTCGGCCAGCCGTGGGTCGATCGCCCGCAACTGCTCGGCCGAGAAGAGTTCGGTTTCGGTGCGCGCCACGCCGGCCAGCGCCGCATCGAGCACCGGCCAGGTGGTGGCCAGTTGAATGCTGCGGTCGACCGGCAAAAAATGCAGAAAATCGAGGCGCTGCGCCAGGCGTGCCGTATCGAGCAGGTCGTCCATCGCCGCGCTGCGCTGCACCCCCGGCAAAGTCAGTACCCGCGCCAGCCGGGCCGATCCGGCCAGGCCTTCGACCGAGCGCCCCATCCCCTCCGCCACCCGCTCGTAATAGCCGTGCGCCACCGCCAGGTCGGCCCGTACCTTGGTGACCAGCAGGCGGTCGAAATAATCGCCGCCCCAGCTGGCCAGCACGGCGACCATCGCCGGCAGCGCGATACCGAGCGGCAGCAGGGCGAGCAGCAGCAGGCGGACACGGATCGAACGCCGGCTCGGCGGGTTGAGCGGGCTGTGCTGCATCGCCATCAGTGGACGTCGACCACGCCCCAGGCCTGGCATTTGCGGTCCAGCGTCTTGCGCGAGACGCCCAGCCGGCGGCCGGCTTCCGACTTGTTGCCGTCGCAGGCACCGAGCACGGCCAGGATGTGGCGCTTCTCCACCGACTCCAGGCTTTCATCGGTACTGCCGGCGGCGACGGCGCTCGCCTTGGGTTCTGGCCCGAGGTCGAACCAGCCGAGAATCAACGAGCGTTCGACGAAATTGCGCAGTTCGCGGACATTGCCCGGCCAGTCGTAGGCCGCCATCCGGTTCAGGGTGCGGCCATCCAGTTCAAGGCGCGGCACATCGAGGTAAGGCGCCAGCTGGCTGATGAAATGCTCGACCAGCAGCGGCAGATCGTCCGGCCGCTCGCGCAGCGGCGGCAGCGTCACTTCGACGACCTGCAGCCGGTAATATAGATCCTGGCGGAAGCGCTGGGCCGCCACTTCGGCTTTCAGGTCGCGGTTGGTCGCGGCGATGACCCGGACATCGACCGGGATTTCCTGCTCCGAACCGACCGGCCGGATTCGCCGCTCTTCCAGCACGCGCAGCAGCTTGGCCTGGGCGGCGGCCGGCAGTTCGCCGATTTCGTCGAGGAACAGCGTGCCGCCGCGGGCGTAGTAGAACAGGCCTTCGCGGCTCTGCTGGGCGCCGGTGAAGGCGCCCTTGACGTGGCCGAACAGCTCCGACTCGATCAGTTCGGAGGCGATCGCCGCGCAGTTCACCGGCACGAAGGAGGCCGCCGCCCGGTTGCTCATCCGGTGCAGGGCGCGCGCCGCGACTTCCTTGCCGGTGCCGGATTCGCCGGTCAGCAGCACGGTGGCCGGGGTCGGTGCGATGCGCTTGAGGCGCTCGCAGGCGGCGAGCATGACATCAGACTGGCCGACGATGCCTTCGACATCGGCCGCCCGTTCGCTGACTTCGCGGCGCAGCACGAAGTTTTCGCGAAGCAGCCGCGAACGCTCGAAACAGCGCTGGATCGCATTCAGCACCTGGGCCAGCGAAAAGGGCTTGAGCAGGAAATCGGCCGCGCCGGCACGCAGCGCGTCGATCGCGGTATCGAGGTCGGCATAGGCGGTCATCAGCACGACATCGCCGGCATAGCCTTCGTCGCGCAACTGATGCAGCCAGTCGATGCCGGAACGGCCGGGCAGCGCGATGTCGAGCACGATCAGATCGTAGAGACGACGACGCAGCAAGGGCTCGGCCTGCTCGACGCTGCCCGCCGTATCGACCACGCCGCAGCGCGAAGTCAGGGCGCGCTGCAGGAAACTGACCATGCCCGGTTCGTCATCGACCACCAGCACGGAATAGTGCTTCCACGGCGCTTCGTTCAGCGGCGCAACTTCAGAATCCATCGTCCCCTCCAAGGTATCCCCCGGATGATCGCAACAAGCGCCCGGCGAAGCAACCGGGAACAGGTAAACTCGGCGCCCGGCGGTCTGCGTTACCGCCTTTGCTTTCCCCCGCTTCACCGTAAGTCCGATGCACTCCGCCGTCGGACGGCTAACTTCATGGAGACAAGATGACTTTGAACCGCCGACAATTCCTGGCGGCCGGCAGCGCGTTGACCGCGACCGCCGCCCTCGCCCAGCCGACCAGCCCGCTGCCCTTCCTGATCAACATGCAGTCCGACCCGCTGCTGCCCAAGGCAAACGGCAAGCGCGTCGTCGTCTGCGGTGGCGGCTGGGGCGGCATCAGCGCCGCCAAGCACCTGAAGAAGCTCGACCCGACGCTCGACGTCGTCGTCCTCGAACGCAACCCGGTGTTCTTCTCCTGCCCGATGAGCAACAAGTGGCTGGTCGATGTCGTCGATACCAATTTCCTGACTTTCAGCTACCTGAAAGTCGCGCAAAAATACGGCTACCAGTTCATCCAGACCGAAGTCACCGCCTTCGAGCGCGACAAAAAACGGGTCATCACCGCCCAGGGCTGGATCGACTACGACTACCTGATCGTCGGCGCCGGCATCCGCTACAACTATGAAACCTGGTTCGGCAACGACCGCAAGGCGGCTGAATACACCCGCGCCCATTTCCCGGCCGCCTACATCCCGAATGCCGAGCATTTCCAGTTGAAGCAAAGCATTCAGAATTTCACCGGCGGCGACCTGGTGATGACCCTACCCCCGCCGCCGCACCGCTGCCCGCCGTCGCCCTACGAGCGCGCCTGTCTGATCGCCGGCCTGATCAAGGAGCGCAAGATCAAGGGCAAGGTCATCATCCTCGACCCCAAGGACAGCCCGCGCCCGATCACCGGCGGCTTCCAGGAAGCTTTCGAGAATCTCTACAAGGACCAGATCGTCTATGTCCCGAAGGCGGTGATCAAGGAAGTCGATCCCTTCAACAAGAAGATCAAGACCGCGGCCGGCGACTTCACGTTCGACCACAGCATCCTGATGGCCCCGCACCAGGCCGGCGACATGGCCTGGAAGGCCGGCCTGATCGGCAAGAATGCCGAAGGCAAGCCGACCGGCTGGGCCGGCGTCGATCCCTTCTTCCTGAACATGAAGGATGACCCGGACGTGTACGTGATCGGCGATGCGGTCGGCGTCGTTTCGCCGAATTTCAACTTCTACCCGAAGGCCGGCCACGTCGCCAACGCGCACGCCAAAATCGTTGCCAAATACATCGTCGACCGCAGCCAGGGCCGCCAGCCAAAGTACGCGCTGCCCGACAACCTGTGCTTCATGATGGTCAACACCCAGCCGCGCGAGGATGTCGCGGTGCGCTTCCAGTACCACGTCAACGACAAGGGGATCATCATCCAGGACCAGGACGACGACAACCTGCGCCGCGACGAACTGGTCACCGAGGACTTCGCCTGGGCTGGCCGGATGTACGAAGACATGTTCGGCTAAACCGGACGACGCCAGCGCAAAGCGGAACCCCGGCGACGGCGTTCCGCTTTTTTATTGCCCCTTCAGGAAGCGTCGGGCGTACCCCAGCCACCGCCGATGGCGCGGATCAGGTTCACCGTGGCCCGCGCCCGCTCGGCATCGAGCTGGACCGCGACGCGCTCTTGCTGCAGCACGCTGCGCTCGGCATCGATGACATTGAGGTGGCTGACCGACCCTTCGCGATACTGGATCTGCGACAGCCGGGCGGCGCGCCGGGCCGAGCCCACCGCGTCGTCCTGGGCCTGCGTCTGATCGCCGAGCAGGCGCAAGTGAGCGAGGTTGTCCTCGACTTCCTTGAAGGCGCGCAGCACCGTCTGCTGGTAATTGGCCGCCTCTTCGGCGTAGACCGCATGCGCCTGGTCGACGCCGGCCTGGCGGGCGCCGCCGTCGAAGATCGGCAGCGAGAGCAGCGTGCCGACCAGCGGGCCCATGACGAAGGCACGGCTGCTCCACTTGAACAGGTCGCCCAGTTCATTCGACTCGTAACCGAGCGCTCCGGTCAGGCTGAGGCGCGGGAAAAAAGCGGCGCGCGCCGTGCCGATCCGGGCATTGGCGGCGGCCATCGCCCGTTCGGCGGCGGCGATGTCGGGGCGCCGTTCGAGCAGCGCCGAGGGCAGGCCGGCCGGCACCTGCAGGCTGACCCGGCTGAGCGGCAGAGGTGGCAGCGTGAAAGCGGCTGGTGCCTGGCCGAGCAGGATGGCCAGGCTGTGTTCGGCCACCGCCCGCTGGCGGGCGATGCCGAGCGCTTCGGAACGGGCCGAGGCGAGTTCGGTGCGCGAACGCGCCAGCTCCAGCTCGCTGATGTCGCCTTCGTCGAAGCGGCGCTGGAAGAGCCGGGTGCTCTGCTCGCGCAGCTTGACGGTATCGGCGTAGAGGGCCGACAGCGCATCGAGTTCGCGCAGCGAGAAGTAAGCCTGCGCGACATCGGCCTGGATGGCCAGTTGCAGCGAGTGGAACAGGGCTTCGCGTTGCTCAGTCGTCGCCTTGGCGGCATCGACGCCGCTGCTCACGCGGCCGAACAGGTCGGCCTCGTAGGCGACGGTGCCTTGCGCCCGCCACAGCGTCGAGATGCTGGTCTCGGCGTCGGCGGCCAGCCCTTGCGAGGCCGGCGAAGGACGCTGGCGGGTCGGCCCGGCGCCGACGCCGATCTGCGGGAAGAGCGCCGAACGGGCGTTCTGCTGCAGCGCCCGGGCCTGGGCCAGGCGGGCGGCGCCGGCCTTGAGGTCGAGGTTGGCAGCCGCCGCCCGGCTTTCCAGATCGTCCAGCGTCGGGTCGGCAAAAGCCTTCCACCATTCGCCGCGCGGGATGTTCTCGGCCGGCTCGGCGGTCTTCCACTGGCCTTCCGCTGGCGCTTCCTTGAAAGCGGCGGGCGTGTCGACCTGGGGCGGCTGGTAGGTCGGCGCCAGTGAGCAACCGGCCAGCGTCAGTAGCGCGGCAAGCAGCGGGAAGATGGCGATTTTTTGGTACCGGGGAACGGCTGCCTGGATTCCCGCTTTCGCGGGAATGACGTGGCCCTGGGCCATGGCGCTGCTTGAGGGCGGGTAAGGGAGCAGGTAATTCATGTTCATTTCTCCTGGGCTTCAGGCCGCGCTATGGGCGGGGGCGATGGGCGCTTCATGCGGCGCGGCGGTATGCAGCTTGTGGCGCTTGTCCAGCGTGCGCAGCAGCACATAGAACACCGGGGTCAGGAAGAGGCCGAACAGGGTCACGCCGAGCATGCCGAAGAAGACGGCGATGCCCATCGCGTGGCGCATTTCCGAGCCGGCGCCGCTCGAGGTGACGAGCGGGATGACGCCCATGATGAAAGCGATCGAGGTCATCAGGATCGGCCGCAGGCGCAGCCGGCTGGCGTCGATCGCCGCCTGGAGCGGTGTCGCGCCCTGGATTTCCAGTTCGCGGGCGAACTCGACGATCAGGATGGCGTTCTTGCAAGCCAGCCCGACCAGCACCATCAGCCCGATCTGGGTGAAGATGTTGTTGTCGCCGCCGGTCAGCCAGACACCGGTCAGCGCCGCCAGGATGCTCATCGGCACGATCATGATCACCGCCAGCGGCAGGGTCAGGCTTTCGTACTGCGCGGCCAGGACTAGGAAGACGAGCAGCAGGCTGATCGGGAAGACCCAGATGCCGGCGTTGCCGGCCAGGATCTTCTGGTAGGTCAGATCGGTCCATTCGAAACGCACGCCGCGCGGCAGGGTTTCCGCCGCGATCCGCTCGACCGCCGCCTCGGCCTGGGCCGAGGAGTAGCCAGGGGCCGGGCCGCCGTTGATGTCGGCGGCGGTGTAGCCGTTGTAGCGGACGACCATTTCCGGGCCAAAGGTGGTACGAACCTTGACCAGCGAGGAGAGCGGCACCATTTCGCCCTGGTTGTTGCGCGTCTTCAGTTGCAGGATGTCCTCCGGATGGGCGCGGAACGGCGCATCGGCCTGGGCGCGGACCTGGTAGGTGCGGCCGAAGCGGTTGAAGTCGTTCACATAGAGCGAACCGAGGTAGATCTGCATGGTGTCGAAGACATCGGTCACCGAAACCCCCTGCTGCTTAGCCTTGACGCGGTCGAGATCAACGTCGAGCTGGGGCACATTGATCTGATAGCTGGAAAACATCGGCCCCAGCTCCGGCGTCTTGGCGGCGGCCGCCATGAAGGCGTTGGCGGCGTTGTTGAGTTCGCTATAGCCGATGGCGCCGCGATCCTCGATCTGCAGCTTGAAGCCGCCCACCGTGCCGAGGCCCATCACCGGCGGCGGCGGGAAGACGGCGATGAAGGCTTCCTGGATCGCCGAATACTTCTGGTTCAGCGCACCGGCGATGGCGCCGGCCGAGAGTTCCGGGCTTTGCCGTTCAGCGAAGGGCTTCAGCGTGACGAAGACGATCCCGGCGCTGGAACTGTTGGTGAAGCCATTGATCGACAGACCGGGAAAGGCGATGGTGCTTTCGACGCCGGGCTGGGCCAGGGCGACTTCGCCCATCTGGCGGATCACCGCCTCGGTGCGGTCGAGCGAGGCGCCGTTCGGCAATTGCGTGAAGCTGATCAGGTACTGCTTGTCCTGGGCTGGCACGAAGCCGCCGGGCACCAGGTAGGAGATGCCTACGGTCAACCCGAGCAAAACGGCATAAATGCCCATCGCCGACGCCTTGCGACCGATGACGCCACTGACGCCGCGGCCGTAGTTCTCGGAAGCGCGGCCGAAGAAGCGGTTGAAGGCGGCGAAGAAACGGCCGAAGTAACGGTTCATCTGCCGCGTCAGCCAGTCCGGCGCTTCCCCGTGGCTCTTGAGCAGCATGGCGGCAAGGGCCGGCGACAGGGTCAGCGAGTTGAAGGCCGAGATCACCGTCGAGATGGCGATGGTCATCGCGAACTGCTTGTAGAACTGGCCGGTCAGGCCGGTCATGAAGGCGAGCGGGACGAAGACGGCGACCAGGGTCAGCGCGATGGCGATGATCGGCCCGCTGACTTCGCGCATCGCCCGGTAGGTCGCTTCGCGCGGGGTCAGCCCGGCCTCGATGTTGCGCTCGACGTTTTCGACGACGACGATGGCGTCATCGACGACGATACCGATCGCCAGCACCATGCCGAACAGCGACAGGGCGTTGATCGAATAGCCGAAACCGAGCATCAGCGAGAAGGTACCGACGATGGAGACCGGCACGGCGAGCAGCGGGATGATCGAGGCGCGCCAGGTCTGCAGGAAGACGATCACCACCAGCACGACCAGCGCGATGGCTTCGAGCAGGGTATGGACGACGGCCTTGATGCTGGCCCGGACGAACTGGGTCGGGTCGTACTCGATGCGATATTCGACCGAAGCCGGGAAATCCTTTTCCAGTTCGGCCATGGTGGCGCGCACCTGGGCCGAAACGTCGAGCGCATTGGCGCCGGGCGACTGCATGATGCCCATGCCGATCGCCGGCTTGTTGTTGAGTAGCGAGCGCAGGCCGTATTCGGCGGCATCGAGCTGGACGCGGGCGACGTCGGCCAGGCGGGTGACGCTGCCGTCGGGCGAAGCCTTGAGGACGATGTCGCGGAACTCTTCTTCGCTTTGCAGGCGGCCCTGGGCATTGACCGAAAACTGCATCGGCGTGTCCGGCTGGCTGGGCGAAGCGCCGATCACGCCGGCGGCGACCTGGACGTTCTGCTCGCGAATGGCGCGCACCACTTCGCTGGCGGTCAACCCGCGCTGGGCGACCTTTTGCGGATCGAGCCAGACGCGCATGGCGTAATTGCCGGCGCCCCAGACCGAGACTTCGCCAACCCCCTGCAGGCGGGCCAGGCGGTCCTTGATGTTGAGCACCGCGTAATTGCGCAGGTAGGTGGCGTCGTACTTGTCGTCCGGCGAAATCAGGTGCACCACCAGGGTCAGCGTCGGCGAACTTTTCACCGTCGTCACGCCGAGGCGCTGGACATCCTCGGGCAGCCGCGGCAGGGCCTGCGAGACGCGGTTCTGGACCAGTTGCTGCGCCTTGTCGGGATCGACGCCGAGCTTGAAGTTGACCGTCACCGTCAGGTTGCCGTCGCTGTTGGCCTGCGACTGCATGTAGAGCATGTTCTCGACGCCGTTGATCGACTCTTCGAGCGGCGAGGCCACCGTCTCGGCGATCACCTTGGGGTTGGCGCCGGGATACTGGGCACGCACCACAACCGAAGGCGGCACGACTTCCGGGTACTCCGAAATCGGCAGCTGGAACAGGGCCAGCACGCCGGCCAGCAGCAGCAGGATGGAGAGCACGCCGGCGAAGATCGGCCGGTCGATGAAGAATTTTGAAATGTTCATGGCAGGGAGTCCTTAGCCCTTGGCCGCAGCCGGCGCGGCGCCGCCCATCGGCACGAGATTGGGGGTGACCGGGTCGCCCGGACGGACCCGTTGCAGGCCGTTGACGACGATGCGTTCGCCGGCCTGGAGGCCGCTTTCGACGACGCGCAGGCCGTCCTGCACGCTGCCCAGCCGGACTTCGCGATAGGCGGTCTGGTTGCCGTCGCCGACGACCAGCACGAAACGCTTGGCCTGGTCGGTGCCGACGGCCTTCTCGTCGATCAGCAGCGCGTCGCGCTGGCTGGCGCCGCCAAGCCGGATGCGGGCATAAAGGCCGGGCAGCAGTTTGCCGTCCGGGTTGTCGACCAGGGCGCGCAGGCGGATGGTGCCGGAGCTGCTGTCGAGGCGGTTGTCCACCGAACTCAGCTTGCCTTCGAGCGAGTAGCCCTCGTCGTCGGCCAGCCCGAGGTGGATGGGCAGGGCCTTGCCCTGGCTGCCGTTGACCACCTTCAGGTAGCTCTGCTCATCGACATCGAAGGCGGCGTAGATGCGGTCGGCCGAGACCAGCGAAGTCAGGGCAGGGCCGTTGCCGGGAGCGACCAGGTTGCCGACGGTGACTTCGGCGCGCGAGACGCGGCCGGCAATCGGCGCCGTGATGCGGGTGTATTCGAGATTGAGCTGGGCGACGTTGAGCGCCGCCTTGGCCGCCTGCAGATTGGCCTTGGCTTCGCGGGCGGCGTTCTGCTTCTCGTCGAAATCGCGGCGGGCGATGGCGTTCTCGGCCAGCAGGCGTTCGCCGCGCGCCAGGTCGCTGGCGGTGTAGGCAACGCGGGCATCCATCGCGGCCAATTGCGCTTCGGCGCGGGCGACTTCTGCCGCGAAGGGGCGCGGGTCGATGGTGAACAGCAGCTCGCCCTTCTTGACCAGGCTGCCGTCCTTGAAATGCACGGCGGTCAGAATGCCGGAGACCTGCGGGTGGATCTCGACCCGCTCGACCGCTTCGAGGCGGCCGGAGTATTGCTGCCATTCGGTGACGGCGCGGCTGGCGACTTCGGCGACATCGACCGTGGCGGCGGCGGGTGCGGCAGCCGCCGGGGCGGCGCCGGCCTGGCCGTGATAGACGGCAAGACCGCCGCCGAGACTGAACAGGCCGGCCAGGGCGGCGGCGAGAACGAGGCGTTTTTGGCGTTGGGGCATGATGAATCCTCTGGAGTTTTGAAAGTTGGGGTTCTGTCGTATTCGGGGAAGGCGGGCATCGTAAGGAGCGATGGCGGGAGGGCGGATGCCCATTGCTCGCTAATCCTTGCCTGTTGCTACAAATTCAATGGATGCGCCGGTGCCGCGCCATCCCACAGCCGACGACGCAGGAAATGGGCGATTTCGGCCAGGGCCGGCCGGTGAGCGGCCAAGCTGGCGTGGTTGATGCCGGCGAAGCGCACGACCTGGGTCGGCACGCCGGCCGCGATCAACGCCGCGGCGTATTTCTCGGCTTCGTTGTGCAGCACGTCGCATTCGGCGGTAACGATCAGCGCCGGCGGCAAACCGGCCTGGCGCACCGAGACCAACGGCGAAGCGTAGGGATGCAGGCGCTGGCGCGGCTGCGGCAGGTATTGGCGATAGCAGTCGGCGCAGGTCGCGGCGCTGAGGTCGGAATTGAGGCGGGCGCCATCGCCGAGCCGGCTCATGCTCGGGTCGAGCATCGGCCCGACCAGGGCCTGGGCGGCAATGGCCGGACCGTTGCGGTCGCGGGCGATCAGGGTCAGGGCGGCGGCCAGGTTGCCGCCGGCATCGTCGCCGGCCACCGCCAGCCGCAGCGGGTCGCCGCCCAGTTCGGCGGCATGTTCGGCCAGCCACAGCGCCGCGGCGTACGTATCTTCCGGCGCCGCCGGAAAAGGCCGGGCCGGGGCCAGCGCGTAATCGACGGCGACAACCAGGGCCGGCGTCTGTTCGGCGATAAAGGCAGCCGGCGCATCGGCGTCGTCCAGGCTGCCGCCGACGAAACCGCCGCCATGGCAATAGAGAACGACGGGCAGGACGACCGCCCCCCGGCTTGGCCGATACAGGCGCAGGGCGAGCGGCCCGGCCGGGCCGGAAATGCTCAGCTCTTGCGCTGGCAGCTGGGTTGTCGAGGTGCTGGTTGGCATCGCATCCGGGGCAGGTGGACCTGCCGAAAATTGGGATGGAGCTATTTTCTGTGTTGTCTGTGGCTGGATAAATACGCAAATCTCGACAATACTATTCAGCACCAGCAAACAATCGCAGTGACTCAGGAAGGACGACGATGGACCGTTTTCAAGCCATGCAGGTGTTCACCCGGGTGGTGGATGCCAACAGTTTCACCCGCGCCGCCGACAACCTCGGCCTGCCACGGGCGACGGTGACGACCATCATCCAGAACCTCGAAGCCCTGCTGCAGGTCCGCCTGCTCAACCGCACGACGCGGCGGATCAGCCTGACCCCGGACGGTGCCGCCTACTACGAGCACTGCGCCCGTATCCTCGGCGAGATCGAGGAAACCGAGTCCTCATTCCGCGATGTCGCGAACGGGCCGAAGGGGCGGCTACGGATCGACGTGCCCTCGCCGATTGGCCGCCTGATCCTGATTCCCCGGCTCAGCGAGTTCCACGCCCGCTACCCGGAAGTCGAGCTGGTCATCGGCATGGGCGACCGCATGGTCGACCTGGTGCGCGAGGCGGTCGATTGCGTGATCCGGGTCGGCGAGTTGCAGGATTCGACGCTGGTCGCCCGGCGTATCGGCGCCCTCAAGCTGATCAGCTGCGCCACGCCGGACTACCTCGAGCGCTACGGCGTGCCACAGGGCATCGACGACCTGCAGCACCATGTCGCCGTGCAATATTTCTCCCACCGCACCGGCCGCAACTTTGACTGGGACTTCATCGTCGACGGCCAGTCCGTACCGGTCGCGATGCGCGGCAACGTCTCGGTCAACGACATCGAAGCCTATGTCGCCTGCGCCTTGCAGGGCTTCGGCATGATCCAGACGGCGCGCTTCATGGTCCTGCCGCATCTCGAATCGGGGGCGCTGGTCGAAGTCTTGCCGCAGCTATCGCCGGCATCGATGCCGATCTCGGTGGCCTATATGCAGAACCGCCACCTGTCGGCCAAGGTCCGTGCCTTTGTCGACTGGGTGGCTGAGCTGTTCGGCGCCTGCCCCCTGCTCGGCGGCGTCGATCACGGCAGCGGCGAATGCAGCTACAACGCCAAGACCGGCTACAACACGTTCCGCACCGAGATCGCCTTTCAGAATATCGCGGAGCAAACCGGTTAGCCGCCACGCGGCCTGAACCTCGGCCGAAAAATCCGCACTAACTTGGAGTGCGCCTCTCTCGCTTGAGATGGGGAATGCCGCTTTGCAAAGGAGATGGACAATGGGCTCGCCTCCCGAGTTGATCCAGCTTTTTGATCCCGCCTCCAGTACCTACACCTACATCCTGTTTGATCAGGTGTCGCGCGAAGGCCTGATTATCGACCCGGTCGACGAACAACTCGAACGGGATCTCGCCGTGCTCGCTGAGCACGCCATCAAACTGGTCTGGGCGGTCGAAACGCATGGCCACGCCGACCATATCACCAGCGCCTGGCTGTTGGCCGAGCACACCGGAGCGCGCACGGCAGCACCGGCCGGCTGCGGCATTACGACCGCCGCCATGCAGATCAAGGATGGCGACGTGCTGTCCTTCGGCCAGGAACAAATCCGAGCCCTCCACACCCCCGGCCACACCGCCGGCAGCACCTGCTATCTCTGGCGGAACCATGTCTTTACCGGCGACACGCTGTTGATCAACGCCTGCGGCCGAACCGATTTCCAGTCCGGCAGTCCGGAAGCGCTCTACGACAGCCTGACCCGGGTGCTCTTTGCGCTGCCCGACGCAACGACCGTCTGGCCGGGGCATGACTACCAGGGCCGCAGCAACACGACGATCGGCGCGGAAAAACGGAGCAACGTCCGGATTGCCGGAAAAACCAAAGCGGAATTCGTCGAGCTGATGAACTCCCTGAACCTGCCGCGCCCCCGCCGAATCGACGAAGCCGTACCAGCCAACCTGACCTCGGGCCACCGCCACGATGCCGGCGGCGGCGAACTGCATGGCGTTCGCCCCGCCAACAGCTACGCCGGAGACATCTCGCCGCAACTCGCCTACCAATGGTGGCAAGCCGGTGACGCTGTCTTGATCGACGTGCGTAGCGATGCCGAACGCGAGTGGGTCGGCTTTGTGCCCGGCGCCGTGGCGCTGCCCTGGAAACAATGGCCGGGCATGGCAGTCAACGCCGGCTTTGCCGATGGACTGGTCCTGGCCGTTCCGGCCGGCAAGAAAGCCCTCATGCTCTGCCGCAGCGGCGTCCGCTCAATCGCCGCCGCGATCTGCGCGACCGAACTCGGACTTGAGGCCTACAACATCCTCGAAGGCTTCGAAGGCGAACCCGACGAACACGCCCACCGGGGGTGCAAGGGCGGCTGGCGCTACCACGGCTTGCCTTGGCGGCAAGGGTAGTCGGCAACGGATTCCGGCATCTTCGCTTCGGCGCCCGGCCCAAGGCTGCCTTGCAGTGACTGCCGCATCAGATGCGCCCGACCAATCAGATCAGTTGCCCGCCCAGCAGTTTTTGGTTGGCCTGAAATTCGGCCCGGGCAGACGTTGAGCTTTCATTTTGTCTATTACTGCAATGCGTCAGTAATCCGACGAACAAGCGGAACTGCTTGCCAAAAATTCTGTCACATATGGAAGTTATGTCAATTTCGTTAAATATATAACGTGGCGTGATGAGTTTTTGTGGATCGGAAGGCGATCAGGTATTGAGGGGGGAGCAGATGCGTGAAAACAGGAAAACATGGAGATTCTCACTCAGCCTGATTTTTTTGGTCGTTTGGACAGGTGCATGGGCGAACACCCTGCGTGTCGTCACCGATAACAATTACCCTCCTTATGTATTTCAAGGTCAAGGTGGTCAGATCGAGGGGTATGTAGTCGACATTTGGAAACTCTGGGAGAAAAAAACAGGGGTCAAAGTCGAATTCACGGCGATGCAATGGTCTGAGGCGCAACGCACTCTGCTGGACGGCGGGGCTGATGTCATAGACATGATATTTCGCACCCCGGTAAGGGAGAAGCTCTATGACTACTCCCCCTCATATGCAAAGCTACCGGTGGGCATTTACGTGCACCCGTCGATTAATGGGATTGTCGATGCCAATTCGATGCAGGGCTTTTCGGTCGCCGTTCAACGAGGTGACGCCTGCATCGACAAACTGACCAGTTTGGGGGTGGTCAATCTTAAAGCTTTTCCCAATTACGAATCCATTCTGGCGGCTGCGCAATCCGGCAGCATCAAGATGTTTTGCATGGATGAGGAACCCGCTAATTATTTCCTCTACCTTTATAGCGACCGGATTCGATTCGCTAAAGCCTTTACCCTTTACGAGGGTGAGTTTCATTGGGCGGTAGCAAAAGGTAATGCTGGAACCTTCGAAATGGTCAGCAAGGGGATGCAAGCCATCACCACTGCCGAACGGGAAGCGCTGCGGGCAAAGTGGTTCAAGTATCCGATTCAATTTAAGCCCTACCTGCAAATCGCGTTTGCCGTGATCGGCGTTACGCTGTTGGTTCTCTTTGCCGGCTATGTGTGGATTCGCGCACTGCGCCGTGCTGTAGCGATAAAAACAGCGGAAATCCGATTGAATAATGAGCTACTGAAAAAAACTGCGGGTCAGTTGGCAATTGAGAAGGCGCAATTACGGACAATCTTCGATAACAGTCCTGACGCCATGGTGCTCAAGGACAATCGTGGTGTCTATGTCGATTGCAACGCCGTTTTTCTTTCTATGACCGGGAGTCCTCGCGAGCAGGTCATCGGTTCAACCGACAAGGAAATTTTTCCTGACCAGGATTTCGTTGCAGGCGTAAGGGGGCGCGATCAGGAAGTTTTGCAGGGCGGTAATCCAATTAGGTACGAGACAACTGTGGCAAATGCCTCCGGTGAGGTCGTAGAACTGGAAGTCATCAAAATACCGTTTGCCGCCAACGGAAATGAACAGGCAGGTATCCTCGCTGTGGCCCGCGACGTCACCGAGCGTCGCCGGGCCGAACGCGAGTTGCGAATTGCAGCCGTAGCCTTCGAGAGCCATGACGGCATGATCATTACGGACCGCAACGCGATTATAGAAAGGGTCAATAGGGCATATACCCGGATTACCGGCTTCAGCGCCACGGAGGCCATTGGGCAGACGCCACGACTCGTCAAATCGGGGCTGCACGAACCGGGTTTCTATCAGGAGATGTGGCGCCAACTGGAATCAGAAGGTTACTGGACCGGTGAGATTACCGACAGGCACCGGAGCGGGAACTTGTTTGTGGCCCGTATATCCATCACGGCGGTACGAGATGAAAGGGATAACGTCATCCATTTTGTAGCCAGCCTTCAGGATGTCACTGCAGAGAAGCAAGCTCGCGAGCTGGCCAATCATCTCAAGTTGTTCGACCAGCTTACCGATCTGCCGAATCGTTCTTTGTTCGAAGACCGACTGGCCCATGCGCTGCATAACAGCGAAAAGCAGCAAGAACTTGGTGCTGTCATCATGCTGAACCTGGATTTCTTTCAGAAGATCAACGATGCGCTCGGCCATGCATTGGGGGATCAGTTGCTTGTCGAGATGGCGCACAGAATCCGCCTGGTTTCGCAAGAGGCTGAGACGCTGTGCCGCTTCAGCGGCGACAGCTTCATGCTGATGCTCGAATATTTGGGAGCAGACCCTAGCGCAGCGGCTAGTCGCGCTTTGGCCATATCCGACAAAATTCGACAGAGGATAGCCGAACCGCTAAGTCTGAATGGCCTACAGCTGGTTTGTACGGCATCCATAGGGGTTACGTTGTTCTTCTGCCAACGCACCAGCGTGGAGACGCTACTGCGTCAAGCCGAGATGGCCATGTACAAGAGCAAGAAAGGCGGCAGGAACACAGTATCTTTCTTTGAGCAAGCTCTCCAGTCTGAGACGGAACGGCGCCATTGGATGGAAAATGAACTGAGGGAAGCCATCTCGAACAAGCAACTTGAGCTTTACTATCAAGTTCAGGTTGACGCCAGCGAACGACCGATTGGTGCCGAGGCCCTGATACGCTGGATTCATCCAGAGCGCGGCGTGATCCCGCCAAGTGAATTCATTCCGCTTGCGGAAGAAACCGGGCTGATACTGGCTATCGGCTCGTGGGTCATAGAGGCAGCCTGCAATCAACTCTTACGCTGGACCCTGCATGATGACCTGCGTTCATTGAGACTTGCCGTCAACGTCAGTCCGAGGCAGTTCAATTCGGATCGTTTCGTCGAGGACATCGAAGACGAACTGAAGCGAACTGGAATTGATGCGACCAAACTGAAACTGGAAGTGACTGAAAGCTTGGCGATCGATGATTTCGACAAGTCTATCGCCAAGCTGCAAAAGCTCAGAGAGTGCGGTTTCCACATTTCTATCGATGACTTCGGGACCGGAAATTCCTCATTGCGGTATTTGACTAGGCTACCGATTACGCAACTCAAGATCGACAAATCATTCGTCGACAATCTGCCATCAAATCGACGCGACGGTATGCTGGCTCAAGCCATCATCGCAATGGGGCGTGGCCTGGGACTCGATGTGATTGCCGAAGGAGTCGAAACACCCGATCAGAAAGCATATCTTGAGGCCCACGGATGCCATGCCTACCAAGGCTATCTGTTTGGCAAACCATTGCCGTTAGCTGAATTCGAAGCGGCGTTGCGTGAAATGAATGAAGGAGCGGCACGACCATGATGCTTCATTGCCCCCCTGAGTCATGGTCCAGCGGTCTGCTGAAGGCACTTGTGCTTTGCCTGCTAATGCTTGGTCAGCCTGCGCAGGCTGTCACCTTGGTGATTGCGACTGTTGATAACGGACAGATGCTGCAACTGCAGGAACTCAGCAGCGATTTCAAGAAGGCCCACCCGGATATCCGGATTCGCTGGCTAACGCTCAGTGAAAACGAGTTGCGTCGCTATGTCAGTGCCGACATTGACACCCAATCCGGGCAAATCGACGTCATCACCGTCGGCATGTACGAAGTTCCCATCTGGGCCCAGCGTGGATGGCTGCGGGAAATCAAGCCGGATTCCAACTACGGCGTGGATGATTTGCTGCCAAACATCCGCGAAGGGCTGTCGAGTGACAAGAAACTTTATGCTGCCCCCCTTTACGGTGAAAGTTCAATTCTCATGTTCCGTCAGGATTTGATGGACAAAGCCGGACTCAAGATGCCAGCGAGGCCGAGTTGGGCTGACGTGGCGAAGCTCGCTGCAAAACTGAATGATCCTGCCAATGGCGTACACGGGATTTGTCTGCGTGGAAGCCCCGGTTGGGGCGAAAACGTCACCTTGGTGACGACGATGGTAAATGCCTTTGGTGGGCAATGGTTTGACATGGGATGGCGGCCGCAACTTGACAGCGAGCCTTGGCGGAAGGCTGTTGAGTTTTACATCGACTTATTGCGTAAATATGGCCCAAAGAATGCCGCATTGATGGGGTACAACGAAAATCTCGCTTTGTTTCGGGCTGGGAAATGTGCAATGTGGGTAGACGCGAGTGTGGCCGCAGGGTTTGTTTCCGATCCGCAGAACGGACCATGGGCAAAAACGGTAGGCTTTGCGCCATCCCCTTCTGCCATGACTGCCAAGGGCTCTCAATGGCTATGGTCATGGGCATTAGCTATACCGGGGACGATTGACGCCTCTCGGGAAGCGGCCGCTCAGCAGTTCATCAGTTGGGCGACATCACGTGAATACGTGAAGCTGGTTGCATCCAAATACGGTTGGCGAATGGTGCCATCTGGAACGCGTAAATCTACCTACCTTGTACCGGAGTTTCGGAAAGCCGCTCCATGGGCAAGTTTGGAACTTGAATCTATCAACTCTGCAAATCCACGAGACGCCACATTGCTCCAAAGCCCTTATATGGGAGTGCAATTTGCCGTTATTCCGGAATTTCGTTTCATCGGAGATGTTCTGGGAAAGTTGATCGCAGAGGCTCTAACCGGTCAAATTAGCATTGACCAAGCACTCTCCAAGGGACAATACACCGCAAAGCGCCAGATGGTTCTCGGCGGTTACTTGAAAGCAGCAGACTAAGATCAGGCTGAAAAACCTTCACTAACCCAATTACGACCATCGATGTCCAACGCGAAGCACAACTGTACGTCGGATTGCCGCCTCATTCCCGACATAGACGAAGTGCGGGCCTAAGGTCGGCTTAGGGTGATCAACAGCCCACAGAAGCATTTCGGTAACCGGCTGGATGTTGGCCGAAGCTTCCAGTCACCTGCCTCGCTTCAACAACCAGTGGGACGCAAATCGCTGACATCAAGGATACGTACGGTGCAGCCCGGCTTTCCTATGGCTTCCCAAGTTGAGCCGAAGCTCAATCATTGATGAAGAACATCGCCGAAAACGGTGTATTCGCCATCCTTGCGGTCGAGGCCGGGCGCGTCGTAAAGCACCAGCCAACTTGGCGTTTGCGAGGCGAGCTCGGTTGGCAATTGGCAAAGTGCCTCTGCACGATTGGTGCCGTGCCCGTGGGGCAGGGATAGCATTTCGTTCAGGGCGGCTTCGAAACGTACCGGTTCGTGGTTGGTGGCGAGCAGGGGCTTGGCGTTCGGCCATTTGAAGACGCGGATATCACCATCCAGCACCATCGTCGGCCCGGCCAGGATGTAGAGGTCATCACCGGAAAAATGCAGATCCCGAATCCCGAGCCCTTCCAGTTGCAGGAAATGCTTGCGGATCAGGCTGCCGCTACCATCCAGTGGCGCCAGCCGCAGTTCTTCGCCCTTGGTTTCGAGCGCAATTTCGAGCAGCGCAGACCAACCGCGCAAGACCGGGCCACGCAGCCCGAGCAGCAAGCGCTTGCCGTCCACCGCCAGCCCTTCGATATCGAAGCCATTATCTTTGCCGGGTATGGCCATGTACGGCCCGAAATGAGGGTCATCCGCCAAAGCCTCGGTAAGCAGGTTGGATTCGGCATCCCCTTTCAGCCGTCGTGCCAGGCGACCATCTTTGGTCTCTCGAACAAGGCAGGGCTTACCGGCGTCATCCATTTCAATTGGCAGGCAGGCCAACAGGCGGCGGTTGCCGTCGAGCGTGACCTTGGCCAGCCGCTTGGCGTTTTCGGCGTTGTCCCGATCACTTTTCGCATTCTTGCGCTTGAGCCCATGCGAGCCCACTACCCAAAGGTAGCCGTCAGCCACGGCCATGCCTTCGAGGTCGGCTTCCTCGTCCGCAGCGCCGGGCAAGTCCAGCAGTTCCGACAGCGGAAAGCTCAGCCCATCGCCGAAGCGCAGCAATTCGCTTCCTGCTGGATCAAGGCGGCACAGGCGGTCGATGCTGCAGGCCTCGTCGCCGGCGACCCACAAGCATTCACCGGAAAACGCAGCGCCGGAAAGATTGGTATGAACCAAAGCCTCCGGCGGAAAATCCAGACGAATGGCATTTTTAATAAGTTTTTTTGGCATGCTATTTGTCTTTCCTTAAGGGGCTTCCCGCTCGGGAACAAAAGCCAATTGGCAAGTATTCGACTCAACTTGGCGTTTAAGTTCCCCCGGTTGCACGACTACTGTTTGAATTGGCAAACAGGAAAAAAACAGCGGGTTTGTGATTTCAAGTAGCCAATCGTCGGCTCGGCCTGTTCACACAAATAGCCCGCCCAGCCGCCCCCGGAACTCGCCCCGCGCCTGCTGTCTAAGTCGTTGTACCCGACCATCGCCGTAGTTCCGGCGTGGATCTCAGCGTTTCCGGCGGGTCAAGGAGGTTGATCATGTTGATGTCTCAAATTCCCGGCATGCTCGTTTCCGAAAAAACGGGCTGGGAAGATATTGATCGCTCGCATTTCTCGGCGCGCTGGTTCTTGAAGAGCCTGGTGATGCCGATGGCGCTGTTGCCACCGGTGCTCTATGCCTTCGCTGAACTGGTTCACCCGGGCGTCGTCTTCCCGCTTTCGGTCCCGGCCCTGACGCCGATGCAGCTCGTCGTGTCGGGCGTCGTTTTCTATGGCGCGCAGATTCTGATGGTCGGCTACATGGCCATGCTCCTGCAGCGCATTTCGATGAGCCGCGACCACGATCCCGGCTACGACAGCGCCTACGCGCTGGCCGCCATTGCGCCGGCTCCGCTGTGGCTGGCTTCACTGTCGTTGCTGGTGCCGAGCTTGGGCTTCGTCCTGGCAGTCGGCGCGGCGGCGTGGGTTGCCTCGATCATGCTGATCCGGCACGGCGTTGGCCCGCTGTTCCACATCGAAGACAAAACGAAGGCGCACTACATCGCCAACATGGCGATCGGCGCCGGCATCCTGGCCTGGATCGCCTTGCTGGTGGTCAGCGCCATGGCGCTCAGCATGATGCTGGGGGTCTGGTCGACGATGATGTAGGTGGAGCGGCCCACTACTGAGCAAAAATGCTCAGGAATCGAGGTCGACCGCAGCCATCCAGGCTTCGTAGCCGCCTTTCAGCGGGCGGACCGAGAGATAGCCTTCCTTGAGCAGGCGGCGTGCCGCCTGTACGGCGCCGGCGTCTTCCGGACAGGCGCAGAGGGTGACGATGGGCCGGTTGCGCGGCCAGTCGCCGACCGCATCGAGCAAGCGATCGTGTTCGGCGACGGTGGCACCGACGATCGGCCCGGTTTCGGCCACCATGCTGTGGCCGCGCAGATCGAGGACGAGCGGCGGTTGCTCGCCGGCCATCGCGGCCAGCAGTTCATCCGGCGTGATGTGCGGCACGGCCGAGAACTGCCGGAAGCGGTATTTCTGCCACAGTTTCCAGCCCAGCCAGACAACGAGCAGGCCGCCGACCACGCTCAGCGCATTGCCGGCGTGGCGGTCGAGTAGGGCAATGGCGCGCTGCACTTCCTGGCGCAGCACCCAGCCAGCGCCCAGCGCCAGCCCGGCCCACAAGGCGGCACCGGCTGCGGCGGCGAGCAGGAAGCCGGGCAACGCCATCCGCAAGGAGCCGGCAATCGGCGGCGCCACCGTCGAGAAGCCGGGAATGAACTTGGCGATGACCAGCGAGCCGAGGCCCCAGCGGACAAAGCGGGATTCGGTCTGGCTGACGCAGGAGCCGGGGTTGATCGACAGCTTGCAGAGGCCGGACAGGACGCGATAGCCATAGGCCCGCCCGGCCAGGTACCAGATCCAGTCGGCAATGACCGAGGCGACGATGGCCGCCGCCAGGACCTTGCCCCATTGCCCGGAACTGACGGCCAGGCTGCCGGCCAGCAGCAGGGTCGGCACGGCCGGCACGGGGAGACCGATCTGCTGCAGCAGCACGTTGAGAAAGACGACCCAGACGGCATCGCGCTGCAGGGATTCGCTGAGCTGGGAGATGTCCATCGGGAGCGCCTTTCGCGGCTGTTAAGGGTTGCGGCTTTACGGGGGAATAATCCCCCGTTACGACCGTCCACCGCAAGCTTGGTTCACAAGGAACGCACTGCCGCCGCCTCGAACTTGCCGGCTTGGTAGTCGCGCATCGCTTCGTGCAACTGCGCACCGGTATTCATCACGAACGGTCCGACCTGGGCGATCGGCTCGTTCAGCGGTTGCCCGGCGATGATCAGCAGGCGGCTATCCTCAGTCGCTTCGACGCAGAGTTCCGGCGCGCCGTTGTTGGTGAGAATGGCCATGTGACGATCCGGCACCGCCACCCCGCCGATGCTGACGCTGCCCCGGTAGGTGTAGGTGAAGGCGTTGTGCCCGGCGGCAATCGGCTGCACGAAGCGACTGCCGGCAGGCAGGTGCACGTCGAGATAGAGCGGCTCGGTATCCGGACGCTGGACGGCGCCTTCCACCCCGTGACTGGCCCCGGCAATGACCCGAACGCGCACGTCGTCCGGGCTGACATATTCCGGAATGGCGGCCGGCGGAATGTCGCGATAGCTCGGCGCGATCATCTTGTTCTTGGCCGGCAGGTTGAGCCAGAGCTGGAAACCTTCCATCAGCCCCTCTTCCTGCTCGGGCAGTTCGGAATGGATCAGGCCGCTGCCAGTCGTCATCCACTGGGCGCCGCCCGGGCCGAGCAGGCCTTCGTTGCCGACGCTGTCGTGATGGCGCATGCGGCCGGCGATCATGTAGGTGACCGTCTCGAAGCCGCGGTGCGGGTGATCGGGGAAACCGCCGATGTAGTCGTCCGGATTCTCGTTGCGGAAAGCGTCGAGCATCAGGAAGGGGTCGAGGCGGCGTTGCAGGTTCTGGGTCAGCACGCGGGTCAGGCGCACGCCGGCGCCATCGGAAGTCGGCATGCCCTGGACGAGGCGTTCGACGGTGCGGAAAGTTTGTGTCGTCATGATGCGGCTCCTGATCGGTATTGCGGAAAGGTGGCGCCGGCTGCGGCAGCCGGCACCCCTGATGACTGTTTAGGCAAACAAGGCGCCGAGATGTGCCTCGGCTTCGGCAAAGGCCTTGCTCGCCGCATCGGCGCCCATCGCCAGGCCTTCGGCGTAGATGAACTCGACGTCGGTCAGGCCGAGGAAGGCGAGCACGCTCTTCAGGTAAGGCACCTGTGAATCGGCCGGGGTGTCGCGGTAGAGGCCGCCGCGGGCCAGCGCGACGTAAACCTTCTTGCCCTTGAGCAGGCCTTCCGGACCGTTGGCGGTATAGCGGAAGGTGACGCCGGCCCGGGCAATGGCGTCGATCCAGGTCTTCAACTGAACCGGCACGCCGAAGTTGTACATCGGCACGCCGAGCACGATGGCATCGACCGCCTGGACCTGGGCGATCAGCGCGTCGTCGAGGGCGACCCGGGCGGCCTGCTCCGGCGTCCGCTGGTCGACCGGCGTGAACAAGGCGCCCAGTGCCGGTTCGTCGAGCACAGGGTGCGGATGGCTGGCCAGATCGCGCAGCTCGACGCTGGCGTGCGGATTTTGGGCGAGCAGGCGGGCCGTCACGGCATCGGCCAGGCGGGTCGAGTTGGCACCGGCAGAGCGGGCGCTGGCGTTGATTTGCAGGATTTTCATGATCGTGTTCTCCAGTTCGGGGTGGGGTTCGAGGTCAGTGTTGCCGAGACCATGGAGTGAATTCTATTGGTCGCAGCGGTGGTCCGGAAGCCGTTGAAATGGGTATCATTGTTCCAAATATGGAACATTAAGGATGAGCATGAGCCTCGATGCCAACGATCTGATCCTCTTCGCCCACATCATCGAGACGGGCAGCTTCGCCCGCGCCGCCGAGCGGACCGGTCTGCCGAAATCGACGCTGTCGCGGCGCATCACGCAACTCGAAACAAAGCTCGGCGAACGCCTGCTGACGCGCAGCACGCGACGGCTGACGATTACCGAATTCGGCGAACGGATCCTCGACCATGCCAAGCGCCTGCTTGAGGAAACCGAAGCCGCCTCGGCCATGGCCCAGCACCGCCAGGGCATGCCGCGCGGCGTGCTGCGCGTGTCGCTGCTGCCGGATTTCGCCGAACTCGACCTGACGCCGCTGCTGCTCGAATACGCCAGCAGCTATCCGGAAGTGCGCCTCGAACTCGATCTGTCGCCGCGCCGGGTCGATCTGATCGCCGAACGGTTCGACCTCGCCATCCGCGCCGCCAGCCGCCTGCCCGACGACAGCACGCTGGTCGCCCGCAAACTCTGCGAACTGCAAAACGGCCTCTACGCCAGCCCGGCCTACCTGCAGCGCTATGGCGAACCCGGCACGCCGGCCGAACTGCCCCGGCACGCCGGCCTCGGCATGATCGGCGGCACCGGCGACGCCCTGCCCTGGCGCCTGAGCCGCGGCGCCGAGCTCTGGGAAGGCACCCCGCACGGCCCGCTGGCCGCCAATTCGCCCAGCCTGCAGCGCGACCTGGCAACGCACGGCATGGGCATCGTCGGCCTGGCCGACCGTTTTGCCACCCCCTGGGTCGAGCGCGGCCTGCTCAAGCGCATCCTGCCCGACTGGCAACTGCCCGGTGTCACCATCTGGTCGGTAATGCCGGGCCGCCGGCTGGTGCCGGCCCGGACCACGGCTTTCATCGAAATGCTGCGGTCGACCCTCGCCAGAGGGCAATAATCCGGCGAAAAAAAAGCGGAACCGGCAATCGGTTCCGCTTTGGTTTGGCCACCGGCCCCGTCGCTCAACGGGCCAGCTTGTGGGCCGCTGCCGCCTCTTCGCGGACCCGCTTCGCTTCGTCGAGCAGGTACTGCTGGTAGTCGTCGAGGTCGCCGTCGTACGGCGCGACGCCGCCCTTGGAGACCAGCCAGAACTCGTCGCAGACCGAACGGAGCAGGGCGCGGTCGTGGCTGACCAGCATCACGGTGCCTTCGAACTCGTTGAGGGCGACGGCCAGCGCTTCGCGGGTGTTGAGGTCGAGGTGGTTGGTCGGCTCGTCCATCAGCAACAGGTTGGGGCGTTGCCAGACCAGCATGCACAGCACCAGACGCGCCTTCTCGCCGCCGCTCATGGTACCGACCGCCTGCTTGACCATCTCGCCACCGAAATTGAAGGTGCCGAGGAAATTGCGCAGTTCCTGCTCGCGGCCCGGCACGTTGCTGCGCCCGGCGGCGATGGCTTCCTTGGCGAGGCGCACCATGTGTTCGAGCGGCGTGTCCTGCGGCCGCAGCACGTCGAGTTCCTGCTGCGCGAAGTAGCCGATGCTCAGCCCCTTGCCTTCGGTGACCTCACCGCTCACCGCCTTGAGGTCGCGGGCGATGGTCTTGACCAGCGTCGACTTGCCCTGGCCGTTGGCGCCGAGGATGCCGATGCGCTGGCCGGCCTGCACCGAGCGGTTGATGCCGCGCACGATGACGGTCGGCGGCGTGCCGGCCGGGGCGTCTTCGGGCGGCGGATAGCCGATCGCGACATCGACCATCGACAGCATCGGGTTGGGCAGGTTCTGCGGCTCCTGGAACTCGAAAGTGAATTCGGCATCGGCCAGCACCGGCGCGATCTTCTCCATCCGTTCCAGCGCCTTGACCCGGCTCTGCGCCTGCTTGGCCTTGCTGGCCTTGGCCTTGAAGCGGTTGATGAAGGACTGCAGGTGGGCGATCTTGTCGGCCTGCTTGGCCATCGCCGCCTGTTGCAGCAGCATCTGCTCGGCGCGCATGTCTTCGAACTTGCTGTAGTTGCCGCCATAGCGGACCAGCTTGGCGTTGTCGATGTGCAGCGTGACGCCGGTGATGGCGTCGAGGAATTCGCGGTCGTGGCTGATCATGATCAGCGTGCCCGGGTAGCGCTTCAACCAGGCTTCGAGCCAGACCAGGGCGTCGAGGTCCAAGTGGTTGGTCGGTTCGTCGAGCAGCATGATGTCGGACGGGCACATCAGGGCGCGCGCCAGTTGCAGGCGCATCCGCCAGCCGCCGGAGAAGCTGTCGACCGGGTTGTTCAGTTCGGAAACCTTGAAGCCGAGGCCGAGGATCAACGACTGGGCGCGCGCTTCGGCATCGTGCTCGCCGGCGTCGTTGAGCGCCATGTAGGCTTCCGCCATGCGCATGCCGTCGTCGCTCGCTTCGGCGTCGTGCACCTCGTTGCGGGCAGCGAGCAGCGTCGTGTCGCCGTCGATGACGAAGTCGGTCGCGCTCTGCGCCGTTTCCGGCATGTCCTGCGCCACCTGCGCCATGCGCCACTGCTTGGGAATCGAATAGTCGCCGCCATCCTCATGCAGCGTGCCGTTGAGCAGCGCGAACAGCGTGGACTTGCCGGCCCCGTTGCGGCCGACCAGGCCGATCTTTTCACCGGGATTGATGGTGACCGAGGCCTTGTCCAGCAGCACCTTGGAAACCCGGCGCAGCGTGACGTTCTTGAGGATGATCATGAGAAATTCTTTTCTTCAGGTGGGCCAATGGCCCGGTATTCAGGCAGCGGAACTGCCGGGGTCGATGTCGCCATCGAGATAGAACCAGCGGCCGTCCTCGCGGACGAAGCGGCTGGTTTCGTGCAAACGATGACCACGCCCCGCCACCCGGTAACGGGCGACGAATTCGACGATGGCGTGCTGCGCGTCCTGCTGCTGGTGCCGTTTGACGTCGAGGCCCAGCCACTTGGTGCCGGCCTCGTCGCTGAGGTCGAGTTCGGCCGGCCGGGTCGAGGCGTGCCAGGTCGCCAGCAGGTAATCCGCCAAACCGAGCACGAAGGCGCTGTAGCGCGAACGCATCAGCGCCTCGGCGGTCGGGGCATTTTCGCCCTTTTCATGCAGTCGACCGCAGCACTCGGCATAACGCCTGCCGCTGCCGCAGGGGCAGGCGTCGCCGGCTTTCACGGCGTGTCGACGACTTCGCCGCCGAGCGCTTCGATCAGTTGCGGCAGGAAGCGGGCAAATTCGCCGGTCATCAGCGCGAAATCGGCATCGAACTGCTCGTCGGCCCGTTCGGCGCTCTTCTCGGCCTCATCCTTCAACAGGTCCAGGAAGGCGAGACGCTTGATTTCCATCTTTTCGCCAAGCACGAAGGAAATGCGGTCGTCCCAGGTCAGCGCCAGCTTGGTCGGCAACTTGCCGCTGGCCAGGTGGGCCTTGATCTCGCCGCTGATCTCGTCGCCGTCGAGTGGGTGGCGGACGTAGCGGACGGCCGCCTTTTCCTCGCCGACCGCCTTCAGTTCACAGTCGCGGTCGATGGTGAAACCGGCCGGAGCATCGCCGCCGGCCAGCCAGTCGGCCATCGCGCTCTGCGGCGAAACCTGGGTATGGACCATGGAGAGCGGGAACTCGTCGAGGCACTGGCGCAGATGCTCGATCACTTCCTCGGCCTTGGCCGGGCTGGCCGCATCGACGCAGAACCAGCCGTTCTGCGGATCGACCCAGACGTAGGTGGTGCGGCGGCGGGTGAAGGCGCGCGGCATCAGTTCCTCGGTGACGCGGTCGCGCAGGTCCTTCAACTGCTTGCGGCCCGGCGCGTAGCCCTGCTGGGCTTCCATCGCCTCGGCCCGTTCCTTGACCTCCTCATTGACCACAGAGGACGGCAGCAGGCGCTGTTCGACGCTGAGCGCAATCATCCACTGGCGGCCAAGCGAGAAGACCAGCGCGCCGTCACGGCGCGGCGAGACCCAACCGCGCGACATTGGCTGGTTGCTCGGGCATTTGACGAAAGGGGCGCGCGCCAGTTGTTCCTCGAACTTGGCGAGGTCGATGTTCCACGGCGTCGGCAGACGGTAAAGCTGAAGATTCTTGAACCACATAATTCCGGACTCTTAAAAAAGGTTGCTAACCACCCAGCGGTCACGCTGGGCCAGGTTTTCGAGGCCCTTCAGGGCTTCGACGGTGGCGCCCTGACGGTTGGCATGGGCGAGAAAATCGTCCAGCGCCGGCGCCAGCGGGAGGTCGGCGGCGCGCCATTCGCTGTCGAAGCGCGCCCGCGTGCAGCGGCTGACCGTCAAGCGCCCGGCCTTCATCGGCACCAGCCGGACGTTCTGGCCATCGTGTCGAATGACGATGGCGCTGGTCCGCTCGGCATTCAAAACGAGCATCGGGTATTCCTGAGACAAATCGGGGCGAGAGTTTAACAGCCCGGCCAACTCGCGACGACCGTGAGGCATTTCACAGGCGATTTTAATGCGCGCCCTTATGCTCGATCCCAACAAATACAAACCTGCTCGGGGAGCCCTCTGATGAAAAAACTGCCGCTCAAAAGCCTGCTCGGTGCCGCTGCCTGCCTCGTCGCCGCCACCGCTTCGGCCACCCCGGTACTGCTCATGGAAAGCGGCCTGACCAACGGCCAATCGACCACCAGCCTGATCCTGCCGATCCAGTCCGGCGCCGCCAACTACTGGGCCGGCCTGCAAACCCTGAGCATCGACAACGCCATCGGCGCCCTCGCCTTCTGCGTCGATCCCTGGGAATGGTCGCCGACCACCAAGCAGAGCTACCTGACCAGCAGCCTCGACGGCGTTTTCGGCACGACCAAGGCCAACTACATCCGCGAGCTGTATTCCGAGTCCTACGCCAGCACGCTGAAGCTCAACAATGGCGGCGCCAACGCCGCAGCCGCCTTCCAACTCGCCCTCTGGGAAATCGTTGCCGACGGCGACCTGAAGCTGGATGGCAGCGGCCTGGTCCGCACCACCAACCAGACGACGCAGAACCTGGTCTCGCTGGCGAACGGCATGCTGAACCAGATCGACGGGCAATTCGGCAGCAACAATTACAGCTTCACCTTCTATACCAGCGGCAAATCGGGTGGCGTTGGCAGCAGCGCCGGCTACCAGGACTATCTGGTCGCCACCCAGCTGCCGGCCAGCCTCGCCGCCAACGCTGTTGATGAACCGGGCAGCGCCCTGTTGCTGGCTACCGCCCTCGGCGGCCTCGGGCTGTTCGGCCGGCGCCGCAAGGCGAAGCCGGCCTGATTCCGATACTCCGGAAGCTCAGCGCTTCCGGAAAATGACGTCCCAGACGCCGTGGCCGAGACGCAGGCCGCGGTTTTCGAACTTGGTCAGCGGCCGGTATTCCGGCCGCGGCGCAAAACCGGCCAGGCCTTCGGCACGGTCGGCTTCGAGTGCGGCGGCCAATTCTGCGGTCGACGGGTTGGCGACGCTGTTTTCCAGGCTGGGCTCGCGTCCCAGGACGTCGAGCATCTGCAAGGCGTAGTTTTCCCAGTCGGTGGCGCAATGAATGTAGCCGCCCGGCTTGAGGCGCGAGGCGAGCAGCGCAACGAAGGGCGACTGGATCAGGCGACGCTTGTTGTGGCGCGTCTTGTGCCACGGATCGGGGAAAAAGATGTGAATGCCGGCGAGAGAACCTTCCGGCAACATGTCGCGGACGATTTCCACGGCATCGTGCTGGCCGATGCGCAGGTTCTTCAGCTCGCGCTCGGCAATCTGCTTGCACAGCGCGCCGACGCCCGGCACATGCACTTCGAGGCCGAGGTAATCGATCTCGGGATGCGCCGCGGCGATCTTCGCCGTCGTCTCGCCCATGCCGGTGCCGATTTCCAGCACTTTCGGGTTATCGCGACCAAAGAAGGCGTTCAGGTCCACCGGCTGCGGCGCATAGACCAGGCCGATCTTCGGCATCATGTCGGCGTAGAAACGCTGCTGCGCTTCCGACATGCGGCCGGCCCGACGCACAAAGCTCTTGATGTGGCCATGGCCTTCGCGGCCGCTTTCGTAGACGCCTTCGGCGCCGCTTTCAATCAGGGGGGCGTTGCTCATGAGCCGATCAGTCCGGAAGTCGGCGACGACGGGTCGGCCGAGTAGTATTTGCGAGCCATGCGGCCGGCCAGGAAAGCCTCGCGACCCGCTTCGATGCCCTTTTTCATGGCGCTGGCCATCAGTACGGGATTTTTGGCGTGGGCGATGGCGGTGTTCATCAGCACGCCGTCGCAGCCCAGCTCCATCGCGATGGTCGCGTCCGATGCGGTGCCGACGCCAGCATCGACGATGATCGGCACCTTGGCGTTGTCGATGATCAGGCGCAGGTTCCACGGGTTGACGATGCCCATGCCGGAACCGATCAGCGAAGCGAGCGGCATCACCGCGACGCAGCCGATTTCTTCCAGCATCTTGCACTGGATCGGGTCGTCGGCGCAGTAGACCATGACCTGGAAACCTTCCTTGACCAGCGTTTCGGCGGCCTTCAGGGTTTCCGGCATGTTCGGGAAGAGGTTGGTCGGATCGCCGAGCACTTCCAGCTTGCACAGCGGGTGGCCGTCGAGCAGCTCGCGCGCCAGGCGCAGCGTGCGCACGGCGTCGTCGGCGGTGTAGCAGCCGGCGGTGTTGGGCAGGATGGTGAATTGCGACGGCGGAATGGCGTCGAGCAGGTTGGGCTGGCTGGCGTCCTGGCCGATGTTGGTGCGGCGGATGGCGACGGTGACGATTTCGGCGCCCGAGGCGTCGATGGCGGCGCGCGTTTCGGCGAAATCCTTGTACTTGCCGGTGCCGACCAGCAAGCGGGAACGGTACGCCTTGCCGGCGATGGTCAGTTGATGCATGGAGTGTGCTCCGGTTCAGCCGCCGCCGACGGCGACGACGATTTCGAGTTGGTCGCCGGCGGCGAGCTGCGTCGTCGCATGCTGGCTTTTCGGGACGATTTCGCCGTTGCGTTCAACGGCGATGCGCTTGCCGGTGTAACCGAGCTGGTCGATCAGGCCGGTCACGGTCAGCGCTGCGGGAAACTGGCGGACTTCGCCATTGATCTTGAGGTCTAGCATCGGGCTATTTTAACAAGCCGCGCGGCTTGCGCGGGGCGCTTGTGAACAGGCGATCGTAGAGCCAGTTGGGTAGCGCGCGCAACAGCTTGGCGACAACGCCCATCGGCCACGGGATGACGGTGTAGGTAGTGCCGCGCGCAATGGCTGCCGCAAAGCGTTCGGCCGCTTGGTCGACCGGCAGCAAAAAGGGCATTTTGTAGGGGTTGACCGCCGTCATCGGCGTTTCGATGTAGCCCGGGGCAATGGTCACCACCTTGATGCCGTAAGGGCGCATTTCGAGGCGCAGGCTTTCCAGGTAGGTGATCGCCGCCGCCTTCGAGGCCGAATAGGCCTCCGCCCCGGGCAGGCCGCGAATGCCGGCGACCGAGGCGATGCCGACCAGGCGCCGCTCGCCGCCGGCGACGCGCATGGCCGGAATGAACGGCGCGAAAGTCGCCGCCATGCCGAAAACGTTGGTATCCATCACCCGGCGGAAGATGTCGAGATCCTCCTCGCACTCGGTCAGCGTCCCGGCAGAAACGCCGGCATTGGCGATGATGATGTCAGGCGCCCCGAAGCGGAAGATGAAGTCGGTCGCCGCGTCGTGCAGTGCCGGCGCATCGGCGACGTCGAGCGCATAGCAGGCGTGGCGCCCGCCGAGGCGTTGGTTCAGCCCGTCCAGGAAGTCGCGGCGCCGTGCCACCAGGCCCAGCGTTGCGCCCTGCGCGGCGTAGTAAACGGCAAGCGCCTCGCCGATACCCGACGAGGCGCCCGTGATGAAGACCTTCTGGGTCAATTACTTCTTGCCGGACTTCTCGCTGCGTGCCTTGGCAATCAGCTTGTCGGTAATGGCCAGCGCTTCGTTGAAGTCCTTGCCACCGACCAGGTACTTGCCTTCGACGGCCAGGGCCGGCACGCCCTGGATCTTGTAGGCCTGCGCCATCTGGTCGGCGCGCTTGACCTTGCTCATGACGCCGAAGGAGCTGAAGGTTTCAGTGAATTTCTTCTGATCGACGCCTTTCTTGACGACCCATTCGGTCAAGGTCTTTTCGTCGAACAGGTTGGCACGTTCCTGATGGATGGCCTTGAAGACATCGGCTTCCAGGCGGCTGAGGTCGCCGGTGATTTCCAGGGTGTAGTAAAGCTTGGCGACATTGCCCCAGGCAGCACGGCCAAAGGTCACCGGCACCTTCTTGACGACAACGTCAGCCGGCAACTTGCCGGCCCAGGCGTGGAGAATCGGATTGAAGTCGCTGCAGTGCGGGCAACCGTAGCTGAAGAACTCGAGCACCTCGATCTTCGCGCCATCCTCGGTCGGCTGGACCGGGCTGATCGGCGTGTAATCCTTGCCGGCCGACTGGGCGAACGAGGACATCGAAACGGTCAAGGCAGCGCCCAGCACCGCGCTGAGGAAAATACGACGGGCAAACTTCATGCGTTACTCCTTGTTTTTGGCAAGTTGGGCGTCAATCCCGGCCTTAGCCAGTTCGGCGCGCGTTTTGTTCAATTCATCGAGCTTGGTGTAGGGGCCGACCCGGACGCGATAGAAGGTTTTATCCTGGATCATCACCTGCTGGATGACGGCCTCTATCCCCATAAACGCCAGTTTGGCCTTTTGGTTGTCAGCATCCTGCGCCGTGCTGAAGGAACCGGCCTGCAGGAAGAGCGGCGTCTTGCTTTCCTTCGGCTCCTCTTTCTTGGCTTCTTCCTTCTTTTCTTCCTTCTTCGGCTCTTCCGGCTTGGCCTCGGGCTTGGCGGCCTTGTCCGGCACCGCATCGGCCTTGCCCGGCAGAATGTCGTAAAACTGGAAGCGCTTCTCGGGAATCGGGTCGCCCGGCTTGCCCGGCAACGCCATCGGCTGGCCGTTCTGCGGCGTCGCCTTGCCGTTCGCCGGCACGGTGCCTTCCGGCTTGGCCGGTGGGGCCTGGACCTGCTTGTTGAAGGGCAATGGCGACTTGTTCAGGTACCAGACGACCCCGGCCGCGACCCCGACGCCGAGCACGAGGCCGATGAACATGCCGATCAGCGTGCCGCCACCGGATTTCTTCTTGGCCGGCTGGTTGCGGCGGGGTTTCATATCGCGACTCATCGAGCGTTTTCCTTACATCGATTCCGGGCAGCTGACGCCCAGGATGGCCAGGCCATTGCGGATCACCTGACGCACGGCGGTGGCCAGCGCGACACGCGCGTCGCGCAGCGCGACGTCATCGACCAGCATGCGCTCGGCGTTGTACCAGCCGTGGAACTCGCCGGCCAGATCCTTGAGGTAGAAGGCGATCATGTGCGGCGCCAGATCGCGCGCCGCCGTCTCGATCACTTCGCGGAACTGGGCGAGTTGATTGGCGATGGCCAGTTCGCGCGGATTGCTCAGCAGCGACAGGTCGGCGCCGGCCAGCGCGGCGGCATCGCCGGCCCACTGGTTGACCACCGAGCAGATGCGGGCGTGGGCGTACTGGATGTAATAGACCGGATTTTCGTTGGTTTGGCTCTTCGCCAGATCGAGGTCGAAGTCGAGGTGCTGGTCGGACTTGCGCAGCGCGTAGAAGAAGCGGCAGGCATCGTTGCCGACTTCCTTGCGCAGTTCGCGCAGCGTGACGAACTCGCCGGAACGCGTGGACATCGAAGCCTTCTGGCCGTTGCGGTAAAGCACGGCGAACTGGACGAGGGCGACCTGCAGCTTGTCCGAATCGAGTTCCAGTGCCTTGATGGCGCCGGTGACGCGCGGGATGTAGCCGTGGTGGTCGGCGCCCCAGATGTTGATGACCTTGTCGAAACCGCGCTCGAACTTGTTCAGGTGGTAGGCGATGTCGGAGGCGAAATAGGTGTACAAGCCGTTTTCACGCTGGACAACGCGGTCCTTCTCGTCGCCGAAGGCGGTGGACTTGAACCAGCGGGCGCCGTTCTGGACGTAGAGGTGACCCTTCTTTTCCAGCAGATCGACGCAGCGGGCGACCAGACCGGTGTCGTACAAGGCTTTTTCGGAGTACCAGACCTCGAACTCGACGCCAAACTCCTTCAGATCGTCGCGGCAGTCGGCCAGCTGCTCATTCAAGGCGTGCTGATGGACATACTCCCAGTCCGGGCCGAGCAGTTCCTTGGCCTGCGCGATCAGCGCATCGAGATGCAGTTCGCGCTGCTGCTTGGCTTCGTCGTCAGCCCGAGCGGCTTCCGGCAGGCCCGGCGTGCCGGCCAGCACGGCCTCGGCGCTGCGCACGTACTTGTCGCCATGGGCATGCTTCAACTGCGCCGCCATGTCGCGGACGTAAGCGCCCTGGTAGGCATTGGGCGGGAAAGGCACGATCACGTCGTGCTGTTCGAGATAGCGCAGCCAGGTCGACAGGCCGAGGATATCCATCTGGCGGCCAGCGTCATTGACGTAGTACTCGCGGGTCACGTCCCAGCCGGCGAAAGTCAGCAGGCTGGACAGCGAAGCGCCGTAGGCGGCACCGCGGCCGTGGCCGACGTGCAGCGGCCCGGTCGGATTGGCCGAGACGAATTCGACCTGCACCTTCTGCCAGCCGCCCACCGTCGAGCGGCCGAAATTCTCGGCTTCGACCAGCACGGCCTTGACGACGTCGGTCTTGGTGCCGGCGTCGAGCGTGAAATTGATGAAACCGGCCCCGGCCACGTCGGCCTTGGTGACCAGCGCCGAGGCCGGCAATTCATTGAGCAGCTGCTGGGCGATTTCGCGCGGGTTCTTCTTCAGCGCCTTGGCCAGTTGCATCGCCAGGTTGGTCGCGAAGTCGCCGTGCGTCGGATCGCGCGGGCGTTCGAGATGAATCGGGGTATCGGTTGCGCTGGGGGCAACGCTGGCCAGCGCCTGTTGCAACAGGGCGGTCAGCTGGGTTTTGACGTCTTGGGCCATTGATTTGCAGCTTAAAAAGCAAAACGTCGATTATACGATGCCGCTGCCCGTTTATTTGGCGACTATCACCGACCAGGCGGCCAGCTTGTCGGCGTAACTGCGCGCGGCATGGGCCGGACTGGTCGATGGCAGCCGATGCAGGGCGAGCGGCCGCTCGGCCAGGCCGGGCAGCACATGCCGGCGAAAACTCGCTTCGGCAGCGGCGCCATTGAAGAAAATCCGCTCAATGCTGCGGTGCACGGCCAAAAAAGCCGAAAAATCGTTGGCCCGGACCGAGGCGCCGACAATGTCCGCGTCCAGACTGCCGCCGCGCTGGCAGGCGGCAATGACGTCCCACAGCGCGACCCCGGCCGCCTGCAGGCGAACCAGGCGTTGCGCGTAGGGCAGTTCGGGACCGGCGCCGAGCAGGTCGCCCATGATCCGCCAGAAGGCATTGCGCGGATGGGCGTAGTACTGGGCCGCCTGCAGCGAGGCCTGGCCCGGCATGCTGCCGAGGATCAGCAGGCGAGCCTGGCCATTGGCGACCGGCGGAAAACCGTACGACAAATCCATCGACGAAGGCTCAGCCGGCCATCACCCGGTTCTTGCCGGCCCGCTTGGCGAGATACATCGCCTGGTCGGCCCGCTTGATGGCATCGGCCCCGGACTCCTCGGTCGCCAGTTGGGCGACGCCGGCGCTGAAGGTGATCAGCACCTTTTCGCGGCCGGACAGGAAGAAGGCCTTGGTCAGTTCGCGCTGCAGCCGGGTCATGACCTCGATACCGTTCTCGAGCGGCGTATCCGGCATCAGGATGACGAATTCCTCGCCGCCGTAACGGGCCAGCGTGTCGGTTGGCCGCATGCACTTGCGGGCGACATTGGCCAGGTGGATCAGCGCATCGTCGCCGGCCTCGTGGCCGAGGCGGTCGTTCAGCTTCTTGAAATTGTCGATGTCGAGCAGGCTTAGCGACAAGGGGGTTTCCTTGCGCCGCATGTTGGCGATCTCGCGAACCAGCGCCTCGTCCAACCCCTTGCGATTCAGCGCATCGGTCAGCGGGTCGTGGCGGGCCAGCGCGCTGGCGTTGTCGAGCTCGAGGTGCAACTGGACCAGCTCGGCCTCGGTGTTGAGCACCTTCTCCTGCAAGATCTGCAATTGCTGGCGCGATTGCGCCGTTTCATCGACCATCGCCCGGGTTGCCCCGATGACGTCCTTGAGCAGCGGCGCCAGATCCTCGACGCGCTGGATGCCTTCGATCAGGCGGGCGCTTTCCTCGATCCGTCCCTGGAAAGTCGCGCTCGACTCGCTCATCGTCGCCAGGCGCTCGATGAAGGCACTCAACATCTGGCGCATTTCCTCCTGCGCCTCGATCGAGCGGCTTTTCGCCTCGCTCTGCTTGACCATCACGTCGCGCAGGCGGCGCTCCATCTCGTCCAGATGGCGCAGGCTGAGCGGCGGCACGACGGTCGCCAGCAAGCCGTCGACCTGGCCTTTCAACCAACTGTCGTCGAGACTCAATTCGCCGATATTCTCGATGATCAGGTGCAGCAGCTTGAGCAGCGACTCCTTGATCTCGACCTGTTCCTCGGCGGCGAACAGCACCTGATGGCTCAGATTGGCCAGCATGCCCTGCACCGCCGGCAGGTCGAGTTCGGGCTGGCGTAGGGCGAGCAGGAACTCGCTCGACATCTCGCTGACCCGCTCGTTGTCGTCGCCGAGCGCCGGCAGCACGCATTCGACGAAGCGCGCCAGCTTGGCGGCGAACTCGACCGGCAGCACCGGCAGAATCTTCAGTTCCGGTTCCTTGGCCGGCCCGCTGGCAGCCGCGACGAAGCCGAGCAGCGCATCCTGCACGCCCTGCCAACTGCGCCGTGATATCGCCGCGCCGAGCTGCTCGAGCGACAGCTTCTGTTCAGGACTGCGCGCCACCAGAGACTCCGCCAACTGGCGCAGCGGCGGCTCCGGGAAAGGCACGATATTGGGCAGATTGGCGATTTCGTTGTAGCAGGCCTGGTAGTTGGCCGGCGTCGGCGCCAGATGGCGAGCCGCCAGGCGTTTCAACGCCTCCCGGGCGATTTCGGAGGGGTGTTTCGGTTCGCTCATCGAAGCAATCTGGAAAGGTTTCAGCTGGAAACAGATCGGGGCAAACGCCCCGCCCGCGGAGTTTATCGCTATTGCATTTCGCCGTCTGCATCAATGTACAAGGATGGCACAATCCGCCCCGACCAAGCTCGGCAAAGTCGAAAACACGGGGCCGCAACGGCCGACCACGTGTTAACATGCTCGTTTCGCTTCATTGCCCGGCCCGACCGGCATCCCCTGCCGCCATGCGTCTCCTCCGCCTGCTCAAGATCGCCTCTGTCGCCAGCCGTTTCGGCCTGGACGAAATGGTGCTCGAACACGAGCCGAGCGGCCGCCTGGTTCGCCTCGCCAACGCCCTGCAGTTCTGGCGCGACCTCTCGGCGCCGCGCGCCCTGCGCCTGCGCCTGGCCCTCGAAGCGCTCGGCCCGATTTTCGTCAAGTTCGGCCAGG
Organism: Dechloromonas hortensis; assembly: GCF_009469765.1. Lineage (GTDB taxonomy): Bacteria > Pseudomonadota > Gammaproteobacteria > Burkholderiales > Rhodocyclaceae > Azonexus > Azonexus hortensis. Next base: position 306,683 of record NZ_SSSQ01000001.1, read on the forward strand.
TGCTGTCCACCCGGCGCGACCTGATGCCGACCGACATCGCCGACGAACTGGCCCGCCTGCAGGACCGCGTGCCGCCCTTCGATTCGCAGCTTGCCCTGGCCGAGATCGAAAAAGCCTACGGCCGCCCGGCCAGCGAAGTCTTCGCCGAATTCGACCCGGTGCCGGTCGCCTCGGCCTCGATCGCGCAGGTCCATTTCGCCAAGTTGCGCGAGGAAGACGGCGGCCATGAAGTCGCCGTCAAGATTCTGCGCCCGAACATGATGTCGGTCATCGACCACGATCTGGCGCTGATGGACAATTTCGCGCTGCTCCTCGAAAAGCTGTGGTCCGACGGCAAGCGCCTGAAACCGCGCGAGGTGGTCGCCGAATTCGCCAAGTACCTGCGCGACGAGCTGGACCTGATGCGCGAAGCGGCCAACGCCTCGCAACTGCGGCGCAATTTCACCGATTCGAAGCTGCTGATCGTGCCCGAAGTGTATTGGGACCATTGCACCTCGACGGTGATGGTCATGGAGCGCATGAAGGGCACGCCGATCTCGCAGATCGACAAGCTGCGCGCCGACGGCATCGATCTCTCGAAGCTCTCCGAAGCCGGCGTCGAAATCTTCTTCACCCAGGTCTTCCGCGACGGCTTCTTCCACGCCGACATGCACCCCGGCAACATCTTCGTGCATGCCGACGGCCGCTACATCGCGCTTGATTTCGGCATCGTCGGCACGTTGACCGACAGCGACAAGAACTACCTGGCGCAGAACTTCCTCGCCTTCTTCCGCCGCGACTACAAGCGGGTCGCCGAAGCCCACATCGAATCCGGCTGGGCGCCGAAGGACACCCGGGTCGACGAGTTCGAGGCCGCCATCCGCGCCGTCTGCGAACCGATCTTCGACCGGCCGCTGAAGGACATTTCCTTCGGCAAGATCCTGCTCCGGCTGTTCCAGACCTCGCGCCGCTTCAATGTCGAGATCCAGCCGCAACTGGTCATGCTGCAGAAAACGCTGCTCAACATCGAAGGCCTCGGCCGCCAGCTCGACCCCGAACTCGACCTGTGGAAAACCGCCAAGCCCTTCCTCGAACGCTGGATGAGCGAACAGGTCGGCTGGCGCGGCCTGGTCAAGACTTTCAAGCAGGAAGCGCCCTATCTGGCGCGAACCATTCCGCAACTGCCCCGCCTCGTCCATCAGGCGCTGGCCCAACCGCACAAGGCCGACCTGCAGCCCCAACTCGAGCAACTGATCGCCGCCCAGCGCCAGCAGAACCGCTGGCTCGCCATCATCGCCCTGCTGCTGGCCTGCCTGGCCGCCGCGCTGTTTCGCTGAGCCGGAATGTCTGCCGTCACCCTGAGCACCTATACCGAGGCCGATGTCATCGAATGGCTCGGCGAAGCCGAAGTCGCCAAGGCCCGCCCCTATGTCGACCTGATCCGCGAACTGGATGTCGAGGAAGAGCGCCTGCGCGCCGTCGTGCCCGGCTCGGCCCGCAAGCCCTATACCTCGATCGCCCGCCTCGTCCAGCACAAGAACGGCAACGTTTCGCTGATCAGCGGCTGCACCTGCCCGGTCGGCGTGGACTGCAAGCACGTCGCGGCAACGCTGCTCAAGGCCATCGAGGAACGCAATCCGGTCGAACGGGTCAGCCCCGGTGTACTCTCCTGGGTCGAGGACCTGAGGCGCGCCTCGGTCGCCGTCGCCAAGAAGAAGGCGCGGCCGAGCGGCGTCCGCCAGCAGTTGTTCTACATCCTGAAATGGACGGCCGACAAGCGCTATTTCGGCATCGAGATCCGCAAGGGCAAGTACCCGGAAAACGCCGAGGAATGGTGGAAGGTCGACCGCGCGCTGGTCACGCCGCCGCAATTCGTCAATGAAGAAGATCTCGGCATCCTGCGCCTGATCTGGGCCGATCGCGGCCAGGAAAGTGGCCTGCGCGCCTTCGGCCTCGGCCCCCGGCACGGCGCCGAGGCGCTGCAGCGGATGGCGGCCAGCCATCGCCTCTATTCGCAGGACGACCTGGCCTTGCCGCTGCACGCCGGCGGCAGCCGGCCGGCCAGTATCGGCTGGCAGGTCGACGCGGCCGGCTTCCAGCGCCCCTACCTGAAGCCCGAACCGTCGGCCGACATGGTCGTGCCGGTCGACCCGCCGTGGTACCTCGATTTCAATGCCGGCGAAACCGGCGCTCTCGAAGTCACCGGCAACCCGGACGTGGTCAGCAAGCTGTTCAACCTGCCGCCGCTGTCGGCCAAGGAAGCGGCGCTGGTCGCCGAGGCGCTGTCCGAACTGGCGCCCGAACTGCCGCCGCCGGCCGAGGACGCCAGCGCCCGCCTGCGCCTGATCGACGCGCCGCTGCAGGCCATCCTCCAGCTCGACACCATCCACACCCACGGCTACCGCGCCTGGCGCGGTTATCCGCAGAGTTTCAGCGGCGGTCCGTTCGACATCGCCCGCGTCATCTTCCGTTACGCCGATGCTGAAATCCGGCCGGAAGAACGCCACGAATTCATCACCCTGCCGGAAGGCGAGACGGTCCGCCTGAAACGCCGGCCGGAAGCCGAAGCGGCCGCCCTGCAGGTGCTTTCCGGCAGCGGCCTGGAGAAGATTCCCGGCCATACGCTGTCCACTTTCGGCAGCCCGCCGCAGGGCATCTACGGCCTGGTCGACGAAGGCCAGTGGACCGTCTTCATGCAGAACGGCATCGACCGTCTGAAAGCCGGCGGCTGGCAGGTCGAATTCCCGGAAGACTTCCGTCATCACGTGCTCGATGTCGAAGGTTGGGAAGCCGACCTCATCGAATCGGAAAACGGCTGGTTCGACCTCGACATGGGCATCATCGTTGAAGGTGAGCGCCTGCCGCTGGCCCCGCTGCTGGCCGGCCTCTTCCGGCGCGATGCACGCTGGCTGGAAGCGCTGCAGCTGGCCTTCATCCCCGACGAGGAACCGGTCGAACTGCACACCGCGCGCGGCAAACGCCTGCGCGTCCCGGCCGGCCGCATCAAGCCGCTGGCGGCGACGCTGATCGACCTCTTCGACGGTTTCAGCGGCGGCGAAACGCTGCGCCTGTCACGCTTCGACGCGCCGCGCCTGGCCGAACTGAACGACACCAGCCGCTGGCAGTTCAAGGGCCAGAGCGACGTTCTGGCGCTGGCCGACAAGCTGCGTGCGGCGCAGGGCATCGTCGATATCGAACCGCCGGCCGGCCTCGGCCTCGAATTGCGCCCCTACCAGAAGGAAGGCCTGGCCTGGCTGCAGTTCCTGCGCGAGCAGAACCTGTCCGGCATCCTGGCCGACGACATGGGCCTCGGCAAGACGGCGCAGACGCTGGCCCACCTGCTGCTGGAAAAGGAAGGCGGCCGCCTCGACAAGCCGACGCTGATCGTCCTGCCAACCTCACTGATCTTCAACTGGAAGAACGAAGCCGCCCGCTTTGCGCCCGGCCTCAAGGTGCTGTCGCTGCACGGCCCGGAACGCAAGAGCCGCTTCGGCGAAATCGCCGAGCACGACGTCGTGCTGACCACCTACCCGCTGCTCTGGCGCGACGCCGACGTGCTGATGCAGCACAGCTACCACCTGCTCATCCTCGACGAGGCGCAGACGGTCAAGAACGCCCAGAGCCAGAGCGCCGAAGCGGTGCGCAAGATCGACGCCCGGCATCGCCTGTGCCTGACCGGTACGCCGCTCGAGAACCACCTCGGCGAGCTGTGGAGCCAGTTCGACTTCCTGCTGCCCGGCTTCCTCGGCACCAGCAAGCAGTTCACCAAGCACTGGCGGACACCGATCGAGAAGGTCGGCGACACCCAGCGCCGCGACCTGCTGGCCCGCCGCATCCGGCCCTTCATCCTGCGCCGCAAGAAGGAAGACGTCGCCCAGGAACTGCCGCCGAAGACCATCATCATCCGTTCGGTCGAACTGGAAGGCAGCCAGCGCGACCTCTACGAAACAGTGCGCGCCGCGATGGATGCCAAGGTCCGCGACGAAATCGCCAACCGCGGTTTCGCGCGTAGCCAGATCGTCATCCTCGATGCCCTGCTCAAACTGCGCCAGGTCTGCTGCGACCCGCGCCTGGTCAAGGCCAATGCCGCCAAGAAGGTCAAGGAACGGGCCAAGCTCGACCTGCTGATGGCGATGCTGCCGGAACTGGTCGATGAAGGCCGCAAGATTCTCGTCTTCTCGCAATTCACCAGCATGCTGGCGCTGATCGAGGACGAACTGAACGAAATCGGCATTCCCTACGCGCTGCTCACCGGCAGCACCGACGACCGCGAAGCGCAGATCCGCCGCTTCCAGGACGGCGATGTGCCGATCTTCCTGATCAGCCTGAAGGCCGGCGGCGTCGGTCTCAACCTGACCGCGGCCGATACCGTCATCCACTACGATCCGTGGTGGAATCCGGCCGTCGAAAACCAGGCTACCGACCGGGCGCATCGCCTCGGCCAGGACAAGCCGGTCTTCGTCTACAAGCTGATCGTCGGCGGCAGTATCGAGGAAAAGATTCTCGCGCTGCAGGAACGCAAGGCTGAACTGGCGGCCGGCATCCTGTCCGACGACCACCGCGTGGACGTCAAATTCGGCACCGACGACCTCGCCGCACTGTTCGAGCCTCTACCCGGCTAAAGCGGGCCGCCGGCATTTTTGCCGGTTTAACGAGGTCGACCGCAGGACTCGGGGAACGGCCCTGCTTCAGGAAGCGCTGCCGCCTTCCGGCGTGGCGGTATCGGCCAGCGCGAGATACTCGGCAATCGCCTCGATACCCTGCTGCTGAATGCTCTCCAGGCTGAGCAGCAAGGCCGTCAACTGCCCGGCGGCGGCGCCTTGCTTGGCGGCCAGTTCCAGCGCCTGTGCCGCCTGCTGGACGGTGGGCAGGCCGAGCGTGCCGCTGCCGCCCTTCAGGCGGTGGGCCAGATGTTCGATCGACTCGGCATCGCCCTCGGCCAGTGCGCTGTGCAGCGCCGGCAGGCTGATCGCGCTTTCGTCGCGGTAGACCTTGAGCAGACGGCAATAAAGCCGGACGTTGCCATTCATCGAGTGCAAGCCGAGCGCCGTATCGAGGACGACCGCAGCATTTTCATTTGACATAACAATTCCCCCAGTACCGGCCCCGCCAACAATCGTCGCCAGCAACTGACCGGCCACCCTTATGGGCCGGATTATCCCCGACCAGCCCGCACTCTGGCACATTCAAAACGGCATATTTTTCGCCGGGCCGGCCGGCGTACAATCCGTCCATCAACGAATCCTGATTGAGGTCTGTCATGCGCCGTCCACTCGCCCTGCTCGCCTTGCTCTTTACCGCCGGTAGCGCCCTGGCCGACGACTGGATGGTGCGCCGCCAGGTCGGCAGCAGCTTCGAGGAGACCCGCGAAGCGATTGTCCTCGGCATCGAAAACCGCGGCCTGGTCGTCAATTACACCGCGCATATCGCCGACATGCTGGCCCGCACCGGGGCCGATCTCGGGACCAACCGGCCGGTCTTCGCCAAAGCCGAGATCATCGAATTCTGCTCGGCCGGGTTGTCGCGCCGAATGATGGAGGCCGACCCGCACAACATCGTGCTCTGCCCGTTTTCGATCGCCGTCTATGCGCTGCCCGGCGAGACGGCACATACCTGGGTCGCCTACCGCAAGCCGCAGGGCAAGGCGGCGCCGGCCATCGAAGCGCTGCTTGGTGAAATTGCCGGCGAAGCCGGCCGCTGAAAATCGGCCTTTTACGGCCGTCGACCGCAGGACTGCCCTAAAAGCGAGCCGTCAGGCCAGCATGCTGGCCGCCATCACCCGCTTCAGCAGGCCGTTCAGCGCATGGCGTACCGACTGCTCGCGGACGGCGGCGCGGTCGCCGGCGAATTGGCAGACCTGCGCCTCGCAGCCCTTGTCTTTCTGCGCCCAGGCGAAGCAGACGGTACCGACCGGCTTGTCCGGCGAACCGCCGCTCGGCCCGGCGATGCCGGTAATCGCCACCGCCCAGTCGGCCCGGCTGTTGCGCAGCACGCCCTGCGCCATGGCCCGGGCGGTCGCTTCGGAAACCGCACCGTGCCGTTCGAGCGTCGTTTCCGGCACGCCGAGCATCTCGACCTTGGCGGCATTGGAATAGGTGACGAAGCCGCGGTCGAACCAGGTGGAACTGCCGGCAATCGCCGTTACCGACTGGGCCAGCCAGCCACCGGTGCAGGATTCGGCGGCGGCCAGCCATTCGCCGCGGGCGAGAAGCGTTGTGCCAAGACGTTCGGAGAGGGTTTCAAGTTCATTCATCGGGCAAATTTTAGCATTCGCCCACTGCCGTTTTGTGACGATCCCCGCCGCCTTAATTTCACGCCGGCCGCATCGTCTGACAGGTGCATAATTCGATGCACCCTACCGACCGTGAGACTCCCCACCATGCCTGCCAAAACCTTCGCCTTGCTTGCCGTCCCGCTGCTCGCCGGCAGCCTGCTGCTGCCCGCCGCCCAGGCCGGCACGCTGATCGAACTGTCGGCCGAAGCCAGCCGACCGGCCGCCAACGACCTGCTGCGTGCCGTCGTCTATGCCGAAGCCAATGCCGCCGACCCGGCCGAACTGGCGAAGCGGGTCAATCAGGAAATCGCCGAGGCGCTGCGCCTGATCAAGGGCAAGGCCGGCGTTTCGGTCAAAAGCGGCAACCAGCACACCTACCCGGTGTACGGCAACAATCGCAAGATCGACGCCTGGCGCATGCGTTCGGAACTGGTGCTGGAGTCGAAGGATGGCGCCACGCTCTCCGAACTGCTGGCCAAACTGCAGCAGATGAAGCTGGCACTCGGCAATGTCAGCCAGATGCCGTCGCCGGCGACCCGCCGGACAGTCGAGGAAGGCGTCACCCAGGACGCGATTCGCGCCTTCGAGGCGCGCGCCGCACTGGTCGCCGGCACGCTCGGCAAGCCCTACAAGATCAAGCGCCTGAACATCCAGCAAAGCGGCCAGGTGCCGCCGATGCCGATGTTGCGCGCGGCGAAGATGGAAATGGCCGGCGATGCCGCCCCGGTGCCGCTGGAGGCCGGCGAAAGCCAGATTTCGAGCAGCATCAGCGGCGAAATCGAGTTGGCCGATTAGTTTCTGGACTTTGCCGGAGGCCCCGCGTAGCATCGCGCGCCCCCACATTTTCCCGGCCCCTTCATGCACGTTTCACCCGCCCGCGCCTGCGGCATCGACTTCGGCACCTCCAACTCCACCGTCGGCTGGCTGAACCCCGGCCGCCCGACGCTGCTGGCGCTCGAAGACGACAAGGTGACGCTGCCCTCGGTCGTCTTCTTCAATGCCGAGGAAGACAGCGTCAGCTTCGGCCGGGCCGGACTCGGGCAATACCTCGACGGCTATGAAGGCCGCCTGATGCGCTCGCTGAAAAGCCTGCTCGGCAGCAGCCTGATCGACGGCCGCACCGAAGTGAATGGCCGCGCCATCGTCTTCCGCGACCTGCTCAAGGAATTCATCGGCACCCTGAAAAGCCGGGCCGAGGCGCAAACCGGCCGCCGTTTCGACGAAGCGGTGTTCGGCCGCCCGGTCTTCTTCGTCGACGACAACCCGGCGGCCGACCAGCTGGCCGAAAGCACGCTCGGCGACATCGCCCGCGCCATCGGTTTTCGCGACATCAGCTTCCAGTTCGAGCCGATTGCCGCCGCCTACCATTACGAAACCAGCCTGCACCACGAAGAGATCGTGCTGATCGCCGACATCGGCGGCGGCACCTCCGACTTCTCCATCGTCCGCCTGTCGCCCGAGCGCGCCAGACAGGCCGACCGCCGCAGCGACGTGCTGGCCAACGGCGGCGTCCATATCGGCGGCACCGACTTCGACCGCCAGCTCAGCCTGAGCAGCGTCATGCCCCTGCTCGGCTACCGCAGCGCCCTGAAGAGCGGCCGCGAAATGCCGGCCAGCCTGTATTTCAACCTCGCCACCTGGCACACCATCAATTTCGCCTACACCCGCCAGGTCTGGGCCGAGCAGCAGCGCCTCTACATCGACGCACTGGAGCCGGAACGCCTCGAACGCCTGCTGGCGCTGATCGAGAACAAGGCCGGCCACTGGCTGGCGCACCAGATCGAGCAGGCCAAGATCGCGCTGTCGGACCAGGACAGCGCGCCGCTGACGCTGGAAGCCTTCTCGCCCGGCGAGATGCACACGCTGAGCCGCCTCGAATTCGAACTGGCCAGTACGCAACTGGTCGAAAAGGTCGAAGCGACCGTCGCCCGCCTGCTGCCGCAGGCCGGCATCGCCGCCGACCGCATCGACAGCATCTTCTTCACCGGCGGTTCGAGCGGCATTCCCGCCTTGCGCCAGCGCATCGCCGCCCAGCTCCCCAAAGCCCGCGCCGTCGAAGGCGATCTGTTCGGCAGCATCGGCGCCGGCCTCGCCGTTGACGCAGCGCGACGCTTTGGCTGAGCGAAGCGGGTAAACTCCACCCTTTCCCCGCTCCCGCCGCCACCACGACCATGACCTTCGCCTCCCTCGGCCTCGCCGCCCCGCTGCTGCAAGCCCTCGACACCCTCGGCTACAAGACGCCGACGCCGGTGCAAATCCAGGCCATTCCCGCCGTGCTGGCCGGGCGCGACCTGATGGCGGCGGCGCAGACCGGCACCGGCAAGACGGCCGGCTTCGCGCTGCCGGTGCTGCAGCGCCTGAGCGAAGGCGAAAAAGCGGCGAGCAACTCGATCCGCGCCCTCGTCCTGGTGCCGACCCGCGAACTGGCCGAACAGGTGCAGTCCAGCTTCCGCCAGTACGGCGAGCACCTCGCGGTCAGCACCTACGCCGCCTACGGCGGGGTCAGCATCAACCCGCAGATGATGCGCCTGCGCCGCGGCGTCGATATCCTGGTCGCGACGCCGGGCCGCCTGCTCGACCTCTTCCGCCAGAACGCCATCAAGTTCAAGCAGGTCGAGATCCTCATTCTCGACGAGGCCGACCGCATGCTCGACCTCGGCTTCGCGCAGGAGCTGTCCACCGTCTTCGCCGCGCTGCCCAAGCAGAAGCAGACGCTGCTCTTCTCCGCCACCTTCTCCGACGAAATCCGCAGCATGGCCAAGGGCCGCCTGCGCGACCCGCTGAGCATCGAAGTCAGCCCGCGCAACAGCACGGTCAAGGCGGTCAAGCAGTGGGTGGTGCCGGTGGACAAGAAGCGCAAGGGTGAACTCTTCCTGTTCATGCTGAAAGATCGCAAGTGGGGCCAGGTGCTGGTCTTCGTCAAGACCAAGAAGGGTGCCGACGAACTGGTCGCCAACCTGCTTGCCAAGAAGATCAAGGCCGACGCGATCCACGGCGACAAGCCGCAGGCCAGCCGCCAGCGCGCCCTCGACAGCTTCAAGGCGGGCGAAGTGCAGATTCTCGTCGCCACCGATGTCGCGGCGCGCGGCCTCGATATCGACGATCTGCCGCAGGTGGTGAATTTCGACCTGCCGATCGTCGCCGAGGACTACATCCACCGCATCGGCCGCACCGGCCGCGCCGGCGCCAGCGGCGAAGCGATCTCGCTGGTCTGTGCCGACGAAGCACCGCTGCTCGCCGCCATCGAGACGCTGACCAAGCAAACGCTGGAACGCGAGGAAGAACCCGGCTTCGAACCCGATCACCGGGTGCCGATGACCAATGCCGCCGGTCAACTGGTCAAAAAGCCGAAAAAGCCCAAGGTCCCGGGCGGCCGTTCAGCCAAGGGCGTACCGGGCAACTGGGTCGGTTTCGACGATGCGCCGGCCAAGTCGGGCCGCCGTGGCGGCGGGCGCAGCGCCCCGGGCAAAACGGCCGGCCCGGCGAAAAAGCCGGCGGCCAAGGCACGGCCGCGCTAAGCGCAGCCTGATCGGACACCCATGCGCCGCCCCCGCGACAACATCCGCGACTTTCCCGGCAAACGCTGGCTGAACGTCGCCCTGCGCACCGTCCATCTGCTCGGCCTGGTCCTGCTCGGTGGCGCCCTGCTCGGGGCCGGCAGTCTCGGCCTCGGCGCCAGCGTGCTGTTCGTCTCGGGCTTCGGCATGTTCGCCATCGATAGCTGGGCCAACCCGGCCCAACTGCGCGAAACGGCCGGCTTCGGCGTGCTGCTCAAACTGCTGCTGGTCGGCCTGATGGCGCTGCAACCGGCCTGGGCCTTGCCCATCTTCTGGTTTATCCTGATCCTGTCGACGCTGCTCTCGCACGCCCCCGGCGCCTTCCGGCATTACCGGCTGTTCTAGGCGCGAAAACCCGCTGTTGTTTTGGAGTCCAACATGAAAGTTGCCGAATTCTCCAAGCTGCTTCTGACCGCCCTCCTACTCACCGGCTGCGCCACCGATGCCTGGCGCCCCGAGCGCAGCTTCGATGTCTTTCTCGAGCAGGTCCGGGTCAAATGCTGGGGCCTCCGTCTCGGCGCCGTCAGCATCAACCGGCTGATGCCCAATGCGACGACGACGGACCCTTATTTCCTCGATATCACGTCGCGCTACTACCACGGCAAGATTTCCGAGCAGAGCTACGTCACCGCGCTGCAAGGCTCCTACGCCGCCCCGGCCGATTCGCCCGGCATCCGCTGCATACTCGAGCAGATGCCGAAGCGGAATGCCGATACAGCGCCGGCCCAGGGAAACGCTGAATAAATGGTCATCCCCGCACCCCAAGGGTACTTCCTGCGGGGCGCGCAGGCGGGGATCCAGTGAGGTAGCCCTCCATGCTCTACCGCCTGGCCGCCGAAACCGTCCTGCTCCTTCACCTGGCCTTCATCGTCTTCGTCATCGCGGGCGCAACCGGGGCGGCGCGCTGGTCATGGCTACCCCTCATCCACCTTCCAGCCGCAGCCTGGGGCGTCTTTGTGGAACTCACCGGCCGCCTCTGCCCACTGACCACCGCCGAGAATTACCTGCGCCTCAAGGCCGGCGAAGCGGGCTACAGCGAAAGCTTCATCGAGCACTATCTCCTGCCCATCATCTACCCGACCGGGCTGACCCGGGAAATCCAGTTCGCGCTGGCCGCCGTGATCGTCGTCATCAATGCGGCAATCTACGCTTGGCTCTTCTACCGTCGCCGTTCATCGCGCCGCGGTGATAGCTAATTCGCCGAACCTCGCCATTGAACAGGATGCAAGGCTTATCCACTGGACATAGAAACCCTCGCTCCTTATGCTGTTGCGCTTGCAATAAATCCGCTCGCAAATACGATCCGACAATGTGGGCGGCGTCTTTGCCGCATAAAGCCAGCCGTTTGGGAAGCCTAATTTCAGACCATCCCCATGATTCAAAGAGTTTTTGTATTTATTTACTGATGGAAAAGCCTGCTGGTTTGGGAGGCTTACTTAAGAGTTAGGAGTCACCACCCCTATGTACCTCTTGTACTGCGATGAGACAAACCTAGAAGAGCGGAGCGGTGATTTCTTTACGTATGGTGGGATTGCTATCGCGGGAGATGTTGCCCAGGCTTTATCCCTCGAGATAGATCAGATACGAGCGAAATTCGAAGTACCCAGAGAATTTCGTCTGAAGTTCAATCCCGGCCCCAAGCATCTTAGTCACGATGAATTCATTTCGTTAAAGCAAGCAATCATCGAAGCAGTCGCACGTCAAAGAGCCACCCTATTTATCTCGCTGATTTTGCATGACATTGCTACAAGCCCTGCAGACGCTAGACAAAATGAGATCAATCGCGTCTGTTATCACTTCGATTGTTTCCTAAACCGCAAAAAGTCTCCCGGCTTGGTGCTTATTGATCGATTCGATGACAAAGCAATCGACACCCATCTAGCCGAAAAATTCTCTGTCGGGATCACCGGGTTGCCGTACTCAAAAGAAATGCGCCTTTCTAATATTGTCGGTTTTCATTACTCGGCAATCGGGCAATCGAATTTCACCAGCGTGGTCGACATCCTTCTTGGATCGATCAGGTTCTCAATGAATGGGTTTACTCGGAATGATTCAAAGGCTCGCGATACGGCAAAGAAAGTTATTCCGCTTATTTCCCCAATGCTTTTCAGAGAGGACGGCCAAACGACCGTATCGGAACTGGGAATCTTCTTTAGCCCAAAGGTTATTAAGTCCAATAAATTCCGTGCTACCTATCAGGGTATGAAGGATTTCTTTGCAGAGTGTGGAGTAGTTGTTGAGCAAACGATCACGGGATAGCATGCCTAGGCTCCTAGCATTGCAAACCACTAGACCTGCGCGAAAAGCCGCGCAGGTCTATGATTTTTCACGTTGAGCCGCATAAATGCCGCTTCCCATACAATCCGAATTGCTTGAACCGGCACCACTAACGGGGAAATCTCCCGCTCTTTCACTTTGGGTGCGAAGGACGCCAAACGTGTTCCGCGGCGTCCTTGAACTGGACTGCACGTCCAAGACAGTAGATGGGGCCGCTATCGCCGTCCGAGATGCGGTGACTGCCGAGTATTCACCAGGTCTAATCGTCCCGTTCGCTTTCGGTGCGATCCTCCACTACACCCACATGTCGCCGAATGCCTCGGATGTGGAGCACCTGATAGATGATCGCGCTCGCGCAAGAGCCACTTGGCAATGGATCATCGTTGTGAACAGTTCATCAAAGCATGCGTACGGTGTTCACATGTGGATGCGTGGGTACCTTACCCCGGTGTATGAAACGCTGATCAAGCACTTCGAGAACTCGGGCTATGTCTGCCATAGCGTCACAAAACAGCCGAGTAAGTTCTGGAACCGACTCTGGGGCACCATGGCAGCCCTGCTCAAGTTGCGCCCGGTTCTGGTCGCGCTCGGGGCAATTATTGTCGTAGTCAGTTTGTTACTCCGGCTGTTTTCGGGGGCTTAGAAATGCTGCACAACCAATCATTCAAACGTTAGAGATTTAAATGTCCCGCGCATACCAAGGTTTTGAATTCGGCATCAAGGACGCAGAAGAACTGCTCGCGCACTTTGACTCAATCAACACAAATCCACCTCCCGCGAATGCTGAAGTGCTGAAACGTGCCGGCCTTGTAATGGCGCTAACAGCATGGGAAACCTATGTCGAGGATAGGCTTCTTGAAGAGATGAATAAAAAGCTGGGTGTCGTCGCTGGTAGTTACGTCGGTGATTTTGTTTTAAAGAAGTTGTACACCGATCTGAAGCAATTCCACAACCCAAGCTCTGATAAAACGAAACGTATTTTCCAAGAATACCTTGGCGTGGATGTCACCGAAGGATGGTCATGGGCCAACTATGAACCCGAAAAAGCACGAGCCACTTTAAACAGTTGGATAGGTAAGCGCGGAGATGCCGTACACCGATCAAAACCACTAAATAACGGTTCGCCTGTCGCACATTTAATTAAGCGAGATGAACTGGAAAAGGTAATTCGCTTCATTAAAGACCTTGTAAAAGCCACCGACGTTTATGTTGATAACAATCTCTAACATTAAGCTACAGAAAGCTCCTTTTCGAGCCTGATTTCCGGCAAAAAAAATGGCACAGGTTTGATCCGCCCCATTTTTCATTTTCATGCTATTTGACTGGTCGACCGTAGCACTTACATCTTGGGCGAGCCTGCTGCCTCCCACTGAGGGAATTTCTCCCCTTTCCTCACCACCTGCCAAGAGGCCTCTCGTTAACGCTAGAGAACGACCTGCGACCCAAGCTCCACCCGATTCGACGAAAATTTGTTGCCCTTGATCCACTCAAGCAACAGAGCACTGACCGCCTGGGGTTGATCAAGTGTCGCCAAGTGGCCGCACTGGGTGATGATTTCCAGCTTGGCGTGGCGGATTCCCTCGGCGATTTCGGTCGCCAATTCGGGCGGCGTGATCAGGTCGTCCTGGCCGCAGATCACCAGTGTCGGGCAGGTGATGCTGGCCAATGTCGGGCGACTGTCGGGGCGGCCGATGATCGCCCGCTGCTGGCGGGCAAAAACTTCCGCCCCCAGGCCGCTCGCCATCGACTGGATGACGCCCCGCACGGCGGGGAGATTCATCCGGTCGGGATGCACGAGCAGTGGCAGCAACTGTTCGGTCACCGCATCGAGGTCGCTGGCAGCAAGTTCGATCAGCACTTTGCGTTTGGCGCTGGCTTCCGGCGTATCGGGGCGCGCCGTCGTATCCATCAGCACCAGTCCGGCCACCCGCTCCGGTGCCTGGCGCATGATTTCGAAGGCGACGTAGCCGCCCAGCGACAGGCCAAGCAGCACAAAGCGCTTGGCCGAGGTCTGCTTGAGGACGCTCGCCGCCATTTCGGCAATCGTCTCGGCATTGCTCAGATCGCCCACCTCGACGGTAGCCACGGTCGATAAAGCGGCCACCTGTTCGGTAAAAACGCTCGCGTCATTGAGCAAGCCGGGTAACAACAAGATATTTGGTTGCATGCTTTTCTCCTGAATTGCCAATGGGGCCACGCCTGGCCGGGGAAGGTGTCAAAGCCCGATCTATCTCCGGCACAGCCGTGGCGCGTCGCCCGAATGCGAAGCCTGCCTTGAGTTTGCATGCAATAGGTGCAATAACTCAGTGTGCCGGCACACAGAACTCGTAATTCGGCCCGCAGGAGGATCATCCTATTGCGCAGCCGGCCGGGCTTGGGTGCGCTGGGACACAGATCGCTGGCGAATTGCCGGTTAGGTTTGATTTCGCCCCTTTGTTCATCGCTTTCTCCCTTGGGAAGTGGCATGGCTGAATATCACTTGCTGACTACCTGGCAAATCGAAGCACCGCTCGACGAGGTGTACGGGGCGATTTACGACTCGCTGCACTGGCCGGACTGGTGGCCGGGCTTGCAGCAAGCAGAGCAGACTGCGCCTGGCGATGCCCGGGGAATCGGCTGCAAGCGGCGCTATTCATGGCAGGGAGACTTACCTTATGCCGTGACTTTCGAGGTCAATGCGACCCGTATCGAAAACCTGCTGAACATCGAAGGGACGACCGAAGGCGATCTCGAAGGCACCGGCTGCTGGCATTTTCGCCAGCAGGATTCGCTCAGCACCGTTCAATTCGAGTGGCACGTCCGGACCACGAAATGGTGGTGGAAACTGCTCGAACCGGTGGCCCGCCCGATGTTCATCCGGAATCATGGTTTGCTGATGGCGCAGGGAGCGGCAGGTCTGGCCCGCCGGCTGCAGGCATCGCTGCGGCACCAGGAAAGCATCGACCTGACGGCTCGTCGCGCCCACTCGGCGGCGCCAAGAGAACTGCACGAAGGCGGACGGATCAGTCTGCCGATGTTGTTGTTTGCCGGCTTCTGGGCCGGCGTGATTGCCACCGGGGCACAACTCGCCTTGTGGTGGATGGCCGAACGCCCGCTTCTCGAAACGCTCTTTCGCGATGCGCGCCTGACCGCAGCCATCGTCATGGGCCCGGCGGTGTTGCCGCCGCCCTCGACGGCCCAGCTGGAAGTCCTGCTGATTGCCACCTTGATCCACTTCGCGCTCTCGGTGACCTACGCGCTGATTCCGGCCACCCTTCATGACCGGATGAACGCCTGGCTGAGTCCGCTGGCCGGCGCCCTGTACGGCCTGGCCATCTATGTGATCAACCTATATGGATTTACCGCGCTTTTCCCTTGGTTCGCCGTCAGCCGTGACGGGGCGACGCTGCTCACCCACCTTGTCTTCGGTATTGCGCTGATGGAGGGTTGCCGCTTCTACGCCCGGCGTTACCAGAACCCCGGAGGCGACTGACGTTGCGGCACATAAGCGCAGGAATTTGGTGGCTGGCCTAGTCGTCCGCCGTGTCGCCGCGCCATTCGTCGCCCCATTCGGCGACGAAATCGTCGCGGAAGGCGCGCAGCCAGGCCAGCCGGCGTTCGCCCATGGCGCGGCCGGCGGCCGTGCTCATCGTCGCCGGCAAGGTCGCCAGTTTGACTTCGATGTGATCGAGGGCGTAGGTTCGGTCGTCCATCGCCCGGGCCCGGCCCAGCGGGTCGCTCGGGTGGGCCAGCGCGCTGCCCATCCGGCCGGCGGTGTAATAGAGCCGGGCCAGGCCGACGGCGCCCAGTGCATCGAGCCGGTCGGCGTCCTGCACGATGCGCGCTTCGATGGTGAGCGGCGCGATGCCGGCTGAAAAGCTGTGGGCCTCTATGGCATGCGCCAGCCCGGCCAGCTTGTCGGCCGGGAAACCGAGCTTGCCGAGTTCGTCGCAAGCCCGGACGGCCGCCTGGCGCGAGGCGAGGTGACGCTGGGGATCGTTCTTCGGCAGATTGACCAGATCGTGCAGATAGCAGGCGGCGAGCACGATCAGGGCGTCGGCAGCGGGGTAGTCCTTGAGCAGCGCCTGGGCGTTTTTCCAGACCCGGTGCAGATGGTTCAGGTCGTGCGCGCCGTCGTCCGCCGCATCGGCGACAGCCAGTTGCATCAGGCGCGCGCGCCAGGGATCGAGGTCATTCATCGGCATCTGTTTGCCCGGGCCCGGGCGGCAAGTTTGGCAAAAGGGCCGGGCGCCAACCCGACCCCGGCGGTCAACTGCCTATTTAACGCGGATTCCCGGTTGTGGCAAGGAACGCCAGTATTGCGGCGGCACTACCACCTGGGCGCCGAGCTCGGTGGCGGCATGCCAGGGCCAGCGCGGGTCGTAGAGGATGCCGCGGGCCAGCGCCACCATGTCGGCCTGGCCGGAGGCGACGATCGCTTCGGCCTGGGCGGCTTCGGTAATCATGCCGACGGCGATGGTCGGCAAGCCGCTTTCCCGGCGAATCCGTTCGGCCAGCGCCACCTGATAGCCCGGACCGACCGTGATCTGCTGCTGCGGCGACAGGCCGCCGCTGGAGACATGGATGAAGTCACAGCCCAGTTCGCGCAAGGCCTTGGCGAAGACGACGCTCTGCTCGACATCCCAGCCGCCGGCCACCCAGTCGGTCGCCGAAATGCGGATACCGAGCGCCAGCGTCGGCACGGCGGCGCGGACGGCGGCAAAGACGGCAAGCGGGAAACGCAGGCGGTTTTCCAGCGAACCGCCGTACTGGTCGTCGCGCCTGTTGGCCAAGGGCGACAGGAACTGGTGCAGCAGGTAGCCATGCGCGGCGTGGATTTCGATGGCATCGATGCCGAGCCGCTGTGCCCGTTGGGCGGCGCTGACGAAAGCGGCCAGCACGCGGTCGAGGCCGGCCTGATCGAGCGCCTGCGGGGCCGGCTCATTGGGTTGAAACGGGATGGCCGAGGGCGCCACGGTCGGCCAGCCGCCTTCACTGGGCGGCACCAGGCCACCGCCCTGCCAGGGTACATGGTTGGAGGCCTTGCGGCCGGCATGGGCGAGCTGGATGGCGATCGGCATCGAGGAATGGCTGCGCACGGCGGTCAACACCCGGCCGAGGGCATTTTCCGTGGCGTCCGACCACAGGCCGAGATCGGCCGGCGAAATACGGCCTTCCGGTTCGACCGCAGTGGCTTCGATGATCAGCAGGCCGGCGCCGGAATGGCTCAAGTTGCCGTAGTGCATCAGGTGCCAGTCGGTCGCTTCGCCGTTGTCGGCCGAGTACTGGCACATCGGCGCGATCGCGATGCGGTTGGGCAGGCGCAGCGGGCCGATCGAATAGGGGGTGAACAGCTGGCTCATGGGCGTTTCCTTAATTGTGTGGGCGGACATCTCAAAAACCTTCAAGCACGATCTTGCCGATACTGCGGCCGCTTTCGAGAATGCGGTGGGCCTGGCGCAGATTGGCGGCGTTGATCCGGCCGAGATGCTGCTGTGCCGTGCTGCGGATCACGCCCTGCTCGACCAGGCGCGCCAGTTCGTCGAGCAGGCGATGCTGCGCCACCATGTCGGCAGTCTGGAACAGCGAACGGGTGAACATCAATTCCCAGTGCAAGCTCAGGCTCTTGCGTTTGAGCAGGCGGACATCGATCGGTTCCGGATCGTCGATCAGCGCCAGCTTGCCTTGCGGCGCGAGAATTTCGACCAGTTCGGGGAAATGGCGGTCGGTCTGGGTCAGGCTGATCACGTAGCCGACCGGCGGCAGCTTCAGGGCCGCCACTTGCGGCAGCATCGGCTGGCTATGGTCGATCACCTGATGCGCACCGAGTTCACTGACCCAGGCGCGGGTTTCCGGCCGCGAGGCGGTGGCGATCACGGTCAGGTCGGTCAACTGGCGGGCGAGCTGGATCAGCACCGAGCCGACCCCGCCGGCGGCGCCGACGATGAGCAGGCTGGCCGGCTGCCCGGCCCCGGCCAGCGGCACTTGCAGGCGGTCGAAGAGCAGTTCCCAGGCGGTGATGCCGGTCAGCGGCAGAGCGGCCGCCTCGGCCGGCGCGATGCCTTGCGGCGCATGCCCGACCAGGCGTTCGTCGACCAGGTGGAATTCACTGTTGCTGCCGGCCCGGTCGATGGCGCCGGCGTACCAGACGGCATCGCCCGCCTTGAACAACGACACCTCCGGCCCGACTTCGCGGACGATGCCGACCGCGTCCCAGCCGAGTACCTTGTATTCGCCGGCGGCCGGGGCCGCGCTACGGCGCACCTTGGTATCGACCGGATTGACCGAAATCGCCTGCACCTCGACCAGCAGGTCGCGGCCGGTGGCCTGCGGCCGCGGCAGTTCGATGTCGAGCAGACTGTCGGGAGCGTCGAGCGGGCCGGGTTGGCGGTAAGCGATGGCTTTCATGGGGCACCTTGCAGAAGTTTGGATGCAGCGAGTGTAGGCCTCGGCCAGCCGCTTGATAATCCGCCGCTCGCTTGATTTAATATCAAAATATTTTTGAAAATAGGCGGCAGCATGCTCAATCTGGCCGACATCCAGCTCTTCATCCGGGTCAGCGAAAGCGGCGGCATCAGCGGTGCGGCGCGTGCCTTGGGCCTGACGCCGGCCGCCGCCAGCGCCGCCATCAAGCGCCTGGAACGGCAGGTGGCCAGCCAGTTGTTCGAGCGCTCGACCCGCTCACTACGGTTAACGCAGGCCGGCGAGGATTTTCTCGGCTACTGCCGGCAGTCGGTGCTGGCCCTGGAGGAAGGGCTGGCCGCATTACGCGACGGGCGCGAGGAACTCTCCGGCGAAATCCATCTCGGCGCTCCATCCGATCTTGGCCGCGACCGCCTGGACCGGATGCTCGAACCCTTTCGCCAGCGCCACCCGCAGATCCGGCTGATCATGCACCTCTCGGACGGGATCCACGACCTCTATCGCAACCCGATCGACCTCGTGCTGCGCTACGGCCTGCTCCGCGACTCGACGCTGATCGCCCGCAAGCTGTGCGACAACAGCCGGGCGGTGTGCGCGGCGCCGGCCTATCTGGCGCGGGCCGGGCGGCCGGCGAACTTCGAAGATCTCGCCGAGCACAACTGCATCTGCTTCTACCGCAACGGCGAGCCCTACAACCGCTGGCGGCTGTTCGATCAGGGCCAGGCGCGGGAAGTGGTGGTCAGCGGCGACCGCGCCGCCGACGACGGGGCGATGGTCCGCCAGTGGGCGCTGCAGGGCTGCGGCATCGTCTACAAGTCGCGGCTCGACATCGCCGACGATCTGGCCAGCGGCCGGCTGATCGACCTCTTTCCCGAGGCGCAATGCGAACCGGGACCGCTCTTCGCCGTCTATCCCAGCCGCCAGTATCAGCCGGCCCGGCTGCAGGCCCTGCTCGAATTCCTGCAGGGCGCCTTCGCGGCTTAGAGCAGCCCTGATTTATTCAAAAATGTCATTCCCGCGCAGGCGGGAATCCATAAAAATCAACGAACTGAATCCCCGCCTACGCGGGGATGACGAATATTTCAGCGTCTCCCTAGAACAGCCCTTCGAAGAGCTGGACCTGGACGCTGTCGCCGGCCTGCACGCCGGCGCAGTCTTCCGGCAGGATGACGAAACAGTTGGCCTCGGACATCGAACGCAGCACGCCGGAGCCCTGGTTGCCGGTGGTTTTGACCTGCCAGTGACCGTCCACCGCAGCAATCGCGCCGCGCAGGTATTCCCGCCGGCCCGGCTGCTTCTTGATCGGATTGGCGGCAACCACCGTCAGCAACGGGCGCTGCGGCAGCGGGTCCTGGCCGGACAGGCGGCGCAGCGCATCGAGCGCGAACTGCGTGTAGCTGACCATCACGGCGACCGGGTTGCCGGGCAGACCGAACAGCCAGGCCTGACCGATGCGGCCGAAAGCCATCGGCCGGCCGGGCTTGATGTTCAGTTTCCAGAACTTGACCTGGCCGAGCTTGGCGAGAATTTCACGGACGAAATCGGCTTCACCGACCGACACGCCGCCGGTCGTGATGATCGCATCGGCGATCTGGGCTGCTTCGACCAGCGTCGCTTCGAGCGCCGCCGGCTGGTCGGGGACGACGCCGAGATCGATGACGTCGGCACCGAGGCGGGCGAGCAGGCCGTGCAATGTGTAGCGGTTGCTGTCGTAGATCTGGCCGGGGGCCAGCGGCTGGCCGATCGAAGCCAGTTCGTCGCCGGTCGAGAAGAAGGCGACGCGCAAGCGGCGCTTGACCGCCACTTCGCCGATGCCGAGCGAGGCGATCAGGCCCAGCTCAGCCGGCCCGATCAGTTTGCCGGCGGCCAGTGCGACGGCGCCCCGGGCGAGATCCTCGCCGGCTCGCCGGGTATTCTGGCCGGCCCGCTGGCCGGCCGGGACGATAACCACCGAGCCGTCCAGGCGCGTCACTTCCTGGACGACGACGCTGTCGGCGCCGGCCGGCAGCACGGCACCGGTCATGATGCGCACCGCCTGTCCCTTGCCGACCTGGCCGGAGAAGGCGTTGCCGGCGAAGGCGGTGCCGACGACATTCAGTCGTGTCTCGCCGTCGGGCGCCAGGCTGTCGAAGCGGATCGCGTAGCCGTCCATCGCCGAGTTGTCATGGGCCGGTACGTCGTGCGGCGCGATGATGTCGGCGGCCAGGATGCGGCCCAGCGCACTGCGCACGGGCACCAATTCATGGCCGGCAATCGGCGTGATTTCGGCCAGCATGCGCTGACAGGCTTCGGCAGCGGACAGGGAAGGATTGGCGTGCTCGCTCATCGTGTCACTTCTTGGCGTTGGGGAAGAAAACCGGCTGGCCGTCGGCGCGGAAAGCGGCAATCGCCTCCTGCCCTTCCTTCGAAACCAGCCACTGGGCGAAGCGCTCGGCGGCTTCCTTTTTGACATGCGGATGGCGCGCCGGGTTCACCGGAATGACGCCATACGGATTGAACAGCACCGGGTCGCCAGCCAGTACCAGATCGAGGTCGCGGCGGTTCTTGAAGGCGCCCCAGGTGGCGCGGTCGGACAGCGTGTAGCCGTTGATCGCCGCCGCCATGTTCAGGGTCGGCCCCATGCCGCTGCCGGTTTCCTTGTAGCCGGCCAGGGTTTTCGGATCGACGCCGGCCTCTTTCCACAGGCGCAGTTCGGCGGCGTGCGTGCCGCTCTTGTCGCCGCGCGAGATGAAGGCCTGGCCGCTGCCGGCAATTGCCTTCAGGGCATTGAGGGCGCTGGCCGCGTTGCGGATCTTGGCCGGATCGTCCTTCGGACCGACGAAGACGAAATCGTTGTACATCACGTCCTTGCGGTAGCTGCCGTAGCCTTCGGCGACGAACTTGTCCTCGGCCGTTCGGTCATGCACAAACAGCACGTCGGCATCGCCGCGACGGCCGATCTCCAGTGCCTGGCCGGTGCCGACCGCGACGACGCGGACCTTGATGGCGGTCGACTGCTCGAATTTGGGCAAAATCCAGCCGAACAGGCCGGACTGCTCGGTCGAGGTGGTCGAGGCGACGACCAGGGTTTCCTCGGCGTGAACGACACCGATGAGCAGGCCGAGGGCCATGATCAACGATCGAAAGCAATGCGCCATGGCAGTTCTCCTTGCATGAAAGCCCGGGCCGCCGGCGATTGCGGACGGGCAAAGAAACGGGAGGCCGGGGCGTGTTCCTGCACCCGGCCGTCGGCGAGAAAAATGATGTCGTCGGCCAGGCGCGTCGCCTGCCCGAGATTATGGGTGGTCATCAGCACCTTGGCGCCCTCGGTGCGCACTTCGCGGATGATCCGCTCGACCGCTTCGGTGGCCGACGGATCGAGGCTGGCCGTCGGCTCGTCGAGCAGCAGCAGGCGCGGCCGCATCGCCCAGGCGCGGGCCAGCGCCAGGCGCTGGCGTTCGCCGCCGGAAAGCAGGCGGGCGCAATCCCGGGCCCGGTGCGCCAGGCCGACCCGCTCCAGCACCTCGGTCGTCCGCCGGCGCCGTTCGGCGGCGGTCATCGCCTGCGGCCGCAAGGCGAACTCAACGTTGGTGAACACCGTCATCCGCAACAGCATCGGCTGCTGAAAAACCATGGCCAGCCGGCCATCAGGTTGCGCCGCACCGCCCCAGTCGATCGCCCCGCCATCAGCCGGCAGCAGCCCGGCCAGCAGGCGCAGCAGCAGCGTCTTGCCGGTGCCGTTCGGACCGAGGATGACGCTGATCCCCTCGCCCGACAATTCGAGGTCGAGGCCATCGAGAATGGGCCGTGCCTCAGGCGCGAAACGCAGGCCGGCAATGCGCAGCGGAAACATCAGCCGTACCGCCGCGTCGCCCAGCAGCGGACGTAGTGGGCCGCGACATTGAGGCCGAAGATGATCGCCATCAGCACGATGCCCAGCGCAATCGACAGCGCCAGATCACCCTTGCTGGTTTCAAGCGCGATGGCCGTGGTCATCACCCGGGTGTAGCCGTCGATATTGCCGCCGACGATCATCACCGCCCCCACTTCCGACATCGCCCGGCCGAGGCCGGCCAGCATCGCGACCGACAGCGAAAAGCGGCAGTCGGCAAGGAGCAGCATTACCGCCTGCGGTCGACCAATGCCGATCACGGAAAACTCCGGCGCGTACTCGCGCCAGGCATCCTCGACGATTTGCCGGGTGACGGCGGCAATCAGCGGCACGACCAGCACGCTCTGGGCAACGATCATCGCGGCCGGCGAAAAAAGCAGGCCCTGGCTGCCGAACGGCCCGCTGCGCGACAAGGCCAGATAGACGAGCACGCCGACCACCACCGACGGCAGCCCCATCAACGCATTGAGCGCGACGATCAGCGCCCCGCGCCCACGAAAACCGGCCACCGCCAGCCAGGCACCGAGCGGCAGGCCGAGCAGCGCGCCAATGAGCAGCGCGGTCAGGCTGACGCGCAACGACAGACCGACGATTTCGAGCAATCGGTGGTCGAAGCAGCCAAGCAGCAGGAGGGCGTCGGAAAGCGTGGCAAGCATGGGATGCGCAGGATAACACCGGGCCGCAAGGGCGGGAAATGCTGGCGCCATCGGCCCCTTGGGTGCTTCAGGCGGGACGGATTGGGGCTCAGCCACGCCCGGCTCATCGAGCAAGCACCTCCGGCCCGTTATAATGCCCCGGCGGTCGGTGTACCGCACTGAAACGGTGGCGCTGCGGCGCCTTTCAAGCTGTCGTGATATCCGCACGGCGGCGGTTGCTGTAAAAATCGGAGCCTTAAATGACCCTGTCCGCCACGCGCCGCCTGGCGCTGAAGGGGGCGCTTGCCTGTGCCTTCGCTTCTGCCTTTGCCTCCTCCGCCCTTGCCGCCGACGCCGTGCTGCGCGTTTCGGCCATTCCCGACGAAGCGCCGACCGAACTGCAACGCAAGTTCGCCCCGCTCGGCAAATACCTCGAAGCGCAAACCGGCATGAAGGTCGTCTTCACGCCGGTTTCCGACTACGCCGCCGTCGTCGAATCGCTGGCGACCAAGAAGATCGACCTCGCCTGGCTGGGCGGCTTCACCTTCGTGCAGGCCAAGATCCGCACCAACGGCACCGCCATCCCCATCGTCCAGCGCGCCGAGGATGCGGTGTTCACCTCCAGGTTCATCACCGCCGATCCGACGATCAAGGCGCTGTCCGACCTCAAGGGCAAGACCTTTGCCTTCGGCGCCCCGTCCTCGACCTCGGGCAGCCTGATGCCGCGCTTCTTCCTGCAGCAGGCCGGGCTGAACCCGGAAAAGGATTTCAAGAACGTCGCCTTCTCCGGCGCCCATGACGCCACCGTCGCCTTCGTTGCCGCCGGCAAGGCCGAGGCCGGGGTGCTCAACGCTTCGGTCTGGGACAAGCTGGTCGAGCAGAAGAAGGTCGACACCGACAAGGTGCACGTCTTTGCCACCACGCCGCCCTACTTCGACTACAACTGGACGGTGCGCGGCGATCTTGACCCGGCTCTGGTCAAGAAACTGACCGACGCTTTCCTCAAGCTCGACCCGGCCAATCCGGAACACAAGGAAATTCTCGGCCTGCAACGCGCCGCCAAGTTCATCCCGACCAAGAAGGAAAACTACGAAGGTATCGAGAAGGCAGCCCACTCGGCCGGCCTGCTCAAGTGAGTTTTGCGCTGGATGGCGTTGGGCTGACCCACGCCAACGGCTTCACTGCGCTAAGCGACATCACGCTGCGGGCGAACAAGGGCGAGCGGATCGCCCTGATCGGCCCCTCCGGTGCCGGCAAGACCTCGCTGCTCTCGGTGCTCGGCACGGCGCTGGCACCAACGGCGGGTGTAGCCGAGATTTTGGATTTTGGCCAAAATCTCCGGTTGACCGCAGGACTCAAAGCGCTACGCCCCCGCATCGGCACCATCCATCAAGCGCCGCCGATTCCCGGCCGGCAGCGGGTAGTAACGGCGGTGCTGGCCGGCAAGCTCGGTCAGTGGCCGGCCTGGAAGTCGCTCGCTTCACTGCTTTACCCACTCGACGTGGCCGGCGCCCGCGCCACGCTGGAACGCCTCGACCTCGCCGACAAGCTCTTCGCCCGCTGCGATCAATTGTCCGGCGGCCAGTTGCAGCGGGTCGGCATCGCTCGCGTGCTCTACCAGCAAGCCGAGCTGATCCTTGCTGACGAGCCGGTCTCCGCCCTCGACCCGGCGCTGGCCCTGGCCACCGCCCGCCAACTGGCCGCTGATGCCGAAGCGCGCGGCGCGACGCTGGTCGCCAGCCTGCATGCGGTCGACCTCGCCCTCAACTGCTTTCCGCGCATCGTCGGCATCAAGGCCGGGCGCATCGCCTTCGACCTGCCGGCCGGCGAAGTCAGCGAAGCCCTGTTGCACGACCTCTACGCCAGCGAGGGCCAGACCCTGCCGACCCTGGCCAACGAACCACGTTTCACCACCCTGGCCGCCGCCAACGACCCGGCGACGCGCGCCGCATGCTGCTGAATCCGGCCCCGCCGCGCGACCCGGCCGCCCGCGGCCGCCTGAGCGGCGCCCTGCTAGCCCTCGTCATCCTTTGGCCGCTGTTCCGGGCCGCCGAATTCAAGCCCGGCGCCCTGTTCGACAGCAGTAACCTGAAGGTCATCGGCCACTTCCTGGCCGGCTTCCTGCCGCCGGAACGGGGCGCCGAATTCCTCGCCTATCTCGGCAAGGCGACGCTGGAAACGCTGGCCATCGCCACCGCCGGCCTGGCCCTGGCCTGCGTGATCGCGGTGCCGCTCGGCTACCTGGCGACCGCGGCCGGGCGCGAGCAACCGACGCTGAACCCGCTGACGCGCAGCCTGCTGACCGTGCTGCGCGGCATTCCCGAACTGGTCTGGGCGCTGCTCTTTGTCCGTATCTTCGGGCTTGGTCCGGCGGCCGGCGTGCTGGCGCTGGGCCTGACCTACGGCGGCATGCTGGCCAAGGTCTATGCCGAAATCCTCGAATCGGTCGATCCTGCACCGGCCCACGCCCTGCGCCGCAGCGGCGCCGGCCGGCTACTCGCCATTCTCTACGGTCTGTTGCCGCAGGCCTCGAAGGAACTCGCTTCGTACACCGTCTACCGTTGGGAATGCGCCATTCGCGCCTCGGTGGTAATGGGCTTCGTCGGCGCTGGCGGCCTTGGCCAGCTAATGGATCAGGCGATGAAGATGCTCAACGGCGGCGAGGCAGCCAGCATCCTGCTCACCTTCATGCTGCTAGTTTTCGCCGCCGACGGCGTTTCCGGCTGGCTGCGCCGGGCGCTCGACACGCCACCAGCCGCCCGCGCCTCGCCTTTCGGCTGGCGCAGCATCAGTTTTCTGCTCGTCCTGCCGAGCGCGGTCATTGCCAGCTTCCACTGGCTGGAAATCGACTTTGGCGAGCTGTTCACCGCCGGTGCCGCCCACAGCATCGGCGAATTCGTCGCCGGCTTCTTCCCGCCCGACCTGAGCAGCGACTGGCTGGCCCGCGTCGGCCTGGGCATCTGGGAAACCTTGGCCATTTCGGTGGTCGGCACCTTGCTCGCCGCCGTCGCCGGCCTGCTGCTCGCCCTGCCGAAATGGCGGGCGCCGTTCAGTTTCCTGCTCAACACGCTGCGCTCGGTACCGGAACTGGTCTGGGCGACGATTACCGCACTCGCCGTCGGCCTCGGCCCGTTCGCCGGCGCGCTGGCCCTGGCCCTGCACACGACCGGCGTGCTCGGCCGGCTCTATGCCGAAGCCCTCGACAACGCACCAGCCGCCCCCGGCCACGCCCTTCGCCTGGCTGGCGCCCCCGCCGGCCTGAGCTTCCTCTACGGCACGCTGCCCGGCGCGGCGCCGCAACTGATCGCCTATACGCTGTACCGCTGGGAAATGAATATCCGCATGGCGGCCATCCTCGGTTTCGTCGGCGCCGGCGGTCTGGGGCAACTGCTCTATTTCGAACTCTCGCTGTTCCACCACGCCCAGGCGTCGACCGTGATCATCGCCATGCTGATTCTGTCGATTGCCGTGGACCAGACCAGTGCCTGGCTGCGCCAGCGCCTGCGATAAACGGAGATTTATGCATGCAGCACATCCTGATCATCATTCACGCCCCACCTTACGGCAGCGAGCGCTGCCTGTCCGCGCTGCGCCTGGCGACGGCGCTGGCCGGCAACGACCAGAAACCGGCGGTCCGCATCTTCCTGATGTCCGACGCCACCGTGCTCGGCCTGCCCAATCAGGTCGATGGTAGCGGCAACGGCCTGCAGGGCATGGTCGAGGGACTCGTCGCCCAGGGCGTCGAGATCCGTTCCTGCCGGACCTGCGCGCTTGCCCGCGGCTTGGCCGAACTGCCGCAGATTCCCGGCGTCAGCATCGGCACGTTGGTCGAGCTGGCCGAGGCAACGCTGGCCGCCGACAAGGTGATCACCTTCTAATATTCGGCAACTACCGAGCAAAAGAAAACCCGGCGCTTCAGGCCGGGTTTTCTTTTGGCAGACTGCTTGCTGCAGCCGCTATTTTTTCACTGCGGCAGGCGCCGGAGCCGGCGCAGCAGCAACCGGTGCCGCCGGCGCAGGAGCGGGAGCGGCTGCCGCAGGCGGTGCCGGCGGAGCGATCGGCGTCGGCTTGACGGTAATGCCCTTGGCCTTCTGCTCCTTGATGTATTTCTCGGCCACGCGGTCCTGCGCCTTGCCGAGTTGCTCGGCCTCGGCCTTGGCCTTTTCGGCCGCGACAAGCTTGGCTTCCTCGGCCTTGGCCTTGGCTTCTTCGCTCGGCGGCGGCAGCTTGGCCCAGGCGCCGGCACTGGCCAAGCTCAGGGCCAGAATCAGGGCAAATTTGCTGTGCTTCATCGTGATCTTCCTCCCATTAACCTTGCGGATGACCGGATTTGCCGGCCTTGACGTCCCTGTACCATTCCTCGTGGTGCTCGCGAGCCCAGGTTTCATCGACGTAGCCGGTCTTCATCGAATCCAGCGCGCCATGAACACCGATGGTGCCCATGTAGATATGGCCGAAGGCGAGCAGCAACATGACGATGGCCGCCACGGCATGAACCAGGTTGGCGAGTTGCATGTCGGCCCGGCCCTGCCCGAAGTTCGGGAAGTCGAGGACGAAACCGGAGACCGCCACGGTCAGGCCGAGGATGGTGACACCGATCCAGAACCAGGTCTTTTCACCGAAGTTGAAGCGCCCGGACGGTACATGCTCGCCGGTCAGCAAACCACCGGCCTTGCGGATCCACAGCGCATCGATGTTCTGCCAGACGTTGTCGCGCGCCCAGATGGCGATCATCGCCAGCGTCGAGACGGCGAACAGCGGCCCGATGAAATTGTGCACGTTCTTGCCGAGCACCATCAGGTAGCCGAACAGGCTGTGGCCGATGACCGGGATCAGCACATGCTTGCCGAACAAGATGGCGAGACCGGTAGCGGCGAGGACCAGGAAAGTGCCGGCCGTGATCCAGTGCACGACCCGCTCATAACGCGGGAAACGCTGGATCAGCTTGCCGGTCAGCGGATCGTGGTTGGTCAGCGGCCCCTTGATCTTGTAGAAGATCAGGATGGCCGCGGCGACCAGCACGACCAGCCAGCCGCCGTACAGCGTCAGCGGACCGTTGCGCAGATGGCGCCAGGCGTCGCCGCCGGTCTGGATCAGCACGCCGGCTTCGTTGCCCGGATTGTTGGTGAAATGCGCCTTGTCCTGGCGCACCTCACGCCACATCGGCGCATTGTTGCCGGGCTGGGTCTGCTGCCGCTCGGCCTGTTGCTGTGCCGGCGGGGTGTCGGCCGCGCGCAGCGGCAGACTCCAGGCCAGCATCAGGCAGGCGGCGATCAGCCAGCGCCCGAGCAGTGAGGCGAAATTTGAAGTCGTCATCGTCAACTCCTCAGTTAGCCTTCTTGTACTCGTTCTGGTTCTGGTTGCGGCTGGCCAGCGCCGCCTCCCAGGCCGCCTTGTCGCCGGCGAACTTGCCGCCTTCCCAGGGCCGGGTGTCCGACTTGCCCTGGTAGCTGCCCGGCTTGTAGCTGGCAACCTGCGAGTACTCACCACAGGCGGTCAGGCCAATGCCTGCGGTGAACATCAGAAAAAGTGCCTTTTTCATTTTGCCCCCTCCTTCGCCGCGGGTGCCGGGGCACCCTGTTCCGGCTTGCCGTAGGCCGTCGTCCAGCCCCAGGCGGCATCGCCGGCCTTGCCGCGACGCAGCGCGCGATCGCGGAAGATGTCGGAAATCACCGGTGCATCGCCGGCGAGCAGGGCCTTGGTGGCGCACATTTCGGCACAGGCCGGCAACTTGCCTTCGGAAATGCGGTTGCGGCCGTACTTCTCGAACTCTTCCTTGGAACCGTTCTCTTCCGGGCCGCCCGAGCAGAAGGTGCATTTGTCCATCTTGCCGCGGGCACCGAAGGCGGCCGGGCCGTTCGGGAATTGCGGGGCGCCGAACGGGCAGGCGAAGAAGCAGTAGCCGCAGCCGATGCAGGCGTCCTTGTTATGCAGTACGACGCCTTCTTCGGTCTTGTAGAAGCAGTCGGTCGGGCAGACGGCCATGCACGGCGCGTCCGAGCAGTGCATGCAGGAGACCGAGATCGATTTCTCGCCCGGCACCCCGTCGTTGATGGTCACGACGCGGCGGCGGTTAACCCCCCACGGCAGTTCGTGTTCGTTCTTGCAGGCGGTGACGCAGCCGTTGCACTCGATGCAGCGTTCCGCGTCGCACAGGAATTTCATGCGGGCCATTTAGTTTTCTCCAATTCTGATTTTGGCGCGATGCACATTGCCGCCAGGCCGCGAAGACGAGCCGCAGACAGTGCGGCTAGCACGGCAAGGCGCTGTCGACAAAGGCATGGCGGTTATGTGCATCGGGCTTAGGCTTTGACGACGCGGCAAAGCGTAGTTTTGGTTTCCTGCATCATCGTCACCGACTCGTAACCATAGGTCGTACCCTGGTTGACCGACTCGCCGCGCACGATCGGCGCCGCTCCTTCCGGGTAGTACTCGAGCATGTCCTTGCCCTGCCACCAACCGGAGAAGTGGAAAGGCAGGAAGACCGTGCCCGGTGCGACCCGCTCGGTGACCTGGGCGCGCAGCTTCATGCGGCCCTTGCTCGGCGTCTCGACCCACATGTAGTCGCCGTTGCGGACGCCGGCGTTGTTGGCGTCCTTCGGATTCACTTCGGCGAACATTTCCTGCTGCAGTTCGGCCAGCCACGGGTTGGAGCGCGTTTCCTCGCCGCCGCCCTCGTACTCGACCAGACGGCCGGAGGTCATGACGATCGGGAAGTCCTTGGAAATGTCCTTGACCTTGTCCTGCAGCGACTTGTACAGCGTCGGCAGGCGCCAGAAGGCCTTCTTGTCGGCCGGCTGCGGGTACTTTTCGACCAGGTCCGGACGCGGCGAGTACATCGGCTCGCGGTGCACCGGCACCGGGTCCGGGAAATTCCAGACCACGGCACGGGCCTTGGCGTTGCCGAACGGATGGCAGCCGTGCACTTTCATGACGACACGCTGGATGCCGCCGGAACGGTCGGTCTTCCAGTTCTTGCCTTCCGCCAGCTTCTTCTCGTCGTCGGTCAGGTCATCCCACCAGCCGAGCTTCTTCAACAGCACGTGGTCGAATTCCGGGTAACCCATCTGCAGGTCGGCGCCCTTCGAGGCGGAACCGTCCTCGGCGAGCAGCGACACGCCATCCTTCTCGACGCCGAAGTTGGCGCGGAAGTTGCCGCCGCCTTCCATGACATGCTTCGAGGTGTCGTACAGGTTGGGCGTGCCCGGGTGCTTCATTTCCGGTGTGCCGTAGCACGGCCAGGGCAGGCCGAAATACTCGCCGTCGCAGGGGCCGCCGTTGGCACGCAGCGTCTTGACGTCGAAGGTGTGCATGTTCTGCATGTGCAGCTTCAGGCGCTCCGGCGACTGGCCGGTATAGCCGATGGTCCAGCAGCCCTTGTTGATTTCGCGCAGGATGTCCTCGATAACCGGCTCATCCCAGCCCTGCTTGTCCTTGGCGATGGCGATGTTCTTGCACAACTCCTTCTCGAAGCCGAACTTCTTGGCGAAGGCGTACATGATGGTGTGGTCGGGCTTCGACTCGAACAGCGGCTCGATGACCTTCTCGCCCCATTGCAGCGAACGGTTCGAGGCGGTGCGCGAACCGCTGGTCTCGAACTGGGTGCAGGCCGGCAGCAGGTAGACGCCGTCCTTGCGCATCATCGCCGACATCGCGGCAGTGGCCGACGGATAGGGGTCGATGACGACCAGCAGGTCGAGCTTCTTCATCGCCTCGACCATTTCCAGGCCGCGCGTCTGGCTGTTCGGGGCCATGCCCCAGTAAACGACGGCGCGGATGTTGGAATCCTGATCGATGTTCTCGTTGGCTTCGAGCACACCGTCGATCCAGCGCGAGACGGTGATGCCGGATTTCTCCATCATCCCTTGCGAGGCGAACTGGCTCTTCACCCACTCGTAGTCGACACCCCAGACCGCACACCAGTGCTTCCAGGAGCCGGCAGCGAGGCCGTAGTAGCCAGGCAGCGAATCCGGATTGGGACCGACGTCAGTCGCCCCCTGCACGTTGTCGTGACCACGGAAGATGTTGGTGCCGCCGCCGGAAACGCCGACGTTGCCGAGCACCAGCTGCAGGATGCACATGGCGCGGACGTTGGCATTACCGACCGTGTGCTGGGTCTGGCCCATGCACCAGACGACGGTGGACGGCTTGTTCTTGGCCAGCATCTCGGCAATCTTCAGCACTTCGGCCTCGGGGATGCCGGTGACGTCCTGGACCTTGTCCGGCGTCCACTTCATCACCTCTTCCTTGACCTTGTCGATGCCGTGCACGCGGGCCTTCAGGTAATCCTTGTCTTCCCAGCCATTCTTGAAGATGTGGTAGAGCATGCCCCAGATGAAGGGAATGTCGGTCCCGGAACGGATGCGCGAGAAGACGTCGGCCTTGGCCGCCGTGCGCGTGAAGCGCGGATCGACGACGGCGATCTTGCAGCCGTTTTCCTTGGCGTGCAGCAGGTGCAGCATCGACACCGGGTGCGCCTCGGCGGCATTCGAACCGATGTACAACGCTGCCTTGGAATTCTGCATGTCGTTGTAGGAATTGGTCATCGCGCCATAGCCCCAGGTATTGGCGACGCCGGCGACCGTAGTCGAGTGGCAGACGCGGGCCTGGTGGTCCATGTTGTTGGTGCCGAAGAAGGACACGAACTTGCGCATCAGGTAGGCCTGCTCGTTGCTCTGCTTCGAGGAGCCGACCCAGTAGGTCGCATCCGGGCCGCTTTCCTTGCGGATCGCCAGCAACTTTTCCGAGACCTCGTTGAGCGCCTGTTCCCAGCTGATCTTGCGGTACTTGCCGTCGACCAGCTTCATCGGGTACTTCAGGCGATGCTCGCCGTGGCCGTGCTCGCGCACCGAAGCACCCTTGGCGCAATGGGCGCCGAGGTTGATCGGCGAATCGAAGACCGGTTCCTGGCGAACCCAGACGCCGTTCTCGACCACCGCATCGACGGCACAGCCGACCGAGCAGTGGGTACAGACGGTGCGTTTGACTTCAACGCCGGTCTTTTCCTTGACCGCGTCGGCCGCTTCCGCCGAACCGATCATGTTGTAGGGCAGCTGGCTGGCGACGACGCCACCACCGGCAGCGAGGCCGGAACGCTTGAGGAAGGTGCGGCGATCCATGGTCGCGGCAAGCACGCCCTGGCCAGCGCCCCGCAGGAAGTCCCCTTGGGGGACGGTCAACGCCGGATTGGCGGCCAAAATGACGCCTGCTTCAGGCTTCGCCTGGGCAGGGGATTTTCCTTTTCTGGTCAGCATCGATCTCTCCCGCTCAGATCCGCGCCGTGCGGTAGTAATTATTGATATGGCGGGTTTCGGCATAGCCGCCCGCCTTCTCTTCGGCACTGACAGTCGTCACTGGCTTGGCCGTTTCCTTGCCGACCCCGACGGCGACTGCCGCCACCGCGCCGGCACTGCCGACGCCGGCGGCGAGCAGGAAGCCGCGCCGCTTGAGGTTTTCCGGTTTTTTATCAGTCATGATTTCCCCTCCTCACAAAACTGGTTCAAAGCATCTCGAACGCCAGGCGTTCGATCTCGAAATAGGCACGCACCAAGCCGGCGGTGCGCGAATAAAAACGGGAGTCGGCGGCGTTTTCCAGCGCATCGGCCAGGGCATCGACCCACGGTGCCAGATGGCCGGCGAAAAACGCCTTCTGCCGAGCCAGGCCGGCCGCATCGGGGCCGGTAACGATCAGGTGGCGCATGACGTCGCTCAGCGCCGCGATGTGATCTTCGGATTCGGTAATGCCCAGCCGGCGGCCGAGCCCGAGCTCGGCGAGGTCGGCGCGCAGCTCGACTACCGGCTCTTCCATCAGGAAGCCGGCGATATAGAAGGAGCCGAAAAGCATCACTTCCGGCCGGCCGATGGTCAGGAACAGGCGGGTGTATTCCTCCTCGACCTGTTCGGCATTGATGCCGCGCGCCGCATCGCCCAGCATCAGCCAGGCTTGGCCAAGCGCGCTGTCGGCATTACCCCAGGTGGCGGCCAGGGCCGGCAGCTTGTCGAGAAAATCGGCATCCGGCGCACTGGCGAACAGCCGCGACAACACCGCGTAATGCTCGGCCCGAGCCCGATCCTCGTCGTTCAACACCGGCGCCGCGGCGATCCGTTCCCTGACTGCGCTCATTCCGACATCTCCCAGGCTTTGGTGCTTTTTTCGTTGTTGATCAGGTCGACCACCCGGCAGTCGCCGCACATGCTCAGGCGGGCCTGCGCTTCCGGCGTCGCGAACATGCTGTGACCGGACAGCTTGCTGATCATGCTCAGGATGGTCGGCGCGGCGCCCATCGGCTTGCCGCAGGCGGTGCAGCAGAAGACCTCGGCCTCCCTGAGCAGACGCTCCTGGCGGCGGTCCTTGAGCAGCAGGCGCGGGGTCAGCGTGATCGCCTGCTCCGGACAGGTGTTGGCGCACAGGCCGCACTGCACGCAGTTGCGCTCGATGAAGGACAGCCGCGGCGCATCGGCCGCCGCCTTCAGGGCGCTGGCCGGACAGGCGCTGGTGCAGGCCATGCACAGCGTGCACGCGTCGCTGACGGCGACCATGCCGAACGGTGCACCGGCCGGCAGGGCGATGGCCTCGGCGGCGACCGGGGCGTGCTTGGCCAGATGATCGATGACGAATTCCAGCGTCGTCCGCTTGTCGGCGAGCAGCCGGAATTCGGCCGCCGGCACGGCATCGGCCGGTGCCCAGGCGGCCAGCGCGCCCAACCAGCCGGCCTCTTCGGCATCAATGATGCGCAGGTAGTCACCGGCATAGCCCAAGCCATTGAGGATGGCCTGACCGAGTTTCGCCTGCCGCTGCAGCGGCGCCAGGTCGTGCGAACCGGCGCCGAGCACGGCGACTTGACAGGCGCCGAGCGCCACGGCACCAAGCAGCAGGTCGAGACCGACCGCATCGGCACTCCAGGTTTCGAGCGGGATGACATTGGCCG
The DNA here is from genome assembly GCF_009469765.1 of Dechloromonas hortensis. Taxonomy (GTDB): domain Bacteria; phylum Pseudomonadota; class Gammaproteobacteria; order Burkholderiales; family Rhodocyclaceae; genus Azonexus; species Azonexus hortensis. The sequence continues at coordinate 340,606 of NZ_SSSQ01000001.1, forward strand.
GCAGCGTCTGGCCGGCCCGCTTCATGGCAAGCAGTTGCTTGCGCCCGGCTTCGGCGGAATGGAAGAGCAGACAGGGCTGAGCACCCCCAGCGGCGCGGTAGGCCTTGAGTTGTGCCTTGATCGCCAGGCCGAGATCGGCGACGCGCGGGTACTGGTAGCTCAGCGCACCGGTCGGGCAGACCGTCGTGCAGGTGCCGCAGCCCTGACAGAGATAGGGATCGAGCTTGATGCTGTCGCCGAAACCGATGATCGCCTCGGTGGCGCAGACTTCGATACAGTTGCTGCAACCGCTCTTCTGCGAACGGCTGTGGGCGCAGACCCGCTCATTGACGGCAACGTAGCGCGGCTTTTCGAACTCGCCGTCGAAAGCCAGCAGGTCGATCACGGCCAGTGCCTGGTCGAGCGGATCGCGGCCCGGCGCGACATAGCCCGGCGGCAGTTCGACCCGGTTGAGCAAGGCTTGCGGCGAGAGGTCGAGCACGACGTCGAAGCTGCCGCGCTTGGCCAGACCGGCCGCTTGCCAGCTGACCTCGAAGGCGCCGAGGTGGCCGGCCAGCTTGACTTCGCTGCCTTGCTCCAGCGTGAAATTGGCCTCTTCCGGCAGGTCGACCGCCGGCATTTCGCCCACGGCCAGCACGCAGACCTGACGCTGCCCGGCCAGCCGTTCGGCCCAGCCCAGCGCCACTTCAGCTTCGCCGACAATCAACAGGCGGCCGTCGGCGTTCATGCTGACCGCCGGCACCGGCTCCGGTGCCGGCAATTCGTTCAGGGCCGCCAGAGCGGCGGCCAGAGGCGGATGATCGGGAGCAAACAGCGAAGCGACGGCAACTGGATTCAAGGGGCGTACCTCAAAATAAGTTGTGGTTACTTGCAGGCTTTGTGCCAGCTATTGCGCTATTTCACCGCAGTACGCGAATTGCTTGCCGTCAGGCAGCCGGGCCCAGCCAGCCCGTTGATTTATATAAGCTTATATCCAACAACAAACGACAGTCAGCGGCTGCCAAAGCCGGCTTCGCTCATGCATCCTTGGCTGCGGGAACTTCACCCTGCGGTGCGACTGGGACATTTTGTCCATCGCCAGCCAAAATGTCGCAGTCGGCCGTGCTTTCGGCCGCTGCCAGCGGCGCTTCCGGCGCATCGAACAGCAGGCCGCGCGCCTGGTTCAAGGTAGCCAGCATTTCCGCCGGGATCGGCTCGCTCAGGTTGTAGTCCTCGATGTAGATGTCGAGGCCGTCCATCACGTTGAAATGCGGGTCGGCGAACAGGGTTTTCATCGCCTTGCGGCGGATTTCCTCGCTGATCTCCTGGCGCATGAACTGGCCGAAATCGCTGTCCGGGGTCAGGTTGGCGAGCAGGCTCTCGGCATCGGTGATCTCGGCGGTGGACGCCTGTTCGGCGGCCTTTTTCAGCCGCGACCAGCGTTCGAGAAAACGGCCGCTCATGGCCGGCGCTTTCCGGCAAAGGGATCGTTGCGCTTGATCTTGGTCCGCACCGCCGGCTTGTAGTGGGTATTGACGAAGTCGCCCAGCCAGTCGGCGATTTCCGGCGGCATCGGGACGCCGTCGCACTGCTCGCCGGAATCCAGCCAGCGCGCCGCCTCGCCATAGCTCAGCGAGGCCTCCATCGGCTTGGCAAAACCTTCATCCATCCGCCACATGACGAAGACGCGCGGCTCGGGCGAAGTCAGGTTGAGGTGGTAGTTATCGACCTCGTCGCGGAACAGTTCGAGCGGAAAATGGCCGGCCAGAAACTGCGCACGCTGCTCGTCGGCGAAAATCTGCCGGGGCGGGGCGTCGACCGGCGCATCGAAGGCCGGCACCACGCCGATGGCCTCCCATTTCTCGCTGACCCAGCGATTGTCGAGCTGCTTCTTTTCGATGATGACGGCAACGGGAAACTGTTTCATGGCGCTTTTCTGGAACTCTGTTTTTTCAGCATAGCCCAACTTTCTCCCCGTGTAGAATCCCGCCGATGAATCGCCCACTGCTCACCCAGGCCAGCCGGCCGCTGACTTTCGAGATCGATGCCGTCAATGAACGCGGCGAGATCGTGCCGACCGCCATCGCCGGCGAACACCCGCTGACGCTGTACGTCGACAAGCAGGAAATCGTCACCCTGATGACGCTTGGCGCCGCCCCCGAGGCACTGGCCCTTGGCTACCTGCGCAACCAGCGCCTGCTCGGCAGCCTGGCCGAAATCGCCGCCGTGCAGGTCGACTGGGACGTCGATGCCGTTGTCGTCACCACCACCCACGGCCGCGGTATCGATGCCTGCCGCATCGAGAAGCGCACGGTGACCACCGGCTGCGGCCAGGGCACGGTGTTCGGCGACCTGATGGCGGAGATTGACGACATCCGCCTGCCCGGCGACGCCGTGCTCTCCGAAGCGACCCTGTACGGGCTGCTCGAAGCGGTACGTCACCACGAATCGATCTACAAGCAGGCCGGCGCCGTGCATGGCTGCGCGCTGGCCCGGGGCAGCGAGATCCTGATGTTCGTCGAGGACGTCGGCCGCCACAACGCGGTCGATGCCATTGCCGGCAAGATGTGGCTGGACGGCCTCGACGGCGGCGACAAGATTTTCTACACGACCGGCCGGCTGACCTCGGAAATGGTCATCAAGACGGCGCAGATGGGCATCCCCTGCCTCGTCTCGCGCTCCGGCCTAACCCAGATGGGCTGGGAAATCGCCCGCCGCCTCGGCATGACGATGATCGGCCGAGCCCAGGGCAAGCACTACCTTCTATTCACCGGCGAGGAGCGTTTTACGCGATGAGCGACAAGATTACGGGTGTCATTCTGGCCGGCGGCCTGGGCCGGCGCATGGGCGGCATCGACAAGGGCCTGCAGGAACTGCGCGGCCAGCCGATGGTGCATTGGGTCGTCGAGCGGCTGACGCCGCAGATCGATGAACTGCTGATCAACGCCAACCAGAACGCCGAGCGCTACGCCGCTTTCGGCCACCCCGTCGTACCCGACCAGATTCCCGATTTTGCCGGTCCGCTGGCCGGGCTGCATGCCGCGCTATCGGCAGCGACGCATCCGCTGGTCGCCACCGCCCCCTGTGACTCGCCCTTCCTGCCGGCCGATCTGGTTTCCCGTCTTTTTTCGGCGTTGACCGCAGCCCATGCCGATCTTGCCGTCGCCCGCACCTTCGAGCAGCCACATCCGGTGTTCTGCCTGTGCAAGCGCGAGGTACTGCCCCATCTGACCGAATTTCTCGCCAGCGGCGGCCGCAAGATCGACCGCTGGTATTCGACGCTGAACATTGTCGAAGTCGCCTTCGACGATGAGGCCGCAGCCTTCGAAAATATCAATACGCGGGAAGAGCTTTCTCGCTTCGACCAGGCGCCGGGCTGAGTCCCATTGCCTTGACGATGAAGTCGGCGACCTGCGCCGGCTGATTCAGATCGAGTTGCGGCAGGCCGGTAGCAACCGCCTGGTCGCTGGCCACCGCGATGATGTGCGGGTCGTTCGGGAAGAGCTGCGGCTTGTCGATCGCCGCCCGCCAGATTTCGATTTTCGGAATCGGCTCGTGCTTGAAGCCTTCGACCAGCACCAGGTCGCACGGCGACAACTGGGCCAGCGCTTCTTCCAGCTTCAGTTCCGGCCGGCCACGCAACTCGTGCATCACCGCCCAGCGATTGGCGGAGGTGACCAGCACCTCGCGGCAACCGGCATGGCGATGCCGCCACGAATCCTTGCCCGGATAGTCGATATCGAATTCATGGTGGGCGTGCTTGACCAGCGAAACCACCAGCCCGCGCGCTTCGAGCAGACCGATGACCAGCTCGACCAGCGTTGTCTTGCCGCTGCCGGACCAGCCGGCGATACCTATGACCTTCATGCCGTTTTGTCTTGAGGGGGGCGAAAAATGGCGGCCATTATCCCCATTTGGCGCGTTTACGGCGCAATTTTTGTATCCCTAACCTGTGGAAAACCCGTATTGCGCCGCATCAATTCCTGCCTAAACTGCGCGTGCACGATTACAAAACAGACATAAAAGGTTAACAGCAATGAACGTCAAAGTTCACTACCGCATCACTCAGGATCGCGCTGGCCTCCCGCAGGACTTTGCCGGCGCCCGGCGCTTCGTCGCAACCGAGGACCAGGCCATCGAAGACCTGGCGAAATCCCAGTTGGCCGCGGATTACCAGATCCCGACCAGCGCCGTCGTGATCTGCAGCATCGAGCACTAACCGCCACCGCGCAGGGTCGCCCGGTCGACCCGCGCCAGCAGTTTTTCCGCCCCGTCCCGGCTACCGTCGCGGACGCTGATTTCAACGCGCAGCAACGGAAGTTGCAGTGCACCAATGCACACTCCTTTTTCGCTGCGCAAGGCGAAATGTAGTTGCGCGCCGTCGGTGGCCAGCAGCAAGCCGCTGTCGTCCACCGTCACCCCCTCGGCAAAGGCCAGCCGCAAGGCCCGTTCGAACTCGGCCGGCGTGCTGTTCATCAGGCGAACCGGCTGGCCGCTCCACGGCAAAGCACCGTCAACCACCGGCAATCGGCGGCCAGACGGCGAGCGTGTCGCCGTCCTTGAGGCAAGCGCTCGCCCGCTCCCCGGGCGGCACGAACACCCCATTCAGCAAGACCAGATGCGTCAGCTTGGCGGGCAGCGAAAATGGCGCCAGCACGGCGTCGACCACAGCATTCTCGGCCACCTCGACTTCCAGGCGGTTGTTCCGGGTGCCGGCCGGCAGATAGTCGGCGAGCGTCGCATAGAGCTTGACGGTAACCCGCATCGCCTTAGCTGTTCGGCCGCTGGCAGGCGATATAGGCCTCGGCGAAACGCGTCGGCGTCTGCAGCAGAGTTTGCTTCCAGGCACCCAAACGGGTCTTGCCCTGGATCAGCCCGCGCAGCGCGCCGACATGCTCGGTCAGACCGACCGCCGTTGCCCCGACCAGGATGTCACCGTCGAATTGCAGGCTGATGTAGCGACCGTTCGCCTCGTCGGCCCGCTCGACCCCCTCGCCGCCGGGCACGCCCTGCCACTCACCGAAGGATGAGGAAATCATGCCCAGCGAATCGAGCACGTTGATCGCCAGTACGCCTTTCATCCGGGCCGGCTGCCCGGCCATGTTGAGCGCCGCAACCCGGGCCTGGTCGGCCGCATTGGGCTGGATCGCCGCGACCAGATGGCGCCCCGAAAAGAGATCGGGCGCCTCGGCGACATCGCCCGCCGCATAGATGCCGGGCACCGAGGTCTGCATCGCGTCATCGACCAGGATGCCCTTGGCGACATGCACCGTCGTGCCTTCGAGAAAGCTGACATTGGGCGCCACCCCGGCGGCGACGATCAGCAGATCGCAGGCCAGGCTCTCGCCGGTGGTCAGGGTCACGCTGAGCGGAGCCGTCTCGCCCGGCTCGATGCGCTCGACACCGGCCTTGGTGACAACCCGCACGCCCTGCTTTTCAACCCAGCGCCGGATCATGCCGCCGGCTTCCGGCGTCATCATGCGCGGCACCATGCGATCGCCCATTTCGACGACGCTCAGCTCGACACCGCGTTTGACCAAGGCTTCCATGATGATGCAGCCGATGAAGCCCGCCCCCAGTTGCACGACGCGCGTGCCGGGTTTGGCCAGCGCGGCGATGGCGCGGGCGTCATCGAGCGTCCAGCAGGTTTGCACTTCCGGCAGATCGATGCCGGGAATCGGCGGCCGCACCGGGTGCGAACCGGTGGCGATCAGCAGCCGGTCATAGCTTTCGAAATGGCCATCGGCGAACAAAACCGTCTGTTTTTCGGTGTTGACCGCCACTGCCCTGCCCTGCAACTGGCGAATGCCCAGCCCGCTGAAATGATCGGGCGCCTTGCGCAGGTAGGTGCCGCTTTCATCGATATTGTTTTCGAGCAGGTAAGGAATCGCCATCCGCGAATAGGGTGGTGCCGCCTCGTTGCCGACCAGCAGGATGTCGTCAGCCGGTGCCGCCCGGCGCAGGGTTTCGGCGGCGACGACGCCGGCCGGGCCGTTCCCGAGAATGATGTGTTTCATGCCTTGCCTCTCCGAAGGGGAAAGAAAACGGGGCGGCAATCAGCGCCACCCCGTCTGCATCAGGAAGCGCTACAAGCCGAGACGTTGCAGCGTCGCCTGTTCGGGCACGCCGGCACTGTCCCAGCCACGCACCTTGTAGTACTCCGGCTTCATCTTGTCGAGGCCATTGACCAGCCCCTTGGCCGGCCCGGTCTTGGCGGGTTCGGTCTTCAGTCGCGGCGGCAGGTCGTCATCCTTCGCGCTCAGACCGGCCGCCAGGTTGAACTGGCGTTCCATGTTCCAGATCCGTTCGCCGACCAGATTCAGCTTGTCCATCGACCAGTCGCCCTCGCAGGCCGCCTGCAACTGCGGCTGCACGTCGGCCAGGGTCCAGGCAAAGCTGGTGAAGACGCAGATGCCTGCCGAATCGAAGATTCCGGTCGCATCCTGGAAGGCCTTGACCAACTCCGGCTTGCCGTCGGTAGTCAGCGGATCGGTCTTGACCGGGATGCCGAGCACTTCGGAAGCCACCGTGTAACCGCGCAAATGGCAGGCGCCGCGGTTCGAAGTGGCGTAGGCCAGCCCCATGCCCTGAATGCCGCGCGAGTCGTAGGCCGGAAACTCCTGGCCCTTGACGCTCATCGACAGTTCCGGATGACCGTACTTGGCACACAGCCGGGCGCTGCCCAGACCGAGCTCCTTGCCGAAGCCTTTGCCATGGGCCGTCATCTCGACTAGCTGGCAGAGGGCTTCGGCCGAACCGAAGGGGGCGTCAAGGCCAATCTGCTCCTTGGAGAGAATCCCGGTTTCATACATTTCCATCGCCGCGCCAACCGTCGCCCCGAAGGAGATCGGGTCCATGCCGTGCTCGTTACACAGCAGGTTGGCGTACTGCAGCGCTTCCAGGTCGCCCACCCCATTGGCAGCGCCGAGCGCCCAGGCCGCCTCGTACTCGAGGCCGCCGGAAGCCCCCCAGTATTTCGGGCTGTTTTTGACGCTGAAATGCGTTTCGTCGATTTTCGAGATGCGGCCGCAGGCGATGGTGCAGCCGAAGCAGGCGGCATTAGTCACCAGCTGCGCCTTGCCGTCGCTCGGCCGCTTTTCGTGCATCGCCTCGGCCGAAATCTTGCCGGCTTCCTCGAACTGCACGTCGCGGTGGTTGCGCGTTGGCAACGCGCCCATTTCGTTGATGACATTCATCAGCACCTGCGTCCCGTACTTGGGCAGGCCCTGACCGGTCACCGCATTGTCGGCCAGCACTTTCTTGGCGGCATTGGTCGCAGCCAGGAAAGCCGGGAAATCCTTGATCCCCGACACCCCTTTCGTGCCACGGATCGCCACCGCCTTCAGGTTCTTCGAGCCCATCACGGCGCCAACCCCGGAACGACCGGCGGCCCGGTGCAGGTCATTGACGATGCAGGCGAACATCACCTGGTTTTCACCCGCCCCGCCAATCGACGAGACGCGGATCAGCGGGTCCTGGTGCTGGCGCTTGATCGTTTCCTCGGCTTCCCAGCAGGTCTTGCCCCATAGGTGCGCGGCGTCGCGCAGCTCGGCCTTGTCGTTCTCGACATAGAGGTAAACCGGCTTCGGCGACTTGCCTTCGAAAATGATCATGTCCCAGCCGGCAAACTTCATCTCGGCCCCGAAAAAGCCGCCGGAATTCGAGCAGGCGATGGCGTTGGTCAACGCCCCCTTGGTGACCACCGTGTAGCGGCCGCCGGTCGAGGCCATCGTCCCGGTCAGCGGGCCGGTGGCCATGATCATCTTGTTGTCCGGCGACAGCGGATCGACCTTGGGGTCGATTTCCGAGATCAGGTATTTCGAAGCCAGGCCGCGCGAGCCGAGGTAGTCATTGGCCCAGGCCATGTTCAGCGGCTCGGGGGTGCAGGTGCCGGCGCTCAAGTTCACGCGCAGGACTTTACGGTTCCATCCCATGATCTCTCCTCCTTACGCAGCAACGGCAGCGGTATTGGCCTTGGCCGCCCAGGCCCGCATGCGGTCCAGACCGGTCCAGTCGGCGTCGACATAGGTAATCGCCGCGGTCGGACAGGCCTCGGCGCATTTCGGACTGCCGCCGCAGAGGTCGCACTTCTGGACCTTGCCGACATCGGCCATGTAATTGACCGTGCCGAAAGGACAGGCGATGGTGCACACCTTGCAGCCGACGCAGATCGCCTCCTTGACGACCTTGGCCCCGGTCGCCGCATCGAGGACGATGGCATCGACCGGACAGGCGTTCATGCACCAGGCATCGGCGCACTGGGTACAGGTATAAGGCACCTTGCGGCCTTCGTGCTCGAAGTCGAAAACCTTGATGCGGGACTTGGAAGGATTGATGGCACCGGTATGTTCGTAGGAACAGGCCATCTCGCACTGCAGGCATCCGGTACATTTGGCCGGATCGATGTGAAGCGACTTTTGCATGGTGTCTCCTCCATGAATTGTGGGGTGTCGCATACGGATTGCGCTGACTGGCAACGCACCGGGAAATAATGGAACAAAGCAGCGCGTAAGTCATGTTGCAGCGCAGCAGCAACAATCTGTTACACAAGGGAACGAAAGGACGACAGACCCGGGAGCAGCAGGAACATACACTTCAGTTGTGCATTGAACCCTCCTCTCGAAATCCCCCCTTTCGAGAATTTACCCCCGCCACTGGCGGGGTTTTTTTTGCCCGCTCGCCAAGCGCAAGCCGTTATAATTGCGCACTTTTATTTTTTGCGCATTGAGGTATTGAGCATGGCCGAGCAACATTCTTCCAAGAGCATCATGTGGGCAGTGATCATCGTTGCCGTCGCCCTGATCGCTATCGTCTATCCGCTGACCGTCAAGAAATCCACCTCCGCTGCCGATGCAGCCGGCGGTAACGACGAGGCCGACATCCGCATTCAACCGGTTGCCAAGTTCGAACTGGCCAAGGCTGCTGCCCCGGCCGCTGGCGGCGCCCCGAAGGATGGACCGACCGTCTTCAATTCCGTCTGTGGCGCCTGCCACAATACCGGCGCCGCTGGTGCGCCGAAGGCTGGCGACAAGGCCGCCTGGGCACCGCGTCTCGCCCAGGGCAAGGATGCGCTGTACAAGAGCGCGATCGCTGGCAAGGGCGCCATGCCGCCGAAGGGTGGCGCTGCCGATTTGTCCGACGGCGAAATCAAGGCTGCCGTCGACCACCTGCTCGGCCTGGCCAAGTAAGCGGTTCAAACAACAGCAAAAACGGGGAGGCCACGGCCTCCCCGTTTTGTTTTCCGGGCAATGAAAAAGGCGCCTCGTGGGCGCCTTCGGTCAGCCGGGCTTTTGGAGGGCCTGTGCCGACCTGGTGGGGATTCCCCTTACTTCTTGGCCGGCTCGACCGCTGCCGCAGCTTCAGCCTTCGGCTCGACCTTCTCGGCACTCTTCTTCGCAGGCTTGGCCTTCTTCTCGACCGGGGCTGCGGCTTCCTTCTTCACTTCCGGTGCAGCGGCGGGGGTTGCGGCAGGCTTGGCGGCCTCGGCCTTGACGGCGCCTTCAGCCATCTTCGGAGCTTCCGCCTTGGCGCTGGCGGCAACCGGCGCGGTGGCCGCCTTGACGTCGGTGGTAGCCGGTTTTACATCGGCAGCGTGAGCAATACCGAAAGCGGCGGCAAAAGCGAGAGCGATGAGTTGTTTGGTCATTTTGAATCTCCTGAGTTATTCGGTTTTTGATCCGGCTTTGCGAGATTGCGCTGCCTTGTGTCGAATAACGCAGGCGATGACCGCGCCGATGTCATAAGGACGGTAACCCGCTGTAACGCGGTGTGACCGAGCGGTTAGCGCTTGTTGCCGGCGAGCATCGCCTTCATCGCATCGAGCCGGGCGCTGCCGGTCGCCTTGTCGGGCGGCGCATCCTGCTTGCCGCCGGAGAAGCGGACATCCTCCTTGCCCATCTCGTCGATGAAGCGCGAAGGTTCGCAGGGGACGAATTCGCGCGCCTGCTTGCGCCGTTCGCAGTAGGAAATGAACAGGGCGCGCTGGGCGCGGGTAATGCCGACGTACATCAGACGGCGTTCTTCCTCGATCTTGCCGGGATCGGTCGATTCGCGATGGGGCAGGATGCCCTCTTCGACGCCAACCAGGAATACGTACTTGTACTCCAGCCCCTTCGAGGCATGCAGGGTCGACAGCTGGACGGCGTCGACTTCCTCGTCGTTCTGCTTGTCCAGCATGTTGATCAGCGCGATGCTCTGGGTCAGGTCGATCAGCGTCTTGCCGTCCAGTTCGCCCTTCTTGTTCAGCCAGTTGGCGAATTCGCAGACATTGCCCCAGCGCGTTTGGGCCGTGCGCTCCTCTTCGTGATCGTAGAGGAAGGCCTCGTAATCGATGGCTTTCAGCAGATCGGGCAGCACCTGGTGTGCCGGCTCGCGTACCGCGCGTTCCTGCGTACGGTTGATGAACTGACAGAATTCGAGCAGCGGATCGAGTTGGCGGGGCTGCACGCGCTGCGCGAAACCTTCCTCGAAAGCCGCCTGGAACAGCGAGATATGGCGTTCGCCGGCATAAGTGCCGAGCACCTGCAGCGTCGCCGCGCCGATACCGCGTTTGGGCGTTGTGGCGGCACGGATGAAGGCTGGGTCGTCGTCCTCGTTGGTCAGCAGGCGCAGGTAGGCAATGATGTCCTTGATTTCCGCCTTGTCGAAGAAGGACTTGCCGCCAGAGAGCAGGTAGGGGATGCGGTGGTCGCGCAGGTATTCCTCGAAACCTCGCGCCTGGTGGTTCGAGCGGTAGAGGATGGCATAGTCCTTGAAGTGTGCGCGATGCTCGAAGCGGTGCGCCTGCAGCTTCATGACCACGCCTTCGGCCTCAGCATCGTTGTCGCGACAGGCGGTGACGTGAATCGGCTCGCCGAGGCCGAGATCGGACCACAGCTTTTTGTCGAACAACTTCTCGTTGTTGGCGATGACGTTGTTGGCCGCCTTCAGGATGGTGACCGTCGACCGGTAATTCTGTTCGAGCTTGATGACCTTGAGGGCCGGGAATTCGGCCGGCAGCTTCTTCAGGTTGTCGATGTCGGCGCCGCGCCAGCCGTAGATCGCCTGGTCGTCGTCGCCGACTGCGGTGAACTGGGCGCGGACGCCGGTCAGCAGCTTGAGTAGTTGATACTGGCAGGCGTTGGTGTCCTGGTATTCATCGACCAGCAGGTAACGCAGCCGGTTCTGCCATTTGTCGGCAATCTCCGGATGCTCGCTGAATAGCTTCACCGGCAAGCCTATCAGGTCGTCGAAATCGACCGCCTGATAGGCTTTCAGCGTCGCCTCGTAGGACAGGTAGGCGTGGGCGGCAAGGTTTTCGTGTTCATCGCGGACCAGGTGGCGGGCCGCCTCGGGTGTCACCAGCGCGTTCTTCCAGTTCGAGATGATCGACTGCAGGATGCGCAGCGTCGCCTTGTCGACGGTCTGCGCCACCTCGCTGATGATGCCGCCGCAATCGGCCGAATCGAAGATCGAGAAGCGCGGCTTGTAGCCGAGCGCCTTGGCTTCCTCACGCAGGATGCGGACGCCGAGCGAATGGAAGGTAGAAATCTGCAGATCGTCGGCATGCTGCTTGGGCAGGATCTTGCCGATGCGCTCCTTCATTTCCTTCGCCGCCTTGTTGGTGAAGGTGATGGCCGCGACATTGCGCGCCTTGAAACCGCAATCCTCGACCAAGTAGGCGATCTTCTGCGTGATCACCCGGGTCTTGCCCGAACCGGCCCCAGCCAGCACCAGCAGGGGGCCGTCGAGGTAATGGATCGCTTCGCGTTGCTGGGGATTGAGGCCGGACATAGCTTCCTGAAAATAGCAGCGCCCCGGCCAAGCGGGGCGCCCAAATGCGTGGGGATGGATTTTAACCCAGCGCTAAAGGGATGAAAATCATGGGTTTTTCGCCGTCGACCGCAGCGCTCGGCAAGGTCGAGTGCAAGCGGCAATCGCCTCAGGCCTGATCGTCGATATGACCGGTGGCCGCGCCCAGCGCGTCGCCCTTGATCAATTCGTCGGCCGCCGTTCCGAGCGCAGCCAGTTCGGCCGCCATCTCGCGGGCATCCTGAAAAACCCGCTGAGCACCGGAAAATTCGCCGATCGCCCCAGCCTCGATTTCGGCCATTTCCTGTTGCAGGCTGCGCTGGCGGTCGCCTTCGATGCCTTCCAAGGCCTCGACCCGCCGCACCTGTTGGCCGGCGACATGACGAGCCCGCTCCCGGGATTCCTGGGAGAGGCGCTGCGTGGTCGATTCGAGGCGGTTCAGTTTCATGGACGGGCTCCTCAACCCGTCAACGGCACTTTGCCGCCCCGGCTTTAATTAAAGCGCGCCGAATACCTTCTTCAGCAGATCGCTGCCGGCCCCGACCGGGTTGGCGCGCAGCTTTTTCTCTTCCTCGGCGATCATCAGAAACAGTCCATCCATCGCCTTTTGCGTGACATAGCCGTCGAGGTCGGCGTCCTTCTGGTCGATCAGGCCACTGCTCGCCGCCTTGCCGGCAAAGCTGTTGTACTGCTCGGCCAGTTGCAGCTTCTTGGTCGAGGCTTTGACGATGGGCATGAACTTGGCTGTCAGCTGCTCGGTCGAGGTGCGCTTGAAGTATTGCGTCACGCTGTCCTCACCACCGGTCAGGATGCCCTTGGCGTCCTGCACGCTCATCTTCTTGATCGAGTCGGTGAGAATCGGCTTGGCTTCGGCCACCGCCTGCTCGGCCGCGTGGTTCATCGTTTCGATCAACTGGTCGGCCTGCTTGCCAAGACCGAACATGCGCAGGCCGCTCTCGGCTTTTTGCAGATACCCGGGCAGCGGAATCTTCACCTTGCTGTTGCCGAGGAAGCCGCCCTCCTTGCCCAGCGAGGCGACCGCGTAATCCGCCCCCTTGGCCAGCGCTTCCTTGACGCCGGCGCTGGCATCACCGGTCGAAATGGCGTCCAGCCCGGCGGCGTGGACGAGTCCGGCGGTCAACAGCAGAAAAAGGGCAAAAAGCGGAGCGAGCAGGCGGCGCATGGTGTTCTCCTGAAAATCAGACGATATCGAGGTGACCGATGCCGGTGGTCAGGTCGCGGTCCTTCGATTCCTTGCCGTGCAGCTTGATCTGCAGGCGCAAATCGTTCAGCGAGTCGGCATTGCGCAGCGCATCTTCGTAGGTGATGCGGCCGCCCTCATAGTGATCGAACAGCGCCTGGTCGAAAGTCTGCATGCCGAGTTCGCGCGACTTCTTCATGATTTCCTTGATCTCATGCACCTCGCCCTTGAAGATCAGGTCGGAGATCAGCGGCGAATTGAGCATCACTTCGATGGCGGCAACCCGTCCCTTGCCGTCCTTCTTCGGAATCAGGCGCTGCGAGACCATACCGCGCAAGTTCAGCGAGAGGTCCATCAGCAATTGCTGGCGACGCTCTTCCGGGAAGAAGTTGATGATGCGGTCGATCGCCTGGTTGGCGCTGTTGGCGTGCAGCGTCGCCAGACAGAGGTGGCCGGTTTCGGCGAAGGCAATGGCGTAGTCCATCGTGTCGCGGTCGCGGATTTCGCCCATCAGGATGACGTCCGGCGCCTGACGCAGCGTGTTGCGCAGCGCCGGGCCCCAGTCGTCAGTATCGACCCCGACTTCGCGCTGGGTGATGATGCAGTTCTTGTGTTCGTGCACATATTCGATCGGGTCTTCGATCGTGATGATGTGGCCGTAGGAGTTCTCGTTGCGGTAATCGACCACCGAAGCCAGCGATGTCGTCTTGCCGGTACCGGTGCCGCCGACGAAGATGACCAGGCCGCGCTTGGTCATCGCGATGTCCTTGATCACCGGCGGCAGGCCGAGTTCGTCGATCTTCGGGATGCTCATGTTGATCGTCCGGCAGACGACCCCCATGCGGCCCTGCTGGACGAAGGCATTGACGCGGAACCGGCCGATGCTGGCCGGCGAGATGGCGAAGTTGCACTCCTTGGTCGCCTCGAACTCGGCGGCCTGGCGGTCGTTCATGATCGAACGGGCCAGTTCGGCGGTGTGCTGTGAAGTCAGCACCTGGTTCGAGACTGGCGTGATCTTGCCGTCAATCTTGATCGCCGGCGGAAAACCGGCGGTGATGAACAGGTCCGACCCTTTTTTCTGCGCCATCAGGCGCAGCAGGTCGTGCATGAATTTCATTGCCTGGTCGCGTTCCATATCTTCCCCTCGCTTATATTTGACCGGCGAATCAGGCCGGGAAGGCATCCTTGTTGGCGGCCTTGTTGCGCGCTTCGGCGCTCGACACCAGATTGCGGCGGACCATGTCGAGCAGGTTCTGGTCGAGCGTCTGCATGCCGAAATTCTGGCCGGTCTGGATCGCCGAATACATCTGCGCGATCTTGTTTTCGCGGATCAGATTGCGGATGGCCGGCGTGCCGATCATGATTTCATGCGCCGCGCAGCGCCCCTGGCCGTCCTTGGTCTTCAGCAGGGTCTGCGAGATAACGGCGCGCAGCGATTCGGACAGCATCGAGCGGACCATTTCCTTTTCCGCCGCCGGGAAGACGTCGACGATCCGGTCCACGGTCTTCGCCGCCGACGAGGTGTGTAGCGTGCCGAACACCAGGTGGCCGGTTTCGGCCGCGGTGAGCGCCAGGCGGATGGTTTCCAGGTCGCGCATTTCGCCGACCAGGATGACGTCCGGGTCTTCGCGCAGGGCCGAGCGCAGCGCGTTGGAGAAGGACAACGTGTGCGGCCCGACTTCGCGCTGGTTGATCAGGCACTTCTTGGCTTCATGGACGAATTCGATCGGGTCTTCGACGGTCAGGATGTGGCCGTAATCGTTTTCATTGATGTGATTGACCATCGCCGCCAGCGTCGTCGACTTGCCGGAACCGGTCGGCCCGGTGACCAGCACGATGCCGCGCGGGTATTCGGAAATGTCCTTGAAGATTTTCGGGCAGTTCAGTTCTTCCAGCGTCAGCACTTTCGACGGAATGGTCCGGAATACGGCGCCGGCGCCGCGCTGCTGATTGAAGGCATTGACCCGGAAACGGGCCAGGTTGGGAATTTCAAACGAAAAGTCGCATTCCAGCGTTTCTTCATAAACCTTGCGCTGGCCGTCGTTCATGATGTCGTACACCATGCCATGCACATCCTTGTGCTCCATCGCCGGCAGGTTGATGCGGCGCACGTCGCCATGGACGCGGATCATCGGCGGCAGGCCGGATGAAAGATGGAGGTCGGAGGCCTTGTTCTTGACGCTAAAGGCCAGCAGTTCGGTGATGTCCATGCGGGGATCGTCCTTGAAGCGCGTTTGGCGCGTGTATACTGGAAACAGACGTGATTCCAATGGATTATGAGCGCAATCGCCACCAACCTGCAAGCTGTCCGGACGCGCATCAGCACTGCCGCCAAGGCCGCCGGACGCCCCCCGGAAAGCATCGCCCTGCTCGCGGTCAGCAAGACTTGGCCGCTGTCATCCGTTATTGACGCCGCCACCGCCGGGCAGCGCGCTTTTGGCGAGAATTACGTGCAGGAAGGCGTCGATAAGGCGATTGCCA
This sequence comes from Dechloromonas hortensis, assembly GCF_009469765.1. Lineage (GTDB taxonomy): Bacteria > Pseudomonadota > Gammaproteobacteria > Burkholderiales > Rhodocyclaceae > Azonexus > Azonexus hortensis. The sequence goes on from NZ_SSSQ01000001.1 coordinate 356,057, forward strand.
CGGTCGACCGCGCCCTGGACTGGCATTTCATCGGCCCGCTGCAAAGCAACAAGACTCGGCCGGTCGCCGAGCATTTTGCCTGGGTGCATTCCATCGACCGCCTGAAAATCGCCGAACGCCTGTCGGCGCAACGGCCGGCCGACCTGCCGCCGCTCCAGGTCTGCATCCAGGTCAATGTTTCCGGCGAAGCGAGCAAGAGCGGCTGCCATCCCGACGAAGCGCTCGCCCTGTGCCAGGCGGTCGCCGCCTTGCCCAGGCTGACCCTGCGCGGCCTGATGGCGATTCCCGAACCGGCCGATAATGAAGCAGGCCAACGGGCGCCCTTCCGCCAATTGCGGGAAATCTTCGAAACGATCCGGGCGGCCGGTTTGCCGCTCGATACTTTATCGATGGGCATGTCCCACGATCTTGAAGCTGCCATTGCCGAAGGCGCGACCATCGTCCGCATCGGCACGGCCATTTTTGGTGAAAGAAACTACGCATGAAAATTACCTTCCTCGGCGGCGGCAACATGGCCAACGCGCTGATCGGCGGCATGTTGAAACAGGGCTTCGCGGCGACCGACATCAACGTCATCGACCCGGGCAGCGAGGCGCGGGCCAAGCTCAGCCAGAGTTATGCGGTGAACTGTCTGGAATCGGCCGAAATGCTGGCCAGCGTCGGCGATCTGCTGGTCCTCGCGGTCAAGCCGCAGCAAATGAAAGAGGCCGTCGCCCCGCTCGCTGCCAAGCTCGGCCAGGCCGTCGTTGTCAGCATCGCGGCCGGCCTTGATCTGGAAACCCTGTCCCGATTCCTCGGCGGCCATCGCAAGATCGTCCGCTGCATGCCGAACACGCCGGCCCTGATCGGCGCCGGCATCACCGGCCTCTGTCCCTTGCCGGAAGTCAGCGACGATGAACGCGCCGCCGCCGACCGCGTGCTGCGCGCCGTCGGCACCACGGTGTGGATCGCCGACGAAGGCAAGATGGACGGCGTCACCGCCCTTTCCGGCAGCGGCCCGGCCTATGTCTTCCTGTTCATCGAAGCGCTGCAGCAGGCCGCCGCCGACCTCGGCTTCACGGCTGAGCAAGGGCGCCTGCTGGCCATCGAAACGGTACAGGGCGCCGCGGCCCTTGCCGCGCAATCGAGCGAGCCGGCCGCGGTGCTGCGCGAGCGCGTCACCTCCAAGGGCGGCACCACCGAAGCGGCACTGCGTACGATGGCCGAACAGGGCGTCAAGGAAGGCATCGTCGCCGGCGTCAAAGCCGCCGAAGCGCGCGGCCGCGAACTCGGCAAACTGCTGGGCGCCGCCTGATGCAAGCCCTCGTTTTCCTGGTCGATGCCGTCGTCAGCTTTTTCTGCACGCTGTTCCTGCTGCGTTTCATGATGCAGGCGATGCGCGTTTCCTTTGCCGGGCAGATCGGCGATTTTGTCGTCAAGCTGACCAACTGGGCGGTCAAGCCGCTGCGCCGGATCATCCCCGGCCTCGGCGGCTTCGACTGGGCCAGCCTGTTCGCTGCCCTCGCCATCCAGTTGCTGCTTTCGGCGCTGCTGGTCGGCATCTCCGGCCAGGTGATCAGCGCCGATCCCGGCACCGTGGCGCTGATGGCAGGCTGGTTCGCCATTCGCACCCTGCTCCGGCTGGCGGTCTACATCCTGATCGGCGCTTTGATCCTGCAGGCAGTGCTGTCCTGGATCAATCCCTACTCACCGCTGGCGGCACCGGCCCACCAGCTGACCCGGCCGTTGCTCGACCCGATCCGGCGCATCATGCCGGCGATTTCCGGCATCGACCTGTCGCCGCTGGTCGCCATCCTGCTGCTGCAGGCCGTGCTGATGTTCCTGTGAGCATTTGGTGGCGGCTGGCGGCCGACGGCCGCATCACGCTGACCCTGCACATCCAGCCCGGCGCCAAGAAGACCGAAGTCGCCGGGCTGCATGGCGAGGCGCTGAAAATCCGGCTGGCGGCACCGCCGGTCGATGGCAAGGCCAACGAGGCCCTGATCAAGTTCGTCGCCGAAACGCTGCGTCTGCCCAAATCGGCGGTCAGCCTGAAGAGCGGCCAAAACTCGCGACACAAAGTGCTGGAGATCGTCGGCACGACGCCGGCCGCGGTGGCCGAACTGGCACCCAAATGAAAACGGCGGGCAAGCCCGCCGTCAGCCAGCCGTTGGTAGCGCTTACTTTTTTGCCGTCTTGGCCGGTGCACCGCCGGCCTCACCGACCGTCAGTTCCGGCCGAAGTTTGGCGACGCTCTTCTCGCCAAACCCCTTGACCCCCTTCAAGTCATCGACCGACTTGAACGGTCCGTTCTTCGTCCGGTAATCGACGATCGCCTTGGCCTTGCTGGGGCCGATGCCCTTGACGGCATCCAGCTCATCGACGCTGGCGGTATTCAGATTGACGGCGGCAAACGCCATGCTGATGCAGGACAGCAGGGCAACAACCAATGCCAGGAAACTTTTCATCGGGACTTCCTCCTGTTTAGGAAAATCATCAATCGCTCGGAACAAAAACGCCAGGGCACGAACCCTGGCGCAAAATATTCTAAACGAATATGACAATTACGTTAATCAGGAAGCATCCCGGCTCAGCGGTTGAACACGACGCGGCCGCCGACCAGCGTTGAACGGACCTGACCGGTCATCATGTAGCCTTGCCACGGCGAATTCTTGCCCCGGCTCTTCAAGGCTTCCGGCATCAGTTGCCACGTCGCCAGCGGGTCGAAAATGCAGACATCGGCCGCGGCTCCGAGCGCCAGATGGCCGCTATCCAGACCGAGAATTCCGGCCGGCCCGCAGGTGATGCGCGCCACGGCATCGCTCAGCGCCACCTTGGCCGTCTCGGCCCATTTCAGGGTCAGCGGCAACAGCACTTCGAGGCCGGTGGCGCCCGGCTTGGCTTCGCCAAACGGCAGCAGTTTGTCGTCGGCCCCGACCGGCGTATGGTCGGAGCAAATGGCGGCCAGGCCGCTCACTGCTGCGGTCGACAGCGCCAGACGGTCATTTTGCGCGCGCAAGGGCGGGCAGAAACGGGCATGCGGATTGAAGAAACCGATGTCGTTTTCGGTGAGCAGCAGGTGATGGACGCCAACGTCGCAGGTGACCGGCAGGCCATCGTGCTGGGCGCGCTGGATCAGGGCCATGCCGGCCGCCGAGGAAATCCGGGTCAGATGGACGCGGCAGCCGGTATCGCGCACCAATTGGACAATGGTGGCAATGGCGATGGTTTCGGCGGCGACCGGAATGCCGGCCAGCCCAAGCCGGCTGGCGACTTCGCCTTCATGCGCGATGCCGTTGCGCGACAGCCAGTAATCCTGCGGCTGCAGCCAGACGGCAAAATCGAAGGTGGCGGCGTATTCCATGGCACGGAGCAGCGCTTCGGTATCGATCACCGGCTTGTTGGCTTGCGAGAAGGCGACGCAACCGGCTTTCTTCAATCCGGCCAGTTCGGCCAGACGCTCGCCCTTCAGGCCCAGGGTCAGCGCACCGAGCGGCAGCACGCGCGCCTTGCCGATTTCCTCACCGCGATGGACCAGACGGTCGGCCAGTTCCGGCTCGTCGAGCGGCGGATCGGCATCCGGCGGCACGACGACCGAAGTGACGCCGCCGGCGACGGCAGCCGCCAGTTCGGCTTCGATCGAGTTGAGGCGGGCGCCGAGGTCGATCAGGCCGGGGCAGACGACGCAGCCGGCGGCATCGATGACTTTGTCGGCAACGAAGCCGGCCGGCGCCTGGCCGAGGCCGGCGATCTTGCCAGCGGCGATGTAGAGCGAGGCATTGCTGCGGTCGACGCCGTTTTTCGGGTCAATTACGCGGCCATTTTCAATAACGATGTTCATCAATCAATTCCCCGCAACGATGCTCATGACCGCCATCCGGACAGCGATCCCGAAGGTGACCTGGGGCAGGATCACGGCCTGCGAGCCATCGGCCACCGCCGAGTGGATCTCGACGCCGCGGTTCATCGGCCCCGGGTGCATGACGATGGCGTCCGGCTTGGCCAGTGCCAGCTTCTGCGGCGTCAGGCCGTAGTGGCGGAAGTACTCGCCGGCCGAGGGCAGCAGGGCGCCGGTCATCCGTTCGTTCTGCAGGCGCAGCATGATGATCACGTCGACATCCTTGAGGCCTTCGTTCATGTCGTGGAAGACATGCACGCCGAGCTTGTCGAGATGCTTGGGCAACAACGTTTCCGGCCCGATGGCGCGGACTTCCGGGACGCCGAGTGTGGTCAGGGCGTGAATGTCGGAACGGGCGACGCGCGAATGCAGGATGTCGCCGACGATGGCGACGCGCAGTTGCGTGAAGTCCTTCTTGTAATGGCGGATGGTGTACATGTCGAGCAGGCCCTGCGTCGGATGGGCGTGGCGCCCGTCGCCGGCATTGACGACATGCACGTCGTCACGGCCGATGCGCTGCAGATGCTCGGCAATCAGGTAGGGCGCGCCGCTCGAGGCATGGCGCACGACAAACAGGTTGGCGTGCATGGCGCACAGGTTGTCGATGGTGTCGAGCAGGGTTTCGCCCTTGCTGGCCGACGACTTGTTGATGTCGAGATTGATCACGTCGGCGCTCAAACGCTTGGCGGCGATCTCGAAGGTGGTGCGGGTCCGCGTCGAGTTCTCGAAGAACAGGTTGAAGACGCTCTTGCCGCGCAGCAGCGGCACTTTCTTGACTTCGCGGGCCGAGACTTCCATGAAGGAGGCGGCAGTATCGAGAATCTGGGTCAGGATGCGCTGCGGCAAGCCTTCAACGGAAAGCAGGTGGATCAGCTCGCCATCCTTGTTCAACTGCGGGTTATGCATTTTCCAGCCTCCAGGCAAGTTGACCGTCATCCTGCTTGCCGAGCACCAGGCTCTGGCCTTCACCGAGCTCGACGTCCCAGACGCCGTAGGTGGCGCCAATCGGCAGTTCGCGACCGCCGCGGTCGGCGAGCACGGCGAGATCGACGGCGGCCGGCCGGCCGTAGTCGAACAGCTCGTTGATCGCCGCCCGGGTGGTCCGCCCGGTGTAGAGCACGTCATCAACCAGGATGATGTGGCGGCCTTCGACGTCGAACGGGATGACGGTCGGCTTGACCTGCGGATGCAGGCCTTTTTCGGCGAAATCGTCGCGGTAGAAGGAGACATCGATCAGGCCGATCTCCTCGGACAGGCCAAGCAGTTCCTGCAGGCGTTCGGCGATCCAGGCGCCGCCGCTATAGATGCCGACCAGCGCCGGCTGGCGGTGCAGGTGCGGGCGAATAAGATCGGCCAGTTGCCGGCATTGTGCTTCGGCGTCGGGCAGGGGATTAGTCAGGGGTGACATGGTGCGGGCTTTCGAACCAGGTTTGAAGAATGAGCTGGGCCGCCACGGCGTCGAGCAGCGGCTTGGCGCTCCTGCTGTTGCGGCCGGTTTCGCGGAGCCGGGACTCGGCGTCGAGCGAGGTCATCCGCTCGTCGGCAAAGCCGACCGGCAGGTTGAATCGGCGTTTCAGGCGTTCGCCGAACTTGGTCGCCAGCCGGGTCATCTCGTGCGGCGTGCCGTCGGCGTGGGTCGGCAGGCCGACGACCAGTTGCACCGGCTGCCATTCGGCAATCAGCTTGCCGATGGCGGTAAAGCGATCATCGTTCGTTTCGGCGCGAATCACCGTCAACGGATGGGCACTGCCGAGCAGGGTTTCGCCGGTCGCCACACCAATCCGCTTTTCGCCGAAATCAAAGGCCAGCACGGTGCCGTCAGGCATGCCCGGCCACGTCGGAAAGCTGGGTGAAGCTGATGCCGAGTTTCTGCATGGCTGCAGGCAGGCGCTCCTCGGGTGGCAGATCGAAAAGGATTTCGGCCTTGGCCGGCACGGTCAGCCATGAGTTCTGGGCCAGTTCGTTTTCAAGCTGGCCGGCATCCCAGCCGGCGTAGCCGAGGGTAACGAGGATTTCGGCCGGCAGGCCGGCACTGCCGACCGAGGCCAGTACATCGCGCGAACTGGTCAGGCCGACCTCGCTATTGACGGCCAGCGTCGATTGCCATTCGCCGAGCGGCCGATGCAGCACGAAACCGCGATCGAGCTGGACCGGGCCGCCGAAATAGACCGGCAGCCGAGCCATTTGCTCGGCTTCCAGCTTGATATCAATCTTTTCGAACAAGCCGGCCAGATTCATGTCGATCGGGCGATTGACGATAATGCCCAAGGCGCCGTTCTCGTTGTGTTCGCAGATATAAACGAGCGCGTTGGAAAAATACGGATCCTCCAACGCCGGCATGGCGATGAGGAAGTTATCGGTCAGATTGACGTTGTCCATGACTGGAATTTTAATCGTCGGCGGGGTACAAACCAACCATGAATGCAGAAAAAGCCCTCGTCTGGTTTCGCCGCGACCTGCGCGACCATGACCATGCCGCGCTGAGCGCCGCCCTGTTGGAAGCAAACGCCGTCTATTGCGCCTTTGTCTTCGATACCGACATTCTCGATGCCCTGCCGAACAAACAGGATCGCCGCGTCCATTTCATCCACGCCTCGCTGCTCGAACTGGATGCCGCGCTACGCGCCATGGGCGGCGGGCTGATCGTTCGCCACGGCCGGGCCCAGACCGAGATTCCGGCATTGGCCAGGCAACTGGGGGTCGCCGCGGTGATCGCCAACCGCGACTACGAACCGGCCGCCAAGCAGCGCGACATGGAAGTTGCCGAAGCCCTGCGCGCCTCGGGCATCACTTTCCACAGCCTGAAGGACCAGGCCATTTTCGACCGCGACGAAGTGCTGACCCAGGCGGGCAAACCCTTCTCGGTGTTCACCCCGTACAAAAACGCCTGGCTGAAACGGTTGACCGCCGGCGACTGTGCCGCCTACCCCTGCTCGGGACAACTGGCCGGCAGCGAACAGGCGGGCGTGCCCAGCCTCACCGAACTCGGCTTTGCCGAGACCGATCTCGCCGCTCTCGGTATCCAGCCCGGCATGAGCGGCGCCCGCGCCCTGTGGGACGAATTCCGCAGCGGCCGCATCAAGCGCTATGCGGCACTGCGCGACTTTCCGGCGGTCAAGGGCGTCTCCTACCTGTCGGTGCATTTGCGCTTCGGAACGATTTCAATCCGCGAACTGGTCCGCGCCGCCTGGGCTGATGCAGCCGAGACCTGGCTCAGCGAACTGATCTGGCGCGACTTCTATTTCATGATCCTCGACCGTTTCCCGCACGTGGTCGGCCATGCCTTCAAGCCCGAATACGATGCCATCCAGTGGGAGGAGTGGCCGGAAGGCTTCGCCGCCTGGTGTGCCGGCCAAACCGGCTACCCGCTGGTCGACGCCGCGATGCGCCAACTCAGGCACAGCGGCTGGATGCACAACCGGCTGCGCATGGTCGTCGCCTCCTTCCTGAGCAAGGATCTCGGCATCGACTGGCGACTCGGCGAACAATACTTCGCCGAGCAACTAAACGACTTCGACCTGTCCGCCAACAACGGCGGCTGGCAATGGGCATCCTCCAGCGGCTGCGATGCACAGCCTTATTTCCGGATCTTCAACCCGGTAACGCAATCGGAAAAATTCGACCCGGAAGGCAAGTTCATTCGCCGCTATGTACCGGAGCTGGCCAAGGTCGCCAACAAGTACATCCATGCCCCCTGGCTGATGGGTCGGGTCGAGCAGGAGGGGCTGGGCGTCGTCATCGGCCGCGACTATCCGGGCCCAATTGTCGATCACGCCCAGGCTCGGGAAAAAACCCTGGCCCGCTACGCGGTGGTCAAAAAAGGCGGATAAAAAAGGGGGCAGTTTCGCCCCCTTGTTCCTGTACGTCGATTTCGCCGCGACTGACCGCCAATGCCTACGGTCAACCTCTGTTAGGAAGCCTTTTTGCAATAGCCGGCGACCAGGCCGAGCAATTCTTCTTCGTCGTATGGCTTGCCGAGGTAGTGGTTGGCGCCGATTTCCAGCGCGTAATTGCGATGCTTGTCGGCGGTCCGCGAGGTGATCATGATCACCGGCAGCTTGCGCAGGCGTTCATCAGCCCGGATATTGCGCAGCAGATCGAAACCATCCATGCGCGGCATCTCGATATCGGACAGGATGACATCAGGCATCACATCGATCAGTTGCTCCAGGGCATCAACCCCATCCTTGGCCAGCACCACCTGATAGCCTTCGCGATTGAGCAAACGGCTGGTGATCTTGCGCACGGTCAGCGAATCGTCAACCACCAGCACCGTCGGCACGTGCGGCACCTGCGCCACCTCGGGCACTGCCGCAACCGGTACCGCCATCTGCACGCTGACCGCCGGCAAACGGCTGGCCAGCGCGACCGGGTTGAGGATCAGCACGACACGGCCATCACCGAGGACCGTCGCACCGGCAATGCCGACGACCCGCGCCAACTGGGCGCCGATGTTCTTGACGACGACTTCCTGGTTACCCTTCAACTCATCGACCTGAACGGCGACGCGCTGGGTCCCCGAGCGTAGCAGCAGTACCCAATACTGGCGATGCAACTCCGGCACGGCAGCGGGGTCGCCGAGCAGATTCGGCAGGAAATGGAAGGGGTAGCGGTTACCCTGCCACTCGGCCTCGCCCTTCTCGCGCAACGCAGCGAGCGGCTTTTCCTTCATTTCCTTGACTTGCTCGATCATCGTCGACGGAACAGCATAAAGCTGATTGCCCGCCCGAACCAACAGAGTCTGCGTCACTGCCAGCGTCAGCGGCAGGTAGAGGCGGAAGGTCGTGCCCTGTCCCGGCTGCGAAAGTATTTCAATGCGTCCGCCGAGCGCGGCGACTTCGGTCTTGACGACGTCCATGCCAACGCCCCGGCCGGCCACTTGGGACAATTCGGCGGCGGTCGAGAAACCGGGCTGGAAGATGAAGTCGTAAAGCGTTGCCGCATCGGCCGGCTGGTCGGCTGACAACAGCCCCATCGCCTCGGCCCGGGCCCGGATACGCTGAGCGTCCAGCCCCTTGCCGTCATCCGACATCGACAGGATGATTTCGTTGCCTTCCTGAGCCAGCGCCATGGTGATTTCACCGGCTTCCGGCTTGGCGGCGGCGAGACGCTCCTCCCGGCTTTCAATACCGTGCGTCACGGCATTGCGCAGCATGTGTTCGAGCGGCGCCATCATCTTGTCGAGCACCGAACGGTCGATTTCCACCTGGCCGCCGACGATGTCCAGACTGGCCCGCTTGCCGACGTCCTTGGCGGTCTGCCGAACGATGCGGTAGAGACGTTCGGACTGGCTGGCAAACGGAATCATCCGGACGCCCATCAGTTCCTGCTGCAGGCTGTGATTCAGTCGCGACTGGGCAAGGATGGCCGCATTGGCGTCATCGAGATTCTTCAACAAGTTCTGCTGCACCGTTGCCACGTCGTTCACCGACTCGGCCATGAACCGGGTCAGTTCCTGGAAGCGGGTGAAACGGTCGAGTTCGAGCGGATCGAACTGTGCCTCGCCTTCCGGCGCATGGGCAACGCGGGCCTGAATCTGGCCTTCGGCCTGGATTTCAATCTCGCGCAACTGACGGCGCAGGCGGATGACGTTTTCGGTCAGGTCGAGCAACGAACCTTTCAGGCTGCGCATCTCGCCTTCGATCCGGGTCCGCGCAATCGACAACTCACCGGCTTCATTGACCAGGCGATCGATCAGGTCGGCCCGCACGCGCAGCGTTGCCCGCTGGCCGCCGGCCTCGGTTTCGCCTTCACTTTCGGCGACGGCAGTGGCCGGTGACGCTAGCGGCAGCGCCGTTTCCGTCGCTGGCTCGACGACGGGCGGCATTTCCTGCGGCCCGGCGCGCAGGCGCTCGACGGCTAGGGCTAACGTATCGCAACCGTTTTCGATTTCGTCAATGAAGCTCGGCGTCACCTGGCCGGCATGCATCGCCTCCTCGACCCGCGTTTCCAGCAGATGGGTCAGTTCGCCGAGGTTCATCGCCCCGGCCATCCGGGCATTGCCCTTGAAGGTGTGGAGCAACCGGGCGATGGCGTGCGGCGGCACATCGCTGCCGAGATCGGCCCGCCAGGCACGCAACTGCGTGGTCAGGTCGCGCAACTGGTCAGCCGCTTCCTCGAGGAAGATCGGCAGCAGTTGCTCATCCAGTTCGTCGGTCAATTGCGGCAGAACCGGCTGTGGTGCGGCGGCGGCAATTTCCGGCATCGCTGCCAGGCCGGGCAGCGGAATGATTTCGGCCGTTGCCAATTCAATGACGGGGGACGCTTCCGGCGCCTCGACCGCCGGTGGCGGGTAGATATCGCCCAGCGCGCCGATCAATTGCCCCTGCTCCTCCGGCGCCTGCTGTTCGGCCAGTGCGGCAAACATGCCTTCCAGCGTAATGATCGTCTGGCGAACGGTTTCCAGTCCTTCGATGCTCTCCGGCTGGGCCGAGCCGTCACGGCGCAGCAGGGCATGCTCCAGCGCGATCGCCAGATGATGCAAGGGCATCAGGCCGACCGTTGCCGCGATACCGCCGAGGGTATGGGCCGCCCGTGTCATCTCGAAGGTCGTCGGCCCCCCCGGGCTGGCTTCCAGTTCGGTATAGCTATCCAGCAGGGTCTGCAAATGACCACGCGCTTCTTCGCGGAAAATATCGTAGAGCGTCGGCGAGGCGCTGACCGACGGCGAAATTTGCTCGTTTTCGACCGTCGACCGCAGCACTGCCTCATCCGGCGCCAGCAAGTCCTCCAGCGCCTCGGCCGTGGCCAGCAGGTGCAGATCCTCGACGACCGGTTCGACCAGAGCCGGCAGCGGCTCGCTTGCCGCTTCACTGTCCGGCACCAAATCGTCGATGGCCGGCAATTCAAGAACGATGGCAGGCGCTTCGTCGGCCACGTCCGGTACCGGCAACTCAACGAACTGGCTGACGGCGGCAACCTCAGGCACCGTTTCGGCCGGCAATTCGGCCACAACTTCGGCCACCGGCACGACGGGCGGGACGACGGCCACTGCCGTCGCTACCGCCGGCTCTTCGACGCCGCGCAGACGAGCCGCCAGCGCGACCAGGGCTGAGGTCTCCGGGACCAGTCCATCGCCGCTTTCCAGATGCGCCACCCAGGCTGAGAACAGCCGGTGTCCATCGCCAATCATCCGCATCAGGTCCGGCGTCACCAACTGGTCCTGACGCAACCACTGATTGAGGGTCTGCTCGAGCTCCCAGGCGGTTTCACCGAGATCCTTGAGGCCGACCATGCGGCCGCTACCCTTCAGGGTATGCGTCGAGCGGCGGATATTGGTCAAGGCATCGACATTGTGCGGGTCGACCGCAAGCAAGGCCGACTGCTCCTCAATTGAGGCCAATACTTCATTCGCTTCTTCGAGGAAGATGGTGAGCAATTCGGCATCGATTTCCTCGTGACTGGATTGCGCCAGTTGCAAGGTCTCGGCTGACGGCAGCGGCGCCTCCGCCTGGGCCGGCTTCAGGCCGGACAGGGCGGCATCGACATCGACGCTGGCGACATCGCCGGCTTGCAGGGCTTCCAGGGCCGCCTTGGCCGTTTCACCCAGGGCGTGGTTGGCCACCAGGTCGGCATCCTTCTGGATGGCTTGCAGATTCTGCTTCAGTTCTTGCTGCAACCGGGCATCGGCCGGCGCTTCCTTGAGCGCCTCGACCAGGGCATGTGTCTCTAGCGCCTGCTGAGCCAACTGACTCTCGACACTCGGTGCCGCAGCCGGCTCGAAGCCGACGGTTTCGTCGTCTTCACTGAGCGTCTCGCCCTTCATGCGTCGGACAAAGGACTCGAAATCACTTTCTCCGCTGGGCAAGGCATCGACGAAGAAGCCGAGCAGTGACAGTTGCTGGGCGACCGCCTCGAAATCTTCCGGGGCTGCCTGATAGCCGGGCGCGCCAAACTGCTGGATGCGTTCACCGCAATCCTTCAGACTGGCGACCGCACCCATGTGGCCGAGCATGGCGAGCGCCCCACCGATCTGCTTGAGCGGCCCGTCGAGCAACGAGAGATCGTGCCCCTTGCCCGGATCGCGGAAGTAGGCATCCAGGGCCTGCTCGACCTGGGCCAGGTTATTCTGGATCTCGCGCGCCACTTGTCCGATCAGCAGCTTTTCCTGCGCCCGCCGTGTCATTTCATCGAGCAGCGGCATACCTTCATCGGCCGCCGGCTTGCCGGCGATGCAGGCATAAAGACGGGCCACCATCAGATCGACCTGCTGGGCGAAATCGGTGCCTAGCCGCTTGAAACTCTCCTGTGCGTTCTGCAGCAGCAGGATTGCCGTCGCCACTTCCATCGCGACCGTATCGGAATAGCGACTGGCATCCTCGGCCAGCCAGCTGGCAATCGCGCCCAAACCCTGCCCCAGGCGCTTGAGATCGGTATGACCAATCTCCTCGGTCAAGCCAGCCGTTGTCTTGGCATGTTCGGCAAACCCGTTCAGCCCGCCCGGGCTACCCGAGCAGACCTTGTTCCAAAATTCCTCGGTGCTGGCCAACACCTCGCGCAAACGGCGCAAGACGGCATCCTGCGGCTGCACGACGGCGACCTGCGCTGCGCCAGGCACCATCGCCGGCAAGCCGAAAGTTGCCTGCACCTGCGACAGCAACTGACTCCGCCCCTCGGGCACCTGGGCAACGTGATAGAGCGCCTCGCGCATCAGGCGTTCGGCCAGACTGCTGGAACCTTCCAGCAAGCGGCGAATCTGCAGGTCGATTCGGGCGCTCACCTGGCGTACCGCACCATCGCTACTGACCTGCGGATCGCCCAAGGCCTCAACAAAGGCTTGCGCCGTCCACCAGAACGAGCGGGCAGCCGGGGTTTCCTGGGTAGCCTCGATCGCGGCCAGCGCCTCCAGCATCAGCAGGCGTCCAGCCTCCGCTTCTTCCGGCTTTTTCAGCCAGCACAGCAAGCCTTTTTGGTAGCGGGCCCGTTCCTTCTTCAAGACCTGACGCAAGGCTTCGGGGGGCATCACCTCGCCAGCGGGTGGACGCTTCGGCGGACGCAGGGAAAGATCGGGGAAAAACAGATCGCTGGCCTGGGCAGTGGCGATGCCACGTACTGCAGCCAGCTCCTGATAGACCGGCAGCAGGCGCAAAGGCTGGTTGGCCTCGCCGGCCATCAGCTCATCGAGGTAAAGACGAATGCCGGAAAGAGCCTGACGCAATGCCGCCATGGCCCGCTCAACAGCCGTCAGGCGAGCCTCTTCAAGCGCCACCAGCAGCGCTTCCAGCGATTCCGTGACCAGGGTGACCCCGTCCAACCCGACAATCGACAGAGCACCATGTACCTGGTGCACATGCGTGCGGCAGAACTTGAGCTGTGTGACATCGGCACTCGCGGCATAGAGGCCGAGCGCCTCTTCAGCCCGTTCGAGTGCCAGATCGATCTCGCCCTTGACCCAGGTCAGTGGGCCCAAATCAAATTCAGTTGCCGCGTTCATAGTCTCTCGCGATCGAAGTCGGTCAATCCACCTTGAAGCCGGCGACCGAACCCTTCAGTTCGGAAGCCAGCGCGGTCAGTTCGTCTACCGCCTCGGCTGTACGCTGCGTCCCGGCCGTGGTCTGCTCGGTCACCCGCAGAATGTCCTGCATCAGCGTCGCCACCTGCGTCGCCGAGTTGGCCTGCGTTTGCGTCGAGGTCGAAATATCCTGAATCAGTTCGGCCAGATCGCGCGACACCTGGCCGATTTCGGTTAGTGCCTGCCCCGCCGCATCGGACAGCTTGGCCCCTTCAACCACCCCCTGCGTCGATTGTTCCATAGCCGAAACAGCATCCTGGGTATCGGTCTGAATCGTCTTCACAATCGCTGCAATCTGTTTCGTCGCCTCGGCCGAACGTTCAGCCAGACGCTGCACTTCTTCAGCAACCACGGTAAAACCGCGCCCGGCATCACCCGCCGAGGCGGCCTGAATCGCCGCGTTAAGGGCCAGCACGTTGGTCTGTTCGGTAATGTCGGAAATCAGTTCGACGATTTCACCAATCTCCTGCGAGCTTTCGCCGAGGCGCTTGATGCGCTTCGAGGTTTCCTGAATCTGGTTGCGAATTTCGTTCATACCCTTGATCGAGTCATGTACAGCCTGCGTCCCTTTTTCGGCGGCCATCAGCGACTGCCGGGCAACCTGGGCGGACTGCGTGGCGTTGCCGGAAACCTGGCTCATCGAACGGGCCATTTCCAGCGCCGACTGACCGACTTCCTGAATTTCCGCCGACTGACGTCCGGCGGCATCGAGCAGTTCGGCCGAGGTCAGGCGAGCGATTTCGGTCGCGGCCGTCACCCGGTTGGCCGCGTCGTTGATCCGGCCGACCAGCACGCGCAGTTCTTCAATCGTGTAATTGATCGAGTCGGCGATGGCGCCGGTGATGTTTTCGCTCACCGTCGCCGTGACCGTCAGGTCGCCATCGGCGAGGTCGCCCAGTTCGTTCATCAGGCGCAAAATGGCGTCCTGATTCTCGCGATTGGTCTGTTCGGAAGCCTGACGCTGATGTTCAGCATCGAGGGCGCGGCGACCGGTATCGTCAAGATAGATCTTGGCCAGCATGGCCAGTGCCGCCAGCGCCAGGATGGTCAGCACAATCAGCAAAATGATGTACAGACCACGCTCGCTGAGGGTTTCCTGATAACCGGCAGCCAGGTCGTCGGTGGCCTTCAGCAACTCCTCGCTTTCTCGGAAAATCCGTGAACCGGCCTGTTTCGACAGGACCAGCGGCTGCATGTTGCCGAGAATGCTGCCAATGGCCGCCTGATACTGCCGGAAGGCGGCATCGAGTTCATTCAGTTTTTCACGGGTTTCCGGATCGTTATTGCCGGACAGGCGCAGAGTGTCGCTCCCCTTGGTCAGGCCGGCCAGAATGTCACGGAAGGCGTTGGTATCCTTGCCTAGCAGGAAGGCGACTTCCGGATTGATTTCGTCACCAACCAGCAGCGCGGAAGCGTTCTTGGCAATCCGCTGGGTCAACATCACCAACTGGTTGGCTGAAGCAATTTCCCGGGCCGCGCTGCCGGCCTGCAGCTTCAGTGCGGCAACCTGCTCGGTCAGCTCGAGCATCACGGCATTCTTGTTGTCGATCGTCGCCACGCTCTTGCCGAGCTCAACCAGGCTCTTCTCCTGGCCGATCACGGTTGCCGCATCCTTTTCGGTGGCCATCCAGCGCTCGGTCAAGGCCGTCAGTTGCGGCCGGACATCATCGGGCGACGAAGGCACATTGACGCCGCTGATTTCACCACCGACTGAAAGTCGCTCGAGCAATTGCGCAAACGTATCGCGCGACTCCTTCAATTGACTGAAAGCAACCGGATTACCCTGCAGCGCCAGCGAAGAGGCCTTGGCCAGGCGTTGCGACAGCATGCGCATTTCACCGGACGCCGCGATATAGGCAGTACCGTAGGTTGACTCGCGGTTATCGTGGAAAACCAGGCCGGCAATCAACAGCAGCAAGAAGACAAAAATGCTACCCAGCACCTTCATCTGCTGGATGACCGGCTGCTTGGCAAGAAACTCCGGCAACAGGGATTTCATCGCCGACCCCGCCCCCTCGAGCGACATCGCTGTCGACACGGTCATCTGGTCGGATGCCTCATCTTTTGCACCGGCACCCAACTTGGGCAGTTTGAAACTGAAAGCCATGGAATTCCTCCGCTCTGGGGTGGGGTACAGTGCCCCGGAATCAAACCCCGATATTCATGAAATCTTGATCGGCCAGCAGATCGCGAACCGAGAGTTTGTGCCAGATCTTGCCCTGATGATCGGCATAGCGCATTGCCGCCCACTCGGGGGCTGCCGGGTCGGGCGTTTCAGCCGTGAAATCTTCCGGGTTCTTCAGCCCAAGCATCCGCGAAACCAGAAGTGCGGCATTCGAACCATGCTTGACGCCAACCAGCAACAGACGGGCGTTTGCATTGTGCGGCGTCGGCACGCCACCGCGAAAAACCGAAAAATCGGTCACCGCGAACAAGTTGCCGCGAATATTGGCAATCCCGGCGAACCACGGCCGGGTCAGCGGCACGCCGGCCACAGTCGGGGCCTGAACGATCTCCCCGCTATCGGAGAGATCAACCAGCCAAGCCTCGTCGCCAGCCTGAATGCCCAGCCAGGAAGCGCCACCCTTGCCCTGCGCCGCGGTGGTCAAACGGTCAGCCAGATAGGCCTGAAAATCGCGAAGACTGGTTTTCTTAGCCATTTAGCTCAGGGCAGCGCGGCAACTCGTTGCAGAAGTTCCTCAGGGTTGAGCGGCTTGACCAGATAATCGACTGCACCTTGACGCAACCCCCAGATCTTGTCGGTTTCCTGCCCCTTGGAAGTGCAGACGATGACCGGGATATTCTTGGTTTCCTCGTCACGGGTCAGCGTCCGGGTTGCCTGATAGCCATTCAGACCTGGCATCACGACATCCATCAGGATCAGGTCGGGCTTATTGGCCTTGGCCTTGGCAATGCCCTCTTCGCCGTTTTCAGCGGTAATCACCTGATAACCGGCCTTGGTCAGCAAATCAACGGTAAAAAAGCGCTCGGTGGGCGAATCGTCGACAACGAGAATATTCTTGACGGGCATTTTTGCTCCCTGAACTACGTATTGGTTTCTGTTTCCGCCGGCAATGCAAAGGTGGCGACCGTTTGCAGCAGGCTGTCTTTGGTGAAGGGCTTGGTCAGGTACTGATCAGAACCGACCATGCGGCCACGGGCGCGATCAAACAGGCCATCCTTCGAGGAAAGCATGATGACCGGCGTGGCTTTGAAACGGGGATTTTTCTTGATCAGCGAACAGGTTTGATAGCCGTCGAGTCGCGGCATCATGATGTCGCAGAAGATCACGTTGGGCTGGTGATCGGCGATTTTGGCCAGCGCATCGAAACCGTCCTCGGCGAGAACAACCTGACACCCGGCCTGGACGAGAAAAATCTCGGCGCTACGCCGTATCGTGTTGCTGTCGTCAATGACCATAACCCTGACGCCACGCAGTCTGGATAAATCAGCCAATTCCTTGTCCCCTGGCCCCTTGCAGGGCGCTTTCGATATCGCTGCATCATACTACGGATGTAGTAATTCGCCAGCATTCTGAAAACGGTGTTACAGCCTTCAGATGGCGACGTCGGCAGCCACCGGATTCGGATAAAATCGCGGCCATCTTACCCAATCCCCTTCGCACCTGCCAAGGGCGCGAGCTTTCATGACCCAAACCCAGACGACGCCCCCCAGCCCACCGCTGGTTCTTGTTTTTGCCGCCAGCGATCCATCCTGCGGTGCCGGTGTTCAGGCCGACATTCTGACCCTGGCCAGCCTGGGCTGCCATCCGCTGACCGCGCTAACCGCCCTGACTGTGCAAGACACCGTCGGCGTCCAAAGCGTACACCCGGTCGCCGCTGAACTTCTCGAACAGCAAGCACGCACCGTCCTCGAGGACATGCCGGTCGCCGCCTTCAAGATTGGCGTGCTGGGCAGCGTCGAAAATGTGGTCACCGTGGCCGAGATTCTTTCCGACTACCCGGAAATCCCGCTGATCTTCGACCCGGTCCTGGCCTCCGGCCGGGGCGACGAGTTCTCGGGCGAGGAAATCATTTCGGCGATGCGCGAATTGCTGCTGCCGCAAACGACGCTGCTCACCCCCAACGCACCGGAAGCACGGCGCCTGGCCGAGAGCGACGACGATGAAAGCGAGCCGAGCATCGACGTCTGCGCCCAGCGCCTGATCGAGATGGGGGCCCAGTACGTACTGATTACCGGCACCCACGAAAGCACGCCACAGGTCGTCAATACGCTGTACGGCCCGCAAGGCGTCATCCGCCGCGACAGCTGGGAGCGCCTGCCGGGTAGCTATCACGGCTCCGGCTGCACACTGGCCTCGGCGATCACCGGCTGCATTGCCGGCGGCGCCAGTATCGAGGACGCCGTGCGCGACGCCCAGGACTACACCTGGCAGACCCTGAAAAATGGCTTCCACGCCGGCATGGGACAACTGATACCGGATCGTTTCTTCTGGGCGCGTGACGAGGAAGAGACAGAAACGCCGGCAGAAACGGCCAGCAAGGATAGCGATGGCAAATAAGCTGCGTGGCCTCTACGCCATCACGCCGGAATGCGCTGACGGCCGGCACCTGCTTGCCCAGGTCGAAGCGGCATTGGCCGGCGGTTGCCGCCTGCTGCAATACCGCGACAAGCTGAGCGAGATGCCGGAACGCGTCGCCCGCGCCAGCGCCTTGCGCCAGTTGACCAGGCGCTTTGGCGCCCGCCTGCTGATCAATGACGACCTCGCCCTGGCCCTGCTGATCGGCGCCGATGGCGTGCATCTTGGCCAGGAGGACGGCAACCTCGTCGCCGCCCGCGCCATTCTCGGCCCGAGCCGGCTACTTGGCGCCTCGTGCTATGCCGATTTCGCGTGCGCCCGGCAAGCGGTGGCTGCTGGCGCCGATTACGTCGCCTTTGGTGCCGTCTATCCGTCACCGACCAAGCCGCACGCCCCGCTTGCTGCGGTCGACCTGTTCCAACAGGCAAAAACCGCCCTCACCGCCAGCAGTTGCGCCATCGGTGGCATCACGCTCGACAATGCCGCCCCGCTGATCACCGCCGGCGCCGACCTGCTGGCAGTCATCACCGACCTGTTCAACGCGCCGGACATCGCCGTCCGTGCCGCTGCCTACCAACATCTCTTCGAGGAAGCCCTGTCATGACCTCACGCAACCAGCAACTGTTCGAACGCGCCCAGCGCCACATTCCCGGCGGCGTCAATTCACCGGTCCGCGCCTTCCGCTCGGTCGGCGGCACGCCGCTCTTTTTCCAGAAAGGCGTCGGCGCCAAGGTGCAGGATGCGGACGGCAAGTGGTACGTCGACTACGTCGGTTCCTGGGGCCCGATGATCCTTGGTCACGCCCACCCCGACGTCATCGCCGCCGTCCAGGCCGCCGTCGTTGACGGCCTCTCTTTCGGCGCGCCGACCGAGAAGGAAGTCGAGATCGCCGACTTGCTCTGTGAACTGGTGCCGTCGATGGAAATGGTCCGCCTCGTTTCCTCCGGCACCGAGGCGACGATGAGCGCCATCCGCCTGGCTCGCGGCTACACCGGCCGCGACGTACTGATCAAGTTCGAAGGCTGCTACCACGGCCACTCCGACAGCCTGCTGGTGAAGGCCGGCTCGGGTGCGCTGACCTTCGGCAACCCCTCCTCGGGCGGCGTGCCTGCCGACCTGGCCCAGCACACCATGGTCCTCGCCTACAACGACCCGCAGCAACTGGCTGACGCCTTTGCTGAGCATGGCGACAAGATCGCCGCCGTCATCGTCGAACCGGTGGTCGGCAACATGAACTTGATCGCGCCGACGCCCGAATTCCTCAAAGCGATGCGCGAACTGACCGCCAAGCATGGCGCCGTACTGATTTTTGACGAAGTGATGACCGGCTTCCGCGTCGGCCTGAAGAGCGCCCAGGGCCTCTACGGCATCACCCCGGACCTATCGACGTTCGGCAAGGTGGTCGGCGGCGGCATGCCGCTCGGCGCCTTCGGCGGCAAGCGTGAAATCATGGAACAGATCGCCCCGCTCGGCCCGGTCTATCAGGCCGGCACGCTGTCCGGCAACCCGATCGCCACCGCGGCCGGCCTCGCCACCCTGAAACTGATTCAGGAAAATGGCTTCTACGAAGCGTTGACCGCCAAGACCAAGGCGCTGTGCGACGGCCTGGTCGGCGCCGCGAAAAAACACGGCATCGCCTTCGCCGCCCAGAACGTCGGCGGCATGTTCGGCCTTTATTTCGCCGAACGCTGCCCCAGCACCTACGACGCAGTACTGGCCTGCGACAAGGAAGCCTTCAACCGCTTCTTCCATGCCATGCTCGATGCCGGCCACTACTTCGCCCCCTCGGCCTTCGAAGCCGGCTTCGTCTCGGCCGCCCACAGCGAGGCCGACATCGCCGCCACCATCGGCGCGGCGGATGCCTGGTTCGCCAGCCAGCAATGAGTGCTGCCTCGGCCTGGCTGATCCTCTTCGTGGCCGGTCTGTGCGAGATCGGCTGGGCGGTCGGTCTGAAATACACCGAAGGCTTCAGCCGGTTGTGGCCTTCGGTGGGCACGCTGCTGGCCATGGTCGCCAGCGTACTGCTGCTCGGCTGGTCGCTGAAAGTGCTGCCGCTGGGCACCGCTTACGCCGTATGGACCGGCATCGGCGCCGTCGGTACGGCCATTCTCGGCATGCTGCTATTCGGTGAATCGCGCGAAGTGGCGCGCCTGATCAGTATCGGGCTGATTGTTGCCGGCATCGTCGGCCTCAAGCTGCTCGGCAAGGAATAAAAAAAGGCGACTCAGGAGTCGCCTTTTTTGGAAGCCTGACGAACTCAGGCAATCTTGCGGCGGCGGGATGCCGCCAGGCCGAACAGACCAAGGCCGACCAGCGCCAGCGTTTCCGGCTCGGACACACCATTGCTCACCGACCCTTGTGCAACGGTCGCGTAACGCAGCGTGCCGCCAGCCACCAGATATTCGCCAAAGCCGTCACCATAGAAGGTCACGCTGGTAAACGTGCTGGTATCGTCGATTGCGGCCACGAAATTGGTGTAGACGTAATCTACAAAACCATCGCCATCGTAATCCTTGTTGCCCGGATTGGTCAGCGCACTGGTGGCATTGGCCACCAAACGGGTAGCACCACCGTCAAAGGAAATGAAAAGATTGGAGCCAGTCGGCGCCCCCGTATCGGCGTGCGTCACGCTGGTGCAGCAGGTTGCCCAATCGCCGATTTGCAGACCAAAGGCGTTTACCGGATTGGCGAAGGTGAAGGTCAGACCTGAACCGGCAGCGGGGCTGGTCGGATTGATCCCGATGGCCTGGCCACCCAGCGCATAGCTCGCACCTGAGGCGCGGTAGCTGTTGTAATCGTTGTCGATCGAGCGAAATGCCCCGTTGGTCGATGAAATCGTCAAGCCGGGCAGCGACCAGCTACTGCCACTCGACAGACCGGACAGCGACAACGTGGTCACGGTGCCACCGACGCCGGCAATGGTGGCATCAAAGGAAGCCTGACCACTGACAATGTCGTTGTTATAGATAACCGGGGCAGCAGTTGCCCCCAGGGAAAAGAAAGCCGACAGCGCGGCAACCAACAGTTTTTGCTTCATTAGAACCCCCTTGATGAACGGTTCGCCTAACGAGCAAATTCGATGCCAGTAAAAATTTACCTAAACAAACAATACGTTAAAAGAGGTAAAGGTACCTGAAACCCGGTAGTGTAAATTTTTCCGACAGTCCGTTCGGCCGCTGTCGGAAAATTGCAGCTACATCAGGAACAGCGTCGCCAACCCCAAGAAGATGAAGAAACCACCGGAGTCGGTCAGGGCGGTGATCATCACCGAGCCGCCAATTGCCGGGTCGGCGCCGAATTTCTGGCGCAACAGCGGGATGCCGACCCCGGCCGAGGCGGCCAGCAACAGGTTGAGGGTCATCGCCGAGGTCATCACGATGCCCAGCTTGAAACTACCGTAGAGCCACCAGGCGGCAAGACCGAGCAGGCCGCCCCAGATCAGGCCGTTGATGGTCGCCACGCCCAGCTCCTTGCGCAACAGGCGGCGCATGGCGTCGGGCTGAACCTGGCCCATGGCGATGGCGCGGACGATCATGGTAATCGTCTGATTACCAGAATTACCGCCAATACCGGCGACGATCGGCATCAGCGCCGCCAGCGCGACCAGCTTCTCGATCGAATCCTCGAAAGCACCGATCACCCGCGAGGCGACAAAGGCGGTGACCAGATTGATCGCTAGCCAGGACCAGCGGTTTTTCACCGAATCCCAGACCGACGCGAAGATGTCTTCCTCTTCCCGCAGACCGGCCTGGGCCAGCTGTTCGCTTTCTGCCTCTTCGCGAATGAAGTCGACCACCGCATTCACCGTCACCCGCCCGACCAACCGCCCCTCCGGATCGACCACCGGGGCCGAGACGAGATCGTAGCGTTCGAAGGCCTTGGCCGCTTCGTCAGCCAGATCGTCCGGCTCCAGCTCAACGAAGTCGGTCTGCATCAAGATGCCGACTTCGACATCGACCTCATTGACCAGCAGAATGTTCAAGGGCAGTACGCCCTTCAGGCGTTCATTGCGATCAACGACAAATAGCTGGTCGGTATGGTCGGGAAGTTCGTCGAAACGGCGCAGATAACGCAAGACGACTTCGAGCGAAATGTCTTCGCGAACAGTGACCATGTCGAAATCCATGATCGAGCCGACCGAGTCTTCCGGATAGGACATCGCGGCGCGTAGCTGTTCGCGCTCTTCAACCGACAAACCGCGGAAAACGTCGTCGATAACGCCTTGTGGCAAGTCTGGCGCCAGGTCGGCCAGTTCATCGGCGTCGAGCGTCTCGGCGGCGGCAACCAGTTCGGTCCGCTCCATCGAGTCGATCAGCGTTTCGCGAACGGCGTCCGAGACTTCGAGCAGGATTTCGCCTTCGCGCTCGGCCTTGACCAGATCCCAGGCGATCAACCGCTCGTCGAGCGGCAGCGCTTCCAGGATATAGGCGATGTCGGCCGGGTGCATCGGCTCCAGCCGGGCCTGCAGCTCGTTGAGATGCTGCTTGTGCACCATGTCTTCGACCAGGTCGTGACGCGGCCCTTCCTGTCGGTGCACCAGCTCCTCAACCAGCTTATGCCGGGCGAGCAGGGTCTGCACCTCGGCGAGGCGCTCCTGCAAGTCTTCGGTATCGGTCAGCTGGGCTTCTTCGCTCATGGTGCGGTGCCGCAAAAGGTGCGCCATTTTAGCACCGGGCGAATGTCGAGGTTTTGACAAAATCGCTGCGGAAAACCCTTATTTGCAGCCGATCAGGGCACTTCGGCGCTCGCCATCCGGCCAAGAATGATCGACGTTTTTCGCCCGAGGCCGGGCGCTCCACGATTGCGGTCGTAAAAGCGAGGATTCGGCACCATGCCGGCCAAACGCGCCGCCTGTTCCGGCCCAAGTTGGGCGGCGCTGGCGTTGTAGTAATGACGGGCCGCGGCTTCGGCGCCAAATACGCCATTGCCCCACTCGATCACGTTCAGATAAACCTCGAAGATGCGCCGCTTGCTCCACAGGTTTTCGAGCATCACGGTAATGATCGCTTCTTCAACTTTGCGGAAATAGGATTTGCTCGGCGTCAGGAAGAGATTTTTCGCCAATTGCTGGCTGATGGTCGAACCGCCGGCCACGAAGCGGCCTTTTTTCTGGTTCTTTTCCAGCGCTTTCTGCATGCCTTCCCAATCGAAGCCTTCATGATCGACGAACTTGGCGTCTTCTGCGGCAATGATGGCGCGCTTCAGGTGAATGGAAATCCGCTCGTAAGGCACCCATTGCTGCTTGAGCTGAGCCTCCGGATTCTTCTGGCGCAATTCGCCGAGCCGGATTTCCATGAAACGCGTCGTGCCCGGATTGAACCAGCCCCAGAGCAGCACCCAGCAAAACAGCCAGAGTTGCCAGAGCAGGAACAAACCGAACAGGCCGAGAACGGCCCACTTGAGCCAGCGGCCCAACGTTTTCATCCGGCCAGGCCGGCGCGCAGTTCCGCCAGCAGGTCGCCGGTCAGCGGCCGCAGGCCACGCCAGACGAAGAAGGCTTCTGCCGCCTGTTCGACCAGCATGCCCAGGCCATCGGCACAACGGGCCGCCCCCTGCTCGCGGGCGATCTGCAGGAACGGCGTTTCACCCTTGCCGTACATCATGTCGTAAGCCAGCGCCCCTGGCGCGAAGACTCCCGATGGCAAAGGCACGGCCTCGCCGGACAAGCTGGCAGACGTCGCATTGATCACCACATCGAAACATTTGCCTGCAGTTTTATCGAAATTACCGGCGTCGACCGGCGCCATATCGGCAAAAGCATCGGCCAGGAGTTCGGCCTTCGCCGCCGTACGGTTGGCAATGAACAAGGCGGCCGGCCGCGCAGCCAGCAAGGGAGCGATCACCCCGCGCGACGCACCGCCGGCGCCGAGCAACAGGATGCGCTTGCCGGCCAGGGTGCAACCGAGGTTGACGGTAATGTCGCGAACCAGCCCGGCGCCGTCGGTGTTGTCGCCGAAAATCTCGCCGCCTTTAAAGGCCAGCGTATTGACCGCGCCGGCCCGGGCGGCGCGCTCGCTGAGCTGCGTGCTCAGACGAAAGGCCTCTTCCTTGAACGGCACCGTGACATTCGCCCCCTTGCCGCCTGCAGCGACAAAATCGGAAATTGCCTGTTTGAAGCCGTCGACCGCAGCAAGACGGGCTTCGTAGCGCATGGCCTGGCTGGTGGCGGCGGCGAAGGCGGCATGGATGAGCGGCGACTTGGAATGGGCAATCGGGTTGCCAAAAACGGCGTAGAGATCGGTCATTTGGCGGAAAGCTGATCGCCCTGGGTGAAATACCAGGTGCGGGTGATTTCGAGAACGTCGGTATCGCGCCGAATATCCGGCGGGAAAGGCGAATAGGGGCCAGCCATCTGGACAATGCGGCGCGCCGAATCATCGAGCAGCTTGTGCCCCGAGGAACGATTGATATCGATCCGCCCGATTGAGCCATCGGCATTGATCGCCACCGTCAGCACCAGCGAGCCGTACAACTTGCCTCGCGCCGCATCGGGATAATTCAGCGTGCCGATGCGCTCGATTTTCTGGCGCCAGTCCTCGATGTACTGGGCGAAGCGGTATTCCTCGGCGCGCGCGCCGACAAATTTCTTGCGCGGCCGCTTGGTGTATTCGTCGGTGGTCTTGCTGATCTCCCCCTCCAGACGCGCCATTGCTCGCGCCGATTCGGCCAGGTCGAGACCGCTGATGCTCGGCGCCGGATTCGGTTGTTCGTTCGCCGTCTGACTGGACGCCACATTACGCAGGCTACGCGCCTGGGTCAGCATCTTCTGCTGGGCAACTTCCAGTTCCTGTACCCGGCGGCGCATCTGCTGCAGGTCATTGCCGGTCGTTTGTTGCGCCGTCGACGGCAAAGGGGTTTTGGCCCGACGGTTTTCATCAGTATTGCCGCCGCCATCGAGGTTCGACTGGGCCAGCGTCTGCGCGTCATGCGGTTTTCTCGCCGACTTGGCATTGACCAGAATGATGTCGAGCGCCTTTTCGCGCATCGCATTGCTGGCATCGGGGAATTTGAAATGCAGCGTCAGCAGCAGGGCATGGAAAAGCAGCGATGAGCCGACCGCAATCCAGAGTCGGCGATTATCCGGCAGCCGGGGCTGCCAGCGAAGCGCCTGTGCACTCACTGCTCTTCCTCCTCCGCTGCTTCGGCGACATTGCTGTCGCCGAGCAGGTTGAGGAAACGGCAGGTCAATTCCGGGGCCAGTAGATCGAGTGTTTCGAGCTGCAGATGAACGCGCGTCCCGGGCAGCAGATCAGCCGGCAACGAGGGCACGCGCAGCATCAGCGGCAGGTGGTCGAGCTTGACCAGTTGCTCGCGGCGGACGGTGGCGTCGATTTCCGTGATGTCGTGCTGCTGCAGCCAGCGCAGGCACCAGTACCGCTCCATCACCCGCTGGAAATCGGCGTAGGCGGCGTAAGTCATCTCGAAATCGCGCATGGCGGCGAACAGTTCGGCCGATTTCTGGGCAAAGGCCGGCGTTTCGCCTTTCAGACAGGCGATCAGCTGCCATTGATTGACCATGTCGCAATAGCGCCGCAACGGCGAAGTCATCCAGGCATATTGCGGCACACCGAGGCCTTCGTGCGGCAGCGGCGAAGTCGTCATGCGCACCTTGCCCTGGGTCTGGGCGCGGTACAGGCAGGCGATGTTCTTCTCGGCGAGCAGGCCGCCCCAGGTCGAATTGGCGACAATCATCAGCTCGGCGACCAGCTTGTCGAGCGGACTGCCGCGCTTGCGCTCGGAAATCCCGACGGTACACGCGTCCGGGTCGGCCAGATCGCCGACGATCTCGAAGTTGTAGTCGTTGATGCCCTGCATTGCCGACGGCTTGCCGCGGCGGCCTTCACAGGCGTTGGCGAAGTGCCAGAGATGCACCAGTTCATCCTTGAACGGCTGGTCGGGCAAGGCGCCGCCGATGGTCTCGGCATTGAACCAGGGTTCGATCTCGTGGTGGCGCAGGTTGGCGGCGATGTGAACCATTTCCAACCGCGACTCGTGGCTGAGAATTTCCAGCGATTCATTGACCGTCAGGTACAAGGACACCGCCGGGCAATCGACGCCGCCAGCCAGCGTGTAGTTCTGGACCACGGCATCGGGCAGCATGGTGATCTTGTTGCCGGGCATGTAGACGGTAGACAGCCGGGCGCGGGCGACGCCGTCGAGCGGCGAACCGTGTTCGATGGCCAGCCCCGGCGCGGCGATGTGGATGCCGATGCGCGAACCGATGCCAGGCAGCTTGACGACCGATAGCGCATCGTCGATTTCGGTCGTGTTGGCATCGTCGATCGAGAAGGCGCGAACATCAGCGCGCGGCAGGTCGCTCGGCAGCTTCGGCGCGTCAAGAGCCGGAAAAGCGACGCCCTTCGGGAACTGTTCGTGCAGGAAGCGCTTGTAGTGCAGGTAGTAGGCCGACTTGATGGCGCCGCACTTGAACAGCATTTGTGCCGCGGTCAGTCCGGTTTCGGCGCAGGCCGTCTCGAAGGCCTTGGTTTCCGGCTTGTTGCGGTCCGGCGCATAGAGCAGCGCATCGGTCAGCGCGCCGATTTCCGGCGGCAGGCTGAATTCCTTCAGCGCATTGATCCAGCCTTCAATCGCGACAGCTTGCTGACGCTTTTTTTCAAGGCTGGCCAGAGCAGCTGCGAGAATGTCGGGGGGCGCCTTGCGGAAGCGGCCCTTGCCTTTGCGGTGGAAATAGACGGGCGCGGCGTGCAGGGCGAGCAGCACCGCCGTCGCTTCGACCGGCGCGGGCTCGTGTCCGTAGTAATCACGGGCAAAATCAAGAAACGAAAATTCGCCATCGTTCACGCACTCCCACAGGAAATCCGGTTCGATCTCTTCGGCCAACGGCGTCGCCTGATCCAGCAAGGCTGCCGCCGACGGTTTTTCAAAACGCAGCAACACGGTTGCCGCCTTGATCTTGCTGCGCTTGCCGGTCGGCAACTCAACCTGCAACGAGCTGTCGTTGTCGGCCATCACATTGCCGGCCTTGAAGCCGCCATCTTCTTCAAACAATACGTTCATCGCCGGATTATAACCCGGCGCGAATTTCCGCGAATTCAAGGATTTGCGGAATGAACTCCGGAAACCGGGTGAAGCTGTGATCGCCGCCGTTCAGCACCGTTTGCCGACAAGCGGCGTAAAAGTCCTGCGCCTGCCGGTAATCGAGTACCTCGTCGCCGGTTTCGAGCAACAGCCAGTAGCGCGCCGGCGTCGGCCGGACGACCTGCGCCCGCAATTGGGCGGCGTGGGCTTCACTGAAGAAAAACTGTTCGCCGGTATGGAAATTGACGTGATCGCCGACGAATTTTGCCAAATCCAGACGGTCGACCGTAGCGGGGTTGATCAGCACCGCCTTCAAGCCAAATTTTTCAGCCAGGTGGTTGGCGTAATGCCCGCCAAGCGACGAACCGACCAGCGTCACCGGCCCCGGCGCCTGCTCGATCAGTGGGCCGACCTCGGCCATCGCCGTATCCGGCACCGGCGACAGTTGCGGGCAGACGAACTGCCCGGCCAACCCGCGCCGGGCCATTTCCTCGGCCAGCAGGCGTGACTTCCACGATGCCGGCGAGGAACAGAAGCCGTGCAGATAGATGATCTGCGGCTGGCCTAGTTTGCCGTCCATTGCACCCAACCAAATTGCGCGGTGGCCAGCACGACAATACCGAAGGCAATGCGGTACCAGGCGAAGGGCACGAAATCATGGCTGGAGATGAAGCGCAACAGCCAGCGCACGCACAGGAAGGCCGAGATGAAAGCCGAGATGAAACCGACCACCCACATGCCGATATCGTCGGCATTGAGCAGGGCGCGCTCCTTGTACAGTTGATAGAAGGTCGCCACGCCGAGCGTCGGAATCGCCAGGAAGAAGGAGAACTCGGTCGCCGCCTTGCGCGACAGACCGAAAAGCAGGCCGCCGATGATCGTCGCGCCGGAACGCGAAGTGCCGGGAATCAGCGCGAAGGCCTGGGCGATGCCGAGCTTCAGCGCATCGGCGATGCTCATTTCCTCGACCGTCTGGACGCGGATCTTGTGCTCGCGCCGCTCGGCCCACAGGATGACCAGGGCACCGACGATGAAGGTGGTCGCCACCGCGATCGGGTTGAACAGGTTGGCCTTGATCGCCTTGCCGAAGGCCAGTCCGAGGATGGCCAGCGGCAGGAAGGCGACGAACAGGTTGAGCAGGAACTTCTGCGCCGCCGGGTCGGAGGTCGCACCGCGCGCCACCTTGAGCAGGCGCTCACGGTATTCCCAGACGACGGCCAGAATGGCGCCGAACTGAATGACAATTTCAAACAGCTTGCCGCGATCGTCGTTAAAATTTAGTAGATCGCCGGCCAAAATCAAATGCCCGGTTGACGAGATCGGCAGAAATTCGGTCAGCCCTTCGACGATGCCGAGGATCAGGGCCTTGAGAAGAAGAATGGGGTCCATGTGATGCAGCCTAGGTTGGGAGGCCGCATTCTACTATCCCGGATGAGTCAAAGTTTCGAGTTCGCCAAGCCATTTCAGCGCATGCTCACGGGATATCCCGCACATTTCAAACGACGGCTGCAGACCGCCGCAGCAGGCCGGGCGTTCCGGCTGGCCGAAGATGCGGCAACGCAGGTCGGCAGCGAGATGCTGGCAAGGGATGCCGGCCGGCTTGTTGAGCGAGGAAATCGACGGCGCGATGCAGCAGGCGCCGCAACCGGGGCGACAGGCGAGAGGCGGGGCACTGCTTTCAGCCATGCGCGGCCAACTCCAGGCGAAGCAGTTGATACTGGCTTGCTGCCACAGGGCGCGCGATCAAGCCTGCGATTTTTCGAGAACGGCCAGCAATTGCAGGGCGCGGGCCCGGTTTTTGGCAATGGCCGCCTCGCGTTCGGCCACCTTGGCATCTTCTTCCCGGGAAAACTGCATCAACAGCTCATGCAGCTTTTGCGCCTCAGCAGCCTCATCCGGGGCGGCATCGGCCGAGGGTAAAGAAGGGTCTTTCGATGATGACATGAAGCTTTCCAGTGGAAATCGAGCGGTAGCGGATTCTAATGGATTGGGCGCGGGAAAACCGAAAGCCTTGGTCAGCCCAGTGCGATAAAGAGAAAGCCGGACGTCCGGCGCTCGACCAAAGCCGCCGGCGGCGTACGGGTCATCAATACATGGCCGGCACGTTGCCATCCCCGACCATAGGCCTTGCTGGCTCTAGGTGGCAACAACTTGGTGATTGGCCGATAGCGGCACGAAGCTGGCACTTGCGCCGTCGAGCGCATCGATCACCCCTTTCTCGATGTCGTACACCCAACCGTGCAGATTCAGGCGGCGCTGCGCCAGGGCTAGGGCAACCGACGGATGAGTCCGGATATTGGCGAGCTGGGCGATCACGTTCTGGCGAACCAGCGCATCGGCTTTCTCCTGCGGAGTCGCGTACGTCTGCGAGGCAACGACGGCCTTGGCCGAATCCGCATAGCGCAACCAGTGCGCGACCGCCGGCAGATGGTCGAGGCATTGACAGCTGGAAATTGCCGCCATCGCCCCACAATTCGAATGACCGCAGATCACGATATCGCTGACCTGGAGGACCGATACCGCATACTCGACGGTTGCCGAAACACCACCCGGCTCGGGCCCGTAGGACGGCACGATGTTGCCCGCGTTACGAATGACGAACAGATCACCAGGCTCCTGCTGCGTAAACAGTTCCGGCACCACCCGGCTATCCGAGCAGGTGACAAACAGCACCTTGGGACTCTGCCGCTGCGCCAATTCCTTGAACAGCTGCGTTCTTTCCGGAAAAACGTCCTTTTGAAACTTCAAGAAACCTTCAATGACCTTTTGCACGACTGAACTCCACGAGCGAATCTGATGGGAAATTGCCAGCGATAGAGCCGGAACGCGCAGAGAAGTTCCAAGTGCAATTCTGAGCAGTTAGCCGAAATTGCTACGTTCTTGGTGTTTCTGAAAATCAGCGTAAAGCTGACATTGCTTGAGCCGCCCCCAACCGCCATTCACACAGGGAGGCGAAAAATGACCGCTACCCCTAATCCCAACGCTGCTGATAGGAAAAGGTCGGCAGCTTCCAACTGAAACGGAGCGCCAGCATACGAAAGCCAAAACCGAGGATAAAACAGAGCAGCGTATTGAGGTCGGTATCGACGCCAAGTGACCTCAACCCGATAAAGAGGGCACAGACGAATAGGGAAACGCTGGCGTAGAGCTCCCGACAGAACACCACGGGAACTTGATTGCACAGCACATCGCGCAGAATCCCCCCACAGATCCCGGTCAGCATGCCGGCCATGATGACCACGACCACGGGGTAATCGAGTTGCAGAGCGATATTGCTGCCGATCAGCGAGAAGGCGACCAGGCCCATCGCATCCAGCATCAGGAAGGCACTTTTCATGTGGTGCATGAAGCGGGCGAGCAAGGTCGTTGCCAAGCCGGCCAGAATGACCAGGTAGACGTATTCGGGGTGTTGCGTCCAGCCGATCGGGTAGTTGCCGAGTACGACATCCCGGATCGTGCCGCCGCCGAGGGCGGTGACAAAGGCAATGACGGCGACACCGAAGATATCCATGTTGCGCCGTCCGGCGGCCAGCGCGCCAGACATGGCTTCGGTCGCGATGGCGATCAGATACACGACCAGTAGCAGGTCGAATTGCTTGCTGGCAAGGGGCTGAAAAACGTGGGCGAGACTTTCTAACACAGGGAGACTCCGTCAAATATCAGAAGCCTCGAATCGAGTGCTTCCGTGACGCCTCTCCCCCTGTCCTTTTACCTGAGAGTTTCGGCTCGACAAGAGCCAGCCCCTTCGGTGAGCTGCCAGGCATTCAATGCCCGCAACTGCTCTCCAGTCGGCGAATCTTTTCTACGGTTCATCATGCCTGAGCGATTATGGGAGCTTGCGCCTTCGGCGGAGCCTGGCAAGCCAGAACTCTCTCTCCCGCAGAAGCGGCCGATTATCGTGATGCGGTGAACCTTCTGTCAACCAATGTTCTTGCTGGGTCGGTAGCGAGCCCCCCCTCTCTTTTAGCGATCCCAATACGGGGTTGGGCCAAAACGATTGAGCAGAAACTCAATGAAGGCGCGGACTTTCAGCGGCAAATGCCGGTTTGGCAGATGCACCGCGTAGATGAAACGTTCGGTTGGCACATAGCCGGGCAAGACCTCGACCAGCCGACCTTCCTGCAGATCCTTGCCGACGATGAAGGTCGGCAGTAAAGCCAGGCCAAGGCCGCCGAGCACGGCCTGGGAGAGCGCTTCGTCGTCATTGATGCGCAGGGTGCCGGCGACCGGGATTGAAACATCGCCGTCGACGCCGTTCAGATGCCAGACCCCCTGGGTATTCATGAAGGTGTAGTCCAGACAATTGTGCTCGCCGAGATCCTCGGGAACGAGCGGAATTCCCCGACGGGCAAGGTAGGACGGGCTGGCGCAAATCTTTCGGCGGATCGGCGCCAATTGACGGGCCACGAGGTTCTGGCCGGGCTCGCGGGTAATACGCAGGGCGATGTCGTAGCCTTCGTCGGCCAGATCGACCATTCGGTCGCTGATCGTCAGATCGACGGTCAGGTCGGGATAGCGGGCCATGAAGTCGGGCAAGGCAGAGGCGACATGCATCGTACTGAACGCCACGGGGGCGCTGATCTTCAGTTTGCCGCGCGGCTCCTGATGCAGGCGGGAAATCGTCGTGTCGGCCAGGCTCAGTTCTTCCAGTATCCGGTCGCAGTGCTCGAAATACGCCTCGCCGACATCGGTCAGGCTCAGGCTGCGCGTGCTCCGATGCAGCAAGCGAACCCCCAGGTCGCTTTCCAGCCGGGCGATCGCCTTGCTTACCCGCGATTTGGAGACATCGAGCCGGCGCGCCGCCTCGGAAAAACTCCTGACCTTGACCACGTGGGCGAAAAACAACATGTCATTTATATCGTGCACGAAGCTCCCCGACTGTTATCAAAACGGAAACAGTTTTGTTCAAAAAGAGTGGCTTATCAAGCGCAGTTTCCGACCCTATGATCAAAGCCTCCAAAAACAGTCGAGCCAGGCTTTCTCGATAGAGCGCCCAACAACAACTGAGAATGCCCACGATTAGCTCGTTTGCAACGCTCGTTGGCACATCCATCTGCGCGCACTCTCACTCCACCTCGATTTTTCGCACCAAATCGGGGCGCCAATTGTCGCCGTTTGAACATCAATGCCAGGCGGATTTTCCATGGCGCGACGGTTTGGCTTCGACGCAATTTTGAAAAACTTACCAAGCAATAAAACAGGGGACAGACGATGCGTTACCAGAATTTTGAGGACTTCATCCAGCAGGTGGCCAGCCGCAATCCGGGGCAGCCAGAATTCCTGCAAGCGGTCAGCGAAGTCATCGAAAGCTTGTGGCCGTACATCGCACGCCACCCGAAATATGCCGAACACGGCCTGCTCGATCGCCTGGTCGAGCCGGAGCGGGTCATCATGTTCCGCGTCGCGTGGGTGGACGACCATGGCGAGGTCCAGGTCAATCGCGGTTACCGGATCCAGCACTCTTCGGCCATCGGCCCCTACAAGGGCGGCATCCGCTTCCACCCTTCGGTCAACCTGTCCATCCTCAAGTTCCTGGCTTTCGAGCAGACCTTCAAGAACGCCCTGACCACCCTGCCAATGGGCGGTGGCAAGGGCGGTTCCGACTTCGACCCGAAGGGGCGCAGTCCGGGCGAAGTGATGCGCTTCTGCCAGGCTTTCGTCAGCGAGCTGTTCCGCCATATCGGTGCCGATACCGACGTTCCGGCCGGCGATATCGGCGTCGGCGGGCGCGAAGTCGGCTTCATGGCCGGCATGATGAAAAAGCTCTCCAATCGCGCCGACTGCGTCTTCACCGGCAAGGGCCTGAGTTTCGGCGGCTCGCTGATCCGCCCCGAGGCGACCGGCTACGGCACGGTCTATTTCGCCGAGCAGATGCTCAGGCAGCATGGCCGCAGCTTCGAGGGCCTGCGGGTCAGCGTTTCCGGCGCCGGCAATGTTGCCCAGTATTCGGTCGAGAAAGCCATGGCCCTGGGTGCCAAGGTCATCACGGTGTCGGATTCGAGTGGCACGGTCGTCGACGAAAGCGGCTTCACGCCGGAAAAACTGGCCGACCTGATGGAGGTGAAAAACCACCTCTACGGTCGCGTCAGCGATTACGCCAAGCGGGTCGGCGCCGACTTCCACCCGGGATTGCGCCCCTGGCACGTGCCGGTGGACGTCGCCCTGCCTTGCGCCACGCAAAACGAACTGGATGGCGACGATGCGCAGCGGCTGGTGAAAAACGGCGTGATCTGCGTTGCCGAAGGCGCCAACATGCCATCGACCGCCGACGCCGTGAAGATATTCGAAGGCCACGGGGTGCTCTATGCCCCGGGCAAGGCCAGCAATGCCGGCGGGGTGGCCACTTCCGGCCTGGAAATGAGCCAGAACGCCATGCGCCTCTCCTGGCAGCGCGACGAAGTCGATGTCCGCCTGTACGAGATCATGTGCAACATCCATGAAGCCTGCCTGATTTATGGACGCGATGCCGACGGCAAGATGAGCTACGTCAATGGCGCCAACATTGCCGGCTTCGTCAAGGTGGCCGATGCCATGCTCGCCCAAGGCGTCATTTAAACCGCTTCAATACCGAAGGAGCCTCCCATGTTTCATGAATATCGCGACCTGATTTCCGAATTGAAGACGACCGACCGTTACTTCCAGGCCCTGTTCGAAAAGCACAGCACACTCGATCAGCGGATCAAGAACATGGAGTCCCGGCTGGAACCCGGAACGCACGATGAAATCGAGGTGCTCAAAAAGAAAAAACTGAGCATCAAGGACGAGCTCTATGCACTGCTCCAGAAGATAAGCCTCAGTCGCGCCAAGCTCTGACGACCGCATGCAACACCTGCGCAGCAATACAATCGGTTCAGCTTACCAACGCTACGAAAGACGCCCCGTTAGCTGTGAAATCGACGGCGAGATCTTCACCGGCAACTACTGGATTGCCGGGATGATTCTCGTCGTATCGACCGCAACCGGGGGCGCCAGCCGGCAACTGGCCAACAGTGAGCCGGAATATCTGGCAAAAATCCTGCTGACAAATCTCGTGCAGGCCAACCGCGCAGGCAAGCCGGCTGCCGCCCAAGAGCGCT
Organism: Dechloromonas hortensis; assembly: GCF_009469765.1. Classification (GTDB taxonomy): domain Bacteria; phylum Pseudomonadota; class Gammaproteobacteria; order Burkholderiales; family Rhodocyclaceae; genus Azonexus; species Azonexus hortensis. The sequence goes on from NZ_SSSQ01000001.1 coordinate 390,100, forward strand.
AAGAGAAGCGCATGCGGGATCTGCAGCCGGTCAATATCGAAACGCATTTGAAGAATGCCGTGATCTTCAATGAACTCGAGGATGCAGAAATTGCCCTGATCGCCAAGGGGACCCGCGAGGTGCGCTGCGACAAGGGCACCCCGATCTTTCATCGCGGCGATTCGTGCACCGGCTTCCATATTGTCGTCTTCGGGCAGGTCAAGCTGTCGTTCACCTCGGCCCAGGGCGTCGAGAAGATTGTCGAAATCGTTCAACAAGGCCAAAGCTTCGGCGAAGCCATGATGTTCCTGGACAAGCCGTGCGTCGTCTCGGCCCAGGCGCTCAGCAGCAGCTTGCTGCTGCACGTCTCGAAATCGGCGGTCTTCAGCGAAATGGAGCGTAATCACGGCACCATGCGCAAGATGCTCGGCAGCCTGGCCCGGCGGACGCACCAGCTGATGCTGGATGTTGAGGGCTACACCCTGCACACCGGCAAACAGCGCATCATCGGCTACCTGCTCAATCAACTGGAGCATGGCGAGCCGGCCAGTGAAGGCGCCTCCCTCGACCTCGCGGTCACCAAATGCGTCATCGCTTCACGGCTGAACCTGACCCAGGAACATTTTTCGCGCATCCTGCACGAACTGAGCGCTCTCGACCTGATTCAGGTCGATGGTCGCCGCCTGACGATCCCCAGCCTGCAACGCTTGAGCATGCATCAATTCGAATAGCCTAGCGATCCCAGTACGGCTCCTCGCCGATATGGGAAAGCAAGAAATCGATGAATACCCTGACCTTGCTCGGCAGGTGGCGGGTCGGCAAGTACATCGCATAGACATAGCGCTCGACCGGGATGTACTCGGACAAAACGGCCTGCAAATTACCGTTTTGCAGATCCTTGCCAATGATGAACGTCGGCAACAGGCCGACACCCAACCCACCGAGGACGGCTTGCGACAAGGCTTCGTCGTCGTCGACATGGAGCGGGCCATTGACCGGTACGGCGATTTCCCCCTCCGGCCCGGTAAAGCGCCAGCGCCCGGGCTCGCCCGAGCGCGTGTAGTCCAGGCAGTTGTGCGCGACCAGGTCGGCCGGGGTTTGCGGAATGCCTTTCCGCCGGAAGTAATCGGGCGTCGCGCACAATTTACGCCGGACCGGTGCCAGCGGCCGTGCCACCAGATTGGGCTGGGGGTCGCCGGTGACGTGGATGGCTACGTCATAGCCCTCCTCGGCCAGATTCACCCAGCGGTCGGTAATGCTGAGATCGATCTTGAGCTCCGGATGGCGTGGCAAAAACTGGGCGAGGGCGGGCGCGACATGCAGCGTACCGAAGGCGACCGAGGCGCTGACGCGCAGCACGCCGCGCGCTTCGCGGTTCAGGCTGCCGACCAGTTTTTCCGCTTCCGTCGCTTCGTCCAGGATGCGGGAACAATGTTCGGCCACCGCAGCACCGATCTCAGTCAGGCTGAGATAGCGGGTCGTCCGGTTGAGCAGGTGGGCGCCGAGCGATTTTTCCAGCTTCGCCACCGCCTTGCTAACCGCCGAACGGGAACTACCCATCCGCCGCGCCGCCTCGGAAAAACTGCCAGCCTCGACGACGCGGGCGAAAACTGCCATCAGATTCAAATCAGCCATTGCTGCCAGGGCTCCTGTTCATTCGATATGGCGGCGCCATTGTTGCCAATTGGGATACATTTTGATGCCAGTTTGCGGCCTACCGTGATGCTGATCGGCGCAGTACGATGTCCTCATGATCGATATCACTTTTGCCACAAAACATAACCTAAGCAATGAATCCGCTGAATCGTGGCCGCCCATCGTCAGTTCCGCCGACTATGCGCGCTTGCGCCAATATGCGCTGAACGACGAACTGGCAGACGAGTTGGATCGGGCGATTGTAGTCCATAAGGAACAGGTTCCGGAGGACGTCGTGACCATGCACGCCCGTTGCATCTATGTGGACGAACGCCTCGGAACGCAACGCGAAATCGAGTTGGTCTATCCGTCCGAAGCGGACCCAACGGCCGGGAAAGTTTCGGTACTGACGCCGGTCGGCAGCGCCTTGCTCGGCCTGCGGGTCGGGCAGGAAATTGCTTGGGACTTTCCCGATGGCTCCGTGCGCCGCCTGAAAGTTGCCGCGGTCAGCCAAGCGGCAAGATAGACGAGAAAACCAGTAGATGCATGCCTTACCCAGTTACGGAGAATCCTATGAAATTCATTCTTGAAACAGTCGCCGAAACACAGAAAACCTCGCTGGCGGCAGCGCTCGATTTCACCGACAGCGTGTTGCTCGTTGTCGAGCGACTGACCCAACTCAATATCGAGGTCAGCCGTGCCGCTTTTGAACAATCTTCGGAAATGACGCTGCTCTGTTTGAACGGCTGCCTGGCCGAAGGCAACGCTTTCGCCTGGCATACCGGCACCGTATCGGGCGTCGAGCGATTTTCCCGCTATTGCCAGGCGATTAGCGAGATGGCGCAGGCGGCCAAGCAATAACGGGGCTCATATGGGTGCCGTCATGCCAATCGCGGCACTCCAGCGGTCAACCAGTCAAAACAGGCATTTTTCACGGCGCCGCTACTCGTGGCGCAGCGCCTCGATCGGGTCCAACTGCGCTGCCCGGCGGGCAGGAACGTAACCGAAGATGACGCCGATCGCCGCCGAGAAAGCGAAAGCGGTCAGGTTGATGCCGGGATTGAACAGGAAAGGCATGTGCATCAGCGTCGCCAGCCCCCAGCAGGCGAAGAAGGCCAGCGTGATGCCGACCAGGCCGCCAAAGGCGGAGAGCGCCACCGCCTCGATCAGGAACTGCAGCAGCACTTCGCTCTCCAGTGCGCCGATGGCCAGCCGGATGCCGATTTCGCGCGTCCGCTCGGTCACCGAAACGAGCATGATGTTCATGATGCCGATGCCGCCGACCAGCAGGCTGACCGCCGCCACCGCGCCAAGTAGCGCGGTCATCGTGCCGATGGTGCCGGACAGCGTTTCGGCGATCTGCTTGGTGTCCATGACGTTGAAATTGTCATCGACGTTGTCGGCCAGCTTGCGGCGCTCGCGCAGCAGGCTGCGCAATTGCATCATGGCGACACTGGAATTGGTGCCGTCCTTCAGCGAGACCATGACGTTGCCGATATCGAGGCTGCCGGTCAGCCGGCGCTGCGCGGTACGCAGCGGCATCAGCACGCTGTCGTCCTGATCCTGCCCCATGCCGCCCTGCCCTTTGGCGGCGAGCAGCCCGATCACTTCGCAATCGAAACCCTTGACGCGAATGGCGTTGCCGAGCGGACTCTGCCCGCCGAACAGTTCCCTGCGCACGGTGTTGCCGATGATGCAGACCGCCTTACCGGCCCGCTCCTCGTCGTCGCTGAAGGCGCGGCCGGCGGCCAGCCGCCAGTTGCCGGCAACGAGATAGGCGTTGGTCGTGCCGCTGACCGTCGACGACCAATTCTGCGTGCCGGCGACCAGGGTCACCGCACTGCCGACCACCGGTGCCACCGCCTGCAGGCCGTTCACCTGCTGCTCGATGGCCTCGATGTCGGCGCTCTTGAATTTCGGCGCGCCGGCGCTGTCGCGGCCCGGCCCGAGACGCTGCCCGGGCATCACCATCAGCAGATTGCTGCCGAGGCTGGAAATCTGGTCGGCGACCATTCGCGTCGCGCCGTTGCCGAGCGTCACCATGGTGATCACCGCGGCGACGCCGATGACGATGCCGAGCACGGTCAGGAAGGAGCGCATCAGGTTGCGGCGGATCTCGCGCAAGGCGAGCAACAAGGCATTCAGCAGCATGCGTCGACCTCCGCCGGCGGACTGCTCCGTTCATCCTGCGCCACCAGGCCATCGACGAAATGCACGATGCGGCTGGCGTAGGCCGCCATGTCCGGCTCGTGGGTGACCATCAGGATGGTGATGCCCTGCTCGCGGTTGAGGGCGACCAGCAATTCCATGATCTCGTGGCTGCGCTTCGAATCGAGATTGCCGGTCGGCTCGTCGGCGAGCAGCACCAGCGGCCGGGTGACGATGGCACGGGCGATGGCGACCCGCTGCTGCTGGCCGCCGGACAACTCGGCCGGGGTGTGATGCTCCCAGCCGGACAGGCCGACCTTGCCCAGCGCGGCGCGGGCCGCGGCATGACGGACGTCGGCCGGCTCGCCGCGATAGAGCAGCGGCAGCTCGACATTTTCCTGGGCCGAGGTCCGGGCCAGCAGGTTGAAACCCTGAAAGACGAAACCTAGGCAGTTGCGGCGGAGCAGCGCCCGCTGGTTGCGGTCGAGCCGTTCGACGTGGATGCCGCGAAAACGGTATTCGCCGCTACTCGGCGTATCGAGGCAGCCAAGCAGGTTCATCGCCGTCGATTTGCCGGAACCGCTCGGCCCCATGACGGCGACGAACTCCCCGGCGGCAATCTCGAGATCGACCCCCTGCAGCGCCTGGAAGGCGGCCGCGCCCTGGCCGTAGGTCTTGGTGATGCCGCGCAGCGCGATCAGCGCCGCTTCCGGGTGGCTCATTTCTTCGCTTCCTGGTATTCGGTGATCACCGCCATGCCGGCCTGCAACTCGCCACCCAGCACCTCGGTATGGCGGCCGTTGCTGACCCCGGTTTTCACCGCCACCGGCTGCGGACCGTGGTCGCCGAGCACCCAGACCTGCGGCGCGCCGGGCGTGGTCGCGGCCGGCCGGTTTTTCGGCGCCTGCGGCGGCGGCCCGGGCATCAACCGCGCCACCAAGCTGCGGCTGGCCGCCGGCCCGGCCTGCGTCGGCGGCGTGAAGCGCAGCGCCGCGTTCGGCACCAGCAACACCTGCTCGCGGCTGGCCGTGACGATGCTGGCCGTCGCCGTCATGCCCGGACGCAGCGCCAGGTCGTCGTTGCCGACCTGCAGGATGGTCTTGTAGGTGACGACGTTGTCGGTTGTCGTCGAGCCGAGGCCGACGCGCTGGATGCTGGCCGGAAACTTGCGCCCCGGCCAGGCAGCTACGGTGAACGTCGCTTTTTGGCCATTTTTCACATTGCCGACATCAGCCTCGTCCACCTTGACCTGCAGTTCCATCTTGGCCAGGTCCTCGGCCAGCACGAAGAGCACCGGCGTCGTCATCTGCGCCGCCACCGTCTGGCCCGGCTCGACCTTGCGGGTCAGCACGACACCATCGACCGGCGAGCGGATGGTCGCCTTGCCGAGGTTGGTTTCGTCGGTTTTCAGCGTCGCCTTGGCCTGCACGACTTCGGCCCGGGCGCTCGCCGCGTTGGCGACGGCCCGTTGCTGCACCGCTTCGGCCGTTTCCAGCTCGGTCTTGGCCGGCACCTTGCCGCCAGAGAGTTCGGCCACCTGCCGCATCCGGGCCAGCGCCGCGCTCGCCTCGGCCACCGTCGCCGTCGTCTGGGCAACACTGGCCTCGGCCGCTGCCAGCGCCGCCTGTGACTTGTCCACGGCATCCTTCAACTTGGCGGTATCGAGCTGGGCGAGCAACTGGCCTTTTTTGACCACATCGTTTTCCTGGACCAGCACACTGGCCAGCGTGCCGGACAGTTCGCTGCCGACATCGACCGACTTGGTCGGCTGCAGGGTGCCGCTGGCCGACGCGGTGACCAGCAGATTGCCGAGCGCCGCCTCTTCGCTCAGATACTGGCCGGCCGGCCCCTGGCCGCCACCGGCAAACAGGGCCAGGCCGGCGAGCAGCAGCACGGCGCCGCCACCGAGCAACAGCCGCCGGCGAAGCGGGCCGAAACCGCTGGCCGGGGCGGCATTGAGCAAGCCGAGCAGAGCTTCGGCGCTAGGGTCGGAGGGCTGCTTCATGATTGTTTTCCTTCTTCGAATTGCTGCGCCATGGCGGGCGCTTCCCAGCCGCCGCCGAGCGCCTTGTAGAGTTTGATCAGGCTGCTCAGCACGGTGGCTTCAGCGGTCGCCAGGTTGTCTTCGGCCGTCAGCCGGGTGCGCTCGGTTTCCAGCACTTTCTGGAAATCGGCCAGCCCGGCCTGGTAGAGATCGCGGCTCAATGCCGCCGCACTGCGGGCCGCCGTCGCCGCCGCCTGGCGGGCGGCGACCCGCTCGCGCGATGCGGCATAGGCGGTCAGCCCGTTTTCGACCTCTTCGAGCGCGCTCAACACGCTCGCTTCGTAGGAAAGCAGCGCCTGTTCCTGCACCGCGCTCTGGATGTCGACCGCGCTGCGCAGCTTGCCGCCGTCGAACAGCGTCGCCGCCAGCGTGCCGCTCAGCGCCCGCAGCACGGTGTCGCTGCCACCCAGCGCGCCAAAGCTGTAGGCCTGCCAGCCGAAGGAGCCGCCCAGCGACAGGCTGGGGAACCGCACCGCCAGCTTCTGGCCGACGCGGGCCGTTTCGGCAGCCAGCGTCCGTTCGGCAGCAATCAGGTCCGGCCGCTGGCGCAGCACGTCGGCCGGAATGCCGGCGCCGAGGCTGGCCGGCACTGCCGGCAGGGGCGCGACCCTGGCCAGCTCGCCGGGCAGGGCACCCGGCTGGCGGCCGAGCAGCACGGCCAGCCGGTGACCGGCCGCAGTCAGGCCGACTTCGAGATCGGGAATGCCGGCCCGCGTCTGCTCGCGGTTGGTCCGCGCCTGTTCGACATCGCTACCGTCGGTCAGCCCGGCCTGGTAGCGCCAGTCGGTAATCTGCAGTGTTTCGGACTGGCTGGCCAGATTGTCACGGGCAATCTGCAGCCGACGCTGATAGCTGCGCAGTTCGACATAGTTCTGCGCCACTTCGGCGACCAGCGACACCCGGACATTGTCCAGGCTGGCCGCCATCGCCGCCTGATCGGCCGTCGCCGCTTCGACGGCGCGCCGGGTGCCGCCGAAGAGATCGATCTCCCAACTGGCGTCGAAGCCGGCGTCGTAGATCGTCCGCTCGGGTACGGCGCTGACCGCCTGGGCGGCCTTGCTGCGCTGGCCGCCGGTCGACGCGCTCAACGTCGGAAAAAAGCCGCTCACCGCCTGGGCCCGGGCGGCCCGCGCCTGGCGCAGGCGCGATTGGGCGAGGCGGAGATCGAGGCTGCTGGCCAATGCCTCGTCGATCAGCCCATCGAGCACCGGGTCGGCCAGTTGCCGCCACCAGCGAGCCAGTTCGCGCGCCGGCTCGGCCACCGGCGGCGCCGTCCATTGCTTCGGCAGGACCAGGCCGGGCGGCTGGTAATCCGGGCCAACCGCGGGCAACTGCGTACAGCCGCCGAGTAGCGCCACGACCAGCCCGAGGGCGGCGGGCTTGAAAATTGGTTTATTCATCACGATTCAACTTGAAGCAGGGCGCCATTGTCCCGGGCAAGACCGTCCGGACGCAGCAGGCAACGAGGTAAAGATAGGTAAAGGGCCTCACTTGCGGCGCAACTCGCCGACCGGCTCCAGCCAGCGCTCGGCATCCCGGGCCAGCCATTCGCCGGCGATCGGGTCCTGTTTCAGCGGGGCATCGAGAAAGACCACACTCAGGCGCTGGATGGCGATGATCTGGCGCGCACCGGCTGCCACCGAACGGCATGCCACCGCCGCTCGGCTGGCCGCCAGCGAAGTGGCGACGCCGAAGCTGTCGCTGTCCTCAGTAGCCAACCCCGGCCGCCGGTTCGCCGATCATCGCCTACACGGTTTGCGCCCCGAGGTCGTAGCCGGCAAGCACGTTCTGCTCGAGGTCGTGCAGCCCTGTTTCGGCGATTGCTGCGGTGGACTACCCGAAAATGGCAAAAACCAGGGCTGCCGCAGCAGCCCGCTGGCGCCGACTGAACGTGCCCGACATCGGCCCCGCCCGACTTAGCGGGCCGGCGGTGGCGTGCGGCCTTCACCGCCCCTGCCGCGCGGCAGCGCATCGTCAGCCGGCTTGCGCTCGGCCAGTTGCAGGCGCTGTTCCGGGGTCAGGATTTCAAGGATCTGCCGGTCGGCCTTGGCGCGGGCCAGTGCCATCTCGGCCACCGACTTGCCGAGCGCCTCGCCCAGCGCTCGCGCCTTGGCATCGCTGTAATCGGGCGCCGCCGCCAGCTTGCGCAGATCGTCCTCGACCTTCTGCTGGGCCTTGGCCTTGTCGCGCATCAGCGGCGCCTGCCCGTGCATGATCTCGAACACCTTGTCGCGCTGGGCTTCGCTCAGGTTCAGGCCGCGCAGGTAATGCGGCCCCATCTCGCCGCCGCGCTTGCCGAGCGCGGCGCGCGCCTCCATCCCGGAACAGTCGCCCGGCTGGCGGTGACCGCCCGGATTGGCCGCTGCCGTCAGCGGAATAGCCAGCACCAGTCCGGCGGCAGCAAGAAAACGCTTGATGTGTCTGGGGGAAATATTCGTCATGTCGTATTCCTTTCGGGGGTAAGCAGGCGGGAAACAACGGACCTGCGACAGGACGAATACTCTCCCCGGGGCGAGTTAAGGGCGGTTAACCCTCTGTAAATGATCGTAAATCGGGTAACAAACATGAAAAAAGGCGGCTGAAGCAGCCGCCTTTCCGGGGTCTTACATTACTTGCCGAGTCAGACCTTGCTATAGACCTCGGCGCCGGCCTTGACGAACTCGACGGCCTTGGTTTCCATGCCCTTGGTCAGCGCCTCGGCTTCGTTCAAGCCTTGCTGTGCGGCGAATTCGCGGACGTCCTGGGTGATCTTCATCGAGCAGAAGTGCGGGCCGCACATCGAACAGAAGTGGGCGACCTTGGCGGATTCCTTGGGCAGGGTTTCGTCGTGGAATTCACGTGCCTTGTCCGGGTCGAGGCCGAGGTTGAACTGGTCGTCCCAGCGGAACTCGAAGCGTGCCTTGGACAGCGCGTTGTCGCGGATCTGCGCGCCGGGGTGGCCCTTGGCGAGATCGGCGGCGTGGGCAGCGAGCTTGTAGGTGATGATGCCGGTCTTGACGTCGTCCTTGTCAGGCAGGCCAAGGTGTTCCTTGGGCGTGACGTAGCAGAGCATGGCCGTGCCGTACCAGCCGATCATCGCGGCGCCGATGCCGCTGGTGATGTGGTCGTAGCCCGGCGCGATGTCGGTGGTCAGCGGGCCGAGGGTGTAGAACGGAGCTTCGTCGCAGTATTCGAGCTGCAGGTCCATGTTCTCCTTGATCATGTGCATGGGCACATGGCCGGGGCCTTCGATCATCACCTGCACGTCGTGCTTCCAGGCGATCTGGGTCAGTTCGCCGAGGGTCTTGAGTTCGCCGAGCTGCGCTTCGTCGTTGGCGTCGTAGATCGAGCCGGGACGCAGGCCGTCGCCGAGGCTGAAGGCGACGTCGTAGGCCTTCATGATTTCGCAGATTTCCTCGAAGTGCGTGTAGAGGAAGCTTTCCTTGTGGTGGGCGAGGCACCACTTGGCCATGATCGAGCCGCCACGGGAGACGATGCCGGTCATCCGGTTGGCGGTCAACGGCACGTAACGCAGCAGCACGCCGGCGTGGATGGTGAAGTAGTCGACGCCCTGTTCGGCCTGCTCGATCAGCGTGTCGCGGAAGATTTCCCAGGTCAGGTCTTCGGCCTTGCCATTGACCTTTTCCAGGGCCTGATAGATCGGCACGGTGCCGATCGCGACAGGGCTGTTGCGGATGATCCATTCGCGCGTTTCGTGGATGTTCTTGCCGGTGGACAGGTCCATCACGGTGTCGCCGCCCCAGCGGATCGACCAGGTCATTTTCTCGACTTCTTCCTGAATGGAAGAGCCGAGCGCCGAATTGCCGATGTTAGCGTTGATCTTGGTCAGGAAGTTGCGGCCGATGATCATCGGCTCGCTTTCCGGGTGGTTGATGTTGTTCGGGATGATGGCGCGGCCGCGGGCGATTTCGCTGCGGACGAATTCCGGGGTGATTTCTTCCGGGATGCTGGCCCCGAAGTTCTGGCCGGGGTGCTGGCGGCCGAGCAGCTTGGCCATTTTTTCGCCCTGCGGGCCGGTCGACCGCAGCGATTCGATGTAGGCACGACGGTTGTTGTTTTCGCGGATGGCGACGTATTCCATTTCCGGCGTGATGATGCCTTGCCGGGCGTAGTGCATCTGCGAGACGTTCTTGCCGGCCTTGGCGCGCAGCGGCTTGCGGTGCAGGCCGGGGAAGCGCAGTTCGTCGAGGGACTTGTCGGCGGCGCGGATACGGCCGAACTCGGAACTCAGGTCGGGCAGTTCCTCGACATCGCCACGCTCGGCAATCCAGCCGGCACGCAGGGCGGGCAGGCCGCTGCGGATGTCGATCTTGGCGGCCGGATCGGAATAAGGGCCGGAACAGTCGTAAACGTAGATCGGCGGATTCTTTTCGCCGCCGAAAGCGGTCGGCGTGTCGTCCTGCGAAATTTCACGCATCGGCACCCGGATGTCCGGGCGGGAACCTTCGATATAAACCTTGCGGGAATTGGGCAGGGGCTGGACTGCAGCCTCGTCGACGTGGGCGTTGGCGGCGAGGAATTGTTCTTTGGCGTTCATTGCGGCTCCGGGCGTATGTGCAGCGGGTATGACGTACGGGGAGCAACAAAGTTCGTTTCCCTACGACGGCATGACCCGGTCAGGTTCGAAGGGTATTTCTCAGTCGACCGCCACAGCAAACGGCATTCGACACCCCTAACGAGTGGAGCGCAAGTTACTGGAAATACAGGCAAAATGCAACAAATCACATTCTGCGCTCAAGGTTTCTCGAAATTGGCCGAAATATCCTCGACAAGCGTCGGAATTTTAAAGAATAAGATGAGGGATCTGAGATGCGCCTACTAACCATTGCCGCCCTGCTGGCCAGCCTGTCCGGCTCTGCCTCGGCCGCGCCGACCTGGCAGACGATTTCGTCGGAGCCGGGCAAACGGATCGAACTCGACCGCACCAGCATCAAGCGCGAAGACGGCAACAAGGTCCAGGCCCAGGGCCGGGTCATCCTCGAAAAAGAACTGATCGACGCCAAGTCCGGCGCCGGTTATCGCGTCATCGAAGCGATCACCCGCTACGACTGCGCCTCGCGCAATGCCAACACGATCAAGCGCATTTTCAAGAAGAACGAAAGCGAAATCGTCCGCGAAGAAGAGATCAAGGGCAACGATCTGCCGGTACGCAGCGGCACGCTCGACGACAAGGTACTGCGCGAAGTCTGCCGCCCGCCCAAGGACAGCCCGGTTGAAGTGGCGCAGAAAGCCAACGAGGCGGCCGGCCAGTTAAAGCAGGCCAACGAGGCGATGCTCAAGAAGGAAATGGCCAAGCCGGAAAAAGCCGCTACGCCGGTCAAGACGGCCGATGCCGGCGGCCAGGAGCATGGCTCGATTCCGTCGATTCGCCCCAACCTGAAGGCGGCGGCCGAAAGCCCCGCCCCCGCCCCCACGCCGAAAGCTCCGTCGGCTCCGCCCCCGCCGGCAGCCTACAAGCCGGCGACGGTCGTCGTTCATTCGACGGCAGCACCGATCGCCAAAGCGAAAAAGCCGGCCAAGGGCGGCGGCTACATGCTCGAACTGGCGCACAGCGAACCGGCCCTGCAGCACGCCCACATCCACTGGGACTACGAAGGTGCCGGCGGGCCGGAAAACTGGTCGAAGCTCGACCCGAAAAACACCGCCTGCGCCATTGGCCAGCGCCAGTCGCCGATCGACATCAAGGATGGCATCAAGGTCGATCTCGAACCGATCAAGTTCAACTACCGCCCGTCGACCTTCCGCATTGTCGATAACGGCCACACCGTTCAAGTGGCGGTCGGCGACAGCTCGATCAGCCTGACCGGCAAGACCTACGAGCTAGTCCAGTTCCATTTCCACCGACCGTCGGAAGAAAAGATCAACGGCCAGCGCTTCGACATGGTCGTGCACCTGGTACACAAGTCCGACGAAGGCCAGTTGGCGGTGGTTGCCGTGCTGCTCGAACGCGGCAACGAGAACCCGTTCATCCAGACCCTGTGGAATAACCTGCCACTGGAAAAAAACCTCGAAGTCTCGCCGCCGGGGCCGATCATCGACCCGATGACGCTGCTCCCGGCAAGCCGCAACTACTACACCTACATGGGGTCGCTGACGACGCCGCCGTGCTCCGAAGGCGTCTTGTGGCTGGTCATGAAACAGCCGGTCCAGGTCTCGCCCGACCAGATCAACATCTTCAGCCGGCTTTACAAGAACAACGCCCGCCCGATCCAGCCGGTCGCCGGCCGCTTGATCAAGGAAGGTCGTTGACCCCGGACAAAAGGCGGTGGTAACTTAATGACTCTTAAGTCATTAAGTTACCCATGCCCGCTGTCGCAGCCCCCCGCAAACGCCGCAAGGAAGCCCGGCCGTCCGAATTGACCGCCGCCGCGCTGAGCCTTTTCGTCGAAAAAGGCTTCGCGGCGACCCGCCTGGAAGATGTCGCCAGCCGCGCCGGGGTCTCCAAAGGCACGCTCTATCTCTACTTCGACAGCAAGGAAGCGCTGTTCAAGGCGGTCATCCAGGAAGGCATCCTGCCGGTGGTCGCCGAAAACGAGGCGATCGCCGCCCAGCACACCGGCAGCGCTTTCGACCTGCTGGAAAAGCTGCTCAATAACTGGTGGGGCAAAATCGGCCTGACCGGCTTCGCCGGCATTCCCAAACTGATGGTCGCCGAAGCGCGCAATTTCCCGGAAGTGGCGCAGTTCTACTACGAGAACGTCATCTGCCGCGGCCGCGCCCTGGTCGGTGTTGCGCTGGAGCGCGGCATGGCCAGCGGCGAATTCCGCCGACTGGATGTCGAAACAACGATCGACGTCATCATCGCCCCGATTCTGATGCTGCTGATCTGGCGTTTTTCGCTGGCCTGCTGCCAAAGCCAGGAAAGCGATGCCGGTCTTTACCTGAAAATCCACGTCGATCTGCTGCGCCAGGGCCTGTGCGAGCGACCAACGGAGAGTCAGGTATAATTTTGCTTTGTCGGAATCAATATATTAGCTTGTGCTAATATTAAGCCTGCGGAGAACCCAAATGAATATCGAGCAAGCCCGCTTCAACATGATTGAACAGCAGATCCGGCCCTGGGAGGTTTTGGATCCGCAGGTTCTCGACCTGCTTTTCGTCGTCAAGCGCGAGGATTTCGTGCCGGCCGCCTACCGCAATCTGGCCTTCGCCGACCTGGAAATCCCGCTTGGCAGCGGCCAGGTCATGCTGGCGCCGCGTATCGAAGCCCGCTTGTTGCAGGAACTGGGCATCCAGAAAACCGACAAGGTGCTGGAAATCGGCACCGGCAGCGGCTACATGGCGGCCCTGCTGGCTGCTCGCGCCGAGCATGTCGTCACCGTCGAATGCCGCCCGGAACTGGCTGACTTTGCCCGCCAGAACTTGGAACGGGCCGGCGTTGCCAACGTGGCCGTTGAAGTTGGCGATGGCGCCAATGGCTGGTCACAGCGCGGCCCCTACGATGTCATCCTGGTCTCCGGTTCGGTCCCAACTCTGCCCGACGCACTGCTCAAGCAACTGCGCGTCGGTGGTCGTCTAGCCGTCGTCGTCGGCGAAGCCCCGGTCATGGAAGCCCAGCTGATCACCTGCGTCGCCGACGGCATCTACAACACGGTCAATCTGTTCGAAACGGTGACGCCCGCTCTCGACAGCATTGCCGCCAAGTCCGGCTTCGCCTTCTGATGCAGCAGCTCGGCGTACGCGAACTGGCCGAATGGCTGGCCGATAGCGGCCGGCCGCAGCCCGTCCTGCTCGACGTACGCGAACCCTGGGAATACGAGCTCTGCCACTTGCCGGGCTCGCAGCACATCCCGATGCATACGGTACCGATGCGTTGCGAAGAACTGGATCCGGATCAGGAAATTGTCGTTATCTGCCACCACGGCGGCCGCAGCATGCAGGTTGCAATGTTCCTCGAGCGCAAGGGCTACGCTGCGGTGCATAACCTGATGGGTGGCGTCGATGCCTGGGCCGGCGAAGTCGATCCCACAATGCGTCGTTATTGAGAATGGCATGAAAAAGCTCGCCTGGCTGTTGATCTCCCCCTTGCTCGCCTCGCCGCTGCTGGCGGCCGACCTGATGCAGGTGTATCGCGAGGCCCAGGACAACGATCCGACTTTTGCCGCCGCCCGCGCCACACTGGACGCCGGCCGCGAAAAGATGCCGCAGGGTCGGGCCGGCTTGCTACCCAGTCTGACGCTATCCGGCAATACGGTCTGGAACGAAAATGAAATCTCATTCCATAACGGCAACACGCTGGGCAAACCGAAATTCAACAGTAACGGCTATCAATTGACGCTGAGCCAGCCGCTGTTCCGCTGGCAGAACTGGGTCACCTACGACCAGTCGAAGATTCAGGTGGTTCAAGCTGAAGCCAATTTCACGCAGGCTCGCCAGGATCTGATCCTGCGTGTTTCGCAAGCTTATTTCGACGTCATTTACGCTATCGAGAACCTGAAGGCCGTCCGCGCCAACAAGCTGGCCATTGGTCAGCAATTGGAGTCGGCCAAGAAGAATTTCGAGGTTGGCACCGCCACCATCACCGACAGCCACGAAGCACAGGCCCGTTACGACCTGGCCCAGGCTCAGGAAATTGCCGCCGAGAGCGACTTCGAAGTCAAACTGCGCAGCCTGCAGGCGATCATCGGCAAGGAACCGGGACCACTGGCGCCAACCCGCAAGGATGCCCAGCTTACCCAGCCGCAGCCGAACGACATGAACCAGTGGGTGGCGGCGGCCGAGAAGGATAGCCTGGCCGTACAGATCCAACAGGCCAATGCCGACCTGGCCGAACGCGAAGTCGACAAGCAACGGGCCGGGCATTACCCGACGCTCGATCTGGTGGCCAATGCCGGCAATTCGAAGGCCTACGGCTCGACCGCCTTCGGCCTGCTCGACACCGATTACCAGAACTTCGGTATTCAGCTCAACATCCCGCTCTTCCAGGGCGGCCTGGTCGTCTCGCGCCAGCGCGAAGCCGCCGCCAACCGCAGCGCCTCCCAGTCCGGACTGGAAGCGGCAAAGCGCGGCGCCGCCCTCTCAGCCCGCCAGTATTATCTTGGCGTCACCAACGGCCTGGCCCAGGTCAGGGCACTGAAAGCGGCGCTCGTTTCATCGCAGTCGGCCCTGGAATCCAACAAACTGGGTTACGAAGTCGGCGTCCGCATCAATATCGACGTGCTGAATGCGGAAAACCAGGTCTATGTCACCCGCCGCGACCTGGCAAAAGCCACCCTCGACACGCTGATGGCGCAGCTGCGCCTGAAGGCGGCCGTCGGCGCGCTGGGCGACGACGACGTCGCCCAGATCAACACCCTGCTCGATCCGTCCAGCGCGCAATAAGCGCCAGCATGCGCTGCGTGGCGCCCTGATGGGCCCGCGCAAATTCCGTCGCCGCCGTGCGCATCGCGGCCAATTCCGTTTTTTGCCCCAGTAGGCGGTCTACCGCAGCAATCAATTCCGACGCATCGCCAACCCGCCGGGCAGCCCCGGCGGCAATCGCATCCTCGGTCGCCTGCAGGAAATTGAAGGTGTGCGGCCCGACCAGCACCGGACAGCCGCAGGCCGCCGCCTCGATCAGGTTCTGGCCGCCGAGCGGCAACAGGCTGCCGCCGATGAAGGCGAGGTCGGCCAGCGCGTAGTAAGCGGCCATTTCCCCCATGCTGTCCCCGAGCCAGACCTGCGTCGTCGCCCCCGGCAAGCCGGCGCTGCGCCGAACAACGCTCAGCCCATGCCCGGCGAGCAGGCTCGCGACTTCGTCGAAGCGTTGCGGATGGCGCGGCACCACGACCAGCAAGGCATCGCCGGGCGCAGCCTGGCGCCAGGCGTCGATGATCAAGGCTTCCTCGCCCTCGCGCGTGCTCGCCGCCAGCCAGACCGGGCGCTGACCAACCGCCGCGCGCCAGCCCTGGCCGAGAGTGATCTTGTCGGGCGATGGCGCGACGTCGAACTTGAGGTTGCCGCAGACTTCGACCTGCGGTGCGCCAAGCCCGGCAATGCGCTCGGCGTCACCCGCCGTTTGTGCCGCGACGCCGCTCAGGGCGGTGAATGCCGGCCGCAGCAAGGCGCTGAACTTGCCGTAGCCACGGGCCGAACGCACCGACAGGCGAGCATTGGCGAGCAGCACCGGGATCTGCCGGGCCTTGGCCCGGGCCAGCAGGTTGGGCCAGATTTCGGTCTCCATCAGCACGCCGAAGGCCGGTGAAAAGTGCCGAAAAAAACGGTCGTCCGCAGCCGGGTAGTCGTAGGGCAGGTAGGCCTGGATGACGCGCTCGCCATAGACCTGGCGCCCCGCCTCGCGCCCGGTCGGCGTCATGCCGGTGAGCAGGATGCGGTGCGCCGGCCAGCGTGCCTGCAGTGCCTCGATCAGCGGCTGGGCGGCGCGCGTTTCGCCGACCGAGACGGCATGTACCCAGATCAGCTGGTCCGGCACCGCTTGCCGGTAAAAGCCGTAGCGCTCGCCGACGTCGCGCAGGTACTCGGGCTGCTTGCGGGCGCGCCAGAGCAGGCGCAGCCAGATCAGCGGCGTGATCAGGTAGAGGAACAGCGTGTAGACGAGGCGGGCCATCAGGCGAGCGCCCCTTGCAACTCGGCCAGCACGGCGGCGGCCGTCGGCAGCTGCGCCTTGCCGCCGAGATTGCGGAAGAAGCCGCTGCCCAGAACGCCGGTCAGGCCGGGATCGGTCGCGGTGTACAGCGCCACGGTCGGTATTTTCAGGGCAACGGCGAGATGGGTCAGGCCGGTATCGACGCCGATGGCGGCGCGGCCGCCGGCCAGCAAGCTGGCCAGCTCGGGAATACTCATCGGTGGCGCGGCGACCGCGCCGGGAATGCCCGCCGCCAGACGGTTTGCCCGCTCGCGCTCGAGCGGATTGCCACCGGGTAGCACGGCGCAGTAGCCGAGTTCGTAGAGCTGCCGCCCGAGCGCCAGCCAGTGCGCCTCCGGCCACAACTTGTCGTCGCGACTGGTCGCCGTCAGGAAGACAACGTAGGGCGTCGCCGGCAGCCAGTCGAAGGTACTGCCCGCCACCGCGATGCCGTAGTCCGGCTCGCCGCTCAGCGGGTAAGCCAGCGCCGCGGCCGCCAATTGGCGATTGCGCACCACCGCGTGCAGTTCGGTGGCAACGCTGAAACGCTCGTCGTAAAAACGCGCAGCCAGCGGTTCGCGGGCTGAATCGGCGGCATAGCCGGCCAGCGGCGCCCGCGCCCAGCGCGCGACAATGGCGCTTTTGACCAGCCCCTGGGTATCGATCACCTTGTCGTAACCGACACTGCTCAGAGCGGCCCGACAGGCCCCGATCTCGCGCCAGGTAGCCGACTGGAAAAGCTTCTTGCGCCAGCGCCGGATGGCCACCGGAATGATCCGGTCGACGCCGGGATGCAGGCGCGGAATCGCCGCGAAATTTTCCTCGACGCACCAGTCCACCGTCGCCGTCGGAAACTGCCGTCGAATGTCGCTGACCACCGGCAGGTTATGGATTACATCGCCGAGCGAGGAAGTTTTCACAATCAGGATACGCATCGGCGGATAAAATGCTGGCTTTCGAAGCCGCGATTATAAATGCCCGCTACGCGCCAGCCGCTCTCCATTGCCATCATCACGCTCAATGCGGCCTCGCAACTGGCGGCCTGCCTCGACAGCGTGCGCTTCGCCGACGACATCGTGGTCGTCGACTCGGGCAGCACGGATGGCACGCAGGCCCTGGCCGCAAGCTACGGGGCGCGCGTCATCGAGCAGGACTGGCTGGGTTTCGGGCCACAGAAGCAGTTCGCCGTCGACGCCGCCCGCCACGACTGGGTGCTCTGCCTCGACGCCGACGAACGGGTCAGCCCGGCCTTGCAGACCAGCATTGAAAATGCACTGAGCAATCCGTCATCCGCCGCTTTCCGCTTTCCGCGCTGCAACCGCTTCCTCGGCCGTTACCTGAAACACGGCGAAGGCTATCCGGATTGGAGCCTGCGCCTGTTCGACCGTCGCCAGGCGCGCTGGTCGACCGATGCCGTGCATGAAAAAGTCGTCACCACGGCGACGGTCGGCACCCTGGCCGGCGACCTGCTGCACGATTCGGCCGAATCGCTGGCGACTTATCTGACCAAACAGAACCGCTATACGACCTTAGCCGCCGAAATGGCGCTACAGGCCGGCAAACGTACCGGCTTCGCCCGCATTGCGCTGAGTCCGCTGGTCCGCTTCATCAAGTTCTACTTCATCCGCCAGGGCTTCCGCGACGGCCTGCCGGGCCTGATTCATATCGCCATCGGCTGTTTCAACAGCATGATGAAATATTCCAAAATGCTGGAACGCAGAAACACCGATGCTGCACTGCGGTAAAATCCAGAAAATTCCCTCGAAGGTGATTCCGTGAAAATTCTCGTGACCGGCGCCGCCGGATTTATCGGCATGACCACCTCGCTGCGCCTGCTGGCGCGCGGTGACGAAGTTGTCGGCCTCGACAACCTGAACGACTACTACGAGGTGTCGCTCAAGGAAAGCCGGCTGGCCCGCCTTACCGGGCTGCCCGGTTTCCGCTTCGTCAAGCTCGACGTCGGCGACCGGGCCGGCATGGAAAAGCTGTTCGCCGAAGAGAAGTTCGACAAGGTGATCCACCTCGCCGCCCAGGCCGGTGTCCGCTATTCGCTGCAAAACCCGCACGCCTACGTCGATAGCAACCTGGTCGGCTTCACCAACATCCTCGAAGGCTGCCGCCACAACAAGGTGGCGCACCTGGTCTACGCCTCCAGCTCCAGCGTCTATGGCGGCAACACCAAGATGCCCTTCTCGGAGCACGACAGCGTTGATCATCCGGTCAGCCTCTATGCCGCGACCAAGAAGGCCAACGAGCTGATGGCCCACACCTACAGCCACCTGTTCGGCCTGCCGACCACCGGCCTGCGCTTCTTCACGGTCTACGGCCCGTGGGGCCGCCCGGACATGGCGCTCTTCCTGTTCACCAAGGCCATCCTCGAAGGCCGGCCGATCGACGTCTTCAACTTCGGCAACATGCAGCGCGACTTCACCTACATCGACGACATCGTCGAAGGCGTGATTCGCGTCCTCGACCGCACGGCTGCGGTCAACCCGGCCTACGACGCGATTTCCGCCGATCCGGCGACGAGCAATGCGCCCTACCGCGTCTTCAATATCGGCAACAACAACCCGGTGCAACTGCTCGATTTCATCGGCGCCATCGAAAAGGCGCTCGGCATGCCGGCCGAAAAGCGCCTGCTGCCGCTGCAGGATGGCGACGTCCCGGCCACCTACGCCGACACCAGCCTGCTCAACGACTGGGTCGGCTTCGTCCCGGCCACCCCCATCCAGGAAGGCGTCGACCGCTTCATCGCCTGGTATCGCGATTACTACAAGGTTTAAGGATCAGCTATGTGCGGCATCGTCGCGGCAGCAGCCGGTAACAACATCGTCCCCGTCCTCGTCGAAGGCCTGAAGAAGCTCGAATACCGGGGCTATGACTCGGCCGGCCTGGCCGTCATCGGCGCCAGCGCCATCGAACGGGTGCGTTCGGTCGGCCGCGTTGCCGAGCTCGAAACCGCCTCGGCCGACACCCAGGCGGTGACCGGCATCGCCCACACGCGCTGGGCGACCCACGGCGTGCCCTGCGAACGCAACGCCCACCCGCATATTTCCGGGTCGATCGCCGTCGTCCATAACGGCATTATCGAAAACTACGAGAGCCTGCGCAGCGAATTGAGCGGTCAGGGCTACGTCTTCACCTCGGAGACCGACACCGAAAGCATCGCTCACCTGATCGAAGCGACGCTCAAAGCCGAGCCGGACCTGTTCGCCGCCGTACAGATCGCTTGCCGTCGCCTGGTCGGCGCCTACGCCATCGCCGTCATCGACCAGCGCCAGCCGGGCAAGGTCGTCGTCGCCCGCGAAGGCTCGCCGCTGCTGCTCGGTGTTTCCGAGGCCGGCAACTACGCCGCCTCCGATGCCTCGGCCCTGCTCCAGGTCACCCGCAACATGGTCTATCTGGAAAATGGCGATATTGCCGAGTTGACCGCCGGATCGGTCAAGATCACTCGCCTCGACGGCACGCCGGTCGACCGGCCGGTGCATGTTTCACAGTTGTCGGCCGCTGCCGTCGAACTCGGCAACTACCAGCACTACATGCAGAAGGAAATCTTCGAGCAGCCGGAAGCGCTGGCCAACACGCTGGAAATCGTCGGCGGCAGCAAGACCATCCAGCCCGGCATTTTCGGCGCCGAAGCCGGCAACCTGCTGGCCGATGTCGACTCGATCCTCATCCTCGCCTGCGGCACCAGCAGCCACTCCGGCTACACCGCCCGCTACTGGCTCGAAGCCATTGCCGGCGTACCGTGCAATGTCGAAATCGCCAGTGAGTACCGCTATCGCACCTCGGTCGCCAACCCGCGCCAACTGATCGTCGCCATCTCGCAATCCGGCGAAACCGCCGACACGCTGGCCGCGCTGCGCCACGCCAAGTCGCTCGGCCAGCAAAAGACACTGGCCATCTGCAACGTGCCAGAATCGGCCATCGTCCGCGAATGCGCCCTGCGCTTCATCACCCGGGCCGGCCCGGAAATCGGCGTCGCCTCGACCAAGGCCTTCACCACCCAACTCGCCGCGCTCTTCCTGCTGACCCTGGTCATGGCCAAGGTCAAGCAGCACCTGACGCCGGAACAGGAAGCGGCCTACATCGACCAGTTGCGCCATCTGCCGGTCGCCGTGCACAAGGTGCTCGAACTGGAAGACGAGATCAAGGCTTGGGCCCAACGCTTTGCCGACAAGCAGCATGCCCTCTTCCTCGGACGTGGCCGGCACTACCCGATCGCCATGGAAGGCGCCCTGAAGCTCAAGGAAATCTCCTACATCCACGCCGAAGCCTACCCGGCCGGCGAACTCAAGCACGGCCCGCTGGCCCTGGTCGATGCCGACATGCCGGTGATTTCCATCGCCCCGAACGACCAGTTGCTGGACAAGCTGAAATCCAACCTGAAGGAAGTCCAGGCCCGCGGCGGCGAACTCTATGTCTTCGCCGACGCTGACTCGGAAATCCCTGAGTCGGAAGGCGTCCACATCCTGCGCCTGCCGGAACACTATGGCGAACTATCGCCGATCCTGCACGTCATTCCGCTGCAACTGCTCTCGTACCACGCTGCGCTGGTCAAGGGGACGGATGTGGATAAGCCGCGCAACCTGGCCAAGAGCGTCACCGTCGAATAATGGCCACCTACGCCATCGGCGACATTCAGGGCTGCTACGACTCGCTGTGCCGGCTGCTTGAGCGCTGCGCCTTCGACCCGGCCCGTGATCGCCTGTGGCTGGTCGGGGACCTGGTCAATCGCGGCCCGAAATCGCTGGAAACGCTGCGCCTGATGAAATCGCTCGGGCCGGCTGCCCTCACCGTGCTCGGCAACCACGACCTGTACCTGCTGATGGTGGCTGAAGGCGGTGCCAAGTTCCGCGGCAAGGACGACACGCTGCAGCCCATTTTCGACGCCCCCGACTGCGCCGAACTACTCGACTGGCTACGCCGGCAGCCGCTGTGCCACACCGAAGGTGAATACTGCCTGGTCCATGCCGGCCTGTTGCCGCAATGGACGGCGAGCCGCGCCCGCGAACTGGCGCGCGAAGTCGAAGCTGCACTGCAAGGCCCCGATTACCGGGAGTTCGTCACCAACCTGTGGGGCAGCGAGCCGGCCGGCTGGTCCGATGAGTTGAGCGGCTGGCAGCGGCTGCGCGTCATCGTCAATGCGATGACCCGGATGCGCTTCTGCACGCCGGAAGGCATCATGGAATTCAAGACCAAGGGCGAACTGGTCAACGCCCCGGCCGGCCATCTGCCGTGGTTCGAGGCGCCGAACCGGCAAAGTGCCGACTCCGTGCTGGTCACCGGTCACTGGTCGGCACTCGGCCTGAAAATCACGCCGAATCTGCTGGCGCTGGATTCCGGCTGCCTGTGGGGTGGCCATCTGACGGCAGTACGCCTGGAAGATCGCCAGGTGTTTCAGGTGGATTGCTCGCCAGGGGAAGCCCTGCCGCTAAAGCAATAGCCTCGCGGGCCTCGGCGGCGACCTGTTTGCGATCCTCGCCATTCAGACCGCGCAGCGGCGTCGTCACCAGCCGGGCAATCAGGCGCTTGCGGCCGAGAATGGCCCGCGTACATTGGCCCAGCGAAATATCGCCATCGTACCGCGGCGCCAGGCTGCGCTGGCCGTCGAGTTCCCAGTAGGAAAGCGCCACCGGCAATACGGGATAGCCGGCGCTCAGGGCCGGCTGCAACAGCGCGGCGTGGAAATGCAGCAGGCTGCGGCCGTCGGTCGTCGTCCCTTCCGGAAAGACCGCGACATGCCGGCCGCGTGCCAGCAAAGCCGCGATTTCCTGATTGACGATCTTGGCGTGGCCGCGACTGCCCCGACGCAGGAAGATCGTATCGTTCTTCGCCGCCAGCCAGCCGATCACCGGCCAGTCGCGGACTTCCGCCTTGGAGACGAAAGCCGACGGCAGCGCGGCGTTGATAACGTAGATATCGATCCACGACACATGATTGGCGACCAGCAGGGCGCCCGGTACCGCATGCGTCAGATCGGCCTCGACCTCGACGCCGAGCGTGTCGAGCAGGGCGACCGCCCAGCTCGACTTGAGGCGCAGGCGGGCCGCTTCGCTGCAGATCGGGAAAAGCAAAAAAGTGGCGAGCAGGCCAGCCAGGACCAGCAGGCCCAGACGGAAAAGACGATAACAGCGGATCAGCAGGTTGGTTTCTTGCAGACGGTTTATCCCAGGTAGTGTTTGGCGTAACGACTGGAGACCTTGGCCATCGGCATCAGGATCGGCAGGTCGGCCGTGTTGAAATCGGGGTCCCAGGCCGGTTCACCGCAGATCCACGCACCGGCCCGCAAATAGCCCTTGATCAGTGGCGGCGTCTCGGCCGGCCGGTCCTGCTGCAAGGCAGCCAAGGGCAAGGGGCAGCGCGGGAAGACACGATATTCCTGTGGCCCGAGATGCTCGGCTAGCCGATTATACAGACTGGCTGCGGCATGACCGCCATCGGCCATGCTGATCGAGGCGCAGCCCATCAGGTAGTCGTAACCGCGCTCCAGCATGTATTCGGCGAGGCCGGCCCAGAGCAGCGTGATCGTCGCCCCGGTCCGGTAATCGGGATGGACGCAGGAACGGCCTATTTCGACCAGTCGCGAGCGCAGGTGCTGCAGGCGGGTCAGGTCGAATTCGTTTTCCGAGTAATAGCCGATCTGGCGGGCATTTTCCGGCGACAGGATGCGGTAGGTCCCGACCACTTCACCGCTTTGCGTATCGCGCACCACCAGATGCTCACAATAGGGATCGTAGATGTCGTGATCGACGCCGGGCGTGCGGCTCGGCAGGTTCGCTCCCATTTCGCCGGCAAAAACGCGGTAGCGCAGGCGCTGGGCATCGAGGATTTCGCTCTGGCTGCGGGCGAAGCCGACCGCCAGGCTCTTCTTCTCGGGGCGACTGCGGGTCGCCTTGGTATGGATGTTTTCCATGTTGTTCTCCGTTTTATGTACGGAGAACAGCATGCAAGGGCGGTGTTACACCGCTATTGCCTGATTTTTACAGACAAGTTTCAGCGCGTGACGCGCGTCTCGCCCTGGCCGGACAGCACGCGCACGGGGTCACCTGCCCGGAATTCGCCGGGCACGGCTTCCTGGACGACAACAATCATTCGGCCACCATCCAGTTCGACGGTAATCTCCAGCGCCTCCTTGCGGGTCACACCTTCCTCGACCGCACTACCGGCCAGGCCACCGGCAACGGCCCCGAGCACGGCACCGACGATCTGTCCCTTGCCGCCCCCAACGGTGCTACCGGCGACGCCGCCGACGGCAGCACCGGCCATTGCCCCGACGCCCGATTTGGTGCCTTCCATGCGCACCGGGCGCACCGATTCGACGACGCCCTTGCGCACAGTCATTTCACGACGAGCCTGATCGCGCGTGTAGACATCGCCGGATTTGCTGCTGGCGCACGCGCCAAGCAACAAGGCAACGAGCAACAGGGAGAGCGTTTTCATAGCTATTTTTACCAGGGCAAGGCGCCAAAGGCACGTTGATAGCGGGCGGCAATTTCCTCGCGGCTCGGCTGGTGGTTCTGACCACCGCGATGGGCAATCTTGATCGCCCCCATCACCGAGGCCAGGCGGCCCGTGGTCAGCCAGTCGAAGCCGTTGGCAATGCCATAGAGCAGACCGGCACGGTAGGCGTCGCCACAGCCGGTCGGATCGACCACGTCGTCGGCTTCGACACAGGGAATGTCGTAGCGTTGGCCACCAGCGTAAATCTCGGAACCTTCGCCGCCCCGGGTGACGATCAGCGCCTGAACTTCCGTCGCCAGTTGTTCCAGGCTGCGGCCGGTCCGTTCGCAGAGCAGCTTGGCCTCGTAATCGTTGAAACAGGCGTATTCGGCCTGGCGCATGAATTCGAGCAGATCATCGCCGCTGAACATCGGCAGGCCCTGGCCCGGATCGAAGACGAAAGGCACGCCGGCCGCGGCAAAGTCGCGGGCGTGCTGCATCATGCCTTCACGGCCATCCGGTGCGACGATGCCGAGCTTGGGCTGGGCATGCTCGACCTTGTTGAGATGAGAAAAGCTCATCGCCCCCGGGTGGAAAGCAGTGATCTGGTTGTCATCGAGGTCGGTGGTGATGAAGGCCTGGGCGGTAAAACTGCCCGGTACCTGGCGGACATGGGCGCGCGACAGGCCGAGACGGTCCAGACGCTCGAGGTAGGCCGGCGCATCGTCGCCGACCGTCGCCATGATCAGCGGCTCGCCACCGAGCAGCATCAGGTTGTAGGCAATGTTGCCGGCACAACCGCCGAACTCCCGGCGCATTTCCGGAACCAGGAAGGCCACGTTCAGAATGTGGATCTGCTCGGGCAGGATGTGGTTTTTGAAGCGGTCAGGAAAGACCATGATGTTGTCGAAGGCCAGCGAACCGCAAATCAGGGTAGTCATCGAAAATTCTCAGGGGTAAAAGACATAAAGTCGGTAGCCGGCAGCACCGATGCCCTTGGCCTCGATCCACAGGCGCACCGCGACTTCGCCGTTGGCCGGGAAGGACGCGGGTGGCGCGCTCGGTGGCAGGTAGTCGGGGGGCAGCAATACGCGGCGGGAAACGACGGTGTCGTGGGTATCGGTCAGGGTCAGTTCGAGCGCCGGCCAGGCTTGGGCAAAGCTGGCCCGATTGCGCAGCGTGGCCTGCAGCACGAACAGGCCGCGCTGGTTGTCCGACTGCAGATCGGAGGTCTCGATGGCGACCAGTTCGGAATTCTGCGCCAGCGGCACGTCGACCGCAGCAAGTTCATAGAGTGCCGCCGCCGATGGCATCCGCTGCACTACCTCGGTACGGAAGTAGTAGAGCAACTGGCCGATCAACACGGCGACCAGGATAATCGAGCACAGCACGAACGGCCAGACCGGACGCCGCCCCGGTTCGCTGTCGAAACCACCCAGTCCGTTACCGGCTAGGGTGCCGGCCGCCCAGCGGTTGTAGCCGGGCATTTCGCTCAACTCGCGGGCCGCAACCAGGCCGGCCTCACGAGCGGCATATGTCGAGGCCTCCAGGGTCTCGGCAGAAGCCAGCGACTCGTCGGGGCTGGTGGGCGGAACGGTTTCGGCCGCCGGCTCTGGCTCTGGCTCTGGCTCTGGCTCTGGCTCTGGCTCTGGCTCTGGCTCTGGCTCTGGCTCTGGCTCTGGCTCTGGCTCTGGCTCTGGCTCTGGCTCCGGCTCCGGCTCCGGCTCCGGCTCCGGCTCCGGCTCCGGCTCCGGCTCCGGCTCCGGCTCCGGCTCCGGCTCCGGCTGCCAATTGGATTCCACCGGTACGGCCGGGGCAAGAACTTCGAGGGGTATTTGTTCAGCAGGTACCGAAACCGGCAGTTCTGGCTCGGCTGGCGGAGCGAGCGTCACTGGTTCGCTAACAACAGGCGACACCGATACAACATCCGGCGGGTCCTGCAGCAGTTCGTCAAAAGCATTGAACAGGGCCTGGCAATGGCCGCAACGGACCTTGCCGGCCTTCAGACGCAACTGCTCGGTCGTCACACGGAAAACCGTGCTGCAGACCGGGCAGCGTGTCCGCATCAGGGCTTGACCCCGCTCAAGCACACCCAATCCTCACGCGTATCGGCGACCTGCATCGGCATCCACTGCGCGTAAATGGCGATGATTTCCTCAGCCTGCTCGCGCAGGATACCGGACAGGGCCAAGCGGCCACCGGAACGGACATGGGCGCAGATGGCCGGGGCCAGCACCCGCAGCGGATTGGAAAGGATGTTGGCGACGACCAGATCGTATTCGCCGGCCACCGGTTGGGCCGAATCGGCAAACAGCGCCGTGACGCCATTGCGCTCGGCATTGGCCCGCGCCGCGTCAACAGCCTGCGGGTCGATATCGACCCCGGCCACCCGACCGGCGCCGAGGCGGGCCGCGGCAATGGCCAGGATGCCGGAACCGCAACCGTAGTCGAGTACCGTGCACTCGGCCGTCAGGTTACGCTCCAGCCACTCCAGGCAAAGCCGGGTGGTCGGGTGCGAACCGGTGCCGAAAGCCATGCCCGGATCAAGAATCAGGTTGACCGCCGCCGGGTCCGGCGACTCGTGCCACGAGGGCACGATCCACAGGCGCTCGGAAACACGGATCGGGTCGAACTGCGACTGGGTCAGTTGCACCCAGTTCTGCTCGGCCACCTCCTCGACGCTGTACTCCGCCACAGTGGGCAGACCGATCGCCGCTGCCGCTTCGGCGAGCAGCGCGTCGATATCGGCATCCGCCTCGAGCAGCGCGACGACGCGCGAATGCTCCCAACCCGGCGAATTGACCGAACCGGGTTCGCCGAACTGCGGCTGCTCGTCCGGCGTACCGGCATCGGCATCCTCCAGCGAGGCTGACAGGGCACCGGCCTCGAGCAAGGCATCACACATCGGCTCGGCATGCGCCGCGTCGGTCAAGAAACTGACACTTTTCCAGCCCATGCTCAGTTCTTCACTTCGCCCTTGTCGGCGAGTTTTTGTTCGAGATAGTGAATGCTCGTGCCGCCTTCGACGAAACGGGCATCCTGCATCAGTTCCTGGTGCAGCGGAATATTGGTCTTGATGCCCTGAATGCTCATCTCGGACAGCGCAATCCGCATCCGGCGAATCGCCTGCTCGCGGGTATCGCCGTAGGCAATCACCTTGGCCACCATGGAGTCGTAATGCGACGGCACGGTATAGCCCTGATAGATGTGCGAATCAACCCGGATACCGGGGCCGCCGGGCGGATGATAAAAGGTGATCTTGCCGGGAGACGGCACGAACGTGAAGGGATCTTCAGCGTTGATGCGGCATTCGACCGAGTGGCCGCGGAACACGATGTCCTTCTGCTTGTAGCGCAGCTTCTCGCCGGCCGCGACGCGAATCTGTTCCTGCACGATATCGACGCCGGTGATCATTTCGGTCACTGGATGCTCGACCTGCACGCGGGTGTTCATTTCGATGAAGTAGAACTCACCGTTCTCGTAGAGGAACTCGAAAGTCCCCGCGCCGCGATAACCGATCTTGCGGCAGGCTTCGGCACAGCGCTCGCCGATCCGGCTGATCAGGCGGGCCGGAATATGCGGCGCCGGCGCCTCTTCGATGACCTTCTGGTGGCGGCGCTGCATCGAGCAGTCGCGTTCGCCGAGGTAGATCGCGCTCTTGTACTCGTCGGCCAGGACCTGGATTTCCACGTGACGCGGGTTTTCCAGGTACTTTTCCATGTACACCGCCGGATTGCCGAAGAACGTACCGGCTTCCTGACGGGTCATGCCCACGGCGTTGACCAGGGCAGCTTCGGTGTGGACAACACGCATGCCGCGCCCGCCGCCGCCACCGGCCGCCTTGATGATCACCGGGTAGCCGACGGCGCGGGCGATCTTGATGATTTCCTTCGGGTCTTCCGGCAGCGCGCCGTCGGAACCGGGCACGCAGGGCACGCCGGCTTCTTTCATGGCGTTCTTGGCCGACACCTTGTCGCCCATCAGGCGAATGGTTTCGGCGCGCGGGCCGATGAAGACGAAACCGGAGGTTTCGACGCGCTCGGCAAAGTCGGCGTTTTCGGAAAGGAAGCCGTAACCCGGGTGAATGGCCTGGGCGTCGGTGACTTCGGCTGCCGAGATGATGGCTGGCACGTTCAGGTAGCTCAGCGTCGACGAAGCCGGTCCAATACAGACCGACTCGTCGGCCAGCTTGACGTATTTCGCATCGCGGTCGGCCTCGGAGTGCACGACCACCGTCTTGATGCCCAGCTCGCGGCAGGCGCGCTGGATACGCAGCGCAATTTCCCCGCGATTGGCGATAAGAATTTTTTCGAACATGGCCATATCAGCCAATCACGAACAGCGGTTCACCAAATTCGACCGGCTCGCCATTCTCAAGCAGGATAGCCTTGACCACGCCGGAGGCATCGGCTTCGATTTCGTTGAGCAGCTTCATCGCTTCGATGATGCACAGCGTGTCGCCCTGCTTGACGCTCTGGCCGATCTGCACGAAAGCTTCGGCACCCGGCGACGGCGAACGGTAGAAGGTACCGACCATCGGTGACTTGACGACGTGGCCTTCCGGCAGCTCGTCTTCGTCATCGAGATTGACCGAGGAAGCGGCCGGGGCGCCCGGGGCTTGCATGGGCATCGGGGCGGCATAATATTGTTGCGGGGCAGCGTTGACCGCACCGTAATGCTTGGCAATGCGCACTTTTTCTTCGCCTTCGGTCACTTCCAGCTCGGAAATACCCGATTCCTGAACGAGGTCGATGAGTTTTTTGAGTTTACGCAGATCCATGGATGACTCCCTTCTGTATTGCGCCGCAGGGACGCAAAAAGCCGGCCGAAGCCGGACTATTCGATATTAAGTTTGTTAAGCAGGTACTCGAGGGCCAGCAGATAGCCCTGATGACCCAGGCCGCAGATAACGCCGATGGCTAGGTCAGAGAAATAAGAGTGGTGCCGGAACGGTTCGCGGGCATGCACGTTGGACAGATGCACTTCGACGAACGGAATGGCCACCGCCGCCAGCGCATCGCGCAGGGCGACACTGGTATGGGTGTAGGCCGCCGGATTGATGATGATGGCGCGCACACCCTGCTCGCGGGCAGCGTGGATGCGCTCGATCAACGCCCCTTCGTGATTGCTCTGGAAAGCCTCGAGCTCAACGCCAGCACTTTCGGCCAGTTGGGCCAGCGCCAGGTTGATATCCGACAGGGTCACCCGGCCATAATGTTCGGGTTCACGAGTGCCAAGCAGGTTCAGATTTGGCCCGTGCATCACCAGGATGCGGGGCTTGTCGGCCGGCTTGGAATCGGGCTTTTGCTTCTTCATAGCTGCAAGTTTGCCGCAAATCGCAGCATTTTGTCTAGCTTATTCCGAAAGTAAGGCACGCAGCGTATCGGCGCGGACACGTTCGCGCTGGCGGCCGTCCCGATGCTTCAGACTGACCCTTTCCAGCAGGGGCGACATGATAACAAGGTTCGCCTCAACCGTGTCTGTCTCCATCACTAGGACCGCCTCGACGCGCTCATTGCGCGAATCGGCATGCTCGACATCGATGCCGCGATTGAGCAGGAAGATCTCGACCTCCTTGGCACTGTCGGCAAAGAGCAGGATGTCGATCCGTGAATGCTCGCCGGCCGTGCCGTCGAGTACCGAACCGGTCAGGTAGGGATGGAAATCGGCCAGCAAGTCGAGCAACTCGAGCGCCGAATGACGCATGGCGAGCAGCATCTCCTCGTGCTCATCGCCGTTGTACAGGCTACGATAGGCCCGTAATTCGGCCTCAACTTCGGCATTGTCGGGAAACGCGACATGCTCGCTCAGCCCTAGCTGGCGGGCGGCCTTGCGTTTGGCCTGGTGATAGTCGGTAATGCCATCCTCCGCCATCAGGCGGGCAGCGGCACTGGCAATACTGGCTCGCGTGCCGGCGAGCTGGCGGGGCCGTTCATGGCGGGGCATGGGCGCTCGATCAGGGTAAAATCGCCCCCATTCTAACGGCTCTCTGTGACATGCACATTCATATTCTCGGCATCTGCGGCACCTTCATGGGTGGCGTCGCCCAACTGGCGGTGGCCGCCGGCCACAAGGTTACCGGCTGCGATGCCAACGTCTATCCGCCGATGAGCGACCAGTTGCGCGGCGCCGGCGTCGAGCTGATCGAAGGCTTCGATATCGCCCAACTGGCGCTGCAGCCCGATGTCTTCGTCGTCGGCAACGCCATCTCGCGCAGCAACCCGCTGCTCGAAGCGGTGCTCGACAAGGGCCTGCCTTACGTTTCCGGCCCGCAGTGGCTGGCCGAAAACGTGTTGCAGGGACGCTGGGTGCTCGGCGTCGCCGGCACGCACGGCAAGACGACGACCAGTTCGATGCTGGCCTGGATTCTCGAAGACGCCCATATGGCGCCGGGTTTCCTGATTGGCGGCGTACCGCTTAATTTTGGCGTTTCGGCCCGCCTCGGCGAGACGCCCTTCTTCGTCATCGAAGCCGACGAGTACGACACCGCCTTCTGCGACAAACGCTCCAAGTTTGTCCATTACAAGCCGCGGACCGTCGTCCTGAACAATCTCGAATTCGATCACGCCGACATCTTCGCCGATCTCGCAGCCATCGAAACCCAATTCCATCACCTGGTTCGCACGCTGCCGGCCAGTGGCCTGATCGTCTCGAATGCTGGCGAAGCCAGCCTGGAGCGCGTGTTGCAGCGCGGTTGCTGGACGCCGGTCGAGCGGTTCAACGACGTGGCCGGCTATCGCGTTACCGGTGACGACGCCAGCGGCGAACTGGTCTTGCATGGCGCGCAGGGTGAAATCGGCCGCACGACCTGGGCCCTCTCTGGCGAACACAACCGGGCCAATGCCTGTGCCGCGCTGCTCGCCGCCCGCCACGTCGGCGTGCCGCTCGACAAGGGGCTGGAAGCGCTGTCCCGCTTCATCAACGTCAAGCGCCGCATGGAAGTGCGCGGCGAGGTGCGCGGCATTACGGTATACGACGACTTTGCCCACCATCCGACGGCGATCACGACCACGGTGGCCGGCCTGCGCCGCAAGGTGGGCGACGCCCGCATCCTGGCCGTGCTCGAACCGCGCTCGAACACCATGAAGCTGGGCACGATGAAAAGCCAGTTGCCGGACAGCCTGCGCGAAGTCGATACCGCCTTCTGCTATGCCGCCAACCTCGGCTGGGACGCCCGCGAAGCGCTGGCGCCGATGGGCGAACGGGCGCTGGTTGAAGACAACCTCGACGAACTGGTCGCTAAAATCGTCGCGGCCGCCCGGCCCGGCGACCAGATCCTGGTGATGAGCAACGGCGGCTTTGGCGGCATCCACGGCAAGCTGCTGGCGGCGCTGGCCGGCTAAAGAAGCGGCCACTCCGCAGTCGCAACCCCGGTTTTAGCCGATGCCGGCGGTCGACCGCCAAAAACAGGGCATTTTCCAGGCAAGGCCGGCAAGACAATAAAAAACTGGCCGCCCCCTTGCGGGAAAGCGGCCGGCTGCAAGCTGGATTCCCGCCGTAGCGGGAATGCCTTTCCTGATTAACGCTCCATCGACTCGACAACGGCCAGCGCCGTCATATTGACGACGCGACGAACGGTCGCCGTCGAAGTCAGCACATGCACCGGACGGGCCGCGCCGAGCAGGATGGGGCCGATGGTGACGCCTTCGCCACCGGTCATCTTCAACAGGTTGTAGGAGATGTTGGCGGCGTCGATATTCGGCATCACCAGCAGGTTGGCTTCGCCGGTCAGCGGTGAATCCGGGTTGGCTTCGCGGCGGACGTCCTCGCTCAGCGCCGAGTCGCCGTGCATTTCGCCATCGACTTCCAGTTCGCCAGCCGACATCGCGGAAATCAGACCGGCGGCCTTGCTCATCTTGCGCGCCGACTCGGAGGAACCGGAACCGAAGTTGGAATGCGACAGCAGCGCCGCCTTCGGGTGGCTGCCGAAACGCTTGACCTGTTCGGCGGCCATCAGCGTCATTTCGGCAATCTCTTCCGCCGTCGGGTTTTCATTGACGTGGGTGTCGCAGATGAACAGCGAACGGGCCGGCAGCATCAGGTAGTTCATCGCGGCCAGCGTGTTGACGCCGGGGCGCTTGCCGATCACCTGATTGATCACGCCGAGGTGATGGCTGTACTGGCCGGTCATGCCGCAGATCATGCCGTCGGCGTAGCCGAGCTTGAGCAACATGGCGCCGATCACGGTCGGCTTGCGGCGCATCGATTCCTTGGCGATGGCCGGCGTCACGCCACGGCGCGCCATCAGCTTGTGGTAGGCACTCCAGCACTCGCGGTAACGCTCGTCGGATTCCGGATTGACGATGTCGAAATCGACCCCCGACTTGATGCGCAGGTTGGCCTTGGCCAGACGGTGCTCGATGACTTCCGGACGACCGACCAGAATCGGACGGGCGAATTTTTCTTCGATCACGACCTGAACGGCGCGCAAAACGCGCTCATCTTCACCTTCGGCGAAAATGATGCGCTTGCCCTTGGCCTGACGGGCGGCCTGGAAAATGGCACGCATGCCGACGCCGGTGTGATAGACGAACTCGGAGAGCTTGGCGCGGTAGGCGGCCCAGTCGGTAATCGGACGGGTGGCGACGCCGGAGTCGATGGCGGCCTGGGCGACGGCCGGCGCGATCTTGACGATCAGGCGCGGGTCGAAAGGCTTCGGAATCAGGTATTCCGGACCGAAGTTGAGGTCGTGACCGGGATAGGCCATCGCCACTTCGTCAGTCACTTCGGCTTCGGCCAGTTCGGCGATGGCGCGCACCGAAGCCATCTTCATTTCTTCGGTGATGCGGGTGGCGCCGACATCGAGCGCACCGCGGAAGATGAAGGGGAAGCACAGCACGTTGTTGACCTGGTTCACATAGTCGGAACGGCCGGTCGCGATGATCGCATCTGGGCGGACTTCCTTGACCAGTTCCGGCATGATTTCCGGGGTCGGGTTGGCCAGCGCGAACACCATCGGCTTTTCGGCCATGCTGACGACCATTTCCTGCTTGACCACACCGGCAGCCGACAGACCGAGGAAGACGTCGGCCCCGACCATGGCATCGGCCAGGGTACGGGCTTCGGTATTCTGGGCGTAGCGCGCCTTGGTTTCGTCAATATTGCCCGGGCGACCAACGTAGATGACGCCCTTGGAGTCGCAAACGGTGATGTTCTCGCGCTTGACGCCGAGATCGCACCACAGGTTCAGGCAGGAAATGGCGGCAGCACCGGCGCCGGAACAGACGACCTTGATCTCGTCGATCTTCTTGCCGACCACTTTCAGGCCATTCAGCATGGCGGCGCCGGAAATGATCGCCGTGCCGTGCTGGTCGTCGTGGAAGACCGGAATATTCATCCGCGCCTTGAGCTTCTCTTCAATATAGAAGCACTCGGGCGCCTTGATGTCTTCCAGATTGATGCCGCCGAGCGTCGGCTCCATGGCGGCGATCATGTCGATCAGCTTGTCGGGGTCGTTCTCGGCCAGTTCGATGTCGAAGACGTCGATCCCGGCGAATTTCTTGAACAGGCAACCCTTGCCTTCCATGACCGGCTTGGCGGCGAGCGGGCCGATGTTGCCCAGACCGAGCACGGCGGTGCCGTTGGTGATGACGCCGACCAGATTGGCGCGGGAGGTCATTTCGGCGGCCATCGAAGGGTCTTCGACGATCAGGTCGCAGGCCGCAGCAACGCCGGGCGAGTAGGCCAGTGCGAGATCGCGCTGGTTGGTCAGACCCTTGGTCGGGCGGACCGAAATCTTGCCCGGGGTGGGCCAGCGATGGTATTCAAGTGCGGCTTCGCGCAAATCCTTTTCCACGGATTCTCCTTGGACTGTCGGCTATTAGGGAAAACCCCGTAGGTTACTCCAAAGGTCGAACCCGGGCAAAGGTGGAAAGCACGTATTTTTCGCCTCAGAAACGATGCGAAATGGTCAGCCGGGCGCTGCGCGGCTCGCCCGGATGGACATGGCGATCGAATATCGGCGAGCTTTCGCCGGCCAGTTGCGAGTCGTACCAGTACTCGATGTCATTGACCCGGCGATCGAACAGATTGTAGATATCGAGGGCCAGCGAAGTTTGCCGGTCGAAGCGGTAACCGAGGCGCAGATTGATCAGCGCCGACCCCGGCGCCCGTACCGAATTGTCCTCGATCAGCGGCCGCGAGCCGAAATAGCGCAAGCGCAGAGCGCCAAACCACGGGCCGAGTTGATCGATGCTGAGGCCCAGATTGGCGGTGGTACCGACCGCCCCCGGAATGTAACTGCCTTCCGGCGCGGCATCCCGGAAACGGGCGTGCGACCAGGCGAGATCGGCATCGACCGCCAGCCAGTCATTCACCGCGTAGAAATTGGTCCACTCCAGACCGTAGCGCCGGGAAGGTCGTGAAGCCTCGGTCGTCCCGGCATCGCCGACGAAGAGCAGTTCGGACGCCGCTTCCAGTTGCCAGAGGGCGGCGGTCGACTGCCAGCCAGGCACGATTTCCGAACGCAGGCCAATTTCCTGGCCCTTGCTGCGAACCAGCGGTTTGACCGGGTTCACCGTGTCGCCACTGGCCGGATCGACGCGGATCGTCGTACCGCGCGCGTCGTTGGAATGGAAACCATGGCCGTAGTTCAGGTAGAGCTCGGTTTTTTGCCAGGGGCCGAAGACCAGCGAGAATTTTGGGGTCAACATCTGATCGCTAGCCGCACCGGCATTGGCGCTCAAATTGGCGTCCACCACAAAATCGTAGGCATCGGCCCGTAGCCCCTGGATGGAGCGGAACCACGAGGCCCAGCGCACTTCGTTCTGCGCCCACAGCCCGAGGCTGCGCTGGCTGACCCGATCCTCGCGCACAGTATTCCAAGTCTCACGCTGGCGGGTGTTGTAAAGGCCGACTGGATTCAGGCGGTCAACCCGGGCCTGCAGGCCGAAAGCGTTGCTGACCTCGAAACCGCCCCAACGATCAAAAACGGTGTGCGCCAGCGAGAAACCGCCGGCCTGCCGCCGTTCGCCCTGCTTGAACTGATCACCGGTGGCGCAACTACCGGTGGCGGCGTAATCGTTCAGGCAGTACTGAAAGTTGGACCATAGATCGAGGCCGGAACGCAGCCACCAGATATTGGCCGTGCTCTGGCTTTGCTCGCCCTGCTTGGCCCAGTCGGCGGCCAGGCTGTAGCGGTAAGTCTTGCCGCCGGTCGTCGAATCGAGCGTGCCGAAGCGGTCGACCGCGCCGCTGTCGATGGCGCGCTGGGCAATCTGGTCGGTGGACGTCCATTGCCCGCGATAGGCCATGCCGGTCACCGACCAACCATTGCGGCGGCTGCCTTCGCTATAGCGCAGCACGCCGTTCAGCTTGCGATAGTCTTCGCTGACCTGCCACGGCCCGTCGTTGTGAAACAGTTCCAGGCCATAAAGCAGGCGGCCGTTGGCCAGGGCCGGCGCCCCAGCGAGCAGGCTGCGGGCGTAGCCGTGCTGGCCGAGCGTCAGTTGGGCCAGCGTGCCGTCCAGCGTGCGGAAATAGTCGATATGTGCCGCTCCGGCCGACGAGAAATCGCCTTCGGCGGCGTAGTACGGCCCCTTGCGGTAACTGATGCGGTCGACCAGTTCGGGAATCAGGAAATTGAGGTCGGTATAGCCCTGGCCGTGGGCATGGCTCGGCATATTGACCGGCACGCCGCCGACGTAGGTGGCGAAATCGGTGCCGTGGTCGAGATTGAAACCGCGCAGGAAATACTGGTTGGCCTTGCCGTCGCCGGCATGCTGGGTAACGATCAGGCCGGGCACCATTTCCAGCGCCTCACCCGGGCGCAGGATCGGCACGGCGGCCAGACGCTGGCTGGAGACGACGCCCTGGCTGCCGGCGGCGGCGATGCCTTCGAGATTCTCGGCCTGTGCCCGAACTTCGACGGTCGACAGTTCGAGCGCATCGTCGGCGACCGCTCCAGTCATGGCGAGCAGCAAATATGAAGTTATTAGATTTTTTCTTAACGGCATCGCCAAAAAAGGCCGGTACCCCGGCCATCTCCCTGAATGATTGCTCAGACCGCCACGGGTCGCCGCGTCAGGCGCAGCGCTGCGAGAAAACTGAGGGCGATGATCGCCACCAGCAGAAAGCCGAAAACCAGCTCCTTGCCTTCGCTCCAGGCGTCGACCGCCGGCGACAGCAGCTTGGCGGCGCCAAAGGCGGCGACCAGCAGGCTGACGCCGGACACCACCAGCCCCATGACGCGCGAGGCGATCAGCGCCACCTGATCGGCGCGGGCGATCAGCCGGGCAATCCACAAACCGTTGATGCCGTCGGTGAGCAGCATGCCGAGCATGAACAGCATCGCCAGCAGCAAGGCATGCTGCCAGCCGCCGAACTGGCTGGCGGTCAGCGCGAAGAAGGCGGCTTGCGACAGCGTGTCGAAGGAGAGCGCGAACAGCGCACCGACCAGAGCGATCAGCGCCGGGTGCGAAACCTGGCGCAGGCTGCCAAGCAGGCGCCCTTTCAGGCCGACCGGCTGCACCAGCTGATCGGGGCCGGCGCGCAGCACGGCGGCGAGGTTGAGGCTGCCCAGAGCGACCAGGAAAGCGATCGAGATCACCGCGCCGAGCACGCCGAACCATTCCGGCACTTCCCATTGCCCGGCCAGCGCCGAAACGCCGAGGGCGATGGCCATCACCACCGCGCCGTGGCCGAGCGAGAACAGGGTGCCGCAGTAGCGCGCCAGGCGCGGCTGACGGCGGGCGTTGTAGCGGGTCAGGCCGTCGATGGTGGCGAGATGGTCGGCATCGAAACCGTGCTTCATGCCAAGCACGAAGGTCAGGATCAGCAGCGACAGCCAGTCGGTGGGCAGGGTTTCCATGGCGCTCGTATGAAAATTTTAATCATCTTCATACAAGGACTGTGCCAGATCAATAAGTCATTGTTCGTATTGACCTCGGCCTTTGATCGCCCCGCCCAGGTGGTCAGCGGCTTTCCACTGGCAGTGCAAGGATGAATTCCGCTCCGCCCGTCGCGGCGTTGTGTGCCGTCAGGCTGCCGCCATGGCGGTCGACGATGCCGTAGCTGATCGACAGGCCGAGCCCGGTGCCCTGGCCGACCGGCTTGGTCGTGAAGAAGGGTTCGAACAGGCGACCGAGATGCTCGGCGGGAATGCCCGGACCGTTGTCGATGAAACGCAGCACGGCGCGCCCCGCCTCGATCGCACCGACGATCTTCAGTTGCGCCGTCGGCTGGCCGGCCGTTGCGTCGCAAGCGTTCTGCACCAGATTCATCACCACCTGCTGCAACTGCCCGGAGGAGCCGGGGCAAACCAGCTTGGGCGGCAGATCGACCTCGACCGCAAAGCGGGCCGCGGCACTCTGCACCACCCAACGTACCGAGCGCTCGACCACCTCGTTCAGGCTGACCTGCTCCGGCGTCATCTTGTCCACCGCCGAGAAGCGCTTCAGCGCATCGACGATGTCGCGCGTCCGCTCGGCACCCTCGATCATGCCGTCGATCAGGTGCGGCATGTCGGCCAGGATGCGGTCGATGCGCAACTGCTGGCGCATGTCCTGCACGGCGGCGTCGTCCGCCGCGGCGCTGGCATGGACGGTGCCGAGATAGCTTTCCAGGCGGCTGGCATAGCGCTGCAGCGACAGCACGTTGCCGAGCACGAAGCTGATCGGGTTGTTCAGTTCGTGTGCGACGCCGGCCACCAGCCGACCGAGCGAGACCATCTTCTCGGCGTGCAGCAACTGGCCTTGCGTCCGCTTCAAATCGTCGTGCGCCTGGCGCAGCGCCGAGTAGGCGCGGCGCAGTTCGCCGACCGGGCGGCCGGTGACGACCATGCCCATCAGCTTGCCGGTCTGCGAGACGCGCGGCGTGCAGTTCATCGAGACCGGCACGGTCGCCCCGTCGCCGGCCCGCAAAAAGAACTCGCAGTCGTGCACGCCTTCCCGGCCATAGCGGGCGAAGACTTCACGGGCCTTGGCCTGCTCGGCCGCATCGGCGAAAAGCTCGAAGAGCGCCGTTCCCAGCAGGCCTTCGGCCGTCTTGCCAGTGATATGGCAGAGCGAGGGATTGACCTCTTCGATGCCGCCGTTGCGGTCGCAGACGATCAGGATGTCGGACATCGAGGCGAGCACGCTCTCGATGAACTGGTGCGACTCTTCGAGCGCCGCATTCTTTTCTTCCAGCGCCACCTCGTACTGGAGGAGGTCGTTATAGACCTCGTCCATCTTCTGGATGACCTCGATCCAGGCCTGCTCGCCGCCCGGCGGCAAGGGCGAGCCGCTATCGCCGCTCTCCGGCTCAGCGGGCGGGACGGTAGTGGACATGCGCGGCGCCGTGTTCGTCGTGGGCGTGGTGCTGTTCGGCTTCGAGGGCGATGACGTTGAGCTTGCCGTGGCGAACGCCGCGCTCGGCCATCAGGGCATCGGCGAACTGCCGGACGGCGGCGGTCGACCCTTTCAAAATCACCGATTCCAGACAGTTGTCGTGGTCGAGATGGCTGTGCAGCGCCGCCACCGTCAGGTCGTGATGGTCGTGCTGCAACCCGGTCAGCCGTTCGGCCAACTCGCGCTCGTGGTGGTTGTAGACGTAGGACAGGTTGGCGACGCAATGGCCGGCCGGCGGGTCGCGCTGGCGGTCGCTCTCGATGGCGCCGCGAATCAGGTCGCGCACCGCTTCCGAGCGGTTGCTGTAGCCGCGCGCCGCGATCAGTTCGTCGAACTGTTTCGCCAAGGCCTCGTCCAGTGAAATGGTGAAGCGTTCCATGTTCTTTGCTCCCTGCTAAATTTCCGCCGCGACACCGGTGCTAGCATGTCCTGCATCGCATTCTAACGTCTGCCCCCGATGACCGCTGCCCCTGATACCGAACTGATCCGCAAAGCCCTGCGCAAGGTGGTTGACCCCGAAGTCGGGGCCAATATCGTCGATCTCGGCCTGATCTACCGCATCGAGATCGACGCCCCGCAACTGCTGATCGAAATGACGATGACCTCGCCGGCCTGCCCGATGGGCGAGATGATCATCGACGACGCCTACAGCGAACTCGACCGCATCCTGCCCGAGGACTGGCAGCCGGAAATCCGCCTGGTCTGGGAACCGCCGTGGACGCCGGCGATGATGAGCGAAAAATGCCGCCTCAGCCTCGGCTGGGAACCCGAACCGACGCCATGAGCGCCAGCGGCGACCTGCGCCCGGGCGGCCGTCTGCCGCTGCTCTTTTTCGGCATGCTCTCGCTGCTCGGCGGCGTGCTGGCCGGCCTCGCCCGGCTCGGCTGGGAGGTACCGACAGCGGCCGCCCAGGCCACCGGCGTGCACGGCCCGCTGATGATCACCGCCTTTTTCGGCACCGTGATCAGCCTCGAACGCGCCGTCGCCGCCGGCCGCCGCTGGGCCTATCTGGCGCCGCTGGCTGCCGGCACCGGCGGTCTCACCCTGCTCGCCGGGGCGCCGCTCCTCGTCGGCCAGACCCTGGGCAGCCTCGCCGCCCTCGGTTTGATCGCCGCCAGCGGCGTCGCCCTGCGCCGCCAGGTCGCCGCCTTCACCGTCGTCCTGACCCTGGCCGCTGCCTGCTGGCTGGTCGGTAACGGACTCTGGCTGTTCACCGGCGACGTGAACGCGGGCATCGCCTGGTGGCTGCTTTTCCTGGTCCTGACCATTGCCGGCGAACGCCTGGAACTGACCCGTTTCCTGCCGACACCGCCAATCGCCCAGCGGCTGTTCATCGGCATCGTCGCCGTCCTGCTCGGCGCCGCCGCGTTCGGCAGCCAGCCGCTGTTTGCCGGCGGCCTGCTCGCCCTCGCCGGCTGGCTGCTGCGCTACGACATCGCCCGGCGCAATATCAAAACCGCCGGCCTGACCCGCTTCATCGCCGCCTGCCTGCTCTCGGGCTACGCCTGGCTGGCCGCCGCAGGCCTGCTCGGCCTGGCCGGCGCCTTCAGCCCCGGCCACCCGTGGCGCGACGCCGTGCTGCATGCGATCAGCCTCGGCTTCGTCTTTGCGATGGTCTTCGGCCACGCTCCGATCATTTTCCCGGCCGTTACCCGCATCAAGATTCCCTACCACCCGGCCCTTTACCTGCCGCTGGTCCTGCTCCACCTGAGCCTGGCCCTCCGCGTCTTCGGCGGCCTGAGCGAGCGTTTTGCCCTGCGCCAGCACGGGGCGTTGCTCAATGGCCTGGTCCTGCTGATTTTCATTGCCACCCTGGTGACGCTGGTTCGCCGCAATGCCCAACGAGGTTCACGATGAAACGCCATGCCGCCCTGCAGCAACTTTCCCGCGAGCACCACATCGCGCTCAAACTGGCCCGGCAAGCCCGCTTCGCCAGCGATTCCGGCAACCCGACGGCGATCGGCGAAGCGGCGGAAAAGATCAACACCCTGTTCGCCGAGGCCCTCGAACCGCATTTCCAGATCGAGGAAGCCGACCTGCTGCCGGCCCTGGCCAAGGCCGGCGGCGCAATCCTGGTCAAGCGCACCCTCGACGAACATGCCGAACTGCGCGCCCTCAACCAGCAACTGAGCGCCGCCGACGGCAGCAAATTGAGCCGCTTCGCCACCCTGCTCAACGATCACGTCCGCTTCGAGGAACGCGAATTGTTCGAACTCGCCCAGGACCTGCTCTACCCGGAACACTGAAGCGCCACGGGCAGCAATTGTCGGATTGCTGCGGTCGACCGGCAAAAATTGGCATTTTCCAAACAATACCGGCAGCCGCCCGACGCTGCCGCGCCCTTCCCGACCCCTCAAAAGCAGGAACGGGATATGCTTGACTCCACCTGCAGAACGCTTGATCCGTTATCTGGTCACAGAGCACATGGAGGAAGTCATCATGGCACACAGCGACATCCGACTCTCGGTCGCCGAGGAACGTACCATCTACGACGTAGGCGCCATCGAGCGCGCCATGGAAGAAGCGGCCGGCAACCGCAATGAAGCGCTGGCGACGCTCTACGACAAGATGAAACAGCGTGGCGGCGGCCGCTTCCTGGTCCGCCCGACCGGCGCCGACATGATCGACGAGCTCTACGACAGCTGCCCAAACTTCAGCGACGTCATCGACGACCTGCGCAAATACGTCGCGCTGTCGGTCGCCGGCAACGAGCCGATGAGCTTCACGCCCATCCTGCTGCTCGGCGAACCCGGCATCGGCAAGACCCATTTCGCCCGCGAACTGGCGGCCCGCCTCGGCACCGGCCACGAATTCATCTCGATGAGCTCGCTGACTGCCGGCTGGGTGCTGTCCGGCGCTTCCTCGCAGTGGAGCAACGCCAAGCCGGGCAAGGTGGCGCACACTTTGGTGCATGGCGACTTCGCCAACCCCATTGTGGTGCTCGACGAAGTCGACAAGGCCGGCGGCGATTCCCGCTACGACCCGATGGGCGCCCTCTACGGCCTGCTCGAAAAGGACACCGCGCGCGCCTTCAAGGACGAGTTCATCGACATCGACATCGACGCCTCGCACATCCTGTGGGTGACGACGGCCAACGACGAACGCTCAATCCCGGAACCCATCCTCAACCGGATGAACGTCTACGAAGTGCCGCGCCCCGACCACGATGCCGCGATCAGCATCGCCGCCGCGCTCTACCGCGAAATCGTCAGCCAGCACGACTGGGGCTTCCCGCCCGAAGCCGACGAAGCGGTCCTCGAACGCCTCGGTGCGCTGCCGCCGCGCGACATGCGCAAACGCCTGCTCGCCGCCTTCGGCACCGCCAAGCTGGAAGGCCGCAACTGGCTGGAAGGCAGGGACTTCGAACAGGCCCGGATGGGACGCAGCCGGAAGATCGGTTTCTAGGCCCGGCAGCCGGGCCGCGAACCCTGTCGGCCGGTGGCGGTCTGACCCAGGCCTGCCACCGGCCGGCATTTTCAATGGAGGGAGCGCTGATGTCTGGAACACCACTGATCAAGGCTGTCCTGAAAACCGTTCCCTATCGGGTCGAACTGTCCGACGACCAGGGTCACACTTGGGCTGCCGACGAGCCGCTCGAAGCCGGCGGCGGCAATGCCGGACCAACGCCGGAGAGCCTGGTACTGGCCAGCCTCGGCGCCTGCACGGCGATCACCGTCAAGATGGTGGCGGCGCGCCGGCAATGGCCGCTCGACGAAGTGCGGGTCGAACTGCAGCTCAACCCGGCCGGCAAGCCCGACAGCGGCAACGACATCGTGCGCCGAATCGAACTGCTCGGCACACTCGACAACGATCAGCGCACCCAGTTGCTGAAGATCGCCAACGCCTGCCCGATGCACAAGCTGCTCAGCGGCGAGATCCGCATCCATAGCGAATTGCGCTGAAGGCCGAGCGGACTGCGCGTCCGCCGCAACCTTTTAATGCACCGTGCACACCATGCACGGATCGAAGGAGCGCACCACGTGCTGCACGGTCGGCGGCGCACCTTCGCCGGCCGGCAGGCCGAGCAGGGCCTGCTCGAGCGGGCCGGGCTGGCCGCCGGCGTCGCGCGGCGAGAAGTTCCAGGTGGTCGGGGCGATGATCTGGTAGCGCTCGATGCGGCCGCGCCGGATGCTCAGCCAGTGGCCGAGGCTGCCACGGGCGGCTTCGACCAGACCGACGCCGCTACCTTCGTCGGGCAGCGCGCCTTGGGCGCAGAAAGGCTCGCCCGGCTGCAGCGCCTGTACCCAACTCTCCATGGCCGGCACGACGATGGCCAGTTCGAGCAGGCGGGCAACGACGCGGGCCATGACGCTGGCGCCATCCTGCTGCACCAGATCGCGCAGCAGCGGGTGGCCGGCCAGCATCTGCCGGGCCAGGGCGCCGACTTCAAGCGACTGACCGGCATAGCGCGGCGCCTTGCACCAGGTATAGGCATCCGGCTTGTCAGCGGCGACGATGGTTTCCCCCATTGCCGGATGCAGCGGCGGGCCGGCCAGCAACCAGGCCGATGCGCTGTCTTCAACGATGGCCGACGGGTCGAGCCCCTTCACCTGGCCGGCCTGCCAGATACCGGCCGGAAACAGGCCGTAGGCGCCGAAGGACAGGAAACGGTCGCCAGCACGCCCCAATTTGTCGAGACCGAGGTCGCGGGCGGCCTCGATGAAAAGCGGCAAATCGGCCGGTCGACCGGCGGCCCAGGCCAACAAGGCGGCTTTCGAGTCGAGCTGGCTGACTGCGGCCAGCGTATCGCCGAACAGGCGTTTTTCCAGGAAGCTGCGGAATTCGCGGAGCAGGGCGAGCAGCCGGATCCGTTCGCCGGCGGTGATCGCCCGCGTGCTGCCGCCCGGCTGGATGGCCAGCGTATGCGGCCAGCGCCCGGCCAGGAAGCCCATCAGTTTGAGGAAGCCGGCCCGCGCCGGCAGCACCTCGGCCGCCGCCTCGCCCTTGACCGCCGTGAAGCGGCGCGCCACGGCGCCATGCCAGCTGCGGTCGACATAGGCCGGACGGGCAAAATCGGGCATGAAGAAGAGGTAGAAATGGGTCAGGTGATCGGCCAGGTTTTCGGTGGCCTGGATCAACTGGCGGGCGAGTTGGCCGTTCGGTGTCGGCCGGATGCCCATCGCGCCAGCCAGCGCCTCGGCCGCGGCGGCCGACTGGGCGACCGAGCAGATGCCGCAGATGCGCGGCACGATGGCCAGCGCATCGAGCGGCGCACGGCCGACCATGATCTGCTCGAAGCCGCGAAAGAGCGGCGAATTGACGTAGGCGGCCTGAACCCGCCCGGCTTCGAGATCGAGGCTGACTTCGAGATCGCCTTCGACGCGGTTGAAGGGGCCGAGCACGAGGCGCGTCATTTGCCGCCGCCTTTCTTGCGGATCGCCGGCCGGATCAGCGGATGATCGACCACCGCGTTGTCGCGCACCCGCTTCGGCGTTGCCGACTTGGAGAGCGCGGCGAGAGCGACGAACCAGGCTTTCGGCATGTCGGTCGGCAGGCCGATCGGGATGCCGGCCACCTTCGGCGTTTCCTGGAAGGCATGGCCGGGCGACTCGAAGCCCGGCTCGGTGCAGGCGATGCAGGCGAAGCCGCCGCGCAGACAGGAGCCGCTGCCGTTCCACGGCCGCAGGTTACAGTCGGCGTGCGCCTGTGTCCCCTTGCAGCCAAGGTTTTCCATCAGGCAGCCGAGATCGGACGGCTTTTCGGCGCTCGCCTTGAATTCGTAATACTCGTTGCGGGCGCAGCCGTGGTGCACCAGTTCGCCGGCGTAGAACAGCGGCCGCCCGAACTCGTCGAGATCGGTCGCCGACAGGCCTTCCAACGCCAGTTTTTCCAGCGTTTCGACGACCCAGCCCGGGTGCGTCGGGCAACCGGCGATATTGACCACAGGCAGGCCGCCGGCCGCCACGAAGTCGCGCCCGAGCAGGCCGCCCGGCGTCTGTTCGTCGTATTGCAGGCCGCAGGCTTCGAGCGGATTGCCCGGCGTATTGGCCGAGAAGCCGCCATAGGCGGTGCAGGAACCGATGGCGAAGACCCAGCGGGCGTGACCAGCCAGGCGCTCGACCCATTCGGTCAGCGGCCGGCCGCTGCCGGCCATCAGGTGGAATTTGCCGGTGCCGTTCGGACCGCGCAGCATGGCGCCTTCGACGCACAGCACATCGAAGGCCAGCCGCCCGGCGGCGCATTCTTCGAGGATGTGCAGCGCTTCACCACCGCTTTCCAGCGACAGGGCCGGATGCCAGAGAAACTCGATACCGGCGTCGGCCAATTCGTCGAACAGCGAACGCGGCTCGGAACAGAGCAGCGACTGCGTACAGCCGCCGCAGCCGCCGCTTTGCAGCCAGAGCACCTTCATTCGCCGACTTCCAGGCCGTGCCGGCCGAGCTTGGCTCGCAGGCCGACGCGCGACAAGCCGAGCTCGCGGGCCGCCCGCGACTTGTTGCCGCGATGGCGCCCCATCGCCTCTTTCAGGACATGCATTTCGAGCTGATCCATGCGTTCCTTCAGGTTGCCGCTCAGTTCGGCCGTCCACACGGCACCGCCGCCCGCCGCCGCCCGGGGCTGGCGCAGCACGCGCGGCGACAGCAGGTCGGCGCCGAGTTGCGGCGTATCGGCCAGCGCCACCATGCGCAGGATTTCGTTCTGCAGTTCGCGCACATTGCCCGGCCAGGCGTAGGCAGTCAGCGCCGCCAGCGCTTCGTCGCTGAAACCGTC
Source organism: Dechloromonas hortensis (assembly GCF_009469765.1). Taxonomy (GTDB): domain Bacteria; phylum Pseudomonadota; class Gammaproteobacteria; order Burkholderiales; family Rhodocyclaceae; genus Azonexus; species Azonexus hortensis. The sequence goes on from NZ_SSSQ01000001.1 coordinate 434,951, forward strand.
GACCCGCTTGCCGAGCGCCTGGCAACTGCTGTCGAGCAGGCGCTGGAGAAGCAGCGGCAGGTCCATCGTCCGCTCGCGCAGCGCCGGCACATGCAGCGCGATGGTCGCCAGCCGGTAATAGAGATCCTCACGGAAACGCCCGGTGCGGACGTCTTCTTCCAGATCGCGATTGGTCGCTGCAATGACCCGGACATCGACCGTCACCGCCCGGTTGCTGCCGAGCGGCCGGAATTCGCCTTCCTGCAGCACGCGCAGCAGCTTGACCTGGAAAGCCGGGCTGGTTTCGCCGATTTCGTCGAGAAACAGCGTGCCGCCATCGGCCTGCTGGAAGAGGCCGACCCGATCCTCGACGGCGCCGGTAAAGGCGCCGCGTTTGTAGCCGAAGAGTTCCGATTCGAGCAGCGTATCGGGCAGCGCGCCGCAGTTTTCGGTGATGAACGGCTTGCTCGCCCGCCGGCTTTCGTAATGGATGGCGCGGGCGATCATTTCCTTGCCGGTGCCGGATTCGCCGGTCACCATCACCGACAGGTCGTAGGGCGCGACGCGCTCGACCAGATCGCAGATGGCATTGAGCGGGCTGCCCCGGGCGCGCAGGAAGCTGCCCAGGCCGAAGCTGTTTTTTGCCTTTTCCTGCTTGGCCTCGACCCGTTTTTTGAGCACTGGCTCGGCCGTGCGCAGGTCGAGCGACAGGCGCTGGTTTTCCTGCTGCAGGCGCCAGACTTCGGCGGCACGCTGCAGCGTCAGCAGCAACTGTTCCGGCTGCCAGGGCTTCAACAGGTATTGCCAGATGCCGGCCTCGTTGACGCCGGTGATGATGTCCTCGGCGTCGGTATAGCCGGAGAGGATGATGCGGACGATGTCCGGCCAGCGCGTGCGCACTTCGCGCAGGAAGTGGACGCCTGTGGTGCCCGGCATGCGCTGGTCGCAGAGGACGATGCGGATGGCTGCGGTGGACTGCTCTTTTTCGAGGATTTCCATGCCCTCGGCCGCACTGCTCGCGCACCAGACTTCGAAATCCTCCTCCAGCGTCCGGCGCAGCGCTTCCTGCGAGCGCACCTCGTCGTCGATGACGAGGACGGCGGGCAGTCGGCGCAGGCTGGCTTGGCTCATTCGGGAATCTTCCAGTCGAGATCGCGGTGGCGGGCAAGGTGACGCGGCGTCCAGGAGTTCGGCGAACGCGCGACGAAATGATAGCGTGCGACGTGGTAGGACGGGTCGAAACCGTAGAAGTTACGGCGCATCTCGTTCAATTCCGCCGCCCGGTACTCGGCCAGAGGCCTGGCCGTTTCGTCGGCGGCCCGCCTGGCCTGCTTGGCGGCGAGCTGGGCCGCGATATCCGGCGCCGCGGCCAGTTCGGCGGCCCGCCGGGCGACATCGACGGCAAAGCCCGGGCCGGGCAGGCAGGCGTCGTAGAAGCCGAGGCGGACCGCTTCCGCCGCCGTCATCGGCAAGCGGTGGCGCATGATCGCCGCCGCCCCGTCGTCGCCGACGCGCGGCGGCAGCAGGTAAGTCCAGAATTCCGAGCCGAACAGGTTGCCCATATTCTTGTAATGCGGGTTGAGCATGACGCCGGCCCGGGCCCAGACGAAATCGGCGGCGCGGGCCAGGAAGCAGCCGCCGGCCCCGGCGTTGCCGCCGACTGCGGCGACGGTCAACTGCGTTGCGCAGCGCAAAATGGCCTCAGCCAGATCGTCGATCGCGTTGATGTTGGCCCACGACTCGTCGGCCGGGCTTTCCGCCGCCTCGATGGTGTTCAGGTGAATGCCGTTCGACCAGAAATCGCTGCCGCCGCGCAGCACGATGACCCGGGTCGGGCGCGTCGTCGCCCACTGGAAGGCCTCGGTCAGCCGCTGACATTGCCCGGTGCTCATCGCGCCGTTGTAAAACTCGAAACTGAGGAAGCCGACGCCGGCCACCTCTTCATAGGCAATGTCCTGCCAAGTGGGCGTTGGCGCTTTCCACCAGCCGGCCAGCGGCAATTCGGGCAGTGCGGCCGCCTCGGGGAAAGCCAGCGTCGCCGGCAGCTTGATGCCGCCGGGCCGTTTGACATGGCCGATCCACAGCGCGCCATCCACGGTCGCCCGACAGATGGCCGTCGCACGACGACCGAGCAAGGTGCCGGCCGGACCTTTCAGCTCCGCTTCCGGCCAGGCATCGAACAGCTGGCAGGGCTGGCCGAACAGTTCGTCGGCGACGCCGGGAAAACCGTCGGCCGCGTTCAGCCGGGCGAGGAGGCTGGCGCTGCACGCCGCCGCCCAGTCGAGGCGGCGTTCGCTCTGCTGCATCAGTGCATGGGCCTGGCCGGGTACCCGCTCCGGTGCGAAATTGCCCTGCTCGACGCGGTCGACCGCAGCAATCACCGCCTGCACCGCCGCTTCGGTCACTTCATTGCGGTACAGCGACGCCTTGCGCGCGACGCGCATCGGAAAGTTGGCCGTCGCCCAGACCGGCCCGGCATCCATCTCGGCCTCCGCCTGCAGCACGGTGACACCCCACTGCGCGACGCCGTTCTGGATCGCCCAGTCGAGCGCCGACGGCCCGCGATCGCCGACGATGCCGGGATGCACGATCAGGCAGCGCCGCCGCGCCCAGATCGATTCGGGAATCGCCCGCTTCAGGAAAGGGGCGACGATCAAATCCGGTTTGAACAGGTCCACCGCCTCTTCGGCCACCGCATCGGCGATGTCGAACTCGATGCTGATTTGGTGGCCGCGCGCCATCAATTCGCAATAAAGACGCTGGGTCAGGCTGTTAAAACTGTGCGTAAGAAAGAGAATTCGCATTCCGTCCGACTTTTTACAAATAATTTCAATGTCATGAATCTCGATTTCTCGCGGCTTGGCAGGCGGAAGTTTCCCGAAATGCATGTCTCTATAACTTTCGCGATATTTTTCAATCGCTTGGCTTTGGTTAGGATGCGCACACTCATGACACAGGCTTGAAACAATGCAAACGCAACGCAAACCAGCCAAGACCCGCAGCCCACGCAGCCAACGTGCGCCACGCCCGGAATTCACCGCCGCCGTCCGCTATCTCGACGGCAGCCGCGACATCTTCCACGTCCGCAATGCCGACGACATGGAAGATGCCCGCGCCCTGGTCATCGCCGAACTCGGTCAGTTGCAAAGCATCGTCATTGCTCAGCGTCGGGCGCACTGAGCGTCCTTCAGCAAATCCGCGGCAACTGCTCGCCGGACAACCAGTCCACGATGCGCTTGCCGCCAAAACCGGTGGTCATCTGCACGAAATGGTGCGGATCGGCCTGTACCGAGCCGATAATCGCCGCCGCCGCCCCCTGCGGGTGAGCCCGCATCGCTGACAACAATGTGTCGGCATCGCGCGCCGCGCAAATCGCCACCAGCTTGCCCTCGTTGGCAACATAAAGCGGGTCCAGCCCAAGAAACTCGCAAGCCGCGCTGACCGCCGGCTTCACCGGCAAAGCCTTTTCCTGCAGCATCATGCCGACCCCCGATTGCTGGGCGATTTCGTTCAGCGTCGTCGCCAGCCCGCCGCGGGTCGGGTCGCGCAAGACGTGAATCTCGGCGCCGCTCGCCCGCATCGCTGCGATCAGACCATGCAGCGCCGCCGTGTCGGACACGATCGGCGACTCGAACCCCAGACTTTCGCGCTCGGCCATGATCGCCATGCCGTGATCGCCGAGCGTGCCGGACACCAGGATCACGTCGCCGGGCTGGGCAGCGCGCCCAGACAATTCATCACCGCTCGCCACGACGCCGACGCCGGTCGTCGTGATGAAGACGCCGTCACCCTTGCCGCGTTCGACGACCTTGGTATCGCCAGTCACCACCGGCACCCCAGCCTCTTTGGCTGCCGCCGCCATACTTTGCACGATGCGCGCCAGATCGGCGAGCTTGAAGCCTTCTTCGAGGATGAAGCCGGCCGACAGATAGAGCGGCTTCGCCCCCATCACCGCTACGTCGTTGATCGTGCCATGCACCGACAGGCAGCCAATGTCGCCGCCGGGAAAGAACAGCGGCGAGACGACATGCGAGTCGGTCGCCATCACCAGTCGGCCTTCGCCCGGCGCCGGCAGCAGCGCACCGTCGTCGCCCTGGGCGAGGTATTCGTTGCCTAGGTGTTTGGCGAACAGCTCCTCGATCAGCTGCGCCATCGCCCGGCCACCGGCGCCATGCGCCATGTCGACCTGGCCGTGCTTGATGTCGAGCGGGCGGGTGTAGTTTTTGCGGGTTTCAGTCATTGGGATGCTTCAATGTGTCTGGTGAGAGGTGGTTTCTGCTTCAAATGCAGCTCTTCGGGCTGGCGTTGTTTTCCGCGCTGGCGGCGCGGAAAACCACGGTCGCCAAGCCCACGCCCTGGATTCCCGCCTGCGCGGGAATGACGGATAAGCGCAATCAGGCCACATCCTTATACCGCCCATAAGTGTAATGCGCCGCACACGCCCCCTCCGACGACACCATGCACGAGCCGACCGGATTCTCCGGCGTGCACACCGTGCCGAATATCTTGCAATCCTGCGGCCGCTTGACGCCGCGCAGGATGGCGCCGCATTCGCAGGCCTTGTGGTCGGGTACCGACTGATAGCCCAGAGGGAAGCGCTTTTCGGCGTCAAATTCGGCGAACTGGCGGCGAATGCGCAGTGCCGAGTAGGGCAGCACGTTCAGGCCGCGCCATTCGAACTGCTTGCGCATCTCGAACACTTCGCCGACCAGTTGCTGCGCTTTCAGGTTGCCGTTGCGGTCGACGGCGCGCGAGAACTCGTTTTCGACTTCGGCCCGCCCTTCATTGACCTGACGGATCAGCATCCTGATCGCCTGCATCACGTCGAGCGGCTCGAAACCGGCGATGACCACCGGCTTGCGGTATTCCTCGGCGAAGAACTCGTAGGGCCGGCTGCCGATGATGGTCGAGACGTGGGCCGGGCCGATGAAGCCGTCGAGCGGCACGGTGCCCCACTGGCGCACTTCCGGTGATTCGAGGATGCTGGAAATGGCCGACGGGGTCAGCACGTGGCAGCAGAGTACCGAGAAATTCTTCAGGCCGAGGGCTGCCGCCTGTTTGATCGCCACGGCGGTCGGCGGCGTCGTCGTCTCAAAGCCGATGGCGAAGAAGACGACCTGCTTGTCCGGGTTCTTCTGGGCCAGCGTCACCGCATCGGCACTCGAATAAACCATCCGAATGTCGCCGCCGCGCGCCTTGGCCTTCAGTAGCGACAGGCCGCCGGAAGCCGGCACGCGCAGGCAGTCGCCGTAGGTGCACAGGGTGACGCCTTGTTCCAGCGCCAGGCGGATCGCTTGATCGACGCGACCGATCGGCAGTACGCAGACCGGGCAACCAGGGCCGTGGATCATCCGGACATTGTCGGGTAGCAGGTCGGAGACGCCGTAGCGCGAGATGGCATGGGTGTGGCCGCCGCAGAACTCCATGAAATGGTAGCGCCGGTCGGCTCGCGCTTCGCGGCGGATGGCCTCGGCCAGGCCCAGGGCGACGTCGCCGTCGCGGAATTCGTCGATGTATTTCATCAGTGCAGGGTCGGATCGTCGCCCAACTGGCTGATTTCGCCGAACAAAGCCAGCGTTTTCGCCGCTTCTTCCGGATCGAGCTTGTTCAGCGCGTAGCCGACGTGAACGATGACGTAATCGCCGACCGCCACGTTGTCGACCAGGGCCAGCGAAATTTCCTTCCGGACGCCGGCCAGATCGACCACGGCGTTGTCGCCTTCGCGCAGTTCAACTACTTGCGCGGGAATTGCCAGACACATGCTTCATCTCTCCTTGAACATCTTGCGCGCCAGCCAGGCCTGGCCAAGCGCCAGGCCGCCGTCGTTGGGCGGCGCCTGGCGCGCTTCGAGCAACGTCAGGCCCGCCGTTTCCAGATGCTGGCGCAAGGCCGTCATCAGCAGCGCATTCATCGCACAACCGCCGCCGACGGCGATTTTTGCCTCTTTTGAGCCGTGCACCGCGCCCCGCAGGAAGCCCCCTTGGGGGGCAAGAGCCTGGACGACCCATGCCGCCAGCCCGGCCGCCACGGTGGCGTGGAACAGCGCCGCCCCTTCCGCCGCATCGTGACAGACCAGCAAGGCGCCGATCAAGGGCGACAGGTCGAGCCCACCGTCGCGCAGCACGAAGCCGTCCGCCAGCGGCGGCACCGGGCCGTGGGCGACGGCCAGGCTTTCCAGCAACATCGCCGCCTGTCCTTCGTACTGTGATATTTCGCAGACGCCGAGCAAGCCGGCCGCCGCATCGAACCAGCGGCCGAGGCTGGAGGTCGGCGGACAGCGCAGGTCGCGGGCCAGCATGGTGAGCAGCGGGCCGCCGTCGCGCTCGGGGTAGCGCTGCTTCAGCCAGCCGCCGACGCGGTAACCGAGGCCGGCGCCATGCAGCGCGGAGAGCGCCATGCGCCACGGCTCGCGGGCGGCGCGGTCGCCGCCGGGCAGTTTGAGCGGTGCCAGATGGCCGAGGCGCTCGCAACGGGCGCCGTCCAGACGCAACAGTTCGCCGCCCCAGGCACCGCCGTCCGGGCCGAGGCCGACGCCATCCAGCGCCAGGCCGATGATCGGCTCGTTGACGCCATGTTCGGCGCAGATCGCCGCCAGATGCGCCTGATGATGACCAACAGCCAGCGCCGGCACGCCCAGTTCCGCGGCCAGGCGCAGCGCCAGCTGGGTCGATGGGTAGTCCGGGTGCAGGTCATGGACGATCAGCTCGGGCCGCACGTCGAGGATGGCCAGCAGGTGGGCGACCGCTTCTTCGAGAAAGGCGATTGCCGCCGCGTTGTCGAGGCCACCGATGTGCTGCGACAGGAAGGCTTCCTTGCCTTTCAGCACGCAGACCGTGTTTTTCAGGTAGCCGCCGAGCGCCAGTACGCTTGGCCCGCCGTTGCTCAAGGCAATCGGCAGCGGCACGTAACCGCGGGCCCGGCGGATGAAACTCGGGCCATCCGCTGTCGCGCGCAGCACCGAATCGTCGCAGCGGACGACGATGTCGCGGTCGTGCACCAGGTAGGCATCGGCCAGGCCGGCCAGGCGCGCCAGCGCCTCGTCGTTGCCGGTGACCAGCGGCTCGCCGTGAGGGTTGGCACTGGTCATCACCAACAGCAGTTCGTTTTCCTGGGCCAGCCAGTCGCTGCCGCTCGGTCGCCCTGCCGCTTCGTGCCAGAGCAGCAGGTGCAGCGGCGTCGCCGGCAGCATGACACCGAGCGAAGCGAGGGCGGGCGCGATCCCGGGCAATTCGCCGAGCCCCTTGGCGCACAGCACGACCGGGGCGGCGGCGCTGCGCAGCAAGCCCAGTTCGGCGGCGCCGATCTCGGCGTAGCCGGCCAGCGCAGCGGCGTTCAGCGCCATCACGGCAAACGGCTTGGCCTCGCGCTGTTTGCGGCGGCGCAGCTCGGCGACGGCAGCGGCATTGCGGGCGTCACAGGCGAGATGAAAACCGCCCAGGCCCTTGATGGCGACGATGCGGCCGGCCTGCAGCAGACGCAGGGTTTCAGTTAACGGATCGCCGGCCAGCGGTTGGCCGGCCGCATCGAGCAGGCTCAATTGCGGCCCGCAAGCCGGGCAGCAGGTGGTTTCGGCATGGAAACGGCGGTCGACCGGGTCGGTGTATTCGCTGGCGCAGGGCGGGCAGAGCGGGAAAGCGGCGAGGCTGGTCTGCGCCCGGTCGTAGGGAATCCGGCGGCTGACCGTATAGCGCGGGCCGCAATGGGTGCAGGTGGTGAAGGCATAGCGCCAGCGCCGGTTGGCCGGGTTGCACAGCTCGGCGACGCAGGCCGGGCAGAGCGCGGCGTCGGGGCCGATGGCGGTACCGACGCTATCGGCCACGCTGTCGCGGATCTCGAAGCCGCTGTCGCTGACCTCGACCGCTTCGCTGACGATGTCGTCGATGCGGGCCAGGCGCGGGATCTCGTTGGGCAGGCGGGCGATGAATTCGGCCATTTTTGCCCCGTCGACCGCCAGGGTGACGCCGGCGCCGTCGTTGCGCACCCAGCCGTTCAGACCGAGCTCGTTGGCCAGCCGCCAGACGTAGGGGCGAAAGCCCACGCCCTGGACGAGGCCGCGAATGCGCAGCAGCCGACCGCTCACTTGGCGGCCAACTGACGCTCCAGGTCGGCGACCCGACGCTTCAGGGCATCCACGGTTTCCGAGCGCTTGGCGCGCTGCGCCTCCAGCCCGGCCTCGATCCAGTTCAGCCAGGCGGACAGGCCGTCGCCGCTGCTCGCCGAGACGCGGAAAATGGTCAGGTTTGGATTGACCCGCCGGGCGTTGGCTTCGGCCAGGTCGGCGTCGAATTCGAGGTAGGGCAGCAAGTCGCACTTGTTGAGCAGCATGACGTCGGCCGCGGCGAACATGTCGGGGTACTTGAGCGGCTTGTCCTCGCCCTCGGTCACCGACAGGATGGCAACTTTGTGGTGTTCGCCGAGATCGAAGGCGGCCGGGCAGACCAGATTGCCGACATTCTCGATCAGGAACAGCGATTCGTCGGCCGGCTGCAGGCGCTGCATGGCGTGGCCGACCATGTGGCCATCGAGATGGCAGCCCTTGCCGGTATTGATCTGCAGGGCCGGCACGCCAGTGGCGCGGATGCGCTCGGCATCGTTCGAGGTCTGCTGGTCGCCCTCGACAACGCTGATCGCCAGCTTTTGCTTGAGCAGTTCGATGGTCTTGACGAGCAGCGTCGTCTTGCCCGAGCCGGGGCTGGACACCAGGTTGAGCGCGAAGATGCCGCGCTCGTCGAACCAGGCGCGGTTGGCGGCGGCATAGCTGTTGTTCTTGCTCAGGATGTCCTGTTCGATCTGCACCATCCGCGCCTGACTGAGGCCCGGCACATGGGCGCGGGCCGGCCCCGTGCCGTAGTCGAGATCGCCGCTGACGGCAGGTTCGTGATGATGATGGTCGTGATCGTGCTGATGCTCGCCGTGATGGTCGTGCGGATGCGCATGGACGCTGCCGTCGGCGTGCGGGTGGCTGTGCGGATGTTCGTGCGCATGGTCATGGCTATGCACCGTGCCATCGGCATGGACATGACTGTGCGCATGTACCCCGCCTTCGATTTTCGTTTCCCCTGCCCCGCAGCCACAAACCGTACACATAAACTCTCTCCTCTTACTCGATTTCGATTTCCTTGACCCGCATCTCGGTGCCGCCGGTGGCCTGCACCTGGTAGCTGCCGCAGGTCGGGCAGGCGCCGAACAGCTCGCGCATCGGCACCGTCGCGGCGCACTGCATGCACCAGCCCGCCCCCGGCACCTCGGCGATTTCCAGCGCCGCGCCGTCGGCCAGGCTACCCCGGGTCACCACCTCGAAGCAGAATTTCAGCGCTTCCGGCTCGACCGAGGACATCTGGCCGATTTCCAGCACGACCAGTTTGACCCGCTGCGCATTTTCGCGCCGGGCCGTATCTTCGACCAGTTGCAGCACGCCTTCGGCGAGCGACATTTCATGCATCTTCCAGCTCCAGCACGTAAGGCAGGCAGGGATCGAGCGCCAGCACCGCCTGCTCGACCAGCCTTCGGGCGGCGCAGAAATCGGCGACCCGGGCCCCGGCCAGCAGCGCAGCGAGCGGGCCGGCTTCGGCAAAATGGCAATCGGTCGGTGCCCATACCCGGTAGTTCATCACCTTGCCCTCGACCACCCGCACGGCATGGGTCAGCGCCCCGCGCGCCGTGATCGTCTGGGCGACGCCCCAACCATCGTCGCCGGCCGCGGCCAGCGGATAGGGACGGTTTTCGGCCAGCGCCGCGGTTGCCGCCTCGACTTCGGCCAGGCGGTGGGCGAAAGCGGCGCCGATCGAGACCGGATGCCGCACCGCCGGATGCTCGGCGACCGCCCCCTGCCAGTAAGCCAGCCAGGCCTGCGGATTGAGCGCAGGAAAGGCAAAATTCAGCGCATGCCGGCGGTCGACCAGTTGTAAACGGCATTTTTCGGCGAGCTCGGCCAGCGTGCCGTCAACCAGGCTTTGCGTCGCGGCCACACGGTTGGTGCCGAGGCGCTCGGCCCGCCAGGCGACGAAGGCCTCCTTGGCCGGCGGCAGACCCAACGTCGGCGGCCAGTCGAGCAGCAGGCGCCAGAAATTCTCGTGCAGCAGTTCGATCCACAATTCGGCATCATCGACCGGCCGCCGCTCGACACCTTCGGCCGCGGCCAGCGCCGCCTGTGCCGCCGCCCGCTGGGCATGAGCGCACAGCGTATAGATGTAGGGCACGGTCTTGATCACGGCTTCCGGCGGCTGGCCGATGAACAGGCGCGTCACCGGCGGCCGTTGCAGATTGACCGCGATGTCGCTCAGCCCGCCGTTGGCGTAGCGGGCGCGCACCGTCAGCAGGCCGCCGCTGGTCGTCATCCGGACAAACCGAGAAAGGCGCGCCGGGTCGGCGCTGGCGCGGTCGCCGGGGCGCTCAGCGGTTCGGCAAACAGCGCGTGGGCGGCAGCCAGTGCGGTCAGCCGGGCCTGCTCGTGGCTATCGAATTCGAGGGCCGGCGAGAACAGCGAACACAAATGGTAATTGCCCAGGCTGGCCTCGTCGGCAACGGTGAATTCGTAATCGCCGGACGGGAAATGCCAGTCGTGCTTGCTGCAGGCGGCCAGGGCCGGCCAGCCATCAAGCTGGCCGGGCAGGCAGAGCAGGTTGATCGCCCACGGCGTAACCATCACCCCCGCCCAGTGGCCGGCCGGCGTCCGCTGAAAGCCGACGGCCTCGACCTGCAAACGGGCGTTGCAGATCGGCACGTCGGCCATCCGCGTCGCTGCAATATCGCTGAAGACGGCGACCAGTTCGGGCGACGGATCGCTGGCCCAGATTTTCATGCGCCGAGCACCATGAACTTGTGGCGCGGCGCATCGCAGCCCGGGCAGCACCAATCATCCGGCAGCGCGGCAAAGGAGGTGCCGGGCGGAATGCCCCGCACGTCGTCGCCCTGCGCCGGGTCGTAAACCCACCAGCAGATGCCGCACTCAAGCCTGTCATCCGGCTTGACCGCCAGAAATGAACCTTCGAAACGCATGATCACCCCCGCTTCGGCAAATTGGTCTGCATGCCATCCGGTACGCCGGAATCCCCGTTGCCGACACTACACCAACTACGGGCCGGCAGCGAAATTAACTCAGAGCGGCTCACGCATCATCTCGAGATACTCGCGCAGGCGCTCGATCGAGTCGCTGAAATCCTCGTCCGAAGCGAGCGCCACTTCCGGCATGGCGACGATCTCGATCGAATTGAGGATCAGCGTGTCCATGCTGTTGAAGTACTGCACCCACCAGACATTCTTCAGCCGCGTGCTGGTAATCCGGCAATTGCCGTAGCCGCGCGACAGGATCGACACCTCGCGGTGGCCGAGCCAGCCGTACAGCGTATCGAGGTCGGCATCGCTGACCGGCAGCAGGGTCAGGTTGATGACGTGGGCGCCATCGCCAGCCCGCCAGGCCGCCGCCTGCTGGCGGATTTCCTCGACCAGCGCCTGGGCGTTCATGCAACCGGCCGGGTAGGCCGGGGCCGGCAGGTCGGCGACCGCCGTCTGCAGCATGGCATCGGTCAGCACGCTCGGGATGCTGCCGGTTTCCAGCCGGTCGACCAGCATCGTGCCGTCGTCGGCCACCTGCAGCACGCGCCAGAGGCCGGCGAAGGCGGTTTCCTGGACACGCCAGTGGGCCGGCGCGGTGGTGAAGGCGCTGACTTCGCCGAAGCCCATCGACTGATTGATGACTTCGCGCAGCGGCGCCTCCAGGCCGAGCAATTCGAGCTTGGCGCCGCCGGCGAAGCCGACCTCGACCGCACCGTCGACAAAAAAGTCGAGCAGGCGGGCCGCCTGGGCCACCGCAGCGGCCGGCGCATCGTAGGGCAGGCTGGGCGCCGAGAAGGTTTCCATGCCTTTCGGCATCGGCAGGTAATCCGGCGCCTCGTCGCCTTGCGAGCCGGGGCCCATGGCGACGACGGAAATCGGGAAGGGACGCATCATCGAGGGGTTCATGCACAGGCTCCTGGGTTGCCGGCGACGCGGACGGGAATGCCGATCGGCTTCGGCTGGGCCGGGCCGCTGAGCAGGCGGGCGACTTCGTTCTGGTAGTCGGCCCAGTCGCGAATGCCGTTGAGCACGCCGACGAATTCGCCGTCGCGCAGGAAAACGACGGCCGGCGCCCGTGGCACGCCGTAGTGCCGCATCAGGTCGGGCGCGAAATCGGGGCCGGCCACCCAGCGCGCGATCAGCCCGCCGACCGGCTTCAGCGCCTCGGGCAGGATGACGCAGGCGTCGAGCACTTCCAGGTTGCGCTGCGGGTCTTCGGTCAGCAGCAGCGCGGTCAGGCCGGTCGGAAATTCCGGATCCTTGCGGTCGACCCGGTAAAAACCGTGTTTTTGCTGCATCCGGCCGAGTGCCGTTTCCAGCCGCTCAAGCGAAGTCGGGCCGGCTTTGAGTTCGAAACTCATGATGTTTGTGTCCTCAGGAATTCAGGGAGTTGCGGTTCGCGGTCGAGATCGGCGAAGAAGGCGGACAGGTCGGTTTCACCCGACTGCACGGCAGCCAGTGCATTCAGTGCGGCATTGATGCTGGCCGCCCGCTCGGCGTCGATCACCTCGCGCGCCGCATCGAGAAAGCAGAGCAGCCAACTGCCAACCGGCTGTACGCCGACCAGGCTGAGGTCGATGCGGACCTCGCCGTTGCGGCCAGCGCAGCGCGCGAAGTGGGCGCCGCATTCGAGCACCTGGACGGGGATGCCGAGACACATTTCAGGCTTCTTCCAGATTCAGGAAACGGGCGTCGCCCAAGCGGTAGGCCTGGCTGGCCGACGGCCGCTCGCCTTCGTAAACCTCGATCGCCAGTGCCGCATCGGTGAGGCTGGCGGCCTTGCCCTGGCGCACGCGAGCCGGCGCCCCCCAGCGTTCCAGCCAGGCGAAGGCAATATCGAGGGCCGGTGCCATCTGCGCCTTGACGATATCGCGCAGGCTGCCGCCGTAGTCTTCCAGCTCTTCCGGCTGGACGCCGATCAACACCAGTTCGGCCGGCAGCTTGCCGGTCAGTTCGGCCGCCATCAGCACTTCCTGGAAACCGGTCTGGTGCAGGCTCATTTTCTTGGCGCCCATGAAGCGCGGCACCTGGTCACCAACCACTTCGCGCAAGTTGCCGGGTGCATCGCCGTAATCGACCGCGTCGAAAACTAGCAGGCAATCAGCCTCCTGGACGTAGGGCAGCAGGTAGAGGCCTTGCGTGCCGCCATCCATCAGCTCGACCTGCGGCGGAAACTCCCAGCCGGCGTTCAGCGCCTCGACGCAGCGCACGCCAAAGCCCTCGTCGGCCCACAACAGGTTGCCGATACCGAGCACAAGAATGCGTTTGGAATTCATCGTTACCTCCAGAAAAAAATGCCCCGGTCGCGTCAGGTGCGAGCCGGGGCCAATGCAAGGTAAGACACCTAATCCTTGAACATCCGCCAGCCGCTGATCATTGTGGAAATCAGGCTCTGCCGGCTCATGATGTCCTCGCGGATCGCCGCGTAAATGTGCACCAGCGCGAAAGTCATCATGATCCACATGCCCAGGCGGTGCAGGTTATGCACCTGCATCGAGCCGCCCAGCACCGGGATCACCCAGCCGAAGGCGAGGTCGCTCCAGTGGCCGAGGCCGGCTCCTTCGCTGTAGATCGCGAAGCCGGTGAACACCATGCCGACCGCCAGTACCGAGAAGAAGAAGAACATCATCAACTGCGCCATCGGGTTGTGTCCGACGTATTTTTTCGGCGTCTTTTCGAGGAAGAGATACCAGCGCAGTTCGAAGAAGACTTCGCTCCACCAGTGCTTGTTGCTGATCGGCAGCATGAAGATCTGCCGGGCGTGGTGATTGCCGACAAAGGCCCAGTAGATACGCGCCGCCAGGCCGATGGCGAAGATGTAGGCGGCGGCGAAATGGGCGAAACGGATGTAGCCCATCAGGAAATTGGCCGATGCCTCACCTGGCTGGGTCGGCAAGGGTGTGCCGATGAAATAGCCGGTCACCGCCAGCACCACCATGGCCAGCGCATTCAGCCAGTGCCACAGGCGGACCGGCGCTTCGTAGACATAGATCGAACGGACCTGTTTGCCGTGCCGTTCGGCCTCCAGCATGTCCTGTTGAGAGAGCATGATTGCCTCCTTTCCGGACCGCTCAGCGGACCTTGACCGTCGTCATTTCCTGGCCGTCCGGGCTCATCACGTGCGTCGAGCAGGCCAGGCAGGGATCGAAGGAATGCAGCGTGCGCAGGATTTCCAGCGGCTCGTCGGCCTTGGCGACCGGCGTGTCCATCAGCGCCGCCTCGAAAGCGCCGATCTGGCCCTTGTGGTCGCGCGGCCCACCGTTCCAGGTGGTCGGCACGACGCACTGGTAGTTGTCGATCTTGGTGTCCTTGATGCGGATCCAGTGGCCGAGCGCACCGCGCGGCGCTTCGGTGAACCCGGCACCCATGGCCTCTTTCGGCCAGGTACTGGGTTCCCATTTCTCGATATTGGCGGTGTTGAGATCGCCGGCCTTCAGGTTGGCCATCAGCTTGTCGAACTGCTGGCTCTGCAGCTTGACGCAGTAGGCCGTTTCCAGACCGCGCGCCGCGGTGCGGCCAAGGGTCGAGAACAGCGCGGTAACCGGCACGTCGAGCTTTTTCAGGGCGCCTTCGACCAGACCATGGATTTCCGGGTACTGCTTCGGCTGCAGGTAGCCGAGCACCATGCGCGGCAGGCAGCCGACTTCCATGGCGTGGCCGCGCCAGCGCGGCGCCTTGATCCACGAATACTTGCCGCCTTCGTCGAGTTCCTCGATGCGGGTCTTGCTGCCCTTGGTCTTCGGACCAAGTTCGAAATTGGGTTCGGTGACGCCGTCGAACGGGTGCAGGCCCTTGGTTTCGTCCGGGTACTTGTACCAGGAGTGGGCGACGAATTCCTGCACCTGTTCCGGGTCTTTCAGGTCGACCGGGTGGATTTCGTCGAGTTTGCCGTTGATGATCGCGCCGCGCGGCAGCAGCAGGTTGCCGCTGGTGTAGTCGTTGGCCTTTTGCGGGATGTCGCCGTAGGACAGCATGTTCTTCGACGACAGGCCGCCGCCGTAACCCCAGCCCTTGTAGAAACTGCCGATGGCGAGCAGGTCGGGGATGTAGACCTGTTCGACGAACTCGGCACAGCGGTCGATGATGCTCTTGACCAGGTTCAGGCGCTCCATGTTCACCGCGCCGACGGCGCCGACCCCTTCGAGGTTGATGGCGCAGGGCACGCCGCCGACCAGCCAGTTCGGGTGCGGGTTCTTGCCGCCGAAAATGGTGTGCACCTTGACGATTTCCTTCTGGAAATCGAGCGCTTCGAGATAGTGGGCGACCGCCATCAGGTTGGCTTCCGGCGGCAGCTTGTAGGCCGGGTTGCCCCAGTAGCCGTTCATGAAGGGGCCGAGCTGGCCGGATTCGACGAACTTCTTCAGGCGGTTCTGGATGTCGCGGAAATAGCCCGGCGAGGACAGCGGCCAGTTGGAAATGCTCTGGGCCAGCGTCGAGGTCGCCTTCGGATCGGCCTTCAGCGCCGACACGACATCGACCCAGTCGAGCGCGTGCAGGTGGTAGAAGTGCACCAGATGGTCGTGAACGTAGAGGTTCAGCTGCATCAGGTTGCGGATGGTGTTGGCGTTTTCCGGGATCTGGATCTTCAGCGCGTCCTCGACGGCGCGGACCGAGGTCAGCGCGTGGGTGCCGGTACAGACGCCGCAGATGCGCTCGGTGAAGGCCCAGGCGTCGCGCGGATCGCGGCCTTTCAAAATCACTTCCAGACCGCGCCACATGGTGCCGGTGGAGACGGCGTTGCGGATGACGTTGTTGCTGTCGAGATTGACCTCGACCCGCATATGGCCTTCGATGCGGCAAACCGGGTCGACGACGACGCGTTTGCCGGAGTTATCAACCTTGAAGCCCTGGGTTTCGTAGGCAGCCATCTTATTTTTCTCCCTTTTGTTCTTCAGTCTCGCCCGCCTTCTGGCGGGCGCGGGCCAGTGCCGTCACGGCAGCATGGGCGGCAATCGCCGCACCGACGGTGCCGGCTGCCGCCTTGCCGATGGTGTCGGCATTGGCTTCGACGCCGAAGGCCTTGATGTCGGTGACGCGGTCGTAGAACGAACCCTTGTCCCAGAAGCCTTCCTCGGAGCAGCCGATACAACCGTGGCCGGACTGTACCGGCCAGCTGACGCCGCCGTTCCAGCGCATCGACGAACAGGCGTTGTAGGTGGTCGGCCCCTTGCAACCCATCTTGTACAGGCAGTAGCCCTTGCGCGACCCTTCGTCGTCCCAGGCTTCGGCGAACTGGCCGGCGTCGAAGTGGCCGCGGCGATAGCACTTGTCGTGGATGCGCTGGCCGTAGAACATCTTCGGCCGCCCCTGACGGTCGAGCTCGGGAATGCGGTCAAAGGTCAGCATGTAGGTGACGACGCCGGTCATCACTTCGGCAATCGGCGGGCAGCCCGGCACGTTGATGATCGGCTTGTCGGTGATCACCTTGTGCACCGGCGTGGCGCGGGTCGGGTTCGGCTTGGCGGCCTGGACGCAGCCGTAGGAGGCACAGGCCCCCCAGCTGATAATGGCCTTGGCGTCGGCGCAGGTTTCGCGCAGCTTCTCGACGAAGGGGCGGCCGCCCTGGATACAGAACATGCCGTCTTCGTTGAGCGGCGGATTGCCTTCGACGGCGACGATGTAGTTGCCCTTGTACTTCTTCTTGACCTCGTCGAGGATCGCTTCGGCCTGGTGACCGGCGGCGGCCATCAGCGTGTCGTCGTAGTCGAGGGAAAGCATCGAGAGCACGACGTCCTTGGTCAGCGGGTGCGCCGAGCGGATGAAGGATTCGGAGCAGCAGGTGCATTCCAGGCCGTGCAGCCAGAGCACCGGGGTGCGCGGCTTGTTTTCCAGCGCGTGGGCGATGCGCGGTGCGGCGGCGCTGCCCAGGCCGAGCGAAGTCGCCGTCAGGCTGCAGAATTTCAGGAAGCTGCGCCGGGTGATACCCTGACGGCGCAGCACTTCGTAGAATGTCTCGGTCACTTGTTGTTCCCCCGTTTTTGTCGCGTGCAGTGGAACGACAGGTGCAAGCCTTGTGCCACCTGCCAAGGAACTGATCATTCACGATAGGAATCAAGGCATTAAGTCGCCTTGCGGCGAGGACCGCCAGCCCTGCCTCCCGGGCAAAACAATGGTTACAGACAATCCATAGTGAAAGCACAGTTTCCACCCCGTTCCGAGCGTCGTCGACAAGGCTTGATGCCCGTCAAGACCATTAGCCGCGGCGCGCTTACAATCGCGGAAAAAAAGAGGGGGGACTGTGCCGAAGATTGCTGAACTGATTTCGTCCGCTTGCGAACGCGTTTCGCCCGACACCAGCCTGGGCCGGATTGCCAACCTGATGCTCGACTCCGGCGCCTCCTCGGTCATCGTCGTCGACCAGGAGATCGACCAGGACAAGGTGCTCGGCATCGTCACCGAAAGCGACATGCTGCGTATCCAGCGCCAGCATCTGGCGCCCGCTGCCGCGGTCCGCGACATCATGACCCAGCCGGTGCACTGTGTGCCGGCCGCGATGGATTTCCGCCAAGCGTATCGTGAGGCGGCCAGCCTCGGCATTCGTCACATCATCGTCATCGACGAGTCCGGCAAGCCGCTCGGCGTCGTCAGCGAGGCCGATTTGCGCCGCCACCTCGGGGCCGATTTCTTCCATCACCTGAACAGCGTCGATACGCTGATGGAACGTCTTTTCCCGCGCCTGCCGGCCACCGCCACGCTCGATGAAGCGCTGGCCGCCATGGAAGCTGTCCGCGCCAGTTGCGCCGTGGTCGTCGCCGGTCGCCAGCCGCTCGGCATCGTCACCGAACGCGATGTGGTCCGCCTGTTCGCCCGTGGCGCCGACAATCCGCAACTCGGCGCAGTGATGACGCAGCCGCCAATCAGCATCCACGAAGACAGCGCCCTGGCCGATGCGGCCCAATGCATGCTGGACCGCGGAATTCGGCATTTGACGGTGGTCGACCGCAGCAATCGCCTGGTCGGCCTGCTCTCCGAGCATGCGCTGATGCGCCCGCTCAAGCTCGATTTGGTGGATGACGCGCTGGCCGACCGCCTGGCCCTGACCCGGCAACGCGACCAGACACAGGATGAAAAGGCCCGCAACGAACGCTATCAGCGCGCCCTGCTCGACAACTTCCCCTACCTGGTCTGGCTTAAGGACACCGAGTCGCGCTTTCTCGCCGTCAACCGGGTGTATGCGACCGCCGTTGGCGAGACCTCGACCGCCAACCTGATCGGCAAGAGCGATTTCGATTTCTGGCCGGCGGAACTGGCCGAGCGCTACCGCGCCGACGACGCAGCCGTGATGGCCAGCCAGCAGAAGAAGATCGTTGCCGAACCGATTGCCCGCACCGAGGGACTGGTCTGGCACGAGACCTACAAGGCGCCGGTCGTCGACGACGATGGCGCCCTGCTCGGCACGGTCGGCTTCGCGCTCGACATTTCCCGCCAGCGGCGCTCCGAAGAAGCGATCCTGCTGCGCAACGCGGCGCTTGCCGGCCTGATCCGCAACGAGCCGCTGATCGGCGTGCTGGAACTGATCGTCCTTTCCGTCGAAACGGAAATGCCGGCCTGGACCTGCGCCATCCAGCTACTCGACGACGACGGCCTGCACCTGCGCCCGTTCGCCGCGCCGCGCCTGCCGGACAGGCATGCCAGAAGGATCGGCGGCATTCCACTCGCCACCGGCGGGACGGCAGCCTTCCTGCAGCAGCGGGTGCTCCTCGACGAAATCGCCGACCAACCGTACTGGGAACAATATCGGGAGGCCGCCCGCGAAGCCGGCTTTGCCGCCTGCTGGTCGGAACCGATCCTTAGCCCGCAGGGCCAATTGCTGGGCACCTTCGCCGCCTACAACCGCAAGCCTGGCGCACCTTCTGACGAAAATCTCGCGCTGCTCACCCACTCCAGCCAGTTGACGGCACTGATCCTGGCCCACCAGCAGGGAGCCGACCGCCTGCAAAACAGCCTCGACACTTTCCGCGGCATTTTCGACAGCATCAGCGAAGCGGTCTTCATCCAGAGCGAAGACGGCAGCTTCCTCGACGTCAACGTCGGCGCCGAAGCGCTGTTCGGTTACCCGCGCAGCGAACTGCTCGGCCAGACCCAGGCCGTGATCGGCACTCCCGGGCTGAACGACATGGCGGCGACCGAGCGGCATATCAAGACCGCCATCGCCGGCACGCCGCAGTATTTCGAATATTGGGCCTGCAGTGCCGGTGGCCGCATCTTTCCGGTCGACGTCCGGCTTCACCCCGGCTCCTACTTCGGCCGGCCGGTTCTGATCGCCTCGGTCGTCGATATTGGCGAACGCAAACGGGCCGCGCTGCGTCTCGAAATCGAGCACGACCTGGCCCAGGCCCTGGCCGCCGGCCTGCAGCGCGAAGAAGTGCTCAGCACCATTCTCAAGGCGGCGCTGCGCTTCCCCGACCTCGATGCCGGCTGTATCTACCAGCGCACCCCGGACGGCGGCTATCGGCTGCTCGCCGACCAGGGCCTGTCGGCAAAATTCGTTGCCGAACATCGCACGCTGCCGGCCGACCATCCACAGGCTCGAAGCATCGCCGACGGCAAGCTGGTCTGCAGTTGCAATGACTTCAACAAGCATTGCAACGATGACGAACTGATTGCCTCGCCCGATCTGGCCGCCGAAGGCCTGCGCTGCCTGACCGTGCTGCCGGTGCTGGTTGCCGGCCAGGCGGTGGCCGGCCTCTACCTGGCCGGTCGCCAGGCCAGCCAGATTTCGCCGGACACCCTGCAGGCGCTGGAAACGCTGGCCGGCAATTTCGGCCAGACCCTGCTCCGCCTCGATGCCCAGGAAGAGGCCGCACGCCTGCAACACAACCTGAGCGGCCTGTTCAACGCGCTGACCGACCTGATCTTCATCTTCGACACCAGCGGTCGCATCCTGCATCACAACCAGGCGGTCAACGAACGCCTGGGCTACCCGCCGGACACACTCAAGACGCAGCACATTGCTGCGGTCCACCCGCCGGAAACGCGGGAAATGGCCACGCACTACCTGGGCGAAATCGTTGCCGGCCAGCGTTCGACCTGTCCGCTGCCGCTGCTGCATGCCGACGGCAGCCCGGTCATGGTCGATACCCGGATCATCACCGGCTACTGGGACGGCCAGCCGGCGCTGATCGCCATTGCCCAGGACATTCGCGAGCGGCTGATCGCCGAGGAACGCCAGAAGCTGGCGGCCAGCGTCTTCGACAACGCCCACGAAGGCATCATGATCACCGACCCGGCCGGCCGCATCGTCGAAGTCAACGGCACCTTCAGCGAACTGACCGGCTATGCGCGCAGCGAAGCAATCGGCCAGACGGCGGATTTGCTCAAGTCTGGCCATCACCCGCCCGAGTTCTATGCCACGATGTGGCAGACCATCCGCGAGCAGGGTTTCTGGCGCGGCGAAGTCTGGAACCGCAAGAAGACCGGCGAAATCTTCGCCGAACTGCTGACCATCTCGACCGTGCGCAACCGCGACGGCGCGGTATCGCACTTCGTCGGCATCTTTTCCGACATCACGCTGATCAAGGAACACCAGAAACGGCTGGAACACCTGGCCCATTTCGATGCCCTGACCCAGTTGCCCAACCGCATGCTGCTCGGCGACCGGATGCAGCTGGCGATGGCACAATCCGAACGCAACGGCAAGACACTGGCCGTCTGCTATCTTGACCTCGACGGCTTCAAGCCGGTCAACGACCAGTTCGGCCACGCCATCGGCGACCGCCTGCTGGTCGAGGTCGGCCAGCGTCTGAAAGGCTGCGTCCGGGCCGGCGACACGGTCTCCCGGCTGGGCGGCGACGAGTTCGTGCTGCTCTTCTCCGATCTCGACGATGTCCATGAATGCGACCACGCCATCGGCCGCGTCATCGGGCAACTGACCACACCCTTCCGCATCGGTGGTTACGAAATCTCGATATCAGCCAGTATCGGTGTCACCCTCTACCCGCAAGACGGCTCGGACAGCGACACCCTGCTCCGCCACGCCGACCAGGCGATGTATGCCGCCAAACAGGCCGGGCGCAACCGTTTTCACCTGTTCGACCCGGAAAACGACCGCCGTGCCCGCCTGCGCCGTGAGGAAATCAGCCGCATTCGTCAGGCCCTGAACGACCACGAGTTCGTTCTTCACTACCAGCCCAAGGTCGACATGCGCCAGGGCAGCGTGATCGGGGCCGAAGCGCTGATCCGCTGGCAGCACCCGGAGCGCGGCCTGCTGCTGCCGGCCGATTTCCTGCCCGCCATCGAAGGCAGCGAACTGTCGATCACCCTCGGCGACTGGGTGATCCGCGAGGCATTGCAGCAACTTTCACGCTGGCGTAGCGCCGGCCTCGAGATCGCGGTCAGCGTCAATATTGCCGGCAACCATCTGCAGGCGCCCGGCTTCGCTGCCCGCCTCGGCGAACTGCTCGCCGCCCATCCGGATGTCCCGCCGCACAGCCTCGAACTGGAGGTGCTGGAGACGGCGGCACTGGAAGATATCGCCAACGTCGCCGCACTGTTTGCCGAATGCCGACGCCACGGGGTCAGCTTCTCGCTCGACGATTTCGGCACCGGCTATTCATCGCTGACCTATTTCCGCCGACTGCCGGCCGACATCCTGAAAATCGACCAATCCTTCGTCCGCGACATGCTCGACGACCCGGACGACCTGGCCATCGTCGAAGGCGTCATCGGCCTGACCCGGGCCTTCCAGCGCAAGGTGATCGCCGAGGGCGTCGAAACGGTCGAACACGGCATGGTTCTGCTGCAACTCGGCTGCGACATGGCGCAGGGTTTCGGCATCGCCCGCCCGATGCCGGCCGGCGAGCTACCGGGCTGGGTCGACAGCTTCCGACCCGATGAATTGTGGAGTTCGAGCACCGCCTTCCTCTGGTCGCGCGACGACTTGCCGATGCTGATTGCCGAGGTCGAACACAAACGCTGGAAACTCAAGCTGCAGGCCTATCTCGACGATACCAGCGGAACCTTGCCGGCGCCCCACGACGACCACCAAAGTTGCCGCTTTGGTCGCTGGTATTACGGCCCGCACAGCCAGCGCTACCGTGCGCTGGACGGATTTGCCGAACTGGAGCAGGTGCACCGCCGCCTGCACGAAATCGGCCGTGAACTGTGCGCCGGCCGCGGCAGCGACGAGCCGGCCAGCCGCCCCTTATTGGCCGAACTGGAAGAGCTCGCCAGCCAGATGAGCAGTCATCTGCAGCAAATCCAGGCCGAGGTTCTACTCTCCGATCAATCGACCAGGCGATAGGCCGGCGTTTTCAGGCCACGCACCGCGGCCAGCAGGGCATCGATCGCCTTCGGCCGGACAAAGCCGGCGCGCCAGCCAAGGGCGATGCGGCGTGCCGGTTCGGGCGGCCGGAAGGGAATGACGCTGATCATGTCGTTGCTGTAGGGATGGCGCAAGGCGCCATCGGGCAGGACGGAGACGCCAAGGCCGGAGGCCACCATGCAGCGAATGGTGCCGATCGAATGGCCCAGCCGGATATCGGTTTCCGGACTGCTCACCTGCGGACAGGCGCCCAGCACCTGATCGCGAAAACAGTTGCCGGCCTTGAGCAGCAGCACTTCATCACCGGCCACCTCCTCCGGGCTGATGCTCTCCTTGCCTTCCCACGGATGGCCGCGCGGCACGATGACCTTGAACGACTCGTCGTAGAGCGGCCGGGTCAATACGCCGGGAATCTCGAAGGGCAGGGCGATGATGACCACGTCCAGTTCGTTGTCGCGCAGCATGTCGGCCAGGTTGGCCGTCATGTTTTCCTCGATGGCCAGTGGCATTTCCGGCGCTACCGATTTCAGGGCATGGATCAGTTGCGGCAGCAGATACGGCCCGATCGTATGGATGATGCCCAGGCGCAGCGGCCCCTCCAGCTGATCTCGGCCGCACATGGCGATCTGACGGACTTTTTCCGCTTCCTGGAGGGCGAGCTGCGCCTGCTCGACCACCTTCAGGCCGACCGCACTCGGACTGACAAAGCCCTTGCCGCGCTCGAACAACTGCACCCCCAGTTCATCCTCCAGCCGGGCGATCGCCACGCTCAGCGTTGGCTGGCTGACGGAACAGCGCTCGGCCGCCCGACTGAAACTACCGTCCTGGGCCAGCGCCACGATGTAACGCAACTCGGTCAGTGTCATCTAACTGCTCTCCATAAAACAAAATGGGGTCTAAAGCCCCTTTCAGCTATAGGGAATACCTATAGCCTCTATAACCAAAACCCATAAAAATCATTGACTTGGATCAATACTAGCATAGCCCCCAAGGGGAGAATGCCCGAACCGAGCATTTCAACCAGGGAGAACACAAGATGAAACGCAGCATGTTGGCCAGCACAATTGCACTACTTTCCGGCGCCCTGATCAGCCAGGCGGCAGTTGCCGCCAACCAGGAACCGATCCAGCCGATCACCCCGGCCAAGGTCACCAACCCGGCCCTCGTCGAACTGGGCAAGAAGCTCTATTTCGACCCGCGCCTCTCCAAGTCCGGCTTCATTTCCTGCAACTCCTGCCACAACCTGTCGATGGGCGGCACCGACAACATCAAGACCTCGATCGGTCACAACTGGCAGGAAGGCCCGATCAACGCACCGACCGTGCTGAACTCCAGCCTCAATCTCGCGCAGTTCTGGGACGGCCGTGCCGCCGA
Source organism: Dechloromonas hortensis (assembly GCF_009469765.1). GTDB lineage: Bacteria > Pseudomonadota > Gammaproteobacteria > Burkholderiales > Rhodocyclaceae > Azonexus > Azonexus hortensis. Next base: position 458,622 of record NZ_SSSQ01000001.1, read on the forward strand.
CCTCAAGGCGCAGGCCGGCGGGCCGATCGCCAATCCGGGCGAAATGGCCTTCAGCCATACCCTGGCGATCAACGTGCTGCAGTCGATTCCGGCTTACGTCGGCGAATTCAAGAAAGCCTTCGGCAGCGAGACGGTCGACATCGAAAAAGTAACCAAAGCCATCGCCGCCTTCGAGGAAACCCTGGTCACCCCGAACTCCCGCTTCGACAAGTGGCTGAAGGGCGACAAGAAGGCGCTGAGCAAGAATGAACTGGCCGGCTACCAGTTGTTCAAGGACAGCGGCTGCGTCGCCTGCCATAACGGCCCGGCCGTCGGCGGCAATTCCTTCCAGAAAATGGGCGTCGTCGAAGCCTACAAGGCCTCCAGTCCGGCCGAAGGCCGCTCCGCCGTCACCGGCAAGGACGCCGACCGCTTCAACTTCAAGGTGCCGACATTGCGCAACGTCGAAATGACCTATCCGTACTTCCACGACGGCGCCGCCAACACGCTGAAGGAAGCCGTCGACACGATGGGCCGCCTGCAGCTGGGCAAGAAGTTCAGCGATGATGAAAACGCCAAGATCGTCGCCTTCCTGAAGACCCTGACCGGCGACCAGCCGAACTTCAAGATGCCGATCCTGCCGCCGTCGGCCGATGCGACGCCGCGGCCGACCCCGTTCGAGAAGAAGTAATCTCCCCGACCGTCCCGCCACGGGGGCTGCGGCCCCCGTTTTTCTTGGTCTTTTTGTTTGATGATCATCAATCTGTCGGTACACTTGCGCGTTCATAATTTGCGCCTGATTTCTTTCGGTTTTTCCCCTGATGCTTGAAGCTGACAATCTGGAATGCGTGCGCGGCGAGCGCCGCCTGTTCGCAGGCCTCAACTTCAAGTTGGAAGGCGGCGAACTGCTGTATCTGCAAGGCCGCAACGGCGCCGGCAAGACCAGTCTGCTGCGCATGCTGATCGGCCTGCTGCCGCCGGAAGCCGGCGAAATCCGCTGGCGGGGCATGGCCATCGACAAGCTGGCCGACGAATTCCGGGCCGATCTCTGCTACCTCGGCCACCTGAACGCCATCAAGGAAGAATTGACGCCACTCGAAAACCTGCTCGCCGCCGCCCGCCTGGCCGACGAAATACTGTCCGAGGACGACGCCATCGACGCGCTGGAACAGGTCGGCCTGGCTGGTCGCGAAGACCTTGCCTGCAAATACCTGTCGCAGGGCCAGAAGCGCCGGGTCGCACTGGCCCGGCTGGTCACCGAAAAGCGCCCGCTGTGGATCCTCGACGAACCTTTCGTTGCCCTCGATGTGGCTGCGGTCGACTGGCTGGCCGGCATCATTTCCGGCCACCTGCAGCGCGGCGGCCTGGCCGTGATGACGACGCACCAGCTGGTCAATATCCCGGCCGGCCAGGTCCGCGAATTGCGGATCGGCGGATGAGCGCTCGCCCATGCTGAAAATCGTCAGCGCGGTGATCGGCCGCGACCTCAAACTGGCCATGCGCCGCCAGGCGGACATCGTCTCGGCACTGTTCTTCTTCATCATCGTGGTCAGCCTGTTTCCGCTCGGCATCGGCCCCGAACCTGATTTGTTGCGCAAGCTGGCTCCCGGCGTGCTGTGGGTGGCGGCGCTGCTGGCGACCATGCTGTCGTTACCCCGGCTGTTCGCCGACGACCACCGCGACGGCACGCTGGAGCAACTGGCGCTGGCGCCACACCCGCTCGGCCTGGTCGTTACCGGCAAAGTGATTGCTCACTGGCTGGTTTCCGGCCTGCCGCTGGCGCTGATCGCGCCGGTCCTCGGCATCCAGTTCGACCTGTCGGCCGACGCACTGCTCGTGCTGACCGGCGCCATCCTGCTCGGCACGCCGGCTCTGTCCGGCATCGGCGCCATCGGCGCGGCACTGACCCTCGGTCTGCGCGGCGGCGGCGTGCTGCTGTCGCTGCTCGTGCTGCCGCTCTACATCCCGGTGCTAATATTCGGCGCTGGCGCAGTCGATGCCACGGTGACCGGTCTCGGGGGGGAAGGTCATCTTTCCCTGCTCGCTGCCATTACTTTTGCCTCTGTCGGCTTCGCCCCCTGGGCGACGGCCGCTGCCTTGAAGATCGCCCTCGAATGAAAGATCGCTTCAATCTCTACCGCTTCGCCTCGCCGGCGACCTTCTACCCGCTGGCCGGTACGCTGATTCCCTATTTCGCCGCCATCTCGGTCATCTTCGGCTTGGCCGGACTCTATCTCGGCATGCTGGTCGCGCCGACCGATTTCCAGCAGGGCGAGGGCTACCGCATCATCTTCATCCACGTCCCGGCCTCCTGGATGTCGATGTTCATCTATCTGGTGATGGCTTTCTGGGCCGCCATCGGCCTCGCCTTCAACACCCGGCTGTCCGGCATGATGGCGCAGGCACTGGCCCCGACCGGCGCGCTGATGGCTTTCCTGTCGCTGTGGACCGGCGCCCTGTGGGGCAAGCCGATGTGGGGCGCCTGGTGGGTGTGGGATGCCCGTCTGACCTCGGAACTGATCCTGCTCTTCCTTTATATCGGCTACATGGCGTTGACCGCAGCGATCGACGATGCCCGCCGCGCCGACAAGGCGGGCGGCCTGTTGCTGCTGGTCGGCGTCGTCAATGTGCCGATCATCTATTTCTCGGTGAAGTGGTGGAACACGCTGCATCAGGGTTCCAGCGTCAACCTGACCAAGTCGTCGATGGCCGAAACCATGCTCTGGGGCATGCTGCTGATGGCGATGTGCTTCTGGATGTACTCGATCGCCGTCGCCCTGATGCGGGTACGCACCATCATGCTCGAACGCGAGCGCAATACCGACTGGGTCAAGGCCGAACTGGGCGGACAAGTGGCCGGAGGTAAGAAATGATCCACTGGAACAGCTTTGCCGACTTTCTCGCCATGGGCGGCTACGGCTTTTACGTCTGGGGCTCCTTCGGCGCCACCGCGCTGATCATGGCGATTGAACCGATCATGGTCGCCCGCAATCGAAAGACCACCATTACTCGTCTGCAGCGCCAGATGAGGGCAGAAACCCGCGCTGAAAACAGGAACACCGCAGAATGAAATCCCGTCACAAGAAACTCGCCCTGATCGGCGGCGCGCTGGCTGTCGTCGGCATCATCGCCGCCCTCGTTCTCAATGCGCTGAACAGCAACATCGCCCTCTACATTTCGCCGACCGACGTCGCCGCCGGCAAGGCACCGCAGGGCAAGGTCTTCCGCATCGGCGGCCTGGTCAAGGAAGGCAGCCTGCAGCGACAGGCCGATGGCGTCACCATCGCCTTCATCGTCACCGATACCGACCAGGACATCACCGTGAACTACAAGGGCATCCTGCCCGACCTCTTCAAGGAAGGCAAAGGCGTCGTCGCCCAGGGCAAGATGGTGGACAACGGCACTTTCAGCGCCAACGAAGTGCTCGCCAAGCATGACGAGAACTACATGCCGCCGGAAGCCGCCAAGGCCGTCGGCGACGCCCACGAACGCGCTGCCGAAAAGAAGGCGGCCGCGGCTGCCAGTGGCGCCCAACCGAAAGCGAGTTACTGAGCATGATTCCCGAACTCGGCCATTTCGCGCTGATCCTCGCTGCGCTGGTCGCGCTGGTCCTCGGCACCCTGCCGCTGATCGGCGCCCACAACAACCGCCTGGCCTGGGTCGCCGTCGCCCGCCCGGCCGCCTCGGCGCTGGCGCTGCTCGTCACCTTCTCCTTCGCCTGCCTGACCCAGGCTTTCGTCAGCAACGACTTCTCGGTGGTCTATGTCGCCCAGCACTCCAATTCGCTGCTGCCGCTGCAATACCGCGTCGCCGCCGTCTGGGGCGGCCATGAAGGCTCGCTGCTGCTGTGGATGCTGATGCTGACCTGGTGGGCCTTCGCCGTCGCCATGCTGTCGCGCCAGTTGCCGGAAACCATGGTCGCTCGCGTCCTCGGCACGCTCGGCCTGGTCGCCTTCGGCTTCCTGCTCTTCATCCTGATCACCTCCAGCCCCTTCGAGCGCCTGCTGCCGGGGGCCGCCGAAGGGCGCGACCTCAATCCGCTACTGCAGGACTTCGGCCTGGTCATCCACCCGCCGCTGCTTTACATGGGCTACGTCGGCTTCTCGGTCGCCTACGCCTTCGCCATCGCGGCGCTGCTCTCCGGTCAGTTGGACGCCGCCTGGGCGCGCTGGTCGCGGCCGTGGACAACCGCCGCCTGGGTCTTCCTGACCCTCGGCATCGCCATGGGCTCGTGGTGGGCTTATTACGAACTGGGCTGGGGCGGCTGGTGGTTCTGGGATCCGGTCGAAAACGCTTCCTTCATGCCCTGGCTGGTCGGTACGGCGCTGATCCATTCGCTGGCCGTCACCGAAAAGCGCGGCAGCTTCAAGAACTGGACGGTGCTGCTGGCGATTTCCGCCTTCTCGCTGTCGCTGCTCGGGACCTTCCTGGTCCGTTCCGGCGTGCTGACTTCGGTCCACGCCTTCGCCACCGACCCGCGGCGCGGCATCTTCATCCTGATCTTCCTGGTCGCCGTGATCGGCACCTCGCTCGCACTGTTCGCCTGGCGCGCCCCGAAAGTCGGGCTGGGCGGCCGCTTCGGGCTGGTTTCGCGCGAATCGCTGCTGCTCACCAATAACGTGCTGCTCGTCGTCGCCTGTGCCACTGTCCTGCTCGGCACGCTCTACCCGCTGCTGATCGACGCGCTGGGCGTCGGCAAGATTTCGGTCGGCCCACCGTACTTCAATGCCGTCTTCGTGCCGGTGATGACGCCAATTCTCTTCCTGATGGGCGTCGGCCCCTTCGCTCGCTGGAAGGAAGCATCGATTCCCGACATCGCCCGCACCGTGCGCTGGGCGCTGGCCGCCGCAGCCATCGTCGCCATCGCCCTGCCGCTGCTTTATGGCCAGTGGTCGGCGTTGACCGCGCTCGGCATCCTGCTCGCCGCCTGGATCGTATTCACCGCGCTGATCAACTTCGTCGAACGCGTCCAGCACACCCGGGCCGGCCAGTCCTTCCTGAGTGCTGCGCTCAAGCAGCCGCGCAGCTTCTTCGGCATGCATGTCGCCCACATTGGCATCGCCGTCTTCGTCGTCGGCGTCACCATGGTGAGCAGCTTCCAGGAAGAAAAGGACGTCAAGATGGCGCCCGGCGAAAGCGTCGATGTCGCCGGCTACCACTTCACCTTCAACGGCGTGAAGGCGGTCGAGGGGCCGAACTACGTCGCCGCTCAGGGCGATTTCGATCTGGCGGTGAACGGTAAATTCCTGCTCAAAATGAATCCGGAAAAGCGCAATTACCATTCCTCGACGATGCCGATGACCGAAGCCGCCATCGATGCCGGTCTGCTGCGCGACGTCTATGTCTCGCTCGGCGAGCCGATCGACCGCGACAAGCCAGAAGGCGAATGGGCGGTGCGCGTCTATTACAAACCCTATGTCGACTGGATCTGGGGCGGTTGCGTGCTGATGGCGCTGGGCGGCTGCCTGGCCCTGCTCGATCGCCGCTATCGCGTCAAGGCCCGTGCTGCCGCCACCATTCCCGCTGGAACCCAACAAGCATGAACCGTTACTACTGGATTCTGGGGGCCTTTGCCGCCCTCGTCGCCCTGCTCGCCATCGGCCTCAACCTCAACCCGCGCGACGTGCCGTCACCGCTGGTCGGCAAGCCGGCGCCGGCCTTCAACCTGAACGTGCTGGCCAAACCGGAAACCACGCTCGGCCCGAAGGACATGCAGGGCAAGGTCTGGCTGCTCAACGTCTGGGCTTCGTGGTGCGTCTCCTGCCGCCAGGAACACCCGGTGCTGGTCGAGTTCTCGAAGAAAGTGAATGTCCCGCTGATCGGCCTCAACTACAAGGAAGTGCGGGGCGACGGCGGTTTCGACATGAGCAAGATGGCGGCCGATGAAGAGAAAAAACTCGCCTTCGAGCGCGCCAACAAATGGCTGGCCGACCACGGCGACCCGTACACGCTGACCGTGATGGACCTCGACGGCCGGGTCGGTATCGACTACGGCGTCTATGGCGTGCCGGAAACCTACGTCATCGACAAGGCCGGCCTGATCCGCATGAAGCATACCGGCCCGATCACGCCCGAGGTGCTCGGCAAGAAGATCATGCCGCTGCTCGCGGAGCTCAACAAATGAAGCGCCTGCTGACGCTGGTTTTTGCCCTTTTTATCGCGTCGACCGCGCCCGGCACGAAGTACCCTTGGGGTGCAGCATTTGCCATGGACAGCGCCACCGAAGCGGCGCTCGCCGCCGACCCGGTCGCCGAAAAGCGCTTGCAGAAGCTGTCCGAGGAACTGCGCTGCCTGGTCTGCCAGAACCAGACCATCGCCGACTCCAATGCCGAACTGGCCCAGGATCTGCGCCGCGAAGTGCGGACGATGATCAAGGACGGCAAGACGGACAAGGAAATCGTCGATTTCATGGTCACCCGCTACGGCGATTTCGTGCTCTACCGGCCGCCGGTCAAGGGCATCACGCTGCTCCTCTGGGGTGGCCCGGTCGCCCTGATGCTGCTTGGCCTGTTCATCCTGCAACGCTATCTGCGCCGCCGGACCACCCGCATCAATGCCGAAGACCAGCCGCTCTCGGCTGACGAAGCCAGCCGCGCCGACGCGCTGCTCAAGGAAAACACCCCGAAATGACCCAGTTCGCCCTTTTCGCCATCCTGCTCATCGTGGTGGTCGCCGCCTTCATTTTGCCACCGCTTTGGCTCGGCCTGCGCGCCCCCAAGCCGAAAGCCGACCGCAAGGAAGCCAACCTCGCCATCTTCCGCGACCAGTTGACCGAACTCGAACGCGAGAAGGACAACGGCACGCTGGCCGATAGCGACTTCGAGCAGGCCAAGCGCGAACTGCAACGGCGCCTGCTGGAGGAAGTCGAACCGGCCGCCGCCGAGGCGACCGTCCCCGCCAGCCACGGCCCGAGCCGCAAAACGGCAATCGCCCTGCTCCTGCTGCTGCCCATCCTCGGCCTGCTCGGCTACGGCATACTCGGCAATCCGCGCGCCCTCGACCCGGCCCAGACCGTTGCCAAGCCGCAGATGACGCCGGAGCAAATCAACGGCATGGTCGCCAAACTGGCCGAACGCATGCAGGCCAATCCGGACGACCTCAAGGGCTGGCTGATGCTGGCCCGCTCCTACAAGACCATGGGCCGCTATGAAGATGCAGCCACCGCCTACGGCAAGGCAGAAAAGCTGGTCAACGAAGACCCTGACCTGCTTGCTGCCTACGCCGAAACGATCGCCATGGCGCGCGGCGAAGGCCTCAAGGGCAAGCCGATGCAGCTTGTCGAAAAGGCCTTGAAACTCGATCCCAAGCACGGTCACAGCCTGTTCCTGGCCGGCGCCGGCGCCATGGAAGCCGGCGACAACAAGAAGGGCATCGCCTATTGGGAAGCCCTGCTGCTGCAAGTCGAGCCGGGTTCGGAAATCGACCAGATGTTGCGCAACGGCATCGACAAGATGAAAGCCGGCGGCTAAACCATGGTCGATGCCGGGCGCCGCGCCTTCTTCCGCGGTCGACCGCGCCCGAAGGCCGAAATCCGGCCGCCCTGGGCGCGCGACGAGGCGGCCTTCATCGACCACTGCACACGCTGCAACGACTGCCTGAAGGCCTGCCCCCAGAACATCCTGGTCGCCGGCGACGGCGGCTACCCGACCGTCGATTTCAAGGTCGCCGAATGCACCTTCTGCGGCGACTGCGTCAGCGCCTGCCAGCCCAAAGCCCTGTGGCGTGCCGAAAACGCCGCCCCCTGGCCGTACACCGCCAGCATCGGCGAAGATTGCCTGCCGCATCAAGGCGTCGAATGCCGGGTCTGCGGGGACTACTGCGATGCCCGCGCCATCCGCTTCACGCCGCGCCTGGGTGGCAGTCCGCTGCCGGAAATCGATCTCGAAAAATGTACCGGCTGCGGCGCCTGCGTCGCCCCCTGCCCAACGCTGGCCGTCACCATACGCCGCTAAATCGCCGGGTACGTTCCGCTCCGCCGCCAATGGCGCTATGCTTGTCGCTACAACGCAATTCGCCACCCGGAGACAAGCAATGACGCAACAAAAATACCGCCTCGTGACCCGCAGCGACTTTGACGGCCTGGTCTGCGCCGTGCTGCTCAACGAACTTGACCTGATCGACGACATCAAGTTCGTGCACCCGAAGGACATGCAGGACGGCAAGGTGGATATCACCGGCAATGACATCACGACCAACCTGCCCTACGTCGCCGCCGCCCATCTCGCTTTCGACCACCACCTGTCGGAAACCATCCGCAATACCGGCGAGCGCAAGAACCACATCATCGAAGCGGCAGCCCCCTCGGCAGCGCGTGTCGTGTACAACTACTACGGCGGCAAGGAAGCCTTCCCAAACATCACCGACGACATGATGGATGCGGTCGACAAGGCCGATTCGGCACAATTCAGCCGCGACGAGATCCTCAATCCAAAGGACTGGGTGCTGCTCAATTACCTGATGGATGCCCGCACCGGTCTCGGCCGCTTCCGCGAGTTCCGGATCAGCAACTACGCACTGATGATGGATCTGATCAAGTATTGCCGCAATCACGGCATCGATGAAATCCTCGCCCTGCCGGACGTCAAGGAACGCGTCGAACTCTATGTCGACCAGGCGGAAAAAGCCAAGGACCAGATCCTGCGCTGCACCACCGTACACAAGAACCTGGCCGTGCTCGACCTGCGCAACGAAGAAACGATCTGGGCGACCAACCGTTTCATGATCTACGCGCTGTTCCCGCAGACCAACATTTCGATCCATGTGATGTGGGGCGTCCAGAAGCAGAACACCGTTTTCGCCACCGGCAAGTCGATTCTCGATCGGGGCAGCAAGACCAATGTCGGCGAACTGATGCTGGCCTACGGCGGCGGTGGTCACCAGGCAGCCGGCACCTGCCAGGTCGCCAACGATCAGGCGGCGGCTACCCTGCAGGCGCTGATCACCAAGATCAACGCCGACGGCTGATCAGTCTTCGAGCGGAACAGGCGGAATGAGCGGCGGCGGCAAAAAGCCCAGTTCGATCATCTCCGCCTCCAGCTTGATGCGCAGAATCAGCAGACCCTGCAAGTTCTCCCGGGCCTTGTCATCGGCCCAACTGTCGTGATGCTCGCCCAGACAGCGCTCGACCTCGTAACGATTGGCCAGGCTGACGCCGCAAATGGCGGCATAACGCCGAATCTCGTGATCAAGATCGGCCAATTCGCGCTCATAATGTTCAAATCCGCTCATGGATCGAGCATACCCTGAAAGGAGCGACCATGCACAGGCTGCAACTCCCCGCCGCCCACAGCAAGCTGGCACCGGCATTTCAGGATCTCGTCGCCGCCGAACGCTGGCTGGCCGCGCAAGCCGCCAACCAGCCCTGGCCGCTGTTGAGCGCCCTGACCGGCCAGATCGAGGCAATCGATGCCGCCGCCCTGCCACCTCCGCTCAGCCTACAACTGCTCGATCGCCTGCGCTCTGCCGCCCTGCCCGTGCAGGCCAGCCAGGAGGCACGCTACAACCGCAAGGCACTGCCCCTGACCGCCGACGAACAGCAGGTTTTCGCAATGGCGCAGCGCCTGTGGCGCCAACTGGGCATCGCCTACCTGCGCCTGGCACCGCACTTTGCCGGCGCCGAAAAGTGCCGGCCGCTGCACCGCGCCGCCAATGCCATCCGGCTCGCCCAATTCACCTGCTACCAGGCCAGCCAGGCCTGTCCGCCCGAGCTCGACCACCTGCTGCTGGCCATCCTCGCCCAGGCCGAGAGCGCCGGTGTCCTGCGCCAGGCGCTGGGCGATCCGGACTACCCGCACCTCGGCGAAGCGAATATTGCCGGGCTGCTGAGCTGGGCGATCCTGCTTCGCTTGGCCGACCCCTATCACTTTTCCTCGGCCCAACTGGCCGTCGCCAACAGGGCACTCAGCCGCTGGCGCGAACTGTGCACTTTCCAGAGTGCGCCGGACAGTGATCGAAAAACACTGACCATCCCGCTCGCCCCGCTGTTCGGCGGCCCGCTGCCGGCTGGTCTGCCGGGCTGGCTCAACGTGCGTTCGGTCGACCGCAAGATCCGTTCGCGGATCGAATCGCTGCGCGCCGGCGAAGCGCCAGAAGCCCTCAAGCTCGGCCGCGAACTGTCAGCCGCCGCCTGCATCCGTTTGCTCAGCGACATCGACCACCACCTGCGCACTCCGGCTCCCGCCCCCAGCCAGGCCAGCGGCGAAATCGAACTGGCCTTTGGCGCCGAAGACGCCTACGCCATTTTCACGGGAGAAGAACTCAACCCGGGGAGCGGCATGAATGCGCGCAGCACCTCGATTGCCCATCAACGGATGGCGCTCTTCGGCTTCGACAGCCTGTCGCAAATGCCAACCGCCGTCCAGCGTATCGACGTTCCCAGCGAAACCTGGGCACGGACCGACGGCCAGGTGACGCGGCTCGAAACAAACGGCCCACGCCTGCAGGCGCCCTGCCTGATCGCCACCCTGCAGGGCGATCAGCCGCGCCTTGGTGTTCTCTCCCGACTGCTCGCCACGGCAGACGGGCAACTCCATGCCCGGCTCGACTGGTACCCGGAACAGATCGAAGCCTGCACGCTGAAAATGGTCGCCACCAGCCCGCCCGGCCAGCCCCGCCACGCCGCCTTCGTGCTGCGCAGCGGCAGCGACCTCTCGCTGCTCGTCCCGGTCACCGCCGGTGTCCGCCTCGATATCGGGGTGGCGCTGGAGTGCGCTTCGGTCGTGCATCTGGTACCGCGGGAAGTCATCGAGCGCGGCGCCGACTTCGTCCGTTACGCCTGCCGACCGGCTTGATTTGTATCCCAAGAAAAAGGCCCGTCTGAAGACGGGCCTTGCTGGCTGCAGCCCGAGGGCTGCGGTAGACCACCGGTTTTGGGCAAAAACCGGTGGCTAAGCCGGATTACTCGAACTCGATGATGATCTGGTCCACCGACAGGCTTTCGCCGGCCGCCGCCGAAATCTTCTTCACCTTGCAGTCCTGGTCGGCCTTGAGGATGTTTTCCATCTTCATGGCTTCGATCACGGCCAGCTTTTCGCCAGCCTTGACGTCCTGACCGACCTTGACCGCGACTTCGCGGAGCAGGCCAGGCATCGGCGAGAGCAGGAACTTCGAAAGATCCGGTGCGGCCTTCTCGGGCATCAGGGCCAACAGTTCAGCAGCGCGAGCGCTCATCACCATGAAGTCGGCGCGGGTGCCCCAGTGGAACAGGCTGTACTTGGTCTTGTGACGTTCGACCTGCAGCGTGAATTCCTCGCCGTTGCAGGTACCGTTGAACAGCGACTCGCCGAGTTTCCAGCTGGACAGGATCTCGTAGGTCTCGCCCTTGTACTCGACATGGTAGCCGCCGGGAATCGGACGGGCGACCACCAGATGGTTCTCGTTGCCGTTCGGATTGAGGCGGACGACGCACCAGTTGTCGCCGACGATGCGCTCATGGCCTTGCAACTGGCCGGTGATCGAAGCGGAACGGTCGGTAAAGGCGCGGTACACATAAGCAGCAACCGAAACCAGCAGCGCCGGATCATCGTGCGGAACCATCGAGGCGTCGAAGCCCTTCGGGTACTCCTCGGCGATGAAGCCGGTATTGAAATTGCCGGACTGGAAGCGCGGGTGCTGCATCAGGGCCGCCTGGAACGGGATGTTCGAGGAGATGCCACGGATCACGAAACCGTTCAGCGCGTCACGCATGCGGGAAATCGCCTGCTCGCGGGTCGCACCGTGCACGATCAGCTTGGCGATCATCGAGTCGTAGAACATCGAGATCTCGCCGCCATCGTAGACGCCGGTATCAACCCGGACCTGGCCCGGAATCTCGGCCGGCGGCTGGAACTTGACCAGACGACCGGTGGAAGGCAGGAAACCGCGGAACGGGTCTTCGGCATTGATCCGGCATTCCATCGCCCAGCCGTTGATGGTGACGTCGGCCTGGGCCAGCGGCAGCTTTTCGCCGTAGGCGACGCGTATCATCTGCTCGACCAGGTCGAGGCCGGTGATCAGCTCGGTGACCGGGTGTTCGACCTGCAGACGGGTGTTCATTTCCAGGAAGTAGAACTCCTTGGTCGCACCGGAGACGACGAATTCGACCGTACCGGCCGATTCGTAATTCACCGCGCGGGCCAGGGCCACGGCCTGTTCGCCCATCGCCTTGCGCATCTCGGCGTCGACGAAGGGGCTCGGCGCCTCTTCGATGACCTTCTGGTGACGACGCTGGATCGAGCAGTCGCGCTCGTTCAAGTACACGTAGTTGCCGTGCGAATCACCGAGCACCTGGATTTCGATGTGACGCGGCTCGAGCACGTATTTTTCGATGAAGACGCGGTCGTCGCCGAAGGAGTTGCGGGCTTCATTGACGCAGGAAGAGAAACCTTCGTGCGCTTCGGCATCGTTGAAGGCGACGCGCAGACCCTTGCCGCCGCCGCCGGCGGAGGCCTTGATCATCACCGGATAGCCGATGTTCTTGGCAATCGCGACCGCTTCGTCCGGACCGGCGATGGCATCGTTGTAACCCGGAATGGTGTTGACCTTGGCGGCGATGGCGAGCTTCTTGGACTCGATCTTGTCGCCCATCTTGGCCACCGAGTAGTGCTTCGGACCGATGAACTTGATGCCTTCTTCTTCCAGGCGACGCGAGAACTCGGCGTTCTCGGACAGAAAGCCGTAGCCAGGGTGGACTGCTTCAGCGCCGGTCTGCTTGCAGGCAGCGATGATCTTGTCCATCACCAGGTAGGACTCTTTCGACGCAGCCGGGCCGATACAGACGGCTTCGTCGGCCAGGTCGACATGCAGCGCATCCTTGTCGGCTTCGGAATAGACGGCGACGGTCTTGATGCCCATCTTGCGGGCGGTCTTGATGACGCGGCAGGCAATTTCACCGCGGTTGGCAATCAGAATCTTCTTGAACATATTCCTGTTTCTCCCTGACGCTTACAGAGGAATGTTGCCGTGCTTGCGCCACGGGTTGTCGAGTTTCTTGTCACGCAGCATGGCCAGCGAACGGGCGATGCGCTTGCGGGTGGCGTGCGGCATGATGACGTCGTCGATGAAGCCACGGGCGCCGGCCACGAACGGGTTGGCGAACTTTTCCTTGTACTCGGCTTCGCGCTGGGCGAGCTTGGCCGGATCGTTCTTTTCCTCACGGAAGATGATCTCGACGGCACCCTTCGGGCCCATTACGGCAATTTCCGCCGACGGCCAGGCCAGGTTGACGTCGCCACGCAGGTGCTTCGACGACATCACGTCGTAGGCGCCGCCGTAGGCCTTGCGGGTGATCACGGTAACCTTCGGCACGGTGCATTCGGCGTAGGCGTAGAGCAGCTTGGCGCCGTGCTTGATGATGCCGCCGTATTCCTGCGTGGTGCCCGGCATGAAGCCCGGGACGTCGACGAAGGTGACGACCGGAATGTTGAAGGCATCGCAGAAGCGGACGAAGCGGGCGGCCTTGATCGAGGACTTGATGTCCAGACAGCCGGCCAGCACCAGCGGCTGGTTGGCGACGATGCCGACCGGGTGGCCGTCAACGCGGCCGAAACCGATGATGATGTTCTTGGCGTAATCCGGCTGCAGTTCGAAGAAATCGTTGTCGTCGACGACTTTGACGAGCAATTCCTTCATGTCGTACGGCTTGTTGGCGTTGTCCGGGACCAGCGTGTCGAGCGAGTAATCCATGCGGTCGACCGGATCGTTGGTCGGCGTCACCGGCGGCTTTTCGCGGTTGTTGGCCGGCACGAAATTCATGAAGCGGCGCAGCATGGAGAGGGCTTCGACATCGTTCTCGAAGGCCAGGTCGGCAACACCGGACTTGCTGGTGTGCGTTACCGCACCGCCCAACTCTTCGGCGGTGACGTCTTCGTGGGTCACGGTCTTGACGACTTCCGGACCAGTCACGAACATGTAGGACGAGTCCTTGACCATGAAGATGAAATCGGTCATCGACGGCGAGTACACCGCACCACCGGCACAGGGGCCCATGATCATCGAAATCTGCGGCACGACGCCGGAAGCCATCACGTTGCGCTGGAAGACGTCGGCATAGCCACCGAGGGAGGCGACGCCTTCCTGGATGCGGGCACCGCCCGAGTCGTTCAAGCCGATCACCGGGGCGCCGACCTTCATTGCCTGGTCCATGACCTTGCAGATCTTCTCGGCGTGCGTTTCCGACAGCGAGCCACCGAAGACGGTGAAGTCCTGTGAGAAGACGAAGACCAGACGACCGTTGATCGTGCCATAGCCAACGACAACGCCGTCACCCGGCGTCTTTTCGGCCTGATCCATGCCGAAATCGACGCAGCGGTGTTCCTTGAACATGTCCCATTCCTCGAAGGAATCCGGATCGAGCAGCAGTTCGAGACGTTCGCGAGCAGTCAGCTTGCCCTTCTTGTGCTGGCTGTCGATACGTTTCTGGCCACCGCCGAGGCGGGCCAGTTCACGCTTTTTTTCCAGCTGGCGGATGATGTCGTGCATAGAAACTCCCTTAGTGGTTCGGGTAATTTGAAATCAGTGTTTCAGATAGTCGAGCAGCGCATACGCGGCGGCAGCCGGGGTCGTATGGCCCTGTTCGACGGAGAGAGTCAGCGCCGGCAGGTTTTCCTGCACGCGCGGATGATGACGGAAGTGCTGACGCAGGCCGGAATCGATCAATTGCCACATCCAGCTCAGCGACTGGTGCTGGCGCTTGGCGGCGAACTCGCCGGTCGGCTTCAGCGCCGCCTGGTATTTCTCGATCTGTTCCCAGAAATCGACGATGCCTTCCTTGTGCAGGGCCGACAGCGCGATCACCGGCGGCGCCCAGTTCGGCGACGCCGGGCGCAGCATGTGCAGCGCGTTGCGCCACTGAGCGCGGACGACTGCGGTCGCCTGGCGGTCGATATCGGCCTTGTTGATGACCACCAGGTCGGCGATCTCGACAATACCCTTCTTGATCGCCTGCAGGTCATCGCCGGCATTCGGCAACTGCAGCAGGCAGAACATGTCGACCATGCCGGCCACCGTCGTTTCCGACTGGCCGACGCCAACCGTCTCGACAATGATCACGTCGAAACCGGCCGCCTCGCAAAGCAACATCGCCTCGCGCGTCTTCTCGGCGACGCCGCCCAGCGAACCGGCCGACGGGCTGGGCCGGATGAAGGCTTCTTCGCGCTGGCACAACTGCTCCATGCGCGTCTTGTCTCCCAGAATCGAACCGCCGGAGACCGACGACGAGGGGTCGACGGCGAGCACGGCCAGCTTCTTGCCCTGCTCGATCAGCCAGACGCCGAGCGCCTCGATGAAAGTGGACTTGCCCGCCCCCGGCACGCCGGAGATGCCGATGCGGATCGCGTTGCCGGTCTTCGGCAACAGCGCGTTCAGCACCTGCTGGGCGCGCTGCTGATGATCATGGCGCGTCGATTCAATCAGCGTAATGGCCTTGGCCAGCGCGCGGCGCTGACCGGCCAGCATGCCGTCGACCAGCGCCTGATCGGCGGTAGAAAGCGAATGAGCCAACACGGGAGCTTCGCCCAGCTTCATCCGGACTTAGCCGCGGGCCTTGCGGATTTCGGCCAGCACCTTGATCGCCGAATCCTCGATCCGCGTGCCCGGCCCGAAAATGGCCTTGGCCCCGGCGTTGTACAGGTAATCGTAGTCCTGGGCCGGGATGACACCGCCGGCGAAGACAATGATGTCGTCGGCGCCCTGGGCCTGCAGCGACTTGACCAGCTCCGGCAGCAGCGTCTTGTGCCCGGCCGCCAGCGAGGAAACGCCGATCGCATGGACATCGTTTTCGATGGCCTGGCGGGCGGCTTCTTCCGGCGTCTGGAACAGCGGCCCCATGTCGATGTCGAAACCGAGGTCGGCGAAAGCCGTGGCAACAACCTTGGCGCCCCGGTCATGGCCATCCTGCCCGAGCTTGGCGATCATGATGCGCGGCCGACGGCCTTCTTCCTCGGCGAACTTGGCGATATCGGCCTTGATGCTTTCCCAGCTTTCCTGACCTTCCACGACACCTCCGTACACACCCGAAATGGTCTGGTTGTTGGCGCGGAAACGACCGAAGACCTTTTCCAGCGCATCCGACACTTCGCCAACCGTGGCGCGCAGGCGCATCGCCTTGACAGTCAGGTCGAGCAGGTTGCCGTCGCCGGTTTCGGCCGCCTTGGTTAATGCCTCCAGCGCAGCGTTGACCGCAGCAGTGTCGCGCGTCGCACGAATCTGCTTGAGGCGGGCGACCTGCGCGTCACGGACGGCGTGGTTGTCGATATCGAGGATGTCGATCGCGTCTTCCTTGGCCAGCTTGTACTTGTTGACGCCGACAATGACGTCCTTGCCCGAGTCGATGCGCGCCTGCTTGTCGGCGGCGCAGGTTTCGACCTGCATCTTGGCCCAGCCCGATTCGACAGCCTTGGTCATGCCGCCCATCGCCTCGATTTCCTCGATGATGCTCCAGGCCTTGTCGGCCATGTCCTGGGTCAGCTTTTCCATCATGTAGGAGCCGGCCCACGGATCGACGACGTTGGTGATGTGGGTTTCTTCCTGGATGATCAGCTGCGTGTTGCGAGCGATGCGCGACGAGAACTCGGTCGGCAGTGCGATCGCTTCATCGAGCGCGTTGGTGTGCAGCGACTGGGTGCCGCCGAAAACGGCCGCCATCGCCTCGATGGTGGTGCGGACGACGTTGTTGTACGGATCCTGCTCGGTCAGCGACCAGCCGGAAGTCTGGCTGTGCGTGCGCAGCATCATCGACTTCGGGCTCTTGGCGTTGAACTTGGTCATGATGCGATGCCACAGCAAACGGGCGGCACGCATCTTGGCGATTTCCAGGTAGAAGTTCATGCCCACCGCCCAGAAGAAGGACAGGCGGCCGGCAAAGGTGTCGACGTCCATGCCGGAAGCGACGCCGGTCCGCACGTATTCCATGCCGTCGGCCAGCGTGAAGGCGAGTTCGATGGCCTGGTTGGCGCCGGCTTCCTGGATGTGATAGCCGGAAATCGAGATCGAGTTGAACTTCGGCATGTGCTGCGCCGTGTAGCCGAAAATGTCGGCGATGATCTTCATCGACGGCTTGGGCGGATAAATATAGGTATTCCGCACCATGAACTCTTTGAGAATGTCGTTCTGGATGGTGCCGGACAGCTTGTCCTGGCTAACCCCCTGTTCCTCGGCGGCAACGATGTAGCCGGCGAGAATCGGCAGCACGGCGCCGTTCATCGTCATCGAGACGGAAACCTTGTCGAGCGGAATGCTGTCGAAGAGAATCTTCATGTCTTCAACGGAGTCGATCGCTACGCCGGCCTTGCCGACGTCACCGGTGACGCGGGCATTGTCCGAGTCGTAACCGCGGTGGGTCGCCAGGTCGAAGGCGACCGAAACACCCTGGCCACCGGCAGCCAGGGCCTTGCGGTAGAAGGCATTGGAAGCTTCGGCGGTGGAGAAGCCGGCGTACTGGCGGATGGTCCACGGCTTGACGGCATACATCGTCGGCTGCGGGCCGCGCAGGTAGGGCGCGAAGCCGGGCAGGGTGTCGGCAAAAGCCAGGCCGTCGACGTCCGATTTCGTATAGAGCGGCTTGACGCTCAGGCCTTCCGGGGTATTCCAGTTCAGATTCTTGACGTCGCCACCCGGTGAGTGTTTCGCGGCGGCCTTTTCCCAGGCATCCAGATTATTGGAATCAAAGAACTTTTCAGACATGACACACCCCTCGCTGATTCGATTTTTTCAGGCCGATGATGCAGAATTCAAAATTCTACGCCTCTGGACCCAGCTTGACATACCAAGCCCAGCATAATACTTTATCCATAATTATGGATGCAAGTCGGCCAAGTACCGGCTTGCTCAATCACACCACACCGAAAACATGAACCGTATTGCACCAACCGCGCTTTATCAGGAAGTGGCCGAACGTTTGCGCCAACGCATCTTCGCCCACGAGCTGACTCCCGGTACCTGGATCGACGAGCAGAAACTCGCCGAACAATACGGTATCTCCCGTACCCCACTGCGCGAAGCGCTCAAGGTGCTCGCCTCGGAAGGCCTGGTCGAACTGAAACCGCGGCGCGGCTGCTACGTCACCGAAATTTCCCGCCAGGACCTCGACGACATCTTCCCGCTGATGGCCATGCTCGAAGGACGCTGTGCCGCCGAAGCAGTCAAGGCGGCCAAGACGGCCGACATCGCCGCCCTCAAGAACATCCATGCCGAACTCGAGTCGGCGGCGCGCGAAGGCCGGATCGATGCCTTCTTCGAAGCCAACCAGGAGTTCCACCGGAAAATCCAGGAATTGTCGGGTAATCGCTGGCTGCTCTCGGTCATCCAGGACCTGCGCAAGGTGCTCAAACTGTCGCGCCTGCATTCGCTGTCGCTGGAAGGTCGCCTGCAGCAGTCGCTGGACGAGCATCGCCTGATCATGGCGGCGATGGAATCCGGCGATGCGGGGCGGGCCGAAAAGGTAATGCATGATCACCTGCTGTCTGGCCGCGAAGCGCTGGCCAAGATCGAAACCTCGACCGGCGGCAAAGCGAGTTAGGCCGCCACCGGCGCATTCCCGCAGCGATGGGAATGCGCCCTTTGACTAGCCAGGCGGCTAGCGCATCTGGTTTTCGATGCTGCTGAACAGACGGTCGTAAATGGCGACCAGGGCATCGCGGTCGGCACTGCCCTTGACCCACTGCCGGCTCTGCACGGCGGCGATCGCCTCTTTTTCAATTTCCGGCAGGCTGGCGATATTGATTTCCTCGCCATGCAGGATCGCCGTCACATCGGCCCGCGCCTTCTGGGCCAGGGCGACCAGGCGCATCGAGTCGGACATAGTCTGCGCGCCATTGCCGATCGTGCCGGACAATGCACCAACCTCGGCGGCAGAAGTGGCGGACACCGTCAGCTTCTGCGAGAACTCGTTGGCGGTGCCCCGGGCCTCCGAAACGGAGTGGCTAAGTTCGCCGATCTGCGTGGTTGCTGCGGCCATCGAACTGGAAATGGCGGCGATCGCCCCGGCGATTTCCTCGGAAGCCTTCAGCGATTGATCGGCCAGTTTGCGAACCTCGTCGGCGACCACGGCAAAGCCCCGCCCCGCCTCGCCGGCTCGTGCCGCTTCGATCGCGGCATTCAGCGCCAGCAGATTGGTCTGCTTGGCGATGCCATCGATACGGCCGGTCAGGTCGCGGATGGCGTCGGCCTTGTCATTCAGGTCGGCCAGGGCCTGTACCCCGCTTTCGGCCGAATGCTGGGCACCGCCGAGAGCACCGGACATCCGGTTGGCCGCATCGGCCATCTCGCTGGCGGAATGGGCAAAATCACCCGCCATTGACTCGGAATGCCGGGAATGCACGCCGACTTCCTGCAAGGCCGCACCGACGTGCTCGATCGCCATCGACAGACCGCGCTCGGAACGGAGGAAGATTCTTGAGAGCAGCGCCTCCCGGGCAATCGACTCCTGCGCCACGCTCAATTGGTCGAGCAGGCTTTGCATCTGGGCCAGCACATCCTTGAAAGTGCCGTGCAGGCCGGTCGTTTGCAGGCGACGCCAGTGCCGGCTCTCGGAAGTTGCGCTCATCGCGCCGAGAATTTCGCGGAAGGTGGTTTCCGTCTGGTCGAGCACCGAGTTCAAATTGACCCGGATTGCCTCCAGCCTGGGCGAGTTCACGGCATTCGGCATTCTCGCCACCAGCTCGCCCTGACCGACCTTTTGCAGCAAGTTATCGAGATCCGCAAGGGGCCCTTCGGTTTGGCGATCCGGCCAGAGGATGAGCAGCATGGCCGGAACCAGGCAGAGCGCCGCCGCCCAGGGCGCGTAAAACGCCGCCCCCAGGCCGAGGGCGATCAGGATTACCTGCAGCATGCGCTTAAAGGGAAAAGACGAGTTCTTCATAACCCATTCCAGTCTGTTTCAGCAGGTCGAGCAGGACCTGGGTACCGGCGGCAATGGCATCGCGCGCCCCGGCTGCACGTTCGGCTGCCAGCATCTGCTGGTACACCGGCTCAATTTTGGCGAGAGCGGAACGCTGCGGGCAGCGGCGCACCGAGGTATAGCCGACGATGTTGCGCCGCAGGTCGAAATCCGGCGAAATATGGGTAAATACCCAGTAAAAACTGCCGTCCTTGGCCAGGTTCTTGACGTAACCAAAGAACTCCTGCCCCGACTGGATGGTGTCCCAGGCCAGCTTGAAGGCGGCCCGCGGCATGTCCGGGTGACGAATGATGTTGTGTTGCGAGCCGAGCAATTCGGCCTCGCTGTAACCGGAAAACTCGATGAAGATCGGATTTCCGTAAGTAATGATGCCCTTGGCGCTGGTTTTCGAGACGATGAAATCATCTTCCCGCATCATGCGTTCGACCGTCGTCGGTGCGATTCCGCGTTTCATTGCTGGCCCTCCTTGAATTCTGCAGCCCTGCCGAAGCAGGCGTCGAATTTACTACACCCGACACGACTTTCGCCAAGCGATGGCGCAATAAAAAAACCCCGATGACGCCTGTCATCGGGGTTTTGCGGAGCAACTGGACAATCAGTGGTTGCTGGCCGAGGCGGCACCGTAACCGGTCTGTGCCCGGACGTACTGATCTTCGAACGCTTCGATTTCCTGACCGGCGCGCACACTCGAATCCGTCTTCGAGAAGATGTAGGCAAGCAGGAAGGCAATCGGCATGGCGAACAGCGCCGGCTGCGTGTAGGGGAAGAGCGCTGCCGGATTGTGCAGCACATCGACCCAGACCGACTTCGAGAAGAGCACGAAGAGCACAGCGGAAACCAGACCACCGTAGCCGCCGAACAGCGCGCCGCGGGTGGTCAGGCCTTTCCAGTACATGGACAGGATCAGGACCGGGAAGTTGGCAGCGGCTGCGACGCCGAAAGCCAGACCGACCATGAAGGCGATGTTCTGCTTCTCGAACAGGATGCCGAGAATGATGGCGACGAAGCCGAGGCAGATGGTGGCGATCTTCGAAACGCGGATTTCCTTCTCTTCCGAAGCCTGCCCCTTCATGATGACGCGGGCGTACAGGTCATGCGAGATGGCCGAGGCACCGGCCAGCGCCAGACCGGAAACCACAGCCAGGATGGTGGCGAAGGCGACCGCGGCCAGGAAACCGAGCAGCATGTTGCCGCCGACCGCCTTGGCCAGGTGCATGGCGACCATGTTGCCGCCGCCGATCAGCTTGGCGCCGAGCGTGCCACCTTCGAAAAACTCCGGATTCTGGCCGACGATGATGATGCCGCACAGGCCCATGATGAAGATGACGTTGAAGAAGTAGGCGACGAAACCGGAGGCGTAGAGCACCGACTTGCGCGCTTCCTTGGCGTCGGTCACCGTGAAGAAGCGCATCAGGATGTGCGGCAGGCCGGCGGTACCGAACATCAGACCGAGGCCGAGCGAAATGGCGGTGACCGGGTCGGCCAGCAGGCTGCCCGGATACATCAGCTTCGGACCGAGCTTATGGACAGCGGTCGCCTTTTCCAGCAAGGTCTGGAACGAGAAGCCGAACTGGCCGAAGGCGAGGAACATGACCAGCGTACCGCCGGCGAGCAGCATGCAGGCCTTGATGATCTGTACCCAGGTCGTCGCGACCATGCCGCCGAAGGTGACATAGACCATCATCAGGATGCCGACGGCGAAGATGGCGACGTTGTATTCCAGGCCGAAGAGCAGCTTGATCAGCTGACCGGCACCGACCATCTGGGCGATCAGGTAGAAGCAGACCACGATCAGCGAGGAAATCGCCGCCATGGTGCGCACCTTGCCCTGGTCGAGGCGGTAGGCGGTGATATCGGAGAAGGTGAACTTGCCGAGATTGCGCAGGCGTTCGGCCATCAGGAACAGGATGATCGGCCAGCCGGCGAAGAAGGCCAGCATGTAGATGTAGCCGTCGTAACCCTGGCTGTAGACCATGGCGGTCAGACCGAGCAGGGTGGCGGCCGACATGTAGTCGCCGGCAATCGCCAGACCGTTCTGGAAGCCGGTGATGCCGCCGCCGGCGGTGTAGAAATCGGCGGTCGACTTGGTGCGGCTGGCCGCCCAGTAGGTAATGCCCATCGTCATGAAGACGAAGATGCAGAACATGATGATGGCGTGCCAGTTGGTCGCCTGCTTTTCAGCGGCGCCCAGCGGATCGCCGGCCGCAACGGCCAGCGCGGAGAGGCTCAGCAGTCCGAGCGCGGTAATCAGTTGGCGCATCATTTCTGCTCCTTCCAGGCTTCCTTGACGATTTCCTGCGTCAAGCTATCGAACTCGGTGTTGGCACGCTTCACATACACGGCGGTCAGCACCCAGAAGAAAATGAACATGAACAGTTCGACGGCGACCCCCACCGTCCACATCGAACCTTCAGCAAGCGGCTGGCCGAGGGATGCCGGATTAAAGGCAACCACCATCACGAAGCCGTAAAACATGGTCAAAACGATAAATGCCAACGTCCAGGCAAAGCGTCCCCGTCGGGCGACGAGTTCCTGGAACTTCGGGTTGGCCCGCATTCGCTCATACATCGCGCTGCTCATGGCTTGATCTCCCTAATTAATAATTACCGAAAAAACCGGCGGCAGTATTGTATCTTATATAAGACATTAACGAATAATGAATTGGGCGCCGCCTATAATGACGGACTTCCCATAATGGATATATGTGATGGCCACGGTCGACCTTTCCTGCACTGGCGAAATCGCCACCCTGACCCTGAACAACCCCGGCAAGCTGAACGCCATCGATCTGGCGATGTGGCAGCAACTGGCCGAAAACATGGCCAAATTGTCGGTCGACCGCAACATTCGCTGCGTCGTCATCCGCGGTGCCGGCCACGAGGCCTTCGCCGCCGGCGGCGATCTGGAAGAGTTCGTCACCGGCCGCGCCACGCTGGAACAGGCGCTGCACTATCACGGCCAGGTCGCCAGCGCGCTAAACGCCATTGCCGATTGCCCGCACCCGACCGTCGCCCTGATCCAGGGCGCCTGCATCGGTGGCGGCCTGGAAATCGCTGGCGTCTGCGATCTGCGCATCTGTGCCGAAAATGCCCGCTTCGGGGCACCGATCAACAAGCTCGGCTTCTCGATGTATCCCGGCGAAATGGAAGGCCTGCTCAAGCTGGCCGGGGCGGCGGTGATCAAGGAAATCCTGCTCGAAGGGCGCATCCTGACCGCCACCGAAGCTTACGAAAAAGGCTTGGTCACCCGCGTCGTGCCCGAGTCGCAGGTCGAGGACGAAGCCTATGCCACGGCCCGCCGCATCGGCGCCGGTGCCCCCCTGGTCGCCGGCTGGCACAAGCAGTGGATACGCCGGCTGCAAAGCGGCAAGCCACTGAACGACGAAGAAAAGGCGGCCTCCTTCGCCTTCCTCGACACCGAAGACTACAAGGAAGGCCTCGCCGCCTTCCTGGAAAAGCGCAAGCCGGTTTTCAAGGCACAGTAAGCCCCGAGCTCAGGCGCCGTACAGGCTCCACAGCATTTTGGCCGAGAGAACGAGCAGCAGGCCGGCAAAAATGCGCTTGAGGACGACAACCGGCAGGCGATGGGCGAGGCCGGCGCCGAGCGGCGCCACCGCCACACTGGCGAGCAGGATGACGACCAGCGCCGGCAGGTAAACGAAGCCGAGGCTGCCGGCCGGCAGCTCGCCATGTCCCCAGCCGTTCCAGACATAGCCGAGCGTGCCGCCGATAGCGATCGGCAGGCCGACTGCGGCCGAGGTACCGATCGCCTGGTGCGGCCGGACATTGCACCAGATCAGGTAAGGCACGGTCAGCGCGCCGCCGCCCATCGCCGCCAGGCTGGCGATGGCGCCGATCAGGCTGCCGGCCAGCCCCAGGCCGGCCCGCCCGGGCAGGCTGCGGCTCGGCGTCGGACGCAGGTTGGCGAACATCTGCAGGGCAATGAACAGCATGAAGGCGACGTAGAAAATGGCCAGCGCCCGCGACGAAATGCGAGCCGCCAGTTGGGCGCCGAGCAGCGTGCCGAGCAGGATGCCCGGGGTCAGGCGGCGCATCACCGGCCACAGCACGGCGCGGTGCGCGTGATGGGCACGCAGGCTGGACAGCGAGGTGAACAGGATGGTCGCCATCGCGGTGCCGAGCGCCAGATGCAGCACTTCGCGGCCGGGAAAGCCTTGCCAGGTGAAGATGACGGTCAGCACCGGCACCACCACCACACCGCCGCCGACGCCGAGCAGGCCGGCAAAGAAACCGGCCGCGGCGCAGGTCAGCAGATAGATCGGAATGACATCGAGCGGCATTACCGGGGCCGGCGTTTAGCAGGCGCCGGATTCGACCCAGCGGACGATGCCGTCGACACTGCGGAAATCGTCGCAAGCCCGCACCGGCACATTCGGCGCCAGTTCTGCGAAGAGCCGGCTCAGCGCATTGCCGGGGCCGATTTCGAGCACCGCATCCGGTTGCATTTCGGCCACCGCCTCCAGGCAGGCCGCCCAGTCGAGCGGCGTGCAGATCTGGCGGGCCAGCGCATCGAGTGCCGGACGGGCCGTCCGGGCCGGCGTCGCATCGATGGCGCTGAGTACCGGAAAAGCCAGGCGGGCGTCGGGCAGCAAATTGAGGCATTTCTGGAAGTCGACCGCAGCACTCCTCAGTTGCGGCGTATGCGACGGCGTGCGTACCGCCAGCTGGACCAGGCGACTGGCGCCGGCCGCCGTGAACTGCTCGGCGACGGCGAGCAGGCCGGGGCGCGGCCCGGCCACCACCAGATGGCGCGGTGC
Organism: Dechloromonas hortensis; assembly: GCF_009469765.1. GTDB lineage: Bacteria > Pseudomonadota > Gammaproteobacteria > Burkholderiales > Rhodocyclaceae > Azonexus > Azonexus hortensis. The sequence goes on from NZ_SSSQ01000001.1 coordinate 483,251, forward strand.
ATTGCGGATGGCGACAGCGAGGCCGGCAGCGGCGGCCATACCCTCAACCAGCGCTTCGTCGAGGCCGAGCACGGCCAGCATGCCCTGTTCGCCGCTGATCGCCCCATCCATCAGGGCGGCGCGTTTGGCGCACAAGTCCAGGCCGGCGCTGGCGGAAAAGGCGCCGGCCGCACTACAGGCCGCCATTTCGCCCAGCGAATAGCCGGCGGCGCAGATTGGCCGGGGCAGGCGCGGCTGCAACTGCCCCCAGAGCAGCATCTGCTGCGCGAAGATCAGCGGCTGGGCGACACTGTTTTTGGCCAGCTTTTCCGCGTCGCCCCCAGGGCCAGCCGTTGTTTCCACGGTCGCCGCCGTTCCGGCCAACTCCGGCAGCAAATGGCGCAGTTGATCGCGCAGCGCCGCATCGGGCCCGGCCATCACCTGTTGCCAGTGGGCCGGGCCTTGCCCGCCCTGGCCGCTGAAGAGGAGGGCGAGGCGCATGTTCAGGCCAGGCCGTCGAGTTCGGCCAGGAACAGCGTGATGCCGAGCAGGTCGGCACTGCCGCCGGGACTGAGGCGACGGGCGACGAAATCACGGTCGATGTCGGCGGCACGGGCCCGCCAGTCGGCGGCGAGCACGCCGCCGGCAGCCAGGAAATCGGCGGCGGCACGGCGGCCGTAGTCCAGCCCGGTCCGCCCGCCGCGCCAGAGCAGGTTGGTGTCTTCCAGTTCGGCGATCAGCGCAAACAGCGCCTGCATGGCGGCCAGTTCACCATCGCCGGTGGTGGCTAGGGCGGCGCGATAAGCCGGCAGGCCGACACCGAGCGCGGCCGGAAAACCGCTGGCGGCTTCCTGGCGCGCCCCACCGCTGCCATCACGGCGGGCGACGAACAGACCGTGGCTGAGCGGGGTGCCCGCCGTTGTCTCACTTAGGCCGGACAGGCCGGCCAAGATATCCCGCCCCCAGTGCCGGCGGACGATGGCGCAGGCCGCTTGGGCGCTGATCGCTGCACCTTCGGCCTGTAAAACGCCGAGTGCCGCACAGAGCAGGCCAAGGTTGAAAATTGCCCCGCGATGGGTGTTGACCGCAGCGGTCGCCGCCAGCATGTCCGCTTCGGCCGCGATGCCAAGCGCCCGCAGCGGCGCAAAACCGGGGCGCTGCAAACCGCAGGCGGCAATCGCCGGGAAGTAGCCGCGCAAGGCCTGCAGGCTGCGCATGAAGGTGGTGAAATCCATGTCGGGGTGGCTGCCGTTGCCGGTCGGGCCGACCAGGCCGGGCTTGCCGTCGAGCGCCACTTCGCGGTACAGGCTACGAATGGCCAGCCGACCGACGCGGGCGGCAAACAACTCACCGGCCGGCGCAGCAATTTGCTGCGGGCGATGGCGCGGCAGGGCGCGTTCAAGCATGGCAAAGCTCCGGCAACAAGCTGGCGGTCAAGGCGTGCAGCGGCCACAGGCTGACCTCGTGCTCGCCCTTGACCAGGACCTGGGCACCCGGCTGGTCGAGCTGCCCGGCGATTTCCCGCCAGGCGGCGGCATTGCCGCCCGGGAAGCGCAACTCGCCATCCAGCCGGCAGGGCAGTTCGGCGGCGGCCTGCTGCAGGGCCGGCAACATGGCGGCGAATTGGCCGACCTGCTCGATATCGCAAATCAGGTCGATGTCGGAGTCGGCATGGCGGTAGTGCTCCCCGCTCAGCACCTCCCAGGCCAGCGAACCGTACACGCCGAGCCGAGCCGAACAGGCGGCCGCTTGCGCCGCCAGCCGGGCGAGCACAACGGCCTGGCCGGCCGGCAGCCGGGACAAACAGTCGGCAATAGTGAGCGGCGGCCGAATCGCGGCAATGGCGCTGCGCTCGACGCTGAGCGACAGCTTTTTTCGCTGCAGCCGCGCCGGCAGGCTGAGACCGAGCAAGCAACGGTCGCCAGTAGCCGGCTGGCGGGCGACGACCAGCGGCCGGCCGCCCGCGATCCATTGCCGGGCGGCTTGCCAGTAAGCATCGCCGGGCTCGCTGCAGGGCGTCGCAAACGCCGCATCCGGCTGCAGATAGACGAGATCGTGGCGGCGCATCGGATCAGGCGCCGAGCACGGTGTTCTGCACCATCTTGGCGACGCCGGCCGCCAGTTGGCGGCCACCGCGGCTCAGGCCGCAGCCCATTCGCTGGTCGGTCACCGGCGTCGTCTGCACGGCGGCGAGCAGTGCCCGCTCCAGCAACTCGGCCGAGGCCGCGGGCCAGATCGCCTCGATGCCGCCCATTCGGACATAGCTCTCGGCGCCCGGCGCGAAGATCGGCGAACTGGCCGCCAACTCGACTAGGCGTTCGTGAGCGATCTTGGTCACCCGCGCCATCGCCCGCAGGTCCATGACCCGGACCTGGGCGTCGGCCAGCGCGTAGGCCTTGTCGGCCATCAGCCCGAAGGACAGGAAGCCGCCGCTGACCGCGTTGGCGGTGACCAGGCTGAACGACGCATGGCCCTGGCGGCGCGCCAGATCGACGCAACTGGCGAGATGGGCTAGCGAGCCGTTCAGGCAGAGCAGTTCCTGGCTGCGCGACAGGGCCTGGCCGCTGGTATCGACCAGGAAGACCAGCGGCCGGCCGGGATGCTGCTCGACGGTGTCGAGGATGAAATCGGCCAGCGCCAGCGCCATCGCGTGGTCGATGGCCGCCGCATCGGTAGTACCGAGCACGGCGACCGGACCCTGCGCCGTCTGCGCCTGGCCGGTAATCACCGAATTGGCGACGTCGACCGCATGACCGGCCGGGAACAGGCTATCGAGAATGTCGTTGAGGCTCATGTCGGCAATCCTTCCTTCAAGGCGACCAGGCTGTCGCGGTCGAGCAGCGGCACGCTTTCCGGCTGGGTAACGCCGAGCGCCGCCCAGACGTCCAGACCATCGCGCAGCGCGCCATAGGCGGCGAGGCGGTTTTTCAGTGCGCGTTGCCGGGTGCGCAGGCCGGCCAGGCTCGGTGCCGGCTCCGTCCAGCCAGCGAGAAACTCCGTCGCCCCAGTGCGGAAGGCGGCGAGGTCGTCTTCGACCAGCATCGCGCAGTCGCCCATCAGGTAGCGGTGCTTGCCGCCGGTGACGCGCCAGACCAGTGCCCGGTCCTTGGCGTCGAATTCCTCGACGCCGGCCACCGTTTCGATGACCTCCGGCCCGGACAGCGCCAGCCGGCCTTCCTCGGACATGAGGATGGCCGAACAGAGCTTGGCGACGATGCCCATGCCGCCGAAAGCGCCGCAACTGCCGCCGACCAGCGCGACGACCGGGACACCGGCGGCGCGGGCGTCGAGCACGGCGCGCATGATTTCGGAAATGGCGATCAGGCCGGCGTTGGCCTCATGCAGCCGAACGCCACCGGAGTCGATCAGGAACAGCACGGCAGCCGGCTTTTCCTTGACCGCCCGGCGCAGCAGGCCGACGATCTTGGCGCCGTGGATTTCGCCGACGGCGCCACCCATGAACTGGCCTTCCTGGGCTGCGACAAAAACGGCCTTGCCAGCCAGTCGACCGCAGCCAATGACCACGCCGTCGTCAAAGGCGCCGGGCAGGTCGAGCTGGGCCAGATGCGGGCTGGGCTGCGCTTCGGCCGGCGGCAGGATTTCGCGGAAACTGCCGGCATCAAGCAGGCCATTGATCCGGGCCCGGGCGGTGGCCTCGAACCAGCTATGACGGGTCGCGAGTGACGGGTTCATTGCCCACCTCCTTGGTATTCGGCCAGGGCCTGCGCCAGGCGCAGACTGACGACGGCCGGCGTCGCCCCCATGTCGTTGATGGCGATGGCGGTGCCGCCGGCGGCATGGGCCGCGGCGAAGCTGCCGAGCACGGCGCGCCAGGTCTCGCCGAAACCACGAGCCGAGGTCTTGATGCTGATCTGGCAGATCGTGGCAGCATCGCCGGCCTTGACCAGGATTTCCAGGTTGCCGGAGCCGACGACGCCGCACAGCGCCGGGTTGGCCGCCCGGGAAACGGGCGCCGAGTCGAAACGAAAATCGAGAGTTTCCATGGCAGTCACCAATTGCGGAAGCGGGAAGGCGGCGCGTAAAGGCCGCCGGACCAGCGCACCAGATCCTTGACGGAACGGGCGGCCAACAGATCGCGCGTTGCCAGGCGCGGGTCGATGCCGAGATCTTCGGGACGGCGGATGATGCCGCGGTCGCGCAGGTTCTCGACCATCGCCTTGTCACGCGCCATGCCGACCGGCGTGAAGCCGGCGACGCCGCGGATGGCCTGCTCGCGCTCTTCCGGGCTACGGCAGAGCAGCAGGTTGGCAATGCCTTCCTCGGTCACGATATGGCTGACGTCGTCGCCGTAGATCATTATCGGCGGCAATTCGGCGCCCATCGACTTCTGCAGTTTCCAGGCATCGAGTTCCTCGACGAAGACCGGCGCCATGTGCTCGCGGAAGGTTTCGACCATCTGCACGACCAGCTTGCGGCCGCGGATGGCGTTCGGCCCGTAGGCCTCGCGCCCGGCTTTCAGCCAGGCCGGGCTGGCGTGCCGGCGACCGTGCGGATCGGAACCCATGTTCGGCGCGCCGCCGAAGCCGGTGATGCGGCCCAGCGTTGCTGTCGAACTATTGCCGGCCATGTCCATCTGCAAGGTCGAGCCGATGAACATGTCGCAGGCGTAGAGGCCGGCCGTTTGGGAAAACGCCCGGTTGGAACGCATGCTGCCGTCGGCCCCGGTGAAGAAGATGTCGGAACGAGCCGAGATGTAGGCATCCATGCCGACTTCCGAGCCGAAGCAATGCACCGATTCGACGAAGCCGGCTTCGATGGCCGGGATCAGCGTCGGGTGCGGATTGAGCGCCCAATGCGTGCAGATCTTGCCTTTCAGGCCGAGGTCGGCGGCATAGGTCGGCAACAGCAGTTCGATCGCCGCGGTGTCGAAGCCGATGCCGTGGTTCAGGCGGGTGACGCCATATTCGGCGTAGATGCCCTTGATCGCCATCATCGCCATCAGCACCTGCACTTCGGTAATCTGCGCCGGGTCGCGGGTAAAGAGCGGCTCGATGTAGTTCGGCTTCGGCGCCAGTACCGTGAAATCGACCCAGTCGGCCGGCACATCGACGCGTGGCAGTTTCTCCAAGCGCTCGTTGACCTGGGCGATGACGATGCCGCCCTTGAAAGCAGTGGCCTCGACAATGGCCGGCGTGTCCTCGGTGTTCGGCCCGAGGTAGAGATTACCCTCGGCATCGGCCGCCTGCGCCGCGATCAGCGCCACATTCGGCGTCAGGTCGAGGAAATAGCGACCGAACAGTTCGAGATAAGTGTGAATCGCGCCGATCTCGATGCGCTGTTCCTGAACCAGCTTGGCCAGCCGGGCGCCCTGCGGGCCACTGAAAGAAAAGTCGAGGCGGTTTGCCAGGCCGCGCTCGAAAAGGTCCACATGGCTCGGCAGAGCCAGGACTGACTGGACCAGACTGAGGTGATTGATGCGTTCCGGGCTGCAGTCAGCCAGGGACTCGGAGAGGAAATCGGCCTGCTTCTGGTTGTTGCCTTCCAGACAGACGCGGTCGCCCGGCTGGATGACGGCTTCGAGCAGGTCGATGATGCGGTCGACCGGGATTTCCTTGCCATTTTTGCCAGCCAGGCCGAGGCTGGCCGCCCGCTCAAGGCGGCGGCCACGGCTCTGGCGCAGCGTATCCCAGTCACGCGGGAGGGGTGCGTTCATGATCGTCTTTCCGCTGACTCAGGAACCGCTGTACTGCGACGGCAGCCAGGTGGCGATTTCCGGGAAGATGCAGAGCAGCACGATGCCGAGCGCCATCAGCAGCAGGAAGGGGACGGTGCCCCACATGATTTCCTTGAGCTTGATGTCGGGCGCGATGCCGCTGATCACGAACAGGTTGAGGCCGACCGGCGGGTGAATCAGGCCCATTTCCATGAGGATGGTCATGATCACGCCGAACCAGATCAGGTCGATGCCCAAGGCGTTCAGCGCCGGCAGGATGATCGGCGTGACCATCAGGATGATGGCGACCGGCGGCAGGAAGAAGCCGAGCACGATGAGCAGGATATTGACCCAGAAGAAGAAGGCCCATTTGCTCAACTCCAGCGAAATCATCCAGGCGGCGGCCGACTGGGTGATGTGCAGGTAGCTCATCACGTAGGTGTAGAGGAAGGACATCGCAATGATCAGCATGATCATCGACGACTCGCGGGCCGTGCCGGAGAGGATGACCTTGAGGTCGCTCCAGCGCCAGCAGCCGTAGATCGCCATGACCATCAGCAGCGCACCGAAGGCGCCGATGCCGGCGACTTCCGAGGGCGTCGCCCAGCCGCCGTAGAGGGCGACCATGACGATGACGATCAAACCGAGGAAGGGCGCCAGGCGGGGCAGCGTTTCAAGGCGCTGTTTCCAGCTGAACGACTCTTCCGCCGGCATGGCCATGCCAGTCGTGCGATTGGCCGAAATCTTCTCGTTCTTTTCGGCCCAGGATTTGTACACCACCCAGATCGAGAACATCGCCGTCAGCAACAAGCCGGGGCCAACGCCGGCCATGAACAGCTTGCCGATCGACTGTTCGGTGGCCAGGCCATAGAGGATCAACGTCAGCGACGGCGGAATCAGGATGCCCAGCGTGCCGCCGGCGGCGATCAGGCCGGTCGCCAGACGCTCGGAATAGCCGCGTTTGCGCATTTCCGGAATGCCCGAGGAACCGATCGCCGAACAGGTTGCCGGCGAGGAACCGCACATCGCGGCAAACACCGAGCAGGCCAGCGTATTGGCCAGTCCGAGGCCACCCGGAACCTTGTACAGCCAGCGGTTCAGCGAGTTGTAGAGATCGGCCCCGGCGCGTGATTTGCCGATGGCGGCGCCCATCATGATGAAGAGCGGAATGGTCAGCAGCGTGAAGCTGTTCAGTTCGGAGAAGATGGTCTCGGCGACGATCGACAACTGTGCCACCGGCATGAAGAAGTACATGAAGATCAGGGCGACCGAGCCGACGGCAAAGGCAATCGGCATCCCCGAGAAAAGGAAGATGAAAGTGGCGGCCGCGTAGAGCAAGCCCAATGTTCCGACGCTCATTTGCGTACTCCTTCGTCGTCATGCTGGATGCGTTCAATGGCCACCTGAATGGCCGCGTTATGTTGCGGCGGCGGCTGGTGCGAGCGCATGGCTTCAGGCAGCGAGTCTTCGATGAACTGGACGAAAATCTGCAGGGTCAGCGAGGTCATGCCGACTGCCATGGTGGCAAAGACCGGCCACATCTTCGGCGCCCAGGAGGTGTCGCTCATCCGGCCTTCATCCCAGGCTTCGTAGAACAGGTGCCAGCAGTTCCAGGCAACGAAGGCGCAGAACAGGAAGGACAGCAGATCGGAAAGCGCCATGCGCCACTGCGTCCAGCTCGGCGGCGTGACCTCGTCGAGAATTTCGATCGTGACGTGGCCACGGTTGAGCTGGGTATGGGCGGCGGCCAGGAAGCTGGAAGCGATCAGTAAATAGACGCAAAACTCGATTTCCCAGTCGGTCGGCCAGGCAAAGAAATAGCGGACCGCGACTTCAAAAACGAGAACACAGGTAGCGATGACGATCAGAAAGGCCGACAGGTAACCTGTCGCGATGTTGAAGGCCTTGACCGCTCGGCTGATGAAATATCCGGGGCTCATGATTCACCTTTAAGAAGGATGGGCCGGGCCATGCCCGGCCGGGTGATTACTTGACCGACAGCGCCATGTCGAGCAGGGCGCGGCCATCCTTGATGTTCTCGGCAAAATCCTTGAAAGCCGTCTGTTCCGCAACGCCACGCCAGGCCATGAAGGCTTTTTCATCCATGTCGACCACCTTGGCACCGGCTTTGGCGAACACCTCAGCCATCCGTTGGTCGTCCTTCTTGGCTTCCTCGACGCCGAACTTCTCCAGACTGGCGCCAACTTCGCTGATGATCTTCTGTTGTTCCGGGGTCAGCGAGTCATAGAGGCCCTTGGAAATCAGCAGCGGCTCGAACATGAACCAGAAACTCTTGTTGCGGGCCGAGGTGACGTACTTGCTGAATTCCTGCAGACGGAAACTGATCAACGAGGTACTGGAAGTCAGCGCCGCATCGAGCACACCGGACTGCATCGCGCTGTAGATTTCCGAGGAAGGCATGCCGGTGACCGCCGCACCGGCGCCCTTCAGCATCTGGTCCATTTCCTTGCTGCCGCCGCGGAATTTCAGGCCCTTGGCATCATCGGGAACAACCACCGTTTTCTTGGTCGAGGCGATACCGCCTGCCTGCCAGACCCAGGTGACGATCTTGATGTTCTTGTCGGCCAGAATGCGGTCCAGTTCCTTGCCGATCGGTGCGGATTTCCAGCGCATCCCCTGTTCGTAGCTGCTGACCAGGGTCGGCATCAGGGTCAGGTTGACCTGCGGAATTTCACCGCCGCCATAGGCCAGCGGCACCAGGCTCATGTCCAGCGCGCTCTTGCGCAAGGCACCGATCTGGCTGTTGGTCTTCATCAGCGAACTGCCCGGATAGATCTCGAACTTCAGGCTGCCCTTGGACTGCTTTTCGACTTCGGCGGCGAAGCGACGGACCAGACGATCGCGGAAATCACCATCTTCGCTGGAAGCCGCCGGGAACTGGTGCGAAATCTTGATGACACGCGGCGTCTGGGCGTGGGCAAACGGCAGGGCACAGGTCAGGGCGGCAGCGGCGATAGCCAGTGTAAGGTGGCGCTTGGTCTTGCTGATCATGGATGTCTCCTCCAGGGTTATCAAAGCACTGACGGTGAAACCTCACTGGCTGGCTTATCCTGATTTCCGGAATACCGCACTGTTGTTTTGTGTTCAAAAATCACCGTTGTGTATACAAGATAGGCAATGATTGAATACTGGTCAACTAATTTCGTATAATTAAATCACTGTAACAAGCCGGAGCATCAATCGTGAACAGCCCAGCCGAAATACCCGCCACCACCCGCCAGTCGGAACGCCTCGGCGAACTGATCGAGGAGCGCATCGTCACCGGTGTTTACCCCCCCGGCACGCGCCTCGACGAGCAGGAACTGGCCGACACCTTCGGCGTATCACGGACGCCGGTGCGCGAAGCGCTGATCCAGTTATCCTCGGTCGGCCTGATCGAGATCAAGCCGCGGCGCGGCGCCACGGTGCCGGAAGTCGGCGCCGACCGGGTCTGCGAGATGTTCGAGGTGATGGCCGAACTGGAGGCGATGTGTGGCCGACTGGCCGCCCGCCGGATCACGCCGGGCGAACAACTGGCCCTGCAGGAAGCGCACCGCGCCTGCGAAGCGGCGCGCGATGCGAACACGCCGGATATCTATTACCAGTTGAATGAAGTTTTTCACCAGCGCATCTACGAGGCCAGCCACAACGGCTTCCTGGTCGAGCAGGCCACCGCCCTGCACCGGCGACTGCGCCCTTACCGGCGGCTACAGTTGCGCGTCCGCAACCGGATGGCGACCTCGTTCAACGAGCATCAGGCGATCGTCGAAGCGATCATCAAGGGCGACAGCGATCTTGCCGCGGCGCAACTGCGGGCGCATGTCACGGTCCAGGGCGAACGCTTCGCCGACCTCGTCGCGACGCTGCGCGACTTCAAGGCCGGCGCCTAGCCTCAGCCGATCAGGCTGTACAGCATCTTGCTGGCGAGCAGGGCGAGAAAGCCGCCGAACGCCCGCTTCAGCTTCTTGACTGGCAGCCGGTGGGCCAGCCGGGCGCCGACCGGCGCCATCGTGATGCTCATCACGACAATGCCGAAAAAAGCCGGCAGGTAGATGTAGCCCAGGGTATAGGGCGGCAAGCCGCTGTCATTCCAGCCGGCGACGATATAGCCGATCGCCCCCGCCACCGCAATCGGAAAGCCGAGCGCCGACGAGGTGCCGACCGCCGCGTGAATTGCGACGTTGCAGAAGAGCATGAAGGGAATCGACAGGAAACCGCCGCCCGCCGCGACCAGGCTGGAAATCACGCCGATGATGCCGCCGACACCGAACAGGCCGAGCGGGCCGGGCAGTTGCCGATGGGCGTGTGGCTTGAAGTCGAGCATCATCTGCAGTGAAGCGTAATAAACGATGACGACGAAAATGGCCGTCATCGGCCCGGTCGGTACCTGGCCGGCGACCAGCGAACCGCCAAAAGTCCCCAGTACCAGGCCCGGCGCCAGGCTGCGCACGACATCCCAGCGCACGGCACCATGCGCATGATGAGCGCGCATGCTGGAAATCGACGTGAAGACGATGGTCGCCATCGAGGTGCCGAGCGCCAGGTGCATGACATGCTCGGGCGGGAATTGCTGGGCGACGAACAGCATGTACATGAAGGGGACCAGGGTCAGACCGCCGCCAACGCCGAACAAGCCGGCGACAAAACCGCCGAAAATCCCCAGCAAGGGGTAGGTCAACCACCAGAGTGTCATCAGTCTTCTGCCAGACGCCGATTGATAAAGGCCCATTCATCAGCGCTCAGCGGCGTGATCGACAGCCGGTTGCCACGGGCAAGGAGGCGCATGTTAGCAAGTTCCGGGTAACGACGCAGTTCGGCCAGCGGCAGATAGCGGGTCTTCTCGATGAAACGGACGTCGCGCAGCCACCAGCGCGGCTTGGCGCGGTCGGATTTGGGGTCGAAATACGGACTGTCCGGTGCAAACTGGGTATCGTCCGGGTAAGGCTCGGAACAGACTTCGCAAAGGCCGGCAATGCCCGGCTCGGCACAACCGGAATGGTAAAAGAAGGCGAGATCGCCGATCGCCATCGCGTCGCGCATGAAATTGCGCGCTTGGTAATTGCGCACCCCGAACCACGGCACGTGCTGCCCGGGCGCTGCGGCCAGGTCGTCGATCGACACTTCGTCCGGCTCCGATTTCATCAACCAGTAGTTCATGTCGCGAACCTCCAAAAGGAAACGGGTGGCAGACGAATCTGCCACCCGTTCGGTAATTGGCCCCCGCAAGTGCCGTCAGACCGGCATCCTGAACCTGGGTCCAGAATGGTCGCTTTCCCGCTGCATCAGGAGCTCCTGACTAGAGGCGCTCACAACAGCAGCTTGATGGTCCACAACCGATGCCAATTAGCATTGGTTCAAGGAATGTATGGTCTTAACAAACACCGCAGGGGACGCTCGGCGGGCGGCGCCGGGGTCAGCAGAAAGTGACTACAGGTCCAAGTTCTGCTGGGGCGCAAGCACGGCATCGATCCGTGCTCCCATGTCGCTGATTCTACGCTTTGCGTCGGAAGTATCAACCGCTTCGAAAACAGTTTCCGAAGGATTTCCGGCGGCGCCGGACAGGTGTTCGTGTGCGATGTTCAAGGCAGCCATCACGGCAACGCGCTCGGCGATGGTGCTCTTGGTGCGCTGGGCGATTTCGCGCATCTTGTTGTCGACCAGATCGACCGCCGACAACAGCGCATCGCGCTCAGCCGGGGCACAGGCAACGCGGTATTCGCGGCCCATGATCTTGACGTCGAGGAAATTCGGCTCGCTGCTCATCTCAGGCATCCTCGGGCAACTTGTCCATCAGACCTTCCAGACGCTCGCGAGCGGCCGTCATCGTCTGGCGCAAGTGCAGTCTTTCGGTTTCGGCCGCTGCCATCTGATTCTTCAGCACCTCGTTCTCGGCGCGCAACTGGTGGACCAGGGCGACCACCTGTTCAATCTTGGCTTCAAGCGCTTCGAGTTCGGTATTCATGGCGCGAACTATAGAGGGAAAAACAACGTGTGGTCAAGGACTAAGCCTTTATTCTCAAAGTGCTTTATTGGAATTTATCAGTACTTTTCTGATGCGGCGCAACAACTTGCCATGTAGAATGCGCGCCGTGTCAGGTGCTGCGCGACGTTATTCGAAGCGCAGTTAAACGGGAAAGCGGTGCGTCTCCACGAGACCAATCCGCTGCTGCCCCCGCAACGGTAACAAGTGCGGGCGTACCACAAGGCCACTGGGTTCAAACCTGGGAAGGCGGTACGTCAAGACTTGCGAGCCCGGATACCGGCCTGAGACAAATCACGGAAGTGCCACGGGGGTGTGGCGCCGGTTCCTGCGAGCCGCCGTTCCCCCTGCGCTTCCTTCTCAATGCTGTTCCGGCATGCGGGGACGCCCGCCGGGAAAGGAAGACTCATGTACCCACGTTTGAAACCGCTGGTCGCACTGCTCTCGATGGCGGCCTCGTTGCCCACCTTGGCCGACAGCCAGGACAACCTCGACCCCATCGTCGTCACCGCCACCCGCCAACAAATGCGCGCCTCGGAACTGCTGTCCGACGTCAGCGTTATTCAGCGCGAGGAAATCGAGCGTTCGCCGCAGATGACCGTCGGCGAACTGCTGGCCCGCCAACCGGGCATCGAATTTGCCGCCAATGGCGGCAATGGCAGCAACAGCAGCATTTTCATGCGCGGCACCAACAGCGGCCACACGCTGGTCCTGATCGACGGCATGCGCATCGGCTCGGCCACGGCCGGCCAGATGTCTTCGTGGTCGCGCCTACCGCTCGCCCAGATCGACCGCATCGAGATCCTGCGCGGCCCGTCGTCATCGTTGTACGGCAGCGACGCCATCGGCGGCGTCGTCCAGATTTTCACCCGCCAGGGCCAGGGACCGATGCAGGTCAATGCCGAAATCGGCGCCGGCAGCAACGATACCTACACGATGGCGGCCGGCCTCTCCGGTCAGCAGAACAACTGGCGTTATTCGCTGAGTGCCGATGTCTATCGCACCGAAGGCATCAACACCATTTCCAATCCGAAGAGCAGCAGCTACAACTCGGACCGCGACGGCTTCTACAATCAGAGCGTCGCCGGCAGCCTGGCCTATGCTTTCGCCAAGGGCCACGAACTCGGCGCCAATCTCTTCTACAGCGACGGTTACAACCAGTACGACGCCGGCAAGTCGACGGCCAGCGCCGCCAAGGATGCCCGCAACTACAACGCCGTTTCCAGTTTCAGCACCTATCTGAAAAACGCGCTGACCGAAAACTGGAAAAGCACGCTGAGCTTTGGCCACAGCGTGGACGACTCGGCCAACTACACCGATCGCGTGCTGACCGGGCTGTTCCGCACCGACCAGGATCAGTTGACCTGGCAAAACGACATCCGTACCGGTGTCGGCAACTTCCTGCTCGGCGTCGAACGCCTTGAGCAAGCGGTCAGCGGCTCCAGCAATTTCAAGGTCACCGACCGCACGACCGACTCCCTGCTCGCTGGCTGGAATGGCAGCTACCAGAGCCATCGCCTGCAGGCCAACGTCCGCTATGACGACAACTCGCAGTTCGGCGACAAGACGACCGGTGCGCTGGCCTACGGCTACCAGATCTCCTCGGCCTGGCGCGCCAACCTTGGCTACGGCACCGCCTTCAAGGCCCCGTCCTTCAACGACCTGTACTACCCGAAATCCGGCAAGTACGTCGGCAACCCGAACCTGCTGCCGGAATCCTCGCGCAATCGCGAGGCGTCGATCCATTACGAGGCCGGCGCCCATCACGTCTCGCTGACCTGGTTCCTGAACCGGGTGGAAAACCTGATCGTCTGGCCGAGCACCGGCACCACGATCATGCCGGCCAACGTCAGCAATGCCCGCATCGAAGGAGCAACGCTGGCCTATGAGGGCCGTCTCGGCAGCTTCGATCTGCTCGCCAATTACAACTACCTCGATCCGCGCGATGCCGATAGCGGCCGGCAACTGCCCCGCCGGGCCAGCAATTACGGCACGCTGTCGCTCGGCCAGCAGATCGGCCCCTGGGACTGGCGCGTCGAGCTGTTTGCCAGCGACCGCCGCTTCAGCGATGACAGGAACGACGTAAAACTGCATGGCTACGCGCTCACCAACCTGTATGGCGCCTATCGCCTGAATGATGGCTGGTCGGTCTTCGGCCGCGTCAACAACCTGTTCGACCGCGAATACAACCTGGTCGCCGATTACGGCACGCCGGGCACCAGCGTCTTCGTCGGCGTCCGCTACAGCCCGAAATAAACCGTCATGCCGTCCAGCCGCCGCGCCCTCCTGATCCTGACCAGCCTCAGCTTGCTCGCCGGGCTCAGTATCGGGCTGGCCCTGTCGGTGGGCAGCCTGCGCATCCCTTTTCCGGATGTGCTGGCTGCGCTGGCCGGGCGCGAAGTGCAGGGCATCGACGTCGTGCTCGAACTGCGCCTGCCGCGGGCGCTGGCCGGCTTTGCCTGCGGCGGCCTGCTCGCCCTGGCCGGCGCGCTGATGCAGGTACTGTTACGCAATCCGCTGGCCGACCCTTACGTGCTGGGCATTTCCGGCGGCGCCGGGGTCGGGGCGATGTTCGCCATCCTGCTCGGCCTGCCGGTGCTCGGCATCGATGGGCTGGCTTTCCTCGGCGCCCTGAGTGCGATGTTCATCGTCTTCGGGCTGGCCCATGGCGACGGCAGCTGGACGCAGACGCGGCTGCTGCTGACCGGCGTCATCGTTGCCGCCGGCTGCGGCGCGCTGGTCGCGCTGATGCTGGCCATCGCCCCCGAACACAAGCTGCGCGGCATGCTGTTCTGGCTGATGGGCGACCTCGGCCAGAGCGGCCAGTGGTGGCCGCCGCTGCTGGCGCTCGGCGTCGCCCTGCTGCTGGCCATGCCGTTCGCCCGCGAATTGAACCTGCTGGCGCGCGGCATGATGCAGGCGCAGGCGCTGGGGGTTGCGGTCAACCGGCTGCGCTATGCGATTTATCTGCTCGCTTCGCTGGCCACCGCCGCCTCGGTGACCACGGCCGGCTCGATCGGCTTCGTCGGTCTGGTCGTGCCGCACCTGGTCCGCCTCGCCACCGGCAACGACCAGCGCCTGCTGCTGCCAGCCTCGGTGCTGGCTGGCGGCTCGCTGCTCGTGCTGGCCGATACCCTGGCCCGCACGCTGATTGCGCCGCAGCAACTGCCGGTCGGCGTGCTGACCGCGCTGATCGGCGTGCCGGTCTTCCTCTTCCTGCTCTCGAGGCATCAGCGATGAGCGCCGCCCCGTTGATCGAAGCCCAGACGCTGAGTGTCAGCGTCGGCCAGCATCAGGTGTGCACCGACCTCAATTTCACGCTGCAGCCTGGCGAACGGCTGGCCATTCTCGGCCGCAACGGCGCCGGCAAATCGACGCTGCTCTCGGTGCTGGCCGGCCTGCGCGCCCCCGATACCGGCGAAATCCTGCTCGGCGGCACCTCCTACGCCGAACTCGGCCCGCGTCAGGCAGCGCTGCGTCGCGGCTGGCTGGAGCAGCGGCATGGCGACGCCTTCGCCTCGACGGTGCTGGAAACGACACTGACCGGCCGCCACCCGCACCTCGGGCGCTGGGACTGGGAAAGCGCCCAGGATGCCGATATCGCCCGCACCGCCTTGCGTGCCGTCGGCCTGGCCGAGATGGAAAAGCGCGACGTGCAGACCCTGTCCGGCGGCGAACGCCAGCGACTGGCCATCGCCACCCTGCTCACCCAGGCGGCGCCGCTCTATCTGCTCGACGAGCCGCTCGCCCATCTCGACCTCAATCACCAGATCGCCGTCCTCGAACTGTTTGCCGGTGCCGCGCGCGATAACGGTGCCGGCGTCATCATGGTGCTGCACGAACCGGCGCTGGCCTGGCGTTATTGCGACCGCGCCCTGCTCATTCACGGCGATGGCCGGCACGAACTTGGGCCGGTCCGCCAGATGCTGACCGCCGAACACCTGTCGGCCCTTTACCAGCACCCGCTGCAAGCCGTCGAGATCGATGGCCGGATCGGCTTCATCCCGCGCTGAGCGGCCGTCTTTGTTGCAAGGATTCCCCATGCTTCCCCTGCTTCGTTTCCTGTGTTGCTTCCTGCTTGGCCTGAGCGCGCTGAACGCCCACGCCGCCTGTCCGCGCATCGTCAGCCAGTCGCCCTATCTGAGCATCGCCCTCGACTGGCTTGGCCGCGGCGAGTGCATCGTCGGCGTTTCGCGCTACGACAAGAAGGATCTGCCACGCACCGGCGGGGTCAGCGATCCGGATGCCGCCGCCATCGCCGCGCTGCGCCCCGACCTGATCGTCACTTCGACGCTGACCAGCGAGCAAACGCTGCAGCAGGTCACGCCGGCCGGCACCCGTACGCTGCGCGTTGGCGGTTCGCGCTCGCTGGCCGAGACCGAACAGATGCTGGTGGCGCTCGCCGAAGCCAGCGGCGCGCCGAACGGCGCCGCCCGGGCCGCCGAATTCAGCCGCGAAGCCCATCGCCGGCTGAGCGAATTTCCCGGCCGCAAGCGCCGCGTGCTGCTGCTCTCGGCCTGCGCTGCGAAGCCCTATTCCTACGGCCACAACACGCTGCTCGGCGATCTCGCCGAGCAGGCCGGCCTGACCCTGGCCGACCCGGCCGAAGGTATCCACCATCTGCGTGAAGGCCAGGCCATCGACGGCATTCCGGCTTTGGTCGCAGCCACCCGGCCGGATTTGGTGATCAATTTCATGTCGACCGCAGCCAGCCAGTGCGACGCCAGCCTCGGCAGCCTGCCGGTGCCGCTGGTCATGCTCTCCGGCGACAATTTTTTCTACCCCGGTCCCCGCCTGCTCGAAGGCCTGGACGAACTGAAGGAGGCGCTGAAGCCATGACCGAACCCCTGGACCAGGAATCCCGCCACAGCAACCGCATGCAGCGCAAGAAGGAAGTGGTCGACGGCAAGATCGCCGCCGCCCAGGAAGAACGCGGCGTGCTGGTCATCAACACCGGCAACGGCAAGGGCAAGTCCTCGGCCGCCTTCGGCGTCGTCGCCCGCGCCCTCGGCCACGGCCTGAAAGTCGGCGTCGTGCAATTCGTCAAGGGCCGCTCGGATACCGGCGAGGAGGCCTTCTTCCGCCAGCAGCCGAATGTCGCCTGGCATGTCGGTGGCGAAGGCTTCACCTGGGAAACCCAGGACAAGGAGCGCGACGCCCGCGCCGCCCAGGCCGCCTGGGAAGTCGCCTGCGGCCACCTGAGCAACCCGGAGATCGGCCTCGTCGTCCTCGACGAAATGACCTACGCTTTCAAATACGGCTGGCTGGAACTCGATGAAGTCATCGCCAAGCTGCTCGCCCGCCCGCACATGCAGCACGTCATCATCACCGGTCGCGCCGCGCCGCAAGCCCTGCGCGAGGCGGCCGACACGGTCAGCGACATCGGCATGGAAAAGCACGCCTTCCAGAGCGGCATCAAGGCCATGCCCGGCCTCGAATTCTGAGTCCGCGCCGATGAATGCGCTTGGCCGACTGGCCTGCCTGCTGTTCTTTTCCGCAGCCGCCTGGGCCGGAGAAAGCGACCTCCTCGGCAATCTCCCGGCCAATATCCGGGCCGAGGCGCAGATCGTGCGCAGCGAGCGCGATGGACTTTGGGAAAAAGTGCTGCTCGTCCGCTTTCCCGAGGCGCGCCGGACATTGTCGACCTCCGACGGCCTACTCGACGCCCGCGCCGCGCTCAACCACGCCGCCCACCCCGTGCTCTGGCAAACACTCGGCCACCGCTTCATGGGCCAGGATGGCCGGGGCGGCAAGGCCTATGCCGAGCATGTGCATGCCCGGATGGCCGGCCAGTTACAGTTGGACCAGCCAGCAGTCGCCCGGATGGCCACCGCGGCCGACATGGACAATCTGGCGATCGTCACCAAGCACTACGGTCCGCTGACCGTCACCGTGCTGGCGACGGCCGGCGCCAAGACCAATGCCATCCGCACCGGCGTCGATGCCGGCACCTATATCGAAGGCAACACGCCGGCCGGCACGATCAACATCATGCTGCTGACCAATATCCGGTTGACCGACGCGGCGCTGGCCCGTGCCCTGATCACCGTCACCGAAGGCAAGACGGCGGCGCTGCAGGACCTCAACGTGCCGAGCACCTACACCAAGACCGTGCAGGCGACCGGAACCGGCACCGACAGCATCATCGTCGTCTCCGGCACGCAGGGCCCGCAGGCCAGCTATACCGGCGGCCACAGCCGGATCGGCGAACTGATCGGCAAGGCCAGCTACGAAGCGGTACTCGAAGCGCTCGGCAAGCAGAACGGCTTTTTCCTGCCCGGCGCCAAGCGTTTCGCCGTCGCGCCAGCCGCCCCGGCCAAGACGCCGGATGCGCTGCGCCTCGCCCTGCTCCATCTCGATGCGATCCCCGGTGACGTCGCCGGCAACCGCGCCCGCATCGAGGCCGGCATCAAGGAAGCCGTCGGCCAGGGCGCCGACTGGGTGATGACGCCCGAACTGGCCGAAACCGGCTACAACTTCGCCAGCCGGATCGGCACCGACTGGATCGCGCCCTTTCCCGATACCTGGATCAGCACGCTGGCGGCCATCGCCCGCGACAACCGGGTAGCGCTGTTCGTCGGTTTCGCCGAACGCGATGCCAAGACCGGCAAATTCCACAATAGCGTCGCGGTGATCGACCGCGACGGCGTCATTCAGGGTGCCTACCGCAAGCAGCGCGTGCATGGCGGCGCCGAAAGCTGGTCCACGCCCGGCACCGGCGGCGCGCCCTTCATGGTCGACGGCATTCCGGTCGGCGTCCTGATCTGCGCCGACACCTACAAGCCGGAGCCAGCCGCCCGCTACCGTGAGCAGGGCGCCGCCATCCTGCTCGCCCCGGCCAACTGGCCGCCGGTCGACGGCATGGGGCCGGACGATCTGTGGGAACGGCGCAGTGCCGAAACCGGCCTGCCGCTGATCGTCAACAACCGCACCGGACGCGAGCCGGAGCTCGATTTCAGACGCGGCGAAAGCGTCGTCGCGGCCGGCGGCGAGCGGCTGTACTCGTTCAGCACGAGTCAGTCGCGCCTGTTCTACGTCGATTGGGACCGCCGCCAGGGCTTCAGCCAGCCGGCTCGATGAAACCGATGCGCCGCCTGCTTGGCCTGCTGGCCCTCGCCACGCCGCTGCTGGCGCAGGCCGCAACCCTGTTCGGCCTGGTCACCGAACGCGCCGCACCGACGGCAATCGAGGCGGCACATCGCCACCTGGCCAGTCACCCGAACGACCGCATCCTGCTCCGTACGCCGGCCCAGTTGATGGCGGCCGACGAGCGGCAACTGGCACAATGGATCAGCCAGGCCGACAGCGTGCTCGCCGCCTCGATCTTCGGCGATCCGGCCCGTCGCCTGAAAGATGGGCTGGCCCGCCATGCCCGGCCGCAAACCCCGGTGCTGGCGATCAACGGCGAAGCCAGCCTGAACCTGATGAGCCGGGATAGAGAAGGCTCGCTCACCACCTTCCCGGCCGAAACCCTGCGCCAACTGGCTTTGGAAAACCCGCCTGCCACGGCGTTGACCGCAGCCAACAGCCAGCCGACCGCCCGCCATTGGCTGGCCGCCCGTCGCATCTGGCAGGCCGGCGGCACCGCCAACACGCAGGCCCTGTTCGCCCATCTGCTCGCCCCGCAACAGCCATTGCCGGCGGCCCAGCCGGAAGCGACGCTGCGCCTGCGTGTCGGCCAGCAGGAACTGAGCGACGCCGCCGCTTGGGGCAATGCAACAAAGCTTGGCCTGCGGGCGGCGCCCACCGTCGTCGTCCTCGACCTTGCCAACATGGATGGCGGCCCGCCGGCCGCCCTCTGCCAGCACATCGAACAACGCGGCCTGCCCTGCGTCCAGGTGCTCACCCGCTGGGGCGGCGCTTCGCGCGAAGCGCTCGAACGGCTGCCCGAACTGATCGCCCCGGCCCGGGCGGCAGCGCTGGTCGTGCTACAGGATTTCGTCGTCGGCGCCGCCGAAGGGCGTGAAGCGGTCGGCGAGGCGTTCAAGAAGCTTGATGTGCCGGTCTTCAAGGCGATCCGCCTGAGCGAGCGGACGGCGACCCAGTGGCGCTTGTCGCCGGACGGCCTGCCGGCCGATTCGGTGCAGTACCGCGTCGCGCTGCCCGAGTTGCAGGGCATCGGCCAGCCCATCGTCGTCTCGGCGCTCGGCCCGGCCCATCCGGACAAACTGACCGGCATCGAAAGCCGGCCGCCGGTCGTCCTGGCCGCCGAGATCGACCGCCTGGCGGCCCGCGTCGGCCGCTGGCTGGCGCTGCGTGGTAAGGCCAACCGCGACAAGCGGCTGGCCGTGATCTATTACAACCACCCGCCGGGGCGCCAGAACATCGGTGCCGATAACCTCGACGTGCCGGCCTCGCTGTTCGACATGCTGCAGGCGCTGAAAGCCGCCGGCTACACGGTCGGTGAACTGCCCGCCTCGCCGGAAGCGCTGCTCGACCGGATCATGGCGCACGGCGTCAACCTGCCGGAAGACCGGGCGGCGCTAAAGGAACTGAGTACTGCGGTGGACGGCGTCAAAACGGCCGATTACGGCCGCTGGTTCGCGACGCTGCCAGCCCGGGTGCAGCGCGAAATGACCGACGGCCCGCTCGGCCGCCTGCACGCCGAAGTACTCGAAGCCGAACAGGCCAACGAAAAGGCGGTCGGCCGCAAACGGGTCGATGCCGTATTGAAGGAACTGCACCATCTGGTCGAAGGCGCCGATCATCCGAAGCGCAAAGCGGCGATCCGCGACCTGAACGCGCTGGAAGCCGGCTATCTCGCCTGCCTGGCCGACAAATCTTCCCGTCGTTGTGCGACGTTGGCACCGCTCAACCGGCGCCTGAGCGGCTACGGCATCGAAGGCCTCAAGGGCTGGGGCACCGTGCCGGGCAAAGTGATGGTCGAAGGTGGCCGGTTGCTGGTGCCGGGCATGACTTTCGGCAACGTCTTCATCGGGCCGCAGCCGCCGCGCGGCTGGGAAGTCGATGAGGAGCTGCTGCACGCCAACACCAGCGTCACCCCGCCGCACCAGTACCTCGCCTTCTACCACTGGCTGCGCGACCGCTTCAAGGCCGATGCCGTGGTTCACGTCGGTCGCCATTCAACCTACGAATTCCTGCCCGGCAAGGCGGTCGGGCTAGCGGCCGACGACTACTCGAGCCTGATCGCCGCCGATCTGCCTGGCATCTACCCCTACATCGTCGATGGCGTCGGCGAAGGCACCCAGGCCAAGCGCCGAGGGCTGGCCGTGATGGTCGATCACCTGACCCCGCCCTTGGCCGCAACGCCGCTCTACGACAAGTTGCTGGCGCTGCGCCAGATTGTCGAAAGCTACGAAGCCGCCTCCTCGGAATCGCTCAAGGCACAGGCCGCCCGCACCATGCGCCAGCAGGTCGTCGCCCTCAACCTGAAGGCCGAGCTGGAAGCCTCGATGGCCGACGTGCTGGCCGTGCGCGGCATCGGCTTCGAAGCGGCCGACGATGACCTGCTGGCGCACGAAGTCGGCCACTACCTGACCAAGCTGCAGGAAAAGTTCATGCCCTACGGCCTGCACATTTTCGGCCGCAACTGGAGCCAGAAAGCACTCGACCTGATGCTCGGCTCGATGAAGCAGGGCGGTATCGATGATCCAGAAATCAGCCGCAAGCTGGCCGATTCGCCGCGCCTCGAAATGCAGGGCCTGCTGGCCGGGCTGGATGGCCGCTACATCCCGCCGGGCAAGGGCAACGACCCGCTGCGCTCGCCGGAGTCGCTGCCCACCGGGCGCAATTTCCACGCCGTCGATGGTGACATCCTGCCAACCCGGATCGGCTACCAGCTCGGCGAAAAACTGGCCGCGAAATCGGTGGCGCAGAGCAAATCGGACCAAGGCTCCGAAGGCATCATTCTCTGGGCCTCCGACGCCGTCCGCGACGAAGGGGTGATGGTCGCCTTCGCGCTGGCCATGATGGGCGCCGAGCCGGTCTGGAACGCTCGCGGCATCGTCACCGACGTTCGCCTGAAGCCGGGCGTCGTCCGGCACGACGTCATCGTCACCACCTCCGGCCTGTTCCGCGACCTCTATCCCAACCTCAACAACCTGATCGACCGCGCCGGCCGCCTCGCACTGGCCGCTTCGGCCGCCGGCCTGCTCGCCCAGCGGCCGGAACTGAAGGAAGCGCTCACCGCCGCGCTGGCTCCGCTACCGACCGCCCCGTGGGGGAGCGAGTCAGTCAGCGACAACCGCGTCGCCCGCGAATGGCTGCACCGCCTCGCCGCCCTCGAACAAGCCGGCCTGCCCAGCCGGGAAGCCGGCCATGCCGCCGCCCAGCGCATTTTCGGCGATGCCCCGGGCGCCTACGGCACCGGCGTCAATCGGCTGACCGAACGTTCCGGCGCCTGGCGCGAACGCGACGAGATCGGCCGCGCCTACCGCAACCGCATGGGCCACGCCTACGGCCTCGACGACAGTGGCGAAGCCGCCCACGCCGCATTCGACAGCGCGCTCGACGGCATCAAGCGGACCTATCACGGCCGGGCCAGCAACCTCTACGGCCTGCTCGACAACAACGACGCCTTCGACTACCTCGGCGGCCTGTCGCTGGCCATCGAAGGGCGCACCGGCCAGCCGCCGGAAGCGCTGATCCTGCAACACGCCGAACCGGGCCGAGCCGATGTCGAGCCGCTGACCACGGCGCTGCTCGGCGAACTGCGCGGCCGCTTCCTCAACCCGGCCTGGCTGAAGCCGCTGATGGAACACGGCTACGCCGGCGCCCGGACGATGGGCACCGAGTTCCTCGAAAACTTGTGGGGCTGGCAGGTGACGCGCCCCGATCTGGTCAAGAACTGGGCCTGGGATGAAGTGAAAGCCGTCTATTTCGACGACGCGCAAAAGCTCGGCCTGCCCAAGTTCCTCGGCCAGGGCCAGAACGCCCACGTCAAGGCGCACATGCTGGCCATCTTCATGGTCGCCGCCGAAAAGGGTTTCTGGAAAACGGACGCCGCCACCATCAAGCAGATGGGCGGCGAACTGGCCAAACTGGTCGCAAAAAACGGCCTGCCCGGCAGCGGCCACACCGCCCCCAACCATCCGATGTGGCAATGGCTGGCGCCGCAGCTCGATGCGGCCGACGCGCAGGCGCTCGGCGTGACGCTGGCCAAGGCGCGCGGCGAGACGGTGGCAACCGCTACTGCTGCAAACCAGGCCTCAAACGGCAGCCCGGCGGTCAACCTCGAAAAAACGGCAAAAACCGATCCGGCCGCCGAAGTCCCCGCCGCCGAAGCCGCCCCGCGCTACTACGAGCTGAACGAACCCGAAACGCCGGCCAGCGATCTGGTCGGCCGCACCCTCAACCTGCTCGGCCTGCTTGCCGCCAGTCTTGCGCTGTTCACGACCGGCCTCTGGCTGGGCCGCCGCCACGCCTAAACCCCAGGAGTTTCCGATGACCGATCCGCTTTCCTTCGCCTGGCTGCACGACGCCGTCACCTGGCTGCTCACCCCGGCCCTCGCCGCCCTCATGCTGGCCTGCGCCATCGCCCTGATCGAAGCCGGCATCGCCGTCGGCGAGCGCTTTTCCGGCCTCGCCAAGCTGCAGGCGGCCGGCGACGTGGCCCGCGTCCAGGCCGTCGCCCGCCACCGTCTTGAACGGGCCGACCTGCTCGCCCGCATCCCGCCCATGCTCGGCCTGATGGCCACCATCATCCCGCTCGGACCGGGCCTCGCCGCCCTCGGCAAAGGTGACCCGGCACAGCTGGCCAGTGCCGTCACCGTCGCCTTCGACGCCACCGTGCTCGGCCTGGTCGCCGGCATCGGCGGCCTGGTCATCGGCAAGCTGCGCCGCCGCTGGTACGAGGAAGTGCTGGAGGGCATGGAATGAGCGAAATTCAGCCGCGCAAACGGCTGCGCCTCTACTCCAAGCTCGATGCCCGCTTCGACGACCACGATGAAGACCCGCGCGCCAGCCTGGTCAATCTGGTCGACGTCATGCTCGTTTTCGCCTGCGGCCTGCTCGCCGCGCTGGCCGCCGGTACGCAAAGCGCGCTGAAAGCACCGAAACCGGTCGAAAAAGGCCAGCAGATCGAACGCCCGGTCAGCGGCATCACGCAGAACGGCAGCGGCTACGACCGCGTCGGCGAAGTGTTCCGCGACCCGAAAACCGGCAAACTGGTACTGATCGAACCCGCCGCCAAGGAAGAAAAATGACCGCCTGTCCCGCCCTCCTGATCGCTGCCCCGTCCTCCGGTCAGGGCAAGACCACCGTCACCGCCGCGCTGGCCCGGCTGCATGCCCGGCAAGGCCGGCGCGTCACCGTTTTCAAATGCGGCCCGGACTTTCTCGACCCGCAGATTCATGCCGTGGCCAGCGGTCGACCGTGCCAGAACCTCGATCTCGGTATGTGCGGCGAGGATGATGCGCGCTGGCGCTTGAGCCGGGCGGCGCAGGATTCCGACCTGATCCTGGTCGAAGGCGTCATGGGCCTGTTCGACGGCACACCGTCGGCGGCCGACATCGCCTGCCGCTTCAATATCCCGGTGATGGCGATGATCGACGCCGGCGCCATGGCCCAGACTTTCGGTGCTGTTGCCCACGGCCTCGCCACCTACCGGCCCGGCCTGCCCTTTGCCGGCGTGCTGGCCAACCGGGTCGGCAGCGAACGCCACGCCGCGATGGCCCGCGACAGCCTGCCGGCCGGCATGGGCTGGTTCGGCGCGCTGCCGCGCAACCCGGACGCGGTGCTGCCGGAACGCCACCTCGGCCTGCTACAGGCAGCCGAAATCGACGATATCGAGGAGCGCCTCGACCGTCTGGCCGATGCCTTGGCCGCCAGTGCCACGGTCGACCTGCCGCCAGCGGTCGTTTTCGACGATGTTCCGCCACCAGACATCGCGCCGCTGCTCGCCGGCAAGCGCATCGCCATCGCCCGTGATGCAGCCTACGGCTTCATCTACCCGGCCAATCTGGAAACCCTGGCCGACCTGGGCGCCGAACTGCGCTACTTCTCGCCGGTCGCCGGCGAGCCGCTGCCGGCCTGCGATGCCGTCTGGCTGCCCGGCGGCTACCCGGAACTGCATGCCCCGGCGCTGTCGGCCAACCAGCCCTTGTGGAGCGCCCTGCGCGCCCACGTCGCGGCCGGCAAGCCCTTGCTCGCCGAATGCGGCGGCATGATGAGCCTGTTCGAGCAGGTCACCGACAAGGCCGGCGAAAGCCATGCCTTCGCCGGCCTGCTGCCCGGTCGCTCGGTCATGCAGAAACGTCTGGCGGCGCTCGGCATGCAGTTCGCCGACCTGCCGGAAGGGCGCCTGCAGGGTCACACCTTCCATTACTCGAAGAGCGAAACGCCGCTGACCCCAATCGTCCGCGCCCAGACCCAGGATGGCCGGGAGGGCGAGGCGATCTACCGCCGGGAACGACTGACCGCTTCCTATGTCCACTTTTACTTCGCCTCCAATCCGGTGGCGACGGCCGCCTTGTTCGGCTGAAACGATTCGTTTTTTACGAATCGTTGTTGCGCTTAATACATATTTTTCGGGAGACAATTTACGGCTATGCTTCGACTCGTAACATTCACCCCGATGGAGACAAACATGAAATCCTTTGCATTGATGGCCGCCGCCCTGGTACTCGGCTTCACGCTGACCACCGGCGATGCCGAAGCCGCCCGCCGTCTGGGCGGAGGCAGCTCGTCCGGCATGCAGCGCCAGGCCGTCACCCCGAACAAGGCGACCAATGCCGCCCCGACCCAGCAGCAGGCTGCCGCTCCGGCCGCCGCCCCGCAAGCCCAACCCAAGCGTTCGTGGATGGGCCCGCTGGCCGGTCTTGCCGCAGGTCTCGGCCTGGCCGCCCTGGCCTCTCACTTCGGTTTCGGCGAAGGCCTAGCCAACATGATGATGATCGGCCTGCTGGTCATGGCGGTGGTCATGGTCATCGGTTTCGTCATGCGCAAGAAGGCAGGCGCCACCAAAGCCGGCCTGAATAACGGCATGCAGTATGCCGGCGCCGGTGCCAACTATGACAACCGCGCTCCGATCCAGCCTGACTTCACGCCGGCCGGCGGCAGCAGCGCCGCTGCCCCGCTTGCCGAAAACACCGGCAGCAGCGGCCATATCCCGGCCGACTTCGATGTCGATGGCTTCGTGCGTAACGCCAAGGTCAACTTCATTCGCCTGCAGGCCGCCAACGATGCCGGCAACCTCGACGACATCCGCGAATTCACCGCGCCGGAAATGTTTGCCGAGATCAAGCTGGCAATGGGCGAACGCGGTGCCGAAAAGCAGGAAACCGACGTCGTCCAACTCAACGCCGAAGTGCTCGATGTGGCCGAGGAAAGCAGCCGCTACATCGTCAGCGTTCGCTTCCATGGTCTGATCCGCGAAGAAAAGGCCGCTTCGGCCGAAGCCTTCGATGAAATCTGGCACATGACCAAGCCGCGCAACGGCAGCGGTGGCTGGGTGCTGGCCGGTATCCAGCAAGTCCAGTAATCCTGGACTGAACACCTCGAAGCCGGCGGAGAAATCCAGCCGGCTTTTTCTCGTCCGGAATTTGCCTGATTGCTGCGGTCGACCGCAGCAATCAGGCATTTTTCAACCCGTGGCGCTCTACCCGAAAAACAGTAGCCAGCGTTCTATCCGGGCCGGATTGAGGCATACAATCCGCTCATGCATTTCAGCCGGAGCCGGCTGCCTTGCCTCCCCAACGCATGTTCAGTATCAGAACGGACAATGAAGACCGTCGATCGCCACCTGTGGCAGCGTTTCCTGGCCATTGCGACGCCTTACTGGCGCCATGAGGAAAAATGGAAGGCGTGGAGCCTGCTCCTGCTCTCCATCCTGCTGCTGCTCGGACAAACCCGCTTTGCGGTGCTGTTCAATGAGCAGACCGGCGAATTCACCTCGGCGCTGGCGGCGCGCGACGAGGAACGTTTCTGGGTGTCGATCAAGTACTGCCTCGGCCTGCTGATCATCGCCATCCCCTTCTTCGCCTCCTACTACTACGTGCGCGATACGCTGGCCCTGCACTGGCGACGCTGGCTGACTTATCGCCTGCTCGACAAATACTTCAGCCACCGGCATTTCTATGAACTCAATACCCATGCCGAGATCGACAACCCGGATCAACGGATTGCCGAGGACATCAACACCTTTACCCAGCGCTCGCTGTATTTCCTGCTCATCCTGATCGGTTCCATCCTGCAACTGGTCGCCTTCAGTACCGTGTTGTGGTCAATTTCGCGCGAACTGGTCTATTTCCTCGTCTTCTATGCCAGTGCCGGCACCCTGATCACCATCTTCGGCTTTGGCAAGTGGCTGATCGGCCTCAATTTCCAGCAACTGCGCCGTGAAGCCGATTTCCGCTTCAGCCTGGTGCGCTTTCGCGAAAATGCCGAGGCCATTGCGCTCTATCGCGGCGAAGCGCAGGAACTGCAACAGGTCAGGCAACGCTTCACCAACGCCTTCCACAACTTCAGCAAACTGATCCGGGCGCAACTCTTCCTCAACCTGTTCCAGTACAGCTTCGGCCTGCTCACCATCGTGTTGCCCAGCATCATCATCGCGCCGCAGGTGCTCGCCGGTGAGCTCGAAGTCGGCCGCGCCGTGCAGGCGGCCGGCGCCTTTGCCGCCGTGCTCAGCGCCATTTCGGTGATCATCGAAAATTTCGAGGCACTCAGCCGATTCACGGCCGGCGTCAATCGTCTGAACATCTTCACTCAGTACTTGGCCGGTGAATCGGAAGGCCGGGGCCGCTCCCTGGGGGTCATCGAATCGGTCGAAGGCAACCATTTGTGGCTGGAGAGCGTCACGCTGCAGACACCGAATTACGAACGGACGCTGGTCAAGAACCTGTCGCTGCACATCAAGCCCGGCCAGGGCCTGATCATCGTCGGCCAGAGCGGCTGTGGCAAAAGTTCGCTGCTGCG
Source organism: Dechloromonas hortensis (assembly GCF_009469765.1). GTDB lineage: Bacteria > Pseudomonadota > Gammaproteobacteria > Burkholderiales > Rhodocyclaceae > Azonexus > Azonexus hortensis. Next base: position 510,760 of record NZ_SSSQ01000001.1, read on the forward strand.
TGCCCTGGCCGGCCTGTGGTACGCCGGCAGCGGCACCATCTGTCGCCCCTTGCCGCAAGACATGCTGTTCCTGCCGCAACAGCCCTACATGCTGCTCGGCACGCTGCGCAGCCAGCTGCTCTATCCGAACGAAGACCGTGCCGTGCACGACGCCGACCTGCTGACCCTGCTCGAGCGCGTCAACCTGCCCGAACTCGCCGCCCGCGTCGGCGGGCTCGATGCCGTCCATGACTGGGAGAAACTGCTGTCGATCGGCGAACAGCAGCGCCTGGCCTTCGCCCGCGTCCTGCTCTGCAAGCCGCGCTACGCGGTGCTCGACGAAGCGACCAGCGCCCTCGACATCGCCAACGAAGAATACCTCTACCAGCAGTTGCTGAGCAGCGAGACGACGTTGATCAGCGTCGGCCACCGCCCCGGCATCCTGAAATACCACGCCCAGGTCCTTGAACTGACCGGCAACGGCGAGTGGCGGGCCGAACCGGCAGCGACCTACCAGTTCGCCGGCTGACGCTGGTACTCAGTGCTTGCCGGCCAGGCGCCGAAAGAAACCGCGGCGGGAAACCGTCTCGGCCGGCGGCGGCGGGCTGACCGGTGGCGGCTGCGGCGGTAGGTAGGACTGCAGCGCGTCACGGGCAATTTCCCGAGCCGCGGCCATGTCGGGAATGCGGCCGACCTGATCGACCAGCGAACTGTACTGGTAAGGCCCGAGGTGCGGTTCATCGACCGCGACGAAGGGCAGGGTGGCGCCATAGAGATCGAGGTAGCGGCGCTGGCCAGCCGGAATCTCGCCCCACAAGTCGCCGCCGCCGGCGATCAGCAACAGGTCAAGACGCCAAGGGGTGACCAGCACCCCCAGCCAGTCGCCGCGATAACGGACGAAGCCGATCGCCTCGACACTAAGAGCCGGATTGAACGGCAGCGCCTCGGCGCCAGCCGCCGGCCGGGCGCGAAAATGCGCTTCCAGCAAGGCCGACGGATTTTCGCGGTGGGGCAGGGTGGGCGATGAAAGGTGCTCAGACATGGCGGCGATCGATAAAAAGTCGCCGGCATTGTCTACCGCCGCTGCCGGCGGAACAAGCCGACTGGGTCAAAATCAACTGGAACAACTGACCGCCAGCCCGTTCGCCCAGTCCGGCGGCAACGCCGCATAGGCCTCGAATTTCGGCTGTTCGTCGTAGGGGTGGCGCAGGCAGGCCAGCAGGCGCCGCACTTCGGAAAAATCGCCGGCCTTGGCCTGACGAATGGCGACCTCGGCCAGCCAGTTGCGCAGCACGTATTTCGGGTTGGCGGCGAGCATCGCTGCCTGACGTTCGGCATCGTCCCAAGGCGTTTGCGCCAGGCGGGCCCGCCAGCCGGCGAGCCAGACATCGCAGGCACTGCGGTCGACGAACATGTCGCGCAACGGGGCATCGGTTTTTGCCGCTTTTTCGGGGGCGACCGCAGCAGGCAGCCGCGACAGGGCGCGGAAGAACAGCGTGAAGTCCGGCCGGTGCTGCTGCAGGAAACCGAAAGTTTCGCCGATGAAGTCCTCGTCACCGTCCAGCTTGGCGCGCAGGCCGAGCTTGGCACGAAACAGCTGCTCGAACTTGCCTTCGAAGGCCGGGCCGAACTGCTCGTCCACCGCCGCCTGAGCCAGTGCCGGCCGCCCGATCAGCGGCAGCATTGCATCGGCCAGCCGGTAGAGATTCCACTGGGCGACCGCCGGCTGGTTGCGGTAGCTGTAGCGGCCGTGATTGTCGGAATGGTTGCAGATGTGGCCGGCGTCGAACGCCTCCATGAAGCCGAAGGGACCGTAATCCAGCGTCAGGCCGAGGATCGACATGTTGTCGGTATTCATCACGCCATGCATGAAACCGACCGCCATCCAGTGCGCGATCAGCTCGCCGGTGCGGCGCGCGACATCGGCCAGCAGTTCGGCGTAGGGGTTGGCGGCGGCGCGGCATTCCGGCCGGAAGGTGTCGATGACGTAATCGGCCAACTGCTTCAGTTCGACTTGGCGGTCGCGCGACGCCCAGTGCTCGAAGGAGCCGAAGCGGACAAAACCGGGCGCGACGCGAGCGACCACGGCCGCCGTCTCGATTTCCTCACGGCGTACCGGGTAATCGGCACCGATCACGCACAAAGCGCGCGTCGTCGGCACGCCGAGACCGGCCATCGCTTCCGAACAAAGGAATTCACGGATCGACGAACGCAGCACGGCGCGGCCATCGGCGCCACGCGAATAAGGCGTCCGCCCCGCCCCCTTGAGCTGGATTTCCCAATGCCCAAGGTCGTTGCGCAGGCCACCGAGCAGATGCGCCCGACCATCGCCCAGTTGCCCGGCCCAGACCCCGAACTGGTGGCCGGAATAGACCGCCGCCAGCGGCTCGCTGCCGGGCAGCAAACGGTTGCCGGCAAAGATTTCGGCAAAGGCCGGGCTGTTCAGCAAGGCCTCCGGCAAACCGAGCAAGCCGGCCACCTCGTCGCTGACAGCAACGACATACGGATTGGGCAAGGGATGCGGGTTGAGGCGGGTATAAAAAGCGTCGGGCAGGGCAGCGAAGCTGTTGTCGAAGACGGGCAGGTCGAGCGGCAGGGATTCCGGGGCGTTCATCGGCGGCTTTGTCGGTTTTCAGGCAAAAGTGGCGGGCAGGCCGAACACGCAGCAATTGGCGTGCCGAACCATCTGCTGATCAGAGGCGAAAAACGGCAATTGGTTCAGGCGGGCAGGGCTTTTAGGGCAGTGCTGCGGTCAACCTGCTGTTTTCGGTGATTTCTGGCTACACCGGTCCCTCAAGAAAGCGCCGCATAGCGGGCGTTGGCTTTGCCTGTATGATTGTTGATTGATAAGGAAATCCGTGCCGGATAATCCCAAAGTCATTCAAAACCTTAGGGGCGATTCAATCGTGTCCGTATTAATAGCAATAACTCGGACCTTTCTGCGCCTGAATAACTGTTAGGCCTTACGCCTCACTCGCTACCCATGCCTTCTCAACTTTTATTTCTTCCCGGTGCATTAGGCAGAACCGAATTGTGGGAACCCGTTGCGAATCGACTTACCCATCCGGCCAAGAAAATCCACTTTGGGTGGCCCGGATTCGGATCGACTCCACCCGATCCACAAGTACATGGCATGGATGACCTGGTCGCCAAAGTAGTCGCCCAGATCGATCAGCCTACGGCACTGATCGCTCAATCCATGGGCGGCGTAATCGCCATTCGTGCTGCCTTGGAGAAACCAGGCCTCGTCACCCACCTGATTTTGAGTGTCACTTCAGGCGGTATCGATATGAGGGGCCTTGGCGCACAGGATTGGCGCCCATCATTCCACGAGGCAAATCCATCGCTACCTCGTTGGTTTTCCACCTACCAGGAAGATTTAACACCAAGTCTGCCTGAACTTTGCATTCCAACGCTTCTCTTGTGGGGTGATGCGGACCCCATCAGCCCTATCAGGGTCGGTCAGCGCCTGGCTTCATTACTGCCGCTCGCCAAATTACATATTTTCTCGGGTGGAGAACACGATCTTGTCAGCGCCTTTGCCCCTAATGTTGCGCCGCTTATCGATGCACATCTCATCAAAGCGGCCTAACCATCCGGTCCAGCGGACAGTCAGCCAGCTGCGCTGTCTACCTGCCGCTGACCTTCGTCGTTCCTTAGTGTCCGCTTACTCAAGGCGGCTACTTCCGCTATGGGTCGATTTGAGCCACTCCTGCGGTCAACCCGTTTTTTCGGGCAATTTCCGGCGGCTACCGACGCTTAGCACTCAGCCGCAAAAGCCTTAGACTGGCACCATGCGCCGCTATCCCTTTTCCTTCATCGCCCTGACCGCCCTCGGCGGGCTGTGCGCCATTCCCGGCCTGATCAGCCTGGCCGGTTTCGGCGCCACCATCCACCCGCTGCTCGACGACCCGATGGCCGGGCTGGCCTTTGTCGTGTCCGCCGTCGCCCTCTTCGGCTCGGGCGCCTTTCCGCTGGTCATCGCCAAGCTGAAAGAAAAAGAGGGCGCCTGAGCGCCCTCATCGGGGATGCCTGCGCTGCCGCTCAGGCTTCGCGCATCAGCCGCCAGTACTGAAATTTGAGCGTAGCGGCGGCACCGGCGACGATGGCTAGGAAGGTGATGATGGAGCCGAGAGCCAGCGTCGAGAAGCCGCTGATCCCCTGGCCGACCGTGCAGCCCATGGCGACGACGCCGCCGAAGCCCATCAGCGCCGCACCGAGCAGGTGGCTGGCGGTGTCCTCGACGCTGGCGAAGCCTTCCCAGCGGAAATTGCGGGTCAGCAGGGCACAGGCGGCGGAGCCGGCAATGACGCCGAGTAGCGAGGCGATACCGAAGCTCAGCTTGCGGCTGGCGTCGGACCACAGCAGCAGCAGTTCCAGCGCGTAGGCCTGCGGCGCGACGAAGGTCAGCGCTTCCATGCGGCCGCTGTTGGTGGCGAGGAAGGCTTCTTCCAGTGTCTCCGGGTGCTCGGCGAGATAGCCGAGGTGACCGCTGATGTACCAGGCGACAACGACAGTCAGGCCGATACCGAGACCGCCGAGCAGGTTGTCGAAGTTCCAGAAGTCGCGCTTGAGCAGGCAGAAGGCGGTCAGGCCGCCGCCGATAGCCAGCACTGCCAGCGTGAAGGCGGTTTTCGCATCGAGGCCGGCGACGGTCAGCAGGGCCGGGATATCCTGGCCGCCAGGCAGGTTGAGGGCCGCCTTTTCCAACACATTGACGCGGAAACTGCCGAAAACGCCGCGCATCGTCATGTAGGCGACCAGCCCGAGAACCATGAAGACGACCAGCGATTTCAGATTGCCGGCGCCGATGCGGATCAGCGTCTTCGAGCCGCAGCCCGAGGCGAGCACCATGCCGATGCCGAAACAGAAACCGCCGACCAGGTAGGACAGCCAGGTGAAATTCGGCGTCCGGTAGATCGATTTGCCGAGGTCGATCAGGCCCGCCGCGTGCAGTGCCGCCGCGCCGAGAATGGCGACGCCGATGGCGAGCAGCCACATCCGCATGCGGCTCCAGTCGCCCATATTGACGATGTCCGAGACCGCGCCCATCGTGCAGAAATGGGTTTTCTGGGCGATTGCACCGAACACGAAGGAAACGGCAAAGGCCAGCCAGAGAACGAGGTTGACCGAACTGCCGGCTTCCATGCTCAGACGCGGTAAATGGTCGGGTCGGCCAGACCGGCCGCCGCGAAGCCTTCGGCCCGCAGCCGGCAGGAGTCGCACTCGCCGCAGGCACGGCCGGCGCTGTCCGCCTGGTAGCAGGAGACGGTCAGCCCGTAATCGACACCGAGGGCGGTGCCGGTACGGATGATCTCGGCCTTCGACATGTCGATCAGCGGTGCGTGGATGCTCAGCTTGACGCCTTCGACACCGGCCTTGGTCGCCAGATTGGCCATTGTTTCAAAGGCGGCGATGTATTCCGGCCGGCAATCCGGGTAGCCGGAGTAGTCGACCGCATTGACGCCGACGAAGATATCGCGGCTACCGAGCACTTCGGCCCAGGCCAGGGCGAGCGACAGCATGATGGTGTTGCGGGCCGGCACGTAGGTAACCGGAATGCCGGGCTGGACGCCGGCGGTCGGCACCGCGATATTGGTATCGGTCAGCGCCGAACCGCCGAACTGGGCGAGGCCGAAGTTGATCACCCGGTGCTCGGCAGCACCGAGCGCCTTGACGACGCGTTCGGCCGCCTGCAATTCGGCATTGTGGCGCTGGCCATAATCGAACGACAGGCAATAACAATCAAAACCCTGGCTACGGGCGAGGGCAAGGCAGGTGGCGGAATCGAGTCCACCGGACAGGAGAACGACAGCAGGCTTCATCATGGGGCGCGAATATACCCGAAATCAGGCTTGGACTCAGCCGGTATCTGCTTGTTCCTGCGCTACAATTTGCCGCTTTGACGCCGCCCCGGAGATTTCGATGTCGCTTCGCCTGACTGCCCTTGCCGCCGCCCTGATGCTTGCCGGCTCCGCTCACGCCGCCGAGCAGATCAAGGTCGGCCTCGTGTCGACCCTGTCCGGTCCCGGTGCCGGCCTCGGTGTCGATATCCGCGACGGTTTCAACCTGGCGATCAAGCACCTGAACGGCAAACTCGGCGGCTTGCCGGCCGAAATCCTGATCGCCGACGACCAGCAGAGCCCCGACGTTGCCAAGCAGACGGCCGACAAGTTCCTGAAGAAGGACAAGGTCGATTTCATGACCGGCATCGTATTCTCCAACATCATGCTCGCCGTCGGCCCGGCCGTCTTCGACAACAAGACCTTCTACATCTCGGCCAATGCCGGCCCGTCGCAATATGCCGGCGAGCAGTGCAATCCCTTCTTCTTCAACGTCGCCTGGCAAAACGACAACCTGCACGAAGCGGTCGGCAAGGTGGTGCAGGACAAGGGCTTCAAGAATGTCGTGATCGTCACCCCGAACTACCCGGGCGGCAAGGATGCGGTGGCCGGCTTCAAGCGCTACTACAAGGGCAAGGTCGCTGACGAGGTCTATACCAAGCTCGGCCAGCTCGACTACGCCGCCGAACTGGCGCAGATCCGCGCCACCAAGCCGGATGCGCTGTTCTTCTTCCTGCCCGGCGGCATGGGCATCAACTTCGTCAAGCAGTTCGTCGCCGCCGGCCTGTCGCGCGACACGCAACTGTTCGCCCCCGGCTTCTCGGCCGACGAGGACGTCATCAAGGCGGTCGGCGCACCGATGATGGGCATGTTCAATTCCTCGCACTGGGCGCACGACATGGAAAACAGCGAGAACAAGCGTTTCGTCGCCGATTTCCTGAAGGATTACGGCCGCCTGCCCTCGCTCTACGCCTCGCAGGGCTACGACGCCGCGCTGATGATGGACGGCGCCGTCCGCGACGTGAAAGGCAAGGTCGAGGACAAGGCGGCGCTGCAGAAAGCGCTCGAAGCCAAGCGCTTCAAGTCGGTACGCGGCGACTTCAAGTTCAATACCAACCACTACCCGGTGCAGAACTACTACCTGCGCGCCATCGGCAAGGACGCCGCCGGCCGGGTGACGAACAAGACGATGGGCACGATCTTCACCGCCCATGCGGACGCTTATGTCGCCTCCTGCAAGATGAAGTAAGGGCTGTTTTCTGGAAACCGTCCTCGCGCCTTTTCTATTTGTCATTCCACTGGCGCTGGGCGGAACCCTCTGGCGCCTCTGGCAACTGGCCAGGGGCAAGCTACCGGCAGCAGGCTGGCGGCGTTGGGCCCGCCTCGCGCTGACCCTGACCCATACTGTGCTGGCCGGCTGGCTGCTCTATATGTTCACCCGCTGCATCTGGCCCGGTCACTGCGGCGAAGGCTTCGCGGCCGGCTACGCAGCCGGTGCGGTCGGCGTGATGGGCGCGCTCTGGGCCGTATTCTGGCTGATCAGCGAAGGGCTGATGCAACTCGGCCAGAAGACCGACCAAAACGACGATAACTGACGCATGCTGCAATTATTTCTCGAGCAGGCCCTGAACGGCCTGCAATTCGGCCTCATGCTCTTCCTGCTTGCCGCCGGCCTGACGCTGGTCTTCGGCATCATGGACTGCATCAACCTGGCCCACGGTTCGCTCTACATGGTGGGCGCTTACTTCGTTGCCGCGGCCGCACAGGCCGCCGATTCGTTCTGGATCGGCCTCGGCGCCGGAGTGGCTGGCGCTGCCGTGCTCGGCCTGTTGCTCGAACTGTCGCTGTTCCGCCAGTTGTACAAGCGCGACCACCTGTCCCAGGTGCTCGCCACCTTCGCGCTGATCCTGATCGCCAACGAGGCAGTGCGGATGATCTGGGGTGCCCAGCCGGTGATGCTGAATCCGCCCGAGGCGCTGGCCGGCCCGGTCGAATTCGAACTGTTCGGCGAAACTTTTTTCTACCCGGCCTACCGGCTGCTGATCATCGCCGTCGGCCTTGCCGTTGGCGGCCTGCTTTACCTGCTCGTCGCCAAAAGCCGGGTCGGCATGTGGGTGCGGGCCGGTGCCGCCAACCGGGAAATGACCGAAGCCCTCGGCATCAACGTCCAGCGTCTGTTCACCGCTGTCTTCGTCTTCGGCGCCGCCCTCTGCGCGCTGGCCGGCGGCCTGCTCGGGCCGCTGCTCGCGGTGCAGGTCGGGATGGGCGAGAGCGTGCTGATCCTCGCCTTCGTCGTCATCATCATCGGCGGTATCGGCTCGATCCGCGGCGCCCTGGTCGGCAGCCTGATCGTCGGTACGGTCGACACGCTGGGCCGGGCCCTTTTGCCGACCCTGCTGCGCGCCGCGCTACCGGCCGATGCCGCTTCGACGCTCGGCCCGGCGCTGGCCTCGATCCTGATCTACCTGTTGATGGCCGGCATCCTCTTCTTCAAGCCGCAAGGCCTGTTTCCGGCGAGGGCCTGATGGCGTTCTACCGTCCCGCCCCCTATCAGAAACCGCTCGCCGGCATCCTGCTGCTGGCGCTGCTCGCCCTGCCGACGGTACTCACCGCGTTCGGCCAGGAGTTCTACATCGGCTTTGCGACGCGCGTGCTGATCTTCGCGCTGGCCGCCTCCAGCCTGAATCTGGTGCTCGGTTTCGGCGGCATGTTCTCGCTCGGCCACGCCGCCTTTTTCGGGGCCGGCGCCTACGCCGCGGCGATCTGCCTGAACAGCGGCATCAGCGAGGCGCTGTTCGCCCTGCCGCTGTCCATGCTCGCCGCGGGCCTCTTTGCGCTGATGGTCGGCGCCGTCAGCCTGCGCACGCGCGGCGTCTATTTCATCATGATCACGCTCGCCTTCGCCCAGATGGCCTATTACCTGTTCGTTTCGGCGCGCAGCTGGGGCGGCGACGACGGCTTGCCGCTGCCGGCCCGGATGACGCTCGGCGGCCTGCCGCTGGCCGGCGATGCCGCGCTGTTCTACACGGCACTCGGCTGCCTCGGGCTGGTCATCGTCCTGCTCGGCCGGCTGGCCGAGGCGCGCTTCGGCCGCGTCATCCAGGCCATCCGCGAAAACGAAACACGGATGGAGGCGCTCGGCTACCCGGTCTTCCGCTACCGCCTGCTCTGCTTCGCCCTCGGCGGCGCCCTGGCCGGGCTGGCCGGCGCCCTGCTCGCCAACCTGAGCGGGCTGGCCAGCCCCAACCTGCTGCAATGGACGCAGTCCGGCACGTTGCTCGTCATGCTGATCATCGGCGGCGTCGGCTACTTGTACGGCGGCGTCGTTGGCGCCGTCGTGCTGCTCGGCCTGGAGGAAGTGCTGGCCGGATTCACGCTGCACTGGCATATCGGCCTCGGCCTGCTGCTACTCGGCGTCGTGCTCTTTGCCCCCAAGGGCGTCGCCGCGCTGTTCGGGAAACGCCATGACTGAGCCCCTGCTCGACGTCCGCCAGCTTTCCCGCCGCTTTGCTGCGGTCGACGCCCTGAAAACGCTCAATTTCAGCGTCGAGGCCGGCGAGGTGCATGCGCTGATCGGCCCCAACGGCGCCGGCAAGACGACTTTCATCCACCACGTTTCCGGCGCCCTGCAACCCGATTCGGGCAGCATCCATTTCGCCGGCCGCGACGTGACCCGGCGCTCGATGCACCAGCGCGTTGCCGCCGGCATGGCGCGCTCCTACCAGATCACCAATGTCTTCCGCGGCCTGTCGGCGCTCGACAATGTCGCACTCGCCGTCCAGGGGCGCGCCGATAGCGGCAGCAGCTTCCGCTTCTGGCGCCCGGTGCGCTGCGAAACGGCGCTGTTCGACGAGGCACGCGGCTATCTGGCGCAAGTCGGCCTGGCCGACCAGGTCGAGACCGTCGCCGGCAATCTGTCGCATGGCGAACAACGAGCGCTCGAATTGGCCATGGCACTGGCCACCCGGCCCAAACTACTGCTGCTCGACGAGCCGATGGCCGGCACCGGCCCCGAGGAATCGGCGCGCATGGTCGAACTGATCGAACAATTGGCCCGCCACGTCACCATCCTGCTCGTCGAGCACGACATGGCCGCCGTCTTCCGGCTGGCCGACCGCATTTCGGTGCTGGTCAACGGCCAGTTGATCTGCACCGGCACGCCGGAGGCAGTGCGCCAGAATGCCGATGTCCGCCGCGCCTATCTCGGAGACCACCTGTGAGCGCACTGCTCGAAGTCAGTGGCCTGGAAGTCGCCTACGGCACCAGCCAGGTATTGTTCGGCCTCGACCTGGCGATGCACGAAGGCGAGGCGGCGACCCTGCTCGGCCGCAACGGCATGGGCAAGACGACGACGCTGCGCGCCATCTGCGGCCTGCAACCAGTCAAGGGCGGGACGATCCGCTTTGCCGGCGAACGCATCGACGGCTGGCGTCCGGACCGCATTGGCCGGGCCGGCATTGCGCTGGTCCCGGAAGGCCGCCAGTGTTTCCCGAATCTGACGGTGGACGAGCATCTGGTGGCCTTTTTTGCCAACCGGCGCGGCGTCGCTGAAGCCTGGACGCCGGCTCGTGTCTACGAACTCTTCCCGCGCCTGCGCGAACGCGCCAGGAACCTCGGCAACCAGTTGTCCGGCGGCGAACAGCAGATGCTGGCCATCGGCCGTGCGCTGGTCACCAACCCGCGCCTGTTGATTCTCGACGAAGCCAGCGAAGGCCTCGCCCCGCTCGTCCGCGAGGAGATCTGGGCCTGCCTGAGCCGCCTGCGGGCGGCCGGGCAAAGCATCCTGGTCATCGACAAGTATGTCGAGAAGCTGATCGGGCTGGCCGACCACCACACCATCATCGAACGCGGCCAGGTCGTCTGGCGCGGTGCATCGCCCGCGCTGGATGCCGACCATGGCATCTGGCAGCGCTACCTGGGCCTCTAACTAATCGGCGGCGCGGCCGGCGGCCGGGACCAATGCGCCGGTCTGCAGGCTGTGCTCGAAGTCAGCAAAGGAGACCGGCCGGCCGAGCAGGAAACCCTGGAAGCGGGTGCAGCCGTGCAGCAGCAGATAATCGAGCTGGGCTTCGGTTTCCACCCCCTCGGCCACGACGCTGAGGCGCAGGGCGTTGCCCATGGCGATGATGGCGCGGACGATCGCCGCATCATCGGGGTCCACGGCGATATCGCGGATGAAGGAACGGTCGACCTTCAATTGCTCGAACGGGAAACGCTTCAGATAGGACAGCGAGGCATAGCCGGTGCCGAAATCGTCGAGCGAAAAACGGACGCCAATCCGGCGCAAGGCCTGCATCTTGGCGACGACGCCATCGACATGGTCGAGCAGCAGGCTTTCGGTCAGTTCCAGCTTCAGGCAGGCCGGATCGACCTCGTGTTTGGCCAGCGCCAGGCAGACCTGTTCGACGAAATCGGGCTGGCGGAACTGGCGCGCACTGACATTGACCGCGATGTACAGGTCGGCCGCCAGCGGATTGTCCGCCCAGCATTTCAGACGGGCGCAGGCGGTATCGAGCACCCAGTTGCCGATGGCGACGATCAACCCGGTTTCCTCGGCGAGCGGAATGAAATCGCCCGGCGGCACCATCTTGCCGTCGGGCATGCGCCAGCGTAGCAAGGCTTCGGCACCGACCAGCCGGCGCTGCGGGTCCAGTTGCGGCTGCACGTAGAGCAGCAGTTCGTTGCGGGTCAGCGCCTGATGTAGCTGCGACTCAAGCTGAGCCCGGGCATCGAGCGCCGTCTGCATCTCGTTGTCGAAGAAGCGGATCATGTTGCGGCCGGCATCCTTGGCCTTGTAGAGCGCGATGTCGGCCTGCTTGAGCAGCGCTTCGGTGGTCTTGTCGTGGCCGCAGAACAGGCTGATGCCGATGCTGGCCGAATGAAAATTTTCGACATCGCCGGCGACGACATAGGGCTTGTTCAATTCGAGGCGCAGCTTTTCCGCCACCGCCTCTGCCTGGACCGCCGCCCCGGCCGCCTCCAGGCCGAGATTCTCGAGCATGACGATGAATTCGTCGCCGCCCTGGCGGGCCGCCGTGTCGCCTTCGCGGACACAGTGCTTGAGGCGGCGCGCCACCTCGATCAGCAGGCGGTCGCCAATATCGTGGCCGAGCGTGTCGTTGAGCTTCTTGAAATGGTCGAGGTCGATGATCAGCAGTGCACCGAACTGCTGGCTGCGCTTGCTGGTCACCCGGGCCTGGCCGAGCCGGTTGAGCAACAGGCGACGGTTGGGCAGCGCCGTCAACGGATCGTAGAAGGCCAGGCTGTGAATCTCGGACTCGGCCAGCTTCAAGTCGGTGATATCGGAAAAGGTGCTGACGTAATGCGTCAACCGGCCGCATTCGTCGCGCACCTCGCTGATCGTCAGCCATTCCGGATAAATGCCGCCGCATTTGCGCCGGTTCCAGATCTCGCCCTGCCAGTGGCCGGTGGTGCTCAGGCTGAGCCACATCTTGCGATAGAAATCGGCGTCCTGCCGCCCCGACTTCAGCATCGACGGGATGCGGCCGACCGCCTCCTCGGCGGTATAGCCGGTCAGCGTCGTAAACGCCGGGTTGACCCGCAGAATGCGCTGCTCGGCGTCGGTCACCATGATCGCCGCCTGCGAATCGAAAGCCAGCGCAGCGATTTGCAGATCCTGCTCGCGCCGTTGCCGGTCGCTGATATCGCTGGCCACCCCGACATAACCGATCAGTTGGCCGCGGCCGTCGTGCAGCGCGCTGACCGACAGCGTCACCGGCAGCCGGCTGCCATCCTTGCGGACATAGGTCCAGTCGTTCTCATCACAGCCGGCACGGGCCAGGCGTGCCACGAAAACCTCGAAACCGGGGGCAATGTCGCTCTGCAGTTCGGCCGACAGGAGCTGTGCCCGTTCCCTGACCTCGTCCTCGAGGTGAAAGATTGCCGCCACCTGGTGGCCGACCACCTCGTCCCAGCTATAGCCGAGCAGATGCTGGGCAGCCCGATTTAAATAGATGACGGTGCCGTTGACGTCGGTGGCGATGATCGAGCGGCCGGCGCTTTCAAGCACGGCGTGCTGGATTTCGCAAAGCTCCGGCAGGGTCTTGCCGGGTAGGACTTCATGACTGGCGCGGACGCACAGGATGGGCAGCATATCGTTCATGCTGCTTCACCTCCCATCGAGCCCTGCGCCCAATGCGACCACGCCCGCACTACCGCTGAAGCCACCAGCCCCTGTTCGCCCGACATTTCTCCCCCCCGAAAGAAAATGCTGCACCGAAGTACTAAATGCTGACCATCGTTCGAGTTAGCTATATTAGTTATTTTTGCGGAAAAAACCAGCCTTGGCGATCAAGGCCGACATAGCCGATTGCCCAGCCCAATCATAGTTATTTGGTATTTCCCCCGGGGCAGCGCCCGGGGCCATCTCAAGCCTGGGTGAGCAGGCCGAACTCACGTTCGAGCAGGGCTTCGTCGCCCAGGTTGAGCGCCACCAGACGGCGTAGATGGGTGATGCTGTCGAGGTCGATTTCACGGCAGATCAAGCCAACCAGCGGACCACGCCGGTGGACGATGGTGCAATCCATGCGAATCACGGTACCGACTTCGTCTAGCCGGATTTTCAACGTGCATTTGCTGCCGACATTGGCAAAAATCGGCTCGCCCGGCTTGATCAGCGCCCCTTTCAGGGAGAGGTCGAGGACTTCGACGACCACTTCGCCGGTCGGCAAAAAAAGGCGGGCATCCGTCTCGAAGCGAATGCGGGAAAACTGGCGGCGATTGCTGGTCATGCGTGTCTCCCTAGGCTTTATTTGCCCTTCATGTTACCCCAAAGCAGCTTGTGCAACTGTAGCTGGAAGCGCACCTCAAGGCCGTCTTCGAGGATCCAGGCGGCCAGGTCGGCCGGCTCGACGCGGCCCTGGGCGGGCGAAAAAAGGACCGGGCAAAGCGAGGCAAGCGAACGCTCGCGCAGGACCTCGCGCGCCCACTGGTAATCGGCCCGTGAGGCGATGACGATCTTGATCTCGTCGCGGGCATTGAGCAGCGCCAGGTTTTCCCAGCGGTTCCGCGCCACTTCGCCGGAGTCGGGCGCCTTGAGGTCCATTATTCGCGCCACGCGCGGGTCGACCGCCGCAATGTCGAGGGCGCCCGAGGTTTCCAGCGAAACCTCGTAACCGGCATCGCACAGCGCCTGCAGCAAGGGCAGGCATTCCTTCTGCGACAGCGGTTCGCCACCGGTGACGCAGACCTGACGGGCCGGGTACTTGCCGACCTCGGCCAGCACCGATTCGATGGTGGCCGGCTCGCCGCCGGTGAAGCTGTATTCGGTGTCGCACCAGACGCAGCGCAGCGGGCAGCCGGTCAGGCGGACGAAGACGGTCGGCAGGCCGACGCGCGACGCTTCGCCCTGCAGGGAATAGAAAATTTCGGTAAGACGTAGAGCCACGGCCAACTTTCGGGAATGGCCGTCACGGCCGGGGGAATTGCGCAGCGCTCCCGACACCGGGAGCGCTGCCGCTTACTTTTTCTTCAGCCGCTGCTGCGCCGTTTCGGCGGCCGGCGAAGTCGGGTACTTGGCAATCAGGGTTTCCAGCGAGCGTTTGACGCCGGTCGGATTGCCGAGTTCCTGCTGGCAGGTCGCGATGGCCAGCCAGGCATCCGGCGCCTTGGCGCTCTCGGCATACTTGGTGGTGACCACGCTCTGCGCCTCGATCGCCCGCTTGCAGTCGCGCTGGGCGTACCAGGCATTGCCCAGCCAGTACTGGGCATTAGGCGCCAGCGAACTGTCCGGGTATTTCTGCACGAAGGCGCCGAAGCCGGCGGCAGCCTCCTTGTACTTTCCGGCCTTGAACTGGTTCAGTGCCGCTTCGTAGTCCTGGCTTTCCTTGGCCGGATCGGCGGCCGGCTTGGAATTTGCCCCGCTGGCCGGGTCGACCGCAGCACTCGGGCTGGCGCCGCCTTCGAGCTTGCGCAGGCGGGTATCGAGATCGAGGTAGAAGTCCTGCTGCCGCTTCTTGGCGGTTTCCAGCTCGTAATTCAGCGTTTCAATCTGTCCGCGCAGGCGGGCGATTTCTTCGGCCTGGCGCTGGATCTGGCTGGCCAGATCCAGCTGGGCCTTGGCCTGCTGGTCGAATCGCGCCTCGTTCTTGATCCGCAGATCTGTCACCTGGCGACGCGCTTCTTCGTCGTCAAACATGCCGGCCTGGGCCTGGGCGGCCCCCAGCGCGGCGATGAAAAGGGCGATTCGAACCGGGCGCATGATTAGAACTCGCCGCGGCCGTCGGCAGCCTTGTACAGCATGTCGGCACGACGGTTTTCCGACCAGGCGGATTCGTCATGACCGGCATTCTTCGGCTTTTCCTCGCCGAGGCTGACCGATTCCAGTTGCTCTTCCTTGGCGCCGAGCAGGACCAGCGAACGCTTGACCGCTTCGGCACGCTTCTGGCCGAGCGACAGGTTGTATTCGCGGCTGCCGCGCTCGTCGGTGTTGCCCTGGATCAGCATCTTGAAGCCGCGGTTGGCGACCAGATACTTGGCGTGGGAAGCGACCAGATCCTTGTACTCGTCCTTGACTTCGTACTTGTCGAGGTCGAAGTAGATGCTGCGTTGCGACAGCTTGCTCTTCGGATCGGTCAGTTCGCGCGGCAGGCCGTTGGCATCGACGCCACCGGCCGTCACCGGTGCGACGCCGGAGCTGGCACCGCGGGATTCGACCGGGGCACCACCATTTTCATCGGGGATCGGGGTCGAGCTGCAACCGAGGATCAGGGCGGACAGCAGAGCGGGAATTAGCAGTTTTTTCACAACATTCTCCGGGGAGGATTATTTATAGAAAGGGCCCCAGGCCGGTTCCCGCACATCACCTGCGGCAACCGAGAGGCGCTGTTTGATCCTGCCATCGCTGGACACAGCCGATAGTACGCCGCGCCCGCCGACTTCAGTGGCGATCAGGATCATGCGGCTATTGGGGGCAAAACTTGGGGATTCGTCCTTGTTCGAGTCGGTCAGCACCTGCACCTGGCGACTGGCCAGATCCATCGTCGCCAGCTGGAAACGGCCTTCGCGACGGCTGATAAAGGCCAGGCTCTTGCCATCCGGCGATGGGCGCGGCGAAACGTTGTAGCTGCCTTCGAAGGTGACCCGGCGGGCTTCGCCGCCGCTGGCGCCGACCTGATAGATCTGCGGGCTGCCGCCCCGGTCGGAGGTGAAGAAAATCGTGCCGCCGTCGGCCGAATAACGCGGCTCGGTGTCGATGCCGCCGGACTGGGTCAGGCGCTGCAAGCCGCTGCCGTCGGCATTGACCGCATAGAGCTGCGAATTGCCGTCCTTGGAGAGAACGATGGCCAGCTTGCGGCCATCCGGCGACCAGGCCGGCGCCGAATTGGAGCCCTTGAAATTGGCGACGATGCTGCGCTGGCCGGAAGCCAGCGAATGGACGTAGATCACTGGCTTCTTCTTCTCGAAGGAGACGTAGGCCAGTTTGCTGCCATCCGGCGACCAGGCCGGCGAGATGATCGGTTCGGTCGAGGTCAGCGCGGTGGCGGCACCCTGGCCGTCGGCATCGGCGATCTGCAGCAGGAACTGGCCGCGCGACTTGACGACATAGGCGATACGGGTCGAGAAGATGCCCTTTTCGCCGGTCAGCTTTTCGTAGATGTAATCGGCAATGCGATGGCCGGCGGCGCGCAACTGCTCGTTGCTGGTGATGTAAGCGGCACCGCCGAGCGACACGGCCTTTTGCGTGTCGTAGAGGCGGAAGCGCGCTTCCATCCGGCCATCCGGGCTGCGCCCGATGCTGCCGGCGGCCAGCGCATCGGCGCCGCGGCTCTTCCAGTCGCCGTGATTGATCTGGGCGTTCTCGTCGAGGGCGGCACCGGTCGTATCGATCAGCTTGAACAGGCCGCTGCGTTCGAGGTCGGAGCGCACGGTCGAGGTGATGACGCGCGAGGCGGTGGCATCACCGAGCAGGTCGGCAATCGCCACCGGAATACGGTTGGCGCCAGCACCGGTAATTTCGATGGAAAGCTGGGCCTGCGCGACGCCTGCGGTCAACAGCGCAAAAGCCAGAAAAGCACGGCGGGTAATTCGTTGCATTGTCTTCATTTTCAATAAGTTTCGCGCGATTTTACTCTTCAAACGGCTTGTATTTGATTTCCAGCGTACGCTGGAACAGGGCCGCATCGTCGGGCTTGGGAAGGGGCGAGGATTTCAGGATGGCGCGCTCGATGGCCGCATCCAGGCCGGGATTGCCGCTTGAGCGCTTGAGTTTTACAGCCAGCACTTCACCGGTCGGCAATTGGTTGACCTCGAAAACGGCTTCCGGGTTGCCCTGGATATTCGGCGGCAGCACGATGTTGCCGCGCACCTTGGTGCGAATCTTGGTCGCGTAATCGGCCAGCCCGCGCTTGTTCGATGAGGCGCGCTGCTCGGACTCGGCGGCGGCGGCATTGGCCATCTGCTGGGCGCTCGGATTGTTCTTCGACCGCAACTGGCTGGTTTCGTTGGCCAGTTCCTTGTTGAAATCGAACTTCGGCTGCGGCTTGGCTTCCGGCTTTGCCGGCTCGGGTTTCTTCGGTTCTGGCTTGGGTTCCGGCTTTTTCGGTTCCGGCTTCGGCGGCTCCGGCTTCGGCGGCTCCGGCTTGGGTTCCGGTTTCTTCGGTTCGGGCTTCTTCTTTTCTTCCTTGACCGCGATATCCGGCTTTTTCGGCGGCGGTTCCGGCTTGGGCTCGACCTTGGGCACCGGTTTCGGCTCCGGCTTGACCTCGGGTTCGGGCGGCGGCGGTGGCGGCGGCGGGACATAGGTCGCCGGCGTCGGCTTGGCCGACCACAGTTCGACTTCCATCACTTCGGGCGCGCTGCGCTTCCACTGCACGCCGAAAAAGAGCACGACCAAGAGCCCGACATGCACCAGGATGGTGAACGCCAGCGCGTATTTCTTGCCGGGCTCTTCGCGTTTTTCGTCGATCATCGCGGCTTATTTGCTGGCGGTTTCCAGACCGACCTTCTGGAAGCCGGCACGCTTGGCCTCATCGAGCACTTCAATGACGTTCTTGTACTGGGTTTCCTTGGCACCGGCGATCAGGATCGCCATTTTCTCGTCGGCTTCCTTCAGCGCGGCCAGTTCGCCTTTCAGCTCCTTGATGCCCTTGACGCTTCTTTCCTTGCCGTTGGTGTCGAAGATCGACAGCGAGCCGTCATCCTTGATCTGCACCCGGGTGAATTTGTCCGGCTTTTGCGGTGCCGTGCCGGAACTCGGCAACTCGACCGAGCCGGTTGTCATCATCGGTGTCGCCACCATGAAGATGACGAGCAGCACCAGCATGACGTCGATGTAGGGCACGACGTTGATTTCGTTTTTGAGGCGGCGCTGACGCATGGCCTGACCTTTTCCTTAACGCATCTGCCGCTGCAGGATGTTTGAGAACTCTTCCATGAACGACTCGTAGCGGACGGCGAGGCGGTCGATATCGTGCGAAAAGCGGTTGTAGGCAAGAACGGCCGGGATGGCGGCGAAGAGGCCGATGGCGGTGGCGACCAGCGCTTCGGCGATACCCGGAGCAACCGAGGCAAGCGTCGCCGAGCCAACGTTGGAAAGGGCGCGGAAGGCATGCATGATGCCCCAGACGGTGCCGAACAGACCGATGTACGGCGAAACCGAACCGACCGAGGCGAGGAAGGCGAGGTGCGATTCGAGGGCATCCATCTCGCGCTGGTAGGTGGCGCGCATGGCGCGGCGCGAGCCGTCGACGATGTCCTTGGCTTCGAGGTTCTTCTGGCCCTTGAGCTTGGTGAATTCGCGGAAGCCGGCTTCGAAGATGCGTTCCATGGAACCGGCATGGTGGCGGTCGTTGACCGCGCTGTTGTACAGGTTGTTGAGATCGCCGCCGGACCAGAAATCGCGCTCGAAGGTCTCGGTCTTGGCCCGCGACTGGCGGACCGAGAACCACTTCATGAAGATGTAGTACCAGGACATGAAGGAGACGCCGGCGAGCAGCGCCATGACGGCCTGGACGACCGCGCTGGCCTGGAGAATGAGGTGGAGGATGGAGAGATCCTGGGTGACGTTCATTTAAGCGCTTCCAGTTTTTGATGCAGGAAATCGGGGATGGCGGCCGGCGTCATGGTCGCCATGTTGACGCAGGCGATTTCGACGGTGCCGGTGACCAGCTCGACATCGCCGCGGCGGACATGCTGGCGGAAGACGACGCGGACGCGGGTCAACTTTTCGACTTCGAGCCCGACCGTCAATTCGTCGTCGAGGCGGGCCGGCTTCAGGTATTCGCAACTGGCCTTGCGGGCGACGAAGCCGATGCCAGATTCAGCAGCCAGCGCCGACTGATCGTGGCCGGCGAAGCGCATCCATTCGGTGCGGCAGCGCTCGAAGAATTTCAGGTAATTGGCGTAATACACGACACCGCCGGCGTCCGTATCCTCGTAATAAACGCGCACGGGGATGGCGAAGGCGTTGGGCTTGGGCTCGTATTTCATCCGGGAATTTTACCTTGCGCCGCAGCATAGATGTGTAACGGGATGTTTCTGCGGCAAATACGGCGGCCTGTTCGCCAGGAAATGGCCGACTAGCGAAGAAAAGTCCCTTATCGCCCGAATTACTCGTCGGCCAAGGCGTCCCGGACGATGGCGCTGGCCGGTTCGACCAACCCGAGGTGGCGGTAGATGGCCGGCGTCGCGATCCGGCCGCGCAGGGTGCGTTGCAGGTAGCCCTGCTGGATCAGGTAGGGCTCCAGCACGTCCTCGATGGTGTCGCGCGCCTCGCCGATCGCTGCCGCCAGGTTGTCCACGCCGACCGGGCCGCCGCCGAACTTGTCGATCACCGCGGACAGCAGCTTGCGGTCCATCAGGTCGAGGCCGGCCGGGTCGACGTCGAGCATGTGCAGCGCAGCGTCGGCAACCTGCCGGGTGATGTTGCCGTCGGCCTTGACCTCGGCGTAGTCGCGGACCCGGCGCAGCAGCCGGTTGGCGATGCGCGGCGTACCGCGCGAGCGCTTGGCGATCTCAAAGGCCCCTTCCGGGTCGATCGGCGCATTGAGCAGCGAGGCCGAGCGGCTGACGATGCTCTTCAGCTCCTCGGCGTTGTAGAACTCGAGGCGGGCGACGATGCCGAAGCGGTCGCGCAGCGGGTTGGTCAGCATGCCGGCCCGGGTCGTCGCGCCGACCAGCGTGAACGGCGGCAAATCGAGCTTGACCGAACGCGCCGCTGGGCCTTCGCCGATCATGATGTCGATCTGGAAATCTTCCAGCGCCGGGTAAAGGATTTCCTCGACCACCGGACTCAAACGGTGGATTTCGTCGATGAACAGCACGTCGTGCGGTTCGAGATTGGTCAGGATCGCGGCCAGGTCGCCGGCCCGTTCGAGCACCGGACCGGAGGTCTGGCGCAGGTTGACGCCCATTTCGGCGGCGACGATGTGGGCCAGCGTCGTCTTGCCCAGGCCGGGGGGGCCGAAGAGCAGCACATGGTCGAGCGACTCGCTGCGGTTCTTGGCGGCCTGGATGAAGATTTCCAGCTGTTCGCGAATTTTCACCTGGCCGGTGTAGTCGGCCAGCCGCTTCGGGCGCAGCGCCCGTTCGAGCGCTTCTTCCTGCGCCGACTTGGTTTGCGGCGCAATGATGCGGTCGACGGCAGGAGTCAGCTTGTCGGTTTCGATCATGTCGGGTTTTCCTCGCGCGTCCAGCGTCCGAATAGCATGTGGCCCAGGGCGAGCAGCACCGGCCCGAGAAAGATGCCGATGAAGCCGAAGACCAGCACGCCGCCGAGCACGCCAAGGGCAATAAGCAGGATGGAAATGCCGGCGCCGCGCGCCATCAGGATCGGTTTGACGAAATTGTCGATGCTGCTGATGATCAGGACGCCGTAGAGCACCATGAAAACGGCCCAGCCGGTCTGGTCCTGGGCATAGAGCCAGGCGGCCGCTCCACCCCAGATCAGTGGCGGGCCGATCGGGATCATCGACAGGAAGAAGGTGGCGAAACCGAGCAGTACGGCGGCCGGAATGCCGGCGATCAGAAAGCCGAGCATCGCCACCGTACCCTGCGCCGCCGCCGTGCCGACGATGCCGAGCATGACGCCGACGACGGTACCACGCGTCTTTTCCAGCATTTCCTCGCCCAGTTCGCCGCCCAGCTTGTGGGCGCCGACGTACAGCGCATGGCTGACCTTGGCCCCGTCGCGGTAGAGGAAGAAGACGACGAAGAGGACCAGCGCCAGTTGCAGCAGGCCATTGGCGGCGATGCCGCCGAGCGCCAGGGCGAACTGGCGGGCCGGCGCGATCAGTTGCTTGAGCAGGGCGTTCAGTTCGGCCCGGTTGCTGGCCAGCTGATGCCAGAAACTGTCAATGTCAGCGCCGAACAACGGCAGGCCGCTGATCCAGGCCGGCGGGGCGCTGGGCAGACCGTTCTCGACATAAGGCCGGACGAAATCGATCAGGTTGTCGGCGCTGCTCGCCAGGCTGCCGGCCAGGAAGGCCAGCGGCAGCAGGGTCAGCAGGACCAGCAGCAGCGTCATCAGGCTGGCCCCCAGCGTGTCGCGCCCACCGAGGCGGGGCAGCAGCTTTTCCGAATAGAGCGGCCAGGTGCAAATCCAGACCACGAAGGCGAAGAGCACGGCACCGATCATCGGCCACAGCACCGCGATACAGCCGACGATGAGCAGCACGACCAGCGCGATCTGCGCCAGCCGCTTGGGATTTTCTTCGGTGAACATCAGACCTTCGACAACAGCTTGAGCGCCGCCCGGATGCCATCCGAGGTACCGATCTCGGCCGGCAGCTGCTTCATCGCCGCCGCCGCTTCCTTCTCGTTGTAGCCGAGGGCGAGCAGGGCGTTGGAAATGTCCTGTTTGGCGTCGTCGACCGCAGCGCTCAGTGAAACGCCGGTCGTTTCGGCCAGTTTGCCCTTCAGTTCGAGCAGCAGGCGCTCGGCGGTCTTCTTGCCGATGCCGGGAATCTTGATCAGCCGGCCGAGTTCCTGCTGGGCGACGGCAGCGGCGAGATCACCGACCGACAGCCCGGAGAGCACCGACAGCGCGGTGCGGGCGCCGATGCCGGAGACTTTCAGCAACTGGCGGAAGGCGAAGCGCTCGGCCTGGGTCAGGAAACCGTACAGGTAGTGGCCGTCCTCGCGCACCGCGAAATGGGTCAGCAGGGTGGTCTTCTCGCCGCCGGCCGGCAGGTTGTAGAAAGTGCTCATCGGCACATCCAGCTCGTAGCCGACGCCGTTCACATCGAGCACGATCTGCGGCGGATTTTTTTCGGCGAGGGTGCCGGTCAGTCTTCCGATCATTTCGGGGCGGTCTCTTTCTGGAAAAAGTACTGTATTTTCACACAGGTTCTCATCCTATCAGTCGCCCACCTTTAACGCGATAGCCGGCCGTCGCCAGCGCCCCCAGCCCCTGCCCGCCATGGGCATGGGCAATGGCGCAGGCGAGCGCGTCGGCGGCATCGGCGGTCGGCGCGCCGGGCAGTTTGAGCAGGCGGACGACCATATCCTGGACCTGCTCCTTGGCCGCCTTGCCGTGGCCGACCACGGCCTGCTTGACCTGCAGCGCCGTATATTCGGCAACCGGCAGGTCGGCATGAACCAGCGCGCTGAGCGCCGCACCGCGCGCCTGGCCGAGCAGCAGCGTCGATTGCGGGTTCACATTGACGAAGACCTTCTCGACCGCCGCCTGATCCGGCCGGTAGGTGGCGATCACCTCGCTGATGCCGGCGAACAAAGTCTTGATCCGTTCCGGCAGCGACTGCTTGTCGTTCGACTTGACGCAACCGCTGGCGACGTAGAGCAACCGGTTGCCGTGCTTTTCGATGACGCCGAAGCCGGTGACCCGCAGGCCGGGGTCGATGCCGAGGATACGCGGCGCGGCCAGACTCATTTGCTGCGTGCCACCAGATAGACGCCGCTGACGGCGATCAGCATGCCGAGTCCGGCGGTCAACGTCAGTTTTTCGCCAAAAACCACAAAGGCGATCAACGCCGTGCTCAAAGGCGTCAGGTAGAACAGGCTGGCGACATTGACCGCGCTGCCGCTGCGGATCAGCAGGTTGAGCAGGCTGATGGCGCCGATCGACAGCACCAGCACCAGCCAGCCGAGCGCGAAGATGAAATCACCGGTCCATGCGATGTGGAAATCCTCGAACACCGCGACGGCCAGTGCCGTGACCATGGCCGTCGGCACGAACTGGATGACCGAGCCGGTGCGCAGGTCGAAGCTGGCGCAGAAGCGTTTCTGATACAGCGTGCCGATCGTGATGCCGAGCAGGGCGACCAGCGCCGGCAGCAGCATCGGGCCGAGCGCCACCGCTTCGCCAAACTTGCCGGAGACGACCAGCGCGACGCCGACCAAGCCGAGGCCGAGGCCGGCCCACTGCCGACCGACCACTTTTTCGCCAAGCAACCAGCCGGCACCAACCGCGGTGAGCAGCGGCTGCATGCCGACGACCAGCGCCGTCACCCCGGCCGGCAGGCCGTGCTTGATGGCGACGAAGACGCCGCCGAGATAGACGGCATGGACGAGCAGGCCGGAAATGCCGATGTGCAGCCACTGCCGCGGCTGCTTCGGCCACGGGGCGCGGGTGGCCAGCGCGATGACCAGCATCAGCCCGATGACCAGACCGTAGCGGGCGAGCAGGAAGGACAGCGGCTCGGCATCGGGCAGGCCGTACTTGGCGCCGATGAAGCCGGTGCTCCACAGGAAGACGAAGAGGAAGGGGTAGAGGCGCTGCATCAGCAAGGCGCCTCAAGACTCAATCGCAAGTCGCCTGTGCGTTGGCGACGGTGCACTTGCCCTTGGTCCGGTAGGTGAATTTCACCCCGTTCGGGTAACTGCAGACCAGCTTGTTCAGCTTGCCCTGCTTTTCGAGTTGCATGCCGGTCGGGCGCAGCGCCTTGACCTGGGCCGGCGGCAGATCGCACGACACGTAGCCGTCGAAGACGCCATCCTTCGACTCCCAGAGGGCGACATTCTTCATCACCCGGTAGTCTTCGTAACGGATGCAGGAATCGGTCTGGTTGGCATAGGCCTTGGCCGAATCGCTGCAATAGCCGTTATAGGTGTATTTCAGTTCTTCTTCCTGCGGGCAGGCATTGACCTGGGCCGCCCCGGACAATTCGGGGCAGACCAGGGTCGTCGCCGACGCAGTCAGGCTCAGTGAAGCAAGCAGCACGGCAAGCAAGGCACGGGTTTGATTCACGACAACTCCTGACGGCGCTGAATGGACATTTATTCGTCCATCACCGCGGTGGTGTAGATTTCCTGAACGTCGTCGAGGCCTTCCAGCACATCGAGCAGACGCTGCATCTTGGCGGCATCGTCGCCGGCCAGTTCGGTTTCGCCTTCCGGCTTCATCGTCACTTCGGCGAATTCCGGGGTGAAGCCGGCGGCGGCCAGCGCATCCTTGACGGTGATGAAATCGGTCGGCCCGGTGATCACTTCGATCGAGCCGTCCTCATTGGTCGCCACATCCTCGGCGCCGGCTTCGATCGCCGCATCCATCAGCGCCGCTTCGTCGGTGCCCGGGGCGAAGATCATCTGGCCGCAGTGCTTGAACTGGAAAACGACGCAGCCTTCGGTGCCCATGTTGCCGCCGTACTTGTTGAAGGCGTGGCGCACTTCGGCGACGGTCCGCGTCTTGTTGTCGGTCAGGCAGTCGACCATGATCGCCGCGCCGCCGATGCCGTAGCCTTCGTAGCGGATCTCGACGTAATCGACGCCTTCCAGCTCGCCGGTGCCTTTCTTGATCGCGGTGTCGATCTTGTCCTTGGGCATATTGACGCCCTTCGCCTTGTCGACCGCAACCCGCAGGCGCGGATTGAAACCGGCATCGCCGCCGCCCATCTTGGCGGCCACGGTAATTTCCTTGGCGATCTTGGAGAAAGCGGCGCCGCGCTTTTCGTCCTGACGGCCCTTACGGTGCTGGATATTGGCCCACTTGGAATGACCTGCCATGGTCTTCTCTCACTGCAGTAAACAAAGAAGCCGAGATTTTACCCGCAGCCGGCGGTCTCGTCAGGCCGGGATCGCGCTTTTCCGGGCTGGGCCATTACGTTCTTTCGCATTTCGCCCGGCCAAGCATTGCTAGAATGCCAACAACCTATTCAGGAGAAGTCCGCACCATGTCCGAGCCCCTTTACCTCGCCAAATCCGACGACGGCTACCCGGCGCTGCTGCCGCAGATGGCCAACCGCCACGGCCTGATCACCGGCGCCACCGGTACCGGCAAGACGGTGACCCTGCAGTCGATGGCCGAACGCCTGTCCTATGCCGGCGTTCCGGTCTTCATGGCCGACGTCAAGGGCGACCTCTCCGGCATGGCGGCAGCCGGCGTCGTCACGCCGAAGCTGGAAACGCGCCTGAAGGACCTTGGCCTCGAAGGCTTCGTGCCCTACGCCAACCCGGTCGCTTTCTGGGACGTGTTCGGCCAGGGCGGCATCCCGGTCCGCGCCACCATTTCCGACATGGGGCCGCTGCTGCTCGCCCGCCTGCTCAACCTGAACGACACGCAAACCGGCGTCCTGCAACTGGTCTTCAAGATCGCCGACGACCAGGGCCTGCTGCTGCTCGACTTGAAAGACCTGCGCGCCTGCATCCAGTACGTCGGCGAAAACGCCAAGGAATTCACCACCGAATACGGCAACGTCTCGACCGCCTCGATCGGCGCCATCCAGCGCGGCCTGCTGACCTTGGAAGAGCAGGGCGGCGAGCTCTTCTTCGGCGAGCCGATGCTCGACATCCACGACCTGATGCAGGTGGACGCCAACGGTCGCGGCATCATCAACGTGCTGGCCGCCGAAAAGCTCATCCACTCGCCGGCCCTCTACTCGACCTTCCTGCTCTGGCTGCTCTCCGAGCTGTTCGAGCAACTGCCGGAAGCCGGCGACCTCGACAAGCCGAAGCTGGTCTTCTTCTTCGACGAAGCCCACCTGCTGTTCAGCGATGCGCCGCAAGCGCTGACCGACAAGGTCGAACAGGTCGTCCGCCTGATCCGCTCGAAAGGGGTCGGCGTCTATTTCGTCACGCAGAACCCGCTCGACGTCCCGGAAAAGATCCTCGGCCAGCTCGGCAACCGCGTCCAGCACGCCCTGCGCGCCTTCACGCCGCGCGACCAGAAAGCCGTCCAGGCGGCAGCGCAGACCATGCGCGCCAACCCGAAATTCGACGCCGCCACGGTGATCACCGAACTCGGCGTTGGCGAAGCGCTGGTTTCCTTCCTCGACGAAAAAGGCCGGCCGACGGTGGTCGACCGCAGCACCATCTTCCCGCCCGCCTCCCGCCTCGGCCCGCTGAGCGCCGAAGAACGCCAGGCGATCATCCAGGCCTCGCCGCTACTCGCCACCTACGGCCAGACCATCGACCGCGAATCGGCCTACGAAATTCTGCGCGGCAAACCCGCCGCCAGCCAGCCGGCGCCCGGCGCCATCCCCGCCCCGCCGGCCGGCAACGGTGCGCCCGATGTCAATGACTGGGGCAACCACAGCACCGCCGAAGCCCGCCCTCGTCCGACGCCGCAGCCACGCCAGAGCGCCCCGGCCCCACAGGAATCCGGCGGCATTTTTGGCACCATCGGCGAAATGCTCGGCGGCAGCACCGGCCCGCGCGGCGGCAAGCGCGAAGGCATGATCGAAGCCGCCGCCAAGAGCGCCGCCCGCGGCATGGCCGGCACCGTCGGCCGCGAACTGGGCAAGCAGATTTTGCGCGGGGTTTTGGGGTCAATCCTCGGCGGCCGCCGCTGAGCCGGCCCGGGAGCATTTTTCGCTTTTTTCTCCGGTCGACCGCGGGACTGGCGCAACGGCATCATGACGGACGCACACAAGCCGGCGTAGAATAAGCATTTTCTTATATACGTTCGGAGTCCGCCATGAAAGCCTCTCTCCCGCTCAGCCTGCTGCTTGCCGCCTTGCCCGCTCTCGCTCAGGACATCGGCGCGCTGACCGCAGAAACCAAGAAGGCCGTACTGCCGGTCGTCCCCAAGGTGGTCAGCGCGATGCAGGAAGCGGTGGCCGAGAAAGGCGTGGCCGGGGCGATTCCGGTGTGCAAGGAACAGGCGCCGGCACTGATCAAGGCCAAGCGCCAGGAAACCGGCTGGGATATCCGCCGGGTCAGCCTGAAGACGCGTAATGCCGAACGCGGTACGCCGGATCTGTGGGAAGCGCGCCAACTGGCCGAGTTCAATATTCGCGCCGCCAATGGCGAGAAGCCGGAGACGCTCGAAAAGAGCGAGATTGTCAGCCTCGACGGCAAGCCGCTCTTCCGCTACATGAAGGCGCTGCCGGTCGGCGATGTCTGCCTGCAGTGCCACGGCCCGGCCGAGGGTCTGGACGCCGGCCTGAAGGCGAAGCTGACCGAAAGCTATCCGCACGACCAGGCGACTGGCTACGGCAAGGGCCAGATTCGCGGTGCGCTGACCGTCAAGCGGCCGCTGTAAGCGCCAGCCGGCCCTTGCCGGCCAGATGGTCGAAGAGGGCGGCGGCGGCCGGACTGAGCGCAGCCCGCGCCCGAACACACAACTGCAGGTCACGCGGCGCCCAGGAATCGTTGATTTTGACCGTTTTCAGACTGTCGACCGCCGGACTGGCCGTCGTCTCCAGGCTCGCCGCCGAGCGCGGCACCATGCCGATGCCGACCCCGGCCGCCACCATCCGGCACACCGCATTGAAGCTGCGGACCTGAATGCGTACGTCGAGACTGCGCCCAAGCTGGGCGGCGGCGTTCATCATGAAGGTGTGAATGGCGCTGCCGGCATGCAGGCAGACGAAGGGCTGGTCGAGCACTTCGGCGAAATCGACGGCGGCCCGCCCGGCCAGAGGATGCCCGGCCGGCACCACGAGGACTAGCCGGTCGCGCCGGTAGGGCTGGGTTTCCAGGCCGCTCAGGCTGCGCTCGGCGGCGACCACGCCAATTTCGACCTGGCCGGCCGCCACCGCCTGGATGATCGCCGGACTCGGCTGTTCTTCCAGACTGACCCGGATACGCGGGTGTTCGCGCAGGAAATCACCGAGATCTTCGGGCAAAAAACAGTTGATCGCATTGGTATTGGCGAACACCGTGACCTGGCTGTTCAGGCCGCTGGCGTAGGGCGCCAGGTCGGCGTGCATCTGTTCGAGCTGGGCAAAGACCTGGCGGGCATGACGGAGCAGCGATTCGCCGGCCGCCGTCGGCGTCAGGCCGCGATGGTGGCGGGCGAAGAGGGGCACACCGAGCGCCGCCTCCAACTGGGTCAGCCGGTGGCTGGCCGAGGAGGGCGCCAGATGGACGCGGCCGGCGGCGCGGGTCAGGCTGCCGCTGTCGGCAATGGCGGCAACCAGGCGCAAATCGGGTAGGTCGTAATACATGGTTTCGTCCATAACGAACGCAGACTTTGAATATTACCAATTGCCAAGCCATTGGGTGGCGTATTCAATGGATACCTGCCACCTACTAACCGAGAATGACTTTGCAAAAATCGAATGCCTGGAAAGACAGCAGCGCCGCCGGGGCTGCCCTCGCCCTGCTCGCCGCCTTCGGTTTTTCTCTGAAAGCCATCTTCGTCAAGCTGGCCTACCCATACGGCGTCGATGCGATCACGCTGCTCGCGCTGCGCATGGGTTTCTCGCTGCCGGTCTTCCTGTGGATCGGCCTGGCCGAACAGCGGGCCGGCGCCAGCCTGTCCGGCGGCGATTGGGGCCGGCTGTTCCTGCTCGGCTGCTTCGGCTACTACGGCGCCAGCATTCTCGATTTCTGGGGCCTGGAATACATTTCGGCCGGGCTGGAACGGCTGATCCTGTTCACCTACCCGACACTGACCATCCTGATCGGCGTGCTCTTCCAGGGCCGGGCGTTCACCAAACGCGAAGGCATCGCCCTCGTCCTCTGCTACTGCGGCATCGGCTTCGCCTTCATGCACGATCTCGGTCTCAACGAGGCCCGCGATGTCTGGCTCGGCGGCGCCCTGGTCTTCGGCTCCAGCGTCTCCTACGCCATCTACCTGTCCGGCAGCGCGCCGATGATCGGCCGGCTCGGCGCCATGCGCTTCACGGCACTGGCGACGCTGATCTCGTCGGCGGTCACTTTGCTGCATTTTGCCGCCACCCACCCGTTGACCGCCTTCATCCAGCCGCTACCGGTTTATGGCTGGGGACTGGCGATGGCGCTGTTCGCCACCATCATCCCGGTCTTCGCCCAATCGGCGGCGATCCGCCGGCTCGGCGCCGGCCGCTCGTCGCTGTTCAGCATGGTCGGACCGCTGCTCACCATCGGCTTCGGCTGGTGGCTGCTCGACGAACAGATTTCGCTGGCCCAGACAGCCGGCGCGGCACTTGTCGTAGTCGGCATCCTGATCGTCAGCCGACGCTGAAAGGGCGGTAGAATCCGGCGCATGATCGGAATTCTACTCATCACCCACGGCAGCTTTGGCGAGGCGCTCGTCCAGAATGCCTGTCACGTTCTCAACAAACGCCCGGCCCAGCTCAACCAGCTCGGCGTTGCTGCGCAGGACGACCCGCTCGACCTGTTGCCGCTGGCCCGTGAGATGCTCCGACTGGTCGACAATGGCCGGGGCGTCCTCGTCCTCACCGACATCTTCGGCGCGACGCCGGCCAATCTCGCCACCAAACTGCTCGAACCCGGCCGTATCGAAGGCCTCACCGGCGTCAATCTGCCCATGCTGCTGCGCGCGCTGACATACCGCGACAAGGGCATGGAAACTCTGCTCACCCGAGCCCGCGACGGCGGCCGCGACGGTGTCTTCAACATGCTGGATCACTAAAATGCTGACTCAGGAAGCCGAAATCATCAACAAGCTCGGGCTGCATGCCCGCGCCTCCGCCAAGCTGACCCAACTGGCCGGCAAGTACAAATGCGAGGTCTGGATGACCAAGGGGACACGCCGCATTAACGCGAAAAGCATCATGGGCGTCATGATGCTGGCCGCCGGCAAGGGTTCCAAAGTCAGCATCGAGACCGACGGCGCCGACGAGGCCGAGGCGATGGCGGCGCTGCTGGCGCTGATTGCCGACTACTTCGGCGAGGGAGAGTAGGACGATATGAGCTTTACCCTGCACGGTCTCGGTGTCTCGGGCGGCATCGCCATCGGGCGGGCCATGCTCATGTCGCACGCGACGCTGGAAGTGTCGCATCTGACCATCGCGCCGCGCATGGTCGAAAAGGAAATTGCCCGCTTTGCGGCGGCCATGCACGCCGTCAAGGGCGAGCTGATGACGATGAAGGAAACCACCGAGCACGCGCCGGCCGAGCTCGCCGCCTTCATCGACATCCACACCATGTTCCTGGAAGACCCGGAACTGGTCGACAAGCCGCGCGAAATCATCCGCGAACGACGCTGCAATGCCGAATGGGCGCTGGTCCAGCAGATGGAAACGCTGGTCGCCCAGTTCGAGCAGTTCGACGACCCCTACCTGCGCGAGCGCAAGTTCGACGTCGTCCAGGTCGTCGAGCGCGTCATCAAGGAACTGCTCGGTCACCCCGGCCGGGCCGTGATGAAGACCGCCAAGGGAGTCAAGGAAGAGCAGCTGATCGTCGTCGCCCACGACCTGTCGCCGGCCGACGTCATCGCCTTCAAGGACCACCGCTTCGCCTCCTTCATCACCGATGTCGGCGGCGCCACCTCGCACACCGCGATCCTTGCCCGCAGCATGGCGATCCCGTCGATCGTCGGCCTCGAAACGGCACGCTCGCTGATCCGCGATGGCGAGCAGATCATCGTCGACGGCAAGCGCGGCGTCGTCATCGTCAATCCCGACCCGCGGGTGCTCGAGGAATACCAGCTCCGCAAGAACCAGATCGAGCTGGAACGCTCCAAGCTCAAGCGCCTGAAGACCGCCCGTTCGCAGACGATCGACGGCGTTGACGTACAGTTGTTTGCCAACATCGAGCTGCCCGGCGACGTGCCGATCGCCCTCGAAGCCGGCGCCGAAGGCGTCGGCCTGTTCCGCACCGAATTCCTCTTTCTCGACCGCGGCGACATGCCCGACGAGCGCGAGCAATACGAGGCCTACAAGAAGGTGGTCAAGGGCATGGCCGGCCGCCCGGTCACCATCCGTACCTTCGACCTCGGCAACGACAAGGACATCCGCCCGGACAGCATCGTCAACGATCGGGTCAAGACCAACCCGGCCCTCGGCCGCCGCGCCATCCGCTTGTCACTGGCCGAGCCCCGGATGTTCCAGACCCAGTTGCGGGCCATCCTGCGCGCCTCGAAGTACGGGCCGATCAAGCTGCTCATTCCGATGCTGGCCCACGCCCACGAGATCGACCAGACGCTGGCCGCACTCGAGCAGGCCAAATCCAGCCTGCGTGGCGAAAAGGTGACGTTCGACGAAAACATCCAGGTCGGCGGCATGATCGAGATTCCCGCTGCCGCCCTGGCCGTCGGCCTCTTCCTGCGCCGCCTCGATTTCCTGTCGATCGGCACCAACGACCTGATCCAATACACGCTGGCCATCGACCGCTCCGACGAGCAGGTCGCCAACCTCTACGACCCGCTGCACCCGGCCGTGCTGATGCTGCTCGCCCACACGCTGGCGAGCGCCGAGAAGGTCGGCGTGCCGGTCTCGGTCTGCGGGGAAATGGCCGGTGACCCGAACCTGACGCGCCTGCTGCTCGGCATGGGGCTGC
The DNA here is from genome assembly GCF_009469765.1 of Dechloromonas hortensis. Classification (GTDB taxonomy): domain Bacteria; phylum Pseudomonadota; class Gammaproteobacteria; order Burkholderiales; family Rhodocyclaceae; genus Azonexus; species Azonexus hortensis. The sequence goes on from NZ_SSSQ01000001.1 coordinate 542,166, forward strand.
GCATTTTCTCGATGCACCCGTCGCAGGTACTGGAAGTGAAAAACCGGGTCCTGAAATCCGACGTCAGCGAACTGACCCCACACGTTCGCCGCATGCTGCGCCTGGATGAGCCCGGCAAGCTGCGCGAGGCACTCGACAAGCTGAACGGTTAAGGATCGCATGCTGGCCCGCCCGACCATCGCCATCCTGCTTTCTCTCGTTGCACTGTTCGCCGGCCCGGCCCACGGCCAGGACGCCACGTTCAAACTGGGTATCGCCCCGCACACCAGCGCCCGGGTCATTCTCGAAATGTATCAGCCGCTGCGCCAGCATCTGGAGAGTGCGCTGGGCATGCCGGTCGAAGTGCAGACCGCACCGGATTTCACCGAATTCGGCCGCCGCGCGCTGAACCAGGAATACGACCTTACCGTCACCACCGGTCATCAGGCCCGCCTCTATCAGACCGAGGCCGGCTATCTGCCGCTGCTCACCTACAAGGCCGACTTCAAGGCGGTGGCGCTAGTCGCCCGCCAGAGCAAATACCGCAAGGCGGCCGATCTCAAGGGGGCGACCGGACTCGGCCTGTCGCGCAGCTCGCTGGTCACGCTGTGGGGCCAGCACTGGCTGAAAACCAACGATCTGGGCGACGTCACGTTGCGCTACATCTCCGCCGCCGACAGCGTCAGCCGCCAGGTGCTGGCCGGCGATGCCGCCATCGCCTTCACTTCGCTGGCCAATTACCAGAAACTGCCGGCGGCACAACAGGCTGCCCTGCGCATTCTGGCCGAGAGCGAACCGATGGTTGGGCGGGTTTACTTACTGAACCGGCAACGCAGCAACCAGCAGGGCAAGATCGATGCGGCGCTGTGGATCTTTGCCGAGACCGCCGAAGGCAAGAAGTATTTCGAAGAGAACAAGCTCGGCGGCTATCGCAAGCTGCGCCCGAAAGAACTCGAGGCCATGGAACCTTACGCCGCGGAAACGCTGCTTCAGATCAAGGGCAAATGACCGCCGTCTCCCCCTTGCGTTCCATCCGTGGTCGCCTGCTGCTCCTCGCCGTCGCCATCGAGGCGGTGATGCTGACCCTGCTGGTCGCCAACAGCTTGCGCCTGCTGACCGACCATATGGGTACCCAGGCCCGGCGTCACGCCGAACAGATCGCCCCCGTGCTGATCGCCGCCATCCTGGCGCCGATGGCCCAGCACGACTACGCCACGGTCCAGGCCGTGCTCGACGAGAGCGCCGCGGTCAGCGGCATCGAATACCTGGCGGTCAGTGACAGCAGCGGCCGGCGCCTGGCTGGCAGCGGCTGGCCTGACCACAAACCCCTGCCGCTGGCGGACAAGGGCTTTCACCTGTTCGAAGAAGAAGGCGACGCGCCACGCTACGACGTTGCGCTACCGGTCGAGGCCTACGGCCAGAAGCTGGGCATGCTGCAGTTCGGCCTCGATCTGAAGCAGATCATCGAAGCACACGGCCAACTGTTCAAGCAGGGGGTCGGCATCGCGCTGCTTGAGATCATTTTCTCGGCCGGCCTGATGGGCCTGCTCGGCTATTTCCTGACCCGCCACCTGAGCGACCTGACCCGGGCCAGCGAAGCGGTGGCCGCCGGCAACCTGACGCCGCCACCGGTGGCCGAGGGCGACGACGACGTCGGCCGGCTCGGCGCCGCCTTCAATGCGATGTCGCGCGCCGTCGGCGAACGGATCCTCGACTTGACCACCGCCCGCGACGAAGCCAAGGCCCTGGCCCTGGCTGCCGAGGCAGGCGCCCAGGCGAAGACCGATTTCCTGGCGACGATGAGCCATGAAATCCGGACGCCGATGAACGGCATTCTCGGCATGACCGATCTGGCGCTGGCCACCGAGTTGTCCGCCGAGCAGCGCGAATACCTGACCTGGGTGAAGCTCTCCGGCGAAAGCCTGATGCAGGTGCTGAACGACATTCTCGACTTCTCGAAGATCGATGCCGGCCATCTCGGCCTGGAAAAGATCCCGCTCGTTCTGCCCGAACTGCTCGACAGCCTGGTCGGCATCTACGCCGTCCAGGCCCGGGAGAAGGGCCTGAGCCTGCGCTGGCAAGCGAACGGCAACTTGCCGCAGCGAATTATTGGCGACCCGTTCCGGCTACGCCAGATCCTGACCAATCTGCTGTCGAATGCGCTGAAGTTCACCGAACAGGGTGGCGTCGTGATCACTGTCCGGGCCGAACCCAAGGCAGAGGCGGACGAGTGGCGGCTGCAGTTTACGGTCAGCGACACCGGCATCGGCATCGCCCCGGACAAGCAGCAGATGATCTTCGCCCCCTTCTCGCAAGCGGAAAGCTCCACCACCCGCAAATACGGCGGCACCGGCCTCGGCCTGGCCATCGTCCGCCGCCTGGTCGACCTGATGGGCGGTGAAATCCGTCTCGACAGCCAGCCGGGCCGGGGCAGCACCTTTATCTTTGCCATCGACTGCAAGCTGGCCGCCAACACCTTGCCAGCCGACGGCCAGGGCGAGCCACAGCCGGCGGCAACGGGCCTGCTGCGCAACAAGCGCGTCCTGCTGGTCGAAGACACGCCGGTCAATCAGATGCTTGCCCAAAAGCTGCTCGTCAAGTTCGGCTGCCAGGTTGAACTGGCCGAAGACGGCCTGCAGGCGCTGAGCGCCATTGCCGGGACCAGCACACCGTTCCATCTGGTGCTGATGGACATGCAGATGCCCCACATGGACGGCGTCGAAGCGACTCGCCACCTGCGCGCCCACGAAATCGAGCATGGCCTGCCGCGCCTGCCGGTCATCGCGCTGACCGCCAATGCCTTGACCACCGACCGCGAACACTGCCTGGCTGCCGGCATGGACGATTTCATCGCCAAGCCGTTCAGTGCCGATGAAATGCTTGAGGTTATTCAGCGTTTTTGCTGATTGCTGCGGTCGACCGGCCAGAAAAGGCAAAAACCGCTAAGGCAAGCGAGCCGAAGAAGCCAGCATTGCCTTGGCTGACGGTAGTTCAGCCAGCATGCCGGCGCGCCGTTGCAGATCGGCCAAGACCAGCGCTGATGACGAACGGGAAACCGCCACCTGCGCCCGGCGGTCGCGCTCCTCGATCAGGGCCAGCGCCTGCCGACGCCAGGCGGCGAGTTGCGGATCATGCTCGTGGTGCAGATGCTGGCGCCGATCCATCGTGTACCAGCGATACGCCTCTTCCTGGTCGGCCGCCACACCCTGACCGATCTGGTACATCAGCCCGACCTGGATGCGGGAAGCCTTGTCGCCCTGGCCCGCCGCCACCTTGTACCAGTGCATCGCCTTGCCGTAATCGAGCGCCACGCCGTCGCCATGCTGGTAAATGACGGCCAGATTGTAGGCGGCATCGACACTGCCCCGGTTTGCCCTATCGAGCCAGATCGCCAGCGCTGCCCCGGTTTCCCCGGCCTTGTGCAGCATCGCCGCGCGATACAGGGCAGGCTCGACGTCGTCCGCCTTGGCCTGCGCTACGAAAGCAATACCGAGAACAGTGCAGCAGAGAGAGGCCAGCAGTCGCTTCATGATGATCTTCCAGAAAAGGCCGGTGCGCCGCTCTGACGAGCCGCATGTCCAGGCCGGGAAAAGAGGTGAAATACGGGCCCAAGCCTAGTTCTTTCCCTAGCTCGCCGGAATTAGACAAATTGTCGCGCGGCAATTTGTCGCATTCCCGTGCCCTCGCATCTCCCCGAAAATCACGTTTCGCTTAAATACCAATAAATCAGGGAGAACTTCATGGGGTATCGCACCCGTCCGCTGGCGGCCGCCATTGCCGTCGCCTTTTCTTCGTCCGCCGCCTGGCAGACGGCCATCGCCGAAGGCGCCACGACCCAGGTGATGGACGATGTCGTGGTCAGCGCCAGCAAGATCCGGCCCGCCCCCGAGTCGGCCGAAGTCGATAGCCGGCAGTTGGCGCCGCTGCGCCCATCGACCAGCGACACGGCCAGCCTGCTGCGGGATATTCCCGGCGTTCAACTACAAGGCGCCGGCGGCGTTTCCAGCCTGCCAATCATCCACGGCCTGGGCGACGACCGCCTGCGCATCCGGGTCGATGGCATGGACCTGATTTCGGCCTGCGCCAATCACATGAATCCACCGCTCTCCTACATCGACCCGACCAATGTTGAGCAGATCAAGGTCTATGCCGGCATCACGCCGGTCAGCGCCGGCGGTGACAGCATCGGCGGTGCCATCGTCGTCAATTCCAAGGCGCCGCGCTTCGCCGCCCCCGGCGCCGGCCGGCTCACCACGGGTGAAATCGGCGGCTTCTACCGCTCGAACGGTGACGCCCGCGGCGTCAATGTCGCGGCGACGCTGGCCAGCGAAAACCTGAGCATCCGCTACAGCGGCTCGACCGCCCAGGCGGAAAACTACCGTTCGGCCAAGGCCTTCAAGCCGGGCATGCAAGCCACCTACACGACGGCCGGTTCGCACTGGATTTCCGGCGACGTCGTCGCCTCCACCGCCTACAAGACCGAGAACCACCTGCTCGGCATCGCCTACAAGCTCGACAACCATCTGCTCGACCTCAAGCTCGGCTACCAGCACATCCCCTACCAGGGCTTCCCCAATCAGCACATGGACATGACGGATAACGAGAGCAAACAGGTCAATCTCGCCTATACCGGCCAGTTCGACTGGGGCAAGCTGGAAGCCCGCGTCTATAACGAGCAGACGCGGCACGCAATGAACTTCATGGAAGACAAGCTGTACTGGTACCACACCAGCCGTACCGTGCCGGGCATGCCGATGAATACCGAGGGCAAGAACAGCGGCGCCGCCATCAAGGGTGAAATCGTCCTTTCCAGCCGCGACCTGCTCCGCCTCGGCAGCGACTACCAGCGTTACCGGCTGGACGACTGGTGGCCGGCCTCCTACGGCATCGTCAACGGCCAGCCGGTCGGCGGCATGCAGCCCAACACCTTCTGGAACATCAACAACGGCCAGCGCGACCGCTTCGACCTGTTCGGTGAATGGGAAGCGGCCTGGACGCCGCAATGGCTAACCCTGCTCGGCGCCCGCAGCAGCACGGTGAGCATGGATACAGGCACGGTCAGCGGTTACAACAGCAGCTACAACACCGATGCCAACAAGTTCAACCGGCGCGACCGCAGCCAGACCGACCACAACCTCGATCTGACCGCGCTTGCCCGCTTCACGCCGGATGCCGGCCAGAATTATGAAGGCGGCTATTCGCGCAAGACCCGCTCGCCAAGCATTTACGAGCGCTACACCTGGTCGACCGGGATGATGGCGATGACCATGAACAACTGGGTCAACGACGGCAACGGCTACGTCGGCAATGTCGACCTGAAGCCGGAAGTGGCCCACACGCTGAGCGTCAGCGCCGACTGGCACGACCCGACGCAAAAACTGTGGGGCGTCAAGCTGACACCGTACTTCAGCCATGTCGACAACTACATCGACGCCACCTGCGCCAGCTCGGTCCAGGCTTGCAAGAGCGGCCAGTACAACTACCTGACGCTGGTCAACCAGGACGCCCGCCTGTACGGCGTCGACCTGTCGGGCTATGCCGCACTGGGGCGCATCGACGCCATCGGCAGCTTCACGGCGCGCGGTGTCGTCGCCTATGTCGACGGCAAGAACCGAACGACTGGCGACAACCTCTACAACATCATGCCGCTCAATGCCCGCTTGACCCTGGAACACCGGGCCGGCAATTGGACCAACACCCTTGAGGAAGTCTTGGTCAGCGCCAAGGACGAGGTTTCGCAGACACGTAGCGAAATCAAGACGCCCGGCTACGGCCTGCTTAATCTGCGCAGTAGCTACGAGTTGAAGAACCTGCGCTTCGACATCGGCCTCGAAAACGCCCTCGACAAGCAATATGCGCTACCGCTGGGCGGTGCCTATATCGGCCAGGGCATGACCATGTCGATCGGCAGCTCGACCGGCTGGTCAGGCACCAACCGCCCACCCTACGGCTATGCCGTGCCGGGCATGGGGCGCTCGCTCTACGTCGGCATGAACTACCGCTTCTGAGTCGTTTCGACCAAAAGAAAAGCCCGGCTTGGTGCCGGGCTTTTCTATTCTGACCAAGCAGGAACTCAGACGGCGGCGCTGGTCACCAGCTCCCGCAAGTGCGCATCCTCGTGCACGATGTGCTTGACCAGCCAGCTCCGTAAATAAACCAGCACCTCGAACTGCGCGGTCAGCGGATTGCTGTGCAGTTCGTTGTAGAACTCGCGCAGGCGTTCCTCGAACTGGCCGTGCTGACGCTGCTGGTGCTGCAGCGCCCGGTAGCCGTAGTGATCCATCATCCGTTCCTCAGCCCGGAAATGGACCTGCACGTACTGATCGAGCGCCTTCAGCACGCGGGCCACCTCGCGTGCGCCGCGCTTGTTGGAGACCACCTCAAAGAGATCGTTGGCCAGATCGAACAGGTAGCGATGATGCTCGTCGATGACATCGATGCCGACACTGAGACTGTCCTCCCAGCGCACCCAGTCGGCACTGCTGTAGACCGTTTCCGGGAAGTTGAGCACCTGGTTGGGATCGATGATGTCGTCCCGGTACAGTTCGCGAATGCGCATGATTTCCGGCAGGGCGAGATCGAAGGCAGCGACCACGGCCGGGTCGAAATGCGTGCCGGAATTCTCGCGCACCCAGGCCACCGCCTCGTCCAGCGGCCACGGCCGCTTGTAGGGACGCACCGAGGTCAGCGCATCGAAAACATCGGACACCGCGCAAATGCGCGCCAGCAGCGGAATCGCCTCGCCGGCCAGGCCGTCGGGATACCCCGTGCCATCCCAGCGCTCGTGGTGGCTGGCAGCAATGTCGCGCGCCGCCTGGATCAGGCTGTCCTCACCGGTCAGCAGGCGCTTGCCGATGTCGGTGTGGCTCTTCATGACCTCGAACTCGTCGCTCGACAGCCGGCCGGGCTTGAGCAGGATGGCGTCGGGAATGCCGATCTTGCCGACGTCGTGCATCGGCGCGCAGATGGCCAGCAATTCGCGGGTTTCCGCCGACAGGCCCATCGCCTTGGCGATCGCCGTCGCGAAATGCGTCATCCGCATGATGTGCATGCCGGTTTCGTTGTCGCGATACTCGGAGGCGGTTCCCAGACGCCGGATGGCGTCGGTACGGGCATCTTCCAGCTCGACCTCGCGGACGCGCAGGGTTTCGTTGATGACGCAACGCGAGACGAGGACCGACAGCGCCTTGGCCAGGTCGCTCATGAATTCGAACTCGACCGCATCGGGCTGCCAGGCCGGGTCGATGAAGAGCAGCGCCCGCCCGGCGACGTGCTCCCCTTCGTTCAAGGGCAGCACGAAACAGGGCGCATCGGCCGCCAGCCCGGGCAGTACCAGCGGTGGATCGAGACTGGCCGGCGTCGCCAGGAAAGCCTCCGCCTCCTCGGCGGCGACCGGTCCGGCCGGCGGGATCGTCATCTCGGACTGTGCCCAGGCCGGTGGCAGACCATGCTGGGCAACCTGGATCAGTGCCCGGCGCGAAGTCTGCAACAGGATCAGACTGCGCGGCTGAACCAGGATGCCGGGCAGGGTTTGCAGCAAATCGAACAGGCGGGCCAGCATCTTGTCCAGATCGGCATCGCCAATTTTGGTCAACTCGAACACCAGCCGGCTGATCGCCAGAATCTCCTGATCTTTGTCCATTGTCTTCTTGGGCTAGTACCAAAGTAAGACTCGAAGATTACACGGAAAGCCCCGGCTCAGGTCGGCAAGATGCTTGTGCCAGAAGCGGTTTGAGATGCCATCCGGGAACGGCGCGGATCAGAAGCGCAAGCCGGTGGCCTTTTCGATGGTCGGCTGGTCGAGGACGCCGGACAGTTTTGCCTTGCCGCCGGCGCCGTCGAACAGAAACGTCCGCGGCAACTCGCCGGCCCAGCTCGGGTCGATGGCATAGGCAATCGCCTCCGGGCTGTCGCTGCCATAGACATAGCGCTGCCCGGGCAAGGCGTAGCGGTCGAGCAACGGGACATGGCCGGCCTCGGCCACTTCCGCGGCGACAGTGATGACCCGCAACTGCTTGTTGCGTTTGACCAGGCCGGCGAGCAGTTGCAGGTTTTTCTTGCAGTGACTGCAGTCGGCCGACCACAGTGCGACGATGGTCGGCTGCCGATAGCTGCCGGCCTCGGTCAGTTGCCGGGCGGCGGCCCGGTCGAGCGGGGTGAATCCGGCCGCCAGCAAGGGCATGGCGGTCAGCGCCAGGGCCAGCGCGGCAAGCAGGCGGCGGCTCATGGCAGCACCAGCACGCGGAAGCCTTCCTTCTCGGTGCGCCAGAAAGCGTACAGCTTGTCCTGGCGCCGGATGACGCGCGGCTGGTCGGAGGCGCCTTCGGTGGCGGCGAGCTGGAGTTCGTCGAAACGCTGGCCGCCGTCGCCGGAGATCAGGCCGCGCAACTGGGTCCGTTCGCCGTCGAACTCCTTCCAGACGATGGCCAGTTTGCCGCCGGCCGTCGCCAGATCGGCATGCGCGGCGCGCGGCCCACCGACCGGGCGCTGGCCCTCGACACGGATTTCGGCCCCGGGCAGCAGTCGACCGTAGAACACCCGGCCTTCGCCGTCCTTCTGGTTGAACCAGACGGCATGGCGGACGCCGGCGCCATCGACCACCAGCGACGGGCCGTGATGCGGGCAGCCATCGACCTTCCAGCGGTCGAAGGTGGCGCGCTGCACGCTGGCCGGCGTACCGTCGGTCGCCAAGCGGGCCAGCGCGTGATCGCGCTCGTTCGGGGCGTAGACGTGGCGCCACATGAAGAGCGGCGTGCCGTCATGGTCCAGCGCACTGGTAATCCGGCAGCACTCGCAGGAATGGTCGGCCAGCTTGCGCTCGGCCTGGAAGCTGCGGCCGCCGTCGGTCGACACGGCGCTGTAGATGGCGGCACCGCGGTAGGCGCTCTTGCCGGCCTTGGCCGCTTCGAGGTCGCGCTTGTCGATCCAGGCGACGATGACCTTGTTGTCCGGCGTCGTCAGCAGCGATTCGAAACGGTGGGTGATTTCGGCCGGATCCTTGTGCACGGTGAGCGGCGCGGCAAAGTTCTGGCCGTCGTCGGCCCGGGCCAGCCGGATGGCACCGCTGTAGGGCTTGCCGAGCGGCCGCGTCCAGGAAACCAGCAAGCCGCCATCGGCCGCGAAGGCGAGCTTCGGGCGATTCTCGCCGTCGGCGGAAATGGCCTCCGGCCGGGCGTTGACCGCAGCCGGTGCCGACCAGCTCTGGCCCTCGTCGCGGCTGCGGTAGAGCATGACGTGGTCGCCCTGTTTGGTGGCGACGAGCAGGCTGCCGTCCGGCGCGAAAATCGCCGAGGCGCCGAGTTCCTGCTTGGCGGCCTTCGCCATGCCCGGCATGCCGTCCGCCGCCAGCGCGCCGAACGCGAACAGGCCGAGCAGCAGCCCGCCAGCAAGTCGCCTAGAAATCGACACGGACTTCGCCATGGAAGGTGCGCTGCGGGTAGGGGTGGAAGGCATAGTATTTTTCGTTGGTCAGGTTATCGACGCCGAAGGCGACGGCGGCCTGCTTGGCCAGCCGGTAGGAGACCTTGGCATCGAAGGTGGAGAACTTGCTGTTGCCGCCGTAGGTATCGGGCCACTGGTCGGAATTGTCCGGGTTGTTGTACTGGCGGCCGCTGTACTTGTAGCCGAGCGAGCCGGTCCATTGCTCGTTGAAGCGATAGATCGCCAGCAGCGAGGCCCGCCAGTCCGGCACACGGACCATCCATTTGCCGACCATCGCGGGATTGAGCTGGTTTTCCAGCACGCGCGAATGGACGTAGGTCAGGCTGGCCGTCAGGTCGAGGCCGCGCAGCACCTCGGGTGCCGTGTAGGCGGCTTCGGCGCCGCGGGCGCGCAGCTTGTCGATGTTCTGGTTGCGCGTCGTGTTGCTGTAGTCGGTGAAGCTGTACAGCGCGTCCTCGACCGTTTCCTCGAACAGCGACAGGCGCAGGATGCCCTGGCCGACCGCCCCTTCGGCGGTCAGATCCTTGGCGAAGACCTTTTCCGGCTTCAGGTTGGGGTCGCTGATCCGGGTCGTCGAGCCGGTGGTTTCAGTCTGGAACAGTTCGGTCACGGTCGGGAAGCGGTAGGCCTTGCCGAGCGAGGCGCGCAGCGTCCAGTCGGCGGTCGCCTGCCAGGCCAGGCTGAGCTTGGGCGAGGTGCCGCTTTCTTCGCGGTCGTTGAAGCTGTTGTTGCCCAGGGCCGGGGTATAGATCCGGCCATCGGTGGCCTGCCAGGATTCCTGGCGCACGCCGGCGGTCAACGTCCAGTTTTGGGCGAATTTCCATTCGTCCTGCAGGTAGAAGGCCTGCGTCTGCGTCCGCCCCTCGTTGCGGTTGCTCAGCGTCGTCCGGCTGGCCTCGTTCAGCCAGTTGCTGGCGTTGTACTTGCTGTAGTCGTAGCGGTAGGCATCGTGGTGGAAGCCGGCCGTCACCGCGTGGCCGCTGCCGCGCGGCTTCCAGATCAGGCGGAGATCGGCATTGTTCCAGCCGGAACCGTCGTTATAGGCCAGCGAACCGGCACTGGAACTGGCCGTGTTCGCCGTCCGCGTCAGGTCGGTCGGCGTCTGGTACACCGAGAAGGCACTTTCGAAACGCCAGTCGTCGGCCAACCGGCTGTCGAAAGTCAGGCCGTACAGGCGGTTGACCGTATCGCTGCGCGACGGCGCAAAGTTGCCGGCGGTCAGGTTGTAGCGCTGGCCGTTGATCAGCACGATGCCACTGCTCACCGTCTGGCCGGCGGCATTCTTCAGGTAGCTCTCCTGGCGGCTGGTCGAATCGTTGCGCCACTCGCCGAAGGTGAAGGCGAGTCGGGTACCCGGCGCGAAGTCGTAGGCCAGGCGGACCTTGCCGACGTCCTGGATGGTGTGGTCCATGCCGTAGGCGCCGACGATGACGCGGCGGGCGCCGGTCGGGTCGCTGTCGATCACGGCGCCACTGACCGGCGTCCCGCCGGTACCGCTGGTCGCCCGCTCGGCGGTGGCAAAGCTCATCGGCTGGCCGTAGCTGTCGAGATGGTTGGCCATCGCCGAAATGCTCAGCTTGCCGTAGCGCACGGCGCCGCTGCCCTGCTCCTGATGGCCGTGCGCCGTCATGTCGGTGTTGTAGAGCTTGAAATTGGACGAGAACATCTGGGTCCGGACATGCGCCTCGGCCCCTTCCGGCTGCCGCGTCGTCATCAGGATCGTCGCCCCCGCCGAATTACCGGGCAGCAGCGCGGAAAACGGCCCATACAGCACGTTGACCGTATCGATCTCCTCGCTGCCGACCAGGTTCCAGCGCGCCGGGTAGGCGTAGCTGTTGCCGAGCAGGTTGGAGAGCAGCAGGCCGTCGGCGTAGACCAGCGAACGGGCGCTCTGCACGGTGCCGGTGGTGCGCGCCGCGATGATCGCATTGCGGTCGCCGATGTAGCGCTTGCGGATCTGCAGGCTGGGCATGTATTTGACGACGTCCTCGGTATTGACGACGTTCATGTTGCGCACCTGTTCGCCGGTCACTTCCGCCTGCGGCGAAGGGTTCTGGACGACGGCGCTCGGCCGGCTCTGGCGCACCGTCATTTCGGAGAGCTGCTTGGCATCTTCATCGTCGGCCGCCAGCAACTGACCGGAAGCAATCAGGGCGGCAATCGCCAGCGCGAGCGGCTTGGGGCGCGGGTGTTTCATCGTGTTATCTCAACAATCCGAATCAGGAATTGGGTTGGGTCAGGAAGGCGATCTTGACGATGCTGGCCCGTTGCGCCGCGGCCATCACATCGGCCACCTTTTCGTAGGCCACCTTGCGGTCGGCACGCAGATGCAGTTCCGGCTGACGAGCACTGGCCGCGGCGAAGCGAGCATCCAGCCCATCACGCGGGATGGCCTCGCCGTTCCAGAAGAGCCCCCCGTCGCCATCGATCGCCAACTGGATGACTTCCGGCTTGTCGTCGAGCTTGCTGGCGCTGACCTGAGGCAGGTCGATCGGCACCGCCTGGTGAAAGAGCGGTGCGGTGATGATGAAGATGACCAACAGCACCAGCATCACATCGACCAGCGGCGTCGTGTTGATTTCGGCCATCGGCTGGCCGCTGCCACCTTCGTCAAAGCTGCCGAAAGCCATGATCAGCCCTGCCGGCTGGCGCGGGCGGCGCCGATATCGACCAGATTGACGCTACCGCCGACGCGGACACCGGTCGTCAGGTAGGCGTGCAGGTCGTGGGCGAAACCGTCGAGCTGCACGGCAACCAGGCGGTTGGCGCGGGTGAAGGCGTTGTAGGCGAGCACAGCCGGGATGGCGACGAAGAGGCCGGCCGCCGTCATGATCAGCGCCTCGCCGACCGGGCCGGCCACCTTGTCGAGGACGACCTGGGTCGCACCGGAGAGGCCGACCAGCGCGTGGTAGATGCTCCAGACCGTGCCGAACAGGCCGATGAAGGGCGCGGTTGAGCCGACCGAGGCGAGAAAGGTCTGGCCGCGCTCGATGCGGGCCTGGGTATTGACGATATGCGAACGCATCGAGCGGGTGACGAACTCGCTGGCATTGACGCCGGCGCCGATGCCGCGCGCCGCGTTCTGCTGGTGGGCCTGCGCCGAATGAGCACCGGTCAGCGCCAGGCCGGCGAAGATGCCCGACGGATCGTCGCGGCGCAGCGCTTCGAGCGCCTCGGGCAGCGAATTGGCGCTCCAGAAACTGTTCAGCGCCCGCTCCTGCGAACGCGAGGCCCGCCAGGCCGACATCAGCTTGCTCAGGATCACCGTCCACGACGCCAGCGAAAGCAGGGCCAAAATGAAAGCGGTGCTGTGGGTCACCAGGTCACCCTGGCTCCAGAAGTGGGCGATGCCCATTTGCGATTGCATGTTTTCCCTTTCCTTACTCAATCGAGCGCAAAGGTGATCGGGACGACCACCGAAGATTCAACAGCTTCATCACCGCGCCGCGCCGGCACGAAACGCCAGCGGGTGACGGCCTCGGCGGCGGCCCCGTCGAGCCGGGCAAAACCACTCGACTTGGCAATCGCCACCTCGAGCGCCGTGCCTTGGGCGCTGACCCGGACTTTCAACAGGACCTTGCCTTCCTCACCATTGCGCCGGGACATCGGCGGGTAGACCGGTTTCGGGTTATGCAGGTAATCGGCGTCGAAGCGCGCCGCGACCAATGCCACCACCGGCGCCGGGGCGGCGGCAATCGGCTGCACGGGCGGCGCCGGCGGCTGCGGCGGCACGGCAAAGCTGCTGCTGGCCGGCGCCGGGCTGGCCACGGCCAGCACCGGCTGCGATTGCACCACCGGCGTGCGGCGGGCCGGCGGCAGCGGCTTCGGCGGCGGCAAGGGCTTGGCCGGTTCGAGTTTCTTTTCCTCGATCATCGGCAGCAGCCGGACGCTGATGCTCGACGGCAACTGGATCAGCTCGTTCTTGACCGACAGATAGAGCGCCGCGTAGCCCAATAGAAGATGCAGCCCGACAACCAGACCCAGATGCGCCAGGCGCTCGAAGGTCGACGGACGGACTTCAGAACAATCCAGAGGTGGTAGCACGGCAGAAACCACAGCATTCCCTAATATTGACGGAGATCAAAAACACTTAAAAAACAATGTTTTGGAGTGCGCGAATTCTATTTGATCGAGGCCGCGCTGCCGATGCGGCAAATTGTCACAGGGGAGCCGGTCGCCACGGCAAAGACGGGCAACAGCAAAATCAGCGGAGGGAAGTTGGTGGCCGTCGCGAGATCGAGCAGGCCAGGCCGGCGCAAAACCGACGCCGGAATTGACGACGGGGACCGAAGTCCCCGCCGGCTATCTTTGGTAACAAGGCTCTAGCAGCCCCGGCTAGCCGTTTTTAGGCGGCAATAGCGAAATGCTCATCATTGGCATTTATGAATTTGCTTCATTAACGTCGATCGCCTGACGAGTTGCCTGCTCACCTTCACCCGCCCTGTCGAAACCGGTACACCCCCATCTAAACGCACCGCAATGCGCTTAGGTGGAGATGAGGGGAGTCGAACCCCTGTCCAGAACGTCTCCAGCTCGCCGGAGTTACAACCATGCTTCGAATTATGGGGGCGGGTGGCTGCTTTTACAAGGTTAGCCGGCAAACAAATAGTTACGGTTTGTAACCCTCAGCCGCGCTCGGCGCTCAGCAGGCGTTCGCAGTAGCGGGCGATCAGGTCGACTTCGAGATTGACCCGGCTGCCCGCCTGCAGCAAATGCAGGGTGGTGTTTTCCAGGGTGTGGGGGATCAGGTTGATCGTGAAAATGTCGCCCGCCACTTCATTGGTGGTCAGGCTGGTGCCGTTGACGGTGACCGAACCCTTGCGCGCGATGAATTTGGCAATCTCCCTCGGAGCGCGGATTTCGAGCAGGCGGTTGTCGCCGACCGGGTCGAAACGCAGCACCTCGCCGACACCGTCGACATGACCGGAGACCAGGTGCCCGCCAATGACATCGGACAAACGCAGGGCCTTTTCCAGATTGACCGGGCCGGGCGCATCGAGACCGACGGTGCAGGACAGGGTTTCCGGTGAGACATCGACCATGAAGTGATTGCCTTCCTTGGCGACGACGGTCAGGCAGACGCCGTTGTGGGCAATCGAGTCGCCGAGCGCGACATCATCGAGGCCGAGCGTACCGGCTTCGACCTGCAGGCGGAAACCGGCTTCGCGCGCGGTGAGATGGGTGATGCGGCCAACCGCCGCGATGATTCCAGAGAACATGGCAGAACCCGTTTTGCGCAAAAAAAGAGACTTTATCACGCCCGGTTGACCGGCCGGCTTGCGGGAAAGCCCGTGGCAGACTAGGGTTTTCACTTTTGTGCAATTGATTTACCGATGGGAGACAAAATGCAGAAAACAAAAATGGTTTTAGCCTTTTGGGCGCTGTCGACCGCAGCCCTCGCCGACATCAACGTCGGCGTCACGCTGTCGGCGACCGGCCCGGCCGCTTCGCTCGGTATTCCGGAAAAGAACACCATCGACCTGCTGCCGAAGACGATGGCCGGCCGCAAGGTCAATTACATCGTGCTCGACGACGCCTCCGACACGACGACTGCGGTCAAGAACACCCGCAAGCTGATCAGCGAGCACAAGGTCGACCTGATCATCGGTTCGACGACAACCCCCAACTCGCTGGCGATGATCGACATCGCCGCCGAGAACGAAACGCCGATGATCGCCCTGGCCGCCTCGGCGCGCATCGTCGAGCCGATGGACGACAAGCGCAAATGGGTCTTCAAGACGGCGCAGAACGATGCCCACATGGCGACCGCCATCGTCGAGCACATGACCAGCAACAACGTGAAGACGGTGGCCTACATCGGCTTTTCCGACGCCTATGGCGAAGGCTGGTGGAACGAGTTCTCGAAGCTGGCCGAAGTACGCAAGATCCGGCTGGTCGGCAACGAGCGCTTCAATCGCACCGACACCACAGTCACCGGCCAGGTCCTCAAAGTGCTTGCCGCCAAGCCCGATGCCGTGCTGATCGGTGGCGCCGGGACGCCGGCTGCGCTGCCACAGAAGTCGCTGAAGGAAAAAGGCTACAAGGGTGTCGTCTATCAGACGCACGGTGTCGCCAACAACGATTTCCTGCGCGTCTGCGGCAAGGACTGCGAAGGCACCGTGCTGCCGACCGGGCCGGTGCTGGTTGCCGGCCAGTTGCCGGCCGACAACCCGGTCAAGAAAACGGCCAGCGAATATGTCGCGAAATACGAGGCTACCCATGGCAAGGGCAGCGTCAATGCCTTCGGCGGCTATGCCTGGGACGCCGGCCTGCTGCTCGCCAGTGCCGCCCCCGAGGCGCTGAAAAAAGGCGCCCCGGGCAGCCGCGAATTCCGCCTGGCGCTGCGCGATGCGCTGGAAGGCAGCCGCAACGTCGCGGCGGCGCATGGCGTCTTCAACATGAGCCCGACCGACCATCTCGGCTTCGACCAGCGCGCCCGCGTCATGGTCAGCATTCGCGAAGGCGGCTGGAAACTGGCCCGCTAAACTTCGCCGGCAGTATTGACGCAACCGCCCGGGGCAGCGCCCGGGGCGGCGCGTGGTAGACTTCCGCCCTTCGATTTTTTACCTTTTTGTGTTTCTTTTTCCGGGATAAGACCATGCTCAAGAAACTGACCCTCGCCGTTCTCGCCACCGTATCGACCGCTGCGCTGGCCGACATCAACGTTGGCGTTTCCGTGTCGGCCACCGGCCCGGCCGCCTCGCTCGGCATCCCGGAGAAAAATACGATCGCCCTGCTGCCGACGACGATCGGCGGCCAGAAGGTCAATTACATCGTGCTCGACGATGCGACCGACCCGACCGCGGCGACCAAGAACATCAAGAAGCTGATCGGCGAGAACAAGGTCGATGTGATGATCGGCTCGACCACCACCCCGAATTCGCTGGCCATGATGGATGTCGCGGTCGACAACGAAACGCCGCTGATTTCGATGGCCGGCTCGGCGATCGTCGTCGAACCGATGGACGCCAAGCGCCAGTGGGTTTTCAAGACGGCCCAGAACGACGCCCACATGGCGACCGCCATCGTCCAGCACATGACCGACAAGGGCGTTCAGAACGTCGCCTTCATCGGCTTTGCCGACGCCTACGGCGAAGGCTGGTTCAAGGAATTCGCCAAGATCGCCGAAGCCCGCAAGCTGAAGGTCGTCGCCAGCGAGCGCTACCAGCGCAACGACACCTCGGTGACCGGCCAGATTCTCAAGGTGATGGCCGCCAAGCCGGACGCCATCCTGATCGGCGGCGCCGGTACCCCGGCCGCCCTGCCGCAGAAGGCCCTGAAGGAAAAAGGCTACAAGGGCCTGATCTATCAAACGCACGGCGTCGCCAACAACGATTTCCTGCGCGTCGGCGGCAAGGATGTCGAAGGCGCCTTCCTGCCGGTCGGCCCGATGGTCGTCGCCGCCCAGTTGCCGAACGACAACCCGGTCAAGAAATCGGCGCTGGAATACGTCACCAAGTACGAAGCCGCCCATGGCAAGGGCAGCGTCAGTTCCTTCGGCGGCCACGCCTGGGATGCCGGCGTGCTGCTGCAGAACGCCATCCCGGTCGCCCTGAAGAAGGCCCAGCCGGGCACCAAGGAATTCCGCAAGGCCTTGCGCGATGCCATCGAAAGCACCAAGAACCTGCCGGCCGCGCATGGCATCTTCAACATGTCGGCCAACGATCACCAGGGTTTTGACCAGCGCGCCCGCGTCATGGTCACCATCGAAAACAACACCTGGAAACTCATCAAGTAATTCAGCTGCCTCGCGCCGCTCCCCAATCCGCCCCCGGCCGTGCCTGATGCACGGTTTGCGGGGCGGCCGGCGCTGCCGTTACCGGTAATCTATGGACCTCCAAATTCTCCTGCTGCTCGGCCAGGATGGCATCACCAATGGTGCCATTTATGCGCTGCTGGCCCTCGCGCTGGTGCTGGTTTTCACCGTCACCCGCGTCATCTTCATTCCCCAGGGCGAATTCGTCGCCTACGGCGCGCTGACGCTGGCCAGCCTGCAGGCCGGCAAGGTACCGGGTACGGTCTGGCTGCTGCTGGCGCTGGGTTGCACGGTGGCTGTGCTCGACGGCATCCGTCTGGTCCGCGAGGGGCGTTTCGCCAAGCTGCCGCCGCTGCTGATCTTCAATATCGGCCTGCCGCTGCTCGCCGCCGCCGGTCTCTTCGCGATGCCGCCGACGCAGTTGCCGCTGGCGGCGCAGGTCGTCATTTCGATGCTGCTCGTCGTGCCGCTCGGGCCGATGATCTACCGCGTCGCCTACCAGCCGCTGGCCGGCGCCTCGGTACTCGTCCTGCTCATCGTCTCGGTCGCCATCCACGTCGCGATGATCGGCCTCGGCCTGCTCTTCTTCGGCGCTGAGGGCTCGCGCACGCCGCCCTTCACCGAACTCAGCTTCGAACTGGCCGGCGCCCCGCTGCAGGGCCAGACCATCCTCGTCGTCGTCGCTTCCGCCTCGCTGATCATCGGCCTCTACTTCTTCTTCGAACGGACCATCTACGGCAAGGCGCTGCGCGCCACCGCGATGAATCGCACCGGCGCCCGCCTGATGGGTATTCCACCGGTCCTCGCCGGCAAGCTGTGCCTGACGCTGGCCGCCGCCATCGGCGCCTTCTCCGGCATCTTGATCGCGCCGATCACCACCATTTACTACGACTCCGGCTTCCTGATCGGCCTCAAGGGCTTCGTCGGCGCCATCATCGGCGGCCTCGCTTCCTACCCGGTCGCCGCGCTCGGCGCCGTGCTGGTCGGCCTGCTCGAATCCTATTCGTCGTTCTATGCCAGTGCCTTCAAGGAAGTCATCGTGTTCACGCTGATCATCCCGGTCCTGCTCTGGCGCTCGCTGACCTCCAAGCATATCGAGGAGGAGGAAGAGTGATGCGCTACCGAGCAGGGGCCCCGTGCTGCGGGGATGCGAGTACGGCGCAGCGCGCTTGTCGCCGACAGACAGAATCTTCAATTATGAACAATCTTTCGGAGGCGACCGAGTGATGCGCCACCTCCCGCTCGCCATCTTCATCGTGCTGCTCGGCATCGGTCCGCTCGTGCTGCCCGAGTTCCACGTCACGCTGCTCAACTACATCGGCCTCTACGCCATCGTCGCCGTCGGCCTCGTGCTGCTGACTGGCGTCGGCGGCCTGACTTCCTTCGGCCAGGCGGCCTTCGTCGGCCTCGGCGCCTACACCACGGCCTGGCTGACGACGACGCACGGCTTCTCGCCGTGGACCACGCTGCTGATCGGCCTTGCCGTCACCGCCGCCGTCGCGCTTTTCCTCGGCTTCATCACGCTGCGCATGGGCGGCCATTACCTGCCGCTCGGCACCATCGCCTGGGGTATCAGCCTGTATTTCCTGTTCGGCAATGTCGAGTTCCTCGGCGGCCATACCGGCATCACCGGTATCCCGGCCGTCTCGCTGTTCGGCTGGGAGCTGAAGTCGGGCCGCGAGTTCTATTACCTGATCTGGCTGGTCGTGCTGCTCGCCATCGTCAGCATCCGCAACCTGCTCGATTCGCGCCAAGGGCGCGCCATCCGGGCGCTCAAGGGCGGGGCGGTGATGGCCGAGGCGATGGGCGTCAATACGCCGCGCACGAAGATCGTCATCTTCCTGATCGCCGCGCTGCTGGCCAGCATTTCCGGCTGGCTCTATGCCCACCTGCAGCGCTTCGTCAATCCAACGCCGTTCTCGATCACCCAGGGCATCGAATACCTGTTCATGGCCGTGGTCGGCGGTGTCGGCCACGTCTGGGGCGCCGTGCTCGGCGCCGGCCTGATCACCATCCTGAAGCAGTGGCTGCAGGACTGGCTGCCGCAGATCCTCGGCCAGAGCGGCAATTTCGAGATCATCGTGTTCGGCATCGCGATGGTGCTGATCCTGCAGAAGGCGCGCGATGGCCTGTGGCCGGTGATCCTCCGGCTGTTGCCGGAACGTAGCTTGCAGCGCGCCATGCCGCAGGCAGCGGCGCTGCCGAAACGACCGGCCAGCGAGGCCGGCCGCGTGCTGCTCGAAGCCAGCGAAGTGACCAAGCGCTTCGGCGGCCTGGTCGCCAACAACAACATGTCGCTGAGCGTGCGGGCCGGCGAGGTGATGGCGCTGATCGGCCCGAACGGCGCCGGCAAGAGCACGATGTTCAACTGCATTTCGGCGGTCAACCCGGCGAGCGAGGGCAAAATCGCCTTTCTCGGCACGTCGACCGCCGGCCTCGTCTCGCGCGACGTCGCCCGCCGCGGCATGAGCCGCAGCTTCCAGCACGTCCGTCTGCTCGGCCAGATGTCGGTCCTCGAAAACGTCGCCATCGGTGCCCACCTGCGCGGCAGCAAGGGCGTGCTGGCCGCCGCGCTGCGCCTCGACCGCGCCGAGGAAAACCGGCTGCTCGCCGAAGCAGCGCGCCAGATCGAGCGGGTCGGTTTGAAGGAGCACATGTTCGAGGCTGCCGGCAGCCTCGCCCTCGGCCAGCAACGCATCGTCGAAATCGCCCGTGCCCTGGCTTCCGACCCCTGCCTGCTGCTGCTCGATGAACCGGCGGCCGGCCTGCGCTACAAGGAAAAGCAGGCACTGGCCGAGCTGCTGAAGAAGCTGCGCAGCGAAGGCATGGGCATCCTGCTCGTCGAGCACGACATGGATTTCGTCATGGGCCTGGCCGACCGCGTCGTCGTCATGGAATTCGGCGAAAAAATCGCCGAAGGCGTGCCGGAAGAAGTGCAGCGCGATCCGAAAGTTCTTGAAGCCTATCTCGGCGGCGTGGAATAAGCATGAACATCACCCCTCCCCACCTGCATGACCACGAAGTCATCCTCGACGTCAAAAACCTGCGCGTCGCCTACGGCAAGGTCGAGGCGCTGCACGAAGTCAGCCTGACCATCCGCCGCGGCGACATCGTCACCGTCATCGGCCCCAACGGCGCCGGCAAGACGACCCTGCTCGCGGCGCTGATGGGCCTGCTGCCGGCCGATGGCGAAATCGTCTACATGGGTCACCGGCAGGGTCGCGACCGTGAAGTCGAAGCCCTGGTCCGCCACGGAATGACGCTGGTCCCGGAAAAGCGCGAGCTGTTCGCCGAAATGAGCGTCGAGGACAACCTGCTGCTCGGCGCCTTCGACCGTTACCGGACCGGCCACCGCGACCAGATGGAAACGATGGACGAAGTCTTCGAACTGTTCCCGCGCCTCGAAGAGCGTCGCAGCCAGCTGGCCGGCACGCTGTCCGGCGGCGAGCGCCAGATGCTGGCCATGGGCCGCGCCCTGATGGCCAAGCCGAAACTGCTGATGCTCGACGAACCGAGCCTCGGCCTGGCACCACTGATCATCAAGGAAATCTTCCGCATCATCGGCGAACTGAAGAAGACCGGCGTCGCCATCCTGCTCGTCGAGCAGAACGCCCGTGCCGCGCTGCAGATCGCCGACTACGGCTATGTGCTGGAAACCGGCGAAGTGTCGCTGGCCGGGCCGAGCCAGGAACTGGCGGCCGACCCGCGCGTCATCGAGGCTTACCTCGGACTGGGCAACAAGCAGCGCTGAACGCGGTGTTGCCGGCCTGAAAAATGGCCTCTTAACCGGGTCGACCGCAGCGGTCGCCCCGCTTTCCTCACTGGCCCCGAAAAACCCGGTCTAGCGCGGGCCGCGCTCGCCGCCCTCGCGATTGCCGCCGCGCGACTCGGGAGGACGCTGTTCCTGGCGTTGCATCTCCTGTCTTTGTTGCGTCTCCCGCTGTTGCATTTCCATGCGCTGCTGATCACGGCGTCGGGCCTCTTGCTGCTGCGCTTCCTGACGCTGCATTTCCTGCTTTTGCTGCGCCTCGCGCTGCTGCACTTCCATGCGCTGCTGCTCACGGCGCCGGCCTTCCTGCTCGGCTTCCCGACGCTGCATTTCCTGCTTTTGCTGCACCTCGCGCTGTTGCACTTCCATGCGCTGCTGCTCGCGGCGCCGGCCTTCCTGCTGCTCGGCGTCCCGGCGCTGCATCTCCTGCTTTTGCTGTGCCTCGCGCTGTTGCACTTCCATGCGCTGCTGCTCACGGCGCCGGCCTTCCTGCTCGGCGTCCCGACGCTGCATTTCCTGCTTTTGCTGCGCCTCGCGCTGTTGCACTTCCATGCGCTGCTGCTCGCGGCGTCGGCCGTCCTGCTGCTCGGCGTCCCGGCGCTGCATTTCCTGCTTTTGCTGCGCTTCGCGCTGCTGTACTTCCATGCGCTGCTGCTCGCGGCGTCGGCCGTCCTGCTGCTCGGCGTCCCGACGCTGCATTTCCTGCTTTTGCTGCGCTTCGCGCTGCTGTACTTCCATGCGCTGCTGCTCGCGGCGTCGGCCTTCCTGCTGCTCGGCGTCCCGACGCTGCATTTCCTGCTTTTGCTGCGCTTCGCGCTGTTGCATTTCCATACGCTGCTGCTCGCGGCGCCGGCCGTCCTGCTGCTCGGCGTCCCGACGCTGCATTTCCTGCTTTTGCTGCGCTTCGCGCTGCTGTACTTCCATGCGCTGCTGGTCGCGGCGCCGGCCTTCCTGCTGTTCAGCGTCCCGGCGCTGCATTTCCTGCTTTTGCTGTGCCTCACGCTGCTGCATTTCCATGCGCTGCTGGTCGTCACGACGGCCGTCCGGCTGTCGCTCGTTGGCCGGCGGCCGCATCAGCGGCGCCCCATCGCGGTTGGCCCGCCCGCCGGGGACTTCTCGACGCTCCTCGCGCGGCGGCCGAGGCAGCCAGGTGCTGTCAGGGACGGCTCTGGCCTGCGGCGCCCGCGCCAGTTCACGCTGGTCGTGACGGCCCAGTTCGCGGGGCGTGATCGGTCGCCCTTCACGCAGATGCTGAGCCGGCACGACGGTCACCGCGCGCGGCAGATCGCGGTAGGCGTAGCGTCTGGGCGGCCCGTCGCGCAAGGCGCGGTCGACAATCTTCACATCGTGGATATGGGTCACGTTGATCTGGCGCACGTAAGTCGGTGAGGCGCGAAAGCTCGGGACATAGACTTCGCGCGGCGCCAGCGGGAACCAGCCGACGGCCGGCGCGCTGCCAAAACTGAAACTGATGCTCCAGCCCGGGTTGCCGATCCAGGCAACCAAGGCTGGCGCATAGACCGGGCGTGCGACATAGCTGCCGGGCACCCAGCCCCAACGGCCGCGGACCTGCACCCAGCGCCCGTAATGAAATGGCGCAAAGCCCCACGGTGCACGGTCTACCCAGGTCCAGCCCCACGGTGCAATCCACACCCAGCGGCCGTAGCGGTAGGGCGCCCAGTCGTCGGCCACGGCGCGCGGATACCAGACTGCGCCGTAATCAGGCAGCGATTGCCAGTCGCCATAGGTATCGAGATCCTGGTAACCGGTCATCGCCGGCGAAACGTAACGCTGCCCGGCATTGGCCAGCACGGCATTTTCCCGGATGGCGACCCAGCGATCGAAGGCATCCTGCCCTTCATCGTTTTCGATCTGCGTCCGGCCTCCGCCGTAAAAGCTGGCCTTCTCGCCAGCCTCCACCGGTTGGCGGCGCTCGCCATCATAGAAGCTGGCCCGCCCGGCCTGCGCGGTCAGTTCGGTATGGTCGCCCTGGACATCGATCCGGTAGCGGCCAGGCCCAGCAAAGGTGACGCGCCCTTCCGGCGTCTGCACCGTGACGTCGTCACTCTGCTCACGCTCGAGAATGCTGACCGTCAGCGTACCGCGCAGCAATTGCGCGCTGATCTGCCGATCATCAACCACCGGGAAGTGCAGTTCACTGCTGCCGGCCAGCCGAAAGGCTGTGGAACCGACCCAGATTTCAGCCCGGCCACGGCGTTCGGTATCTATTTCGGCCCCGCTGCTGATCGGCCAGTTGATACTGGCCGGACCGCCAGCATCGCTGCGGTCAACGCGAAAATTGACCCCATTTTCAACCAAGGCCAGCCGGCCCACCCGGGCCGGCGGATCGGCCAGCGCCAGCGTCGTGCTCAGCACGGCGAGCACGGCAAGGAAAAAACGCATCGAACGGGACATGACGAACTCCTGACTATTCGGCACGCACTGCCATATGGCAATGACTCTGCTCCTTCGAATAACGTCCGTCTACAAAAAAGGATGAACCATGCCGCCGGGCAAATGGTTTCAGAATGTTGCTGGCGGCCTGTTCGGGCGCTACAGCAGTTCCGGCGCGATGCCGTGCCGTTTGGCGACGGCGACATACAGTTCGCGCGCCGAGGCGACTTTCGGGCTCTTGCGATCCTTGCGCTGGGCGCGTACCAGATAATCCAGGGCCCGCGCCGCCAGTTCGGCATCCCAGCCCTTCTGGTCCATCAAGGTAAAAATCGCCTTGGCGGCATTGACCAGGAATTGCAGATTGGGCACCTGTTCGGCAGCCTGGATCAGCAATTGCACCGAGCCTTCCAGATCGCCATTGCGCGCCGCCAGCACGCCCTTGTTGTTGAGGTCGATGATCTGCTTGTTGACCTGGTCAAGCAGCGCCTTGCCGGCATCCGGCTGGCCGGTTTTCTCGAAAACGCTGGTGATGTGCTCGATCAGATGCGGGTCTTCATGATTCTCGGCCGCCACCTGGCGCATGATCTTCTGCCCCGCCTCCGGCTTGCCGCTGGCGTAGCAGGCGTGGGCCAGATCGATGGCCAGCCGTTGCGAGACATGCTTGCCCTTGTCGGCCCCCTCGGCCTCGACCTGCTGCTGCAGTTCGAGCGCTTGGTCGACCAGGGCCCGCGCCTTTTCCGGCGCCCCTTCCAGATCGAGGCAGAGGCTCTCGGTGACCAGCGCCGCCAGTTCGGCCTGCTTGTCGCCGCGCCATTCGCGCTTCATTTCGGTGGCGATCTTGCGCGAGGCGGTGGTATCGCCGCGTTCGACCAGCACCCGCGACAAATTGGCGAAATCATCCACCGAGCGCAGGCTGGAACCGCGATTGCGGTCGATGACCTTGCCGTAGGCCTTTTCCGCCGCCAGGAAATCCTTGTTGCGGGCCGCCGTGTCACCGACCAGGCGCTGGCGCAGCGTATTGTGCGGCGAAGCATCGGCCGCCCGTTGCAGCACCTGCTGCGCCGCCTGCAGTTTGCCCTTGGCCTCATGCACCGAGGCGAGAAAATCGTAGGCCGACAGGTAGTTCGGCGCTTCCGCCGTCACCTGCTCGGCCAGTTGCTCGGCTTCGTCGAGCGCGCCGCGGTCGCGCAACGCCGTGGCCAGCCCCATCTTCGCCCAAGGCACGACGCGGCCTTCGAGGACGCGGCGAAAGACTTCCTCGGCCTCGTTGGTCCGGCCCAGCGTATGCAGCAGTTCGCCCTTGAAGCGCAGCGCGTCGTACATGTAGAGGGGTTGTTGCTGGATCACCCGGTCGCAGGCGGCAATCGCTTCCTGCAGCGCGCCGCGCTCGATCTGCTCGTAGATCTTGCGCAGCACGTGTTTCTTGTAGATCGCCTTGATCAGCCGCGCCTGCAACTGCTCGGCGGTGAACGGCTTGATCAGGTAGTCATCCGGCGCCAGCTCGGCCAGCGCCACGACATTGGTGTAGCCCCGTTCGCTGGTGATGATCAAATAAACCGTCGACAGCGGAATCAGATGGGCGTGGCGCAGTTCTTCCAGCAATTGCTGCCCGTCGCGCCCATCGTCGAGCACGAAGTCGGACAAAATGACGTCGAAACGATTGCTCTTGACCTGGCGGATCACCTCTGCCGAATTGCCGGCGCCATGCACCGCCGTCACGCCCAGCGCGCCCAGCATCAGGCGCAGCGAGTCCCGAGCCGGGGAATGGCGATCAACGATCAGCACACGTTTTTTGGTCAGAGACTGCTGGAGAACCAGCAGCATCTCATCGTTATCGAGAGGGCTATTGCTCATTTCCGGCAAGTTACTTGAGTTCGTCATGCTGAGCAAGGCATCGACGATGCGCTGCAATCGATGACGGGCCGGGCTAGCAGCTCGAAAAAGGAGGGATGGCAGCGCAGACAACCCAGACCTTGACCGCCGCGCATGGATGCAAGGATCTGCTTTCGCCCGGCAGGCTCACCGGGGGAGGCTTAAGACGAGATTCCTCACCATCGCAAGCAATTGATTTGGCGAATTATTTTTTAATCCAGCCTCCGGAAATCCTTGTCTAAACCGGCTGTTCGCCCGTAAAATCCGCGGTCCGATACTGCGCTGCAGCAATCCCCTTTTCAGATCAGGCCATGCTCTATCCCACCCGTTTCGATGTCATCGTCGTCGGCGGCGGTCACGCCGGTACCGAAGCTGCGCTCGCCGCAGCGCGGGCGGGTGCGAACACGCTATTGCTGACCCACAACCTGGATACGCTCGGTGCAATGAGCTGCAACCCGTCGATCGGCGGCATCGGCAAGGGCCACCTGGTGCGTGAAGTCGATGCGCTGGGCGGCGCGATGGCGGCGGCGACCGACGAGTCGGGCATCCAGTTCCGCATCCTCAACGCCTCGAAAGGCCCGGCGGTCCGCGCCACCCGCGCCCAGGCCGACCGCGTGCTGTACAAGCAGGCAATCCGCTCGCGTCTGGAAAACCAGCCCAACCTGACCATCTTCGCCGAAGCCTGCGACGACCTGATCGTCGAAGGCGACAAGGTCTGCGGCGCGGTGACGCAACTGGGCATCCGCTTTTTGGCCCCCAGTGTCGTGTTGACCGCCGGCACCTTCCTCAACGGCAAGATCCACGTCGGGCTGGAGAACTACACCGGCGGCCGCATGGGCGATCCACCATCGGTGTCGCTGGCCAGCCGCCTGAAGGAACTGCAACTGCCACAGGGCCGCCTGAAAACCGGCACGCCGCCGCGCCTCGACGGCAAGACCATCGATTTCTCGGTGATGGAAGAACAGCATTCGGACAATCCGCTGCCTGTCTTCTCCTTCCTCGGCAGCGCCGCCCAGCATCCGCGCCAGTTGCCGTGCTGGATCACCGAAACCAACGAAAAAACCCACGACATCATCCGCAGCGGCCTCGACCGTTCGCCGATGTACACCGGCGTCATCGAAGGCGTCGGCCCGCGCTACTGCCCGTCGATCGAAGACAAGATCCACCGCTTCGCCGACAAGGACCGTCACAACGTCTTCCTCGAACCGGAAGGCCTGACCACGCACGAGATCTACCCGAACGGCGTGTCGACCAGCCTGCCCTTCGACATCCAGCTGGCGCTGGTCCGTTCGATCCGCGGCATGGAAAACGTGCACATCCTGCGCCCCGGCTATGCCATCGAGTACGATTTCTACGATCCGCGTGGCCTCAAGGACACGCTGGAGAGCAAGGCGATCAACGGCCTCTTCTTCGCCGGCCAGATCAACGGCACCACCGGCTACGAAGAAGCGGCGGCGCAGGGCCTGCTCGCTGGTATCAATGCCGTCCGTTCCATGCGCGGCGAGGAGGGCTGGTGCCCGAAGCGCAACGAGGCCTATCTCGGCGTGCTGGTCGACGACCTGATCACGCGCGGCGTTTCCGATCCTTACCGGATGTTCACCAGCCGCGCCGAATATCGCCTCAGCCTGCGCGAAGACAATGCCGATTTGCGTCTGACCGAACAGGGCAGGGCGCTCGGCCTGATCGATGACGTCCGCTGGGCGGCCTTCTGCCAAAAGCGCGACGCCATCGCCGGCGAGCAGGAACGCCTGAAATCGACCTGGGTCAATCCAAAAATCCTGCCCGCCGAAGATGCAGTTCGCGTCCTCGGCAAGGCCATCGAACACGAATACAACCTGTTCGAACTGCTGCGCCGGCCAGAGGTGTCTTACGCCGAATTGCTGACCCTGCCCGGCGCCGGTGATGCCCAGACCGACCCGCTAGTCGTCGAACAACTGGAAATCTCGGCCAAATACCAAGGCTACATCGACCGCCAGGCCGAAGAAGTCGCCAAGTCGAGTTCCTACGAAAACACCGCGCTGCCAGTCGATCTCGACTACGCCAAGGTGGCCGGCCTGTCCAACGAGGTCAAGCAGAAACTGGCCCTGCACAAGCCGCAGACCATCGGCCAGGCCTCGCGCATCCAGGGCATCACGCCGGCCGCGATCTCGCTGCTGCTGATCCATCTGAAACGCCACAGTCTGTCGCACGCCGCATGAAGCCGATCACGCTCAGCGAGGGGCTCGCCGCCCTCGGCCTCGACCTGCCCGACGCCGCGCAGCAACAGCTGCTCGCTTTCCGCGACCTGCTGCTCAAGTGGAACCGGACCTACAACCTGACCGCGCTGCGCGATCCGGAACAGGCCATTTCGCACCACCTGCTCGATTCCCTGGCCATCCTGCCGCATGTCGGTCCCGGCGCGTTGCTCGATGTCGGCAGCGGTGGTGGCCTGCCCGGCATTCCGCTGGCCATCGCCCGCCCGGAACTGGCAGTCAGCATGGTCGATACCGTGCAAAAGAAGGCGACCTTCCTGCAGCAGGCGGCGATCGAGCTCGGCCTGAAGAACGTCAGCGCCCACCATGCCCGCGTCGAGGAAATGCGCGGCCAATACGCCCAGATCAGCTCGCGCGCCTTTGCCGAGATTGGCCTCTTCATCAGCCTGACCCGCCACCTGCTGGCGCCGGGCGGCCGCTGGCTGGCCATGAAGGGAGTCCGCCCGGACCAAGAACTGCAAGCCCTGCCGGCCGACATCACGGTGGAGGCGATCATTCCGCTCACCGTGCCGGGGCTGGATGCCGAACGACATTTGATCATTTTGAAAGCCGGGTCATGAAAGTACTCGCCATCACCAACCAGAAGGGCGGCGTCGGCAAGACGACGACAGCGGTCAATCTCGCCGCCTCGCTCGCCGCCGAAGGCCAGCGTGTCCTGATGATCGACCTCGATCCGCAGGGCAATGCGACGACCGGTTCGGGCATCACCAAGAAGGAAGCGCTGCCCACCGTTTATCAACTTTTGATCGGCGCCGCAACGCTGACTGAAGTCTGCATCCAGACCGAGTTCGGCTTCGACGTGCTGCCCGCCAACCGCGAGCTGGCCGGCGCCGAGGTCGAGTTGATCGAACTCGGCGAACGCGAATACCGGCTGAAGAATGCCTTGCAGGCCGGCCACGCCACCTACGACTTCATTCTGATCGACTGCCCGCCGGCGCTCAACATGCTGACGGTGAACGGCCTGGTCGCCGCCGATTCGGTGCTGATCCCGATGCAGTGCGAGTACTACGCACTGGAAGGCCTCTCCGACCTCGTCGAAACGCTACGCAAGGTGCGCTCCCACCTCAATTCCCGCCTCGAAATCGAAGGCCTGCTGCGCACCATGTACAACGCGCAAAGCACACTGACCCAGCAGGTCTCGAACGAACTGGAAAACCACTTCGGCAGCAAGGTCTACAAGACCATCGTGCCGCGCAATGTCCGTCTCGCCGAAGCACCGTCCTACGGCAAGCCGGTCATCGCCTTTGATAAAAGCTCGAAAGGCGCGCAAGCCTACAGCGCGCTCGCCAAGGAAATTCTCGAAAGGGTCGCCCCATGATCAAGATGAAAGGACTCGGCCGCGGCCTCGACGCCCTGCTTTCCGGCAGCGACAAGCCGCAGGGCGACGAGCAGCGCAACCTGCCGGTCGAACGCCTGCGCCCCGGCAAGTACCAGCCGCGCACCCACATGGATCAGGAATCGCTGGCCGAACTGGCCGCTTCGATCAAGACCCAGGGCGTCATGCAGCCGATCCTGGTTCGTGCCGTCGATGCCACGCCCGGTGCCGAGCGCTATGAAATCGTCGCCGGCGAACGGCGCTGGCGTGCCTCGCAACTGGCCGGCCTGAACGAAGTCCCGGTGCTGATCCGTAGCATTCCGGACGAACAGGCGCTGGCCATGGCGCTGATCGAAAACATCCAGCGCGAGAACCTCAATCCGCTGGAAGAAGCCCAAGGCCTGCAGCGCCTGATCGACGAATTCGGCCTGACCCACCAGCAGGCCGCCGACGCCGTCGGTCGCTCGCGCCCGGCGGCGACCAATTTGCTCCGTTTATTGCAGTTGACCGCCGGCGTCCAGGAATTGCTGATGGCCGGCAAGATCGACATGGGCCATGCCCGCGCCCTGCTGCCGATCCCCGGCACGCAACAACTGGCCCTGGCCCAGCGCATCATTCAGAAGGGCTTGTCGGTGCGCGAAGCCGAGCGCCTCGTCCAGCAGATCCTCAATCCACCGAAAGCGGCACCGGCCCATGCCGTCGACCGTGACCTGCTGCGCCTGCAGGAAGAGATTTCGGACAGCCTCGGGGCCAGCGTCGCCATCCGCAGCAACAAGAAGGGCGCCGGCAAAGTGACCATCGAATTCAGCGATCTGGAGCAACTCGATGGCATCCTCAACCGCATACGTTAACCCGCTTCCGGGGGGGCCGACATTGTGGAAAACCCTCAATTTCATTGACTCGGCCAAGCCAAGTCTTGTATCATTTATATCCGTGTGGCACAGCCGGTCAACGATTGAATAGCACCATGTACAGAGCAATTATTCTGCAATTTGGTGCAGCACTCATAACAGCAATCGGGGCCGGTGCAATCGTAGGGACGCGGGGGCTTGTCTCGGTGGGGTTAGCGGCTTTGGCCTGCATATTACCCAACCTATTCTTTGCCATCCGGTTGACGATGGTGACAAATCGCCCGGACGCATCGTTCGCAGCGAATTTCTTCATCGGTGAGTTCCTCAAGATAGCTGCCACCATTGGATTTTTGGCAATCGCCGTCAAGGGGTATCCCGAGATGCACTGGCCCAGCTTGCTGATCGGCTTCGCGATTGTTTTGCATGCAGGTTTTATAGCGTTTTGGAAGAAACCCTGATTATGTCTACAGCAGGCCACGAAGAAGCAGCAGCAAACGCGCCGACCGCCGGCGAATATATCGTTCACCATCTGACGCAATGGAACTCCACCGGTCATGCGCAGAAGGATGTAATCGATTTCAGCGTCATCAACATCGACACCATGATCTTTTCCGTCCTGATGGGCGTACTGGGTCTGTTCGTCATGTGGCGCGTCGCCAAGAGCGTCACCTCCGGTGTTCCGGGTCGCATGCAGGCCGCGGTCGAAATCGTTCTCGAAATGGTCAACGACCAGGCCAAGGGCATCGTCCATAGCGCCGAATCCCGCAAGTTCGTCGGCCCACTCGCGCTGACCGTCTTCATCTGGATCTTCCTGATGAACTCGATGGACTTCCTGCCGGTCGACCTGCTGCCGACCATCTGGCAAACGATCACCGGTGACCACCACGCCTATCTGCGCGTCGTCCCGACTGCCGACCTGAACGGCACGCTCGGCATGTCGACGGGCGTTCTTTTGATCTGTGTGTACTACAACATCAAGATCAAGGGGATGGGCGGCTGGGTGCATGAACTCTTCACCGCACCGTTCGGTAGCCACCCGCTGCTCTACCCGGTCAATTTCGCCATGCAGATGATCGAATTCCTCGCCAAGACCGTCTCCCACGGTATGCGGCTGTTCGGCAACATGTATGCGGGCGAACTAGTCTTCATGCTGATCGCCCTGATGGGTGCGGCCTGGACGGCAAGCGCCACGGGCGTCTCCCTGTTCCTCGGTCACATCGTGGCCGGTTCGATCTGGGCAATCTTCCACATCCTGATCGTTGCCCTGCAGGCTTTCATTTTCATGATGCTGACCCTGGTCTATGTCGGCCAGGCTCACGAAGCACACTGATTTCGTTGTAACTTTAGTAGTTTTTACTTTTTAACTTAGCAAGGAGTTGTCATGGAACACGTTCTCGGTTTTGTTGCTCTGGCTGCCGGCCTGATCATTGGTCTGGGCGCTATCGGTGCCTGTATCGGTATCGGTCTGATGGGTGGCAAGTACATTGAAGCCTCTGCCCGCCAGCCTGAGCTGATGAACGCTCTGCAAACCAAGATGTTCCTGCTGGCCGGTCTGATCGACGCCGCCTTCCTGATTGGCGTCGGTATCGCCATGATGTTTGCCTTCGCCAACCCGTTCAAGCTGGTTTAATCGGTCCTCACCGATCAACTCTTTAGAGGACTAATACCGTGAATCTGAACGCAACGTTGTTTGCACAGCTCGTTGTGTTCTTCATTCTGGCGTGGTTCACGATGCAATTCGTGTGGCCCCCCATTGTGAAGGCGCTCGACGAGCGTGCGAAGAAGATCGCGGATGGACTGGCTGCTGCTGAACGCGGCAAGCATGATCTCGAACTGGCCACCAAGCGCTCCACGGAAGCTCTCCGTGAAGGCAAGGAAAAGGCTGCCGAACTCCTGGCACAAGCTGAAAAGCGCGCTGCCCAGGTGATCGAAGAAGCGAAGGCAACGGCGAAGACCGAAGCTGACCGCATCGTCGCCGGCGCCAAGGCAGAAATCGACCAGGAAGCTGTACGCGCCAAGGAACAACTGCGCGAACAAGTCTCTGCCCTGGTGGTTTCCGGTGCAGAAAAAATTCTGCGTCGCGAGATTAATGCCCAGGCTCATGCCGATATTCTGGCTACGATCAAACAGGATCTGTAAAGCTTATGGCTGAATCTGTCACCATCGCCCGCCCCTATGCCGAAGCCGTGTATCGCATGGCCCAGGAAAGCGGGGCGCAGGCTGCCTGGTCCGCGCGCCTTGAGCGCCTGGCACTGGTCGCCCAGGACGGGGACATGGCCTCGGTCATGAGCAATCCCCGGCTCTCCGTTGAGCAGGTTGCCGAACTCTTCATTTCTCTGTCCCAGGACAGCGATCCGATCTTCGGCAACTTCATTCGTACCCTCGCAGAAAACCGGCGTCTCGCGCTCCTGCCGGAGATTTCCCGGCTTTTCGAAATGGCTAAGAGCCAGGACGAAGGGGTCAAGGAGGCGGTGGTGTATTCGGCATTTCCCATTGACGACACCCAAGTGGCCAGCCTGCTGCAACAGCTAGAGCCCCGCTTTGCAACCCGCCTGACTGCCCGCGTCGTAATCGACCCGAGCCTGATCGGCGGCGTTCGTGTCGCTGTCGGTGACCAGGTGCTGGATGCTTCAGTCCGCGGCAAACTCGACTCGATGGCCGTGGCGCTGAACAACTAGGAGAATTTCATGCAGTTGAATCCTTCCGAAATTTCTGAACTGATCAAGAGCAAAATCCAGAACCTGCAAGGCGCATCGGAAGTGCGCACGCAGGGCACCGTGGTCTCCGTCACTGACGGTATCGTCCGCGTGCATGGTTTGCAAGACGTCATGCAAGGCGAAATGCTGGAATTCCCCGGCAACACCTTCGGCATGGCACTCAACCTCGAGCGCGACTCCGTCGGCGCCGTTATCCTCGGTGAATACGAGCATATTTCCGAAGGCGCCGTGGTCAAGACGACCGGTCGCATTCTGGAAGTGCCGGTTGGCCCGGAACTGCTCGGCCGCGTCGTCAATACGCTCGGCCAGCCGATTGACGGCAAGGGCCCGATCAACGCCAAGCTGACCGACAAGCTGGAAAAGGTTGCGCCCGGCGTTATTTGGCGTAAGTCCGTTTCCCAGCCGGTACAAACCGGTCTGAAGTGTGTCGACTCCATGGTTCCGGTTGGTCGCGGCCAGCGCGAGCTGATCATTGGCGACCGCCAGACCGGCAAAACCGCCGTTGCCGTCGATGCCATCATCAACCAGAAGGGCAAGAACCTCTTCTGCGTTTATGTCGCTATCGGCCAGAAGGCCTCCACTATCGCCAACGTCGTTCGCAAGCTGGAAGAGCACGGCGCGATGGAATACACCATCATCGTCGCCGCCTCCGCTTCCGAATCCGCTGCACTGCAGTACCTGGCTCCTTACGCCGGTTGCACGATGGGTGAATACTTCCGCGACCGTGGTCAAGACGCACTGATCGTTTATGACGATTTGACCAAACAGGCTTGGGGCTACCGTCAGGTTTCCCTGCTGCTGCGCCGTCCGCCAGGTCGTGAAGCCTACCCGGGCGACGTTTTCTATCTCCACTCCCGCCTCCTCGAACGTGCTGCTCGCGTTTCCGAAGCCTGGGTTGAGAAGTTCACCAACGGCGAAGTAACCGGCAAGAGCGGTTCGCTGACGGCACTGCCGGTCATCGAAACCCAAGCCGGTGACGTATCCGCTTTCGTTCCGACCAACGTAATTTCGATTACCGACGGTCAGATCTTCCTGGAAACCGACCTGTTCAATGCCGGTATCCGCCCTGCAATCAACGCCGGTATCTCCGTGTCCCGCGTCGGTGGCGCTGCCCAGACCAAGCTGATCAAGAAGCTCGGCGGCGGGGTCCGTCTGGCCCTGGCCCAGTACCGCGAACTCGCTGCATTTGCCCAGTTTGCTTCCGACCTCGACGAAGCAACCCGCAAGCAGCTGGAACGTGGCCGTCTGGTGACCGAACTGATGAAGCAGGCGCAATACTCTCCGATGAGCATCTCCGAGATGGCCGTCACGCTGTACGCAGCTGACAAGGGTTATTTCGATGATGTCGAAGTCAAGCGTGCCCTGGAATGCGAAAAGGCCATGATCGGCTACCTGAAGGCGAACTGCGCCGACGTCATGAATACCATGGAGTCCAAGGCAGACCTCGACGGTGAGACCGAAAAGGCGCTCGCCGCCGGCATCTCCGCGTTCAAGAGCAGCTGGGCCTAATCGGCTAGGAGAATTGCATGGCTAGCGGCAAGGAAATTCGCAACAAGATCAAGAGCGTAGAAGGTACGCGAAAGATCACCAAGGCCATGGAAATGGTGGCCGCATCCAAAATGCGCAAAGCGCAGGAACGGATGCGTGCTGCCCGTCCTTATGGTGAGAAAATCCGGCGCGTTGCAGGCAATCTGTCGCACGCCCTGACCGAGTACAAGCACCCGTTTCTGACCAAGCGTGAACAGGCCAATCTTGGCATGATTCTCGTCACGTCGGACAAGGGGCTGTGCGGTGGTTTGAACTCCAACCTCTTGCGCCTCGCGGTGATCAAGATGAAGGAGTTCGATGCTCAGGGCAAAAAGTTTCAGGCTACCTGCATCGGCAACAAGGGCTTCGGCTTCATGCAACGCGCAGGCGCTAAGATCGTCTCTCACGTGACGGGCCTTGGCGACACGCCGCATCTGGAAAAACTCATCGGGCCGGTCAAGGTTCAACTCGACGCCTACATGAATGGCGAGATCGACGCGCTGTACATTGGCTATACCCGCTTCATCAACACGATGAAGCAGGAACCGGTGTTCGAGCAGATTCTTCCCCTTTCCGACGATGCGGTCGGGTCGACCACCAAGTCGAATTCGAGCTGGGATTATGTCTACGAACCCGAAGCCAAGGCCGTTATCGACGATCTGCTGATCCGTTATGTAGAAGCTTTGATTTATCAGGCTGTGGCTGAAAACATGGCCTCCGAGCAATCTGCCCGGATGGTCGCCATGAAGTCTGCATCCGACAACGCCAAGAACGTTATCGGTGAATTGAAGCTGGTCTATAACAAGGCCCGTCAGGCCGCGATTACCAAGGAACTCTCGGAAATCGTAAGCGGTGCAGCCGCCGTCTGACGCAAGCGCGAAGCTTTTAATTATTGGGGATTTGAATATGAGTCAAGGTTCCATCGTTCAGTGCATCGGCGCCGTTGTGGACATCCACTTCCCGCGCGATGCCATGCCGAAGGTGTACGACGCGCTCAAGCTGGATGCTGCCGAAGTCAATGGCATGGCCGAAGAAGGCCTGACCTTTGAAGTTCAGCAACAACTGGGTGACGGCGTGGTTCGCACCATCGCCATGGGTTCATCCGACGGCCTGCGCCGCGGCATGAAAGTAAATAACACCGGTGCTGGTATCTCCGTGCCGGTCGGTATGGGTACGCTGGGTCGCATCATGGACGTGCTCGGCCGTCCAATTGACGAGGCGGGTCCGATCGACAGCAACGAGCTGCGCGAGATCCACGCACCGGCTCCGAAGTTCGACGAACTGTCCTCTTCCATCGATCTGCTGGAAACCGGCATCAAGGTTATCGACCTGATCTGCCCGTTCGCCAAGGGCGGCAAGGTCGGTCTGTTCGGTGGCGCCGGCGTCGGCAAGACCGTCAACATGATGGAGTTGATCAACAACATCGCCAAACAGCACGCCGGCTTGTCCGTGTTTGCTGGTGTCGGTGAGCGTACCCGTGAAGGGAACGACTTCTATCACGAAATGAAGGACTCCAACGTTCTCGACAAGGTCGCGATGGTGTTCGGTCAGATGAACGAGCCGCCGGGCAACCGTCTGCGCGTCGCGCTGACCGGCCTGACCATGGCCGAGCGTTTCCGTGACGATGGCCGCGACATCCTGTTCTTCGTCGACAACATCTACCGCTACACCCTGGCTGGTACGGAAGTTTCCGCACTGCTCGGCCGTATGCCTTCCGCCGTGGGCTATCAGCCGACGCTGGCTGAAGAAATGGGCCGTCTGCAAGAGCGTATTACCTCGACCAAGGTCGGCTCGATCACCTCGATTCAGGCCGTTTACGTACCTGCTGATGACTTGACCGACCCGTCTCCGGCTACCACCTTCCTGCACTTGGACTCCACGGTCGTGCTGTCGCGTGACATCGCCTCGCTGGGTATCTACCCGGCTGTCGATCCGCTCGACTCCACTTCCCGCCAGCTCGATCCGCAAGTCGTTGGTGAAGAGCACTACTCGGTTGCCCGTGCCGTGCAGATGAATCTGCAACGCTACAAGGAACTGCGCGACATCATCGCGATTCTGGGTATGGACGAACTGTCTCCGGAAGACAAGCTCGCCGTTTCCCGCGCTCGCAAGATTCAGCGTTTCCTTTCGCAGCCGTTCCATGTGGCTGAAGTCTTCACCGGCTCGCCGGGCAAGTTCGTTTCCCTCAAGGACACGATCAAGGGCTTCAAGGGCATTTGTGCCGGTGAATACGATCACCTGCCGGAACAAGCGTTCTACATGGTCGGCGGTATCGAGGAAGTCATCGAAAAGGCCAAGACGCTGCAGTAATGCAGCCTCAGCATAGGAGCCAGCGATGGTTATGACTGTTCATTGTGATGTCGTCAGCGCCGAGGAGTCCATCTTCTCCGGTCTGGTCGAAATGGCGGTGTTTCCCGGTGAGGCCGGGGAGCTCGGCATTCTGCCGCACCATACGCCTTTGCTTACCCGCATCAAGCCGGGCACCATTCGTCTCAAGGTGCAGGATCAAAGCGAATTTGAGCTGGTATATGTATCCGGTGGCATGCTGGAAGTTCAGCCTGACATGATTACCGTGCTGGCCGATACGGCCATCCGGGCGCATGATCTGGATGAAGCCAAGGCACTTGAAGCCAAGAAGCGGGCCGAAGAAGCACTTTCCAATCGGCAGGCTGAAATCGACTACGCTGCTGCAGAAGCTGAACTGGCTCAGGCCATTGCACAGCTTCAGGCTATCCAGCGCCTGCGCAAGTCGGTTCACTGAATCCGTTTCACGGATGCAAAAAGGGCAGCCTAGGCTGCCCTTTTTATTTGCCTGTCGTTGTTGCTATCAAAATCGATCCAGTCTTTTCTCGAATCGAGCGACCGCATCACGCAAGACATCGACTTCACGGATGAAGGCTGCAACCTCGCGCGGCGCAGGCAGCGAACTGGAATCTTCCGTTAAATATTCGACGATGTTTTGGGTGGCTTTGCTGGCCGACTCCCTACTTCCCGAAAGAAATTTTTGACGGAGTTTTTCAACACGGTATGCCGGGATATCCCCGACATGCGCCGCCAAATCTGCTTCGATATCCCAGCGCAAATTGCGAAAGACAAAAGCCAGAGTCTCCGCAAAGTCGATGGAACCGGACAATCTGGCAGCTTGAAACACCGCATCTTTATCAAGCAGAAGCTTGGCGGGCGTATCCGCTGGCAGATTCACCGTGACTGCGACCGGTTCTTTTGACGAACCGGCAGCAAAGAAGCCCCGACTATCAACAACCAGATAGATATCCAGCGCCCCCATACGGATCAGGGTCTGCTTGCCATCAAACAGACGCAGACGCTCCGAAGCCCACGCCTCATTCTGAATAAGGTGATTCAGAAGGCGGGACAGGAGACGTTCAAACGATGACATCATCGACAATCACCAATAGTGATGCTCGGCGGACAGCATGAGTTCAGAATTTATACCCACGATGCAGGGCGACCACCCCGAATGCCATGTTGAAAAATTCGACTTTTTCAAAACCGACGTCTTCCATCATGCCCTTCAGTTCTTCCTGGCTCGGGTGCACGCGAATCGATTCGGAAAGATAGCGATAGCTGTCGGAATCGTTGGTGACCAGCTTGCCGACCCGCGGAATGACCTGGAAGGAATAGAAGTCGTAAACCGGCGCCAGCGGCTTCCAGACTTTGGAAAACTCCAGCACCAGCAGCCGCCCGCCCGGGCGCAGAACACGATACATTTCGGCCAGCGCGCCGTCTTTGTGGGTCATGTTGCGCAAGCCGAAGGCGACGGTGACACAATCAAAGTAATCGTCCGGGAAAGGCAGCTTCTCGGCATCGCACTGCGCAGCCGGAACCATGTAGCCTTTGTCGAGCAAGCGATCACGCCCGCGGGCCAGCATTGCATTGTTGATATCGGTAAGCCAGACCTCGCCGCTTTTGCCGACTCGCTTGGCAAAAGCCAGCGACAGGTCGCCGGTACCACCGGCCACATCGAGTACGCGGGAGCCTTCGCGGACGCCGCTGCGCTGAATGGTAAAGGCCTTCCAGAGGCGATGCATGCCTCCCGACATCAAGTCGTTCATCAGGTCATAGCGACTGGCAACCGAGTCAAAAACATCGGCAACACGCCGTGCTTTTTCCTGCTCGGCGACCGTTTCAAAGCCAAAATGGGTTTTATCGTTGTTCATGGTATCAATGATGATGTCCACAGCTACCGCCGGCAGCCGGGCGTGAGGTCGTATCTATGTCCCGCGACAGGCCTTGCCCTTCAATCTGCTCAAGATAGGCCTGCCACAGCTCATCGTGGTGGACGCCAAGGTTATAAAGCAGGTCCCACGAATACAGGCCGCTGTCGTGACCATCGGAGAAGACGAAACGTAGTGCATAGGTACCGACAGGCTCGACGCGTTCAATCTCGACATTCCGCTTGCCGGTCTGCAGCGTTTCCTGACCAGGGCCATGCCCGCGCGCTTCGGCCGAGGGAGTGTACACACGCAAGTATTCGAAATCCAACTTGAAACTTTCACCACTCTCGTAGGAAATCTCCAGCACGCGCGATTTCTGATGCAGTTTGATTTCGCTCGGAATCGGCGTATCCCGCTCAATACCAGCCATAACTTCCTCCAGGGTAAGGGCGCTAGTTTAGCGCACTCGTTCCAGTCTGGCGGCAAGATAGGTCAAAGAGGATCGTAGGTGACCCGGTCGAAATCCAGCCCGCGCTGCAGGATGTGCTTCAGTCGGACCTGCCAGTGTGCCTCCCCGTTAAAAACATCGAGGACCC
Organism: Dechloromonas hortensis; assembly: GCF_009469765.1. Classification (GTDB taxonomy): domain Bacteria; phylum Pseudomonadota; class Gammaproteobacteria; order Burkholderiales; family Rhodocyclaceae; genus Azonexus; species Azonexus hortensis. The sequence goes on from NZ_SSSQ01000001.1 coordinate 580,810, forward strand.
GACTGGCCTGGTACATCCCGACCGGGATGACGATCGAGCCGGCTTCGTGAATCGCCGGCACAGCGGGCAACAGAAAAGCCCGCACGAAATGCTCACCGGCGGCAGCACTGCTCGCCGCATAGCGCACCCCGATCCCGGTCGGCATGCCCGGCAGGCTGGCGACGCCGACGATCAGGCCACCGCTCTCTTCCTGCATCAGCCAACTGGCTTGAACGAGCAGGAAATGCTCACCATCGTGCGGACAGACCGCCATCAACTGCCCGTGCGCCAGTTTTTGGCCGGCACCGTTGCGGGCCAGGCGAAAGCCATTGGCGGAATGGTTGATGACCGACCATTCGTCGACTGGAAAGCTGACACTGGGCTTGATACTCAATGCCTGACCAGGCTCGGCCCGGTCGCGGAAGGTAAATAGCTGGTCGAAATCGCCCCGCGAATAGGCACTAGCCGAATCCGGTTGAACGAACTCATGCCCGGTAACATAGAAATGGATCGCCTCCAGCCCGACCACCACCCGGGCGATCCCGGTCGTCGGAAAGCGCCGGAAGCGGCGGGGCGAGGCCAATTGGCTCCACGGGCGGGACAGGTGCTCGAGCAACTGGATGACATGGCTGGAGGTTTCTTCCCCCAGACCGAGTTGGGACGGCGTGATGCGCTGGTGCAACTGGCTGAGCATGTGATTGATCTGCAAGCCCAGACGCGTCGTGTCGAGACGGCGGGCATCACTGCCCGGTTCGTCGGCCAGCGCGCATGGATGCAAGGGCGCATCCTTCATCAATTCGACGATGTAGGGCGGAATATTCGGCTCGTCGTCGAGTCGGTGCAGTGAAATTAGCGGCGCCCACAGGCCGGCCCATCGTCGAATCAGGTTCAGGTTGCGCACGCTATTGCTGTACGGACTGGCCAGATCAATCAGCAACAGCGTGGCATAGGCTGCGGCACAGTGCGTCGCCTGCAAGTTGTTTTCCAGCACGTCTTCGACGGGCAAACAGGCAACACCCCACTCTTCGGCAGTTTCGTAATAGCCATGCAATTCCATCCAGATGCCGGCCGGCAACTCGCGACGGGCCCGATAATGCTCGAGGATGATCATCCCCGTGTAGTAAAGGCAGCGGTGCAGGATGGTCGCCATCAATGACGCATACTGCGTGTTGGCGGCGTCCGGCTCCTCCAGGCGCGCGCACAGCGCATAGGCCTTGCTGGTCTTGCGCCAGACTGCGACCACCTGCTCGAAAGAGGCCTCTTCGTCATCGCTCAGCGTGAGCGGCTTGTTGTGATAGCGCCGGGCCATTTCTTCTTCGACGAAACACATCGGCACCCGTGCCTGTTCCAGCAACGCAAACAACACGCCGGGATCCGGCGGCTCCACCAGCAGGCTATCCAGCAGGCGGATCAACTGTTGCTCAGCCGCCAGCGGATTGGCCAGCGGCAGTTGGGCCAGCAGGTTAGCCCCGGTTTGCAAATCGCGAATCGACAGTTCGCTTGCCCGGAAGTTATCGTTCATGACATTTCCCTACTGCACACTGCCACCGAGCGCCCGGGAAAGTGCGTCAGCCAGCGTGGCATCGTCAACCGTCGGCGCTGCCGGGCGGCCTTCGCGATGCACGGCGCCCCAGATCGGCTCGGGGAAATGGCGGTCTTCCTGCCAGCGCGGAATGACGTGCCAGTGCACATGCGGCACGACATTGCCGAAACTGGCTAGATTGATCTTGTCCGGTGCGAACAGCGTTCTGATCACGCCCTCGACGGCGAACACGACGTCCATCAGGCTGCGCCGCTCGCCGGCATCAAGGTCGGTCATCTCGCGGACGTGGGCCGTCCAGATGACCCGGCAAAACCCCGGGTAGTTGGGGTCCGCAACCCGCACCACACGGCAGACCGGTGACTCCCAAAGCACCGTGCCGCCGCTTGAAAGACAAAGTTCACATGATTTGGAATTGGCGCCATTTCCCACGTTCAAAGCTCCGGTCATTTTTTTCTAGCATTACACCGGAACCTTAATAGCGCAACCGCGGCCGTGAATCCAGCAAGTAATTCACGGCCGGCGGGTAAATACAGCCGAGATCAGAGCAAAACGCGCTCGATCCCGCCGTTATTGGCGCGGTCAACATACTGCGCCGCCCAATTTTCACCGAGCAGATACTTGGCCATCTCGACCACGATGTAGTCGGCCTTGGTATCGGCGTCGTCCTCGTAGCGCGACAGGCCCTGCAAACAGGCCGGGCAGGAAGTCAAAATCTTGACGTCGCCCTTGAAGCCATCGGCCCGCAGCGCGGCGGCTTGGGTCTCGATGTCTTCCTGCTTGCGGAACTTGACCTGGGTCGCGATATCCGGCCGGGAGTAGGCAAAGGAACCGGCATCGCCGCAGCAGCGGTCGGTCAGCAGCACGTCCTGGCCCATCAGCGTCTTGGTCACCGCGAGCGGCGCGTAGGCCTTGATCGGCGTGTGGCAGGGATCGTGATACATGTAGCGGGTACCCTCAACCCCGTTGAGCTTGACGCCCTTTTCCATCAGGTACTCGTGGATATCGAGCAGGCGGCAACCGGGGAAGATCTTCTCGAACTGGTACTTCTGCAGTTGATCCATGCAGGTACCGCAGGAGACGATCACCGTTTTGATGTCGAGATAGTTCAGCGTGTTGGCGACGCGGTGGAAGAGCACGCGGTTGTCGGTGGTGATCTTCTGGCCCTTGTCTTCATCCCCGGAAGCGTTCTGCGGATAGCCGCAGCACAGGTAGCCCGGCGGCAGCACGGTCGTCGCGCCGATCTCGTAGAGCATGGCCTGGGTGGCCAGACCGACCTGCGAGAAGAGCCGTTCCGAACCGCAACCCGGGAAGTAGAAAACGGCATCGGATTCTTCGGTCGTCTTCTTGGGATTGCGGATAACCGGGATGACCTTGTCGTCCTCGATATCGAGCAGGGCGCGCGAGGTCCGCTTGGGCAGATTGCCCGGCATCGGCCGGTTCAGGAAGTGGATGATCTGCGTCTTGACGGTCGGCGCGCCGACCGTCGCCGGCGGATGCACTCGCGTTTCGCGGACTAGGCCGAGCCTCTTGACGGCCTTGTAGGCCAGGCGCTGCGCCTTGAAGCCGAAGTCCATCATGACGCCGCGCATCAGCTTGATGGTCGCCGGATCCTTCAGGTTCAGGTAGGTCATCGCCGCCGCCGTACCCGGACTGAAGCGCTTCTTCTCCTGCTTGCGCAGGAAATTGCGCATGGCGACGGAAACATCGCCGAAATCGATGTCGACCGGACAGGGTTTGACGCAACGATGGCAGACCGTGCAGTGGTCGGCGACGTCGTTGAATTCGTCGAAATGCTTCAGCGAAATGCCGCGCCGGGTCTGTTCTTCGTAGAGGAAGGCCTCGACCAGCAGCGAGGTGGCGAGAATCTTGTTGCGCGGCGAGTAGAGCAGGTTGGCGCGCGGCACATGGGTCGAGCAGACCGGCTTGCATTTGCCACAACGCAGGCAATCCTTGACCATATCGGAAATCTTGCCGATTTCCGACTGTTCCATGATCAGCGATTCGGTACCGAGCAGGCTGAAGGAGGGCGTATAGGCGTTGCCCAGATCGCCATGGGGCATCAGCTTGCCCTTGTTGAAGCGGCCTTCCGGATCGACCTTCTGCTTGTAGGCGCGGAAGGGGGCCAGTTCAGCTTCGCTGAGGAACTCCAGCTTGGTGATGCCGATGCCGTGTTCGCCGGAAATGACGCCATCCAGCGAGCGGGCGAGATGCATGATGCGCTCGACCGCCTTGTTGGCCGTCTGCAACATCTCGTAGTTGTCGGAATTGACCGGGATGTTGGTATGCACGTTGCCGTCGCCGGCGTGCATGTGTAGCGCGACAAAGACGCGGCCGCGCAGCACTTCCTTGTGGATGGCTTCGATGCGCTCGACGATCGGGCGATAGACCCCGCCGTCGAAAATCTTGATCAAGCGGGCATGCAGTTCCTGCTTCCAGGAAGTGCGCACCGAATAGTCCTGCAGCCGGTGGAACAGTTTCGGGTTGGCCGCCTTGTTGGTCAGCTCACCGGCCTGCACGCCGTAGGACGCAAAGCGCGACTCGGCCTCGGCCAGCGGCAGGTCGAGATTCTCGAGCAGCCATTCCCAGCGCAACCGAACCGCGTTGACGTAATCGAGTGCGGCCTGCCGGCGGTCGCCGATCAAGACCTCGCTGTCAATCGTCGTATCGCCGCGGTGCAGGGGCAGATCGCCCTTGAGGAACTCGCTGACTGCGTCGCACAGGGCCAGCTTGTTCTGCGTGGACAGCTCGATGTTGATGCGTTCGATGCCATCGCAATAGTCGCCCATCCGCGGCAGCGGGATGACGACGTCTTCATTGACCTTGAAGGCGTTGGTGTGACGCGAAATGGCCGCCGTCCGCGAGCGGTCGAGCCAGAATTTCTTGCGTGTTTCGGCGTTGACCGCAATGAAGCCTTCCGCCGCCCGCAGGTTGCACATGCGGACAACTTCGGAAGCAGCCGCCATCACGGCATTTTCGTCGTGACCGACGAGGTCGCCGAGCAGCACCATTTTCGGCCGGCCGTGGCGCTTGGCCTTGGTCGCGTAGCCGACCGCCTTGACATAGCGCTCGTCGAGATGCTCGAGGCCGGCCAACTGCACGCCGGCCGCCAGACCGGCACCGCCCGGCTTGAAATAGTCGGTGATTTCGACGATGGCGGGGACCGCTTCGCGGACCTGGCCGAAGAATTCGAGGCAGACCGTGCGCACCACCGGCGGCATCTTGTGCAGCACCCAGCGGGCGGCGACGATCAGGCCGTCGGTGCCTTCCTTCTGGACGCCGGGCACGCCGCCGAGGAACTTGTCGGTGACGTCCTTGCCGAGGCCAACCTTGCGGCAGGCGGCGCCGGCGATACTGAGGATTTCCTCGCCGAGCAGTTTCTTGCCGCTCGGATCGAAACGCTTCAGGCGGAACTCGACCTTCTCCTGCTCGTGGATCTTGCCGTAGTTGTGGTTCAGGCGTTCGACTTCTAGCCAGTTGCCGTCCGGATCGACCATCTTCCACCAGGCCAGGTTGTCGAGCGCAGTGCCCCACAACACGGCCTTCTTGCCGCCGGCATTCATCGCGATGTTGCCGCCGATGCAGGAAGCGCTGGCCGACGTCGGGTCGACGGCGAAGACGCGGCCGGCCGCCGAGGCGGCTTCGGCGACCCGCTCGGTGACGACGCCGGCACCGGTGCGGATGGTTGCGTAAGGTGCCGTATGGCCGGGCAGTACGATTTCTTCGACCGGGCCGATGTCGATCAGCTTTTCGGTATTGATCACCGCCGAGTGCGGCGTCAGCGGCACGGCGCCGCCGGTGTAGCCGGTGCCGCCGCCGCGCGGGATGATGGTCAGACCGGCCTCGATACAACCGCGGACGAGATGGCCGATTTCCTCTTCGGTATCCGGATAGAGGACGACGAAGGGGTATTCAACGCGCCAGTCGGTGGCGTCGGTGACATGCGAGACACGGGCCAGGCCATCGAAAGCGATGTTGTCCTTACGCGTGTGCTTGCCGAGAATTTTCTGGACCTTGCGGCGCAGGTCGTGCGTTTCGCCGAAGCGTTCGGCAAAACGGTTCACCGCATCGCGTGCCGCATCGACCAGGCGCTTGACCTTGGCGGCGCGTTCCGGCCCTTCGCTTTCCGTTGCCTCGCGGCGCTTTTCCACTTCGGAAAGGCGGTGGTGCAGGGCATTGACCAGGGCATCGCGGCGCTCGCGGTTGGCCAGCAGGTCGTCTTCCAGGTAGGGGTTGCGCTGCACGACCCAGATGTCGCCCAGCACCTCGTAGAGCATGCGCGCCGAACGGCCGGTGACGCGCTCGCTGCGGAGCTCGTCGAGCACGGCCCAGTTGTCGGCGCCGAGCAGGCGGATAACGATCTCACGATCGGAAAACGAAGTGTAGTTGTAAGGGATTTCGCGCAGGCGGGCAGTCATGGAAGCAGCCGGGGTCCGTCAAAAGATAAATTTTAGCGTATTGCAGCGCAACACGTCGGCAGAGATAGACTGTGCCGGCTAGGCAAAGGTTCAGCCGGGTGCGACCAAAGAGTGCGGCTATCTCTGCTGCAGTTAATTCATCGCCGACTGGGCGACCAGCCAGTAACGGGCAAATTTGCCGATGGCCATGAACAGGCAGCATGGCAACCAGTGCAGCCGCAGCCAGCCGGCAGCCAGACACAACGCGTCCCCAATCAGCGGCGCCCAGGCCAGCAGCAGGGCCGGGCTGCCCCAGCGTTCGAGTTTTTCCTTGTGCGGCAAGCGCTCCAGCCTTTGCCAGCGGGGCAGGTAGCGGCCGCACCACCAGGAGGTCATGCCGCCCGCCGTATTGCCAACGGTGACGAGGAGCAGGGCCACCCCGTATTGGCCGGGATGCAGCTTCAGAAAACCCCAGAGCAGGGCTTCGGAGCCGCCGGGCAGCACCGTGGCCGACAGGAAACTGGCAGCCAGCAAGCCCCAAAGCCCGTTTTCCGCCGTGACGTTTAGCCACTCCACCCGTAGAATCCCCCTTTTGCCCTTAAGAATCGCGCCATGCACCCCGATTATCTCGAAAAAGTTCTCAACGCACAGGTTTACGACGTGGCGATCGAAACGCCGCTCGAACTGGCTGGCAACCTTTCCGCTCGGGTCGGCAACAAGATTATTCTCAAGCGCGAAGACATGCAGCCGGTGTTCTCCTTCAAGCTACGCGGCGCCTACAACAAGATCGCCAGCCTGTCGGCCGAAAAGCTGAAGCGCGGCGTCATCTGCGCCTCGGCCGGCAACCACGCCCAAGGTGTCGCGCTATCGGCGGCCAAAGTCGGCTGCCGGGCGGTCATCGTCATGCCGACCTCGACGCCGGGCATCAAGATCGACGCGGTCAAGCGCCGCGGCGGCGAAGTCGTGCTATTCGGCGACTCTTTCGACGATTCCTACGCCCACGCGCTGGAACTGGAAAAATCCGAGAAGCTGACCTTCGTCCATCCTTTCGACGATCCGGAAGTGATCGCCGGGCAGGGCACCGTGGCGATGGAAATCCTGCGCCAGCACTCGCGGCACAACGGTCCGATCCATGCCGTGTTCTGCGCTATCGGCGGCGGTGGCCTGGCGGCCGGGGTGGCCGCCTACATCAAGCGCCTGCGCCCGGACGTCAAGGTGATCGGCGTCGAGACTTTCGACGCCGATGCGATGAAACAGTCGCTGGCCGCCGGCAAGCGGGTGCGCCTCGACCAGGTCGGCCTGTTCGCCGACGGCACCGCCGTCAAGCTGGTCGGCGAGGAAACCTTCCGGCTGTGCAAGGAATATCTCGACGAAGTCATCCTGGTCGACTCCGACGCCATCTGCGCCGCGATCAAGGACGTCTTCGAGGACACCCGCTCCATCCTCGAACCCTCGGGCGCGCTGGCCGTCGCCGGTGCCAAGGAGTACGCCCGCCAGCACAAGCTGAAGGACAAAAACCTGGTCGCGGTGACTTCCGGCGCCAACATGAACTTCGATCGCCTGCGCTTCGTCGCCGAGCGCGCCGAATTCGGCGAGCAGCGCGAAGCGGTGTTCGCCGTGACGCTGCCCGAGAAGCCGGGAGCCTACAAGAAATTCCTCGGCCTGATCGGCAAGCGCAACGTTACCGAATTCAACTACCGCTACCACACCGCCAGCGAGGCCCATGTTTTTGTCGGTGTCCAGGTGGTCGACCGCAAGGAATCGCTGAAGCTGGTCGATAGCCTGCAGAAACACGGCTACCCGACGCTCGACCTGACCGACGACGAGATGGCCAAGAACCACATCCGGCACATGGTCGGCGGCCATGCGCCAGCCGCCTGCGAAGCGGAACAAAACGGCGGCCTGCGCGAACTGCTCTACCGCTTCGAATTCCCGGAGCGGCCGGGCGCGCTGATGAATTTCCTGACCCAGATGAGTGCTGGCTGGAACATCAGCCTGTTCCATTACCGCAACCACGGTGCCGACTACGGCCGCGTGCTGGTCGGCATGCAGGTGCCGCCGGGCGAGATGAGCGAGTTCCGGAATTTCCTGACCAAGCTCGGCTACGCCCACTGGGACGAGAGCGACAACCCGGTCTACAAGCTCTTCCTCGGCTAATCGGGTTTGCTTATATCTTTGTAAGAATCAATTCTTTTTCGAAATAAAGCACGCTCCCTAGGCTCCGGTCATCGCGCTTTCTAGCGCAGCTTGACCGGAGTTTTTTCATGCGCAAAATTGCCTTTTCTGCGGCGTCGACCGCAGGACCCGCCTTTTTCATCTGAAGCGCCAGGGGAAGATGATGCCGCTGGGCGACCTGATCCGTTATTTCAATACCGCCGACAGTTCCGGCGACAGCAGCCTCTACCCGGCAGGCGAACGGGCCGCGGCCTGGCACCGCGGCTTGCGCCTGGGATCGCTGTTCGAGCCGATCGTCGATCTGGCGCAGGAACGCATCGTTGGCCACCGGGCGACGCTGGCCGCCCGCCAGGAGGACGGCACGCCGGTCAGCGCCGAGGCCGCCTATGCTGCCTGCGAAAGCGCCGCAGCGATCATCCATTTCGACCGCCTGTGCCGCACCCTGCATGCCCTCAATTTCCTGGCCCAGCGCCGCTACGCCGGCGGCTACCTGCAACTGGCCATCCATCCGCGCCACCTGCTGGCCGTGCCGAACCAGCACGGACTGGTCTACGAGGCCATCCTGAAACGCTGCGGCCTGGCCCCGGAGGATATCGTGCTCGAGTTTGCCGCCGGCCAGCTCGGCAGCGACCCGCACCGGCTCGCCGCGCTCGGCAACTACCGCCGACGCGGCTACCGGCTGGCCCTGCGCCAGCCGGACTCGGCGACCGATCTGGTCGCCGTCGGCGAACTGCAGCCGGAGATCATCCAGCTCGCCAGCAGCGAATCCGCCAGTGGCCTGAGCGGCAATGCGCGCGAACTGGCCGGCATCGATACGGTGGCCGATCTGGCCCGGGCCAGGGCGGCCGCGATCGATCTCGGGCGGGGTGCGCTGTTCGGCGCGCCGCAAAGCGAGTGCAGACCTACCCACAGCAAGCACGGAGTCGCCTACAATTCCTGATCTTCATCAGGAGCCGCCATGAAAATCGCCAACAACGTTACCGAACTGGTCGGCAACACGCCGCTGGTCAAGCTCAACCGCGTCACCGAGGGCGCCGGCGCCACCGTCGTCGCCAAACTCGAATTCTTCAATCCCGGGCACAGCGTCAAGGATCGCATCGCGGTTGCCATGCTCGACGCCGCCCAGGCAGCCGGCAAGATCGGGCCGGATACCGTCGTGCTGGAGCCGACCTCCGGCAATACCGGCATCGGCCTGGCCATGGTCTGTGCAGCGCGCGGTATCAAGTGCGCCTTCACCATGCCGGAAACGATGAGCCGCGAGCGCAAGCTGCTGCTCAAGGCCTATGGCGCTGAACTGATCCTGACCCCGGGCCCGGACGGCATGGGCGGTGCGATCGCCAAGGCCAAAGCGCTGGCCGAGGCTGACCCGAAATACTTCATCCCGCAGCAGTTTGAAAATCCGGCCAATCCGGCCGTGCACCGCAGCACTACCGCCGAGGAGATCTGGCGCGACACCGATGGCCAGGTCGACATCTTCGTCGCCGGCGTCGGCACCGGCGGTACCGTAACCGGGGTTGGCGAAGTACTGAAGGCCCGCAAGCCGGGCGTCCAGATCGTCGCCGTCGAACCCGATGCCTCGCCGGTGCTGTCCGGCGGCGCCAAGGGGCCGCACCCGATCCAGGGCATCGGCGCCGGCTTTGTGCCGGGTGTGCTGAATACCCACATCTACGACGAAGTGATCCGCGTCAAGAACGACGATGCCTTCGCCATCGCTCGCCGCATGGCGACGGAAGAGGGCTTGCTGGTCGGCATTTCTTCCGGTGCCGCGACCTGGGCCGCGCTCGAACTGGCCAAGCGCCCGGAAAACGCCGGCAAGCTGATCGTCGTCGTCATTCCGTCGTTCGGCGAACGCTATCTGTCCACCGCCCTTTATCAGCACCTCGAAGTTTGAGCCGCTTCGACCAGCCGATCGACCGGCGCGATACCGACTCCATCAAATGGGGCAAGTACGCCGGTCGCGACATCCTGCCGCTGTGGGTGGCGGACATGGATTTCGCCGCGCCGCCGCCGGTCATCGCGGCCCTGCACCAGCGTATCGAGCAGGGGGTTTTTGGCTACGGCCACCCCTGGTCGTCGCTGGAAGAGTCAGTGCTCACTCACCTCAAAAGTGAGTACGACTGGGCGATTGAGCGCGATTGGATCGTCTGGCTGCCGGGCCTGGTCAGCGGCCTGAACATCGCCTGCCGGGCGGTCGACGGCGACGTGCTGACGGCGACGCCGATCTACCCGCCCTTTCTGTCGGCCCCGCGGCTGTCCGGCCGCCAGCTGAACCGGGTCGAACTGGCCAACGTCGACGGCTGCTGGCAATGGGACAAAATTGCCCTGCAGCAGGCATCGACCGCAGCCACCCGCCTGTTCCTGCTCTGCCACCCGCACAACCCGGTCGGCCGCTGCTGGAGCAGGGCGGAACTGCTCGACCTGGCGACGTTTGCCGCCGCCAACGAGCTGGTTGTCTGTTCCGACGAAATCCACTGCGGCCTGATTCTCGACGCTGACCAACGCCATATTCCCTTCGCCAGCCTGTCGCCGGATGCGGCCAAGCGCAGCATCACGCTGATGGCGCCGTCGAAGACCTTCAACATTCCCGGCCTCGGCTGCGCCTTCGCGGTCATTCCCGATCCCGGGCTGCGCCGCCGTTTCTTGCGCGCAATGGACGGCATCGTGCCGCACGCCAATGTGCTCGGCCTCGCCGCCTGCGAAGCCGCCTACCGCGACTGCACCGACTGGCACCGCGAGCTGATCGCCTACCTGATCGGCAACCGCGACCTGGTGAGGGCTGCGGTCGACACGGTCAGCAAGGTAAAAATGAACCACATCGAAGCGACCTACCTGGCCTGGATCGACGTACGCGGCCTCGGCCTCGCCCAACCGGCCGCCCACTTCGAAGCACACGGTCTCGGCCTTTCCGACGGCGCCGATTTCGGGGCGCCGGGCTGGTTGCGGCTGAATTTCGGCTGCCCGCGCCAGACTCTCGAGGCGGCCCTCGAACGTTTCCTCAAGGCCTGTCGCGCCGCATGAATTCTTTCAGCCTGAGCATCTGGTCCCTGATCGGCGCCATGCTCGCCCAATCCATCGTCAGCGGCCTGGCCATCGAACTCTTTCTGCGCAAGGAAGCAGCGGCCGGCCAGCGCCGCTCCTGGCTGGCCGTCGCCATCGGCTCAACCCTGTTGGCACTGCTCCACGGCTACACGCTGGAACTGGCCGTGCGCACCGGCCTCTACGACCTGCGGCAAGCGGTCCTCGCCGGACTGAGCGCCAGCCTCTTCGCGCTCGGCATCTACGGCATCAGGCGGCAGACAGCCTGAAGGCGCCGGCCTCGGTGACGATCCAGTCCAGCCGCTGATCATGGCTTTCCGGCCGGATGCTGGCCAGCCGGTTGATCTCGAAACCGACGCCGACCGCCAGCGGGCGAGGGGAGAGCGCCGCCAGCGTACGGTCGAAATAACCGCCGCCATACCCCAGGCGATAGCCGGCCGCATCGAAGCCGTTGAGCGGCAACAGAATCAGGTCTGGTATCACCCACTCACCGCTGACCGGGGTCGGAATGCCGTAACGATCCGGCGCCAGTGTCGTCCCGCTATCCCAAATACGGAAAGCCAGCGCCGTATTTTCGGCGACGACGACCGGCAAGGCGGCCTGCGCACCAGCGGCCGCCCAGTGCGCGACAATCGCCCGCACATCCGGCTCATGCTTGATCGGCCAGCAAAAGGCGGCAATCCGCGGCACCGCCAAGGCAACCTGCAAATGCTCGACGATACGCGCCGACAAGGCGGCATGCACCGCATCGTCGAGCGCCGCCCGACGCGCCACCATCTCGCGCCGCAACGCCCGTCGCCAGCCCGTGTTATCCTCGATCAGCTCAGTCATCCGCCCAATCTAGCATGAAGTTTCGCGTCATCATCCTCGGCCTCTCGCTCGCCTTTCCCGTCTTTGCTCAGGATGGTCGCGATGCGGCCTTCCTCGCCGCCCGCGACGCCTTCCGCACCGGCGACCGGAACAAGCTGGAACGCGCCACGGCGCAGCTCGGCAACCACGAACTGGCGCCTTACGCCGAGAACTACCGGCTACGCATGTGGATGGACCAGGGCGATTCGGCCAGCCTGCGCAGCTTCTTCGAACGCTACGAGAAAAGCTACGTCGCCGAGAAATTGCGAGCCGACTGGATCCGCTGGTTGGGCAAGCGTTCCACGTGGAACGAAATCGAGAGTGAATACCCGAAACTGCTCGCCCCGGAGCCGGAGATCACCTGCTACAACCAGCAGGCCCGTCTCGCCCGCGATGACAAGAGCGTGCTCGACGAAGCCGAGAAGCTCTGGCTGAGCCAGCTTGAACCGCCTGAAGCCTGCCGACCGGTCTTCGACAACCTGATCGCCAGCCAGCGACTGAGCGTTGACGATGTCTGGACGCGCGCCCGCCGTCAGATCGAGGCCAACCGCCCGAGTTGGGCCAAGACGACGCTGAACTACCTGCCGGACAGCCAGATGCCGGACAGCCGTGCCTTCGATGCCGCGCTCAACAATGCGATGGGCTATCTCGTCCGCCAGCCCGCCAACTGGCACACCAACCGAGCCGGCCGCGAACTGGCGATCATTGCCGTGCAGCGCATCGCCACCAATGACCCGAAGGCTGCGGTGGACGAGCTGGAAAAGCTGAAAAGCCGCCTGCAGGAATCCGAGAGACAGTGGGCCTGGAGTCAGATCGGCCTGCAGGCCGCCAAGAAGCACCTGTCGGAAGCCGTAAGCTGGTACGCCAATACCGGCAAGGCGCAGCTCTCCGACGAGGGTTACCAGTGGAAAGTGCGCGCCGCGCTGCGCGCTCAGGAATGGGGTGTTGTCCGCGACACCATCCTGGCCATGCCTGCCGAACTGGCCGGCAAGCCGGAATGGATCTACTGGCTCGGCCGGGCCCAGAAAGCCGGCGGCCGCACCACCGATGCCGATGCGCTGTTCGAAAAGATCGCCGGGCAGCCCAATTTCTACGGCAACCTGGCCGACGAGGAACTCGATCGCGTCGTCATGCCACCGGCCAAAGCCAAGGCGCCAACCAGTGAGGAACAAAAGGCAGCTCGTGACAATCCCGGCATCCGCCGCGCTCTGGCCTTCTTCCGCCTCGACATGCGAACCGAAGCAGTCAAGGAGTGGAACTGGGCACTGCGCGGCATGGAAGACCGCGAACTACTGGCCGCCGCCGACCTCGCCAAGCGCAACCAGATCTGGGACCGGGCCATCAACACCGCCGAACGGACCAAGTACGAGCACGACTACACCTTGCGCTACCTCGCCCCCTACGGCGAACATGTCCGCCCGGCCGCCCTCAACCAGTCGCTCGACGATGCCTGGGTGTACGGCCTGATGCGCCAGGAAAGCCGCTTCATCACCAGCGCCAAATCCAATGTCGGCGCCTCCGGCCTGATGCAGCTGATGCCGGCCACCGCCAAGTGGGTCGCCAAGAAGATCGGCCTGCGCGAATACAACCACAGCCAGGTCACCGACACCCAGACCAACGTCCTGCTCGGCACCAGCTACATGCGGCTGGTCATGGAAAACCTCGACAACCATCCGGTGCTCGCTTCGGCCGCCTACAACGCCGGCCCCGGCCGCGCCAAGAAATGGCGGGCTGACCGGCCACTGGAAGGGGCGATCTACGCCGAAACCATTCCGTTCAGCGAAACCCGCGATTACGTCAAGAAAGTCATGAGCAACGCCGTCTATTACTCGGCGTTGTTCAATGGCAAACCCGATTCCCTGAAAGCCCGCCTTGGCGTCATCGGCCCGCGTAGCACCGATGCCCCCAAGGATGCCGACCTGCCTTAGCCCCTTAGTCACACGCTCCCCTGTCATGGCCAACCCACCCGCTTCCAGCCCCGCCAGCCAACTCCCGGCTGACGACTTGCAGATCCTGCGCGACTGCCGGATGCTGTATCTGAAGCAGCTCGGCCAATTGCTCCAGGAAGCGGAGCCGGTCTCGGCCCGTGCGGTACAGGCCTTCCAGCAGACGGTCGGCGCCTATTTCGACGAAATGGTGTCAACCGGCCGGCGCAGCAGTTTTGAGGACGCCAAGGGGCTGACCGCTTCACGCATTTCTCTGGTCGGCGAGAGCGACCTCGAACTCGAAATCCGCCTCGGCGAATTCTCGGCTCACCTGATGGAACGAACCGGCGGCGACCTGTGGCGCGTCTATCTGCGCTTCGTGACCCTGCTCGACCGGCCCGATCTGAGTACCGCCGACAATCCGGTCGGCCCAAGGGGGATCGCCCTCGGCCTGACCGATCTGTGCAGCGAACTGGGCGAAGACCATGCCAAGACACTGGCGCGGATCGACCGGCTGGAAGACTACTTTGCCAAGAACCTGACGGTCCTTTACGCCTCGTTGAACGATTTCCTGGCCGGCAACAAGGTTGGCGCAGCTCAGGCGGCCATAGTGAGCGCCCCCGAGCCGGCGGGCGCCGGCGGGTCACCGGTCAACACGCCGAACCCGGCGGCACTGCTGCAAAGACAACTGCTCGGCCCGGCCGTCGAAACGGCACTGCCGGCCGCCGGCCCGGCGGCCAGCCTGTTTTCCCAAGCCATGCTGGAACGCCTGCTGGCCCGCCTCGATGAACTGGACAAGCCCGCTCGCCCAACCCCGGTCAGCGACTTCTCGCCAACGGCCACCAGTCCCTCGCTGGAAACATTGATTCCCGGCCTGTTCACCGCCGACCAAGCGCCGTCCGCCGCACCGCAAGCCCTGGACTCGAATCGGCTGGGCATTCCCAATGGCGCCCCCGAAGCAGCCACAATCGACGCCATCGCCCGCATCTTCGAAGCGATTTTCGCCTCGCCGACACTGCCCGACCCAATCAAGTCGGCCCTCGCCAGCCTGCAGATCCCGACCCTGAAGGCAGCCATGCTGGATGCCGCCTTCTTCACCACCGAAAACCACCCGGCCCGGCTGCTGCTCGACAAGATGGCCCGGGCCGCCCTTGGCCTGGCCCACGAAGTCTCCTCCCGGCATCCGCTGTGCGTCGATATCCAGGCCATCGCGAGCCGCGCCCGCGCCGAGTTCCGCAACGACAATCAGGTCTTCAACGCGCGGATCGGCGAATTGAACGCCCTGATCGCCGACCGCGACAAGGCCGCCGAACTGGCGGCCGAGGCCTATCTGCCACTGCTCTACCAGCTTGACCGGCGCAAGCAGGCCGAACGGCGCGCCCGCCAGGTCATCGACGGCTACCTGCGCCCGGAAGTCCCGGCCAGTATCGTCAGCTTCCTGCATCAGCACTGGCTCAAGGTCCTCGTCGTCAACTGGATGGAAGGCGGCGAACAAAGCACCGACTGGCAGGAAAGCCTGGCGCTGATCGCCAACCTGCTGTGGAGCATCGAGCCGAAAGCCGAGATCGATGACCGCAAACGACTGGCCAAGATGTTGCCGGCCTTGCTGCAACGCCTGAATGCCGGCATGGCGCGCATCGGTCTTCCGGAAGAAACCCAGGGCGCTTTCCTCGACACCTGCTTTGCGCTGCAAACCGCCGCCATGCGCGCCACCGGTGCGCCGCAGCCGGCCCCGGCCGAAGAGGCGCCCGCCGTGCCCCCCGCGGCAAAAGCCGGTGTCAGTGAACTGACGGCCGGCCATCTGCTGCTCAAGATCATCGACCTGAGCGGCACTCAAGTCGAGGCATCCCGGCCGCGCAGCGCCGTCCGTCCCGGCACCTGGCTCAGCCTCACCCTGAACGGCAAGCCGCCGATTTGCGGCCGGCTCTGCCAGATCAGTCCGGAGAGCGGCATGCTGCTGCTCGCCAACCCGGACTGGCAATTCGCCCTGGCCATCCACCCGAACATTCTTGAACAGATGCTCAAAGCCGGGCGCGCTCAGCTCAGCAGCAATGAGTCGCTGTTCAACTCGGCAGCCGAACAGGCTTTGCGGCGAACCGAAAGCGCCTGAGGGGCCAGACACCGCGCAGGCCGGCGCCGGCAAATGGCCCAAAGAGGCCGATTTGCCTTAAAATTCAAGTTTTTCGAATCAAGCTTCCGGGGTTCCACATGGACATCAAAAAGGTCTTGCTGCTGGGGGGTAGCGGTTTTCTCGGTACCTATATCGCCAATCGCCTCTCACAACGCGGCATTGAGGTCACCATCCCGACCCGTCGGCGCGAACGCACCAAGGCGCTGATCATTCAGCCGAATGTCGAGATGCCGGAAGCGAATATCCACTGCGAAGAAACCCTGGTCGCGCTGATGCAGGATCAGGATGCGGTGATCAATCTGGTCGGCATCCTGCACAGCCGTGACGTCAAGCTGCCCTACAGCAAGGACTTTGCCGAGGCGCACGTCGAACTGCCGAAGAAGATCATCGCCGCCTGCAAGGCCGCCGGCGTTCGCCGCCTGGTGCACATGAGCGCCCTGAATGCCGACCCCAAAGGCCCGTCCGAATACCTGTGCTCGAAGGGCGACGGCGAAGCCATCGTGCTCGCCGCCCGCAACGAACTTGATGTCACCGTCTTCCGTCCGTCGGTCATCTTCGGCCTCGGCGACTCCTTCCTGTCGATGTTCGCCAGCGTTCTGAAGAAACTGCCGTTCTTCCCCCTCGGCTTCGGTCATGCCCGCTTCCAGCCGGTCTGGGCGGCCGACGTGGCCGATGCCTTTGTCGACTGTCTGGGTGACGCCAGCACCTACGGTCAGGCCTATGACCTGGTCGGCCCCAAGGTTTACACGCTGCGCGAACTGGTTGATTACACCGCCCAGCTGACCGGCAGCAAAGCCACCATCGTGCCGCTTTCTGAAGGCTGGGCCTACCTGCAGGCTGGCCTGATGTGGCTGGCTCCGAAGCCGATGATGTCGCCGGACAACCTGCGCTCGATGCAGCGCGACAGCGTCTGCGAAGGCAACTGCAATCCGCCGGCCAACTGGCAGCCGACGGCGCTGGAAGCGATCGCCCCGACCTACATTGCGCTCAATACGCCGAAGGGCAAGCTCGACGGCTTCCGCTTCCGCGCCGGGCGTTAAGTCCGGCCCGACCGTGCAGATCTACATCGTCGGCGGCGCCGTCCGTGACGAACTGCTCGGTCGGCCCAGCGCCGACCACGATTACGTCGTCGTCGGCGCCACACCGGAAGCCATGCTGGCCAAGGGCTTTCGCCCGGTCGGCAAGGACTTCCCGGTGTTCCTGCACCCGAAAACGCACGAAGAATACGCATTGGCCCGGACCGAGCGCAAAACCGGCCGCGGCTACCATGGCTTCAGCTTTCATGCCGCACCGGAAGTCACGCTGGACGAGGATCTGGCCCGCCGCGACCTGACCATCAATGCGATGGCCAGAGCCGCCGACGGCAGCCTGGTCGACCCCTTCGGCGGTCAACAGGATCTGCAGGCCAAAATCCTCCGCCACGTCGGCCCAGCCTTTGCCGAAGACCCGGTACGCATCCTGCGTATCGCCCGCTTCGCCGCCCGTTTCCACGATTTTTCGATTGCCCCCGAAACCCAGGCCCTGATGTGTGCCATGGTCGCCAGTGGAGAAGTCGACCACCTGGTCGCCGAACGGGTCTGGCAGGAACTGGCCAAAGGCCTGATGGAGGTGCAGCCCTCGCGGATGTTCGGTGTGCTCCGCGACTGTGGCGCGCTGGCCCGCCTGCTGCCGGAAGTCGATGCGCTGTTCGGCGTGGCGCAGCGGGCCGACTACCATCCCGAAATCGATACCGGCATCCATACGATGCTGGTCATCGACCAGTCAGCCCTGCGCAATTTTGCGCTGCCGGTCCGCTTTGCCGCACTGACCCACGATCTCGGCAAGGCAACGACGCCGGCCGACATCCTGCCGCGCCACCTCGGCCACGAAGAACGCAGCGTCCAGTTGACCGAACAACTGTGCGCCCGCCTGCGCGTGCCGAATGACTGCCGCGACCTGGCGCTGCTGACGGCCCGCTATCACGGCAACATCCACCGTGCCGCCGAGTTGCGGGCCAGCACCATTGTTTCGCTGCTCGAGAAGACCGATGCCCTGCGTCGCCCGGAACGCTTCCAGCAGCTACTCGACGCCTGCCTGTGCGACTACACCGGCCGCCTCGGCTGGCATGATCGCAGCTATCACAGTCCTGCCCGGCTGCTCGCCGCACTGGCTGCGGTCAACGCGGTGGAAGCCGGCAAAATCGCCGCCGCCTGCGTCGACAAGGGCAGCATCCCGGAGCGCATTCATGCCGCCCGGGTCAGCGCCGTCAAGCAATGCCTAAATGAGCCTGGAGAGCAGCCAGAGCAGTAAGGAACAGAGGATGATCGTCGCGAACGGGAAGGCATAGAGCCGGCCACGAAAGCGGAAACTGACATCCCCCGGCAACTGGCCGAAACGAATGAAGCGCGCCAGATGTGGGCTGATGATGCCCAGCAGGAAGATCGCCACCACCAGCGTCAATATCCACTTCAACATTTTGCCTTGCACTGCAGGGTGAAAGTCGCATTTAATCATGCTTCACCCCAACGGATTGCCATGCTCAAAACTCAAATCATCGAAGGTCTCGAAGTCTTTTCGTGCCTGCCGACCAAAAAAACCAAACTTCCCCCGCTGCTTTTCATTCACGGCGCCTTCGCCGGCGGCTGGATGTGGACGGAAACCTTCATGCCCTTCCTGGCCGAAGCCGGCTATCCCTGCCATGCCCTGTCACTGCGCGGCCATGGCGGCAGCGACGGCATCGAGCATATCGACTGGCACTCGATCAATGATTACGTCGCCGACGTCGCAACGGTGGCCAACTGGCTGGGCGAGGCCCCGGTCCTGATCGGCCATTCGATGGGTGGTTTCATCGTTCAGAAATATCTTGAACATCACGACGTACCGGGTGCGGCCCTCATTTGCTCGGTCCCGCCCCAAGGCCTGATCGCGTCCCAGTTTCACCTGATGTTCCAGAAGCCGCAGCTCTTCATGGACATCAACCGGATCATGAGCGGCAACTATCCGGATACCGAAGTGCTCAGGGAGGCGCTGTTTGCCGGCGAAATCGACGAAACCATGCTCGCCGCCTGGCTGGACCGGATGCAACCCGAGTCGCACCGCGCGCTGTGGGACATGTCGATGTTCAACCTACCCAACCTGCCGGCCATGCACCGCCCGCCGATGCTGATTCTTGGTGCCGAACTGGATGTCCTGGTACCGGCTTTCCTGGTTCAGGCGACAGCCCATACCTACGGTCTGCCGGTTCATATATTCCGTCACATGGGGCACGCTGTGACCCACGAAAAAGAATGGCCGCTCGTCGCGGCCACGCTGCAAACCTGGTTAAACGGACTCAGGCCTTAACGTCTACGCTATTCCCCAGATTAGGGGGATTGTTCGGCTGTTGCGGCAAAGCCTGCAACAGCTGCATTGCGTTCTGTTCCTGCAGGGCCATTGCCTTTTTGAGCACCAAGGTACTCACTGCGTCACCGGTCTGAGCCTGTGACAAGGCGCTACTCAAACTTCCTACCGCTCCGACGTCCATATCGTCCTTGCTCCAAAGTGAAATCACTATTACTTTTAGTGTAGACACTATTTTTAACAAAGCAATGAGCAATCCTAAAGATTCGGATCCTTCCTCGGCCATCATCGATGCCATTCGCGCCAAGCGCGAGCGGAAGAGCGCTATCGCCGAGGATATTGCGGCCATCGAAGCCTCACTGCTCGCCGATATCGAAACCTTTGATCTAGATGCCGCTGAACAACGGGCGCGCAACGAGCAGCAAACCAGCACCGGGGCAGGGCTGGCCGACCCGAGCCTGGTCTTCCCGACGATCGCTCCAACAAAAACGACCACCAGCCCGGAACCGGATGGCGCAGGCGAGGCCGAAGAGAGTACCCAACTGTTCGACCCGCGCGGCAGTCTGCTCAGCCAGTTGCGTCAGCAGGCCGAACTCCGCCAGCGCGAACAGCATTCGGCCAAGGCCGAGCGCACGGCCAGCAACACGACCATCGATCGGGCCCTGAAACGCCTGTTTTTCTTCCTGCATGACTTTGTGCAGCAACTGAACATCCTCAAGCCGGCCATCCCGCGCACCTACCCGCTGGCCGACGAGCAAGTGCTCGGAGCGCTGGCCTGGCAGGAAGGCTTTGCTGATTACCGGACACAGTCGCAAGCGGCCGGGGCCCTCGTCGAACTAGTCAGTTGCACCTATCGTCTGGCTGGCGGCGAGAGCCTGTACATTCAACGCGACGGCCCGGTGGTCGAGCGTTTTCGCAGCCTGCTGTTCGACTACGGCTTGCGCTTCAACTGTAAGGAATCGAAGAACGAGCGCCGTTATACCGAACGCGCCGATTTCGAGATTCAGCCGGAAATCAGTGTCAACACCCGGTGGCGCGCCGACTTCGACAGGGGGCTGATCATCCTGGACGCCCGCAACCTGGAGCGTTTGGGCAGCATCAGCTATGCCATTCGTCCCCAGGCCCTCGACCAGGCCATGCTCGATGACTTCGGCCGCCTCATCCTCGGCCTGCCCAACCGGTTCCGGGAACAGGTCACGCGGCAATAAGCCTCACAGTCGGCGGCTTTGGTCACCGCTGGCAAAACCGCACAAGGCTTCGTCGATCCCCCGGCCAATGGCGATCACCTTGAACAACTCGCCCATTTCATGCGGCATCAGCAGTTTATTGACCGCGCCAGCGGCACGAATGTAATCCACGCTATCGTTCGGCAACTCGCCCAGCAAGTCGAGGATGCCGCAATTGAGCAGGAATTGCCCCTGGCTGGTGTAACCCAGCAGCTCCAGTCCGGCACCATGGGCCGCCGCAATAATGGCCGTAAAATCGACGTGCACCGTCAGATCCTGCAAACCGGGCAGGTAGAAGGGGTCGGGATGGGCGTGATGGCGGTAGTGGCACATCAAGGTACCGCGTGCCCGCTGCTGGTGATAAAACTCGCGGCGGGGGAAACCGTAGTCGATCAGCAGCAGCGCCCCGGCACTCAGGCGCCCCCCCCATTCCGCCGCCCAGGCCCGGGCCGCCAGGCTGATCTCGCTCTCGAAACCGGGTGGCAACTGGCATTGTTCACCGATCTGCTGCGCCGCGGCCAGGACGGCGCCGGTAGCCGGCCGCTCGCCCCAGACGAAGCTGCCAGCCGCATCCAGTTCGACGCCGCGCTCGAAGATGCCGTTTTCCCGCCAGGCGACAATTTCAGCCGGCATCGCATCGAGCAGTTCATTGCCGACCACCACGCCGGCAAAGGACTCGGGCAGCGCATCCAACCAGCGCAGTCGAGGCAGCAGGTGCGGCACTTCAGCGGCCAGCGTTTGCTGCTGACGCTGGCGCAGGTCGGCCGACAGATCAAGGATCAGGTATTGCTCGGGCAGGCAGGCCCGGCGCTCCAGTTCGAGCAGCAGGTCCGCCGCCAGGCGGCCGGAGCCGGCCCCCACCTCAAGGATGACCGGTGCCGAGGCGGCCATCACTTGCGCCACCTGGCGGGCCAGCGCCTGGCCAAAGAGTGCGCTCATGCCGGGTGCGGTGATGAAGTCGCCGGCTGCCCCGAATTTCCGCGCCCCCGCCGTGTAGTAGCCCAGCCCCGGGGCATAGAGTGCCAGCTCCATGTAGCGGGCAAACGGGATCCAGCCTCCATGCGCCACAATTTCCCGGCGAATGCATTCGAGCAGACGCTGGCTATGCGCCTGGGCGTCGGGCGAGGGGAGGGGCAGGTTCATAGTGGCTCCATAAAGACGGGATTTTAGCCGGCGGCCCGAGCCGGAATTAAGCTTTTGTTGTGGCAATTGCTGGCAAATTTGATTTGAGGGTGAAATATGACCGTCTTTCAAAACAACGTATCAGGTAAACTTGCCATTTTTATCGGTTCACCGCAGCAATCGACTCGCGGATACCAGCGACGGCCCAGATGACTCATTCAAACACCCTGCTTAAACTGCGCAAGAACCTCGAAAGCCGTACCGGCAAGGCGATTGGCGACTACAACATGATCGAGGATGGCGACACTATCCTGGTCTGCGTGTCCGGCGGTAAAGACTCCTATACCCTGCTCGCCATGCTGATGGCGCTGCAACAGCGGGCCCCCGTCAAATTCCGTCTGATTGCGATGAATCTCGATCAGAAACAGCCGGGTTTTCCGGCCGACATCCTGCCCAATTATTTCGCTTCGCTCGGCATCGAATACCGGATCATCGAAGCCGATACCTATTCGATCGTCAAGGACAAGATTCCCGAGGGCAAGACCACCTGTTCGCTATGCTCACGTCTGCGCCGCGGCATTATCTACAAGACGGCCAAGGAACTGGGCGCCAATAAAATTGCACTGGGCCATCATCGCGACGACATGGTCCATACCTTGTTTCTCAACCTGCTCTTTGGTGGCAAGATCAAGGCGATGCCGCCCAAGCTGGTCACCGACGATCATGCCCACATCGTCATCCGGCCGCTCGCCTATTGCGCCGAAAGCGATATCGCCAAATTTGCCCGCGGCATGGAATTCCCGATCATTCCGTGCAACCTCTGCGGCTCCCAGGAAAACCTGCAACGCCAGAAAATCCGCGAAATGATGGAAGACTGGGATCGCCGTTTCCCCGGCCGCACCGAGTCGGTCCTGACGGCGCTGCAAAGCGTCGTGCCCTCGCACCTGGCCGACCCCAAACTTTTCGATTTCCAGAACCTGACGCTGGACACCCCGGTCGAGGAGGGCGACATTGCCTTCGACAGCCCGGAAATGCCAATCAGCGGCACCTTTCCAATCAGCCTTTCGTCATAAGGCAATGAAGGCATAATCCGCTTATAATCCAGTATCTTACGAACGAATAGTCCGCAATGAGCAGCCAGCAACGCAAATTGGTCGTCATGTTTGCCGATGTCTCCGGTAGCGCCCGCCTTTTTGAGCGCTTGGGCGATACCGAAGCCATGCACGCGGTAGAACGCTGCCTGAAGCGGATGAACCGCTCCATCGAAGGCTACCGCGGCCGGACCGTGCAGGTGGTCGGCGACGAGTTGCTGGCCGCCTTTGAAACCGCGGAAGAAGCCTGCCAGGCCTCGATCGACATGCAACAGCGGATTGCCGACCTGCCACCGGTCTCCGGTTTGAAGCTGACCATCCGGATTGGCCTGCATGTCGGCACCCTGACCGAAGACAGTGATGGACAGTTGAGCGGCGAAGTCGTAACCACGGCGGCACGGATCGTCGGCGCGGCACGCCGCGACCAGATCCTGGCCAGCTCGCACCTTGTTGCTGAACTGCCCGCGAACACCACGATCAATTCCAGGCCGATGCCCAATCTCGGTACCATTCGGCAAAATGACGAACAGGTGGCCCTGCGGCTTGTCGAATGGACCAGTCAGAGCACCGTCGACCAGATCAGTTCGCTCAGCATCATGCCTGTTCCACGTCTATGTGTGCGCTACCGCGGCAAGGCCTATCTGCTCGACGACAAGACGCCGGTCCTGACGCTCGGCCGCGACCTCGGCAACAAGTTGCAGATCGAAGATCGCAAGGCCTCGCGGCTGCATGCCAGGATCGAGAAACGCAAGGACGGCTATTTTTTGGTCGACACCAGCACCAACGGCACCTTTGTCTGCCTGACCGGCAAGCAGGAAGTAATGGTGCGCCGCCATGAAATCCTGCTCGAAGGTAGCGGCAACATCTGTTTCGGTACCTCGCGCAACGATCCGGCAGCCGACGCGGCGGATTTCGAATACCTGTAAACGACGATAGGCCATCCGCAGATGGCCTATCGAGAACAGACTGCCTGATTGTTACTTGGCAGCAGCCTGGGCGTCAGCCACACACTTCTTCATGAAGCTGTTCTTGGCGGCGCCGGCCAGCTTCTTTTCCTTGGCTGTGGACTCACAGGCCATTGCTTCCGGGCCCTTGGCATCGGCTTCGCACTTCTTCATGAAACTGTTCTTGGCGGCGCCGGCCAGCTTCTTTTCGGCGGCACGGGCTGCACAGTCATCGGCGGCGTAAACCGAGGAAGCCGACATCACGACAGCAAGCAGGGCAATCAGCTTTTTCATCTTAAATCTCCCGAATCCGGTTGTAAGAATGTCCGGCAAACTATCGGTCAATCAGGCGTCATCGTCAAGCATCATGCGCTGCTGACGATCCATGAAATCCTGCATGCTGTCGATGCCGCGCAATTGCAGAATAGTATTGCGCACCGCGGCTTCGAGCAGAACCGCCAGGTTACGGCCAGCCGCTACCGGGATCAGTACCTTGCGCACCGGAACCCCGAGCACTTCCTGGGTTTGCGCATCGAGTGGCAGGCGCGGCGCATCACTGCCAGCGACCGTTTTTTGCAAATGGACGATCAGCTTCAGCTTCATCTTCCGGCGCGAGGCGGTTTCGCCAAAGATGGTCCGGATATTGAGCAGGCCCAACCCGCGGACCTCGAGAAAATCGCGCAACATACCGGGGCAACGACCTTCGATCGTCGTCGGCGCGATCCGCGCCATTTCAACGACATCGTCAGCCACCAGGCCATGGCCGCGGGAAATCAACTCAAGGGCCAATTCGGATTTGCCGACCCCGGAATCGCCGGTAATCAGCACGCCCATGCCCAGCACATCCATGAAGACACCGTGCAGATTGACGGTATCGGCCAGACGGGCCGACAGGTAAATCCGCAACAGGTCGATCACCGCCGAGCAGGGCTTGGGCGAGAAGATCAGCGGGGTATTGAAGTTCTTGCAGGCATCGACCAGGATTTCCGGGGGCGTCAGGCCATCGGCAACGATTACCGCCGGCGGCTGGGCGCCGAGCAGGTCCTGGAACATCTGGGCGAAGCGCCGTTCGCCGATCTTCGTCGCCCAGTCGTATTCCGCCTGGCCCATGACCTGCAGACGCTCCGGGTGGATGACGTTGATATGGCCGACGACATCGGCGCCGTAGTTATTCGACAGCTTGATCTCGATGCGGCGGTCCGACTGATGGCCAAGCACCCAGTTGAGCAGCAGCTTTTCGCGATTGTCCTCGTAAAGCTGGATGAGGCTGATATGGCGCACGAGCAGGGATCAGGACTGGAAGAGGGCAACCACGCTCACCGCATCGGGTGCGGCGACGAGGGCCTCGCGGAAGCTGCGCTCGGCGAAGCGCTGGGCAAGCTCAGAGAGGATCTGCAAATGCTGCTCGGTCGCCTGTTCGGGAACGAGCAGGATAAACAGCAGATTGACCGGCCGGCCATCCGGCGAATCGAACGGCACCGGGGAGGACAATCGAATGAAGGCACCGGCGGCCTGCTTCAGGCCCTTGATGCGGCCATGCGGAATGGCGATCCCCTGGCCGAGGCCGGTGGAGCCAAGTTTTTCACGGGCGAAAAGGCTGT
This sequence comes from Dechloromonas hortensis, assembly GCF_009469765.1. Lineage (GTDB taxonomy): Bacteria > Pseudomonadota > Gammaproteobacteria > Burkholderiales > Rhodocyclaceae > Azonexus > Azonexus hortensis. The sequence continues at coordinate 606,144 of NZ_SSSQ01000001.1, forward strand.
CGAAAACGACCGCGCGGGCAATGCCGAGATGATTCTCGAAAAGCATGCCGGCTTGTTCAAAGACCCGTTTCTTGCTGCTGGCTTCGAGGTCGAGAACCACCTGCGAGGCAGACAGAATGTTGTTTAGGGGGTTCATAAGGAAGTTTGGAAAAGCAAAGGCCGCGACAAAAGTGTCGCGGCCTGTCAGCCTTTATTCGGCCACGTAGTGCGCCGGCTTGTCACCGCGGTGATGATCCTGCACCTTCTGCTTGTACTTCTGGACCTGACGATCGAGCTTGTCAAATAGCGCGTCGATGGCGGCGTAAAGGTCGTCGCCGGACTCTTCGACGTGAATGTCCTTGCCCGGCACGTGAAGCGTGACTTCACCCTTCTGCTTGAGCTTTTCAACCGACAGAACGACGTTCACGCCGGTAACTTTGTCAAAATGGCGAACAACCGGGTCGAGCTTGTTTTCGACGTATTCGCGCAATGCCGGCGTAACTTCGATATGGTGACCAGCGATCTGCAGATTCATGCTTTTCTCCTCTCTCTACAGGGTCTTGCGTAAATTGACCGGCGGGATGTTGAGCGATTCACGGTATTTAGCGACCGTGCGTCGTGCGACAACGATTCCCTGCTGGCCTAGTATTTCGGATATTTGACTATCCGACAAGGGCTTCTTGCCATCCTCCGCTCCGATCAATTGCTTGATCAGGGCGCGGATGGCGGTGGCAGAGCAGGCACCACCGGTATCGGTGGCGACATGACTGCCGAAAAAGTACTTCAATTCAAAAATGCCGCGCGGCGTCGCCATGTATTTCTGGCTGGTGACGCGCGAGACTGTGGATTCATGCAGGCCGAGAATGTCGGCGATTTCGCGCAGGACCAGCGGCCGCATCGCCACTTCGCCATGCTCGAAAAACTGGCGTTGACGGTCGACAATGGCTTGCGTGACGCGATGAATGGTCTCGAAGCGCTGCTGCACGTTCTTGATCAGCCAACGTGCTTCCTGCAACTGGCCGGACAGATTACCGTTACCCCGGCGCTGCTTGGCGAGTATCTCCGCATACAGACGATTGATGCGCAGACGCGGGTAGGCATCCGGATTGATGTAGGCGGTCCATTTGCCCTTGAGCTTCTTCACCATCACGTCCGGCGTGATGTAGCGTGCCTCGATCTGCGCGAAGCGGGCGCCCGGCCGCGGGTTGAGACTGACGATCAGAGCCTGGGCGGCCTTTAGGATTTCATCATCGCAGCCGGTCAACCGGCGGATTTTGGTGAAATCGCGCGCCGCCAGCAATTCAAGGTGTTTTTCGACGATGACCAGGGCCAGCGCCCGCACAGCATCCACCGGCAAGGCCTTCAGTTGCAGCGCCAGGCATTCCTTCGGGCTACGGGCGCCGATACCGATCGGGTCGAAATTCTGGATATGGTGGAGGGCGATTTCGAGCTCTTCCAGCTCGATTTCGTATTCCGGCGGCAAGGTTTCCCACAGCTCTTCGAGCGGCGTCGACAGGTAGCCGTCATCATCGAGGGCTTCGATCAGGAAACGGACCAGGCTGCGGTCACGTTCGCTGAGCTGGGTCATGCCGAGTTGCCAGCCGAGATGGTCACGCAGGCTGATTGTTGCCGCATGCACGTCGTGCGAATCGCTGTCATCGTCCTCATCGCGGCCGGCCCCGGTAAAGGTACCGGCATCGGAGGTCCAGCGGTCATCGTCCACATCGGATGGCGTCATCGGCACATCCTGCTCGCGATCGTCGCGCGCATCCCGCTCTTCGCGCTCGACGCGCTGCTCCCGCTCACCTTCCTCGGTGCGCGGCGCATCGAACTGCTGGGCTGAGGCAAAGGATTCGTTGCCGCCGTCGTCGTCGCGTTCCAGCATCGGATTCTCGAGCAGGTAACGCTCAAGTTCCTGCTGCATTTCGACCGTAGACAGCTGTAACAGCTTGATCGACTGCTGCAACTGGGGCGTCAGCGCCAGATGCTGGGATAGTTTTAGTTGGAGTGCTGGCTTCATCAAATGGGATCTGGACGCTGCTTATCGGTCAGAGCTTGAAGTGCTCGCCGAGATAAACCTTACGCACGCTTTCATTATCGACGATTTCGTCCGGCCGTCCAGCAGCCAATACGCGCCCGGCACTAATAATATAGGCGTGGTCGCAGATACCCAGCGTTTCACGGACGTTGTGATCGGTGATCAGCACGCCGATGCCGCGCTCCTTCAGGAAGCGAATGATTTTCTGGATTTCCAGCACCGCAATCGGGTCGACCCCGGCAAAGGGTTCGTCGAGCAGGATGAAACGCGGATTGGTGGCCAGGGCGCGGGCGATTTCGACCCGCCGCCGCTCACCGCCGGAAAGGGCGGCCGCATTGACGTGCCGAACATGGTTGATGTGCAGCTCTGCAAGCAAGCCCTCAAGCCGGTCATCAAGCTCCTTGGCCGGCAGCTTGAGCAGTTCGAGCACCGCCCGGATATTTTCCTCGACGTTCAGCTTGCGGAAGACAGAGGCTTCCTGCGGCAGGTAGGACAAGCCCTGGCGCGCCCGGTTGTGCATCGGCAGATGGGTCAGCTTGGCATCGTCGATATAGACGTCACCACCATCGGCCGGCACCAGGCCGACAATCATGTAGAAACAGGTGGTCTTGCCGGCCCCGTTCGGGCCGAGCAGGCCGACCACTTCACCGCTCTTGACCTCGAAGGAGACGTCCTCGACCACGGTCCGCGCCTTGTAGCGCTTTTTCAGGTTGAGGGCAGCGAGGGTGGAAACTTGGGTGTCGCTCATTCATCCGCTCCGCGCATTACCCGGCGAATCGCCTCGCCGGAGAAGCCGCGATATTGCAAAAAACGCATCTGTTTGGCCCGCTCTTCCGCGCTCTGCGGCAATTCGCGGAATTTTCTCGCCCACACCGCCCGGCAGCGTTCGGCTTCGTCACCGCCTTCGGGCAGGGCGGCGGCGATATCGTCGTCACCGACTCCCTTCTGGCGCAATTCCTGTTTCAGCCGGGCATTGCCATAACGCCCGGCACGGGCGACGACGCGCTGGGTGGCGAAGCGATTGTCCGAGAGCAGGCGTTCGGCCTGCAGGGCGTCGAGCACGGCCTCCAACTGCTCGGCCGACTCCGCTTGCGCGGCGAGCTTGCTCATCAACTCGGCCCGGCTGTGATCACGCCGGGTAAGCAGTCGAAGAGCAGCAACTCGCAACGCAACAGCCGGATCAGGCATCCGTCTTCGCCGCCTTGACCGGCTTGATGACGTTGGTGCTGGCAGCCTCGCGGATGCCGGCTTCGATTTCCTGGGCGATTTCCGGGTGGCTGCGCAGGAATTCGCGCGCATTGTCCTTGCCTTGGCCGATCTTTTCGCCCTTGTAGGCATACCAGGCACCGGACTTGTCGACCAGCTTGTGGGCGACGCCCATTTCGACGATTTCGCCCTGACGGGAAATGCCTTCGCCGTACAGGATGTCGAAGATGGCTTCGCGGAACGGCGGAGACACCTTGTTCTTGACGACCTTGACCTTGGTTTCGCTGCCGATCACCTCGTCGCCCTTCTTGATCGAGCCGATGCGGCGGATGTCGAGGCGGACGGAGGCGTAGAACTTCAGCGCGTTGCCGCCGGTCGTCGTTTCCGGCGAACCGAACATGACGCCGATTTTCATCCGGATCTGGTTGATGAAGATGACCAGCGTGTTGGTCTTCTTGATATTGGCGGTCAGCTTGCGCAGGGCCTGGCTCATCAGGCGGGCGTGCAGGCCGACCATCTGGTCGCCCATTTCGCCTTCGATTTCGGCGCGCGGGGTGAGGGCGGCGACCGAGTCGACGATGATGATGTCGACCGAGCCGGAACGGACCAGCATGTCGGCGATTTCGAGCGCCTGTTCGCCAGTATCGGGCTGCGAAATGAGCAGTTCGCCGACATTGACGCCGAGCTTCTGGGCGTATTGCGGGTCGAGGGCGTGTTCGGCATCGATGAAGGCGGCCGTACCGCCGAGTTTCTGCATTTCGGCAACGACCTGCAGACAGAGCGTGGTCTTGCCGGAGGATTCCGGACCGTAGATTTCGACAACACGGCCGCGCGGCAGGCCGCCGACGCCGAGAGCAATATCGAGACCGAGGGAACCGGTCGACACGACCTGGATACCTTCGTCGATTTCGGCGTCGCCCATCTTCATGATGGAACCTTTGCCGAACTGCTTTTCAATCTGTTGCAGCGCTGCGGCGAGCGCCTTTGCCTTGTTGTCGTCCATGGGCATACCTCGGAAATTTGACGGGATTATGGCACAGGGGCCAAAGATGGAATAGAAATTGCAGAAGCCGGAATTTGTCCTTATGCCGTTGGACACCCCGCGGCACGGTGCGTATCCTTTCGGCCCGGCGCCGGGAACGAAATGCTTCGCCCGCCCACCCCAAACTCGACTACTGTTTATATGTACAGTTATACCTGTACGGCTCATCCGGCGCAAGCCCGGACCGCACGCGAAGGATATTTTCATGGCTGAAGCCCCCCACGCCGCTTATGTCATCGGCCACATCAGCGTCAAGGATGCCGAAAAATGGGCGGCCTACCGCAGCGCCGTGCCGGCCACGCTGGCCCCATGGCAGGCCGAACTGGTGCTGCGCGGCACGCTGACGGAGGTCCTTACCGGCAGCCACGCACACAGCGACACGGTGGTCATCCGCTTTCCCGACCGGGCCTCGGTTGACGGCTGGTACCAGTCGGCTGCCTATCAGGCGCTGATTCCGCTGCGCAGCGCCGCAGCCGACCTCGATCTGGTCGTTTTCGAGTCCTGAGCCGGTCCGCCGTGGTCGCCTATTGCCCGCCGCCGCATAGCGGCCTCGACCTGGTCTACCAGGATGATTACCTGCTGGCGGTCAACAAGCCGGCCGGGCTGCTTTCGGTACCGGGCCGCGGCGCCGGCATGGATGACTGCCTGGTGGCGCGGGTCCAGGCCGAGTTTCCCGATGCGCTGATCGCCCACCGCCTCGACATGTCGACCTCCGGCCTGCTGTTGCTGGCGCGTGGCGCCGAAATGCACCGGCGCCTGTCCAAACTGTTCGAAACGCGGCAGGTGGAAAAGCGTTATCTGGCCGTCGTCGCCGGTTGTCTGGGCAATGATGCCGGGGAGATCGATCTGCCGCTGATCTGCGACTGGCCGAACCGCCCCCGGCAGATGGTCGATTTCGCAATCGGCAAGCCGTCGCTGACCCACTATCGTGTCCTCGAACGGAACCCGGCGCAGGACACGACGCGGGTCGAACTGGCCCCGGTCACCGGCCGTTCGCACCAGTTGCGGGTGCATATGGCCAGCCTCGGCCACCCGATTCTCGGCGACGACCTCTATGGCGGCGCCGCCACCGAGCGGGCCGAACGTCTGCTGCTGCATGCCATGGATTTATGCCTGCCGCACCCGTCGACCGCAGCACTGCTCAGCCTGCACTGTCCGCCACCGTTCTGATCGACGCGCGGCCTGCAGCGCAGCCGCGCAATAACCTTATAATTCCCGCGTTTTCAACCCCTTGCCCCGGTCGACCGCGCGCATATGCTGATCTGGTTCGTCGTTCTCTATCTGCTCGTTTCCATCGGCATCGGCCTCTTTGCCGCGACCCGCGTCCATAGCGCCAAGGACTTCGCCGTCGCCGGCCGCCATCTACCGCTGCCGGTCGTCACCGCCACCGTTTTCGCCACCTGGTTCGGCGCCGAAGCGGTGTTCGGCGTTTCGGCAACCTTCGTCAAGGAGGGCCTGACCGGCGTCGTCGCCGACCCCTTCGGCTCGTCGATGTGCTTGATCATCGCCGGCGTCTTCTTCTCGCGGAAGCTCTACAAGCTCAACATCCTGACCCTCGGCGACTATTTCCGGCTGCGCTACAACCGCACGGTCGAGGTGCTGACCACGCTCTGCATCGTCGCCTCCTACCTCGGCTGGGTGTCGGCCCAGATCAAGGCGCTCGGCCTCGTTTTCAACGTCGTCACCGCCGGCTACGTCAGTCAGACGGCCGGCATGATCCTCGGTGCAGCCATCGTACTGACCTACACCACCTTCGGCGGCATGCTCTCGGTCGCCATCCTCGATTTCGTCCAGATGGGCGTCATCATGGGCGGCATGCTGTACATCGGCTACGTCGTTTCCGGCCTGACCGGCGGTGTCGAACTGGTCATCAACCACGCCTCGGCGGCCGGCAAGCTCGATTTCTTCCCGCCGCCCGACCCGTGGCTGTGGCTGACCTTCCTGGGCGCCTGGATCACCATGATGCTCGGTTCGATTCCGCAGCAGGACGTCTTCCAGCGCATCACCTCGGCCAAGAGTCAAAAAATCGCGCTGTGGGGCTCGATCCTTGGTGCCTCGATCTATTTCTGCTTCACCTTCGTGCCGATGTTCATCGCCTACTCGGCGACGCTGATCGACCCCGAACTGTTCAACGGCCTGCTGCAGACCGACTCGCAACTGGTGCTGCCGACCCTGGTCCTGCAACACACCCCGGTCTTCGCCCAGGCGATCTTCTTCGGCGCCGTGCTGTCGGCGATCATGAGCTGCTCGTCGGCCACCTTGCTGGCGCCGTCGGTCGCATTTTCCGAGAACATCGTCCGCGGCTTTTTCCCGCACATGGGCGACCACCAGTTCCTGAAGGTGATGCGCGCCTCGATCGTCATATTCGCCGGCATCGTCCTCGGCTTCGCGCTGTACTCCAGCGCCAGCATCTTCAAGATGGTCGAGAACGCCTACAAGGTGACGCTGGCCGGCGCCTTCGTGCCGCTTTTCTTCGGCGCCTTCTGGAAACGGGCGACGACGCAGGGTGCCCTGGCCGCGATCATCGGCGGCCTGTCCGCCTGGCTGCTGGTCGAAGCATTGGTCAGCACCGGCGGTGCGCGGACCGGCGACTACGCCTACGCGCTGGCCGGGGCAGGGCAGTTGGTGCCGCCGCAACTGATCGGCCTCGCCGTCAGCATGCTCGGCATGCTCCTCGGTTCGCTGTTGCCGCAATGGGTCGGCCGGCCGACGCCGCCGGTCGACATCCACGCCGTACTGCATCACCGGGCGGCGGCGGAAACCCAGCACACGACCGAGCACCCGCACCAGCACTAGGCGTGACACGCCAAAGGCAGTGCAGATAAGGGCTGACGTCCTCGCCGATAGCCCATAAAATCGGGCTCATGACCCAGCACGGCCGCGGCCCCATCCTTCTCGCCCGTTACCTTGCGCTGGCCTGGTGCGGGCTGGTGATCTACGGCAGCCTGCATCCGTTTACCGGCTGGCGCGATAGCGGCGTTTCGCCGTTTGCTTTCGTCGAGGGCGGCTGGCCACGTTACTGGACCATCTTCGACCTGGCCGCCAATGTCGCGGTCTACCTGCCGCTCGGCTTTTTTCTGACCCTTGCCCTCGACCGGCTGCCCGGCCGCTTCACCGCCCCGATCCTCGCCGTGCTGCTCGCCGGTGGGGTCAGCTTCGGGCTGGAAAGTGCGCAGACCTGGCTACCGTCACGCGTCCCGTCCAATCTCGATCTCGCCTGCAACAGCCTGGGCGGGCTGCTTGGGGCACTCTGGGCGCAGACGGTCGGGCCGCGTGTTTTCGCCCGCCTGGCGGCACTGGAACACCGGCTGATTGCGCCGGTACCGCACGCCGAACTCGGCCTGACCCTGCTCGGTCTCTGGCTGCTCGTGCCGTTGTCGCCGGAAACCCTGCTTTTCGGTGCCGGCGACCTGCGCCAAACGCTCGGCCTGGTCGGCGCGGTGCCTTTCGCCGCCGAGAGTTTCATGCTGATCGAGGCCAGCATCACCGCCTTCAATGCAGTCGCCGTCGGCCTCATCATTCGCCAGCTGACGGCACGGACGCTATGGGCCTACCTGGTCGTACCGCTCTTCCTGCTCCTCGGCCTGGTCGTCCGCACACTGGCCTCGGCGATCCTGATCAATCCCGGCGAAGCGCTGGCCTGGCTAACGCCCGGCGCCCAGATGGGTTTGCTCGTCGCGACACTCTTTCTCGCCATTGCCATCGCGTTGCCGGCGACGCCCCGCCTGATGCTGGCCGCCCTGGCGCTGATGGCGGCCACCGTGCTGGTCAATCTCGCCCCGCCCAACCCGTACTCGATGGCCGCACTGGCCACCTGGCGGCAGGGGCACTTCCTGAACTTCAACGGCCTGACCCGATTGGTAGGTACGCTATGGCCCTTCATGACCCTGCCGTTTCTGCTGCTGACCAGCCGTCGACCGTAGCCTGGCATGCGCTGGGCGCCGAGCAGGCGGCGCAGCAACTGAACGTCGATTGCTCGACCGGTTTGAGCGACGGCGAGGTCGCCGAGCGCCTGGCCCGGCACGGCCCCAACCTGATGACGGAAACGCCCGGCAAGCCGGCCTGGCGGCGCCTGCTCGATCAATTGTTGCAGCCGCTGGTCCTCGTCCTGATTGCCGCCGGCAGCATCACTGCCGGCCTCGGCGAATGGACCGACGCCAGCGTCATTCTCGGCGTCGTGCTGGTCAATGCCGGCATCGGCTACTGGCAGGAAGCCAAGGCCGAAGGGGCGCTCGCCGCACTGGCCCGCAGTGTCGCGACACCGGTCACCGTGCGCCGGGGCGGCCACCGGCAGCAGCTCGACGCCAGCCGGCTGGTTCCCGGCGATGTCGTCATTCTCGCCGCCGGCGACCGCATTCCGGCCGACCTCCGCCTGTTCCAGCAGCGCGAACTACATACCGACGACTCGATGCTGACCGGCGAATCGCTGCCGGTCGGCAAACACACCGACCCGCTGGCCGATGACACGCTGCTCGCCGAACGCGCCAACATGGCCTATGCCGGGACCACTGTCGTGGCCGGACAGGGCGCCGGGCTGGTCATCGCCACCGGCGACGCCACCGAAACCGGGCGCATCGCCGGCCTGATCGCCAGCGCTCCGGAAATGACGACACCGCTGACCCGCAAGATGGCGACCTTTTCCAACTGGCTGCTCTGGGCGATCGGCGGCCTGGCCCTGCTCACCTTCGGCGTCGGCCTGGCCCGCGGCGAAGCCGCCTTCGACATGTTCATGGCGGCGGTGGCGCTGGCCGTCGGTGCCATCCCGGAAGGCCTGCCGGCTGCCGTCACCGTGACGCTGGCGATCGGCGTCGCCCGCATGGCCAAACGGCGCGCCATCATCCGTCGCCTGGCGGCCGTCGAAACGCTGGGCAGCACGACCGTCATCTGTTCCGACAAGACCGGCACGCTGACCGAAAATGCGATGACGGTACGCATGCTGTGGACGGCTGGCCTGGGCTACGCCGTCAGCGGTCACGGCTACACCCCGGACGGCGCCATCACGCACGACGGCTTGCCGGCCCGCATCGACGGCGCCCTGCGCGAATGCCTGGTCGCCGGTGCGCTGTGCAACGAGGCCAGCCTGCGCCGCGACGGCCCGCACTGGCAGATCACCGGCGACCCGACCGAAGCCGCGCTGCTGGTCGCTGCCCGCAAGGGCGGGCTCGACGAGCACACGCTGCGCGCGCTGTTCCCGCGCCGCGACGAACTGCCTTTCGATGCCTGCCGGCAATACATGGCAACCGCCCACCAGGGTGACGGCCAACCGCTGCTCTACGTCAAGGGCGCCCTCGAACGCCTGCTGCCGCTTTGTCGCGACCAGCTTGATGCGCGTGGCCAGCCGGTGGCGCTCGATGCGGCAGCGGTCGAAGCCATCGCCGAAGCCTATGCCGGGCAGGGCATGCGCGTCCTGCTGCTGGCCCGGCGCATTTTTGCCGAAAATTCGGCGTTGACCGCAGGCATGGTCGACGGGCTGACCCTGCTCGGCCTGGTCGGCATGATCGACCCGCCGCGCAAGGCGGCGATCGGCGCGATCCGGAACTGCCACTCGGCCGGCATCCGGGTCAAGATGATTACCGGCGACCATGCCGTCACCGCACTGGCCATTGCCCGCCAGATCGGTCTGCCGGCCGAGCGGGCGCTGACCGGCCGCGAACTGGCCGGACTCGACGAGGCGCAGCTGGCCGAGGTCGCCCAGCATACCGACGTCTTCGCCCGCGTCGAGCCGGAACAGAAGCTGCGCCTGGTGCGCGCCCTGCAAAGCCGGGGCGAGGTGGTGGCAATGACCGGCGACGGCGTCAATGACGCACCGGCGCTGAAGCAGGCCGACATCGGCATCGCCATGGGCCTCAGTGGCACCGAAGTGGCCAAGGAGGCCGCAGCGATGGTACTGACTGACGACAATTTCGCCAGCATCGAAGCGGCGGCGGAAGAGGGGCGGGGCGTCTGGGACAACCTGGTCAAGTTCATCACCTGGACGCTACCGACCAATTTCGGCGAAGGCCTGGTCATCGTCGCCGCCATCCTGTTCGGGGCGACGCTGCCGATCACGCCGCTGCAGATCCTGTGGATCAACATGACGACCGCCGTGCTGCTCGGCCTGACCCTGGCCTTCGAGCCGATCGAGCGCGGCATCATGCACCGGCCGCCACGCCGGCAGGCGACGCCGGTGCTCGATGGCGCACTGATCCGCCGCATCGTGCTGGTGTCGCTGCTGCTGCTCGGCGGCGCCTTTGGCCTCTTCCTGCGTGAACTGGCGCAGGGCCACACGCTGGCCGAAGCGCGAACCGTCGCGGTCAACGTCTTCGTCATGGTCGAAATGCTCTACCTCTTCAACTGCCGCTCGCTGAGCCGCGGCTTCTGGCAGCTCGGGCTATTTTCCAACCGCTGGTTCTGGGCCGGGCTGGCCGCCATGCTCGTCCTGCAATTGCTGCTCACCTACTGGCCGCCGCTCAACGCCGCCTTCCAGACGGCACCGATCGGCCGGCAGGAATGGCTGGAGATCGGCGCTTTTGCGCTGCTCAGCTCGCTGATCGTCGGCCTCGAAAAGCGCTGGAGTAACCGCCGGCGTTCCACGTGAAACCGGACCGCCTATAATTGCCGGCCGCAAAGGAGAAACTGATGAGCTACTTCCAACACCACGTCTTTGTCTGCACCAACCAGCGCGAAGCCGGCGAGCAATGCTGCAACAGCGTCGGCGGCTCGGAGATGTTCGCCTACGCCAAGGACCGCATCGGCGCCCTCAAGAAGAACGGCGCCGGCGCCATCCGCATCAACAAGGCCGGCTGCCTCGGCCGCTGCGACCAGGGCCCGGTGATGGTCGTCTATCCGGAAGAGACCTGGTATTCCTTCATCGACAAGGAAGACGTCGAGGAAATCATCCAGGAACACCTGCTCAACGGCCGCGTCGTCGAACGCCTGAAGCTCTGACACCATGAAAGCCCCCGAAGAGAAAATCGTCGTCGACGGCCCGGTCGGCAAGATCGACGTCATCATGGAACGCCCGGACGCGCCGCGCGGCATCGCGCTGATCGCCCACCCGCACCCGATGGGCGGCGGCGCCAATACCAACAAGGTCGCCTACACGCTGGCCCGCACTTTCGTCAGCCTCGGCTATGCCGCTTTCCGCCCGAATTTCCGCGGCGTCGGCGGTACGGAAGGCGAACATGACGAAGGCCGTGGCGAAACCGACGACCTGCTTGCCGTGCTCGACGAAGCCAAGCGCCGCTGCGGCGACCTGCCGGTCGCGCTGGCCGGCTTCTCGTTCGGCGCCTACTGCCAGACCCGCGCCGCCAAGCGCCTGGTCGAAGCCGGCCATCCGGCCCAGCGCCTGGTCCTGGTCGGCACCGCCGCCGGCCATGTCGAAGGCAGCCGCCAGTACGACACCGAAGCCGTGCCGCACGACACCATCGTCATCCACGGCGCCGACGACACGCTGGTGCCGCCGGCCAATGTCTATGCCTGGGCGCTGCCGCTCGACCTGCCGGTGATCATGGTGCCCGGCGCCGACCACTTCTTCCACCGTCGCCTGCACCTGATCCGCGACATCATCACCCGCGCCTGGCGGCACTAGTGCCAGCCTCTGAATCTATGGCACTGATGCCGGTCGTCGATTCGGCACTCAGCGTCAGCGGCCTGCGCAAGGTCTACGCCGGCACCGAGGTGGTGGCCGGCCTTTCCTTCGCCGTCGAGCCCGGCACCTGTTTCGGCCTGCTCGGCCCGAACGGGGCCGGCAAGACGACGACGCTGCGCCTCTGCCTCGGCCTGACGGCGCCGGACAGCGGCGAGATCGCGCTGAACGGCCACGCCATTCCCGCCGCCGCGCAGCAGGCGCGGGCCCGGGTCGGCGTCGTACCGCAGTTCGACAATCTCGACCCCGATTTCACGGCCAGCGAAAATCTGCTCGTCTTCGGCCGCTATTTCGGCCTGGCCGATGCCGAGGTCAAGGCGCGCATTCCGCAATTGCTCGAATTCGCCGGCCTGACCGGCAAGGCCGACGCCCGCATCGCGACGCTATCCGGCGGCATGAAGCGCCGGCTGACGCTGGCCCGGGCGCTGGTCAACAACCCGGACATCATTTTCCTCGACGAGCCGACGACCGGCCTCGACCCGCAGGCCCGCCACCTGATCTGGGACCGCCTGAAACAATTGAAGTCGGCCGGCAAGACGCTGATCCTGACCACCCATTTCATGGACGAGGCGGAGCGCCTGTGCGACCGGCTGATCGTCATCGATCATGGCCGCAAGATCAGCGAAGGCAGCCCGCGCCAGTTGATCGCCGAGCACATCGAACCGCAGGTCGTCGAAGTCTTCGACGAAGGCAGCCATGATCTGAGCGGCTTCGTCGCCGCCAACCGGCAACTGGCCGAACGCGTCGAGACGAGCGGCGAAACCGCCTTCTTCTACTGCCGCGAGCCGCAACAACTACTCGCCCGACTGGCCGAAGCCAGCGGCCTGCGCTACGTGCACCGCGCTTCCAACCTGGAAGACGTCTTCATCAAGCTGACCGGGCGCGAACTGCGCGATTAAACGGTTATTCCGGCGGTCGACCGGCTCAAAATGGCAAAAACCGCCAGTAACTGCCTCAGACCAGGATCTGCCGTTTGGCGGCGAAGTAGCGGTAGATCTGCTGCTCGATCGCCGGGTCGACCGGCGTTTCCGGCCGCCGGCCGCGCGGGCAGGGCAGTTGCGGCGTTGTCCCGAACAGGCGGCAGATCAGCGGCCGCTCCAGATAGACCTCGCAGCCGTGCTCGCCGAGATGCGGGCAATTCAGTTCGGCCAGCGCCGCCGCGTGCGCTGCCGCGCTTTTCACCGGCAGCCGCGCCATCTCCTCGCTGGAGGCGGTGACCGGGCCGCAACAGTCGTGACAGCCCGGCTCGCATTCAAAGGCCGGAATCTGCCGGCGGAAAAAGCGGATCTTCTGGCTGTCGGCACTCATCGAGCGACCCCGCCATGCCGGTCCTGGCGTTCGGCCAGTGCTCGGGCCGCGCGTGGCACCGGCTTGGCGCGCTCCTTCAGCAAGCCATGCAGACAGGCCGGGTTGGCGCGGGCGCCGCTGGCCAGGTAATCAGCGAGCAGCAGCGGGCGAACCTGCTCGGCGGCCAGCCCCCGCACCCCGGTCAGGTAATCGAACAGGCGGTCGACCAGCATTTCCGGCGTCAGGCCGCTGGTCAGCCCGGTCGTCTGCCACAGCCAGTCGGAGAGGGCGAGCAGGGCGGCGAACGGCGAGGGCGCGGCCAGTACCAGTGACAAGCTCTGCGGGAAGCGGCCGGAATTGGCCAGCAGATCCCAATAGCGAGCCAGCCGGGTAAAGCGCTGCACGGTGGGCCCGTCCACTGCCGCCGTCTGCAGCACGGTATAGGGCGGTGCCGTCTCGTAGACCATGCCGAATGCCGCGCTGTGCCGGGCAATCGGCGTGCCGCGCAGGCGCTTCAGCACGCCGAGCTGGATTTCGTGCGGGCGTAGCGCATACAGCCGGTCGAAGCCTTCGCCAAAGCTGGCCAGCGTTTCGCCGGGCAAGCCGAAGATGAGGTCGGTATGCAGGTGGGCGTGGCTGTGATTGACGAGCCAGTCGAGGTTGGCGCAGGTCTTGTCGTTGTCCTGGCGGCGCGAAATGCGCTGCTGGACGGCCGGGTCGAAGGTCTGGATGCCGACCTCGAACTGCAGCACGCCGGGCGGGAAGCGGCCGATCATCGCCTTCAGGCGGTCCGGCAGATGGTCGGGCACGACTTCGAAATGCAGGAAGAGGTCAGGCGTCAGGCGGTCGAGGAAAAACTGCAGGATGCGCAGCGAGCTGTCGATCTTCAGGTTGAAGGTGCGGTCGACGAACTTGAAGTTGCGGGCGCCACGCTGGAACAGATCGTCCAGCGCCGCCAGGAAGCGCTCTTCCTCGAAAGCCCAGGCCGTCTTGTCGAGGGCGCTGAGACAGAACTCGCACTTGAACGGGCAGCCGCGCGAGGCTTCGACGTAGAGCAGGCGATGCGCCAGATCGTCGGCGCTGTACTCGGCGTAGGGCAGCTCGACCTGCTCAAGGCCCGCCTGTTCACCAGGGATCACCTTCATCAGCGGCGGCGGCCCATGGCGCAGGGCGCGGCACAGCTTGGGGAAACTAACGTCGCCCCAGCCGGTGATCAGGTGGTCGGCCAGGCGAACGATTTCCTGCTCTTCCCACTCATGGCTGACCTCGGGGCCGCCGAGCACGATCTTCAGCGCCGGGCGGGCCGCCTTCAGCAAGCGGACGACTTCGGTGGTCGCCGCGACATTCCAGATATAGACGCCGAAGCCGACGATCTGCGGCCGGCCATCGGCCGGCTCGCCCAGTTCGCCGAGCAGCGCCTCGACGATGGCCGGCGCCGGGCGGGCGATGGTGAATTCGCGCAATACCGTCGCCGCTCGCAGCTCGGCGCTGCCGTGGCGGGCCATGTTGGCGAGCAGGTAGCGCAGGCCGAGCGAGGCGTGGATGTACTTGGCGTTGAGCGTGCAGAGAATGATGGCGGGCGGCGACATGCCGGTATTTTGACATCCCGACCCCTGTTCCCGCGCTTTCCGGAGCATGCCTGCGGTCGACCGCCCCCGGCGGGCAAAAATGCCGGAGGCGGCCCGGCGCTTTTACCAGGCCCGGGCGCCCATCTTGTAATTGCGGGTTTCCTTGACCGCTTCCGGCTCGGCCAGCGGCAGCGGGACGAGCGGCACGAACAGTTCGCGCAGACGGAGGACCATGACCAGCAGGTCTTCGTCGAGCGCGGCTTCCTCGATCTCGGCCAGCCGCTCCCGGGCATAGGCCGGTTCGCGCTCAAGGCGCTCCAGGTCGACCGACTGGCTCAGCGAGCGTTTGACCATCAGTTTGAAACGGGCCATCAGCTGGGCCTTTTCGAGCTTTTCTTCCATCGTCTTGTCCTCTTGGGGCGCGGCCGTCCGGCACCGCGGGGGGATTGGTCGTGCACCGCAGCGAAAATCGTGCCGAATGCCAATTGCCTGCCGCAAGTTATTTAAAAACATGGTTTTATGATCACCCCGACCCAGCCAGGGCTGGCCGGGCATGCCTGCAACTGGTGCGGCCAGGGGCGGCGGACGGGCCGCGATGGTGCGCCGCAATAAAATCCGGGCCAGGCCGAACGCAGTAAAATGGCCGCCTCACCAATCGCTTCCGGGTCCGCCTGCATGTCCCTTGCTTCGCACAGTTTTCGCTGGTTTCCGGTCTGGCAGCGCAACTTCCTCGTCTGGCGCAAGCTGGCGCTGCCATCGATCCTCGGCAACCTGGCCGACCCGCTGATCTACATGCTCGGCCTCGGCTACGGCCTCGGCGCGCTGCTGCCGACGCTGGACGGCCAGCCCTATGTCGCCTTTCTCGCCGCCGGCACCGTCTGTGCCTCGACGATGAACGCAGCGACCTTCGAGGCCTTGTACTCATCGTTTTCGCGCATGCATGTGCAGAAAACCTGGGATGCCATCCTCAACACGCCGCTCGGCCTGACCGATGTCGTCGCCGGCGAACTGTTCTGGGCCGCCACCAAGTCGCTGTTCTCGGGCGCCGCCATTCTCGTCGTCATCAGCGTCATGGGCCTGAGCCACGGCCCGCTCGCGCTGTGGGCGCTGCCGGCCATCGTCCTGACCGGCCTAGCCTTTGCTGCGCTCGGCCTGATCTGGAATGCGCTGGCTCCGTCCTACGATTTCTTCATGTACTACTTCACCTTGTTCATCACGCCGATGACACTGATTTCCGGCGTCTTCTTCCCGACCGACCAGCTACCTAGCTGGCTGGCGTTGATCGGCGGCTGGCTGCCGCTGGCCCAGGGCGTCGCGCTGGTCCGCCCGCTGCTCGCCGGGCAGGTGCCGCCGAATGCCCTGATCCACATCATGGCGCTGCTGCTGACCAGCGTCGTAGCCTTCGCCATCGCGCTGCGCCTGACCCGCCGCCGCCTGCTCAAGTAGAATTCGCTGATGGAAGCCTTGCCCGAAACCCTGCTCGTTCTGACCAACTGCCCGGATGAAGAAACGGCCAACGCCATCGCGCTGGCCGTGGTCGAAGCCGGGCTCGCCGCCTGCGTCAATATCCTGCCGCGCGTCCAGTCGATCTATCGCTGGCAGGGCAAGGTCGAGTCGGCGACGGAAATCCCGCTGCTGATCAAGTCCACCGCCGCGCTCTATCCAGCGCTGCAGGCAGCCATCGCCCAGCGCCACCCGTACGATGTTCCCGAAATCATCGCGCTGCCCATCACGCGCGGCTTGCCGGCCTACCTGAACTGGGTGGCGGCGGAAACACTCCAATCATGATGCGCCTCCTGTTCGTCCTCCTTTCACTGCTGCTCTCGCTCGCCCACGCCGAGGAATTCCTCGATCCGGCCGTCGCCTTCAAGCCTTCGCTGAAGGCGCTCGACGGCCAGACCGTCGAAGTCAGCTACGAAATCGCCAAGGGCTACTACCTGTACCGCGACAAGTTCCGCTTCACCGTCGCCGGCGAGACGACGACGCTCGGCCAGCCGGTGTTGCCCAAGGGCAAGGAGAAGAACGACGACAATTTCGGCAAGGTCGAGGTCTATTACAAGAGCGTCGCCATCCGCCTGCCGGTCGAACGGAACGCCTCCGGCCCGCTGGCGCTGAAGCTGAACCTGACTTCGCAGGGCTGCGCCGATGCCGGCGTCTGCTACCCGCCGCAAACCCAGACCCTGACGGTCGACCTGCCCGATCCGGCCAGCACGCCCAGCCTGGGCGCCGCGGCCGCCGAAGGCGACGAAAGCGGCCAGATCGCCAGCACGCTGAAGGACGCCGGCTTCTGGGCCAATCTCGCCTTCTTCTTCATCGCCGGCCTCGGCCTGTCGCTGACCCCCTGCGTCTTCCCGATGATTCCCATCCTGTCCGGCATCATCGCCGGCCAGGGCCACAAGAACTCGCATGCCCGCGGCTTCGCGCTTTCGCTGGCCTACGTGCTGGGCATGGCGCTGACCTATGCCGCGGTCGGCGTCGCCGCCGGCCTGAGCGGCACGCTGGTCTCCGCCGCGCTGCAGAACCCGTGGGTGCTGGGCAGCTTCGCGCTGGTTTTCGTCGTCCTCTCCTTCTCGATGTTCGGCTTCTACGAACTGCAACTGCCGATCGCACTGCAAAGCAAGCTGTCGGAAGAATCCGGCCACCTGCAGGGCGGCCGCGGCCTCGGCGTCTTCGCGATGGGCGCGCTATCGGCGCTGATCGTCGGCCCCTGCGTCGCCGCCCCGCTGGCCGGCGCACTTCTCTACATCGGCCAGACCGGCGACGCCGTGCTTGGCGGCACCGCGCTCTTCGTGATGGCCATCGGCATGGGCATGCCGCTGCTCGCGGTCGGCCTGGCCGGCGGCTCGCTGCTGCCGAAAACCGGGCCGTGGATGGAAGCGGTCAAGAAGGGCTTCGGCGTGCTGTTGCTGGCCACCGCCGTCTGGCTGATCTCGCCGGTCATTCCGGCCGTCGTCCAGATGCTGGCCTGGGCCGCGCTGCTCATTATTCCGGCGATCTACCTGCACGCCCTCGATCCGCTGCCGCCGCATGCCAAGGGCTGGCCGCGCTTCTGGAAAGGCATCGGCATCGTCATGCTGCTGACCGGCGCCGCGCTGCTGATCGGTGCCCTGGCCGGTAGCCGCGACCCGCTGCAACCGCTGGCCGGCCTGCGCGCCGGACAGGGTGCCGTCACCACTGCCAGCAGCAAACTGCCTTTCGAGCCGGTCGCCTCGCTTGGCGAACTGGAACAGAAGGTCCTCGCCGCCGGCCAGCCGGTGATGCTCGATTTTTACGCCGACTGGTGCGTTTCCTGCAAGGAAATGGAGCGTTTTACCTTCACCGATCCGGCCGTGCAGGCCAAACTGGCCGGTTTCAAGCTGCTCAAGGCCGATGTCACGGCCAATAGCGCCGACGACAAGGCGCTACTCGCCCGTTTCGGCCTGTTTGGCCCGCCCGGCATCATCTTTTTCGATGCCCAGGGTCGCGAAATCAAGGGCCAGCGCATTGTCGGCTTCCAGGACGGCGCCACTTTCCTGGCCGCCCTGAACCGCGTTACCGGTTAATCAGATCGCGTCCTCGCCGGCCGCCGCCGTCACCTGGCGCAGCGACGGCCAGGCGAAGGCCAGGCCGACGATCAGACCGGCCACGACATCGAGCACGACATGCTGGCGAATCGCCACCGTCGACCACAGGATGGCCAGGCAATAGGCGATGCTTGAGCCGCGCAGCAGCAGCGGCGCCCCGACCCGGCGCAACAGCCGCTCCAGCCAGACTGCCGAGAACACAGCCGAAGCGACGTGCAGCGACGGGCAGGCGTTGCCCGAGGCATCCAGCCCCTTGATCAGCGCCATTTCCGGGTACTGCGCCCAGTCGATCAGGCTGGCCGGTACCGCCGTCGGCCACAGCCAGAAGGTGATCAGGCAGGACAGGCAGAGGGCGCCGATCCAGGCGCCGAACAGCAGCAGGGAACGCCGGCTGTTGAACAAGGCCGGCGGCAGCGAGACGTAGACCCAGAGCGAGGCATAGACCGGAAAGGCGGCCGGCGTAAAGGCGATCCACTCATCAACAGCGGTCAGCGGCATCACCGTCGGCGGCGTCACCGGGTTGCGCAGGATGGCGAAATAGGCCCAGAAAAAGAAGGCCATGAACAGCATCGTGCCCACCGCCTTGAGCGGCGCCAGCAGCACTAGCCGTGCAACGAGCTGTCGGTACCAGGGGGCTTGAATGGGCAACTCCACGAAGGGCGCGGCAAAGCGCTCGAAGGCAAACATGGTATCAAATCGTCCGGCCTTCTCGATCAGCCCGCTGCGCGGCGGGAAAATCTTTGGGAAACATGGGCTTTCGGATAAAATCCGCCCCCTATGGACTCCATCGGCCTGATTCGCGAATTCCTTGAAGAGCGCCTTGGCGTCGCCCCGGAAACAGTCGTTGCCGAGGCCCCGCTGGGCGAGCTCGGTGTCGACTCGCTGATGATGCTCGAACTGATCTTCGAGTTCGAAGACCGTTTCGGCGTCAAGCTGTCCAAAGACCTGAAAAGCCCCCGGACCGTTGGCGAGATGGTGTCGCTGATGGACCGGCTGCGCAGCCAGCAGCCCTGAGTCATGAGCCAGCGGCGGGTGGCGATTACTGGCCTGGGCCTGGTCAGTCCTTATGGTGGCGACCTCGCCGATTTCTTCGGCCGTCTGCTGGCCGGCGAATCGGCCGTCCGTTTCCTGCAGACTGAAGACATTCCCCGACCGCTGGCCATGCCCTTCGTCAGTTGCCCGGCCTTCGATGCCGAAGCCAGCCTCGGCCGGCCGCTGGCCGGCACCATGGACCGCTTCGCCCAGCTCGGCACCGCCGCCGCCTTCAGCGCCTGGGCCGATGCCGGCCTGGCCTGCGGTCAACCGGCTGAAAACGGCGAAAACCGCGAGCGCTGGGGCGTTTCCTGGGGCACCGCGCTGGGCGGCACGCTGGCCTACGAAAAAGGCTACAAGGAATTGTGGATCAAGGGCCGCGAACGTATTTCGCCGCTCTCGGTCATTCTAGGCATGAACAACGCGGCCAACGCCCACATCTCCATCCAGCTCGGCCTCGGCGGCGTCAGCATGAGCCACACCGTCGCCTGCGCCTCGTCGGCCATCGCCATCGGCGAAGCCTTCCGCCGGGTGCGCAGCGGCGAGGCCCCGGTCATGCTGACCGGCGGTTCCGACGTGCCGCAGGCCTATGGCGTCGCCCGCGCCTGGGAAGCCCTGCGCGTCCTGGCCAGCGGCGATGAAAAAACGGCGCCGCGCGCCTGCCGCCCGTTCAGCGCCGACCGCGACGGCCTGGTGCTGGGCGAGGGCGGAGCCGCCCTGGTTCTCGAAGACTGGGAGCACGCTGTCGCCCGCGGCGCCCGCATCCACGGCGAACTGATCGGCTACGGCACGACCTGCGACCACAGCCACCTGGTCCGCCCAGAAGCGGCCGGGCAGGTCCGCGCCCTGCACCTGGCACTGGCCGACGGCGGCCTGAGCCCGGCCGACATCGACTACGTCAACGCGCACGGCACGGCGACCGCCGAGGGCGACCCGGTCGAGATCGCCGCCCTGAAAACCGTCTTCGGCGACGCCGCCGGCCGCCTCGCGGTCAGCGGCACCAAGTCGATGCACGGCCACCAGCTCGGGGCGGCCGGCGCGGTCGAGGCCATCGTCACGGTACTGGCGCTGCGCGAGCAGGCCATTCCGCCCACCGCCCACCTCGCCGAGCTCGACCCGGCCTGCGCCGGGGTCGATCATGTGACCGCCGCCCGCCACGGCCAGCCCTTGCGCGCCGCACTCTCCAACTCCTTTGCCTTTGGCGGCAGCAACGCGGTCCTCGCGTTTCGCGCCGTCGCCCCTTGATCCCCGGAATCCCTGTCATGTCTGAAAACCCATCCCCGGAAATCGTCGACGCCCTGTTGCCGGAAGTCGCCGAACTGATCGTCGCGGCCCTCAATCTCGATGTCGCACCGAGCGAAATCGAAGCCGATGCACCGCTGTTCGGCGACGGCCTGGGCCTGGACTCGATCGACGTGCTGGAAATCGCCCTGGTCATTTCCAAGCGCTACGGCTTCCAGCTGCGCTCGGACAACGAGGACAATGTCCGTATCTTCACGTCGCTGCGCACCCTGAGCGCCCACATCGCCAGCCAGCGCACCAAATGAGTTTCAGCCCGGCCGCTCTCCTGCGCGGACTGGCCCTGCTGGTGCTGCTCGTGGCCTGGGCCGTGCTCGCCCACTTCGGCAGCGCCGGCGAGGGCAATGCCGATATTTCCGTCGCCCTCGCCACCGCCCCGGTCGTCGTCCTCGTCGTCATGCTGCTCTGGCGGCTCGGCAACCCGCTGTGGCTGGTCGCCGGCGGTCTGAGCGTGCTCGGCCTGCTCGCCTGGGCCTGGCCCGGCCTGCGCCAGAACATCGCGCTGCTCTTCTACATCCAGCACCTCGGCACCAATCTCGCACTCGGCCTGCTCTTCGGGCGGACGCTGTTCGGCGAACAGGAAGCGCTGGTTACCCAGTTCGCCCGCCTTGCCCACGGCGGCGCCATTTCGGAAGTGAAGCGGCGCTACACGCGGCAGGTGACGGTAGCGTGGACCGCCTTCTTCGTCGGTTCGGTGGTCGTCTCCAGCGCGCTATTCTGGCTGGCCCCGGCCGCCGCCTGGTCGGTGTTCGCCAACCTGCTGAGCACGCCGTTGATCGCGCTGATGTTCGTCCTCGAACACCTGGCCCGCCTGCTGCTCCTGCCGGCCGATGAGCGTTCCAGCGTCGCCGACACCATCCGTGGCTACCGCGCCTCGATGCAGGAACGCCGCGCCCACACGCTGGCCAACCACCCATGAACGGCGTGCCGCTGCTCGGGCACGCCAGCCTCGACGACATCTTCGCCTGGCGTGCCGCTGGCCCGGTCCACGTCCGCGACTTCATCGCCGAAGCCGAAGCGCTGGCCGCCTTGCTGCCGGCCGGCGGCCATCAACTGAATGTCTGCCACGACCGCTACCGCTTCACGCTCGGTTTCGCAGCCGGCCTGCTGCGCGGCAAGACCAGCCTGCAACCGGCCTCGCAGTCGGCCGAAACGCTGCGCCAGATCGAGGCCGCCTGCCCGGACGTCTATTGCCTGAGCGACGGCGAATTCGACAGCCTCGACCTGCCGCGCCTCGATTTTCCGGTGCTGCCGGCGGTCGACGCCGCCCAAGTGGCAAAAATCCCGGCCATCCCCGGCGAGCTGATCGCCGCCCGGCTGTTCACTTCCGGCTCGACCGGCAGTCCGGTCGCCCACGACAAGACCTGGGGCAAGCTGGTGCTGAACGGCCGTGCCGAAGCCGAACGCCTCGGCCTGTTGCAGCAGCCGCACAGTATCGTCGGCACCGTGCCGGCCCAGCACAGCTACGGTTTCGAATCGACGGTGCTGCTCGCGCTGCACGGCAACTCGCCGTTCTGGTCCGGCAAGCCTTTCTACCCGCAGGACATCGTCGCCGCCTTGTCGGCCGTGCCAGCGCCGCGCCTGCTGGTGACGACGCCCTTCCACCTGTCGGCGCTGCTCGCCGCCGGCCTCGAGCTCCCCGCTGTCGACCTGCTGCTCTCGGCGACCGCGCCGCTCTCGGCGCAACTGGCGCGCGACGCCGAAGCCGCCTGCCGGGCGCCGCTTCTCGAAGTCTACGGCTCGACCGAAAGCGGCCAGTTGGCCAGCCGACGGACCACGGCCGACCTCGCCTGGGACCTGCTGCCCGGCGTCGCACTCGAACAGCAGGACGAGACGACCTTCGCCGTCGGCGGCCACGTCGAGGGCCGCGTGCCGCTCTCCGACCTGATCGAGATCCGCGCCGACGGCCGCTTCCTGTTGCACGGCCGGCATGCCGACCTGATCAACATCGCCGGCAAGCGCACCTCGCTGGCCTACCTGAACCACCAGATCACCGCCATCGCCGGCGTCGTCGATGCCGCCTTCTTCCTGCCCGACGAGGAGAGTGTGGACGGCATCACCCGTCTCTGCGCTTTCGTCGTCGCCCCCGGCCTGAGCAGCCGACAGATCGTCGGCGAACTGCGCCAGCGCATCGACCCGATCTTCCTGCCCCGGCCGCTGGTGCTGCTCGACGAACTGCCGCGCAACAGCACCGGCAAGCTGCCGCGCAATCATTTGCAGGCGCTGTACGCCGAGAAGGTGACGCATGTCGACCGCTGAATATCGCTGGACCGTGCCGGTCGACCATCCGGCTTTCGCCGGTCATTTCCCCGGCCAGCCGATCGTGCCCGGCGTCGTGCTGCTCGACCAGGCCATCCTGTTCGCCGAACAATGGCTGGGCCAGTCGGCCATCGCCTGGCAGATCGGCAATGCCAAATTCCTCAGTCCGGTCGGCCCTGGCGAAACGCTGCTTTTCGCGCTGCAGCGCAAGGCGAGCGGCGGCATTGGCTTCACCGTGCAAGCCGCCGAGCGCGCCGTCGCCTCCGGCAGCCTGACGCCGCCCGCCGCATGAACCGGGAAAAGCCGGCCGGCGCCGACTGGATGCGCCAGCAGGAACGCAGCAACCTCGCTATTCTCAAATTGATGGTGTGGATTTCGCTGACCCTCGGCCGCCGCATCGGCCGCATCGTGCTCTACGGCATCGCCGCTTACTACGTGCTGTTCGCCGCCAAGGCGCGGCGGGCCAGCCGCGCCTATCTGCAGCGCGCCCTTGACCGCTGGGCCGAGTGGGGCGACGGTTTCCGCCACGTTTTCAGCTTCGCCAGCACCATCCACGACCGCATCTACCTGCTCAACGACCGCTTCGACCTGTTCGACATCGAGGTGATCGGCGCCGAGGCGCTGCATGCCGCACTGGCGCGCCAACCCGGCGCGCTGCTCATCGGCGCCCACCTCGGCAGCTTCGAAGTACTGCGTGCCGTCGGCCGGGGCAGGGCGGGGCTCAAGGTGGCGATGCTGATGTACGAGGAAAACGCCCGCAAGATCAATCGCACACTGGAAGCGATCAACCCGGCGGCGACCGAGGACATCATCCCGCTCGGCCGCCTCGAATCGATGCTCGAAGCGCGCGACAAACTGGAGCAGGGCTACCTCGTCGGCATGCTGGCCGACCGCAGCCTGGGCGACGATGCCACGGTGGACTGCGAATTTCTCGGCAAAATGGCGCCGTTCCCTGTCGGCCCGTGGCGGATGGCGGCGATGCTGCGCCGGCCGGTCTTCTTCATGACCGGCCTCTACCTCGGCGGCAACCGCTACCAAATCCATTTCGAGCCGCTCGCCGATTTCTCCGAAACGCCGCGCGCCGAACGCGAAGCCGCGATGCTGGCCGCGCAGCGCCGCTACGCCGAACGCCTGACGCATTTTTGCCGTCTCGCCCCCTACAACTGGTTCAATTTCTTCGATTTCTGGCAGAAAAAATGAGCAAACGACTTTTCTCCTGCCTGCTGCTGACCAGCCTCGCGCTGCCGGCCTGGGCCGCCTTCGACGTTGGTCAGCTGATGGCCGACCTGGCCCGCCACAAGGGCGGCAAGGCCAAATTCGTCGAGAAGAAATACATCTCGCTGCTCGACAAGCCGGTCGTGTCGACCGGTGAAATGACCTACACCGCCCCCGACAAACTGGAAAAACGGACCCTGACGCCGAAGCCCGAGATCCTGATTCTCGACAAGGACCTGCTCAGCATCGAGCGCGACAAGCAGAAGCTGACCATCAACCTCGGCAACCAGCCGGAGGCCCTGGCTTTCGTCGACAGCATCCGCGGCACACTGAGTGGCAACCGGGCGGCGCTGGAAAAGAACTACCTGCTGCACCTGAGCGGAACCCAGGACAAGTGGGTGCTCACCCTGCTGCCAAGCGACCAGAAAATCGCCACACTGCTCCAGCGCATCACGGTCAGCGGCAGCAAGAACCAGATCCGCAGCATCGAATACCTGCAGGCCGATGGCGACCGCTCGATCCTGAGCATCGAACCGATCGAAACCAAATGACGCGCAGCGCCGGCCGGACCTTCCTGCTCTGGCTGCTGGCCATGCTGGCCGGGGTGGCGATCGTCTGGCAGGCGCGGTTCTCGGCCGACATGTCCTTCTTCCTGCCGGCCCACCCGACGGCCGAGCAGAAGGTGCTGGTCGACCAATTGAAGGAGGGCGCCGTCTCGCGCCTGCTGATGCTCGCCATCGAAGGTGGCGAAGCCGGCCAGCGCGCCGCGCTGTCGCGCGAGTTGCGCGGTCGACTGCTGAAAACGGACAATTTTGTCGTCGTCCAGAACGGCGAGGCCGACGGCCTGCAGGCCGACCGCGACTTCCTGTTCAAGCACCGCTACCTGCTCAGTCCGGCGGTGACGGCGGAGCGCTTCAGCGTCGCCGGCCTGCACGACGCCATCGCCAACAGCATCGACCTGCTCGCCTCGCCGGCCGGCATGATGCTGAAGCCGATGCTTGCCCGCGACCCGACCGGCGAACTCTACGCCATCGTCAGCCAGCTCAATGCCGGCGCCCAGCCCAACAGCCGCGACGGCGTCTGGGCCTCGCGCGACGGCGAACGCGCCATGCTGCTGGTGCAGACCCGCGCCCTCGGTTCCGATACCGATGGCCAGGAAGCGAGCATCGAGCTGATTCACCGGGAGTTCGCCGCAGCCGCCGCTGCGGCCGGCCTTACCGATGTACGGCTGCAACTGTCCGGCCCCGGCCTGTTCGCCGTCAAGGCGAGGGCGACGATCAAGGACGAGGTCGGCCGGTTGTCGCTGATCAGCACGCTGGCCATCGTCGGCGTGCTGTTCTTCGTCTATCGCTCGTTGCGCCTGCTCAGCCTCGGCCTGGTCCCGGTGCTGAGCGGCGCACTGGCCGCCGTCGTCGTCGTCAGCCTGGTTTACGGAACGGTCTTCGGCATTACCGTCGGCTTCGGCTCGGCGCTGATCGGCGAGGCGGTCGATTACTCGATCTACTATTTCGTCCAGTCCGGCCGGGTTGGGCTCGATGCCTGGCGCCAGCGCTTCTGGCCGACCATCCGGCTCGGCGTGCAGACCTCGGTCGCCGGCTTCGGCGCCTTGCTTTTCTCCGGCTTTCCCGGCCTTGCCCAGCTCGGCCTCTATTCGCTATCCGGCGTGCTGACCGCGGCACTGGTCACCCGTTTCGTACTGCCCAAACTGGCCGGCAACACGCCGCTGCGCCGCGACCTGGCGCCGCTCGGCATGACCCTGAACCGGCACCTGCAGTCCCTGGCCGGCTGGCGCTGGCCGGTCCTGCTGCTCGCCGCACTCGCCGTCGGCCAGTTGTACCTGCATCGCCACAGCCTGTGGCACCCCGAACTGTCGGCCCTGAGTACGGTCAGCGCCGAGGACGGCGCCCGCGACATGGCAATCCGCGCCGACATCGCCGCCCCCGATTCCCGCTATATGGTGGTGATCGGCGCGGCCGAGCGCGAAGCCGCGCTGCAGGCGGCCGAGCGGGCAGGGGAGAAGCTCGACCGGTTGATTGCCGACGGCGTCATTGGCGGCTACGACAGCCCGGCACGCTTCCTGCCCAGCCTGGCCACCCAGCAGGCACGGCGCGCCAGCCTGCCGCCGGCCGACCTTCTGCAGTCGCGGCTGCAAGCCGCCCAGCAGGATTCGCCGCTCGCCGCCGGCAAGCTCGGCGGCTTCATCGCCGATGTCGCCGCCGCCCGCAACCAGGGCGAGGTCACCCGTCAGTCGCTCGACGGCAGCAGCCTGGCGCTGCTCGTCGATTCGCTGCTGCTCCACCACGCCGACGGCTGGAGCGTGCTGCTGCCGCTGCATCCGCCGAGCGGCGAGGATGCCCCGGAGATCGCCGCGACTACCGTGCGCCAGGCACTGGCCGGCAGCGACGCGCTGTTCATCGACATGAAGGGCGAATTCAACAAGCTCTACAACGACTACCTGCACGAAGCGATGCTGCTCTCGCTGGCCGGCCTGCTCGCCATCGTCGCACTGCTCACCATCACGCTGCGCTCGGCCCGCCGCCTGGCCACCGTGCTGCTGCCGCTGGTCCTCGCCGTGCTGATCGTCATCGCCGGCCTCAACCTGCTCGGCGAACGCCTGCACCTGCTGCATCTGGTCGGCATGCTGCTGATCGTCGCCGTCGGCTCCAATTACGCGCTGTTCTTCGACGGGGCCGAAAGGCAGCAGCTCGATCCGGAAACCCTGGCCTCGATGGCCATCGCCAACCTGACCACCGCCATCGGCTTCGGCACCCTCGGCCTGTCACAGGTGCCGGTGCTGCACGCGGTCGGCGTCACGGTCGGGCCGGGTGCCGTCCTGGCGCTGCTGCTGGCAGCCATTTTCGTTCCACGTGAAACGCGCCGATGAAACCGGCGCTGCGTACCCTCGGCCAGAGCAGCGGCGCCCCGACGCTGATCGTGCTGCTGCCCGGCGCCTACATGACGCCGGAGGACTATGAAAAAGCCGGTTTTTTCAGCGCCGTCGCCAAACGCAAGCTGACTGTCGACATCCTTGCGGTCGACCTCGATTTGAGCCGCATTTCCGAGGGCAGCGCCTTGCCAGCCCTGCAGTCCGAAATCCTCGAACCGGCCCGCCGGCGCTACGCCAAGCTCTGGCTCGGCGGCATCTCGCTCGGCGGCCTGCTGACGCTGTGCCACAACGCCGACACCCCGGGCTACGTCGATGGCCTGTGTCTGCTCGCCCCCTATCCGGGCAGCCGGCTGACCACCAACGCCATCGCCCGCGCCGGCGGCCTCGACGCCTGGCAGGCGACGGCCGAACAACTGACCGATCCCGAGTTCCGTATGTGGCGCTGGCTGCAGCAGCCACCGGGCGGGCTGCCGGTCTTCGTCGGCTACGGCAGTGAGGATCGCTTCGCCGGCGGCATGCGGCAGATCGCCGAGCGCTTCCCTGCAGCCGACCGCCACGCCGTCCCGGGCGGCCATGACTGGCCGGTCTGGCAGCAATTGTGGGAACATTTTCTCGACCGTGGCTATCTCTCCGCCTGACCATGCCGCAACCCTGGAAACCCACTCCCGCCCTGCAATTGACTCTCGCCACCCACGCCGCGGCCGGCCTCGGCCTGCTCGCCGCACCGGCCGACTGGCCGTTGGCGTTGGGCGCCATCGCGGTCAACCAGGCGATCATCACCGGCGCCGGCCTCTTGCCGCGGACGACGTTGCTCGGCCCCAACCTGAACCGGCTGCCCGCCGCCGCCATCGCCCGCCGGGAAATCGCGCTGACCATCGATGACGGCCCCGACCCGGACGTCACGCCGCGCGTCCTCGACCTGCTCGATGCGGCCGGCGCCAAGGCCAGCTTCTTCTGCATCGGCCGCATCGCCCGCCAATACCCGGCGCTCTGCCGCGCGATCGTCGACCGCGGCCACCGCGTCGAAAACCATGGCGATTCGCATTCCTGGATGTTCGCCGCTTTCGGGCCGAGAAAGATGAAGGCCGATATCGCCGCCGCGCAGGCGACGCTGGCTGACATCACCGGCCAGGCGCCGCGCTTTTTCCGGCCGACCGCCGGCCTACGCAACCCGCTGCTCGCCCCGGTACTGGCCGAACTCGATCTCGCGCTCGCCTCCTGGACGCGCCGCCCCTACGACACCCGCTGCAGCCAGCCGTACACCGTCTACCGGCGCCTGGCCAACGGCCTCGCCGCCGGCGACATCCTGCTGATGCACGATGGCAATGCCGCTCGCATTGCAGGCGGCGAGCCGGTTATCCTTGCGGTCCTGCCCCGGCTGCTGCAGAGCATCGCCGAACACCGTCTAACTCCCGTCACGCTAAGCGCTGCCCTGACATGACCTCCCGTTTCCTGCCCACCCTGCTCGACGAAGCCAGCCGCCCCTTCCGCAACGGCGGCCATTTCGCCTACCACTACGCACGCGGCAAGCTGTCCTCCGACTGCATCTTCCGCGAACTGCTGAAGCGCGGCATCTTCCCGGCCGAAGGCCGTTTTCTCGACCTCGGCTGCGGCCAGGGCAGCCTCTTCGGCTGGCTGCTCGCCGCCCGCCGCCTGCACGACGACGGCCACTGGCCGAACGACTGGGCGCCACCGCCGAAGCCGCTCGAACTGCGCGGCTACGAATTGATGCAGAAGGATGTCGACCGCGCCGCCCGCGCCTTCGGCAATGATCACCCAGTCGTCAGCATCCGCCAGGGCGACATGTGCAAGGTCGATTTCGGCCAGACCGATGTCGTCACCATCCTCGACGCGCTGCATTACATCGATTTCGCCCACCAGAAGGACGTCATCAAGCGCATCCGCGCCGCGCTGCCGGCCGGCGGCCTGTTCCTGACCCGGGTCGGCGATGCCGGCGGCGGCCTGCGCTACCACATCTGCAACTGGGTCGATCACGCGGTCACCTTCAGCCGCGGCCATCGCCTGCCCAAACTCTATTGCCGCAAGGTGGCGGAATGGTGCGAGTTGCTGCGCAGCGTCGGCTTCCAGGTTGAAACGATGCCGATGAGCGCCGGCAAGCCATTTGCCAATATCATGTTGATTTGCCGGGTGCCTTCATGACTTCCGACCTCTCCGACCTGACCCTGTTCATCATCGGCACAGTGACCCTCGTCTGGCTGTCGCGCAAATCGCTGCGTCGTCCCGGCCGCCACGGCTTCTACCGCTTCTTCGCCTGGGAAATGATCCTCGGCCTCGTCCTGCTCAATCGCGGGCCCTGGGGCGAAAATCCGGCATCGCTCCACCAGAGCGTTTCCTGGATGCTGATGCTGCTCAGCATCCTGCTCGTCGTCCTCGGCCACAACGCGCTGCGCCGGCAAGGCGCGGCCAGCGAGGCGCGCGACGACGACGCGCTGTACGCCTTCGAAAAGACCACGGCGCTGGTCACCGGCGGCATCTTCCAGTACATCCGCCACCCGATGTACACCTCGCTGCTGGCGCTGGCCTGGGGCGCCTATTTCCAGGCCCCGTCATGGCCGGGCACGGCGCTCGCGGCGCTCGCCTCGCTGCTCCTGCTCCTCACCGCCAAGGCCGACGAGAACGAATGCCTGGCCTATTTCGGCCAGCCCTACGCCGACTACATGCAGCGCACGCGCCGCTTCATTCCCTATCTGTTCTAAGTTGGTGCCGCGCTTGATCAGGCTGTCGCCACTGCTGCTGGGCGCCGTTCTACTCGCCGGTTGTGCCACCGGCGGGCGCGATAACGGCAGCGGGGCCGGCATACCGGCCAGCAACCTGCCGCCCGACCTGGCGCAGCCGATTCCCGGCGCCCCCCCGGTCAAGCCCGAAGGCAGCGTCGCCAAGCCGCCGCCGCCGAGCGAGCGCGAGATCCGCGCGATGATCGGCCGGCTGCTGCCGGCCGGCGTCAAGGAGCGCAGCACCTGGGCCGGCGACCTGCACACCGCCTATGCCAGCCTCGGCCTGCCGCATGCACCGCAACTCTATTGCGCGACGATCGCCGTCATCGAACAGGAATCGACTTTCCAGGCCGACCCGGTGGTGCCCGGCCTGCCCGACATCGTCTGGCGCGAACTGGAACAGCGCGGCAAGAAATACGGCATCCCCAAACTGCTGATTTCCGCCGCCATGCTGAAAGGCTCGCCCGACGGCCGCAGCTACAGCCAGCGCATCGACACGCTGAAAACCGAGAAGCAGCTGAACAGCCTGTTCGAGGACATGATCGCCGAGCTGCCGGCCGGCAAGACGCTGTTCGCCGGCTACAACCCGGTGCGCACCGGCGGCCCGATGCAGGTCAGCATCGCGTTCGCCGAGGAATTCGCCCGCGAAAAAGCCTATCCCTACCCGGTCCACCGCAGCATTCGCGACGAAGTGTTCACCCGGCGCGGCGGCCTCTACTTCGGCAGCGCCATCCTGCTCGACTACCCGGCGCCCTACGACGACGTCGTCTATCGCTTCGCCGATTTCAATGCCGGCCGCTACAGCAGCCGCAATGCCGCCTTCCAGGCCGCCCTCGGCCGGGCCAGCGGCAAGGCGATGGTGCTTGATGGCGACCTGCTGCGCTATGTCGGCGGCAAGCCGGTCGAGCAGCCGAGCAGTGTCGAAAGCGCCCTGCAGCAACTGGCCGGCAAGCTGCGCCTGAGCCAGCGCGAACTGCGCCGCGATCTGCTCCTCGAAAAAACCGCTGCCTTCGGCCAGAGCCCGACCTTCAACCGCCTCTTCGCGCTGGCCGAGCAGCAGGCCGGCCGCCCGTTGCCACGCCAGGCGATGCCGCAGATCGATCTGAAAAGCCCGAAAATCCAGCGCAAGCTGACTACCGAATGGTTCGCCCGCCGCGTCGAAGGCCGCTACCGGACCTGCCTGACGCGGGCCGAAGGCAGCAGCTAGCGGCACCTCCGGTTAGAATGACGGGCTGATGAATACGAGGCCCACCGTGACCCCGCTGCTCCTATCCAGCTACACCGCCACCACCTGCCTCGGCCACGGGCTTGACGCCACGTTGGCCGCGCTGCGCGACGGGCGCAGCGGCCTGCAGCCCTGTCATTTCGAGACGGTCGAACTCGCCACCTGGATCGGCGAAGTGCCGGCGGTCGACGGCGAAAAATTGCCGAAAAGCCTGGCCCGTTACGACTGCCGCAACAACCGGCTGGCCCAGCTCGGGCTGCAAGCCGACGGCTTCGCCGAGCGCGTCCGCGCCGCCGTCGCCCGCTACGGCAAGTCCCGCGTCGGCGTCTTCCTTGGCACCAGCACGGCCGGCATCCTGCAGACCGAACTGGCCTACCGCCGGCGCGATCCGGCCAGCGGCGCGCTACCGGACGACTTCATCTACCGGACGACGCACAACTCCTTTTCGCTGGCCGAATTCACGCGCGACTATTTCGGCCTCGAAGGGCCGGCGATGGCCGTCTCCACCGCCTGTTCGTCGAGCGCCAAGGTCTTTGCCGCCGCTGCCCGCCAACTGGCGCTCGGCAGCATCGACGCGGCCATCGTCGGCGGCGTCGATACGCTGTGCCTGACCACGCTCTATGGCTTCGCCTCGCTGCAACTGACCTCCAGCCAGCCGTGCCGGCCCTACGATGAAAGCCGCGACGGCATCTCGGTCGGCGAGGGCGCCGCCTTCGCGCTGCTCGAACGCGCCGAGCAAGCGACCCGCGGCAGCATCCTGCTGCTCGGCACCGGCGAATCGAGCGACGCCTACCACATGTCCTCGCCGCACCCGGAAGGCCTTGGCGCCCGAATGGCTATGCAGGCCGCACTGAACTCGGCCGGCCTGAATGCGGCCGACATCGATTACATCAACCTGCACGGCACAGCGACACCGGCCAACGACGCCGCCGAAGGCAAGGCGGTCAGCGCGCTCTTTGGTCAGCAGGTCCCGGCCAGCTCGACGAAGGGCGCCACCGGTCACACGCTCGGCGCGGCCGGCGCCGTCGAAGCGGTGGTCTGCGCCCTGGCGCTGAGCCACGACCTGCTACCCGGCAGCCCCGGCACCAGCACGCTCGACCCGGCAATTCCGCTCGCCTACCAACTGAGCAGCCGCCCGGCACCGGTCCGCCGCGCCCTGAGCAATTCCTTCGGTTTCGGCGGCAGCAACTGCAGCCTCATTTTCGGAGTGGCGCCATGACCGCCTCGGCCCCCATCCCGCTCAGCGCCTGGATCGAAGGCATCGGCCTGCTCGCCCCGGGGCTGCCCGACTGGCCGAGCGCCCGCGCCGTTTTGCGCGGCGAGCAGCCGTTCTCCGCCGCCCCGTCGGTGCTGCCAGCCCCGACCATCCTGCCGCCGGCCGAACGCCGGCGAGCCAGCCGCGTCGTCAAGCTGACCCTGGCCATCGGCCTTGAAGCCGCCGCCCATGCCGAAGCCGATGTCGGCACGCTGGCCACGGTCTTTTCCGCCTCCGGTGCCGACGGCCACAACTGCCACGCCCTATGCGAGCAACTGGCAACCGACGACCGCCAGATTTCGCCGACCCGTTTCCACAATTCGGTGCATAACGCCGCCGCCGGTTACTGGGGCATCGCCACCAAGTCGATGGCGCCCTGCCAGGTCATCTGCGGCTTCGATGCCAGCTTCGGCGCCGGCCTGCTCGACGCGCTCGGCCAGGTCGTCATCGACCGCCAGCCGACCCTGCTCATCGCCTACGACAGCGAATACCCGGAACCGCTGCACGCCAAGCGCGACACGCCGGACTGCGGCGGCGTC
Source organism: Dechloromonas hortensis (assembly GCF_009469765.1). Taxonomy (GTDB): domain Bacteria; phylum Pseudomonadota; class Gammaproteobacteria; order Burkholderiales; family Rhodocyclaceae; genus Azonexus; species Azonexus hortensis. Next base: position 638,900 of record NZ_SSSQ01000001.1, read on the forward strand.
GCGCTGCTGCTGACGCCAGAACGCACGGCCCGCTCGCTGGCCAGCCTCACCGTCAGCCCGAGCAACGCAAGCGCTGCCCGGCTGGCCGAACCGGCGCTGGAAGAGCTGCGCAACGCCATCCCGGCCCTGCGCAGCCTGCCCTTGCTGCAACTGCTGGCGCGCGGTGAAAGCGGCCGCGTCTGCCTCGACTACCTGCCGCCGATGCAACTGAACGTCGACCTGCAAACATGCTGACGCCGTCGCTCGACCACGCCGGGATCGCCGCCCGCATTCCGCATCAGGGCAGCATGTGCCTGCTCGATGCCGCGGTCGACTGGTCGGAAAGCACGATTTCCTGCCGGGCGACCAGCCACACCGATCCGGCCAACCCGCTGCGTGCCGACGGCCGGCTCGGCGCCGCCAACGGCATCGAATACGCCGCGCAGGCGATGGCCATCCACGGCGCGCTGCTCGCCGGCGCCGAGGCGCCGCCGCGCCAGGGCTACCTGACCAGCGTGCGCAGCGTCAGCCTGCATGTCGCCCGCCTCGACGACCTGCCCGGCGAACTGCTGGTTCAGGCCGAACGGCTGTCCGGCGACGCCAACCACATCCTCTACCAATTCTCGCTCAGCCACGCCGGCCGCTGCCTGCTCGACGGCCGTGCCGCCGTCGTCCTCGACGCCGCCGCCCTCGACGCCGCCGCCCTGACCAAGGAAAACCCATGAAACGCGCCCTCGTCACCGGCGGCAGCGGCGGCATCGGCGCCGCCATCTGCCAGCGCCTTGCCGCCGACGGTCATCACGTCATCGTCCATGCCAACCGCAGCCTCGACAAGGCGGCCGCAGTCGTTGCCGCCATCGTCGCCGCCGGCGGCAGCGCCGAAGCCGTCGCCTTCGACGTCACCGAGCGCGCCGCGACAGCGGCCGCGCTGGACAAGCTGCTCGAAAGCGGGACGATCCAGATCCTGGTCAACAACGCCGGCATCCACGCCGACGCCGTCTTCCCCGGCATGAACGCCGAACAGTGGCATAGCGTGATCGACGTCTCGCTGCACGGTTTTTTCAACGTCACCCAGCCGCTGACCCTGCCGATGATCCGCACCCGCTGGGGCCGCATCATCAATATTTCCTCGATCGCCGGCCTGACCGGCAACCGCGGCCAGGTCAATTACGCGGCGGCCAAGGGCGCCCTGCATGCGGCCGGCAAATCGCTGGCCCTCGAACTGGCCAGCCGCGGCATCACGGTCAATAGCGTGGCGCCCGGCATCATCGCCACCGAGATGATCGACGGCAGCTTCGACGCCGAGGCGATCAAGAAGCTGGTCCCGATGCAGCGCGCCGGCCAGCCGGAAGAAGTCGCCGATCTCGTCGCCTTCCTGGCCTCCGAGCGGGCCGCCTACATTTCCGGGCAGGTCATATCGATCAACGGCGCGATGATCTGAACGCCCGGCACTTATCCTTTGGCGCTGCTACCCAAAACACATAGAATCCTCCAGTTCGCCCAACGCCCCGGAAAAGACATGAACCGCCTGCACCACCTCGCTCTGCTCGCCTTGCTCGGCCTTTGCCTGCACGCCCAGGCCGAAACCTATAAATGCAGCCAGGGCGGCAAGACGGTGATTTCCGACACACCCTGCATGGCCGGCGCCAGTCGCGTCGACCAGTCGGCCGACCAGATCGAGCGCAGCCAGAAGCGGCAGGCCGAACTGGTGCATCAACGCAACCAGAGCCAGCTTTCCGAACTGGAATACCGCAACGCCCGCGATCGCAACGTCAAAGGCGGTTTCAACAGCATCGACAGCATGAACCCGGCCGATGCCCCACAATACCGGCGCCGCTGAAGGCCGCCCTGCAGACCTCAACTTTCATGGCCAACACCCTCTACGACCTGCTCGAAGTCAGTCAGTCCGCCAGCGCCGACGCCATTGCCGCCGGCTACAAGCGTCTCCATGCCCAATATGCCGAATCGGCGGCCAAGGGCGACGAGGACGCGACCAACCGGATGATTGCGCTGCGCGAAGCCTTCACCACCCTGTCCGAGCCGAGCCGCCGCCAGCGCTACGACGACAGCCTGGCCGCTCGCGACCAGGAAGTCGAGGCCGAACCGGCCGGCCGGCCCTTCGTCAAGCTGATCGTCATCGCCTGCATCGTCGGCTTCTTCGGCATCACCTACAAGAAATACCAGACGGCGCAGGAAACGGCCCGCCTCGAAGCCGAACGCGTTGTTGCCGCGGCCAAGACCGCCGAAACCGACGCCAGGCTGGCCGAAGCCGAAGCACGCAAGGCGGCCGAGGAGCGGATTGCCGCCGAGCGGGCAGATCGCCAGCGGCAGCGCGACGAAGCCATGGAGCGGGCCAACCGGGAACGCGATATCGCCTACGGCAACCAGGTCAGCCGTAACCTCGAACGAGCCGAGGCCGACGCCCGGCGAGCGGCAGAACGCGAAGAACAAGCCAAGGCCAATGCCGAACGCCAGAAGGAATACGAAGCGGAACGCGCCCTGGCCCGCGAAAAGGCCTACCTGCGCCAGGTCGAGGCCGAAAAGAACCGTTACCGCTACTAAAAGCGGTTGTCAGCCCTGCGCTAGCAGCAACGCAATGTCGCGGCTGGCCACCGGCCGCACCAGGCGGCCGATTTCACTGCCGTTCTTGAGCAGGACCAGGGTCGGCCACAGCTTGACCCGGAACGACCGCCCCAAGGGCCGCCCCGGCCCATCCTCGATCTTGACGTGAGGCAGCGCCGGGTAAGCGGCCAGCACCTCGGCCAGCAACGGCTGCGCAGCCTGGCAATGGCCGCACCACGGTGCCCCGAATTCGATCAGCAGCGGACCGGCCTGCGCGTCGAGCTCGGCGCGGCTAGGTTCGGTTTCGGCAAAATCCGGGGTGTAGGGCATCGCGCTCTCCTCGTTGGAAAAAATGGGGGCCGGGCATGGTTTATCAGCAAAACCTGCGGTCTACCGCCTGTTATATGTAATTTTGCCTTAAAGCCGCCCCATCCCGACCTAATGACACTTTCTGTCGAAAAGAATGCAACACATTATCTACTGGACATAGAAATCGGTGATCCTTATGCTGTGGTGCTGGCCACGAATCCGCTCGCAAAGGTGATCCAGCAACTTGGGAGGCTGAGTCATAGCGATAAAAACCAGTCGTTTTGGAGGCCTAATTTCAGACCATCCCAATGATTCAACGTATTTTCGTATTTATTGATTGACGGAAAAGCCTGCTGGTTTGGGAGGCTTATTTAATAAGTTATGAATTAAGCCCCTGTCGTGAATACAGACGTAATCTCTGTCCCGCCAATTTTTCTGAGGCGCAATCGCCTACTCACCGTTTGCGCTGCTTGGGCTATTTTTGCAATTAGCAGCACCATAATTTACGCGAACTACATCCATGATGTAGGCGCCACATTTTGGGCAATGTGGTCGTTTTTCCTACCCATCGCGTTACCGCTCGTTTGGCTTTGTGATTACCTTCTTTCACAACATAAGAAGCTTAGCTCTCGCCCTGGAGTTATTGCTGCCACCGATTGCGCCTTCGCAATTTCGCTTTGGTTTACTCCATGGCTTTCAATCGGTTGCTTGATCCTGATCTCAATCGCTTATGCAATCAAACGCATTGCATAACATCCCGCTCCCGCCGACCGTCAAAAAGCTGCGCTAGCACGTTAGCCATATGGGACCCACTACTTACGCACTCTGCCAAAAATCTTTCCTTGGCCATGCCATGTGGATTACAGGTTTGTGCGCCTTCCCGCCGCTTTTTTCGGGGCAGAACATCGATCTCAGCACCACCGGTGCATCGGTCACAAAATCTTTTGAGGTACCCGTCGAGAAGAGTTACCCCTTAGCGGTGAGATTTGAGTTTCCATCGGTTGAGGCGCGATTGAGTGACCAAATCGTCGGCGAGAGATATAGCGAACACTGCCAAGGTGATGTTCGGTACGACGCAATCCCAGAAGGTCAGCGAAAAGGCTTAGGACAGCCAATTCCATTTAGGGTTGTTGTACGAAAGGCAGCAGATCACGCCATTGTTATCGATCGCATCTTCGTATCGCTTTGCCTAACATCCCACGACGGTAAAAACGCAAAGACAAGAACTATCGGCTGGCTCCCGCTTGCAACAGGCAACTACGTGGCTGAGATCACCAATCTTGAAGGGCAATCTAGTTTGCTCGGCGTGAAGACAGCAATTTCTTTGTATGGGGGCCAAGGCAAGTGAAAACACAGCTAACCCAATTTGGTCCGACTGTCAGGCTTGAGCCGAGTTTGTGCCACTTCACCGGTCTTCCTCGCGCGACAGGTCACACTTGGCGCTCCGGCTGTCCTTCACTTCTAGGTTGAAGGTCCGCTTGCCCTGTCTGGCAACTGCCGGATAGGGGCGGCAAGCGCCCCTCAAAAGCCTCAGCTGGTGCGGAAGATCAGTTCCTTCAGCCGCGCCAGTTTCGGCGCCACCACCGGCACCGTCAGCATGGTGCTGACCACCGCCATCAGCAGCAGCGCGGTGAAGGCTTCGCTGGTGATGATCTGCTTGTCGAGCAGGATGTTGGCGAAAATGATCATGATCAGCGCCTTGGTCTGTAGCAGCCAGCCGATGATGCTGGCTTCGCCCGGCGCCCAGTTGAGGATGCGGCCGGCCAGCCGGACGCCGAGCAGCTTGCCGGTGATCGAGGCGAACAGCAGCAGCGCGGCGCCGACGAAGACCGCTTCGCCGCCGAGCGCCCAGTTGGTGCGCAGGCCGGTACTCAGGAAGAAGACCGGCATGATGACGAGCAGCACGTGGTGGCGCAGTTGGTCCATCTTTTCCTGATTGAACCATTCGGCTTCCATGCTCGCCCCGGCCAGGAAGGCGCCGACCATGAAGTGCAGGCCGGCCCAGTCGGCACCGAAGGAGACCACGGCCAGCCAGATCAGGGCGACGTACCAGCGGTCGCGCTCGGCCAGACGCTGCATCAGGTGATGGAACAGCCAAGCGGCGACCGCGAAGGCAACGAGGAAGGCGCCCTGGCGACCGATCCGCTCCCAGTCCATCAGGATCAGCGCCAGCACGCCCCAGATCGCGATGTCATCGAGGCTGGCGTAGCGCAGGATGCGCTGACCGATCGGCTGGCGCAGTACTTCGAGCTTTTCCATCAGCAGGATCAGGATCGGCAGCGCGGTCACCGCGCAGGCCATGCCGACACCGAGCACGAATTGCCAGGTCAGCGCCCGCGGCCCCATCCAGCCGTCGTTCAGCAGCAGCACGCCGGCGGCTACGCAGCCGAAGAGCAACGGCATGCCGAGTGCCAGGCCGGCGGTGATCGAGCTTTCCCGACGATGCGCCCAGGCTTTCTTAAGGTCGAGTTCGATGCCGGCAATCATCACGAACAGCATCACCGCCCACCAGGCAATGCCGTTCAGCGACTGGATCACCGCCGGCGTGAAGACGAAGCTGTAGTAATCGGGGAAGGCGCGGCCGAGCACGCCCGGCCCGAGCAGGATGCCGGTGATGATCTGGACGACGACCAGCGGCGCGTAATAGTCGGTCTTGCCGAGCCGCCAGATCAGGTAGGGCACGGTGAAGATGATCGTCATCGCGATCAGGAAGATTTCGGTGGTATTCATCGAAAATTATGGACTCCGGCGGTCAACACCTGAAAAAGGGCAAAAATGCTCAGGCCTTGCGGCCGAGGTATTCGCGGAAAACGCCGAAAGTGACCGAGCACTCGACATCGACGAAACCGGCCCGGCGCATAGCGTCGAGGATGCGTTCCGGCTCGATGGCCAGCTCGATGGTGTCGCCGTAGTACTCCCAGAGCAGCTTGACGTCGGCCTGGCTGCGCGTCAGCCGGGCCAGGAAGGGGACCACCCCGCCGATGTAGGCGCGCAGCGCCAGGCGGCCAAGGCGGCTCTGCGGCCGGCTGATTTCCATGATGCAGGCGCGTCCGCCCGGGCACAGCACGCGGTGATATTCGCCGAAGGCGAGGTCGAGATCGCCGACATGGCGCAGCGCGTAGCCCATCGAGACGAAATCGACATGATTGTCGGGCAGCGGAATCGACTCGGCGTAGGCCTCGATCGTTTCGACATCGAGCTTCTTGCGCAGCTCGGCGAGCATGCCGGGCGACGGGTCGAGGGCGAGCAGGCGGCCTTCCGGCCCGATCAGGCGTTGCCCTTCGGCGGCCACCAGGCCGGTGCCGGCGGCGACGTCGAGCAGCGTCATGCCCTTGCTCAAGCCGTTGCGGCGCAGCACGTCGCGCCGGTACCAGGCGCCGCTGCCCAAGGCGGTGATCCGCTCGGCCTGGTCATAGCCGCCGGCCGCCTGGTCGAACATGGCACGGGTCGCCGCCCGTCGCTCATCCTCGCCGTCGAAATAGGCTTGCAGGCGGGGATCGGATTTGATGGCCGCGGCGCGGCTGGAGGAATCGCTCATGTCTTCAGCATTCAGGTGGTTGATTGCAAGCGGCGCCAGAGCAGCACTGGCAGGCGGACCAGGAAGCCGAGAAAGAGCCGGGTATGCATCCAGGTTAAGAGCGTATTGTCGCGCAGGTAGCGAAAGTGCGATACACCGCCTTCATCGGCCCGGAAATAGCGCACCGGTGCGTCGATGTTGAGCGGCCTGACGCCGGCCCAGCACAGACGGACCACCGCTTCCGGATCGAAATCGAAACGGCGCATGAAACGGTTGCGCAGCATGATGTCCCGCAGCGGGGCGATCGGATAGACGCGGAAACCGTACAGCGAATCACCGATGCCTATCCACAGCGTTTCGAGGTTGGCCCAGCCATTCGACACCTTGCGGCCATTGACACGCAGCGCCGGCGCATCGGCCGCGAAAACCGGCTTGCCGAGCACCATCGTCGCCGGCTGCGCCTGCGAGGCGGCCATGAAGGTCGGAATCAGCTCGGCCGGATGCTGGCCGTCGGAATCCATGGTCAGCGCATGCGTGAAGCCGGCGGCGGCGGCCTGCGTGATGCCTTCGAGCACGGCGGCACCCTTGCCGCGATTTTCCGGCAACACGATGACCCGCAAGCCGGCATCCTCGGCGGCCAGCGCCTGCAACTGGGCGGCGCTGCCGTCGGTACTGCCATCGACCACGACCCAGACCGGCGTCCATTGCGCCCGCGCCGCGCGTACCGTGGCGAGCACTTTCGGCCCCGGGTTGTAGCTGGGAATCAGAACGAGGTGGGTGGCGGAGGTTTCGGGCATCAAATGAGGTCAGGCAAGAACAGCTGCGGTCGACATATTGGGTGGGGCATTTTCCAGCTCGTGACGCAGGTAGGCTTCCAGTTCGACAGCCAGGGCCTGGGCATTGGCGGCGGGCGGAAAACGCCGGCCGAGCCGGATGCGCACGTGCAGGGGCAGGGTCGGCCGGCGAAACAGCGGCCAGGCCTTGCCTAGGTAAGGGGTGGAAAACTCGATCAGCAGCGTCTGCACCGGCACCTTGCTGCGCCCGGCAATCAGGCCGACGCTCGGCGAACAGGGGTCGAGCGGGAAATGGGCGGTGCGCGTCCCTTCGGGAAAAATCAGCAATTGCGCCCCGGCCTGCAGTTCCTCACGCGCCCCGAGGATCATTTCGAGCGGCGCATTGTTGCGGATATAGCGGGCCAGCCGCGCCGCCGCGCCGAACAGCAGGTTGTCCATCAGCGCCGCCTTCATGACGCAGACGACATTGGGCAGCCGCGAAACGATCAGCACGGCGTCGAGCAGCGAAGGGTGGTTGGCGGCGAGGATCAGCGGCCCCTCATCGCGCAGCTGGTCGAGCGCCGACAGGTCGAAGCGGCAGCCGCAAAACAGCGTCAGGATGCGTAAATAGAGGCGGAAGCCGAATGAAATCGTCGCCCGGCCGAGCGCCTGGCCGAGCCGGCGCGGCAGCAGCGGGTAAAGCAGCAGGGCGAAGGGCAACCAGCTCAGGCAGAGCAGGGCCAGCGTGCCGAGGCCGAGCAGCATGGCGCCATATTCGTAGGCAATCCACCAGGGATTGCCCGGCCGCCGCAACTCAGTCATTGACCATCACACGGGTGGACGACTCGCTGATGATCCAGGAAATGGCCAGGCCGGCCGCAAAATAGTCCTTCTGGCGGACCAGCGGGCTGTCTTCGAAAGTCGAACCACTCAGGTTGTCGTAACGGACGAAACTGCCGACCCAGAATTTTGGAAAACGCTTGGACAGGCCGACCAGGTACTGCATGCCAGCATAACCGGCCTTGGCCTCGTAGGCCGGGCGGCCGGCCGTCGCGTATTGCGGATCGACCGAATAGTAGTAGGCGTGCTGGCGCTTGTCGCCGAACAGCGGGCCGGCCAGCAGGCCGAGGTTCCAGCCCGGCATGTTGGGCAGGTCGGTGATGTCCATGTTCAGCTTGGGATGGAACACCCAGCCGATGTCCTTGGGCGAGCTCTCGACCGTGAAGGCGGCGCGCAGCGGCATCAGCAACTTGACGAAGCGGGCCCGATTTTCCGAGCGCCAGAAGGTGAAGTCCATCTGCGGCCCAATTTCGAAGGTGCCTTCGATGTCCTTCATGCCGCTGCGGGCCTTGATATCCTCGCTGCTCGCCGGCGGCGACAGGGCCAGGCTAACCGTCAGGTCGACCCGGTCGGAATCGAAGAAACTGCCGCGAATGCCGTGCCGGTCGGCCTTGAAGAAGTCGCCGTGATAGGTGACCAGCGGCACCGGCAGCAGGAAGTTGTTGGTCTGGTCCGAACCGCGATAGGCCGGAAAGCTGAAGGCAGCCACCCCGGCCCCGACTTCCCAGAGCGGCTTTTCCTGCTGCTCGGCGCGTACCGCGTTTGGCATCAGGGCAAGGCCGGCCAGTACGGCCAGAAGGGTTTTGCCGGCCGCATTCATGCGCAAGTCTCCAGAGTGTGCGAGGCCATTGCCTCGATTTCCAGCAACAGGTCGTGCCGGCAGATATCGGCCTGGACATAGACAATCTCGACCGTGTCGCCGATCAGCCCGGCCAGCGTTTCGCGCACCAGCGGAAAATCCTCGGCCTGGCGGACATAGACCCGATAGGACAACTCGTCCAGCCCGTAGGCCGTCGTTCGCGCCAGCCGGTTGGCCTCGGCGACCACAGCCGCAACGTTGGCCAGCGACTCGCGACACTGGCCGACAACATCGTCCGGATGCACGGTACGGTGCCCGACGATGCTCGCCGTGCCGGAAATGAACAGGATTTCCTGACCCGGCAGATAGACCAGCGCCGCCCGCGAAAAGGTCGGGCTGCGCGGACCGTATTCGGCCGGGTAGTTGTAGGCGCTGACCTGACGCGGATTCTCGACCGGCACCGCCGGCGTATCGCCGGCCATGAAAGCGATGCTCAGCGGCCCCTCGGCGACACCGAGGGCACAGGCGGCCGGTACGTTGCCGGTGGCGCCGCGCCGGAATTCGAGGAAGGCGTCCTGACGGCCGATATTGAACTGGCGATAGCGCTCCAGGCCGTCGACCTCCTGGTTGATCCCGGCCAGATAATTCCAGACCCGCCACAGATTGGGCAGGCGCTGCGCATCGAGCAGCCGGAAAATGCGCCGGTAGGCTTCGGCACTGGCTGCCTGCAAGGCAGAAACAGCCGGGGTCGGCGAAAAATCGGCTTCCGCCAGTTCGATCACGCCGTACAGCAGATTACCGGCCCGCCGCCAGCGGATGCCCTCGCTTTCGCCCGCCGCGCAGGCGGCATCGCAACGCCAGATTTCCTGCAGGCTGTCGTCGGGCTTGCCGAGCAGCGGCGCGGCAATGGCCTGCACCGGCCAACCGGGGGCCAGCCCGGGGCTGGCCTGACCGAGCCGGGCACCGCCCAGCACCCGATCCGCCCCGCCGGCTACGGCATCGGGCAGATCGGCCAGCGGCAGATCGGAAAAAAGCTGGAGATTCACTAGGCGTTATAGACCGGCGGCACGTCGACCGGACGGATGTTGAAATTCCGACGCTTCCAGCCCATGAAGGCGCGCTTCGGCTGAAAGATGTTGGCCAGGTAGTAAAGCACCTTGAACATCCAAATCGAACGCCAGATCGGCGTCTTGCCGAAAATGTCGCCGGCCAGCACCGAGAGCAGCGCTTCCTTGACCCGGAAAATGTTCTTCGGGTACATGAAGAAGTCGCGCATGATCGGGTTGGTAACGCGGTAGATGAACCAGGAGAACTCCTTCGGCCCGTGCTTCATCAATGCATCAAAACGCTTCAGCGCAGCGGCGGCCTTGGCCGGGGTCTTCAGGCAGGTATCGATCGCCTCGGCACCGATCACGCCGCTGTTCATCGCCAGCATCACGCCGGACGAAAACACCGGATCGATGAAGGCGTAGGCGTCGCCGAGCAGCAGGTAGTTGGCGCCGTGATTGCGTTCGGAGACATACGAAAAATTGCCGGTCGCCTCGACCTTGGTCTCCAGTTTCGCGTCCTTCAAGCGTTCGGCCAGCCCCGGGCACATCGCGATGCCATCGCGCAGGAACTGCTCCAGGCTGCGCTCGCCGATCGTCTTCATGTAGTACGGCCAAGTCACCATGCCGATGCTGGTGACGTCGTTCATCATCGGGATGAACCAGAACCAGCCATGGTCAAACCAGAAAATGGTGATATTGCCTTCGGCCTGGCCGTCGTGCCGCTTGGCGCCGCTGAAATGGCCGTAGATCGCCGAACTGTTGTGCTTCGGGTTGCGGTGCTTGATCTGGAAACGGTTGGCCAGGAAAGTGTCGCGCCCCGAGGCATCGACCACGAAACGGGCCTGCCATTCGACTTCGCGGCCGTCGTCATGCTGGGCGCTAACCACGGCCGTGTCGTCGGCCTGGAAATCAACCGCCTTGGCCTTGCAGTTTTCATGTACCTCGACGCCCTTGTCCGCGGCATTACGGATCAGGATGGTGTCGAACTCGGCGCGCTTGACCTGGTAGGCGTGAGGCATCGACTTGTCCCAGGCATCGGCGAAATGAAAGGTCTGGGACATGTCGTGCTGCGGCGAAACGAATTCGGCGCCCCATTTTTCCATGCCGATCGCCTTCACCTGGTCGGCGATGCCCAGCCGCTCAAACAGCGGCAGGTTGGCCGGCAGCAGCGATTCGCCGATATGGAAACGCGGGTGGCGCGCCTTTTCGAGCAGCACCACCTTGTAGCCTTTTTCGGCCAGCAGCGGCGCGACGGTCGTCCCGGCCGGGCCGCCGCCAATGACCAGCACATCGCATGTCTGGCGTTCAATTTTCTTCGCTTGCTGTTCCATGGGTTAGAGCCTGTTCGTTTCTCTGTGGTGGCGAAGAATTATTATTTGCCTTTGTAAGTCATGTAGCCGACGGTTTCCGAGTGACCGTCGATCTTGCTGACCTTGTTGCCGGACCAATAGACGTAATAGGGGCCGAAACTCGACCACCAGTAACGCCAGTAAGGACCGTCCAGATTCGGGTTTTCATTGGTCTGCGGATACCCGACCGCGATGACGACCTGTTCCTTGGTCATCCCCTTCATCAGCTTGCCGGCTTCGATCGCCTTGCGGACGGTCGGCGGGAACTTGGCGATCCTGGCCTTCGGGTCATCGAGGACGACGATCTTGCTGACCCACTGTTCGGTCGTTTCCTGGGCCCGGCCATAGTCGTGGCCGAGGCGCATCGGCTTGCCATCGACTTCGACATAGGCCCGGTAACCGTCGATCTTCTTGACATTGATCGGCGTGCCAGCCGGGATGAAAGCCAATTGGGCAAGGTTCGAATCGCTGATCCAGTCGCCTTCGTAATGCAGATTGCAGCAGGCATAGCCGCTGCGCTGGAAGGTTTGCTTGGCCGCTGCTGCCGGTTTGCCATCATCCGGCTTGCTATCGGAGCCTTTGCAGCCGACCAGCGATGCCAGCACGAGTGCTGCGGTTAACAGTGAAAAATGGCCAAAAATGCTTTTGTTTATCATTTTGAAACCCCCCGGGGCCGAAATTATACCGCTGCCTGCAATTCCGGCGGCGTACAACAGGCGGATCCCTCTTCGACGGCCGACAGCACCGTTTTCATCACTTCGCGGCGGGAGAGCTTGATCGGCGACATCGACACAATGTTATCGACTTGCAGTTCCGGGCTGAGGAAAGGTTGCAGGCCGACCGGCTGACGCGGGTGCAGCGTGAATTCGCGCTTGGCCTTTTCAAGCTGCTCCTTGTTGGCGCTGAAGTAGCGGGCGGCGGCGATGGTTTCCGGCAGGTGCTTGAGGACGTGCCACAGGCTCCAGCGGTGTGCCCACAGGCGCTTGGCGAAGCGGCGGTGATAGCCTTTGCTGTTGTAGAAGCGCTTGACGTGCCAATTGTACAGCGCATCCATTTCCTCGCGCGACTTGAAGCCATGCGGCAGGAAGACGAAATTCAGGCAGTTCATCAGCCGCCAGTCTTCGATCATCTCGCCGGAAACTCCGGAAACGCATTCGTCCCAGATCGGCGCGCCATGCAACGGGCTGAACTTGGTCATGTTCATTTCGTCGAGTTCGAGCGACAGGATGAAATCGCTGGTCACCTTGACGGTTTCCGGCGTTTCGCCGGGCATACCGAAAATGAACAGGCCCTTGGCGCGCATGCCGGCGGCGTGGATCTGGCGCACCGTGTCGCGCACCGCGTCGAGCGTGACGCCGGCCTTGTGGCGCTCCATCATCCCCGGATCGGCCGATTCAATGCCCATCGAGACCATCAGCACGCCGGCCTGCTTCAGCTTGGCGAGCATTTCGTCCGAGGTATGGCCAGTGCGGATCGCACAGTTCCACTGGATACCAAGGGGCTTGTCAATCAACAGTTGGCACAGATCCATCACCCGCTGCTTCTTGGCGGTGAACAGATCGTCGTACATGTTGATGTGATAGACCCCGAAGTTATCCCGCAGGTACTTCATGTGGTCGTAGGTGTATTGCGCCGAGTTGGTCTTGTAGAGCCGCTCGAACACCGTGCGGTCGCAGAAGGAACAGGTATAGGGGCAACCGCGCGAGGTGATCATCGTCGCCCCGTGCCGCTTTTCGTAGGCGAACAGTGGCAGATGGTAAGCGTGCGGAAAACCGGCCAGTTTTTCGTAGGCCGGGAAGGGCAGTTCGTCGAGATCGAGAATGCGGTCGCGGCGCGGGTTGATGCGGATCTTGCCAGTCTCGTCACGGTAGATCAGGTTGCCGATTTCTTTCAGTGGCTTGCCGTCGGCCAGGTCGAGGAAGGCCCCTTCGCCTTCGCCGATCACCAGATAGTCGATTTCCGGGAAATGTTCGAGGATCGGCGCCCCGATCGACGAGACGTGAACATTGCCGAAGGTGATCTTGATCTCCGGCCGCCGCTGGCGAATATAGGCGGCAATCTCGAACGCATCCATGAAGCCGGAAGTCGTCGCCGAAAAACCGACCATTTCCGGGTCGGTGGCGAGCACGATTTCGGCATTTTCGGCAATCGTTGGTGGCGCATAAGGGCCGAGACAGTCGTGCAGTTGCACGCTATGGCCGAACTTCTCCAACCAGGACGCCAGTTGCATGATGCCGATCGGTGCCATCCGGTTGGCCAGCACTGAAAAGTCCGGCTGGCCGGGGACAAAATTGAAACCGGCAGGATGAACGAGTGTGATGCGCATGAATTCTTCCCCGAACGAAGTGGCTGAATTTTATTAGAAATAGTTTCCTGGCACCGGTTCAGGAAAAAGTATTACCAAAGCCTAACGGTATCCCAGGCGAAATTGACGATCAGGACCCCGACGACGAGCACCGCATCGATCGCACCCGCCAGAACAGCAGCCAGGACCAGAGCCAGCAATGCGCTTTCTAAAAACTCCAGGTTTTGCCTGAAAAATAAGGGTTGTTGGGAAAGGCTGCTTTCAAGGAGCGGAAAGTCGCTGCCTTTGTTCTTTAATAAGAACTATATAAAAACAGTCTACGAAGACTATCTCAGGAACTGTTCTGTGGATAAGTCAAATATTCAATTTATATTCAGTCACTTGAAATGAAATTTTGGCTCTTCAGAAAGCTCTGAATCAGTTGTGGATGAAATGTGGACAGTTTTTCCACAATCCACAAAGTCCGCTTTAACCCCCAAAGCACTGACAAGTTATGCACAGGCTTTGAAGGCGACGGAAAACGGGCTTTGTGGACCAGTGGGAAAGACTACTTGCCGATGCAAAAACGGCTGAAAATCACACCCAGAAGATCGTCGGCGGTGAATTCGCCGGTGATTTCGCCCAAGGCATGCTGGGCCAGCCGGAGTTCTTCGGCAAACAGTTCGAGAGCGGGCAGGGCGCTTTCGACGACGCTGCGGGCTGCTGCGATATGCTCCTGGGCCGTCGCCAGCGCCCGCAGGTGACGTTCGCGGGCAATGAAGACATCTTCTGCCTGATGCCAGCCGGCGATGCGCAGCAGCTCCTGGCGCAGCAATTCGATGCCTTCGCCGGAACGGGCCGACAACGAAATGGCGGTGGTTTCCGGTTCGTCGTGGCGTTCGGCCTGGGCGCCGGAAAGATCGATCTTGTTATAGACGGTGATGCGCTGCAGGCGTTCCGGCAGCCGCTCGAGGATTTCGCGGTCGGCAGCGCTGACGCCGCTGCGGGCATCGACCAGCAGCAGAACGACGTCGGAACGTTCGATTTCGCGCCAGCTGCGCTCGATACCTATTTTCTCGACCTCGTCCTCGGTTTCCCGAAGACCGGCGGTATCGATGATATGCAGCGGAATTCCCTCAATCTGGATGGTCGACCGCAGGGCATCGCGCGTCGTACCGGCAATCGGCGTCACGATGGCCAGATCGTCGCCGGCCAGTCGGTTGAGCAGGGAGGACTTGCCGACATTGGGCTGCCCCGCCAGAACGACGTGCAGGCCCGCTTGCAGCAGCTTGCCCTGACCGGCCCGGTCGAAGACCTCGGCCAGCCGGATCTGCAGGTTTTCGAGGCGGCCGAAGGCATTGGCCGCCTTGAGGAAATCGATGTCTTCTTCGGGGAAATCGAGGGTCGCTTCAACCAGCATGCGCAGGTTTATCAGTTCGTCGGTCAGGCCGTGGATGGCCTTTGAGAACTCGCCCTGCAGCGAACGAACCGCCGAACGGGCAGCGCTGGTCGTTGCGGCGTCGATCAGATCGGCGACGGCTTCGGCCTGGGTCAGATCGAGCTTGCCGTTCAAGAAGGCACGGCGACTGAATTCGCCGGGTTCGGCCAGGCGGGCGCCGAGATCCAGACAGCGGGCAAGCAGCATCTGCATGACGACGGGGCCGCCATGACCCTGCAGTTCGAGTACGTCTTCGCCGGTGAAGGAATGCGGATCGGGGAAGTAGAGCAGCAGCCCACTGTCGATCGCCGTGCCGTCGTCTGCCTTGAAGTCGGCCAGGGTGGCATAACGCGGCTTCGGCGTCTTGCCGGTCAGCGCCAAAGAAAAGGGCAGCAAATTGCTGCCCGAGATGCGGATAACGCCGACACCACCACGGCCGGGGGCCGTGGCGATGGCAGCGATGGTGTCGGACTTCACACTTTAGGCCTTGGCGTCGTTGGCAGCCTTGCTACCGGCATCGATCGCCCGGGTGATATGCCACTGCTGGGCGATGGACAGTACGTTATTGACCACCCAGTACAGCACCAGACCAGCCGGGAACCACAGGAACATCACACCGAAGATCAGCGGCATCAGCATCATGACCTTGGCCTGGATCGGGTCCGGCGGCGTCGGGTTGAGCTTGGTCTGGATGAACATCGAAATGATCATCAGCACTGGCAGGATGTAATACGGGTCAGCCGAAGCCAGATCCTTGATCCACAAGATCCACGGTGCATCGCGCATTTCGACGGCACCCAGCAGCACCCAGTAGAGGGCGATGAAGACCGGAATCTGGACGACGATCGGCAGGCAGCCACCGAGCGGATTGACCTTTTCGGTCTGGTACATCTTCATCATTTCCTGATTCAGACGCTGCTTGTCGTCGGCGTAGCGCTCCTTCAGCTGCATCAGACGCGGCGTCAGGACGCGCATCTTGGCCATCGACTTGTAGGAAGCGGCGGAGAGCGGGAAGAAGATCGCCTTCAGGATGATGGTCAGGACGACGATGGCCCAGCCCCAGTTGCCGACCAGGCTGTGAATTGCCTGCAGGGCCCAGAAAATCGGGGCGGCAACAACGGTCAGCCAACCATAATCGACGACCAGGTCGAGACCGGGCGCGATCTGCTTCAGCGCGGCCTGTTCCTGCGGACCGGCATACAGGGTGACCGAGGTCTCCGACTTGGCACCGGGCGCGATTTCGTTGACCGGAACGATCAGGCCGGCCTGATAGGCGTTGCTGCCTTCCAGCTTGCGCATGTAGAACTCGCGCGGCGTCTTGTCCTTCGGTACCCAGGCCGAGACAAAATAGTGCTGGACCATGGCCAGCCAGCCGTTGTCGGCCGTCTTGGCGAACTTGGCCTTGTTGTCGGCGATATTGCTGAAGTCGACCTTCTGATACTTGTCGGCTTCGGTATAGACGGCTGGACCGGTAAAGGTCGACACCATCTTGGTTTCGCCGGCCGGGACCACATCGTCACGCTGCAACTGAAAGTAGGCATGCGGTGCCAGCGGCTTGTCGCTGCCATTGGTAATTTCCCAGGCAACGTCGATGACATAGGAGCCGCGCTTGAAGGTCAGGATCTTGGCAACCTTGACGCCATTGGCCGCCTCGGCTTCCAGACGAACCTTCAATTCCTGGGCATCGTCAGCCAGGGTAGTGGCCCCGGCAACCCGCTTGAATACCGAGCGGTGGGTGGGCAAGCCGTCGCCGATCAGGCCGCTTTGCGCCATGTATTGGTGCTTGGCGTCAAACAGAACGAAGGTTTTTTCCTTGTCGTCGTGCTCTTTGTACTTGAGCAATTCGAGACCGACCAGGTCGCCACCTTGTGACGAAATGGTGGCCTTCAGCAGATCGGTGCTGATCGCGAAGGTTTCGGCAGTGGCGGCAACGCCTGTCGGAACGACGGGCGTTCCAGGCGCGGCACCAGGCTGCAGGGTAGTGGAAGGCTTGGGCGCAGCACCGGCGGCCTGAGTGGCGGCTACGGTATCGGCGGCCGGCTTCGGCTGGTTGTACTTCTGCCAGTTTTCCCACAGCATGAAGCTGGAGAACGTGAAGATCAAAACCAGTATCAGGCGTCGAGTGTCCATGAACGGCCTACGTAAATATTCTTGAATCAGGGTACGGGATCGTACCCGCCGGGATGCCACGGATGACAGCGGCAGACGCGCTTGGCGCCAAGCCAGCCACCTTTAATGGCACCGTGTTTCTGTACTGCTTCCACCGCATATTCCGAGCAACTCGGAAAATAACGGCAGCGTCGCCCCAAAAAGGGACTGATCGCATATTGATAGACACGAAACAGGCCGATCAATATGCGTTTCATCATTCATCCCGCTTCGGTTTTGGCCGACGCAGTCTGTCCAGCAGGGCGACAAAATCGCCGGCCAGCAGTTTACCGTCAAGTGATGACGGTTTTACTGCCAATCGAACGATCAGGTCACAGGCCGGCAGGCTCTCGCGCAGACAGCGAAACTGCTCGCGGACGATGCGTTTGACCCTGTTGCGGTCGACTGCCTTTTTGAGCAGCTTTTTGCCGACCACCAACCCGAGCCTTGGCTCCGTAAAGCCTTCAGCCCGAGGTTGATAATGCAGCATCAGCAATTTCCCGCGAATCGCCTTCCTAAAACCAAAAACGGATGAGAACTCATCCGTTTTTGTCAGGCGATAGCGTCTGGCGAAGGTTTGTGCCACCCCGCCGAACGTCCGGGTTAAACGCCCAGACGTTTGCGACCTTTGGCGCGGCGAGCAGCAATAACTGCACGGCCACCCTTGGTGCGCATACGAACCAGGAAGCCATGGGTGCGCTTGCGGCGCACGACCGACGGTTGATACGTGCGTTTCATGTTGGTAATCCCTTGATGTGCTAAGAAAAACACGTGATTACACCGTGTTTTCACTTGTCTTGTCAAGATCAATTATTTGCCAAAGCTGTGGATAACCGTGTGGATGACGAGTAGAATACGGCCTTCCCAAGGCGGCCAATCGGCCGCCGATTTTGTTATAAAAATAACAAATAAATCATATAGTTAAAACCGCAATCCAGGCCGCCTGGGCAATGCGGCAAGGAGTGTAGGTTTCGATGGCCGGTTTCTGGGAATCTTGTCTACTGCGTTTTGAGCAGGAATTGCCCGCGCAGCAATTCAATACCTGGATCAAGCCACTGCGGCTCGAAGGTGAAAATGCGCCGCAGGAAGGTCTGCGCCTGATCGCACCGAACAGCTTCATCCTGAAATGGATTCGCGACCGCTATCTCGGCCGGATTGAAGAATATAGCCGTACGTTCTTTGCCGAGCCGATCAGCATCGACCTGATCATCGGCAGCAGCAAGGTCAGCGCCGCCACCGCCGATGCACCGCGCCCGATCCTGGCCGGAATCCCCGCTTCGTCGTCTACACCGGCCACCCAGGGCGGTACTGTGGAGAAAGGACGCGGCAAGGGCAGCAATTACGAGAAATCCCGGCTCTTCTCGTCGTTCACTTTCGACAATCTGGTCGTCGGCAAGGCCAATGACCTGGCCCGGGCAGCCGCCGTACAGGTCGCCAACAATCCGGGGGGTGCCTACAACCCCTTGTTCATTTATGGCGGTGCCGGTCTCGGCAAGACCCACCTGATTCACGCAATCGGCAACACCATCCTCAAGGAAAACCCGGAAAAGATCGTCCGCTACGTGCATGCGGAAGACTATTACTCCGACGTCGTGCGCGCCTATCAGCAGAAATCCTTCGATACCTTCAAGCGCATGTACCGGACGCTGGATGTCCTGCTGCTCGACGACGTGCAGTTCTTCAATGGCAAGAACCGCTCGCAGGAAGAGTTCTTCTTCCTGTTCAATGCGCTGATCGAAGCCCGCAAGCAGATCATCATCACCTGCGATACCTATCCGAAAGACATCAACGGCCTGGACGACCGTCTGGTCACCCGCTTCGACTGGGGTCTGACCGTCCAGATCGAACCGCCGGAACTGGAAATGCGGGTCGCCATTCTGAAAAAGAAGGCGGAGGCCGAAGGACTGCAACTCGACGACGAAGTCGCTTTTTTCATTGCCAAGCATTTGCGTTCGAATGTTCGCGAACTGGAAGGCGCGCTGAAGAAGGTCCTCGCTTATTCGTCCTTCCATGGGCGGATTATCGCCCTCGACCTGGCCAAGGAAGCCCTCAAGGATCTGATCGGCTCGGTACGCAACGTCGGCATGGACAACATCCAGAAAACGGTCGCCGACTATTACAAGATCAAGGTTGCCGATCTCTTTTCCAAGAAGCGGACGCGAGCCATCGCCCGGCCGCGCCAGGTCGCGATGTGGCTATGCCGCGAAGTGACGTCACACAGTTTTCCGGAAATTGGTGATGCCTTCGGCGGTCGTGATCACACCACGGTGATTCATGCCGTCAAAACCATCGATTCGCTACGCACCAAGGAAAACGAACTGAATCACGACCTGCACGTATTGCTGCAAGTATTGAAGGGATAAGGCCTGTCGATAAGCCTGTGCACAACTTGTCAGGCGAATGTGAGCTAACTGGGCATTAGTCGTTTGTGGGAAAATTGTCCAGATTTCATCCACAGGCAATTCAGAGCTTTTTGCAGACCCAGATTTTCAAAATAATTGTCTGAAAATAAACGTTAATTTATTGTTATCCACAGATCTGTTCCCGATATAGTCTATTAAGGAATTTAATTTATGATTCTTATTAAAACCCAAAGAGACACACTGCTGGCGCCATTGCAGTCGGTGTCGGGGATTGTTGAACGTCGTCATACCCTGCCTATCTTGTCCAATGTCCTGCTGGAAAAGAAGGGTGACCGTCTCACTCTGCTGGCGACCGACATTGAAATCCAGATAACGACGGCAACCGATGGTGCCGGTGGTGAAGGCGACGGCGCCGTTACCGTCGGTGCCCGCAAGCTGCAGGAAATCCTGCGCTCGTTGCCCGACACCACCGAAGTCAGCCTGATTCTCGAAGACAAGCGCCTGCAAGTGCGCGGCGGCAAGAGTCGGTTCAGCCTGCAGACCTTGCCGGCCGACGATTTCCCGCGCATGACGATGAGCGAAGGCGAAACCAAGCAGTTCCAGATTTCGCAAAAGGCCTTTCGCCAACTGCTCGGCAAGACCCAGTACAGCATGGCCGCGCAGGACGTCCGTTATTACCTGAATGGTTTGCTGCTGCTGGTCGAAGGTAAGGAATTGCGTGCCGTGGCGACCGATGGTCATCGCCTGGCTTTTGCCAGCGTTGAAATCGAAGCTGAATTGCCGCGCCAGGAAATGATCCTGCCGCGCAAGACCGTGCTCGAACTGAACCGTCTGTTGGTCGATAGCGAAGAGCCGCTCAGCATCACGCTGGCCGCGAATCAGGTGCGCTTCGCCTTCGGTTCGGTGGTGCTGGTTTCCAAGTTGATCGATGGCAAGTTCCCGGATTACGAGCGCGTGGTTCCGGCGACGCTGAAGAATCACATGACCGTTGGTCGGCAGACCCTGATGCAGGCAATGAACCGTGCCGCCATTCTGACCAACGAAAAATTCCGCGGTGTGCGCGTCGTTCTGGGCGACAATAGCCTGAAGCTGATTGCTGCCAATGCCGAGCAGGAAGAAGCGCTGGAAGAAATCGAAGTTCAGTATCAGGGCGATGCCATCGACGTTGGCTTCAACGTTGGCTACCTGCTCGACGTCTTGAATAACGTCCACACCGAAGAAATTCAGTGGAGTTTCAACGACGCCAATTCGAGCGCTCTGATCACCGTACCGGGCAACGAGCGATTCAAGTACGTTGTCATGCCGATGCGGATTTGATCCCTGATTTAATGACAAGTTTCACGTGGAACATTCAATGAGCGAAGACAGTACGCAAATGAGCGGCCAGGAAGGCGTATCGCCTGCTTACGGCGAAGCCAGCATCCAGATTCTCGAAGGTCTGGAGGCGGTACGCAAACGTCCGGGCATGTACATCGGCGATACCTCCGACGGCACCGGCTTGCACCACCTTGTATTCGAGGTCGTCGATAACTCGATCGACGAGGCGCTGGCCGGTCATTGCGACGACATCACCGTAACCATCCACGTTGATAATTCGATCAGCGTCATTGACAACGGCCGGGGCATCCCGACCGGCGTCAAGATGGACGACAAGCACGAACCGAAGCGTTCGGCCGCCGAAATCGCACTGACCGAGTTGCACGCCGGTGGCAAGTTCAACCAGAACTCCTACAAGGTCTCCGGCGGTCTGCACGGGGTCGGTGTTTCCTGCGTCAATGCCTTGTCGAAATGGCTGCGCCTGACCATTCGTCGCGACGGCAAGAAGCATTTCATGGAATTCCAGCGTGGCGTACCGGTCGACCGCTGCCTTGAAGTCCGTGATGGCTTTGAAATCTCGCCGTTGAAGATACTCGGCGATACCGAGAAGCGCGGTACTGAAGTGCATTTTTCAGCTGACGAGGAAATCTTCGGTCACGTCGAATTTCACTACGAAATTCTCGCCAAGCGTCTGCGCGAACTGTCCTTCCTGAACAACGGCGTCAGCATCCGTCTGGTCGACCAGCGCAGCGGCAAAGATGAGCTCTTCGCCTTTGCCGGCGGTGTGCAGAGTTTTGTCGAATACATCAATCGCACCAAATCCGTTCTCCACCCGAATATTTTCTATTCGGCCGGCGAAGCCAAGGTCGGCGATACCGGCGTCACCATCGGTGTCGAAGTGGCGATGCAGTGGAACGATTCCTATCAGGAACAGGTACTCTGTTTCACCAACAACATTCCGCAGTCCGATGGCGGTACCCACCTGACCGGCTTGCGTGCCGCGATGACGCGGGTCATCAACAAGTACATCGACGAGCACGAGATTGCCAAGAAGGCCAAGGTCGAGATCGCAGGCGACGACATGCGCGAAGGCCTGGCCTGTGTGCTGTCGGTCAAAATGCCGGACCCGAAATTCGCCTCGCAGACCAAGATGAAGCTGGTTTCCAGCGAAGCCCGCCCGGCCGTCGAGGAAGTTGTTGCCCAGAAGCTGGCTGACTTCCTGCTGGAACGTCCGGCCGACGCCAAGGTCATTACCGGCAAGATCGTCGAAGCTTCCCGGGCCCGGGAAGCAGCGCGTCGGGCTCGCGAAATGACCCGTCGCAAGGGGGTTCTCGACGGTATCGGTTTGCCCGGCAAGCTGGCTGACTGCCAGGAAAAAGACCCGGCCCAGTGCGAAATGTACATCGTCGAGGGCGACTCCGCCGGCGGTTCCGCCAAGCAGGGTCGTGACCGCAAGTTCCAGGCCATTCTGCCGTTGCGCGGCAAGGTGTTGAACGTCGAGAAAGCCCGTTTCGACAAGCTGATTTCCAGCGAACAGATCGTCACGCTGATCACTGCCCTCGGCACCGGCATCGGCAAGGACGAGTTCAAGATCGAGAAGCTGCGCTACCACCGCATCATCATCATGACCGACGCGGACGTTGATGGTGCGCACATCCGCACCCTGCTACTGACGCTGCTCTACCGCCAGATGCCGGAATTGATCGAGCGCGGCTATGTCTATATCGCCCAGCCGCCACTGTACAAGGTCAAGCACGGCAAGACCGAGCGTTACCTGAAGGACGATCAGGAATACCACCAGTTCCTGCTGCGCATGGCGATGGATGAAGCCAGCCTGACGCCGCGCGCCGATGCCGAACCCATGGTGGGCCCGGCCCTGGAGGAATTGGCCCGTTCTTGGTTGTTGACCGAAGCAGTGATCGATCGCATCTCGCATCTGGTCAATCCGGAAGTTCTGAAAACGTTGGTTCAGCACAATCTCAAGCTCGACCTGACTTCTGAAGCAGCGGCCAGAACCAGCGCCGAGTTGGTCAGCAGCCATTTGGACAAAGACATCCGCATCGTTCCGAAATATGACGATATTCAGGAACGCTGGACCCTGCGCGTTGAAAAGATGCACCATGGCAATTTGAAGGTTGGCATGATTGACGATGATCTGCTGCTTTCCGGCGATTACCTTCAACTCCGTCGCACGGCTGAAACCTTGGCAGATCTGTTTGGTCCGGGGGCTTACATGGCACGCGGCGAAAAGAAGCAGCCGGTCAGCAATTTCGGCGATGCCATGAAGTGGCTACTCAACGACGTTGAACGTGGTATTAGCAAGCAACGCTACAAAGGTCTGGGCGAAATGAATCCCGGTCAATTGTGGGAAACGACGATGGACCCGAAGGTTCGCCGCCTGCTCCGGGTCCAAATCGACGATGCAATCGCTGCCGATGAAATCTTCACTACTCTGATGGGTGAGTTGGTAGAGCCACGCCGTGCATTCATCGAAACCAACGCCTTAAGCGCAAGGGTCGATATTTAATTAATTTTATTGTCATAAATTAATTTGAGATTAGAAAGCCCCGTGAGAAATCTAGGGGCTTTTTTTCATCCATTTGAGTTCCTATCCCATGCTGTAGATTTGTCAGCCGATTGATATGCGATGCGTCTCTTTTTTCTGGCCTTACAGGGCTTGCGCAGGTGGCTGCAACGGCGTTTTTATTTTCATTAGTTAAAAATATATATTTTTTGATTGCAATATTTTGCCAATTCCCTATAATTCGCGCCCTCAGCACCTGTGCCCAGGTGGCGGAATTGGTAGACGCACTAGTTTCAGGTACTAGCGGGTAACTCCGTGGGGGTTCGAGTCCCTTCCTGGGCACCAGTATTGTTGAGGTTGTGGGGGTATAGCTCAGCTGGGAGAGCGCTTGCATGGCATGCAAGAGGTCCGCGGTTCGATCCCGCGTACCTCCACCAACGTTGGAAATGATAGTCCAGGGTCCCCATCGTCTAGAGGCCTAGGACACCGCCCTTTCACGGCGGTAACCGGGGTTCGAATCCCCGTGGGGACGCCAAGTATCTGGCAGAACAGTTTTAGCAAACTGGAGTGGTAGTTCAGTTGGTTAGAATACCGGCCTGTCACGCCGGGGGTCGCGGGTTCGAGTCCCGTCCACTCCGCCAACATCGGTTTTTAGCAGGGTACAGAGCGGCAGTAGCTCAGTTGGTAGAGCGATACCTTGCCAAGGTATAGGTCGAGAGTTCGAGACTCTTCTGCCGCTCCAGGTTATTACCACCTGGCAATTGTGTATTAAAGACAGTGTCTATACGGACGCGGGGTGGAGCAGTTGGCAGCTCGTCGGGCTCATAACCCGAAGGTCGCAGGTTCAAGTCCTGCCCCCGCAACCAACTTATTTCAGTGCGTCCTTAGCTCAGTTGGTTAGAGCGCCACGTTGACATCGTGGAGGTCGATGGTTCGAATCCGTCAGGACGCACCAAGTCTTTTCTCTCATGTGGTCCCATAGCGGCGTACTCGCTTGGTAGATAGGCGAGATGCTGGCAGTTTCTTTGACGCATGAGCAGTAGTGTCAAAATAAGTTCAATGTCATATTTTTTGAATTTTTGAATTATTTTTAGATTTTGTTTGACAGCGGCGATTTAAATCTACATAATACGCCCCCTTCGCTGCTGACGAAACGCAAGTAACGGCGCGGCGGAACTGATCTTTAACAACTTGAACAACCGATAGGTGTGGGTGCCTTGATGCTAGCAACGCAAGTTGCACAAAAGTATTAAA
>NZ_SSSQ01000020.1 GCF_009469765.1 Dechloromonas hortensis
GCAAAAATTACGATTCAGGCAGGACAAGCACTCTTTCGGGAGGGTGATGAAGGTAATCAGATGTACGTCCTCGAAACCGGCACCGCTGAGGTCATTGTCCAGAACCATGTCGTCGAAATGCTGGAGCATGGCAGCATCGTCGGCGAGATGGGTTTGGTGTCGCCCGGACCGCATTCGGCCAGCGTAATTGCCAAGACCGATTGTGAGTTCGTCGCTGTCGACGAAAAGCGCTTTCAGTTCCTGGTACAACAAACGCCGTATTTCGCCATCCAGGTCATGCGACTGATGGCGGAGCGACTGCGGGCCACCAACAAGTTACTGGTGGCTGCCGCAGCCTAGCTTCAGTTCTTGTAGAGGAGTGGCGGGAGGATTACACCGCCACTCAGTGGCTGGCCGCCTTCTCCAGCAGTCCCTTCTTGATGGCAATCGAGGTTGGCCCGTTAAACCGGGACGGTAACTGCTTGGCCGTAAACCAGCGGAAGTCGCTGTGTTCGTGATTGAGGCGTGGTGAAAACTCCCGGTCGGCTTTAATCACGAAGTAATGCATATCCCGCTCATCCTGTCCGGAGCGGAACCTTCGGGTGAGCGTATGCAGTTTGGCCAGGCGACCTGGCTTGATGCTCAGGCCAGCCTCTTCACCCAATTCGCGGACCAGCGCTTCCCGGGGACGCTCGCCGTTATCGACACGACCGCCAAACAGGTTCCATGCCCCGCTCTTATTTACTTTAGAAGAGCGCTTCCCCATCAGAAATTTGCCGGTGGCCGCACAGTAAATGACGGCCCATGCACCTGGTTGGCTGTATCCCTTGTCCATGTCTGATATTGGCGGCGACGGTTATCAACGAGTCTTTTGAACAATGTAAACGATTTATACCGTTCTATTATTTCTGTTCGATGACAACGCTATGAATTTAGTGGGGCTACGCCAGCGGTCGTTCATTACTGGCCCCTTTACCCCTGTCGTGAACGCTCAAAGCCGGGCTCGATACCGGCCATTCAACTGGCTCCGGATACGTCTTGCCTATTCAAATTGGATGGCTGCCTCGACCGTCGCCGTTTGGCCGGAGGCGGACTTCCAGGCTCCTCGCCTGAAAGCGGACACTCAGCAAACCGCTCGATCTCAATGGCCGCTTATCGCAGGAATGGCTGAACTGGCGCTACCGGCCAAGAACGGACAATTGGATTCAATAAAGGTATGTCCGCTCAGCACCTCAAAAGAGACATCACCGACCGTACTCTGCGCGTAAAAATCTCGTAAAAACTGACGTGTTTCCCCCATTTTCACCAAACTGTCACTTTACTTTCATACCCTCCTCGGCCAAAATCCGCCCGTTTTTATTTCGCGGAGACCCCCTGTGGGCCCTTGTTCGAGTGATAGTTGTTGCTCTGTCCAATTGACGAGCACTCTCTCGGCACGATAACGCGCAGTTCTACTGCCGCTATCTCGCCAAGAGCGGGAAGCGGCGCAGGAAGCCTGTCTAGGCTTCCCTCCAATTCCACTGACAATTTGCAGCCAGGCCTTGCCATGCGTTACCGCATGGAGAAAGACCTACTATAGCTATTCCCCGGCCGGTATTCCTAGGCTAGGAGAATCGTGTTGGCCTGTAAAGACGCATCCTCAACATGGACTCTCCATGGGTGTCCGCCTTTCCGTTTTTCAGGAGGCAGGCCATGTCTTTCAAGTTCTTTCGCCACTCGGGCAGTACATCTCAGCTCGTCCAGCAACTGATGGTCGTCATCAGCATGCCAGCGATGCGCTTACCTGAACAGTGTGAGGATTGGGGTGTCGGTTTCCAGGCAACCTGCAATCTCATCCCGAACTGCGAGGCTTGAAGCATGGAGAAGTCAAACGTCATTCAGGCGGATACGGTCAAAGATGACCTGCTCGAAGTTCAGGAACTCCTCGCTAAGCATCGCCTCGTTGGCGAGTTGGCTCGTCGACAGGAGTCGCCAAGGAAAGAGGTCGTCGACAATCTGGTTCAACGCCAGCATGTAGCAGAACTTCGTCACCTCTTGGCCCGCTTGCCTACCGTTTCCGTTGCCTTGATTGTCAATGCACTCCCAGAGGAAGACCGGCTGGTTGTTTGGAAAGAGCTTGCGGAGGAGCGCCTGGATGACATTTTGGAACTGCTCTCTGACGAGATTCGAGAAGACTTGGTGGGGGATGGCCATCAAACCAGTTCCAAGGTGATGGTAAACATCTTCGAGTTGCACAACGGTCGCCTGCGTCAGACGGAAATCAAACGACCGCAGGAATTCGCTGGCAGTCAGCCCATCTGGGTGGACTTGGTTGCACCGACGCCCAAGGTTCGCGAGTGGGTGGGGAAACATTTTGGTTTGGAGCTGCCGGACCCGGAAAACCTCACCGACCTTGAAGCATCCGCCCGTTTCTATATTGAGGACAACGGCGAGGTACATCTGCACTCTGATTTTCTGCTCAATCTGAATGCGGAATCTCGTAACGTCGCCGTGGCGTTTGTTCTGCACAACGAGATTCTGTTCTCTGTGCGCAGCGAGGAACTCCCCGTCTTCCGACTGCAACGTATGCGGGCGCGGACGCAACCGGGCTATGTCACTGACGGGACAGATGTGTTACTCGACCTCTATGCGGCTGATGCCGAATATTCGGCCGACCGCTTGGAAGACGTCTATGCCGCACTCGAGTTGGTCGGAAAGAAAGTGTTAAACACCCGACTATCGGACGAAGAGGCCGGGGAAATTTTGGGGGGCATTGCCCGTCAGGAAGATTTGAATGGACGCGTTCGCCGCAATGTCCTTGATACACGGCGAGCACTTTCATTTCTGGTTCGTAGCCACTTGCTCACGACACACCAAAATGAGGACACTCGACAAATCCTGCGCGACATCGAGTCCCTGGATAGCCATACGTCGTTTCTTTTTGGAAAGATTAACTTTCTGATGGATGCGGTGGTTGGCTTCATCAATATCAATCAGAACCAGCGAGTCAGTAAGCTGACTACGTTCTCCATCATCTTCATGCCCATCAATATCATTGCTGGAATGGGCGGGATGTCCGAGTTTTCGATGATGACGACAGGCATTCCTTGGGAATTCGCTTATTCAGGCTTTACGGTGGCGATGGCTGGTGTGGGCTGGCTGACCTATCTGGTACTCAAGCAGCATCAAAAACGCGAGGCACTGAAAAACAAGAAACTGAGCTGATGCCAACCAGCCTGAGCAGCCTTTGGATTCAAACCCGTGATTCACGTTAGAGACACACCATGAATAATTCACATGACCTTTCCCGACTTGCCGAGATGGAAACAGAGGATGCGAGCCCCGAGCGCGAAGCCGCCACCAAACGCAGCACGTGGGTCAGCGTAGTCGTCAATATTGGACTGACCATCTCGCAGGTGGTGGCCGGTATTTGGTCGGGTTCACAAGGCCTGATTGCGGATGGCGTTCATTCCCTATCTGACCTGATAGCCGACTTTGTCGTACTGCTCGCCATACAGCACAGCCAGAAAGAAGCGGATGCTGACCATCCATATGGCCATCAGCGATACGAGAACGCGGCATCACTTGTTCTGGGAGGGCTTCTTCTTGCCGTTGGCATCGGAATGATTTGGTCTGCCGCGCACAAGCTCCAAACCCCTGAGAGCATTCCTACAGTGCACATAGCCGCTCTCTGGGTGGCTTTGGCAGCGCTGGCAGCCAAGGAAATTCTCTTTCGCTTCATGCTGGCCGTGGCTGAGCGTGTTCGCTCGAGCATGCTCGTGGCGAATGCCTGGCATGCCCGTTCCGACGCAGCTTCGTCGTTGGTTGTGGCAATTGGCATCGGCGGCAATCTGCTGGGCTTTTCTCTCCTCGACCCAATTGCGGCACTGATTGTCGGTTTCATGGTTTCCCGCATGGGCTGGTCGTTCACTTGGGATGCCCTCCACGACCTGACCGACAGAGCGGCGACCGAAGAGCAGATTGCAGGTATCTCGTCGGACATTCTGGCCACCCCGGGTGTGCTCGGGTTACACGAACTGAAAACCCGCAAAACGGGTGACATGATTCTGGCCGATGTCCATCTGGAAATCGACGGTCAATTAACGGTTGCCGAAGGCCACGCCATCGCTCGGCAAGCCAAACTGAATGTGATGTCGCGCCATTCGGTGCTCTACCTGATGACCCACGTTGACCCTGTTGTGCCAGATGGTGCCGTATAGGTAGCCCCCCCGGTAACCACCCCTTATCGAAATAGAACAATCTGATGAAATATAGAGTTTTAGCCTGCACGGCCCTTGCTATTCCCTCCTTTGCATTTGCTGCTCGTCCCTTCGTTACCGATGATGCTCGACTTACAACAGCTGGCAGTTGTCAGCTCGAGAGCTGGATACGGGTATATCCAGATAGCAGAGAATTCTGGGCGTTACCTGCATGCAATCTGACCGGCAACCTTGAATTCACCTTCGGTGGAGGGAGGGCAAAAACTGAAGGTGAACAGGCTACGAATGATTATGTCTTTCAACTGAAAACCCTGTTCCGTCCCCTAGAGACCAATGGTTGGGGCTGGGGCTTGGCGGTCGGGACGATTCAGCACCCGAAAATCAATCCTGGTCCGAACATGCTCGGTAACACCTACGCCTACATTCCGTTGTCGGTTTCATTAAATGACGACACAGTTATTATCCATACCAATCTTGGCTGGTTAAAAGACAAGGCATCCGGCCTCAACAGCACATCATGGGGAATTGGTGGTGAGTTCAGGTTGCATCCGAAGTTGCTTGGCATTGCGGAAACATTCGGTGACAACCATGGTTTGTCCTATGGACAAGTTGGAGTTCGGTACTCCGTGATACCTGACCTTTTCCAGGTGGATGCTACGTTCGGGCAACAGCTCTCGGGACCGGGTGATAGCCACTGGGTGTCCTTTGGCATTCGCTATACCCCGGAAAAGCTCTTCTGATTAAGGCTGGGTGGATGCATAACCTATCAAGATAGACGAGTAACAAAGCAATCTATAGAATGCCGCCGAGTCATTGGGGAGTAGCCTCTCTTCTTCTTGAAGAGGCTTGCGTCAACATACTTGGTCATTCGACCATGGCGTAAGCGGTTTCTGCTTGGCAAGACCTTTGACCATACTGCCTTCCATTTGGCTGGAGAGGTGGCATGGTCATTCGTCGAATTCCGGCCAAGGAAACCAGCATGGAAGCATTTCTCATCTCCACCGGCATCGTTGCCCTCGCCGAAATCGGTGACAAAACCCAACTTCTAGCATTCATTCTGGCAGCGAAATTCCGCAAACCAGTGCCTATCGTTCTCGGCATTTTGGTCGCCACGCTGGCCAACCATGGTTTCGCGGGGGCTGTCGGCTCCTGGATTACAACGCTGATGGGACCGGAGACACTACGCTGGGTGCTTGGCGTTTCCTTTATTGCTATGGCTGGCTGGACCCTGATACCCGATAAGTTCGACGAAGAGGACGCCAAGCTGGCTCGCTTTGGTGTCTTTACGACCACGCTGATTGCCTTCTTCCTCGCCGAAATGGGTGACAAGACGCAGGTTGCAACCATTGCACTGGCAGCTCAGTATCAAAGCCTGGTCGCGGTGGTCGCTGGCACAACGCTCGGCATGATGCTGGCGAATGTGCCGGCTGTCATCATGGGTGACAAAATTGCCGACAAAATGCCAGTCAAGGTGGTGCATCGCATCGCCGCCGCCATCTTCGCTATCCTTGGTGTTGCCACCCTTCTGGGAGCCGGCGAATCCATTGGGTTCTAAGTTAACTTGAGAGCACAGGCATGCCGTCGCACGCAGAGGACGAAAGCGGCCATTGACTGCGATCAGCGGTTGAGCGGCGGGTAACTGGCGCATAGCTGCCCGATTCTGGCCAGAAGCCCAAGGTCGGCTTTGGCCGAGTTGTGTGAATTGGCCCTACGGCAGGTCTCGGAGTGCAGCGGTCACTCAGATGGCTGCTTTGTGGAGGCGGTGTGTGTCGGCTCCTGGCCGTGAGGACCAATTGGGTGTCGTGCCCCAAAGCGGTCATACTCTAAAAAACGCTTCCTCGACTGACCGCTTACCAGCGCTATGTCGAACTCACACTCCCGGCCACAACCCGACTGTCAGGGGCGCCAGGCAGCAGTCGTTCAACGGGCCGGTTCACTTCAAAAGCTGCCAGACATCTGACTTCAGCACATCGGCCATAGCCGCCGTTCGGCGTTCTGGCTGATTCAGTCGGCTAAGCGCGGGTTAGGTGCCTCTCGGCAGGGATCAACCGCCATACTCCGCGCTTTGCGCCATAGCCATATATCATAGGCCGAACTACATTTCTGCACTGCCATCTCGCATCCTCGGCGGCGCCAGCCTCGCTGGAGCGCACCTTGCCCTGCGCTCCTTGGTGGCGGGGTGGGTAAACTGACTCCTCCGCAGAGAGACGTTAAGGAGCTAGGCAGTTATCGAGAAGCTCTTTTGGATTCAATAAGGATAGAAGCCAACATGCCACACGACGAAGGATTGCCACAGACTGGCGACTCGCAAGAGATCGGACAAGACGCCTACGACTGTCTGCGCGCAAAGCGGCCCAAGGGCTGGCAGCTCACGGAGCTTGGCGGCGTCAACGACTTCGGCTTTGATCTCCAAGTGCAAATCAGCGTGCAGCAGCAGGTCGTCCACCCTTTCCGCCTCCAGCTCAAGGGCACGCGCTCGCCGCAGCGCAGCGCAGACGGGAGCTTTCTCTCAATCAGCCTCTCCACCACGACGCTCCGCTACTTCGACAACACGGACGAGCCGGTCCTTCTGGTTCTATGCGACCTAAGCCTCGATCCAGAGGATCCCCGCGAGTGCCCGCTTCACTACGTCTGGATTCGCGAGGAGCTTGACCGTATCCAAATCGCCTCCATCCCCCTGGAGCAGAAGGAGGCCGTGATTCGCGTGCCGACGGCCAACGTCTTGAATCGCACGACGGATCTGGTCGACGAGGTCCGGAAGCGACATCGTCTTTCTCGAGTTGGGCATGCGTTGGATACCAGCGTAGCCGGGATGGACCCTTCGCTTGGTTCGGAGGATCGAGTCACAATGGTGGAGTCGATCACCAGAAACATAGCCACCCGCAGCATTGTCTTTGCCCAAGCATTAGCGGAGCCCGCCGCCGACGTTTGGATCAATCCTCCGCGCGGCAGCTTGGCCTGGCTGCTCACCGAAGCGAAGTCCGCAGTCGCCAGAGGCAGCGTGGAGAAGTGTGCGGACCTGCTCCAGCAGGCTTCAGAGCGTTTGGAGCCTGCGTCGGCAATGGAGAAAGCGGAATATTGGTACCTGAAAGGCCGGCTTCACCTCGTCCGAGGCGATGACAATGGTGCGACCCAAGCATTCAAGAGTGCCGCCGAGACGCAACCGCAGGCCAAATACTGGGTGGCCTGGGCCGAGAGCGAGATGCGCAGTCGGTTCAGAACCGACCAAGGCGAAGATTATTCGGACGTGTTGGACGCGCTGCCCGCGGACGCAGACCCAGCGCTACTCGGCGTCAAGGCACGCCTCCTCGCCGCTAGCCGCAAGCATGCCGAAGCCATCGCGCTTCTTGATACTTTCGAAGGCGCTGAGAGCCTCGCGGCACGGGCCGTGGTCGAAACCATGTTCTCGAATCCCGACCTGGCGCTGCAAGCATGCATCGACGGCATCACCTTGGATGAGAAACGGGAGTCGACAAGGCTGTTGTTCCTGATCTTGCGGGCACGAGCGCGGTTCACCATCGCGTTGAGGAGCGCGCGCGTAGAGGCATCGAGCGAAGGGGAGTCGGAGGATGAGGTCTTTCCTCCTTCAGGCCCCATCGGGCTGGACGCGGCCGCGCTGCGCGAAGCGTGGGCTGACATCGAAGAAGCCGTTTCCGCCTTAGAGGAGATCAGATGGGTGTCGAATGCCGAATTCGTGATCGACCTCTGGATCGCGACCGCGAGCATGCTCGGCAAGCAGGAGCAGATTCTCACCCGGGTATTGGCCGCGGCTCGGCAGCGGCCGCAGCAAGCCGAACTCCAGTCGGCAGCAGAGACCCTCGCAGCCCAGTGCGGCGACTTCCAGGCGGCCTTAGAAGCCAACAGCCGGCTACCCGACGACAACATGAAAGTTTTGCGCCGCGTCACGTTTCTGCACGAACTCGGTAAGCACCGCGATTGCGTCGAGCTGATGGTGGCAAACATCGACACTGTCGGTCGGTCGCACCAGCTATTCGGACCCGCCTTGGTTCTGGCGGCCCTGTCGGCCGACGTGATGGCCAGGGATCATCTGGTCGGGGCTTGGCGCGATATCTTGCGTTCTGGAGATGCGGAAGACCAGGCGCATGCGGCGACCTTGGACTACTTGCTCGCGCAGCGCAGGAACCAGTTGCAAAGCGGCCAGGCGCTGACGGATCTTGCCCGCGAGGACGAACAGCTTGGGCACCCCAAACCGACCACGCTGCTCCTGTTCCACGAGCTGGACCCCGGCTCCGAGACTCAAGCCGAGCAGTTTCTCGCCGTGGCGACGCGCGTGCGCTCGACGATTCGTCTGTCCCCAACGATCGCCATGAGGATTGGAGTCTCCTTGGCCACCTTGGGGCGGTGGAGTGATCTGCTCGCCTTGTGCGAGGAAGCCTGCCGAGAGTTTGAGGTCACGGGGCGGATCAGGGCTTTCGAAGCGCTAGCGCTCGACCAGTTGGGCCGGTCCGACGAGGCGAGGTCCATCCTGGAGAGCATGCTCGAAGGCGGCGTTGAGGACGGGCTCGCTTTGAACACCTACGTGAACATCATGGGGCGCTGGGGATTCACAGAGAAGGCCAAAGCGGCAGTTGAGTTGATTTTGGAGCGTGCGCAGTCAAAGGAACGGCGCGTCGAGTGCGTCCGGATGCTGTTCAACCTTGAGCGGCATACGAACCCTACTAGCCCCCGGCTCGTCGATCTGGCGTTCCGCATGGGCGCGCTCGCATCCTGCGACGACGAGGGGGAGGAAGGGGGGTTTCTTAGCATGGTAATCGCCGCGACAAGCTTCGAGACGGCGGTGCTGAGCGATACGCGCAAGGATGAGTTCCATGCGCGCGCGAACGCCTTCTTCGAACGGTTTCCCCAGTCGAAAATTCTTCGCCGATTGGAGCTACCAGCCGAAGCTGGTACAGAGGAGATGTTGCGCTCGATGAAGTCCGCCATTGGAGTGTCGGAAGAGCACGAGCAACAACAAGCGCGGCTCGAAGCTCAGCTCCAAAGTGGCCAGTTGCTATTGCCTTTCGCGTGGCGTCCACGCTTCGCGCTTGGGAATGTGCAGGACGTGGCGCATCTCTGGGAGCTGGCGAAGCAGTCGACGGCCGACGAGAAGAGGTTTCACCTGAACATGCTCGGCGGGCACTGGGAGCAGCGGCACGCCGAGTCCTTCCGTTCGAGGATGCCCCTGTTCGATCTGCTCACTCTGTTCGTGCTCGAGGACCTCGAACTGCTCGACAAGGTTTTCGACTTCTTCCCCAAGGTTGCAATCTCCCAAGCGACCTTAAGCGAGCTGATGAGAATGTCACAGCCGTTCTCTGGAAGCCTCCTCCGGCAGCGGTGCATCGATGTGCAAGATCGTCTCAGGCCGCGCCTCGCGCAGATCCTTCAGCCTCAAGGAGCGCCTTCGGAGGACGAACTACACCTGCCGATCTCGTCACGCGAACTTCAAGGCCTGGCCCGCACTGGCGACTTCGTTGTCTACTCCGACGATGCCATGCTGCGATTGTGGCTATTGGAGGACAAGTTCGCCTCTGACGGAATGTGCACCTTGGACCTACTCTGCGGGTTGGAGGAGACCGGCCTGCTGACCACGGAGGAGGTAGCGACCAAACTTGCACAACTCTGCGACTGGCACGTGGGCATACAAATCCAGCTGAGGCATCAGCTGGCTCTCATCCCGGAAGCGGTTCGCCTTGCACCCCGCGTCTTGGAGGCCGTTGATCTGCTTCGCGGCGCCGCACCTTTCATGTCGCTCGCACGAGGCATGTGGGGGCCGGGCACGGAATTCATGGGCGCCCTCAATCACGTCGTAGCCGTCGTCAGACTATTGGTTCAGGACCCCGCCGTGCCGGACGTCGCCATCGGCGCCTATGTAGTAGTTTGGATCGACCACGCAACCGCGAGGGCTGACATGCCACTTCCCTCGCTGCAGCTGGCGGCGCACATCACCGTGTATGCTGTAGCGGCTGAAAAGCTGCCAATCCAGGCGATCCGTCGGCTTTGGAACGTGTACTTCGGCATTGTCGAGGCGGTACACGGCGTGCCAGACTCGAAGGTATACGGTCTCGCGCTCGCCCGAGTCGCGCAAGAAGCGGGCGCTTTGGACAAACGCGCGGCTGACGACGAGGTCAATCCGAAATCGACCATCGGTGAGCGGCTCATGATGGGTCTCGACTCCAACTCCAACGCGTGGGTGGCGTTTTCGGCCATTTACACTCGCGCGCGCAAATGAATGACGACTCCGGCCGCTTCGGGAACCTGCTCTTATCAAGCCTTCACTTATTGGCATCGCACGATAGAGCCGATTGAAGGATTAAACAGTCGATGGTGAAGCCCGTTACTAAATCACCGGCGATTGCAGGACGGCTTACGTTCGCTTCGCTAGTGCGAATGACAGCCTCCAGTTTGCGGACCTTCGTGGTAGTTGTCTTGGATGACTGCTTTGGCCGAGTTTGACGTGTAGCCTGTCAGGCAGGTTACGGAGCGGAGCAGCCGTACCAACTGCTGCTGAGTGGAAGTGTCGAATTTCCACTGCTGGCCGGTAGTGCCAGTTTAGCCATTCCGTCCGTGAGCGGTCATTGAGATAAGAGGAAACCCCTCAAAGGCAGCTCGCCGCAGGGCATCAGCCGGGGAATGTGTGGCCGTTGGCCTTAATTCCCCGGCTGTTGCCGGGAGCTTATCGGGGCTGCGCCCCACGCTGCGGGCGTCAAGTGGCTTTCGCGGCATATCCTCACCCCACAAGGGGGTTGCGGTATTCCACGTCCACTTGACCCCCTTCGCTCCCCAACGGCAACGGCAACGGCAACCCCGCCGCCCTCGCTGGGGCGGCAGACAAGCCCATTGAACGACCGATTGAACGACCGGTTGAACCGGCTGTTGAACCGGCGCCGCACCCTGTACCACACCGTGTGGCAGACCGTGCTCCACACCCACACCAGGGCGAATATTAGCCGTTGCACGTATATATAAAAAAAGCCTTTAAATTCAAATAAATAGATGTACATTTAATATAGTTGTGATATACTGATTTCAGTCGGACAGCGCAGCAGCCGGGCAAGAGGGGATAGAGCAAGACCCCAGGCGCCGCCAGGAGACTGGAGAGTGTTGAAGGGTGCGCAAAGTGAAGCGGTGAATCAGATGAAAGACCGCGCCGGAGCCCGAAATGCAGGACAGCAGGACGCTTGAACGACATCAAGGAGAGAAAAATGACGTGCTCTTGCACCAAACAACGGCAGATTGGCAAAGAACTAACCGTCTTTTCCGTAATAACCAGAGAGGCGGCGGTTGATTGTTTGAATGCTCACCCCAAGGAGACATTTCACGTCATCGATGACCACGCGACGCGCGAGGACCTTCTTCATTACGGCTGGGGTTGGGGTATGTATGCCTATAACAGCATCGAGAGCGCCCACGAAGCCATTGAGCGGGCGGGTAAAAAAAGCGATAGAGAGTACGTTGTGCTGAAAATCGTGCTTGATATAAGCGCTGTCGAATACGCCGTGGAGACCACCGGGGATTTGCTGCCGAAGAAGGTTGAGGAGGGCGGTATGGATCGTCATAACCACGATTACATGCACGGTTGGAAGCAGCCGCCAATCCATTTCACTAACGACCGAGGCCTTGTTGTTTTGAGGGACAACGCATACACAGGTGGTCATAAGGTCTTTTTGTGCAAATAGCCATGACCCCTGACCAATTCCGCGCCGCCCGCCAGGCGGCCGGGCTCACCCAAGCCGCCGCAGGGGCTCTCCTGGGGGTTACGCAAGTCACCGTCGCCCGCTGGGAGACCGGCGTCCACCCCATCCCCAAGGCCGCCGGCATGGTCATCCAGCAGGCGGCGAAGGCGGGGCGCGCCGCGACCAAGCGCCAGCTTTCCGACGACCAGGACAAGTAGCCACACACCACCAAGGAGCAACAGCATGGACTACGAAGAACAGGAACAACCGCGCATGACCCGGAGCCAGAAGGAGTTCATTTTCATCCTCTGCCTGGTGTCGTACTTAACGGGGATGCTGGTCGACATGTTCGGGTTCCAAATCGAGCCCGCGAGCCTGGCGACGATCAATTGGCACTACAAGTCTGGCGACGTGGTGATGCTGCCCGTTGGCACCCGGCCGGAGGACGTTGCTGCCCTGGTAATGAAGAACCGCGACGCCCCGCCGCCGGTTGCGCGCTACGGTAATGGCGTCGCGGTGGATTGAGGCTGCATCGTGTTCGAGTCCGTTGCTGCGCTGTCGCCCTGCATTGCCGTAGTCGCTTACCTTGCGGTTCTGATTTTTCGGGATAGTCGCTAGTCGAACAAGCATCCCTGGCGAGTGATTAGCTGAAACGAAAAAGGGGGCAGAAAGCCCCCCCGCCGCCCGCGAGGCGGCTTTTTCATGCGAAAGGTAGGCTACCCGGCAACCGCCTTCAGGTCTGCGAGGGCAATTTTCTCTTCGCCCAGATTGGCAACTACCCTATTAATGGCCTTTTGCATTCGATCCTTGGCATCCGCAGGAGAGAAATCTTTGAGAATTGCGGCTGCGGCTTCAGGCGTAAATTCGGGAGACCAGGGTGCATTTGCTTTCGATGCCATGAAGGCGCGGATAATGGAAACCAACGCATCTTCGGTGGGCCGGCGGAACTCGTAGTGCTCCGCAAATCGACCACCACGAACAGCCGCCGCGTCGAGTGCATCTTCGAAATTCGTGGCTGCTACGAACATCACATCGTTAAGCGCACGGTCCCCGTCCATCAAAGCCAATAGATTGTTGGTTGCAGATTTCCCGTAGGGATTGGTCGCACGATCCGCCAGAATGTCATCAGCTTCGTCGATGAAAACAATGCACGGGCGAAGGTCTGATGCTTTAGTAATCAGTCGATCGAATTCGTTTGTATCGTTCATTAAGCGTTGGCCGGTTGTCGATAGGAACGCCCATCCAGAGGATTTTGCGAGCGCCTTGGCAACGGCAGTTTTGCCTGTTCCGGGAGGACCAAAAAACAAGACACCCTTCGGAACCGAACCGCCCATAGCTTCAATCTCAGCGATCTTTGTCATCCGGCGAGCAAGCCCTTTAAGGCTGCTGGTCAACTCTTCGTCGAAATGAAGTTCGTCGAGGGACGCGGTATTTTCTGGCAGGTTCAGACCCTTACATCCCTGCGCATCACGCAGAGCTGCCATCAGATCATCAAAAGTGACTTCATCGCGACTACTGGCCTTTGCAAGCTTTGACGCTTGTTGGCCGACGTGCCGCAAACGAGCAACGCCGAATCCTTCCCAGCGGCTTGCGACACGTTCAGCGGTTTTCTGAGAAAGAGCGGCCTCTGATGCGGATTGCATTAACAGAGCAATTCGAGCGGGCTCATCGGGGGCGGTAATTTCAGTCTTGAAGTCAAATCGCCCTTCGCGAATAGCCGCGGAGTCCAGTTTGTCTAGGAAATTGGTTGCAGCGACAATGACGATGCCGTTCTGTTTGAAGTTGCGGTAGTTAACCAACAACGTCAGCATCACATTGACCTGTTGCGATACTTCAGTGCCGCCCGGTCCAATGGTGTCTCGCGACACTAGGACTGAATCAATTTCGTCAATGAACAATACGCAGGCACCATAAGTTTTCGCTGCAGCCGCTGCTTGGACGAACAAGTCGTTCAGTTGCTCGGTAGTCTGATTTAGCCAGCGGCTGGCAAGTGTGGCCATGGATACGGGCATAAAAACAACATATTTATCCTTGGGCATTCGTGACTGGAGTTCCCCAGCAAAGGCCTCGGCCATCATGGTTTTGCCATTTCCAGGCGCTCCATGAAACAAGATTCCGTTCTTGCCTCCATTAAAAATTTCATCGGCATGCTTCTCTAGCTCATCTTTGAGCTTTTGCATGCCAATTACATCCGCGAAGCTAAGCCCTGGGGAATGCCCCTCTTGCTGTTGAAGTGTCGTTGAGCCGCCGGATTGTTGTCGTATCTCTGTCGGTTCTTGACCAAACAGGGCATACCAAATGATCCCCCAGAGGATCGACCATCCAATGATGTGTCCGAGCCAAAATGGCTCTTTTGTGGTGCTGATGCTAGCGATCGACAACAGAATGACCGGGCCAAACAAAATTGCAGACTTGGTTCTTCCGCTACGTCGCGAGTACCAATTGCTGAAGGTTTCACGTATCCAAATAGCGCCGAAGAGAGCTCCGAAGAGAACACCGACAATAATTACAATTCCAGTGACGATCTTGAGCAACAACTCCATGTATTACTCCCCCTTTTTGATATTGTTTTGGATTGGCAAATCTGGGAAATTCTATCGGAATTTTCTATGCCAAGACAATCCGAAGAAACCATTCTGGCTGACGTGGCGAAAGCCGCGCTAGCTAAGCTTCTTCGCTAGTTCATCTGCTCGCGGATGGTGATAGCGCCCAAGCACGCGTGTAATTCCGTCGGTCTATGCGAAGCAAACGGAAGGCTGCTATTCTCCTTATATGCAATAAGCCGCTGACTTCTTGTATGTGCAATCGCTATGTGTCCCCTGACGAAGCAGCAATGGAGCGCGCCTGGCACATCGGAAATCGGACTCCGCTGCGCTGGCCTGCGATGGTCGTGCCGCGCGACCAAGGACCATTTTTGCGGGCGTCTTCGCCTGGCAAACTTGAACTCGTCGTCGGTCTCTGGAGTCTGATTCCGCACTGGTCAGACGTGCCGCGCCTAAAATTTTCCACGAACAATGCGCGTTCTGAAGAGCTTGCGGCAAAACCCAGTTTTCGAGACGCCTGGCGCGCTGGCCAACGCTGCATCATCCCCGCTGACTCGTTTGACGAGCCAAACTGGGAGACCGGCAAGAACATCTGGTGGCGATTTCGGCGAGCCGACGGGCAGCCTTGGGCGCTAGCTGGTCTCTATCACCCCTGGGTGAACAAGCGAACCGGCGAAATCCTGGAGACCTACACGATGCTCACGGTGAATGCGGATGAGCATCCGCTGATGTCGAGAATGCACAAGCCTGATCCTGCATTGTCGCCTGACCAGCAAGACAAGCGAAGTGTGGTGGCGATTGAGACGAAGGATTTGGAGCAGTGGCTACAGGGCAGCCAGGCCGAGGCCAAGGAACTTTTTCGGCCTCCGGCGATGGAGGTTATAGAGGCGAGCTACGCCCAGAGCTGAGGCGATTAGGCTCGGCTAGCGATCCACTAAGTCCCGCAGTTCCTTACCCGGCTTGAAGTGAGGCGACCACTTCCCAGGAACGCTGACCTTCTCACCTGTCTTTGGATTCCTACCAATGCGGGGTGGCCGATAGTTCAGGCTGAAGCTCCCGAAGCCGCGAATCTCAACCCGATCACCATTGGCCAGCGTCTCAGTAACGGCGCTGATGATTTCCTTCACAGAAATATCAGCGTCCTGAATGGAGAGTTGAGGGAAGCGCTGGGCAAGCGTCGAAACCAGTTCGGATCGGGTCATTTTCTGCAAAGTCTTAGAGTTGGGTCGGTGACCTCATGAGAGGCGGGCCGGCCTTCTAGCTACTGGGTATTATTTGCCCGTTGGCGTTGTACGCAGGAAAACTCAAGTGGTACATACCCCTAGCGATGAGGATTGTTGGGTAGACGGACATACGAAGGTTCGCGTACTTTTCAATCATGCTACCGACCCAGGAGGTATCAACAAAATCTGGTACGAATCCAGGAGGGATCATTAGTTGCGCTCGCCTTGCTGATTCAATCATGCTCGGCGA
Organism: Dechloromonas hortensis; assembly: GCF_009469765.1. Classification (GTDB taxonomy): domain Bacteria; phylum Pseudomonadota; class Gammaproteobacteria; order Burkholderiales; family Rhodocyclaceae; genus Azonexus; species Azonexus hortensis. Next base: position 15,868 of record NZ_SSSQ01000020.1, read on the forward strand.
CACATGGACAGTCGCTTTCATCCCTTCAAGTTCCCAGTTCCGGATTCCAAGCCAATAGTCATCTGGTAAGGAGCCCATTCCTGCATAGCATTTCTCGGTTTGGTCGAGGACTGCTAGAAAATAGTCCAAAGCAAGGCTGATACTATCTTGATTGGGCGGCTTAATCCATTTTGCGCCCCCCTCATTAAGGGGAGAACATACGAGCACTAGGGTCTTTTTCCCATCATGTTCAGCCTCTATGTTCCCGGATAGCAGGTCACCAGACCCATGCGAGATCACATTTCTTGCCGCCTGCATCAAATAGGTGAAGCCATGCGGGCCCTCAAGGCGCTCAAGAAATGCCTTTTTGCCCTCATCAGATACTTTCCCAAGAACTTCAAGTGCCGATTTTGCCGACCTGACAAACGCATTAAACATGTAGGAAGCCTCAGTGAGGCTGTCCTGTGAACCGGCCGTCTCATGCTTGAAGTCGTCATACCGCGACAACAGCATGTCCAGGAAAAAGGCAGCCTCGTGAACTGCACCTTTCACACTCAATAATGCTACTTGCCTCTTATCCATATCCAACTACTCACTGAAGTCGCTCATCTGAAGGCGATCATGCCATGGACAGCAGGTGAATTAGCCGAGCGACTTCGCTGGGCCAGTGCAGTAGTCCGCCCATTCCTGCGTCAGAGCCCGGCGTTTCTCGAACAGGTCCCCTCGCTGGTAGGCGGCTCTAACTTTGTCGCTGATTACGTGGGCCAGGGCCATGTCGGCGACGGCGGCAGGATACGGTGTTGTTTCCGCAGCCCAGTCCATGAAGGTCGAACGAAAACCGTGCTGTGTAATTGCCTCGCCGTTTTCATCCTTCCACTTCAATTCGTTCTTGTTTTGGCGTCGAATGAATGCGGTCATGGTCATGTCCGACAATGACTTACCTGTCTTCTTGCCGGGGAAGACGTGGTCGGCTGGATTACCCGGTGGCAACGCCTTCAGCAGGGCTACCGCTTGAGCCGAAAGCGGCACACGGTGTTCGATCCCGGTCTTCATGCGCTCCTTGGGAATAACCCAAAGAGCGGCATCTAGATCGACTTCGGACCATGTCGCCTCTCGTGCTTCAGAAGACCGTGACGCACAGAGAATTGCGAACTCCAAAAGCCGACTACCCAACGCGTTGCTGTTGCGAAGAGCCACCATGAACGCCGGGACTTGATCGAAGGGCAGGGCGGGGTGATGTTTCACCCGCTTCGACTTTTTGGGCAAACTTGGCAAGCGGCGTTCACGCAATCTCTTTGCCCAAGATTCGGCGTCATCATCTTCGCGCCACCCTTTGTCGTGAGCGTAACCCAGCACGCTGACGATCCTAGCGAGCACCCGCGTTGCGGTCTCAGTCTTCTTTAACCAGACAGGGCGCAAGGCCGCTTCAACATCATTGATTGTGACCTCGCCAACAGACTTGCTGCTGAACTCCTTGCAGTAAGTTGCTAACGTATTGCGCCACTGGGAAATGTGCTTTGCGTTCTTCCATCCATCCTTTCGACTGTCAATGCAGGCCGTTGCGGCCTCGTCGAAAGTTAGAGCTTTGAACTGGGTGGCCTCTGCAACGGCGCGCTTTTCTGCTGCAGGGTCATGGCCGAGGTGCGTCTTCTTGCGAAGGTCGGCGGCGCCAATACGGGCGTTAGCCAGGCTAATGTCGGGGTAGCGTCCGAGGCCGAGCGTCGTAGCCTTCCCGTCTTTCATATACCGAAAAACCCAGGACTTCGCACCGTTTGGGGTGATGTTCAGATATAGCCCGCCGCCGTCGTGGTAGCGCTTCGGCTTGTCGGTCGGGGCGAGGCTCTTTACTTGAAGCTGCGTAAGCGGTTTTGGCATGTCGTCACCGAGGTATCGATATGCCAATATTTTAGCAACATGTACAAATCAATGTACAAAAACGCTTGGGATTTGATAAGAATTCGTAAGACAAACTGAGACAAGATGACGGTCGTTGTCTTAGTAAGTAATTGAAACTTAATAGCTAAATATACTTGTTGAGATGCTGTGAGACATGTTATTGGCGGACACCCTCTCCGCCACAGTGTTACAAATAAGCCCGTGATTACACGGGCTTTTTTGTTTCTGGGTGCATTGTAACCCACATCCTTCAATGCGCGAACCAGGCTGGCGCCCGCATCGTTTTATGCCTTTGTGATTTTCGTGGTGAGCTGCCGGATAAAGCGTCATTGCCGGCTTTCGGGCAGAATGCACTGATGCCCGCCTACGGTTTGTTCCCTGCTGACGATTTCCGGATTACGACCGGTACTTGCCCGGATTGCCAAGGCTTGCCGCAGGCAATGTGGTTTTTTCGGGCCGAAACGATTGCTGTGCCGAAAAACGGCCTGCCATTGGCCGGTTTCTCGCCAACCCTGCCGCTGCCGCAGGATGTCGCGACCTGGGCAAAATCCGTGACGCCGGGGAGTCAGCCTCTGTATCCGCCATTGATCTGGGTCGCCGCGCCAGACATCGAGCGGGGCGCGAAATTGGTCGCCGATGCGAGCCGGATCGTCACCCAGAATGGGACGCTCAATTTCAGCCTGGTGCCCCAACTACCCTTGAATCGTGCCTGGTTCGATCAGCGCAGCCGTGACTACTTCTGCGGTCGACCACTGAAAATCCGCGGAAATCGGGAGGGCGATGCCTTTGTCGCGCGCACCCTGTGGCCGGAGGATTTTCGTTTGCCAGATCGCGCCCCGTCGGTTGTCCTGGCCGATGGGCCGGCGGCAATCCGTGACTGGCTGAGGGGGCAGCCGCAGGGCGGGGCACAAAGTCCGTTTGTCGTCGAGTCGGTCTGGCGGCGAACGGGGGCGGCGGCGCAGCAGGCCGGGCAGGCGGTATTCGGCCTGATGCTGAACGGCGCGCAGGGTGACGATGACGAGGCGCACGGCGGTCATTTTGCGGTGATGACCGGGCGGATCGGCGAGCATGGCGCAATCGACGACTGGCTGGTTTTGAATTTCTATACGCTGGATGCCGAGAGCGAGAAGGGCATCATCGCGGCGCCGGTGCCGCTCGATAATTACCTCGGCGATCTGAATAGCGGCCAGGCTTGGTACCGGCCGTCCTACATGCTGGTCGCCCGTTTGCGGGAGGCTCGCACGGCTGTGCATGTGCAGTCCGCCTTCGGGCGAGTCTACAACCAGTTTTATCGTCACCAGTTTGCCTACCAGCACGCCCGCGCCAATTGCGCCGGGATCAGCGTGACGACGCTGCGCGCACTCGGCTGGCAGGTGCCGGAGCGCGGTCCGGAAAGCTGGCTGAGGGCGGTGATCGGCTTGCCGCTGGTGACCATTAAGAAAAAAAGCCTGAGCCAGGGCAAGGCGCTGTTCGATTACCTGACCGAGGATCGGACCCGGCTCTATCCGGCGGCGGCTTTCGCGGAAATTGCCGCCGATCTGCGCCGACTGGCGGCCGGGCAGGGCGGGCGCCCGATCAGCGACTTCGAGCGCCTGCTGGCCGAGGATATCGAGGAGATCCTGCTCGTCCGCGTGCCGCAGTTTCCTTCCAGCCGGGCCTGGGGCGATTGGCCGGTCGAGTCGAGCGGGGAATACACGGCCCGGGTGCCAAAAGACCCGGCCGCGCAGCAGATCGTGCCGGTGCCGGCCCGCCCGTTCCCGGACGCATTGCGCGATCCGCAATCGCCGGCCGAGTCGCCCTTGCGTTCCGACTATGCGGTAATTGCCTGGGGGCTGGCGCTGCTGCTGATGATTCTGTTCATTTTGCGGCAGCTCTTGGCATAATCGGGGCAATGCTCGCCTACATCATCCGCCGCCTGCTCTACGCCATCCCGATCCTGATCGGGGTGAACCTGATCACCTTCGCACTGTTTTTCGTGGTCAATACGCCGGACGATATGGCGCGCATGCAACTGGGTGTCAAGCGGGTGACGCCGGAGGCGATCCAGAAATGGAAGGTCGAGCGCGGTTACGACAAGCCTTTGCTGCTCAATGTCGAGGCAACGGGCCTGGCCAGCCTGACCGACACCATCTTCTTCCAGAAATCGGCGCGCATGTTCGTCGGTGATTTCGGGCGGGCCGAGGACGGTCGCGACATTGCCCGCGAAATCGGCGCCCGGATGGGGCCGTCGCTGGCCATTGCGCTGCCCACCTTCATCCTCGGCCTGTTCGTCACCGTCAGCTTCGCGCTGACCCTGGCCTTTTTCAGGGCCAGCGCCTTCGATTTCTGGGGCGTCGTGCTCTGCGTTGCGGCGATGTCGATTTCCGGGCTGTTCTACATCATCGGCGGCCAGTACTTGATCAGCAAGCTGTGGCGGCTGGTACCGATCTCCGGTTTCGGCGAAGGGCTCGATGCCTGGCGCTTCCTGGTCCTGCCGGTGCTGATCGGGGTGGTCTCCGGCATTGGCTCCTCGACGCGCTGGTATCGCACCATCTTTCTTGAGGAAGTCAGCAAGGATTACGTGCGCACGGCACGGGCCAAGGGGCTGCCGGAAACCCTGGTTTTCTTCCGCCATGTGCTGCGCAATGCGCTGATTCCAATCCTGACCGGCGTCGTCGTCGTCATTCCCTTGCTGTTCATGGGCTCACTGCTTACCGAATCCTTCTTCGGCATTCCCGGCCTCGGCAGCTACACCATCGATGCGATCAACGCTCAGGACTTCGCCGTCGTCCGCTCCATGGTCTTCATCGGCTCGGTGCTCTACATCGTCGGCCTGATCCTGACCGACATTTCCTACACCGTGGTCGATCCGCGGATCAGGTTCGAATGATGGGCTTCCAGATCGTCGTACTCTGGTCGGATGCGCTGATCTGGTTGCTGGTCGCTGCCGGCGTCGGCGTCGGCCTGCTGATTGCCCGCAATCCACCACTGCTCGCCGCCTGGCGCCGGGTCGGCGCGAATCGGGTCGGCATGGCCTCGGCCACTGTTCTGCTCGCTTTCATCCTGATCGGCCTGCTCGACTCGCTGCATTACCGCGTGCAACTGGACGGCAAGCCGGGCCAGAAGGCGACTTACGCAATCGAGGTGCTGTCGCTGCTCGATGTGCTGGCCAGCCCGCTGCGCACGCGCAACGAAAAGACCTATTCGGCGCCTTTTGCGACCCGGCTTTACGCCAAGGAAAGCATCGACCTGCCCGGGCAGGGTACGGTGCGCGACTACCCACGCCTGAAGTACGGCGGCCAGCATCTCGGCGAGCGCGAGGACGAAGTGGCGGCTGATGCCGGCTTGACGGCCGGTCGCGCCGTGCTGCTCGCGCTGCTTGGCTGGTTGGCGGTGGCTGGCCTGGCCAGCGCGGCAGTCAGGCAGGGCAGTGCTGCGGTGAACGCTTCCGGCTGGCAAAAAATCTGGCGCGGCGAGACGGCCTTTGCCTGGAACGCGGTGCTGCTCACCCTGCTGCTGATCCTGCTGTTTGCCGTGCCACTGTTCTGGCTGGCCGGCCAGTACCATGTCTTCGGCACCGACAAGGTCGGCCAGGACGTGCTCTACCAGATACTGAAAAGCGTCCGCACCGGCTTGATCATCGGCCTGGTGACGACGCTGGTCATGCTGCCGATGGCGGTGCTGCTCGGCATCGTGGCCGGCTATTTCCGCGGCTGGGTCGATGATGTGATCCAGTACATCTATACGGTGTTGAACTCGATTCCCGGTGTGCTGCTGATTGCCGCTGCCGTACTCATGATGCAGGTGGTCATCGACACCCATCCGCAATGGTTCTCGACGGCGGCCGAACGGGCTGACCTGCGCCTGCTGGCGCTGTGTTTCATCCTCGGCATCACCAGCTGGACCGGCTTGTGCCGGCTGCTGCGGGGCGAAACGCTGAAGCTGCGCGAACTGGAGTACATTCAGGCGGCGCAGGCCTTCGGCGTGTCGAACGGGCGCATCATCATCCGCCACATCCTGCCCAACCTGATGCACATCGTCATCATCGCGCTGGTCATGGATTTTTCCGGGCTGGTGCTGGCCGAGGCCGTGCTGTCCTACGTCGGCATCGGCGTCGATCCGACGATGACCAGCTTTGGCACGATGATCAACAATGCGCGCATGGAACTCGGCCGCGAGCCGGCCGTCTGGTGGTCGCTGGTGGCGGCATTTTCAGCGATGTTCGTGCTGGTGCTGGCCGCCAACCTGTTTGCCGATGCCGTGCGCGATGCATTCGACCCGAGGGCTGCCTGAATGTTGAAGGTCGATCAACTCCGCCTCGGCTTCACCGCCGGCAAACAGACACTGGCCGCGGTGGACGGCATTTCCTTTGCCATTGCCAAAGGCGAAACCTTTGCCCTGCTTGGCGAATCCGGCTGCGGCAAGTCGGCCACGGCGCAGGGCATCATGCGCCTGCTGCCGGCCGCCGGGCGCATCCTCGGCGGCAGCATCCAGCTCGATGGCGAGGAGTTGCTGGCGCTGCCGGAAGCCGACATGCGCGCCTGGCGCGGCAGCCGGATGGCGATGATCTTCCAGGAGCCAGCCACCAGCCTGAACCCAGTGCTGACCGTTGGCCGCCAGATCGGCGAAGTGCTCGAACGGCATCGCAACTTGCGTGGTGCGGGGGCCACCGAGCGCATGCTCGAGCTGCTGCGCCAGGTCGGTATCGCCGACCCGGAGCGGCGGCTCGGCGAATATCCCTTCCAGCTCTCCGGTGGCATGAAGCAGCGGGTGATGATCGCCATCGCCCTGGCCGGCGAACCGGAGTTGCTGATCGCCGATGAGCCGACCACCGCGCTCGATGTCACCGTCCAGGCGCAGATTCTCGATTTATTGGCCGGATTGCAGGCCGAGCGCGGCATGGGCATGCTGCTGATCACCCACGATCTCGGCGTCGTCGCACGCATGGCGCATCGCATCGGCGTCATGTACGCCGGCGAGTTGGTCGAAGTGGCCAGCCGCGAGGATTTCTTCAGCCGGCCCCAGCATCCCTATACCCAGGCCTTGTTCGCCGCCTTGCCGGAAGTGTCGCGGCGCGGCATGGCCCTGACCACCATCCCCGGCCAGGTGCCGGCGCTGTCGGCGATGCCGGCCGGCTGCCGCTTTGCCGAGCGTTGCCCGCATGTGATGGCGGTCTGCCGCGAAATTTCCCCGCCGTGGCGCGAGCCGCAAGCCGGGCATGCCGTGCGCTGTCACTGGCAGGCGGAGGCAGCTGAGGAAAACCCGCTGCCACCGCCGGCGGTGAGCGAGGCTGAGGTCGAACGCCCGTCTTTCCTGGCCGTTAGCGACCTGAAAGTCCATTTCCCGATCCGGCGCGGCCTGCTGCAGCGGACGGTCGGCCATGTTCGTGCGGTCGACGGCGTTTCACTGGCCATTTCCGCCGGGCGGACCTTGGCCCTGGTCGGCGAATCCGGCTGCGGCAAGACGACGGTCGGCAAGGCCTTGCTGCAACTGATCAAGCCCAGCGCCGGCAGCGTCCGGCTCGGCCCCAACGAACTGGTCGGCATGGCGCCGAAGCGCCTGCGTGCCGCCCGTCGCCACATGCAGATGGTGTTTCAGGATCCATTCGCCTCGCTCAATCCGCGCTTGCGGGTCGGCGACATCATCGCCGAGGGCATGGCGGCGCTGAGTACGGAGAACGATGCCGAAGCGCGCCTGGCGGCGGTTGCTGCCTTGCTGCAGCAGGTCGGCTTGCCGGAGGAGGTGGCCGGGCGTTACCCGCACGAATTTTCCGGCGGCCAGCGCCAGCGCATCGCGATCGCCCGCGCCCTGGCCGTGCAGCCGGAATTGCTGATCTGCGACGAGCCGACGTCGGCACTTGATGTTTCGGTGCAGGCGCAGATTCTCAATCTGCTGAAGAAACTGCAGCAGGAACTGGGTGTCGCCTACCTGTTCATCACCCACAACTTTGCCGTCGTCGAGTATCTGGCCCACGATGTTGCCGTGATGTATCTCGGGCGCATCGTCGAACAGGGACGGGCCGAGGATGTGTTGCGCGCGCCGCAGCATCCCTACACCCAGGCATTGCTTTCGGCGGTGCCGGTGCCGCGGCTCGATGCGCCGACGGCGGTGATCCGGCTGGGTGGCGAAACGCCATCGCCGGCCAAGCCGCCGGCTGGCTGCCATTTCCACCCGCGTTGCCCGCATGCGATGCCGGTTTGCCGCGAGGCTTACCCGGAGACCCGCAGGTTTTCAGCGACTCATACGGTCAACTGTCATTTGTTGCCATAATCGGGCCGCGTGCTCCTGATGTGAAAAGCGCCCCGAACGGGGCGCTTTTCGTTTGGTTGGGTATCGCTCAGCTACGGCGACCGTTGCCGGACTTGGCGACCTTGGGTGGTGGTGCCGCTTTGGCGCTAGTTGTCTTGCTGTCGGCGCCGCCGGCCTTGGCGATCTTGCTCGTCGTCGCTTTGCCAGCCTGCTTGCGGTCAGCTTTGCCGGCCGGCGCCTTGGCGGCTAGCTTCTGCTCCGCCTTGCCATTCGGCTTGGTCTCCACTCTGGCTGATTTGCTGCCCTTGGCGGATTTATCACTGCTGGTCAGTTTGCCGTGCACCGAGGCCTTGGCCTGCACCGGTTCCGGTTCGATGATTTGTGGTAGCGAAGGTACGTTCTGCTGCTTGCCGAGATCGTCGGCGCCCGGGCCGGCCGGGACCAGCAGCGTCGAGCCGGCACCCAGCCGGATTTTGCCGCTCAGGCCGTTTACGCGCAGCAGGTCGGGCAGCGCAATGCCGAAGCGGGGGGCCAGTTGATGCAGCTTTTCACCGTTCTTCAGCGTGTAGGTTTGCCATTCGGTCAGCGGCTGGGCGTATTTTTCGAGATTGCTCTGGAAAATATCGACCTTGTCGGCCGGCAGCACCACGGCGCTGTCGGCCTTGATGACCGGGCGGTTGTGCGACGGGTTGAGGGCGACGAATTCGGCGACCGGCATGTTGGCGAGGCGGGCTGCGGTCTTGACGTCGATCGGCCGGGTGGTGTCGATGGTGGCGAAGTAGGGGCGATTGATGATTTCGGGCAACTGCAACTTCGCCATCAGTACCGGGTTGCCGAAAATGTTCTTCAGGGCCTGCAGCTTGGGGACGTAGTGCCGGGTTTCGTTTGGCATGTTCAGGCTGGAATAATCGGTGGGCAGGCCGCGCGCCGCATTCTTTTCGATGGCCCGTTTGACGGCGCCTTCGCCCCAGTTGTACGAGGCCAGCGCCAGGTGCCAGTCGCCGTGCATGTCGTAGATGGTTTGCAGGTATTCGAGGGCGGCGCCGGTCGAAGCGACGATGTCGCGGCGCTGGTCCTGCCACCAGTTCTGTTCCAGGTTGAAGCGCTTGCCGGTGGCCGGGATGAACTGCCAGAGGCCGGAGGCGTTCGAGCGGGAATAGGCCATCGGGTTGAACGAGCTTTCGACCATCGGCAGCAGGGCCAGCTCGGTCGGCATGCCGCGCGCTTCCAGTTCCTCGACGATGTGGTGCAGATAGGGCCGGCTGCGCTCGACCATGCGGCGCAGGGCATCCGGACGATTCTGGTACCACTGCTGGTAATAGAGCACCAGGTCGTCGTTCAGGTTGGTCATTGCGAAGCCATTGCGCAGACGGACCCAGAGGTCGTCCGGATTGGCGGTGAGGTCGATCGAATTCGTCGGTTGCGGCGCGGCGCGGACTTCATGCACGGTCAAGGCGCTTTCCGGGCTGAGTGCGGTCGGCTCGGAGAGCGACGGCATGAGCAGGGAGAGCAGCGGGAAGCCTTCGGAAGCCTGGGCCAGCGTCGGCGCGGCCAGGGTAACAGCGGCAGCACTGAGGCTGGCGGTGGCAATTCGGCGAATAAGCGACAGAACGTTGCGGTGTGGCATAGGGTGAAGCTCCTCGCGAACGGGGTCGACTAAAACGGGGATTATACCTGAGCTCTGCCTAAAAAATGTGCTTCAAGGACTGTGGCCGATCTGGCGGGGCGGTGGTATCCCATTGAAAATTTGCGTTTTTCACCGGTCGACAGCTGGTGTCGTCAATTTTGCGGTCCTGGCGGAGGGTTGGTGGCTTCGGCGCAGTCGGCGCGTTTGAAAAATGCCGATTTGGGGCCGTCGACCGCAGGATTCAGACGATGAAGGGCAGGGCGAGGCTGTCGGTGCCCAGGGCGCTCCCGGTCATTTCCCGGCAGAGCGCGAGGAATTCCTGGGTGGCCGGGCTGACCCGGCGCTGGCGATGGCGGGCGAAATAGAAATGGCGGCGCAGATCGAGTTGCGGGGTGCCGATTTCGACCAGGCTGCCGCGCCGGAAAGCCTCGCGCAGCGCCAGTCGTGACAGGCAGCCGATGCCGAGGCCGGATTCGACTGCCCGTTTGATTGCCTCGGTATGCTCCAGTTCGAGCTGGATATGCAGCCCGGGCAGGACCCGTGCAATCGCCCGGTCGAACAGGGCGCGCGTGCCGGAGCCCGCTTCGCGGACGATCCATTTCTGTTCGGCCAGCAACGCCGGGCTGGCTTCGCCGACGGCTGCAAGCGGGTGTTGCGGCGCGCAAAAGACGACCAGCGCATCTTCCAGCCAGGGTTCGAGCAACAGGTCCGGATCATTGGCCTCGCCTTCGATCAAGCCGATATCGAGTTCGAAATGACTCAGTTGCTCGACGATGCTGTGCGTGTTGGCGACATGCAGCCGAAGTTTCGAAGCCGGGTGCCGGCGCAGATATTCGGCGGCGACCAGCGTTGCCAGGTAATTGCCGATGGTCAGCGTGGCGCCGACCGCCAGCGGGCCGAGCACGCCGCCGGCCAGGTAGCCTTCGATATCGGCCGCCCGGCCGAGCATGTCCTCGACCTGCGGCAACAGGCCGCGCCCGGTGCCGTTGAGGCGGAGCGACTTGCCGACCCGGTCGAACAGCGGGCAGTCGAACTGTCGCTCCAGTTCGACCAGCGCATTGCTCGCTGCCGATTGCGACATCGACAGATGCCCGGCCGCCCGCGAAACGTTTTCGGTATGGGCGATCGCCGCAAAAATCTCCATCTGGCGCAGGGTGATTCGCATAGTTATTAGATCGCTAATTGATAGATAAATTATCCGCTTTGTTCGCTATGTCACCAAGCCTATGATGAAACTCATCCAATATTCAAGCGAGGATTGTCGCCATGAGCACACTGGGCACCGAAAAAATACTCTCCGTCCATCACTGGAATGACAGCCTGTTTTCCTTCCGGACGACGCGCGATCCGGGCCTGCGTTTCATCAATGGCCAGTTCGTGATGATCGGTCTCGAAGTCAATGGCCGGCCGCTGACTCGGGCCTACAGCATCGCCAGCGCCAATCACGAGGAGCACCTCGAATTCTTCAGCATCAAGGTGCCGGATGGTCCGCTGACTTCACGCCTGCAGCACTTGCAGCCGGGCGATCCGATCATCGTCAGCCGCAAGCCGACCGGTACGCTGGTCCTGCATGACTTGAAGCCGGGCAAGCGCCTCTTCCTGTTTGCCACCGGCACCGGCCTGGCACCGTTCATGAGCCTGATTCACGATCCGGAGGTCTATGAAAAATTCGAGAAAATCATTCTGATTCACGGCGTCCGCTGGACCAATGAGCTGGCCTATCACGACTACATTACCCAGGACTTGGCGGAGCATGAGTACTTTGGCGACCTGGCCCGCGAAAAGTTGGTCTATTACCCGACGGTGACCCGTGAGTCCTTCCGCAATGAGGGGCGGCTGACCGACCTGATCGAGTCCGGCAAGTTGTTCGCCGATATCGGCCAGGAACCGCTCGATTCGGCCACCGATCGCGCCATGATCTGCGGTAGCCCGGCCATGCTGGCCGATACCGCGGCGATGCTCGATGCCAAGGGTTTCAAGGTGGGACATCACCACACCGGCGAACTTGGCGACTACGTGATCGAGCGCGCCTTCGTCGAGAAGTAAGCAGGGACGGGCGGCAAGCCGCCCGTCGTCTCGTTCGGTCGCAGAAAAGAAAAAACCCGTTGAATCTCTACGATTTCAACGGGTTTTTTTTATTGGTTGGCGGAGTGGACGGGACTCGAACCCGCGACCCCCGGCGTGACAGGCCGGTATTCTAACCAACTGAACTACCACT
>NZ_SSSQ01000021.1 GCF_009469765.1 Dechloromonas hortensis
GCATTGCAATAATTTCGACCCAAGTCAGCCAGGAGCAGTCAGTTGGCATGCGATATGTTTTGGCCGAGAATAAATAACATGGCCGGACGCAACAACTGAGCAAAAAAAGAACCCAAGGAGCCTCGGCTATTGGCTGATGTTGGTGATTTTTGTGGCTTGGCTCAACCACTACCGATAGCGTACCGGGCACAAAAAAAAGCCGCTGAACAGCGGCTTTTTTATCGTTGGAAGAAAACCTACTTCTTAAGCGAATCGCGAATCTCGCGCAGCAGCGTGATGTCTTCCGGCGTCGGCGGGACTTCCGGTTCGGCGGTCGGGGCTGGCGCGCGCAGGCGGTTCATCTGCTTGATCATGATGAAAATGATGAAGGCGAGAATGATGAAATTGACCAGGATGGTCAGGAAGGAGCCGTAGGCGAAGACCGGGATGCCGGCCTTCTTGAGTTCGGCCAGCGCCGTCAGGTTGCCCGGGTTGTCGCCAAGGACGACGAACAGGTTGGAGAAGTCGAGCTTGCCGACGATGCGGCTGACCAGCGGCATGATCAGGTCGCCGACGATGGAATCGACGATCTTGCCGAAGGCGCCGCCGATGATGACGCCGACCGCCAGATCCATTGCGTTGCCCTTGACGGCAAATTCCTTGAATTCCTGCAGCATGCTCATGGTGTTGTCCTCTGTTGACTATTATTGGGTGACGGAATTATTCGCGTCAGCATACGCCAGCGTCAAGCTGGCATGCATTATTTAACGCGGCTTCACAAAAGCTTTACACAGGCGCTCGGCGGCGGCGCGCAAGGTCGCCTCCTGCTTGGCGAAGCAGAAACGGACGACGCTGTCATCGCGCCCGTCGGCATAGAAGACCGAGACCGGGATCACCGCGACGCCGACTTCGCGGGTCATCCATTCGGCGAACTGGCGATCCGGCAGGTCGGACAGCCCGGCATAGCTGGCCAGTTGGAAATAGGTGCCGCGACAGGGCAGCAGTTCGAAGGGCGTCTCGGCCAGCAGGCGGCGGAAGAAGTCGCGCTTTTCCTGATAGAAGGCGGCCAGGCCGAGATGGCGCGAAGCGTCCTGCATGTATTCGGCAATCGCCAGTTGCGACGGCGCATGCACGGTGAACACGTTGAACTGGTGCACCTTGCGGAACTCCGCCATCAGCGCCGCCGGGCCGACGACGTAGCCGATTTTCCAGCCGGTGATATGGTAGGTCTTGCCGAAGCTGGAAACGACGATGCTGCGTTGCGCCAGTTCGGGGTGGCCGCACAGGCTGGCGTGCTGTTCGCCGTCGAACAGGATGTGCTCGTAGACCTCATCGGAGAGGATGACGATGTCCGTTCCCCTGACCAGTTCGGCCAGTTGGTCCAGGTCGGCCGCGCTGAGCAGGCTGCCGGTCGGGTTGTGCGGCGAATTGACGATGATCATCCGCGTTTTCGGCGAAATCAGCCGCTCGACCTGCGCCCAGTCCGGCGCGTAGTCGGGGAATTGCAATTGCGCGAAAACCGCCTTGCCGCCGACTGTTTCGATGGCCGGCACATAGGAGTCATAGACCGGCTCGAAGACGATCACCTCGTCGCCCGGCCGGACGAAGGCGGCAATCGCTGTGAAGATGGCCTGCGTTGCGCCGGCCGTCACCGTCACTTCGGACTCAACATCGAAACGCGGCCCGTAGAGCGCCGCCACTTTGTCCACGATGGCCTGGCGCAGTTCCGGCAGGCCAGCCATCGGCGCGTATTGGTTGCGCCCGGCCAGCATGTGGCGGTGCATGGCCTCGAACAATACCGGCTCGGCCTGGAAATCAGGGAAGCCCTGCGACAGATTCACCGCGCCGCACTCGGCAGCCAGCCGCGACATGACGGTGAAGATGGTCGTCCCCATGTCGGGAAAACGGGAAGCGATGCGGATTGAACTGTCCATGGCGGCGGTCGACCTGTCAAAAGAGGCAGATCTTGCGGCATCGCCGGCCGCCGGACAAGCCCTCGCGAAAACCTCGCTCAGAGCTTGGCCGCCATCCCCTGCAGATGCTCCAGCCGGCCGAGCAGTTCGTTCAGCGTCGCCATGCCGCGGCTCAGTTCATCGACATTGCTCAGGCTGTTCGTCACCTGGCGATGTTCGCGCGCCGCATCGCTGGTCATCTGCTCGATCTGGCCGGCAGCCTGTTCGCTCTTGGCGATCAGGCCGTCGATCGAGGCCAGCGTGGCGTGGGCGATCTGGCGGATGCCGCTGATCGTGCGCACCGCCTCCTGAATGCTCGACGCCGTCGCATCGGCCTGATGCTTGGCCGACTGCGCCAGCTTGCGCACTTCGTCGGCGACCACCGCGAAGCCGCGCCCGGCCTCGCCGGCCCGCGCCGCCTCGATCGCCGCATTGAGGGCGAGCAGGTTGGTCTGATCGGCAATGGCGCTGATGCCGCCGGTAATCGAGCCGATCGCCTTCGACAGCCGTTCCAGATCGTCGAGCCCGCTGCCCAGGCTGGCCTGCGAATGCTGCGAATCTTTCGCCGCGGCGCCGACATCGGCCATCAGCGCCAGCGCCCGGCTCAGCGTCTCGGCCTGCTGGCGGAAGCCGGCGGCAAGCGAGGGCAGCGTATCGACTACCGGCTGCACGGTACGTTCATAGACCAGCACCTGCTCGACCATGCCGCGCTGCATGCCGTTCAGCGTGACCCAGCGCTGCAGCGCGCGCTGCGCGTAATGGCTCGAAAACCCGGCGTAGTGCACCGGGAAGGCGCTCATGAAGGGATCGCCGTAGCCATCGCTTTCGCGGAAGAAGACCAGCGCCGACAGCGTCTGGTTGATCGGAATGCCGAGGATTTCGCCAAAGGTCGAGAAGCCGGCGGCCGGCGTCTCGGCGAAGAAGTCGGCCCGCCCGAGCAATTCCGGGTTGCCCAGCCGGCGCAGCACGCAGTCGTTGAGCAGCATCGCCACCGGCGCCCCCTTGCCGACAAGGAACTGCTGCCAGTCGCGCTGCGTGGTGGCGATGAAATCGGTCACTTTGAGCAGATGCAGGCAGTCGCCGAACTCGATGTCGCAGAAGAAGCTGGTCTTGTCGGCACCGAGCGCGGCAACCGAGCGGATGAACATCTCGTCATTGACCGAAACGGCGAAGGTGTGGCCGGCCAGGTGTTTCTCGACCTCGCCTTCGGTGCAGCGGAAATGCGCCGCCAGCGCCGGCAGGAAACCCTGCGTCCGGCCGTCCGCAGTGAATACGCTGCTCACGGTGCGGGCCACCGGGTCGGCCTCGGCGACCAGCCAGCTCTTGCCGGCCGGCACGAAATTCTGCGTCTTGAACGGTGAAAAGCGAATGCCCTTGCGCACCTTGCAGAAGACCAGCATCGCCCGCCCGCTCAGCACGCGTTGGCCGTCGTGCATGTAGGTCGCCGAAAAATCAAGCTTGCCGCCGGCCGAGCCGCCGACCGCCAGACAGGGAAAGCGCTGGCTCTCGTACCAGGCGCGCATCAGGAAACCTTCCGAGGCCGACAGCCCATCACAGAAGACCAGCGCGAAGCAGTCCTGTGCACTGATCGGGAAGGAAGGTTGAACACTGTTCAATTCCTGCGCAATTCTGCTCACCCGCTCGCCGACGGTTGTCCCCTGCCCGACCTTTAAATCGATAGTGAACACTTCGCTGCGCTCGACGATTTCATCGGAAAGCCACAGAAAACTACCTTCGCGGTCATGCGCCCCGGCGCCGCAATAGGTCGAGGCGCCGCCGCTGCACAGGGCGCCGGTGGAGGAAAGCGCAGCAAAGGTCGGCCCACTGCCCAGCACCCGCTGGAGGCCTTCGGCAACCCCCTGAAAATTGGCGTAAGGCGGCACGAAGCCGATGAACAGGCCGCCGGCGCCGGCCGGCAGGCCCAGTTCGGCGGCACCGGCCGGCAAACGCTCGGCATTGAAACGGCCGCGTACGGCGGCCGGGAGCGGCTGGTGCGTCGCTGCCTGTGCCGGCGAACGAAAGAATGAAAACATGCTGCTGCCTCCTGATTGGCTGCCGGCGGCCATCCCCGCAGGCATTATTGATTTTTGGCGAGCGGGCGCTTTGCCCCTGCCTTCCGGTGCAAATCCCGTACCAGGCGGCAGCCCCAATCATCGAGTTCGTGCTTCCTTGCCGGCGCCGGGCGGTAAAATGTCGAGCATGGCGCCAGCGCGTCCCTTCCATTGATGGCTTCCCCGCCCCACCAGACATGAACATTGACGGCATTCCCACCCCCAGCCTGCGCGCCCACCCGGCGCAGCGCTGTATCGACATCATCGACCAGGCCCGCCTGCCGCACGTGCTGCACTGGGCGCGCGTCAGCACGCTCGACGAAGCGGCGCACGCCATTCGCGCCATGCAGGTCCGTGGTGCGCCGCTGATCGGTGCCACCGCCGCCTACGGACTGGCCATCGCCTTGAACGAGCAGGCCGACGACGCACAACTGAATGCCGCGGTCGACCTGCTGTGGAAAACCCGGCCGACTGCCGTCAACCTGCACTGGGCGCTGACCCGGATGTCCCGCTTGTTGAGCGAACTCCCCGCCGAGCAGCGTTGCGCTGCGGCCTGGGCCGAAGCTGCGGCGATTGCCGAGGAGGATGTCGCGCAGAACGCCGCCATCGGCCAGCACGGCCTGGGCCTGCTCCGCCAGGTGACGCGCCGCCACGGCACGACGCTGAACATCATGACCCACTGCAATGCCGGCTGGCTGGCCACCGTCGATGGCGGCACCGCGCTCGCCCCGGTCTATGCCGCCTACGACGCCGGCCTGCCGGTCCATGTCTGGGTCTCGGAAACCCGGCCGCGCAACCAGGGCCTGCTCACCGCCTGGGAACTGGCCCAGCACGGCGTGCCGCACACGCTGATCGCCGACAACGCGGCCGGCATCCTGCTCCAGCAAGGCAAGGTCGATGCCGTGATCGTCGGCGCCGACCGCATCGCCAGCAATGGCGACGCCGCCAACAAAGTGGGCACTTACCTCAAGGGTCTGGCCTGTGCCGATAACGGCGTCCCTTTCTACGTCGCCGCGCCGCGCTCAACCGTCGATTTCGACCTACCCGGCGGCCAGCACATCCCGATCGAGGAACGCGACGGCGACGAATTCCGCCTCGTGCACGGCCTCGACTCGCGCGGCGTGCCGTCGGCGCTGCACCAGTTGCCGGCCAGGGAAGCCGTGGTCAATCCGGCTTTCGACGTCACCCCGGCCCGCCTGATTACCGCGCTGATCACCGAACGCGGCGTCTGCCCAGCCAGCCGCGACGGCCTGCTCGGCCTCTACCCGGAAGAAGCCGGTGTCTGAGCCCCGCCAGCAACTGATCGCCACCGCCTGCGCGATGGGTCCGGCCGGCCTCAATCGCGGCACCTCGGGCAATGTCAGCGTGCGCAGCGGCGACAGCTTCTACATCACGCCGACCGGCATGCGCTACGAACAACTGGTCGCCGACGACATCCCGCTGATGGCACTCGACGGTTCGCACCAGGGCCGCCGCAAGCCGTCGTCGGAATGGCGCTTCCATCGCGATCTGTACGCCGCCCGGCCGGAAGTCGGCGCCGTACTGCACGCCCATTCGCCGTTTGCCGTCAGCCTGGCCTGCCTGCGCTGCGATATTCCGGCCTTCCACTACATGATCGCCCGCTTCGGCGGCGACAGCATCCGCTGCGCCGACTACGCCATTTTTGGCTCCGCGGAACTGTCCACCGCAGCAATGAGCGCCATGCAACAACGCAAGGCCTGCCTGCTCGCCAACCACGGCCTGCTCGTCGCCGGCCGCGACCTCGACGAGGCGCTGGCCCTGGCCGTCGAACTCGAAGAACTGTGCGAGCAATACTGGCGCGCCTGCCAGCTCGGCCAGCCGGTACTGTTGTCGACCGATGAGATGGCAGCCGTACTGCAAAAATTCGCCGGCTACGGCCAACAATGAAACACGACCTTTCCCGCTGGCTGCACAACCATCAATTCAGTGCCGGCAATCCGGCCGCCGAGCGCGGCACCCGCCTGGTAATGTGGATCACCGTCGCCACCATGTTCGTCGAGATCGTTGCCGGTTGGTGGTACAACTCGATGGCCCTGATCGCCGATGGCTGGCACATGAGCTCGCACGCGCTGGCCATCGGCCTCGCCGCCTTCGCCTACGGCGCAGCGCGCAAGTACGCGGCCGACCCGAGCTTCGCCTTCGGCACCTGGAAAATCGAGATCCTGGCCAGCTACACCAGCGCCATCGCCTTGCTCGGCGTCGCCGGCATGATGGTGGTCGGCTCGCTCGAACGCCTGTGGTCGCCGCAAACCATCCACTACCCGGAAGCGATTGCGGTGGCGGTGCTTGGTCTGGCAGTCAACCTGGCCTGCGCCCTGATTCTTGGCCATTCGCATGAAGGCCACGGGCACGACCATGGTCATGCCCACCACCATCACGACCACGAGCATGCGCACGCCCACGAAGACCTCAACCTGAAGGCGGCCTACATCCACGTCATCACCGATGCCGCGACCTCGGTGCTCGCCATCGTCGCCCTGCTCGGCGGCTGGTTCTATGGCTGGGCCTGGCTCGATCCAGCGATGGGCCTGGTCGGCGCGGTACTGGTCGCGCTGTGGGCCAAGAACCTGCTGCTGCAATCCGGCCGCGTGCTGCTCGACCGCGAGATGGACCACCCGGTGGTCGAGGAAATCCGCGAGGTCATCGCCCAGTTGCCGGCCGCCGGCCAGACCGAACTGACCGACCTGCACGTCTGGCGCGTCGGCGGCGGCGCCTATGCCTGCGCCCTCAGCGTGCTGACCCACGACGAGGGCCTGCAGCCGCTCGACATCCGCCAGCAACTCGCCATTCACGAAGAGATCGTCCATGCGACGATCGAGATCCACCGCTGCGACACCTGCAGCGACATACCGCCAGAAGCCTGATGCGCCTCGAAGAAATCCGCCAGCAGCTACGCGCTGCCGGCGCCAAGACCTGCCATGAAGAGCGCGTGCTGCGCGCCTGGACCCAGAACGTCGGCCTCGACACCCGCCACCGCAAGGCCGAGGACTTCCTGCCGCTCGCCGTGCGCCAGCTGCTGCCGGCGCTGACCGGCCAGCTCGACGGCCTGGCCCGCCTGCGCTCGGAACACCCCGGTGAAGACGGCTCGGCCCGCCTGCTGGTTGAACTGGCCGACGGCCAGACCGTCGAAAGCGTGTTGCTGCCGCGTGACGGCCTCTGTGTCTCGACCCAGGTCGGCTGCGCGGTCGGCTGCCTGTTCTGCATGACCGGCCAGGAAGGCCTGCTGCGCCAGGTCGGCAGCGCCGAAATCGTCGCCCAGGTGGTGCTGGCCCGCCGCCTGCGCAAGGTGACGCGCGTCGTCTTCATGGGCATGGGCGAACCTTCGCACAATCTCGACAACGTCATGGAAGCGATCGAAACGCTCGGCACGGTGGCCGGCATCGGCCACAAGAATCTGGTCTTCTCGACGGTCGGCGACCGCCGCGCCTTCGAACGGCTGCCGCAAGGTCCGGTCAAGCCGGCGCTGGCGCTGTCGCTGCACACGACCAAGGCCGAGCTGCGCACCAAGTTGCTGCCGAAAGCGCCGCGCATCGACCCCGACGAACTGGTCGACCTGGGCGAAGACTACGCGCGCCGTACCGGCTACCCGATCCAGTACCAATGGACGCTGCTCGCCGGCATCAACGACAGCGACGAGGAAGTCGAAGGCATCATCCGGCTGCTCAAGGGCAAGTACGCGATGATGAACTTCATTCCCTACAACAGCAACGAAGGCTTGGGATTCGAGCGCCCGTCCTGGGAACGCGCCAGCCAGCTGGCCGGCCGCCTGCACCAGAGCGGCATCCTCGCCCGCCTGCGCAACTCGGCCGGGCAGGATGTCGATGGCGGCTGCGGCCAGTTGCGGGCCCGCGCTACGGCAACAGACGGGACAACACCGCCGGAAAAGCCGCTCAAGCGTATCGCTCGGGCCGGCTGAGCCGGCGCCTCAGCTCAATTCGTGCCGTTCGCGCTCGATGCGGGCGATATAGCGCTGGATGCGGTTTTCGGCGCCGGCCGGCAGGTTCTTGAAGGCCAGGCCGATGCGCCAGTGGCGGCTGCCGCTGCGCGCTTCCAGTTCGGTCATGTGGTGCACGCTGGCCGCGAAGGAAAGCTCGTTGGTGTCATCCGGCAGCTTGCATCGGCAACTGGGCAATTCGTCGCCGAGTTGCAGGCCCTCGGGCAGGCTGGCGACGCTGAGGCCGATGCCGGATACCGAAATGTCGTGCGCCGACAGATTGAGCGCCGCACTGCCCGGCCGGCTGGCGATACATTGCAGCGGCTTGACGCGCGGCGTCTCGATGCGGAAATACTCGCGCCGCTGCAAACGGACCAGAGTCTTCGGTAAATCGACGGCAAATGCCTTGCCGCCCTCGTAATTGATCTCGCGGGCCGGCCCGCTCGAGAACTGCACGTGGATGCCGCCCGGTCGGCCAACAAAGACCGTGCGCTCGCTGCCGAGCAAGCGCCGGTTGGTTTCGCTGCTGCCGCTGCAGTCGAAAACGAGCCGCCCGCTGGCCGGTTCGACGGCGAGCAAGGTAGTCAGGAAAGATTCTTTCCCGGCATTGAACTGCACCGCAAACGAATCACGCTCCTTGGCAAAGCCAAGCAGCATGAACTGGATCGGAATCCGGCCGGCAATATGAAAACGCTCTTCGATTTCAGCTTCGGAAAGCTGGGCAATCTGGCTCATGCAAGTTCCAGCACGCGCAGCAAGGAGGCCGTATCGTCCCGCCCCCAGCCCTGCGCCATCAATGAATTCAACTGTTGGTCGACCGCTGCGGTCAACGGCATCGGCACCCCGCTTTGGCGCGCCGCTTCGCGCACCAGGCCGAAATCCTTGTGATGCAGGCGGGCTTCAATGCCGGCCGCAAAATCGCGTTTTACCATGCGCTCGCCCATCACGTCGAGCACGCGCGAGGCGGCCGAGCCGCCGGCCAGCGCCTGCTTGACCCTGGCGCAATCGACGCCGGCCGCGGCGGCGAGGCGCATGGCCTCGGCCGTGGCCTGGATGGCGGCGACCATGATCATCTGGTTGCAGGCCTTGGCGACCTGGCCGGCGCCATTCGGACCGATATGGACAATGCGCTGACCGAGGCAGGCGAGCAGCGGGCGCACCCGTTCGAGGACCGCAGCCTCGCCGCCGGCCATGATCGCCAGCGTCGCGTCAATGGCGCCCTGGGCGCCGCCGGAGACCGGCGCGTCGAGCATGTGGATGCCCTGTTCGCCCAGGCGGGCGGCGATCCGTCGCTCCACATCCGGCGCGATGGTCGAACAGTCGACCAGCACGCTGCCCGCCGCCATGCCCGCGCTCAAGCCATCCGGCCCCAAGGCGACGGCCTCGACATCGGCGCTTGACGTAATCACCGTGAACACCACCTCGCACTGCCGGCCGAGTTCGGCCGGCGTTGCACAGACCGTGGCGGCCAGACCTTCCAGGCTGGCTGGCCGACGGGCCCAGACGTGCAGTTCGTGGCCGGCCCGCTGCAAGTGCAGCGCCATCGGCCGCCCCATCACGCCCAGACCGATGAAGCCGACTTTCATGCCTGTCCCGACAGCCGTTCAAGCAGTTTCAACACGGCGATCGAGTCTTCCTCGCCCAGGCCGGAGCCGACCATGGCGTTGAACATCTGCGCCGTCGCTGCCGAACCGGGCAGGCAGAGGCCGAGCTCATGCGCGGTCTGCATCACGATATTCAGATCCTTCTCGTGCATCCAGCTCTTGAAACCCGGCTTGAAATTACGGTCGAGCATGCGCTGGCCGTGGTTTTCGAGAATTTTCGAATAGGCAAAGCCACCCAGTAACGCCTCGCGCACCTTGCTGCGGTCGACCCCGTTTTTGGCAGCAAAAGCAAAGGCCTCAGCCACCGCCAGCACGCCCATGCCGGTGACGATCTGGTTGGCTGCCTTGGTTACCTGCCCGGCGCCGCTGCCGCCGACGTGGACGATATTCTTGCCCATGCACTCGAAGGCCGGCTGGGCGCGGGCGAAGGCCGCCTCGCTGCCGCCGGCCATGATCGACAGGGTGCCGGCAATCGCCCCGACCTCGCCGCCGGAAACCGGGGCGTCCATGAAGTCGATTCCCAGCGCGGCCAGTTCATCGTGAATATTGCGGGCGGCGGCCGGCGCGATGGTGCTCATATCGACCGCAACCAGCCCGGCTGATGCGCCCGGCGCGGCCTGGCGCAGCACGTCGAGCACGTCGGGGGCATCCGCCACCATCGAGATGACCAGTTCGGCGCCACGCACCGCCTCGGCCGGGCTGGTCGCCGTGTCGGCGCCGGCTTCCTGCAAGGGCAGCATGGATTCGGCGCGGCGCGCCCAGACGGTGACATCATGGCCACCCTTGAGAAGGTTGAGCGCCATCGGGCGCCCCATGATGCCGAGGCCGAGAAAGGCAATTTTCATGCTGGACTCCAAGTCGATGAGCTTGAAATTCTCGGGCTGCCCCGAGCGGCGGTCAAGTCCGGCCGGCTGAATCAGTCCGGCGCGGTCCCTGGGCGGAGGGAATTGAGCATATCGACGACGCCTTCGGCCGGCATCGGCCGGCAGAAATGGAAGCCCTGGACACGTTCGCAAGCCATATCGCGCAGCGAGCTGACCTGGGCCGAGTTCTCGACGCCTTCGGCCACCAGGCGCAGGCCGAGCGAGCCGCCGAGGGCGATGATCGAGGCAACCAGCGAGGCGGCGTCGGCATCGGACTCCATGTCGGCGACGAAGCTGCGGTCGATCTTCAGGCGATCGATCGGGAAACGGCGCAGATAGGAGAGCGAGGAATAGCCGGTGCCGAAATCGTCTACCGCCAGCTTGACGCCCATCGCCTTCAATTCTTCCAGCGTCGTCACCGATGAGTCGGCACTGTGCATGATGGTGCTTTCGGTAATTTCCAGCTCCAGGCGCTCGGCCGGCAAACCGGACTCGGCCAGCACGGCGCGCACCGACTGGGCGAATTCCGGCTGGCGGAACTGGTAGGCGGAAATATTGACGGCGATTTCGCCCATGTCGATGCCGGCATCGAGCCAGGCCTTGGCCTGCCGACAGGCGGTGAGCAGGACCCAGTGGCCGAGCGGCAGGATCAGGCCGCTATCTTCGGCGACCGGAATGAAATCGGCCGGTGGAATCATGCCCAGCTTGGGGTGCTGCCAGCGCACCAGCGCCTCGACGCCGACGATGCGGCCGCTCGGCAGATCGAGCTGCGGCTGGTAATGGAGCAGCAACTCGTTATTGGCCAGCGCCTCCCACAACTCGCTTTCCAGATGCAGCCGCTTGTTGGCCGCCGCATTCATCGGCGCGGCGAAGAACTGGTATTTGTTGCGGCCGTTGGCCTTGGCGTAATACATCGCGGTATCGGCATTGCGCATCAGCGCTTCCGGCGTATCACCGTCGCCCGGGAACAGGCTGATACCGATCGACAAGCTGGTGTGCAGCGGGTGACCGTCAATCTCGCAGGTCTCGCTGACCGCCTTCATCAGTGCCTGGACATTGGTCAGCACGACATCGGTATTGGGAATGTTTTCCAGCAGCAGCACGAACTCGTCGCCGCCCAGCCGGATCACCTGGTCGAATTCTCCCGCCACCAGCAACAGGCGGCGGGCTACTTCGCACAGCAGGCGGTCGCCGGCATGATGGCCGAGCGAATCGTTGACCATCTTGAAGTTGTCGAGGTCGATGATCAGCACGGCCAGTTGGCTGCCGTTGTCGCGTGCCGCACTCAGCGCCCGCTCGAAGTAGTTGCCGAGCGCAACACGGTTGGGCAGGCCGGTCAGTGGGTCGTGATGGGCCAGATATTCAATGCGCGCTTCCTGCGCCTTCTGGGCACTGATGTCGGAGAAGACGGCGACGTAATGGGTCGGCGCATCGCCCTCGCAGACCGCGTTGAGCCGAAGCAGGCGCGGAAACAGCTCGCCATTCTTGCTGCGCCCCCAGATTTCGCCTTCCCATTGACCGGTTTCGGCCAGGCCGGACCACAGCTTTGTGTAGAAATCCGGGCCGTTGCGCTCGGAGCACAGCAGTTCGCAAGACTGGCCGATGATTTCAGCCGTGGTGTAACCGGAAAGCTGCTCGAATGCCGGGTTGACCGCAAGGATGCGCTGAGCGGCATCGATCACCAGCACCGCTTCGGACGCATGGTGAATGATCTTGCGATGCAGTTCGATCTGCTCGCCAGCCAGGCGCAGACTGCGCCGCAAGGTCTGCAGGCCGACCAGGACAAAAATGGAAAACAGGCTGGCGGTGAGCAGCGGCACCCAGGAGATGGCCGGCAAGCTTGCTCCGGCCTCGAGGCCCGGCTGGCCGGCAGGCGGATAGGCGGCCAGCAGGCCATAGGCGACCACCGACCAGACCAGGGCGATTGCGCCGAGCGCTACCATAACGAGTTTTCGGCCAGCGATAGCCGGGTTGTGCATCAAGATTGAAACGACCCCAAAAACTGCTAAATTCGAATTTGTGGGCCGGGAGTGTAACTGAGGCACAACAATGTTTCAGTGCAAAAATTCACAGTTGCATGGAATAACCTTATTGCATATGCGACAGGCAAAACACCGCAAGCCAAGCAACTGATCCAACGCAATTATTCAACAATTGCTTAGCTGCAACAGCCACCACCATCGCTCTTCTTGACGCCCAGTTTTGTTAACAGTTTCTCCGGCGGGCAAAAACCGGTGAAACCACTTTGCAGCAAATTTAAACCGACAAAAGCGGTAAACGCGAGAAACCACTTCGAAACAAACAGCGGACTCTCTTCGATGCCCAGCGCCAGCGAGATGAGGACAAAAGCGCCGGCCATGATGCGGATGATGCGTTCGGTGGTCATGATTGATGTTCCTTCCGGAAAGCCGAGAAATAAAGAACCGGGATGACGACCAGGGTCAGCAGGGTCGACACCAGGATGCCGAAGATCAGGCTGAGGGCCAGGCCGTTGAAAATCGGGTCGTCGAGGATGAACAGCGCGCCGAGCATGGCGGCCAGCGCGGTCAGCGCGATCGGCTTGGCACGCACCGCCGCCGACTGGATCACCGCATCGTGAAAGTCCATGCCGGCGGCGACCTGTTGCTTGATGAAATCGACCAGCAGAATCGAGTTGCGGACGATGATGCCGGCCAGCGCGATCATGCCGATCATCGAGGTGGCGGTGAATTGCGAACCGAACAGCGCATGGCCGGGCATGACGCCGATGATGGTCAGCGGGATCGGCGCCATGATGATCAGCGGCACCAGGTAGCTACCGAAGTGGGCGACGACCAGCAGGTAGATCAGAATCAAGCCGACCGCGTAGGCGATACCCATGTCGCGGAAGGTTTCGTAGGTCACCTGCCACTCGCCGTCCCATTTGACGCTGTAGCCGGCATAGGGATCTGGCGGCTGGCGGATGAACCATTCGCCGAGCCTGCCGCCCTCCGGCAGCGCCATGCCGTTGATCTGGCGGCGGATGTCGAACATGCCGTAGAGCGGCGAATCGAGCTGGCCACCCATGTCGCCGACGACATAGACGACCGGCAGCAGATCCTTGTGGTAGATCGCTTTCTCGCGGGCCAGATCGCGCACTTCGACCACTTCCGACACCGGGATCAACTGGCCGTCACGGGCCCGGACGCGCAATTTCAGCAAGGCATCGAGCGACGACTGCTTCTCGGCCGGCAGCGTGATACGGACCGGGATTTCGAACTTCGCTTCGGTATTGCGGGCCGGCGTCACATCCTGGCCGGCCAGGCCCATGCTGACCACCTCGACGATGTCGCTCTGCGCCACGCCGAGCAGCGCCGCCTTGCTTTGCAGCACATGCAGCACGGCCTTGCGCGAATCGGCCTCGATATAGTCGTCCACCGCAACGATATCGGCCGTGTTGGCGAAGGCGGCCCGCACCTGCTTGCCGACCGCCATCTGGCCCTTCATGTCCGGCCCATAGATTTCGGCGACGATGGGCGAAATCACCGGCGGCCCCGGCGGCACTTCGACGACCTTGGCGACGCCGCCGTTCTTCTTGCCGATGGCCTCGATGCGTTCGCGCAGTGAGACGGCGATCTGGTGGCTCTGCCGCGCACGATGCTGCTTGTCGGCCAGATTGACCTGGATGTCGCCCTTTTCCGGCGCGGCGCGCAGGTAGTACTGACGGACCAGGCCGTTGAAATTGATCGGGCTGGCCGTACCGGCATAGGCCTGGTAATTGACGACGTCGGGTTCGCCGGCCAGCTCGCTGCCGATTTCGTGCAGCACGCGCGCGGTTTCCTCGAGCGGCGTGCCGACCGGCAGATCGACGATGATCTGGAATTCGCTCTTGTTGTCGAAGGGCAGCATCTTCAGCACGACCAACTGGAAGTAGGCCAGCGACACCGAACCGAGAATGAGCAGGACGACGGTGACGGCCAGCCGGAAACGCATGGCACCGCCCCTGACCGGGTCGAGGAAGGGCGTCAGCAGCTTGCGGAAGGTGTTGTCGAGCCTGGCGTCGAGCTTCGAGACTTGCGACACGCCGCTCGCCTGGCCATGCGATTTCATCAGCTTCGCAGCCAGCCAGGGCGTCACGATAAAGGCCACGGCCAGCGAAATGGCCATGCCCATCGACGAATTGATCGGGATCGGGCTCATGTACGGGCCCATCAGGCCGCTGACAAAAGCCATCGGCAACAGCGCGGCGATCACCGTCAGCGTCGCCAGGATGGTCGGGCCGCCGACTTCATCGACGGCACCGGGAATGATTTCAAGCAGCGTCTTGTCCGGATACAAGCCCTGCCAGCGATGAATGTTCTCGACGACGACGATGGCGTCATCGACCAGGATACCGATCGAGAAGATCAGTGCGAACAGTGACACCCGGTTCAGCGTGAAGCCCCAGGCCCAGGAGGCGAACAGCGTCGCCGCCAGGGTCAGGGTGACGGCGACGCCGACGATCACCGCCTCGCGCTTGCCGAGCGCGAAGAAAACCAGCAGCACGACAAAGGCAGTGGCGAAGATCAGTTTGCCGATCAGTTTCTGCGCCTTTTCGGTTGCCGTCTCGCCATAATTGCGCGTCACGGTGACTTCGACGCCTTCCGGAATCACGGTGTTTTTCAGGCTTTCAATGCGGTCCACCGCAGCCGTCGCCACATCGGCCGCATTGACCCCCGGCTGCTTCGACAATTGCATGGTCACGGCCGGGAATTCGCCTTCCTTGCTGCCGTACCAGGCATAGGCCTTGGGCTGGTCCGGACCATCCTGCACCGTCGCCAGGTCGCTGAGAAACACCGGCTTGCGGTTGCCGCCCTCGCCACGCACGGCAACAACCAGTTGCTTCACATCGCTGGCCGACTCGAGATAAGTCCCGGTCTGGACCAGCACCTCGCGATTGCCGGCGGTCAGGCTGCCCGACGACTGAAGCGCGTTCGATACTTTCAGCGCGGCGGCGATATCCTGCGGCGTCACCGCATAGGCGTTCATCCGTTCGGCATCCATCAGCACGCGGATGGCGTGGTCCGGGCCACCGATGGTCGACACGTCGCGCGTCCCCTTGATCCGCTTCAGTTCGATCTCGACGGCGCGCGCCACCTGTTGCAACTCGAAGGCCGAACGGCCCGGGTCGCGGGTCCAGAAAGTCAGCGAAACGATCGGCACATCGTCGATACCGCGCGGCTTGATGACCGGCTCCTGGACGCCGAGATTGGGCGGCAGCCAGTCGCGGTGCGAATGCACGGTGTCGTAGAGGCGGAGCACCGCATCGTTGTATTTGATGCCGACATCGAACTGCACGGTAATCACCGCCATGCCGGGCCGCGCCATCGAGTACACGTGCTCGACGCCATGCATGCGCGACAGCACCTGCTCGGCCGGGCGGGCGACGAGATTTTCGACATCCTTGGCCGAGGCGCCGGGAAAGGCGACCAGCACATCGGCCATCGTCACGTCGATCTGCGGCTCTTCCTCGCGCGGCGTCACCAGCGTCGCGAAAATCCCCATCAGAAAGGCGACCAGCGCCAGCAGCGGGGTCATCCGCGAAGTCTGGAAAGCGGCGGCAATGCGCCCGGCAATACCGAGCGAACTAACTGAGCGGGCCATGACCTACTTGCCAGCCTTCATTTGGATACCGGCCTTGACCGGGTCGGTTACCACCTGGTCGCCGGCGACCAGTCCGGCCAGCACTTCGATCTCGCCCTGCCCGACGGCATCGCCCAGACGCAACTGGCGCAGGCTCAGGCGGCCGTCGGCCGTTTGCACATAGACGGCGGCGACTTCGCCGCGGCGCAACACGGCAGCGGCCGGCACGGTCAGCTTCTCGGCCTGGCCGATGACGAAATGAACGCGGGCGAACATGCCCGGCGTCGCTTCCGGCACCTCCGGCAAGCTGACCCGCACCTGCGAGACATGGGTCGTCGCGTCGGCCGTCGGCAACAGCTTGACCGCCGTCGCCGCCACCCACTTGCCCAGTTCCGGAAACTCGACGCGCGCTGTCGTCACCCGGCGCATATCCTGCAATCGGTACTGCGGCACGCTGGCCGTGACGCGCAGGCCACCCGGCTCATAAATGGTGAACAGCGGCTTGCCCGGCGTCGCCATGTCGCCCATTTCGGCATGCCGCCGGGCGACAATGCCGTTCATCGGCGAAACGATGCTGGCATGGCTTTGGCTGGCCCCGGCCGCAGCCCGGTTGGCCCCGGCCGAATCGAAGTCGGCGCGGGCCTTGTCGAGCGTGGCTGAACTCATGAATTTCTGGGCGACCAGGTTTTTCGTCCGCTCGTAATTGACCTTGGCGTTGGCGTATTGCGCCTCGGCCGCACGGGCCGCCTCTTCCGCTTCGCGGGCATCGATGCGCATCAGCAATTCGCCTTTCCTGACGCTCTGCCCGGCATCGGCCTTCACTTCGAGGACCCGGCCGGCCACTTGGGCGCCGACCGTCGCCTGCTGCACCGCCTCGACCAGCGACTCGGCGGGAAAGGTCAAATCGACCGCATGCGGCTTGACGACAACCAGCGGCAGCCCCTCGGCGGCGAGGGCGGCGGTCGACAGCATCAAAAGGGCAAAAACCAGCCGGGGAAACAGATTTGTATTCATGTATATAAGAATACTCTGATTTAGCTAACCAAGGCAAGGTCAGCCCACCCGGGGCCTTGATTTACTTCAACTTTCCTGGATCGGTGCCTGCCTCGGCAGAGTCAAGGTAAAGGCCGTGCCGCGCCCCACTTCACTATCCACCGTCAACTCACCGCCGAGCAACCGCTGCGCCAGGTTGAGGACGATGGAGAGGCCGAGGCCGCTGCCGCCCTGACCGAGGCGGGTGGTGAAGAAGGGATCGAAAATGCGCGGCAGGATCTCGGGCGGAATGCCGACGCCGTCATCGACAAAACGGATTTCGACCTGACCGTCAGCCAAGCTGCGCGCGCCGATCCGGATGCAGCCATCGGCCTGGCCGACGAAAGCATGCTGCAAAGCGTTTTCGACCAGATTGACGACGATCTGGCCGAGTCCGCCGGGATAGCTGTCCATCGTCAGTCCAGCCTCGGCCGCCAGCTCAAGTCGGTAAGGCAGGTATTTGAACAGCGGCTCCAGCGTCATCCGGATCTCTTCGAGGGTGGTCGCCAGGTCGAAACTGCGCCGGCGATCGCTGGTCTGATCAACCGCCACCTGCTTGAAATTGTGGATCAGGTCGGCTGCCCGGTGCAGATTGCGCTCCAGCATCGCGCCGGAGTCGCGCATCGAAACAACAAAGGCGTCCAGCCGCGAGCGGCTCAACGGTCCGGCAGCGAGCGCCGCTTCAAAATCCTTGATGTGCTGGCGGGCCGTCGTCGCCACCATCAGCGCATTACCAATGGGTGTATTGATCTCGTGCGCCACCCCGGCCACCAGGCTGCCGAGCGCCGCCATCCGCTCGTTGCGGGCCAGCACTTTCTCGGTCGCCCGGCGCTCCTGAATCTCACTTTCCAGCTGCCGCGTCCGCTCGACGACCCGCGCTTCGAGCTCGGCATTCAACTGCTCGTAGCGCTGGTTGGCCGCCTGCAATGCGATCTCGGCCTGTCGCCGTTCGGTGACGTCGACACCGACGCTGAACATGCCGATAGCTTGCCCCGCCGCATTGCGTACCACCCGGTTGTGCCAGGAAACCCAAACCCGCTCGCCATTCTTCTTGATGTTCTCGTTGAGGTTGATCGCGTAGGCCTCGGGGCGCTGAAAAATATCCGCCATCAGTTCGCTCAGGTCGCGCCCGTCCGATTCGAACGGCGGCACGATGGTGCCGACGACCGACCGGCCGATGATTTCATCACCGTGAAAACCGAAGAAGTTCTGCCCGTATTCGTTGAGAAAAAGCACCTTGCCATGGTTGTCCCACTTGAGCAGGATGCTCGCTGCCGAATCGACCAGTTCGCGATACTTCTCCTCGCTGGCTTGCAGCTCGCGGGTGCGCAACGCCACCTCGTGGCGCAGCAACTGCGGCTGGCGCAGGCTGAGGTAGGCGGCCAAGGCCACCAGCGAGGCAATCAGCAAGCTGGCCGCCGCATCAAGCAGCAGACTCCCGCGTCCATACCAGCCGCGCTCCGGGCCGACGCTGAGCACCCACTCGCCATTCGGCACCGGTATCTTGACCTCGACCGGGTCGAGCAAGGGCTGATCCGACGAGCGTGCGAAGACCTGACGCTGCTTGGCACCCGGCGGAATCCGCCATAACTCGTACTGGTAGCCCGCTTCCTCAAGGCTGTTCAAGGGCGTCGCCACCAGCAGGTCAGGCACCCGGATCAGGACCTGAACCAGCCCCCAGAAAGTCTCCTCGCCATCCTTGCCCTTGAGGAAGACCGGATTCCGGCCGATTACGCCGACCCCGCCCTGGCGCAACTCGAACGGCCCGGTCAGTCCGAGCCGGCGACTCTCGATCACCAACCGGGTCTCCGGCCCCTGGATCGGATCCTTCAAGGGGCTGAAACCGATCACCCGTTCATTGCCGGGTAAGGGCTCAACGCGGCTGATTGTGCCACCCGGGGCAAGCTGCAAGGCGGTGATGCCACCAAAAAGGTTGATCAGTTCCTTGGCCAGGGTCGAGAAATCGTCAATTTGCCCACCGCCCTGGCGCAATACGGCGATCAGGGCATTGGAAGCGGACAAGGAACGATCCAGGCGCTCACCAAGATCATGGGCGACCGCCGACGCCATTTGGCGGGCCTGGATCTCGCTCTGCTGGCGCCGATCGCGTTCGATGCTGTAGGCCCCGAGGGCAGCAAGCAGGCCGGCGACGATGAAGGAAAACGCGGCGCCGAGCACAGCCCAGCGTCGTCCACGATCCGCTCGGTCATCAAACCCACTCGCTTGCAAGGACATGGCCGCCCTCCTCAGGATCCTATGTCACCACAACTTCAACTGGCTTGCCAGATGTTCCTGCACCGCGTCTCATGAATCCACCAGCTGCACAGCGCGCCCAGCGCGGCACACAGCGTAACCACCAGCAGGCCGGCCCGCCACGAGGCGACATCGTAAAAGCGGGTACCACCCAGCATTTCGCCCTGCCAGCTCAAATCCATCACCCAGCCCACCGTCGGCTGCAGCAGCGCGGCAGCGAGAAAACTGCCCATATTGGTGACACTGGTCGACATCCCCGACAGCAGCGGCGGATTGACCTCCTTGGCGCAGGCCCAGCTCAGGCTCATGCCGGCAGTGGTCAGCCCGGTCAACGCAAACAGCGCATAGGAAACGGCCAGCGGCATCTTGATGCAGGAGAGGAAGACCAGGAAGATCAACACCAGCAGATGCGAGGTCACCAGCAATACCGGCTTGCGCCGGCCAAGCCGGTCGGACAGGGTGCCGACGAAAAAGCAGCCGACGGCAAAGCCGCCGAACCACAGCGACAGGTGCGAGGCCGCCACGTTGCGGCTCAAGCCATGCACCTGCATCAGATACGGCGTCGCCCACAGGCCGGCAAAGGTAAAAAAGGCACCGCACATGCCGGTATTGAGCAGCGCGGCCGGCCAGGTCGCCCGATTTTTCAGGACCGTCCGCAAACCGTTGAGAACCACCGTCCGGTCCACGCGCGGCGCCTCGATGCCGCCCGCCGCGGCGTTGGCCGGGCGATCGCGGACAAACAACCAGCACAGCACGCCGAGGGTCAGCGACAAGCCGCCAACGCCAAGGAAGACGCCGCGCCAGCCGGTCGCCTGGGCGAGCGCCGAAAGCGGTGCGCCGGCCAGCACCGAACCGAGATTACCGACCAGCATGCAGATGCCGACGATGGTGGCGAAGCGGCGCTCCTCGAACCAGACGGCAATCAGCTTGAGCATGGCGATGAAGGTGACGGAGACGCCGAGACCGATCATGGTCCGCCCGACCAGTGCCACATCGAGGCTCGGCGCAAAACCGAACAGGAAACTGCCGAGCCCGCCGACGATGCCGCCGAGGGCCAGAATCCGGCGTGGCCCGAGGGTATCGGCCAGGATGCCGGTCGGCACCTGCATGATCGTATAGACGTAGAAATAGGTCGCGGCCAGCACGCCGAGCGAGGCGGCGGAAGTCTGGAAGGCAGCGGCCAGATCCTGGGCGATACCGGCCGGCGCGAAGCGCTGGAAAAATGACAGGACATAGGCCGCCGCAACGACGGCCAGGATGAGCCAGCGGCGGCGCCGCTGCTCCGGACTAAGGGTGTCCATACCGACTCTCTCTGGGGATTTATTTTATTTTGGCGCCCAGTGCAGGGCGCTCCGGGTCAAACCAGGTCTTACTTGTGGCTCAGCACCCACTTGGCCAGCGTAGCCGCTTCGGCCTCGGTGACATTGTTCGGCGGCATCGGCACGGCGCCCCACTCGTTCTTGCTGCCGTTCTTGATCTTGGCGGCCATCGTCGCCTCAATGCCTTTTTCTCCCGCCCGCTTGGCGATGACGTCCTTGTAGCTGGGGCCGACGATCTTCTTGTCGAACGCATGGCAGGTCATGCAATTCTTGGCCTTGGCCAGATCTTCCGAAGCCAGGGCGGTGCCGGCAAGGAGACAGGCGCCGAGCAGCAATGCGAAGTTTTTCTTCATGTTTTCCTCCGAGTAGTGACGAACCGATCAGGATGCCGGTTTTCAAGCGCAGTCTAACCCGCGCCGAAAATGCAGCCTAGCCCCGGGTCACGCCACAAGCCGGCTCAGGCGAGGCGGAACAGACGGCCGAACTGGACCGTGGTCAGGATATCGCGGACCGCCGGCGTGCACTCGACAAGGGCGACCGTGCAACCTAGCTGACTCGCCCGGTCGCGCAGGATGAGCAGCATGCCCAAGCCCGAACTATCGAGATAATCCAGTTGGGCACAATTGACCCGGACCTCGGGGGCCGTCACCCGACCCAGGAAATGATTGAGCGCCTCGACAAATGCTTCCCGTTTGGTGAAATCGAGGCGACCCGCCAGATGCATGACGGGGGTGCCGTCATCCGCTTTCAGGCAATCGATTTTCATGCAAGCCTCCCGACCGGCAATCTGTTGTTTTTCCAGTCCAAGCCACGTCGCTATTCACGCCTCATACTACGCCGCCCCGGCGCCGAAGCAAGCGCCGCGCAGCGCTCAGGCCGCCATTTCGATCAACAGGGTTTCGATTTCCAGGCGGCCGACCGGGCCGGCCATGGCGATCAGCGTAAAGCCGGGCTTGAGCAGGAATTCTTGATCGGGATTGAACTGCCATTCGCCATTGCGCTCGCGCACGGCGAGCAGCACGTAGTTGGCGCTGCGCAGCTTGAGCGCCCCGAGCGCCTTGGGAATGAAGCCAGCCGGCACGGTAACTTCCTCGACCCGCAGATTCTTCTCCGACTTCAGCATTTCATCGAGGAAGGAGACGACATGCGGCCGGATCATCGCCGAGGCGATACGCATGCCGCCGGTGAAATCGGGCGAGACGATGGCATCGGCGCCGGCCTTGCGCATTTTCTCGATATTGCGGGTTTCCTGGCAGCGCGCGACGATCCGCACTTCCGGCTTCAACTGCTTGGCGGTGATGACGATCATCAGATTGCGCGAATCGTCGCCGGTCACCGCGAAGACGCCTTTGGCGTCGGCCAGGTCGGCGGCGTTCAGCACGTCGTCGTCGCTGGCATCGCCATGCAGGTAAAGCAGGCCGGGGTTCTTTTCCTTGTATTCCTGCAAGTTCGCCATTTCCTCGTCGATAGCGACGTAGTGGCGATTGGTCGCCTCCAGTTCGTGGGCGATGTTCCGGCCGACCCGGCCGAAGCCGCACAGGATGTAATGGCCTTTGAGTTTCTTGATTGTCTTTTCCATGCGTTTTCTCTGCAGGGTTCCATTGAGGTCGGTTTCGAGCAGCGCCACCGTCACCACCGAAAACAGCATCGACAGGTTGCCGGCGCCGAGGATGCCGATGATGACGGTCAGCACACGCGCCGGCTGATTGCTCGACATGTCGATGATTTCGCCGTAGCCGATGGTGGCGACGGTGATGAAGGTCATGTAGAAGCAGTCAAACCACGAATACTTGCCTTCGGTCAGGTAATAGTAGCCAGCCGTGCCCAGCACATGGACGACGACCAGGCCGGCCAGCGCAATGTAGAGCAGGCGAAAGATGTAGCCGACCTGTGCGGCCTTGACGGTTGATGACACGTCCAGGCCCGCTTAGTCAGCCACGGGCACGGACTGGGTGGTGAAGATCACTGCCTTGCCGCCATCCATGTTGGCATGCAGGGCCTCAACCAGCGGCGGGTTGATCGCGGCATCGGCTTCCCACTTGACGACGAAGTTGGCGCCGGAGCCGCCGGAAGCGTCGTTCAGTTCGACGAACAGTTCCAGGGTGCCGAGCGGCGGCAGCACGGTCGGGCCGCTGACCCGTTCGCCGAGCAGCTTGCCCTGGGTATCGAAATACTTGGCCGAGAGGATGCGCAACGGCCGCTTGCTATCCGTATTGCGGATGCTGACCAGCGCCGAGAGCAGCACGAACGAAGCCTTGCCACTCTTGCCCAGATTGCCGTAGAGCATGTGTGAATAGATCGGCAGATAGACGCTCTGCCCCTTGCTCAGCGGACGCGCCTCCTGGGCGATGCCTGCGGTGGACTGGCCGAAAAGGCAAAAAACCAGGGCAAACAACCCGGCGCGCATTTTTTTCATTCGTTGCATGATTCCCCCTGTTGCCACCGATGCGGCATCAGCGCCGCCCCGGACAGAGGGAAATCATACCTGCTCCGCGCCGCCAACGGCCGCCGCCGGGCAGTACGGCGCTTCAGGCCGCCTGCAGCAAATTGCGCAACAAGCCGCCGAGCAGTATCCAGTCGAGCGGCTTGGCGATGTAATCGGCCCCCAGATCGTAGGCGCGCTGAATGAAGACCGGCTCCGTGTGGCCGGTAATCAGGACCACCGGAATCTCGCCGCCGCCGCGCCGGCGAATTGCCGAGCACACGGCGAAACCGTCCATTTCCGGCATTTCGACATCAAGCAGGACGATATCGAACGGCGTCCGTTCGAATTCGTCGAGGGCGGCCTTGCCGTTGTCGACCACGGTCACCGCAAAGCCCTGGCCGCCGAGGGCGGCCGGCATCAGCAGGCCGACGGTGGGATCATCGTCGGCGACGAGGACCCGGTATTCAGGCTGAGTCACGTTTCTTTTCCTCCTGCAGGGCAGCCAGCCCTTCCTTGACCCGCTGCCACTCTTCGTGGATGGCGAACAGGCGCAGCCGAACCGCCGACTGGTCGCCGGCCAGGCTCAGACTTTCGAGCTCGCGCAGGCCTTCGCCGAAGACGTTGGCGCCGACATTGAACGAACTCGACTTCAGGGCATGCGCCGCCTGCGCCATTTGTTTCAGATCGGCGACCTGCCAGGCCGCTTCGATATTCTGCATTTCGCGGCTGGCCGCTTTCAGGTAGGCGGTCAGCAACTGGCTGACCAGCTCATCGGCCTTGTCCGGCGACAGGGCCCGGATCTTGTCGAGCGCGGCCGGGTCGAGCGCCGCCGGGGCCGGCGGCAAGGCCGGGCCGGCGGCACTGGCAACCGCTTCCCGACGTTCGGCCGGCAGCCAGCGCTGCAGCACGGCGAACATCTCGTCGCCGGAAAACGGCTTGGCCAGGTAATCGTCCATGCCGGCAGCCAGGCAACGCTCACGGTCGCCCTGCATGGCATTGGCGGTCAAGGCGACGACCGGCAGATGGCGGCCGCTGTCCGCCTCGCGCTCGCGCAGCAGGCGGGTGGCCGCGAAACCGTCGAGCACCGGCATCTGGCAGTCCATCAGCACCAGATCGAAAGGCTCGGCCGCCAACATCTCCAGCGCCTGGCGGCCGTTGGCGGCAATGCCGGCGGCCAGGCCGAGCCGCTCCAAATGGGCCTGGGCGACAATCAGGTTGCTTTCGTTGTCTTCTGCCACCAGCACCCGGCCGCGCAGGCGCGGGCGGGCGACGACGGCAGGCCGCACCGGCGGCAGCGGCTGCCGGGCCAGGGCCTGGGCGATGGCCTCGAACAATTCAGCCTGCAGCACCGGCTTGGTCAGGCAGTCGGCAATGCCGAGCCGGGCCCGCTCCGTGGTCCCGATCGACTCGATGGCCGAAGAGAGCACGAGCAGGCGCAGTGCCGCCAGACGCGGATCGTTGCGAATCTCGGTCGCCACCTGCAGGCCGCTCAGGCCCGGCATCTGCATGTCGAGCAGCAGCAAGGCGAAGGGCTCGCCGGCTTCGGCTGCGGCCCGCAGCCGATCCAGGCCCTCCCGACCGGAGGCCGCGGTTTCTGCTTCGAAGCCTCGGCTCCGAACCTGGGCGAGCAGGATGTCGCGGTTGGTCTGGCTGTCATCGACGATCAACAGGCGGGCCCCGGTCGTCAGCGGGCTGGCGGGCGGAGTGCAGTGTTCCGTCTGGCCGTGCGGCAGGCAGAGGTCGACATGAAAACTGGAGCCCGCTCCGGGGCGGCTGTCCAGCCGCATGCTGCCGCCCAGCATGCCGACCAGGCGGTAGCAGATGGCCAGACCAAGGCCGGTCCCGCCATATTTGCGGGTCGTCGAACCGTCGGCCTGGGCGAAGTGCTCGAAGACTTTCTGCTGCGCCTCGGCGGCAATGCCGATCCCGGTATCGCGGACGGTCAGCGTGAAGGCCAGACCGTTTTCATCGGCGCGGTGCACGGCGAGACCGAGCACGATTTCGCCGTGTTCGGTGAATTTGACGGCGTTGCCCAGCAAATTGGTAATGATCTGGCGCAGCCGCAAGGCGTCGCTACGCACTACCAGCGATTGGCCGGGCGGCAGGTCGGCCAGCAACTCCAGGCCTTTCTTATGGGCCGGCTGGGCGAACAGTTCGAGCGATTCCTCGATCAGCGCCCGCAAATCGAAATCCTCTTCTTCCAGCACCAGCTTGCCGGACTCGATCTTGGAAAAATCGAGGATGTCGTTGATGATGCCCAACAGATGCCGCCCGGAACGCTCGACGGCCTCGACGAACTGCCGCTGGCTGGGTTCGAGCCGGGTGTCGAGCAACAATTCGGTCATGCCGAGCACGCCGTTCATCGGCGTCCGGATCTCGTGGCTCATCGTCGCCAGAAACTCGCTTTTCGCCCGGCTGCCGGCTTCGGCTGCATCCTTCGCTTGGCGCAACTCGCGGGTCCGCTGCTCGACCATCTGCTCCAGGCTGCCGAGATGCGAGGCCAGCCAGCGGTCGCGTTCGCGCACCTGATCGATCAGCGCGTTGAAACCATCGCCCAGTTGATCGAGTTCGGCGACGCCACTCGGCGTCACCCGGCGATCGAACTGCCCGGCCGAAACCTCGGCCATCTGCCGGGCAACGTCCTGCATCGGCACGAGCAATAACTCGATTTGCCGTTGCTGCCAGCGCAGCACCAGCCGCAATGCCAGCCCGCCCGCCAGCAGAAGCAGCCCGACCAGCCAGAGCAGTTGTTGATCGAACACCGCCGGGTCGAGTTGGCCCCGAATGCTCAACCCGACCGCTACGCACAGAACAAGTATGCTGGACAAGCCAAGGGTCAGCAGCAAGACGCTGCGGTTGAGGCGAGCCAGCCGGGCCCGCAGCGATTGCCGGGGATCGTCGCTCACGCCGCCCTCGCGGCCGGCAGGCAGTCGCCCAGGCGGGCCTCGGCGGCCGACTGCCAGACTTCGCGAAAACAGTCCTGCAAATACCAGCGCAGGCTGGCCGGCACCGACACCGGCCGCCCCGCCAGGCGAATGCTCAACAACTCTTCGAGTACGGTGGCGACGCAGGACAGGTGGCTGGCCCCGACATTGGCTGCCGCGCTGCGCAAGGCATGCACCTGCCGGGACTCGGCTGCATCGTCGCCGCGCGTCGCCAGCCAGGCCGGCTCCCACTCTGCGAAATGCTCGACGAAGAGGCCGACCGCCTGCCACCAGAGTTCAGGCTGGCCGAGCATGCGGTCGACCGCCGGCGCCACATCGAAACCGTGCAATGAAGTCGGGGCCGACATCTCAGGCCAACCTTGCGAAAAAAAATCGAACCAGTCGTAGCAATTCGTTCATCGGGTAATTGTTGCAGCAAACGGGAACTTGAACATGCCAAAATGGTAAATCAAGCCCGGTTTTTTTACCTTGGATTACAATCCGCCCCTTCAGGCTTTTCAGGCATTCAGCCCCATGCGCCAGACTGCACTTATCGTTGAAGACGATCCCGCCACCCGCCATGTCCTTGGCACCACCCTGGCCACTGCAGGCATCGACGCAATCTACGCCGAAAATGGTGCCGCCATGTGGCGCCAGCTTGGCAAAAATCCCGACGTCATCATTCTTGATCTCAGCCTGCCCGATGCCGACGGCCTCGAGTTGCTGCGCCAGTTGCGCCAGCAATCCGAAGTGCCGGTGCTCATCCACTCGACCCGCTCCGATGAGATCGAGCGCATCATCGGTATCGAAATCGGCGCCGACGACTTCCTGCCAAAACCGTGCAACCTGCGCGAACTGCTCGCCCGCACTCGCGGCCTGCTGCGCCGCAGCCAGGGGCGCAACCCGCCGGTCCTGCGCGGCGAAGCACGCAACATCCAGTTCGGCCCATGGACGCTCAACACCGCCTCGCGCGAACTGACCCACAACGAAGGCCA
This sequence comes from Dechloromonas hortensis, assembly GCF_009469765.1. GTDB lineage: Bacteria > Pseudomonadota > Gammaproteobacteria > Burkholderiales > Rhodocyclaceae > Azonexus > Azonexus hortensis. The sequence goes on from NZ_SSSQ01000021.1 coordinate 26,933, forward strand.
GTCCAGCCCGCTCGGCGTCTCCGCCTTTGCGCTGCTTCATGCCTTCCTGGAAAACCCGTTCGCCCCGCTCTCCCGCGAACAACTGTCGCGCGTCCTGAAGCGCGAATATGTCGCCTACGATCGCATCATTGACGTCCACGTCAGCCAGATCCGCCGCATTCTCGGCAAGCAGGCCGACGGCAACGGGTTCATCAAGACCTTGCGCTCGCAGGGCTACGTCTTCATCGCCGACGTCCAGAACGCCCAGTAGCCCGCCCACAGCCGAGTCCGGCGGTCGACGCGGCAAAACAGGCAAAAACCGCCCCGAGGGGCGGTTTTCATTGGCTTGGCGACTAGCGGCTGACCTTGCACCCGCCGACGGTATTGCCGGTACAAGGCACCGAGCTTTCCCGGTTGATCAGCCATTTGCCGCCGACCTTGATCAGCTCCAGGCT
>NZ_SSSQ01000022.1 GCF_009469765.1 Dechloromonas hortensis
GGACCGTGAAACAGATGAGCGCCGATGATAGTGAGCTTCCGCTCGCGAAAGTAGGTCACCGCCAGGCTCCCATTCCCAAAAGCCCCTTCTGCAACAGCAGACGGGGCTTTCGGCTTTTGTACTTCCGCGCTGCAAGTGCCGCCTAAGGGATTTCCCGTAGCCCTATTGCCAAGCCCGTTGAATCTCAGAATACTGAGACTGATGGGGAATCATTCAAATAATTCGTACCTTCCCCGGTCCCACGTAACAGTGGATTAAAAGGAATGGAGGATCGAGACATGACTCTGGCAGCCAAAATACGTACCCACAAACTATCTTCAAATGCGACTCTGTGTGCCTCGGGCTATAACCTGATTGGAGCAGATTCGCCAGCTATCGAGGCGATGACCGATTTTTCGCGGGTGACGGCAGTCACCGTCAACGCGGCAGCCTCGCTTGCCGAAGCGAATGCGATGATGATTTCACGCGGTGTCCGCCTGCTAATGGTGAGCGGGGCGGATGATCAGGTCGTCGGTCTGATCACGGCGCGCGATATTCTGGGTGAGAAGCCGATGCAACTAGCCCAGGCTCGGGGTGGCAAGCGTGATGATTTGACGGTCAAGGACCTGATGGTGGCGGTGGGCAACATCGATACGCTGTATTTGAGCGAAGTGATGAATGCCCGCGTGATTGATATTCTGAACGCCCTGAAAAGTCAGGGGCGCCAGCACATTATGGTCGAGGACGTTGATCCTGCGACCGGTTTGCCGCGCGTACGGGGTATCTTCTCGGCGACCCAGATTGGCCGTCTGCTGGGCGTACCGGTGCTGGGCTTCGAATTGGCGAGTACGTTTGCCGAGATCGAGGCGGCGCTGGCTCACTGACACCCCACGGGTTTATATGGCAACACGGGATGAATTGCGCCGATTGGCGTCAGAGTCGCTGGTCTCACACTTTTCGGAGCTGTGCGAAGGGGCGGTGATCGTCGATGCCCAGTCCCGTGTCGTCTGGATGAATGACCATTATCCCGGGCGGCTCGGGATCGTCGATCCGTCGCTGGCGATCGGGCAGCCGGTTGAGCAGGTCATTGCCAATAGCCAGATGCGTCAGGTGGTCGATAGTGGCAAGCCGATCATGCTCGACATCATGGATGTCGGCGAGGAGTCTTTCGTCGTCACCCGCTTGCCCCTACGGGACGCCGCGGGAACGGTGGTCGGTGCGGTCGGTTTCATTCTTTACGACGACCCCCGGCACCTTGCTCCGGTCGTTTCGCGCTATCAACAGCTTCGGGCCGAGCTGGCCGATGCCGAGCGCAAACTGGCTGAGGCGCGGCGGACGAAGTATACGTTTTCCAGCTTTATCGGTGCCGGCGAGGCGTCTTCCGAGTTGAAGCAGGCTGCTCGTCGTGCTGCCCGTACCGCTTCATCGGTGCTGATTCTCGGGGAAACGGGTACCGGCAAGGAGTTGCTAGCCCAAGCCATCCATGCCGCCAGCCCGCGGGCAGACCGGCCTTTCGTCGCGGTCAACATCGCTGCCGTACCGGAAACGCTGCTCGAAGCCGAGTTTTTCGGCGTGGCGCCGGGAGCCTATACCGGGGCCGACCGTCGTGGCCGGGAGGGCAAGTTCAAGCTGGCGGATCACGGCACGCTCTTTCTCGATGAAATCGGCGACATGTCGCTGGCGCTCCAGGCCAAGCTGTTGCGCACCTTGCAGGAGCGAGAGTTCGAGGCAGTCGGCTCGAATCGCCTGGTCTCGGTCGATGTGCGGATCATTGCGGCGACTAGTCGCAATCTTGAGCAAATGGTTGCTGACGGAACATTCCGGGCCGATCTCTATTACCGGTTGAACGTCATTACGCTGAACACGCCGCCGTTGCGCGAACGCCCCGAGGACATGGCGTTGCTGGCGGAGTATCTGATCGAGCAGATCTGTAGACAGCTCGATATCCCAGCCCACGATATCAGTTCGCCGGCCTTGAATCGGCTCTTACGCCACGATTGGCCGGGCAATGTCCGGGAATTGGCCAATGTTCTTGAGCGCGCCTTGCTGATGACCGACAACGATCTGCTGGAGGCGGCAGATCTTGATCGTGTGATGCCCAAGGTGCGGGAATCGGTACCTGCAGCGCGCTCGAACGTGATCGGCATTGCCGAGGTCGTGGCGCAGGCGGAGCGCAAGGCCATTCTGGCTGCCCTGGATGAAAGCCACGGCAACAAGGCGCAGGCAGCGCGCAGCCTGGGCATCTCACGTGCTGCGCTCTACGAAAAAATCGCGGCCCTCGGCCTCACAGCCGATGCCGCCTGAACTGTCAGGCTGGGCGGACATGCTGTCTGCCCGGCTTGACGCCTGATTGCTGCGGTCTACGCTTAGGAAAGTAGCAAATCCAATTCGCTCAATGACTTGAGTGTCCTGGCATGTAGCGTGCGTTAGAAGTCGGTCTAATAACTGATATTGGAGACAACCGTGGACTTTCTGATCGTACTGGCCGCCCTGGCCTTCCTGATGTTTGTCGCCTACCGTGGCTACAGCGTCATTCTCTTTGCTCCGATTGCCGCACTCGGAGCGGTCTTGTTCGTTGATCCCAACCTGGTGGCACCGATGTTCACCGGCCTCTTCATGGACAAGATGGTCGGCTTCGTGAAGAATTTCTTCCCGGTCTTCCTGCTCGGCGCGGTATTCGGCAAAGTCATCGAACTGTCCGGTTTCTCCAAGGCCATCGTTGCCTCGGTGATCAACCTCATCGGTCGCGAACGGGCGATGCTGGCCATCGTCGTTGTCTGCGGTCTGCTAACCTACGGCGGGGTTTCGCTGTTCGTCGTCGTTTTCGCGGTCTACCCATTCGCCGCCGAGATGTTCCGCCAGGGCGGTATTCCCAAGCGCCTGATTCCCGGCACCATCGCCCTCGGCGCCTTTACGGTGACGATGGACTCGCTGCCTGGTACGCCGCAGATCCAGAACATCATCCCGACCACCTTCTTCAAGACCGATATCTATGCCGCTCCTTGGCTGGGCATCATCGGCGCCATCTTCATCCTGGTTGCCGGCCTCGGCTATCTTGAGATGTGCCGCCGCCGTGCGGCCGCCGCCGGCGAAGGTTACGGCGAAGGCCACAGCAACGAACCGGAGCCCTTCGAGCACGAGAAGCTGGCCCATCCGCTGATTGCCATCCTGCCACTGGTCATGGTTGGCGTCATGAACAAGGTGTTCACCAACCTGATCCCGGTCCTCTACGGTGAAAAGGTTTCCTTCATCCCGGCCGTGATCGGTAAGGTCGCACCGGTGGTGCAGCAGACCAAGGCGGTTGCCGCCATCTGGGCCGTCGAAGGGGCGCTGCTGATCGGTATCGCCACCGTCTTCGTCTTTGCCTGGAAGACCGTTTTCGCCAAGTTCGCCGAAGGCAGCAAGGGCGCCATCGGTGGTGCTTTGCTGGCGACCATGAACACTGCCTCCGAATACGGTTTCGGCGCCGTGATTGCTGCACTGCCCGGCTTCCTGGTCGTCGCCAATGCCTTGAGCGCGATTCCCAATCCGCTGATCAATGAAGCGATCACCGTTACCTCGCTGGCCGGTATCACCGGTTCCGCTTCCGGTGGCATGAGTATCGCGCTGGCCGCGATGGCCGACACCTTCATCGCCAATGCGCAGGCGGCCGGCATTCCGCTTGAGGTCTTCCACCGCGTCGCCTCGATGGCTTCCGGCGGCATGGACACCTTGCCGCACAATGGCGCAGTGATCACGCTGCTGGCGGTGACCGGCCTGACCCATCGCCAGTCGTACAAGGACATCTTCGCTATCACCTGTATCAAGACGCTGGCGGTCTTCGTGGTGATTGCCGTGTACTACGCTACCGGTATTGTTTAAGACACCTATAAAAATAGTGAGGAGATAAGCCATGCCCATGTCACGTCACCCGATTGCCGCATCATTGCGTGCTTCCGATACCGGCAAGATCGTTTCCGCCCGCGACGCCGTCCGTTTGATCAAGGACGGCGACACCGTGGCGACCGGCGGTTTTGTCGGCATCGGCTTTGCCGAAAACATTGCCATCGCCCTTGAGGAGTTATTTCTCGAGAGCGAGGCGAGCGATCAGCACGGCCTCGGCCGGCCGCGCAACCTGACCCTGGTCTATGCGGCCGGGCAGGGTGACGGCAAGGAGCGCGGTCTCAACCACTTCGGTCACGACGGACTGGTCGCTCGGGTGATCGGTGGCCACTGGGGCCTGGTGCCCAAATTGCAGCAATTGGCGGTGACCAACCGGATCGAGGCCTACAACCTGCCGCAGGGGGTGATCACCCATCTCTTCCGCGACATCGCCGCCGGCAAGCCGGGGACGATCACCCGGGTCGGCCTCGGTACCTTCGTCGATCCGCGTTTCGGCGGGGGCAAGCTGAACGAAATGACGACCAAGGATGTCGTCCGGCTGATGGAAATCGATGGCGAGGAATACCTGTTCTACAAGGCGCTGCCGATCAATATCGGCATCATTCGCGGCACGACGGCCGATCCGGACGGCAACATCACGATGGAGAAGGAAGCGTTGACGCTGGAGGCGCAGGCCATCGCGATGGCGGCGCGCAATTCGGGGGGCATCGTCATTGCCCAGGTCGAACGGATCGCCGAGCGCGGTACGCTGAACCCGCGCCAGGTGAAGATTCCCGGCATCCTGGTCGATTGCGTCGTGGTCGCCGAAAAGCCGGAGTACCACGCCCAGACCTTCAGCGAGCAGTACAACCCGGCCTACGCCGGCGAGATCAAGGTGCCGATGTCGGCGATTGCCGCGATGCCGATGAGCGAGCGCAAGATCATCGCGCGGCGGGCGGCGCTGGAATTGAAGGCCAACGCCGTGGTCAATCTCGGCATCGGCATGCCGGAAGGGGTGGCCAATGTCGCTGCCGAGGAGCAGGTCATCGACCTGATGACGCTGACCGCCGAACCCGGCGTGATCGGCGGCGTGCCGGCCGGTGGCCTGAGTTTCGGGGCGGCGACCAATGCCCAGGCGATCATCGACCAGCCGAGTCAGTTCGATTTCTACGATGGTGGCGGGCTGGACATCGCCTTCCTCGGCTTGGCCCAGGCCGACCAGCAAGGCAATCTCAATGTCTCCAAGTTCGGCCCGCGGCTGGCCGGGGCGGGGGGCTTCATCAATATTTCGCAGAACGCCAAGAAGGTGGTCTTCGTCGGCACCTTCACGGCCGGCAACCTGGAGGTTGCGGTCGACGCCGGAAAACTGGCCATTCTTGAAGACGGCAAGGCGGTCAAGTTCGTCAGCGAGGTCGAGCACCGGACCTTCAGCGGCCCACAGGCCGCCAAATGGGGCAAGAGCGTGCTCTATATCACCGAACGTTGCGTCTTCACGCTGACCGCCGACGGCCTCGAACTGACCGAAATCGCGCCCGGGGTCGATCTGCAGAAGGACATCCTCGACAAGATGGAATTCAAGCCGATCATGCACGGCGAGCCGAAGCTGATGGATGCCCGCATCTTTACCGATGCGCCGATGAACATCCGGCCGGAAATGTTGGAGCGGCCGATGGCCGAACGCCTTTCCTACGATCCGGCCCAGAACCTGTTCTTCGTCGACTTCGCCGGCCTCAGCATACGCAGCGAGGCGGATATCGCGCGCCTGCTGGAGGCCGTCGAAAGCAGGCTGGCGCCACTCGGCCACAAGGTCAACGCCATCGTCAATTACGATCGCTTCACAATCCTGCCGGAATTGGTCGATGACTACATCGGCGTCGTCAAGGGCATCATGGAGCGGCATTACCACGACGTGACGCGCTATACCTCGAACACCTTCCTGCGCATGAAACTCGGCGAGGCGCTCGAGAAGCAGCAGATTCCGCCGCATATCTACGAAAGTGCCGATGAGGCCCAGGATCGTCTGGGGGCTGGATAACCCTGTTGCTGGCGTGGGATGACATCGGCAAGGAGCAAGGTATCATTCGCCGATTACTGCGGTCGACACAGGTTCAGGCATGAAAATCATCTCTTCGGGTCCGCTTGCCGGGCGGAAAGCCCGTATCGCGCTCGCGCTGGCTGCCCTGGTGGCAGTCGGCGTAGTTCTCTTTTCCGGCTCCGCGCCGCAGCCGGCGGCATTGCCTGACAAGGCCGCAGCCAAGCCGGCACTGACGGTCAGCCTGACCACGCCGCAGAGCGAGGACTGGCCGCAGGTACTGGCCGCCAACGGCAATGTCGTGGCTTGGCAGGAGGCGGTGATCGGTCCGGAAATCAGCAATTACCGGATTACCGAAGTGCTCGCCCAGGTCGGCGACAAAGTGAAAAAAGGCCAGGTGCTGGCGCGGATTGCCAGCGATACCGTGGCCAGCGAACTGGCCGAGGCCAAGGCGTCGGTGGCCGAATTGACGGCCAGCGCCGGCGAGGCAAAAAGCAATGCCGAACGGGCCCGCGAACTGAAGGCCCAGGGCTTCTACAGTTCGCAGTTGTTCGCCCAGTACCAGACGGCTGAACATACTGCCGCCGCCCGCCTGGCAGCCGCCCGAGCCCGGGCGCAGGCCGCCGAAGTCAAGATGAGCAAGACCGTCGTCCTGGCTTCCGACGACGGGGTGATCTCGGCGCGTGCCGCCGCCGTGGGCTCGCTGACCCAGTCCGGGCAGGAGCTGTTCCGGCTGATTCGCGGTGGCCGGCTGGAGTGGCGGGCCGAAGTGCCCTCGGTCGACCTGGCCCGGGTCAAGGTCGGCGGCGTGGCCCGGCTGAGCAACCCGAATGGCGAACCGGTCGTCGGGCGGGTACGGGCCGTGGCGCCCAGTGTCGACCCGCAAACGCGCAACGGCCTGGTCTATGTTGACCTGCCGGTCAGCGATGCCCTGCGTGCCGGCATGTTCGCCCGTGGCGAATTCGAACTCGGGCGCAGCCCGGCCCTGACCGTGCCGCAGACGACGGTCGTCTTGCGCGAAGGCTTCGCCTATGTATTCCGGCTGGAAAATCGCGACGGCGAGGTCGGGCGCGTTGCACAGAGCAAGATTGTCGTCGGCCGGCGCCTCGGCGAGCGTCTGGAAGTTGTTTCCGGACTGGCGGCGCAGGCGCAGATCGTCGAGTCCGGGGCCGGTTTCCTGGCCGATGGCGATGCGGTGAAAATCGTCGCCGGCAGCCAAGCGCAATGAACGTTTCCGCCTGGTCGATCCGGAATCCGACGCCGGCTATCCTGCTCTTCATCATGCTGACGCTGTTCGGCGTCATGGCTTTCAAGGCGATGAAGGTGCAGCAGTTCATGGATGTCGATCTGCCGACGGTGACCGTCACCGCCTCGCTGCCCGGGGCGGCGCCGGCGCAGATGGAAACTGAAGTGGCGCGCAAGATCGAGAATTCGGTGGCGACGCTGCAGGGCATCAAGCACATCTATACCAAGGTGCAAGACGGCGTCACTGTCGTCACCGTCGAATTCCGGCTGGAAAAACCGACGCAGGATGCGGTCGACGACGTACGCGATGCCGTTTCGCGCATCCGTTCCGACCTGCCGGGCGACCTCAAGGACCCGGTAATCGCCAAGGTTGACCTGGCTGGCAGCCCGATCCTGACGTACACCGTGGCCTCGAGCCGGATGGACGACGAGGCGCTGTCCTGGTTCGTTGACAACACGGTGACCAAGTCGGTGCTCAGCGTGCGCGGCGTTGGTTCGGTGGCCCGGGTCGGCGGTGTGACGCGCGAGATCCGTGTCGAACTCGATCCGGCCCGGCTGCTGGCGCTGAACGCCACGGCAGCCGACATTTCCCGGCAACTGCGCCAGATCCAGCAGGAAGCTTCGGGCGGTAAGGCCGACGTCGGCGGCATCGAACAGTCGGTGCGTACCATCGCCACCGTACAGTCGGCAGCCGAACTGGCGGCGATGGACATTCTGCTCTCTGATGGCCGGCGTTTGCGTCTCGACCAGGTGGCGACGGTCAGCGATACGGTAGGCGAGCAGCGCTCGGCGGCCTTGCTCAACGGCAAGCCGGTGGTCGGCTTCGAAATCGTCCGCAGCCGCGGCGCCGGCGAAGTTGAACTGGCGACCAATGTGCGGGCGACGCTGGAAAAACTGCGCGCGGAACATCCAGACATTACAATCACTGAGGCCTTCAATTTCGTCGATCCGGTCGAAGAGAACTTCGAAGGTTCGATGTCGCTGCTGATCGAAGGCGCCATCCTGGCCGTCATCGTCGTCTGGCTCTTCCTGCGCGACTGGCGGGCCACCTTCGTCTCGGCGACGGCGCTGCCGCTGTCGATCATCCCGGCCTTCGCCGCGATGCACCTGATGGGTTTCACGCTCAACGTCGTGACCCTGCTCTCTATGTCGCTGGTGGTCGGCATCCTGGTCGATGACGCCATCGTCGAGATCGAGAACATCATGCGCCATCTGCGCATGGGCAAGACGCCGTTCGAAGCGGCGATGGAGGCGGCCGACGAAATCGGCCTGGCGGTGATCGCCACCACTTTCACGCTGATTGCCGTCTTTCTGCCAACTGCCTTCATGAGCGGCGTCGCCGGCAAATTCTTCGTCCAGTTCGGGTGGACCGCAGCAATCGCTGTTTTCTTCTCGCTGGTCGTCGCCCGCCTGCTGACGCCGATGATGGCGGCCTATATCCTGAAACCGCTCAGTGCCGAACACCACGAACCGCGCTGGCTCAAGGTCTATGCCGGGTGGGCGGCCTGGTGTCTGAAGCACCGCCTGCTGACCATGCTGGCCACGGCCGTCTTCTTCGTTGGCTCCTTCGCGCTGGTGCCGCTGCTGCCGACCGGCTTCCTGCCGCCGGACGACCTGTCGCAAACCCAGGTCTATGTCTCCCTGCCGCCCGGTAGCACTTTCCAGGAAACGCTGGCCGCCGCCGAAAAGGCGCGCGCCATCGTCGAGCAGCATCCGCATGTCAAGATGGTTTACACCGCCATCGGCGGCGGTGCCGCCGGCAGCGACCCGTTTGCGCCGCGCGGTGCGGCCGAGGTGCGCAAGGCGACACTGACCATCAACCTGACGCCACGCAAGCAGCGCGGCGGCGTCACCAAGCAGGATGTCGAACGCGAGTTTCGCCTGGCCCTGGCCGAACTGCCCGGCGTCCAACTCAAGGTCGGCTTTGGCGGTTCGAACGAAAAATACGTGCTGGTGCTGGCCAGTGAAAACGGCCCGCTGCTTTCCGAACATGCCCGGCTGGTCGAGCGCGACTTGCGCAGCATCCCCGGTATCGGCAACGTGACGACGACGGCCAGCCTGGTCCGCCCGGAACTGGTTGTCCGCCCCGATTTCGCCCGCGCCGCCGACCTCGGCGTCACTTCGGCGGCGATTGCCGACACCTTGCGCATCGCCACTGCCGGCGACTACGACCAGAGCCTGGCCAAGCTCAACCTGGCGCAGCGCCAAGTGCCGATCATCGTCAAGCTGCCGCCGGCCGCCCGTCAGGATCTGAGTCTGCTCGAACGGATGACGGTGCCCGGCAAACACGGCCCGGTGATGATCGGCAATGTGGCGAGCCTGAGCATCGCCGGCGGGCCGGCCGAAATCGACCGTTACGACCGCCTGCGCAACATCAATTTCGAGATCGAGCTGAACAACCAGCCGCTCGGCGAAGTCGAGAAACAGGCGCTGGCCCTGCCCAGCCTGCGCAACCTGCCGCCCGGCGTTATCCAGACCACGGTCGGCGATGCCGAGGCGATGGGCGAGCTGTTCGCCAGTTTTTCGCTGGCGATGGCGACCGGCGTCCTTTGCATCTACATCGTCCTGGTCCTGCTCTTCAAGGATTTCGTTCAGCCGGTGACCATTCTGGCGGCTCTGGTCCTTTCGGTGCCCGGCGCCTTTCTCGCCCTGTTCCTCTCGCACACGGCGCTGTCGATGCCGTCGATGATCGGCCTGATCATGCTGATGGGGATTGCCACCAAGAACTCCATCCTGCTCATCGACTACGTCATCCTGGCCCGCCGCGACCACGGCCTCGACCGTTGGAGCGCCTTGCTCGATGCCTGCCGCAAGCGGGCGCGGCCGATCGTCATGACGACGGTGGCGATGGGGGCAGGCATGCTGCCGATTGCACTCGGCATCGGCACCGACCCCAGCTTCCGGGCGCCGATGGCGATTGTCGTGATCGGCGGCCTGATCACCTCGACTTTCCTCAGCCTGCTGGTCATTCCGGTCGTCTTCACCTACGTCGACGACCTGATCGGGCGGGTTCGGCGGCTGGCTGCCAGCCGCTGAGCCGGCAAAGTAACGGGGCGCTCGCCAGCGCCCCGTGTTAGCCCCTTATCTGCCGAGCGCTCGGTCTCAGAAGCTCTTCTTGAAAACGCTGGGGTAGGGCTCGGGCTGGGTCGGTTCGCCGCGGCCGCGGGTCGTCTCCTGGCTTGCGGCGAGTGCTTCGTAATAGTCATAGCGATACTGGCGGCTGGCTTCGGCTTTGCTGGCGAAGGCCGCTTCCGGTGTCGCCGTGCTGCCAGCCGGCATCGGCTCGCCCTTCAGGTCCTGCGGCTGGACGTATTTGCTGCCCGGCTTGCTGCTGGCCAGGGTCGTCTTGACGTAGCGGTCGACGGCGCGCTTGACCTCGGCCAACGTCACGGCGTTGTCCTTGTTGCTGTCGATCTGGTCGAAAAACTCCGGGGCGCGCGGGAATTCGGCGTTGGCCTCGGCCCGCGACAGCTTGCCGTCCTTGTTCTTGTCGGCGGCATGGAAACGTTCCTCGAACCTGACCTGGCTGAGCGCATCTTTGGCGGGTTCGGCAAGGGCAAAGGTCGACAGCAAGGCGAGTCCGAGTAGTGAATGGCGCATGGTTTTTCCTGGTTGGGACAGCATCGAAAAGTTGGGGGGAACGCTTGGCATAGTGGCGATTATTCCTTTTCCTGCCAGCCGCCGCCAAGTGCCAGATAAATACGGATCAGGGCGCTGCGTCTTTCGAGCAGGCTCTGCGCCTGGTCGGTTTCGGCGGCGAGCAACTGGCGCTGCGCGTCGAGCACTTCGAGGAAGCTGGTCGTGCCGGCCCGGAAGCGCAGGTTGGCAAGGCGCATCGCTTCGCGCGAGGCGGCGACGCGTTGTCCCTGGATATCCAGCAACTCGGCGCTCGTTTCGTAGGCGGTCAGCGCATTGGCCACTTCGCCGAGGGCGCCGAGGATGGTCTTGCGGTAGCTGATCAGGCTTTGCTCCAGCCGGGCCAGGGTCGCTTCGCGATTGAAATAGAGCTGGCCGCCGGCAAACAGTGGCTGCAGCAAGTTGGGGCCAACGCTGGCGACGGCCGGCGCCCGGCCATTCACGAGGTCGTTCAGGCTGCTGCTGACGCCGCCGAAGATCGCCGTCAGCGACAGGTTGGGGAAGAACAGCGCCTTGGCTTCGCCTACCCGGGCATTGGCGGCGACCAGCTTGGCTTCGGCTTGCCGGATGTCTGGGCGCCGTTCGAGCAGCGTCGAGGGCAGGCCGGGTGGCACGAAATTGGGCAGAACCAGCGTCGGTGGCGTTTCGAAGGGAATGGCCCCGGGATGCCGGCCGAGCAGCAGCGACAGGGCGTTCTCGGTTTCGGCGATCTGCCGGCGCAGTGTCGGGACGCGGGCTTCGGTGGCGCCCAGCGCACTCTCCTGCTGCCGTTCCTCGGCGGCGGAGGAAATGCCGGCGGCTGACAGGCGCTGGATCAAGCGCAAGGCCTCGCGCTGGTTGTCGGCCGAGCTGACTGTCACGGCATAGGTTTCGCGCAGGGCGGCAAGTTGGTAATAGTAGTTGGCGACCGAGCCGATCAGCGAGGCCTGGATGCCGTGCCGGGCCTCGGCACTGGCCAGCAGCTCGGCCTGGGCGGCCTCGTTGGCCCGGCGGTAACGGCCCCAAAGGTCGATTTCCCAGGAGATGCCGGCGCCGCCGAGGTAGGTCGACGTATAGCGGTCGCCCGACTGGCGGGCAGTGGCCGAGGTGTTCAGCGACAGTGAGGCCTGCGGCAGCAGCGGGGCGCGGGCGATGCCGGCCAGCGCCTCGGCTTCGCGAAGGCGGGCAGCGGCGAGCAGGGCATCCGGGCCGGCGGCCAGGGCTTCCTCGATCAGGTTCTGCAGGGGCGGGTCGGTGAACACTTCCCGCCAGTGCAGTTCGGCCAGCGTGGCCTGGCCGGCCGCTGCCGGCGGCGTACTGCGATAGTTTTCCGGAAGCTCGCTGGCCGGGCGCTGGTAATCCGGACCGACGGCGCAGCCAGCGAGCAGTAGCAGGGCGGTGACGAGCGGCAGGCGGCGCATCATGGCTGCTCCTCGGTGGCGACGACCGGTTTCGGCGAAAAGCGGCTGACGACGCGGTCGACCGTCACGAACAGCACCGGCACAAGGAAAATGGCCAGCAAGGTTGCCGCCAGCATGCCGGAGAAGACGGTGATACCCATCGAAACGCGCGAGGCGGCACCGGCGCCGGAGGCGAGGATGAGCGGCACGACGCCGAGAATGAAGGCGAATGAGGTCATGATGATCGGCCGCAGGCGCAGTTTGGCGGCACCAATGGCCGCCGTCACCGCATCCTCGCCTTGCTCGCGCTTCATCTTGGCGAACTCGACGATCAGGATGGCGTTCTTGGCGGCGAGGCCAATCAGCAGGATCAGGCCGATCTGGGCGTAGATGTTGTTGCTCAGGCCGCTCAGCCAGAGGCCGAGCATGGCCCCGAACAGGCCGAGCGGGACGGCGAACAGTACGGCGAAGGGAACCGCCCAGCTTTCGTACAGCGCGGCAAGAAAGAGGAAGACAAAGATGATGGCCATGCCGAAGACGATCGGCGCCTGGCCGGCCGACTGCTTTTCCTGCAGGCTGATACCCGACCACTCGTAGCCGTAGCCCGCCGGCAGGGCTTCTGCCGCCACTTCCTCCATGGCCTGGATGGCGGCGCCCGAACTGTAGCCCGGCGCGGCATCGCCGCCCAGTTCGGCGGTTCGGTACAGGTTGTAGCGCTGGGAAACGGTCGGTGCGCTGATCGGCAGGGGGCTGACCAGCGTCGACAGCGGCATCATCTGGCCTTCACCGTTACGCACGTGGAACAGGCCGACGCCCTGGATATCGCTGCGGAATTCGGGTTCGGCCTGCATCGTCACCTTGTAAGTGCGGCCGAAGCGGCTGAAGTCATTGACGTTGAGGCCGCCGAGGAAGGTCTGCAGCGCGTTGGTGACGTCGGAAATCGGTACGCCGAGTTTCTTCGCCTTTTCTCGATCCAGTTCCAGCCGGAAGGCCGGGGTCTTCGGGTTGAACTTTGAATAGATGCTGCCGATTTCCGGGCGCTGGCGGGCGGCGGCGATGAAATCGTCGGCAACCTGGGCCAGTTCCTGCGGCGTACCGCCGGCCCGGTCCTGCAATTTGAACGAGAAGCCGCTGGTTGAGCCAAGGCCGGGAATCGGCGGCGGGTTGAAGGCAAGCACGATCGCTTCCGGCAGGCGGGCGGCCTGCTGGTAGGTGGCGCCGATGATCGCCTTCAGTTGCTCGGCGGCACTGGTCCGTTCCTCCCAGGGTTTCAGCTTGGCGACGAAGAGGGCGCTGTCGGACTGGGTGACGCCATTCAGCACGTTGTAGCCGTTGATGATCAGGCGCTTTTCCATACCGGGAATGCCGGCCAGGATGCCATCGACCTTCTCCGTCACCGCCGCGGTCCGGTTCAGCGAGGCGGCTGCCGGCAACTGCACGCTGCCGATGAAATAGCCCTGGTCTTCCGGTGGTACGAAACCGCCGGGCACCTTGTTCATCAGGCCAACGGCGGCCAGGATCAGGATGCCCAGCATCAGCAGGGCAAGCAGGCTGCGGCGGATCAGCGTTTGCACGCCGCGCCCGTAGCCTTCGGTCAGGCGGTCGAAACGGCGGTTGAAAGCGGCGAAGAAGCGGGCCAGCGGGCCGTTGCTCGGGTGTTTCGGCTTGAGCAGCAGGGCGCACAGGGCTGGGGTCAGCGACAGCGCGACAAAGGCCGAGAGCATGGTTGAGACGGCGACGGTGATGGCGAACTGCTTGTACATCACGCCGGCGATGCCGCCGAGGAACGCGACCGGGACGAAGACAGCGGCGAGAATCAGGGCGATCGCCATGACCGGGCCGGAGACTTCCTGCATTGCCTTGATCGTCGCATCGCGGGCATTCAGGCCGTGTGCCATGTGATGTTCGACCGCCTCAACGACGACGATGGCGTCATCGACGACGATGCCGATGGCCAGCACCATGCCGAACAGCGTCAGCGTGTTGATCGTGAAGCCGAGCAGCGTGAAGACGGCAAAGGTGCCGACCAGCGAGACCGGCACCGCCAGCATCGGGATCACCGTCGCCCGCCAGTTCTGCAGGAACAGGAAGACGACGATCAAGACCAGGAGCAGTGCCTCGACAAAGGTATGCAGCACTTCTTCGAGCGAGGCTTTAACGAAGACGGTGTTGTCGAGCACCATGTCGTAGGCCATGTCGACCGGGAAGGACTTGCTGACTTCTTCGAGGCTCTGCCGGATGAGGGCGGCGGTTTCCAGCGCGCTGGCGTCCGGCGTCAGGTTGATCGAAAAGGCGGCGGCCGGCTGGCCGTTCAGGCGGGACTGGAAGGTGTAGTCCTTGGCGCCGAGTTCGACCCGGGCGACATCGCGGACACGGATGAAGGAGCCGTCGGCCTTGGCGCGGACGATGATGTTTTCAAATTCGCTCGTTTCGGACAGTCGACCGCGGACCTCGACGCCATATTGGAACTGCTGGGTTTTCGGGGCCGGCAACTGGCCGACCTGGCCAGCCGGTGCCTGCGCGTTCTGCTCCTGGATGGCGCGGTAGATATCGGTCGGCGTGACGCCGAGATTGGCCATGCGGTCCGGTCGCAGCCACAGGCGCATGCCGAACTCGGCCCCGAACAGTTGGACATTGCCGACGCCCTTGACCCGCTTCAGCGTCTCGACGATGTTGATCGTCGCGTAATTGGCCAGAAACAGCTCGTCGTAAGTCCCTTGCGGCGAGACCAGCGCGATGTACATCAGCGTGTCCGGCGTCTGCTTCTTGGTCGTGATGCCGCTGTTGATCACTTCGCTCGGCAGCCGGGCATTGGCCTGCGAGGCGCGGTTCTGAACCTGGACGGCAGCAATGTCGGCATCGCTCTCCAGACCGAAGGTGATATCCAGGTTGTAGGCCCCGTTGCCGGACGAACTGGAGGTCATGTAGAGCATGCCCTCGACGCCGTTCACCTGCTCCTCGATCGGCTGGGCGACGGCCTGTTCGACGACCTCGGCGCTGGCCCCCGGGTAGAGTGCGGCCACCCGGATGGTCGGCAGCGTGATCTGCGGGTACTGTGCGATCGGCAGGTTGAGGCCGGCGATGATGCCGGCCAGCAGCAGCACGATGGCGGTAACGAAGGCGAAGACCGGGCGGTCGATGAAGAACTTGGCCATGCTGCCCCCTTACGGTTTGACCGCGGCGGGTTTGGCTGCTGTCGTCGCGGCAAGCGGATTGACCACGCTGCCCGGCCGCGCTTTCTGCAGGCCTTCGACGACCACCCGTTCGCCGGCCTTGAGGCCGTCTTCGATCACCCACTGGTCGCCGAGGCGCGGGCCGGTGCGGATTGGCCGCTGCTCGACCTTGTCGCCGGCAACGACGACCGTGGCGAACTGCTTGCCGAGCATTTCGGTGACGGCTTTTTGCGGGATCAGGATGGCATCCTGGGCGATTTCATAGACGATGCGGACCCGGGTGTTCATGCCGGGACGCAACAGGCCGCTCGGATTCGGGAACACGGCGCGCATGGTCAGCGTGCCGGTGGCCGGGTTGAGGGCGCGGTCGGTGAAGTCAATCTGGCCTTTTTCGGCATAGACGCTGCCGTCGGCAAGGATCAGTTCGAGCGGCGTGCTGGGGCTCTGTCCGCTCTCCCGGAAGCGTCGCGAAAAATGCAGGAAGTCCACTTCCGGAATGCTGAAATAGGTGACGATCGGATCCATGGTCGACACGGTGGCCAGCACGCTCTGCCCGGCGCTGGCCAGGGCGCCGACCTCGACCTTCTGCAGGCCGATCTGGCCGGAAACCGGCGAACGGACTTCGGCGTAGGATCGGTCGAGCTTGGCCTTTTCCAGCGCCGCTTGGCGGGCCTGGACGATGGCCGCGTTCTGCTGTTCGAAGGCGACCGCCTGGTCGTAGGTCTGCCGGGGAATGGCATTGTCCGGCAGCAGTGGCTGGTAACGGGCAACGTCCTGGCGGGCGCGGGCGAGCACCGCGGCCGACTCGGCCAGCTTGGCCTGGGCGTCGATCACTGCCTCGTCGTAGGCCCGGGGATCGATGACGAAGAGCAGGTCGCCCTCGCTGACTTTCTGGCCGGGCTGGAAAGTCTGTTTGATGATCAGGCCGGAGACGCGCGGTCGCAATTCCACTTCGCGGAATGCCTTGACCTCCGAGACGATATCCACCGACAGCGGCGTGTTCTGCGCTGCCAGCGTCTGCACGATCACATCCGGCGGCGTTGGGGCGGCGGTCTTGGCGACATCCTTGCAGCCGGCCAGCAGAGTCAGCCCGATGAGCGCGGCGCTGCCGGCAAGTCGACGATGGGTCGAAAAACGGTCAATCATGGGCAACCCCCCGGTTGGTTTTGGTCCTGCATCGGGCGAGCTGGCGGTGCTGCTCCGGAAAAGGGCGGACATCGCCGGTCGCACTATTGTCGTGTCATTATCCTACCCGTTTTCATTTGCCGGTTGGCATTTGGGGGGCGTTCTGAATTTGAAATTCAGAAGCGGCAAGGGCCTGGCTCGGCTTTGATGAAGAGGAGATCGGAATCCTCGGCAGCCTGGCGGTGCTCGCCTATATCAACGCGATTCTGGCGCGGAGCGGCCGAAAGTGATGGTGTAGAACAGGTCGAGCGCGTTGTCGCTGCCGGCCCGGCCGATCAGCGAGACCTGGCGGTTCAGGTTGACGGTCAGCTTGACGATGCTTTCCGCCTTGCCGAGCGCCTGTTCGTAGGAAAGCATGGCGTTCGACGACAGGCGCTTGCCGACACTGAGGATCTGGGTGCCGGTCGTTGCCGTGGTGTCGAAATTGCTGCCGGCGACGCGGCTGCTCTGCTGGCGGCTGCCAGTGTCGCCGATGCCGCCCTGACGAAGGCCGAAATCGTCGATCCCGAAGCCGCTTTTTAATTGCTGGACGACGCCGCCCGAATCCTTGCCGAGCAGGCCGCCGGCTGCCGAGAGCAGTACGGTCGCATCGCCGGCGCTCATCTGCTCCGGGCCGTGGCCGAGGACCAGCCAGGCCAGTTTTTCGGCATCCGGCAGTTCCGGGTCCGAAACCAGCTTGACGACCGGGCGTTGCGCCGTGCCGCTGATCTGGACGCCGGCTTCGACCGCCAGCCCCTTGCGGACGGCGCGCACGTCGAGCCCCGGGTTGTCGAGCAGGCCCTGAAAGTTGAGGACGCCGCGCTCGATGGCCAGTTGCTGGCCGTAGGCGTCGAAGCGTCCGTCGCGGGTGCGGATGCTGCCGCTGGCCCGGGGCAGGTCGCGGCCGCTGGCGCGCAGCCGGATGTCGCCGACGAGGCGGGCGGTCAGGCCGGCCCCCTTGAACAGGAAACTCTTGCCGAGATCGGTGCTGAGGTCGAGATCGAGTTTCGGGCGCAGGCTGCTCGCCGCCTTCTCGTTGCCCGGCCGCTTGATGACGACATCGTCGGACAGGCTGGGGGCGCCGCCGGCAGCCAGTTGCCAGTAGCCGGCATCGACCGCCAGCTTGCCCTTGGCGCCGAGCGTGCTGCCCTGCCAGCTCAGCCGGCCGTCGCCGGAAACGGCCACCCACTGGTCGGGTAGCTGGAAAATGCCGAGCCGGTCGAGACGGACGTCGAGGAAGGCGTTGTCGGCGCCAGTGCTGCGGTCGACCTGCATTTCGCCGGTAATTTCCAGGCGGCCCGGCCGCTTGTTGAGGCTCTCGACGTCGTTTCTGGCGGCCAGTAGCAGCGGCCGCGGCAGCGCCTGCAGCAGGCTGTCGAAACCCAGTTTCTGGACGCGCAACAGGTTGTTGGCGAGCGTGATGTCGAGTTCGCCGTTGGCCAGGTTCAAGCCCTGCTCGGGCAGGCGCAGGGCCAGCTTTTCGCCGCGGAACTGACCGTTGGCCAGCGGCAGCGCCGGCGTGCCGGCGACTTGCAGTTCGCCGCTGAAGCGGCCGGCGCTCTGCCATTGCTCGCCGAGCAATTCGCTCAGCCAGCCGAGGTCGGCGACATCCATTTTTAGCTTGCCCAGCCAGGCTGCCTGCTGGTCGAGCGACCAGGCACCGCGCATGCCGGCTTTCAGTTCGCCGTCGACCTGGCCGATGCGCGGCCCGCGTCCGCTCAGGTTGGCCAGCAGTTGCTGCTGGTCGGCCTCGGCCTGCAGGCTGGCCTGCCAGTTGTTTGGGTTGCCATTCAGTCTGGCCGGGCCGAAGCGCCAGCGCTGGGCGGCCAGGTGCACGGGGGCGGGGGCGCTGAGCTGGAAGCTGCGATTCCGGTCGTCGGCGTTCAACTCGGCGCTGAGCAACTGGCCGCGCCAGCTCATTTCGCCGGCTTCGCTGAGCAGGCCGCCTTCAGCACTGAGCGCGAAACGGTTCTTGCCGCTTAGTTCGGCGCTGGCGCTCAGGCGGTGGGCCTGGTTGCTGCCGTTGGCCTGCAGGTGCAACTGCTTGAGCAGATCCGGCTGGTCCGGCGTGGCCAGGCTGGTGACGACGAGGTCGAGGCGCACGGGCGAATTTGGTTGGCCGGCGGCGTCGGCCTCCAGCTTCAGGCCATTCAGGCGGACGACGCCGGGCAGGCCAAGTTTGGTGGCCTGCAGGCGGGCGGCCAGTTGCGGTTGCTGGGCCGTGCCGGCCAGATCGAGCCGGCCGCTGATGCCGCCTTCCAGCCCGTAGGGAGAAAGTTGCGGCGCCTCGAGGTCGACCGTCAGCCGGTCGCCCGGCTGCCCGAAGGCGCCGCTGGCATGCAGGCGGTTGGTGCCGGCGAGCAGTTCGATATCGGCTTGCGGGATGCGCGGCCAGTCGATGCTCAGGCGGCCGCGGCCGC
This sequence comes from Dechloromonas hortensis, assembly GCF_009469765.1. Taxonomy (GTDB): domain Bacteria; phylum Pseudomonadota; class Gammaproteobacteria; order Burkholderiales; family Rhodocyclaceae; genus Azonexus; species Azonexus hortensis. Next base: position 18,890 of record NZ_SSSQ01000022.1, read on the forward strand.
TCAGCGGCTGGCTGGCGAGCTGGCTGTCCTTCAGTTCGAAGCTGGCGCTGAGCAGCGGGTGCGGCGCCAGTTTGCCCTCGCTCTTGAAGCTGGCATTGATCCGGGCCGGCGTAACTTTGGCAAAACGGCTGGGGTCGAAGCGGCTGAGTTCGCCGGTGGCGGTAAAGGACATGTTGTCGTTCAGCGCCAGTTCGCCATGCGCCGTCAGCCGGGCCGGGCCGGCCGCCAGTTCCAGCCGGGGCAGGGTCAGCCGGCCGGCGGCGTGGCTGGCCTCAGCTTGCAGCCGGAAAGTCGCGTCCTGCAGGTCGAGTTCAAGGTCTTGCCGGTCGGCACCGAGCCAGGCCGAAATCGGGCCGTTCAGGCGGGTGGACCGCAGGGCCGTGACGATTTGGGCGGCGTCGAGCTGCTGCGCCTGAAAGTTCAGGTGCAGGGCCTGCTCCTGCCAGCGGGCCTCGCCGTCCAGGCGGCTCTTGCCGCCCAGTTTGGCCTGCAGGGCAGCGAAGCGGCCGATGCCGTCCTGCCAGGCCAGTTGGCCGTTCAGGCTGACCAGTGGCAGCAGTTGGCGGTCGAGCGGCCCCGGCTTGGCGTTGCGCAACGAAAAATGGCCGGCGATGCCGTTGCCTTGCGGCTGGAGGTCGGCCCGCAGGCTGAGCCGGGCGACCGGGGCGCCCTTTTGCCAGGCGGCCGGGTCGAGCTCGTCGAGCGCGACGTGGGCGCTGGCGAAAGGGGCGTCGGCGAACGGCGTCAGCACGGCCTGCGCTTCGCCCTGCAGGCCGGCTCGGGCGCTGGCGGCCAGTTCGAGGCGTTCGAGCGGGCCGCTGGCGCTCAGGCTGAGGGCCAGCGGGCGTTGTTCGAGCTGGCCGGTCAGTTCGGCGGTGGCGGTCAATTGCAGCGGCGGCTGGGCGGCGAGCCGGGCTTGCCCGGTTAGGCGCGTGTCGCCGCTGCGCGCCGAGAAGTCCTGCAGGCTGTAGTGCTCGCCATCGTGGCTGAGGTGGCCGGCCAGATCGTCGGCGGCGAAGGCATCGCCAATTTCCAGGCGGGAAATGGCCACTTTTTCGAGGTCGACCGCCAGAGGCAGGCCGAGCGCGCTCGGGGGCGGCGTTTTTTGGTCGCTGCCGACGATCTCGAGACGTAGCCGGCCGATGCTCAGTTCGGCGACCTGCAGCCGGCCGTGCAGCAGGGCGCCGGGTGACCAGTCGAGGTGGATTTGCTCGGCGCGCAGGTCGAGGTCGGGGCTGGTCCAGCGCAAGCTGGCGAGGTCGAGCGAGCCGAGCAGGCTGCCGCCGCTGGCGGTGATCTGCAGGCGCCCGTCGCTGGCGCTGGCGGCCAAGCGGCTCGCCGCGTGCAGGCCGCTTTCGGTGGTCGTCAGCCAGAGCAGGCCGCCGGCCAGCGTGCCGAGCAGCGCGGTGGTGGCGAGGCCGAAGCTGCGGTAGCGCATGCTCAGAACGGGATGGCCAGCGAGAAGTGCAGCTGGAATTCGGCGGTGCGCTGGCCGTAGGCGAGGTCGACGCCGATCGGCCCGGCCGGGCTGCGCCAGCGGGCGCCGACACCGTAGCCGACGGCGAGCCGGATGTCCTGCAGGTCATCGACGGCATCGCCGGCATCGACGAAGCCGGCGATGCCCCAGCTTTCGTTCAGCCAGTGCGTCGCTTCGGCGCTGACCACGCCGAGATAGCGCCCGCCGACCGTGGCGTTGCCTTCCTTGATGCCGAGGCTCTGGTAGGCATAGCCGCGCACCGAGCCGGTGCCGCCGGTCCGGAACAGGTAGTCCTGCGGGATGTGCTGGCGTGAATCGGCCAGCGTGTAGCCGATTTCGCCGCGCAGGGTCAGCATGTTCTGCTGACCGAGTGGAATGAATTGCTGCCAGCGCGAGTGCAGGCGGATGAAATTCTGGTCGGAGAGCAGCGCCTTGGTGCCGCCGCCGATCTGTGCCTGGAGCACGATGCCTTTATGCGGGTCGAGCGGGTTGTCGACGCGGCGCCAGGTCCACATCACGTTCGGGACCAGGGCCCGGCTGGTCGTCGCCAGGGCGCCGTCCGGCTCGCGCCGTTCCTCCTGCCAGTTCAGCGACAGCCGCTGTTCGATGCTGCCGCGTTGCTGCACGGTCTGGGCGCCGAAGGCATAGCGCTCGGTCTTCAGGCCCTGGATGTCGGTGCCTTCGGCCATCAGGCCGACGCTGTTGCGCCGGTTCTTGCCGTCCGGCGGCAGGAAGACGTCGGCATAGGCGGTCTGCTTCTTCTGTTCCAGGCGCAGGCCGGTATCGAATTCCCAGGCCTGGTTGAAGAGGTCGGGCGTGTGGTAGTTGGCTTCGACGCGGGCGCCGGTGTTGGAACTGATGCCGGCCCCGAAGGCCACCCGGTGCGCCGCCCGTTCGCGAACGCGGAGCAGGACGGGGGCGGTCACCGTGCCATCCGGGCCGATTTCGCTGTCCATGTCGAGGCTGGCCTGGACCGAAGCGAAGTAGGGGCTGGCCTGCAGCGTCGCTTGCAATGCGTTCAGTCGGTCCTGTTGGTAGGGCTCGCCCGGCAGCACCGTGCGGTTGTAGCGCTGGACCAGATCGGGCGTGTAGCGCTGCAGGCCGCTGATTTTCAGCTCGCCAAAGCGGTAGGGCGGGCCGGCGTCGTAATGGGCGCGCAAGGCGGCGCGCTCCGTTTCGGTATCGATTTCCGCGGTGCTGTCGAGCAACTGGGCGGCGGCGTGTTCGACCGCCAGCAAGCGGGCCAGCACCTGCTGCTTGGCTTCGCTCCAGTCGTCCTGGCGAAACGGCTGGCCGACCGGCAGGCCCCAGCCGGCCAGCAACTCTTCCCTGGTTTTTGCCGCCAGCGGGCCGTCCACCGCCAGATCGACGCTGCCGATTCGGGTGCGCGGGCCGGGCGTGATCGTTACCTGCAGATCGCCGTCCCGCTCGCTGAATTCGAAGGCTGGCGAGAAATAACCCTCGGTGGCCAGGATTTCGCCGAGCAGTTCCTGCAGCTTGCGCTGGCTGCCGGCGGCCTCCGGCAAATAGGGCGTCAGCAGCTCGCTGATTTCTTCCGGGGCGCGCAAGTCGATCTCGCCGGCGGCCAGCGGGCTGGCCAGGGCGAACAGAAACATGGGAAGAAAGCGGCGTCTGGCCGGGCTGTCAGGAAATAGCACCTCGGCATTTTACCCGCTACTCGGCGGCGGCCTGGCGCGGCGGCAGCAGGAAACTCCGCGGTTGTTGCCGGAAGCGCCGCCAGATGGCGCCGAGTAGCGGCCCCCAGTGCTCGAACTGGATGCGCCGGGCGCCGAGCGCGGTGCGCAGGGCGAGCGAGAAACTGACGGCAAGATTGATGAAGCCGATGGCGGCGACGCCGAGCGCCGCCCACAGCACGGCCTTGAGCGGCAATACGAAGTCGAAGGCGGTCAGTGCATAGCCAAGGTTGGCCGAGGCGAAGGCGATATGCCGGATGTCGAGCGGCAGGCCGAGGATGGTGCCGATGACGCCGGTCGAGCCGAGCATGCAGCCGAACAGGAAATTGCCCATGATGCCGCCCAGCCGGTCCTGGATGTAATTGCCGATGCGGATCGTCCGTTCCGCGCCGAACAGCCGGCGCAGCCAATGCAGGCGGCCGACGCGCAGGCCGACTTCGGCATAGGCCGCCTGGTTGTCGAAATAGCCGGTGATCAGGCCGGACAGGAAGAGGTAGAAGCCGGCGATGGCGGCATGCGGCAAGGCCCAGCTCAACAGGTTGAGGTCGGCCAGCAGGTGGGCTCCCTTTTCCAGCGGGATCAGCGGCGTGCCATTCAGCCGGCTCAGGCCGTAACCGACGGCAATGGCGATCGGCAGTGCGACCATGACGTTGCCGGCGATCGCCGCCAACTGACTGCGACAGACGGCAGCGACGACGTCGACCAGGCGTTCGAGGTCGGCGCTGCGCCGCGGCTTGAGGTCGCCGAGCAGGCCGGCCAGCGTCTGCGCCGTCATTGCCGGCTGCTTGGTGGCGACCGTCATGCCGAGCAGGTAGATGAGGACGAAACCGAGGCCGTAGATCATGCTGAACATGAACGCCTCGCCAAAGAGCGGGGCGTGCAGCGCCGCGGCCTTGATCTTGAGCAGCGCCATCAGCCCGATCAGCACGCCGGCACCGGCCGCCGAGCGCCACATGTAGCCGTAATCGGACGGCGTTTCGCAAATGTAATGCTCGCCTGAGCGGGCCGCATTCTCGGTGACGCGGACGGCGAGCAGGCGGGAGAGTTGCGTCATGTAGAAGCGCAGGCTGTTGCGGCGGTTCTCAGCGAGGAAGGCGTCGCGGGCAAAGCTGGCCCAGGCCTCGATCGCGCCGTTTAAAGTGGTCGACGTCTGGGTCGCGGTCAAAATGGTGAGCAGTTCCTCCAGGCGAGCCAGGCATTGCTCGCTGCGGGTCAGCAGATAGGACAGATGCAGGCTGGTACCGACCGTCAGCGCCCGTTTGCGGATGCGCTGCAGGCTGCCCCGGCACTGGGCGGCAATGACCTGCAACTGGCTGCCGTCGTCGGCGCTCAGTTCCGGATCGTTGAGGGCGGCGCGCATGCTGTTGACGAAATCGAGGGCCTCGGCCGAGAGGGCGATGAAACTCGGGGTGTCGTCATCGAAATTGGTGCTCGCCCGCATCAGCTCGCTCTCGACGCCCAGGCCGCTGACCCGGTGGGCGAGCAGCAGCACGGAATCGAGCATCTGTTCCTGGATGCCGCGCCAGTCGAAATTGTGCAACTCCTCGCTCGGCGCGAGCAGCGCCCAGAAGCGTTGCGAGTATTCGGGCGGGATCTGCTCCATCCAGCGCCAGTCCGTCGAGCGATCGTAAACGACGTGCAGGCAGTCCTTCAGGCGGCGTTCATCGGGCGCCTCGGGCAGTACGCGGTTCCACAGGATGCGCCACCACTCGGAGAAAAAACCGGTGCCGGGCAGGATGCCGCTGTCGGTGAAAAAGGTGACCAGTCGGCGGGTAGCGAGGAAATGCACGACGTGACCCCGGAAAGCGGCGAGCAAGGCGGCGTCGCTTTCCAGGATATCCAGCATTTCGGCATAGCGCAGGGCCGCCTCGCCGTCGTCCCAGTTGCGCGGGCGCAAGTGGGTGACCAGTCGGCGGATCAGTTCCAGGGTATCGGCCTCTGGCTCGCGGAAGGCCAGCAAGGCATCGTGCAGCGGGTTGCCGACGGGTTGGCTCTTGCCGAGCAGCCAGTGCAGTATTTCACGCATTTTTGTCATTAAACTGTTTTTTCGCTCAACATCGAACCATGATTGTCGGATAATCAGTTACCCATATCGATTGTAGTTGTGTAACGGGGCAGGGCCGGCAAGTGCCGCCGAATCGTGCTCCACTGGGTAAAGTGAATAAACAATACGTAATGAAATGAAGCGGTTTGCGCTTACAATACGCCGTCTAAATTTTTTCGACAGGGATATCTCATGATCAAAAACATCGCCAAGAAGTCGCTGGTTCTGGCCCTGCTGGCCGGTATCGGCTTTGCTGCCACCGCCCAGGA
>NZ_SSSQ01000023.1 GCF_009469765.1 Dechloromonas hortensis
CGCGTCGACATCGAAGTCATCGGCACCAAGTAATTCGCCGACGCTTCAGCGAAAAGCCCCGCCCAGCGGGGCTTTTTCTTTTCCCGCTTTTGGACTGACCGAATCATGTTGAATGCCGACCCTGCCGAACTGGAAAAATTTGGTGACCTCGCCCACCGCTGGTGGGATCCGAACAGCGAATTCAAGCCGCTGCATGAAATCAACCCCTTGCGCCTGGACTGGATCGACCGTCACGTCGGCCTGGCCGGAAAAAACGTGCTCGACGTCGGCTGCGGCGGCGGCCTGCTCTCCGAGGGCATGGCGACGCGTGGCGCCAACGTGACCGGCATCGACCTCTCGGAAAAGCCGCTCGGCGTCGCCCGCCTGCACCTGCTGGAAAGCGGCCAGAAAGTCGATTACCGCAAGATCGCCGTCGAGCAGCTGGCCGAGGAAATGCCCGGTGCTTTCGATGCCGTGACCTGCCTGGAAATGCTCGAGCACGTTCCCAACCCATCCAGTGTCGTCGCGGCCTGCGCCCGTCTGGTCAAGCCGGGTGGTCAGGTCTTTTTCTCGACCCTGAACCGCAACCCGAAGTCCTACCTGTTCGCCGTGATCGGTGCCGAGTATGTACTGCAGATGCTGCCCAAGGGTACGCACGACTATGCCAAGTTCATCAAGCCCTCCGAACTGGCCCGCTGGTCCAAGCTGGCCGGACTGGAGCCGGACGAGTTGATCGGCATGAGCTACAACCCGCTGAGCAAGCAGTATTCGCTTGGTCAGGACACCAGCGTCAATTATCTGCTGCGCACCACCCGGCATGCTTGAAGCAGTCCTTTTCGATCTTGACGGCACGTTGGCCGATACCGCCCCCGATCTGGGCGGTGCGGCCAACATTTTGCTGCTGCAGGAAGGTCGACCGCAGCAATCGCTGTCTCTGCTGCGCCCCTACGTCTCCCAAGGGGTGCGCGGCCTGTTGCAGGCAGGCTTTGGCATCGGTCCGCAACACCCGGATTACGACGACCTGAGCAGACGCTTCCTGGATATCTACGCCAGTCGCCTGTGCGAGGAAACCATACTTTTCGACGGTATCTCCACCTTGCTCGACGAGCTGGACAACATGGGCCTCGGCTGGGGTATCGTCACCAACAAGCGGATGCGTTTCACCGACCCGCTGGTCGAGATGCTAGCCCTGTCGCCGCGCACCCGTTGCGTTGTCAGCGGCGACACCACGGCCGAGGCAAAGCCGTCGCCACTGCCCATCCTGCATGCCTGCCAATTGCTGGCTTGCCGACCGGAGAACACCCTCTACGTCGGCGACGACCTCCGTGACATCCAGGCCGGGCGCGCTGCCGGCTGCCTGACGGTCGCCGTCTCCTACGGCTATCTCGGTGACAGCGGCCCACTTGAACACTGGGGAGCCGACCTGATCATCGACCATCCGTCTGAACTGGCCGCCTATCTGGCTAGCTGCGCCAGGCGGAAATAAGCAGGTTGCGCGGCGTCAAGCGGCGCTCGCAGAAACTCCCGAGCACCACCGCATAGCCGCGCCCTTCGAGATAGACCGCCAGATCGAGCGCCAGCCAGACTTCGAGGGCCCGCCGGAAAGCATGGCGCATCACCGAAAGGCGCATCACCTCGCGCTGGCGCTGCCAGCCCTGCGCTTCGAAGGCCTCTGCCGCACCGATCGCTTCGCTGGCCATCCCTTCCCGCCCCCGCATCAACCCCAGGAACTCGGCAAAGCTGCCGCGAAACCAGGCGGCCGGCACCGACTTGAAATTCTGGTAAGCCACGCTCGATGTTGCGCGGCGCCAAGCATCGAAACCGAGCTTCCAGGCCATTTCCTTGTCGCGCTGCAATGCTAGGCGGGGCGAGGCCGTCACCGTTTCGGTAACCGCCAGCCGCGTGTCGTCGCGAGTCAGTTGCAGGCCGAGCCGGCCCGACAGCGGCTGGTAATGCGCGGCGACGCCCCGGTGGTAGCAACAGGGGGCGACATCGAAACGGCTGACCCCGGCCGCCGCACCGTGCTCAAGGAGACGCCGGTGCAACTCGCCACAGGCATGCAGCGCCACGGCGTGCTGGCCGGCTTGCGGCCAGTCGGTCACGGTCAATGCATCGGCGACGACGAATCGATGATCGAGGGCCTGCCGCCGGGCCAGCGCCTCGCCCTCGGCACAGAGCACTGAATCGAGTTCCAGCGTATGTACCGGCGTCTGCCATTGCGCCGCCAGCAAACGCCCGAGATGCCCCTTGCCGCCGCACCAGTCGATGACCGGCCGGTCGGCGGAACGAGCGGCAGCGGCAAAGGCTTCGATCTGCTGGCGCTTGCGGCCGGGAATTTCCCAGGCCCAGCGCGACTGCTGTTCGGCCAGCACCGCCAAGGGGCGCTGTGGCAAACCGGCCAGTGGCACGAGCTCGGCGACCTCCGGAATGTGGCGGGCGAGCAGCGCCACGGCCGCCGCATCGTCATCACCCAGATGCTGCAACTCGGCTTCGGACAAAGCCAGCAATTCGGCCGCCAGCGCCGGCCAGCGCTCGCACCAAGCCGGACGAGACTCGCGAAAAGGCTGGGGGTGCCAGAGCTCGTAGAAGTTCAGCAGCAGCGCATCCAGTTGTCGCTGGCGTTCCCGCCAGCTCACTTCAACGCTGCCCGCTGCTCGCGTCGCCGATAGCCGATGGCGGCCGGCACCACGGCCAGCACGATCAGCAGCAGACCGAGGCCGAGCGGCCAGAGCACCGGCCGGTTCCAGGCGCGGCGGGCAGCTGCCCGCTCGGCGGTGTCGATACGCTGGTATTTCAGGATGTTGTTGCCGACATCATTTGGCTTGCGGTTCTTCAGCCAGCGGTGGCCGAGCGTGTAGCTCTTCGGATGCAGACCGAAGACCCAGGGCGCATCGTGATGCAGGATGCGGTTCATCTGGCGGACGATGGCCAGCCGCTCCGGCGTGTTGTCCATGTTCTTCATCCGGACGAACAGGCGGTCGAATTCCGGGTTGGCGTAATTCGAGGCATTTTCGCCGCCCCGGGCGACCTTGCCTTCGTTGCCGTCGAGCAGGAAGAAGAAGTTCTCCGGGTCCGGATAATCGGCATTCCAGCCCAGGTAGTAAAGCTGGACGTTGCCCTTGCGGATTTTGTCCTGAAAGCGGTTGAAGTCGGTCGAGCGGATGACCAGTTGGACGTCGATCTTGGCGAATTGCCGGGTCAGCCAGTCGAGGCGCGACTTCTCGCCCATGCCACCGCCAGTGGTGTCGAGATTGACGACCAGTGGCTCGCCGGTCTTTTCGTCGCGGCCGTTCGGATAGCCGGCTTCGGCCAACAGCTTTTTGGCGAATTCAGCCGACTTGCGCTGCGGCTTGCCATCGACCCAGTCATAGACCGTGCTGTTGATCCCCGCTTCGCCCGGTTCGTAGCCGAAGATGCCCGGCGGCAGAGGCCCCTGCGCCGCGATGCCCCGCCCGTTCGAGAAAATCGAGATGAACTCCTCCTGGTCGATGGCAATCGAAATTGCCTGCCGCAGCTTGGTCGACCGCGGCGATAGCCCACCCACCACCGGATCGAGCATGTTGAAGCCCATGTAAAAGGTCGAGCTCTTGACCGAAGTCAGCAGCCGGATGCCCTTGTTGCGCATCTCGTCGGTCAGGCCGACTTCGCCGCCGACATTGACGCGCACCGCCTGGTCGAAGCTGTCCGACGAAATGCCGGAAGCGTCGTAATAGCCCTGCAGGAACTTGTTCCAGTAAGGGATGGCTTCCTTCTCGCGGGTAAAAACCGCCTGCTCGACGAAGGGCAGCGGCTTGCCGCAATCCTCCAGCAGGCCGGCGGCACGGTCACCGGGCTCGCCCTCGCAGGGGTAGGCCTGGCCATGGAAATTCGGATTGCGCGACAGCACCATGCGCCGGTTCGGATCGTTTTCGGACAGCATGAACGGCCCGGTACCGACCGGCCACCAGTCGAGCGACAGGTTCTTCGCCGCCATGCCGGGCTGGGCGAAGAAACGATCGACCTCGCGCGGCACCGGCGCGAAGAAGGGCATCGCCAGCCAGTAGAGGAACTGCGGATACTTGCCGTGCAGCCGGATGCGCCAGGTCTGGCTGTCGACCTTCTGAATGCCGGCTAGCGGATAGGCATCGAGGTCGAGCCAGGCATCGGCCGGCAGATCCTTGGCCGCCTTGCCCAATGCCCCGCCCAGTTCCTTGAGGCCGACGATCTTGTCGGCCATCATGCCGAAAATCGGCGAATGCAGGCGCGGATGGGCCAAGCGCTTGATCTGGTAGATGTAGTCGTCAGCCGTCAGTTCGCGGCTGCCGGTTTGCATGAAGTCGCCCAGCACCTGCCGACCATCGGCGGCATTTTTGCCCAAATAGACCGGTTGACCGCCGGCATCAACGGCGAAGGCCGGATGCGGCTGGTAGCGGATGCCCGGCTTCAGTTTCAGCTCATAGACGCTTTCGGCAATCTGCTCGACCGGTGCCTCGGCCGGCAATTCGCGGCCCTGTGCATCGTAAAAGCGCGGCACCGGCACCTGCTCGACAGTAGACGGAATCAGCTCATAGGGCCGCTTCAGGTAGTGGTACTGCAGCGGCGGTTCATAGATCTGCGCCGTGAAGGTGATCTCGTCTTCGGTGTAGGACTGCGCCGGATCGAGGTGCTTCGGGCGGTCGGTAAAGGCCGTGTACAAGATATTGCGCTCGGCATCAGCCACCGGATAGGGGTCGTTCCAGCCTTGACCGCAGCCGGTCAGCAGGGCAACCAGGGAAAGACAAGCGCAGATTTTTCGCATGGCCTGCAGTTTAGCAAATCAGCGGTTGACCGCCCGCTCACGATTTGCCCACAATGGCTCAAACCCAACAACACAGAGGCATTCACATGCTCGACAGCAAAATCCCCGACTTCTCCCTGCCGGCAACCAGCGGCACCACCTTCCAGCTAGCCGAGCATAGCGGCAAGATCGTCGTCATCTATTTCTACCCCAAGGACAGCACGCCGGGCTGTACGACGCAGGGCCAGAACTTCCGCGACCTGCACGGCGAATTTGCCGCGGTGGGCGCCGTTATTCTCGGCATTTCCCGCGACAGCCTGAAGTCGCACGAAAACTTCAAGGCCAAGCAGGAACTCCCCTTCGAACTCGGCGCCGATACCGATGAAGCCGTCTGCAACCTGTTTGGCGTCATGAAAATGAAAAACATGTACGGCAAACAGGTGCGTGGCGTCGAACGCAGCACCTTCGTCATCGACCGCGACGGCGTGTTGCGCCGCGAGTGGCGCGGCGTCAAGGTGCCCGGCCACGTTCAGGAAGTACTGGATTTCGTCAAAACCCTTTAACTTTTCCCCACCCCGACTAAAGGCCCATTCCATGCCGCGCAAACCCGCTGCCGCCAAGAAGCCCGCCGTTACCAAGATCTTCGTCCTCGACACCAACGTGCTGATGCACGACCCCAGTTGCCTGTTCCGCTTCGAGGAACACGACATTTTCATCCCGATCATGACGCTGGAGGAACTCGACAACCACAAGAAGGGCATGACCGAAATTGCCCGCAATGCCCGCCAGGCCTCGCGCATGCTGGACGAAATGCTGGCCCACGATGAAGTCGACATCGATGAAGGCATCGATCTCTACGGACCGTCCAGCAAGCTGGCCAGTGGCCGCCTCTACCTGCAAACCGAAGCGATCAGCGCCGAACTACCGCAAGGCCTGCCGACCTCCAAGGTGGACAATCAGATCCTGTCGGTGGTCATCCACCTGCAGAAGAAATTCCCCAAGCGCCCGGTCATCCTGGTGTCGAAAGACATCAACATGCGCATCAAATCGCGTGCTCTCAACCTGCTCGCCGAGGATTACTTCAACGACAAGGTGCTTGAGGATACCGACATCCTCTATACCGGCACCCGCGCCCTGCCCGACAACTTCTGGGACAAGCACGGCAAAGGCATGGAGTCGTGGAAGAAGGATGCCAAGACCTATTACAAGGTGACCGGCCCGCTCTGCCCGCAACTGCTGGTCAATGAATTCGTCTGGCTGGAAAACGAAGGCTTCACCGCCATCGTCAAGGAAACCGCCGGCAAGACCGCTGTGCTGGAAACCCTGATCGACTACACCCACCCGAAGAACGCCGTCTGGGGCATCACCGCGCGCAACCGCGAACAGAACTTCGCGCTCAACCTGTTGATGAACCCGGATATCGACTTCGTCACCCTGCTCGGCCAGGCCGGCACTGGCAAGACGCTGCTGACGCTGGCCGCCGGCCTGACCCAGGTGCTGGAAAGCAAGCAGTTCGCCGAAATCATCATGACCCGCGTCACCGTCCCGGTCGGCGAGGACATCGGCTTCCTGCCCGGCACCGAGGAAGAAAAGATGGCGCCATGGATGGGAGCACTCGAAGACAATCTCGACGTGCTGACCCACACCGACGAAGGCAGCGGTCCCTACGGCGGCGACTGGGGCAAGGCGGCGACTAACGACATCATCCGCTCGCGAATCAAGGTCAAGTCGATGAATTTCATGCGCGGCCGCACCTTCCTGAAAAAGTACCTGATTATCGACGAGGCGCAGAACCTGACGCCAAAGCAGATGAAGACGCTGGTCACCCGCGCCGGCCCCGGCACCAAGGTGGTCTGTCTCGGCAACATCGCGCAGATCGACACGCCCTACCTAACCGAGGGCAGTTCCGGCCTGACCTATGTCGTCGACCGTTTCAAGGGCTGGGGGCACTCCGGTCACATAACGTTACAACGTGGCGAGCGTTCCCGCTTGGCCGACCATGCGGCCGAAGTGTTATAATTCAGTCCATTAACTCAAGGGGCCGTGTCAGCGACACGGCCTTTTCGTTTCAGCCACGGGCTGTCTCTGCCGGAGGAAATTTTTGAAACGTCGCGACTTTCTAGCTTCTGCCGCCGCCCTCTCGCTCCTCGCCTCCGAAGCGTGGGCTGCGAAAAAAACAACGACCAGCAAGCCCACACCAGCCAAGGCCAGTACGGCCAAAGCCAAGCCGACCGCAAAACCCAGCGGACGTAATGTGCATGGCAAGCCGACTGCAGCCGCACCGGTCGCCCATACGGCTGACGATCCGGTTATCGAAAAGCCGCCGCAGGGTACCTCGGCGACCCGCCTGCCGCCGGTCAAGGCCCCCGAGCCGCCCAGCGAATGGCGGACCTACGAAATCATCACGACGGTCAACCTCAAGAACCGCAGCGGCCAGAGCCGGCTCTGGCTGCCCTTGCCGCTCAACCAGGACACGCTGTTCCAGCGCACCCTCGGCCATTCATGGGAGGGCAATGCGAACAGTGCCAGCATGCGCCGCCTGCCCGACGGCGACCTGGAAGTCTTCCATTGTGAATGGAGCGACAGCAGCAACGCCAAGTTGCAACTGAAGACCGTGGTGACCACGGCCGACCGCCATTTCGATGTCACCAAGCGCACCGTGGCACCGGAACGCGGCGACATCCTGCGCCGCAACCTGCATGCTTCGCAGTTGATTCCCAACGATGGTCTGGCCCATCAGCTGGGCGAACGCATCGTCGGCCGCATCAAGGATCCGGTGGCGCAAGGCAAGGCTATTTACGACTGGGTCGTCGACAACTCGATCTACGATCCCTCGCTGCCCGGCGGCGGCACCGGCGATGTCCGGCGCCAACTGATCCGGGGCGAATATGGCGGCCGCTCGGCCGACATCAACGGCCTGTTCGTCGCAATATGCCGCTCCATCGGCATCCCGGCGCGCTGCGTTTACGGCCAGCGGGTCGGACCATCGCGACTCTTCCGCAGCCTCGGCCTGTCGAGTAACGATGCGACGCGCAGCCAACACGTCCGCGCCGAGTTCTACATTCCGGGTTACGGGTGGATTCCGGTCGACCCGAGCGACGTGCGCCGGGCCATTGCCATGGAAGGTCTGTCCGATCGCGAAAGCAAGCTGCTGTCGCTGCGCAAGGTGCTGTTCGGCGTCTGGGAAATGAACTGGGTGGCCTTCAATGTCGGCGTCGATGTCACGCTGCCCGGCAAGAACGCCCCGCTGCCCTTCCTGCTGCTGCCCCAGCTTGAATCTTCGACCGGCGATGATAACGGGACCGATCCGGCAGCCGTCCAGTATTCGATCAGCGCCCGCCGCATCGAACTGTGAGCGGTCGCGCCCGAAGCCAGTTCAGTATTCAAGAAACATCAGGCACTTGCCGTCGATAACGCGGCGATTGAGCTGACGAAAACCAAGGGCGAGAAAACGCTTGGCCTTGGCGGTGGAAACCAGGACACGCCCGTGGGTGTTGTTCTGGCGCAGCCAGTCCAGCCGGCTCTTGACCAGCTCCCGCCCGATGCCTCGCCCACGCGCCGCCGGCAATACCACCGAGAGATAAAGCAGGTGGGTATGCGAGGCCCAGTCGGCTGACTTGATGCCGCCCACCCCAACCATGCTCCCGCCATGATAAGCCACGAAGAAGCAGCGCTGCAGCGGCGCCCGTGCCGGCGCAAACTCCTCGCCGATCCGCACCGCCGAATAGCGCAGCGGATTGTCGAAAACGCCAATGACCAGTTCCCTGGCAGTCGCAACGGCGGCCTGATCGTTCCAGTCGAGTTCGGCTATCGTGAAATCTTCCATCGTCACATCCGGCAAGCATGGGCAGCCATTGGGCCCGGCCAACGTGGCAGGCCGATGACAGTTGCACGCTGGCGCAGTCACAAGATTGCAATGTAGCGGCAACATAATCCGGCCTTCCTTTCCCGGAAGCTCGCTACGTGGCCTTTCCCTTCAACCAGCAAAACAGTATCTGGTTCAAACGCCTGAATAAGAGCAGTTGGCGTGGCCTGCTGGCCGGAAGCATCAGCCTGACGCTGGCTCTGGTCGTACTAGCCTGGGGGGTGACCTGGCAACGCCTGGAAGCCGAAAAGGCCCTGCTCGGCGCGAATGCCCGAATCCAGCAAGAGAATCTGGCTGCCATCGTTGCCGAGAACCTGGCCCAGGTACTCGACCGCGGCCGCCTGATGTCGATCGCCGCCAACGAATGGTTCGAGGGCAAGCCGACCGAGGCAACCAACCGCCTGTCGGCGATGCGGGCAACCGATCTGGCCTTTCTCCGCATTGCCCTCTATGACCGCCAGTTGCGCCGCGTTTACACCTCCTCACCAGCCAGCGCGACAAGTGGCCTGCGCGAAGCCCTGGCGCGCGCCATGCAGACATCCCCCGAGGCCGCCGCCGCGGGCTTGCTGCAAATCGCGCCGCCGCCTGAATCCTACGAAGAGGCCTGGCAACTGCCGCTGCTTTTTCCGGTCCTCGGCAACGATCATCAAGTTCGCGGCGTGCTGCTCGTCGTCCTTGATCTCGGCTATTTCCTCAGCCTGTACCAGCACATCGACATCGGCCGTTCCGGCATCGTCCAGGTGCTGACCAGCGACGGCACCGAAGTGGCTCAGGCGCGCCAGGAAGGACTGGTCCTCAGCCAGCGTCGTGGCAGTACTGAGTTTCCCATCCAGCCGGCCCGGCATGGTTCGCTGACCGGCACCTTTTTCGAAAACGACGAGCCTTACCTGAGTGCTTTCCGGCGCCTCGAGCGCTATCCGTTCAGTGTCGCCGTCAGCCGGCAGATCGAGGAAACACTGACTGAGCATCGCGGCAGCCGCCAGCGCTTTTTCAGTGCCTTGGCGGCGTTGACCGCAATCATTGCGCTCGCCGCACTGTGGGTCGGTCGCAGCATCAGCCGACAAGGACAACTGCTATCGGCACTGGCCGCCGCCGATCAGGAAAAGTGCGAACTGATCGAGCAACTGGAAGAGGAAAAGCGGCGCGCCTTCGAACTGGCGGCTCACGACCACCTGACCGGCCTGCCCAACCGGCGGATGTTCCACGAACTGGTCGCCAGTCACCTGTCGCGCGCCAAGCGCAGCCGCAAGCACTACGCCATGCTCTATCTCGACCTGGATCACTTCAAGGGGATCAACGACAGCCTCGGCCATCATGTCGGCGACTTGCTGCTGCAAAGCGTTGCCGCCCGACTACGGAGTTCGCTACGTGAATCGGATGTCATCGCCCGCCTCGGTGGCGACGAATTCGCGGTCCTGCTGACCGGCCTGGAAAGCGTGGACGATACGGCGAGCATCGCCGCCAAGCTGGTCGCCCAGATCAGTCAGCCCTGCCGCAATCTCGACGGCCACGACATCCAGGTCGGACCGAGCATCGGCATCGCCCTCTTCCCGCGTGATGGCCACGACGTCGACACGTTGTGCCGCCATGCCGATGCGGCGATGTACCAATCAAAGCGTAGCGGTCGCGGTCGCTACACCTTTTACGACCCGGCCCTGAATCCGGCCAGCGACCGGCTGCTCCACCTCGAACAGCGCCTGCCGAAAGCGATTGTCGGACATCAACTGGTCCTCCACTTCCAGCCCAAGGTTCGGCTTGACGACTACCGCATCGTCGGTTTCGAGGCCCTGGTGCGCTGGCAGCATCCCGAGTTCGGCCTGATCTACCCGAACGATTTCATTCCACTGGCCGAACACAGCGGCCAGATCATCGAACTGGGCGACTGGGTGGTCACCGCCTGCTGCCGGCAACTTGCCGACTGGCAGGCGGCCGGGCTGGAACTGGTACCGATCGCCTGCAACATCTCGGCCAAACAGCTACTCGACGATGAACTACCGGAGCGGATCGCCGGCTTTCTGGCGGCCAGCGGCATCGCCGCCCGTTATCTGGAAGTGGAGATCACTGAGAACAGTCTGATCGAATCTATCGAAGTCGCCGGCCACGTCCTCGACAAACTGGCCGGCCTTGGCCTGAAGATCGCGCTCGATGGTTTCGGCAACGGCCTATCGAACCTCAGCCACATCCGCAGCCTGCCGATCGACAGCCTGAAGATCGATCGTTCATTCATCAGCGACATACGCAACAGCCCGGACGACGCCGTCATCGTCAGCTCGATCATCACGCTGGCCCATAACCTGAAGATGCGGGTAGTGGCCGAGGGCGTCGAAATGCTCGACCAACTGATCCACCTCAAGACAGCCGGCTGCGACGAAGTCCAGGGCTACTACCTGAGCCGCCCAGTCGCGGCAATTGCCGCCAGCCAGCTATTGCTGCGGTCAACCCTCGCCCCGACATGAAAACCAGACTCCCCTTACTCGCCTTCGCTCTCGGCCTGCTGCTTGCCGCCCGCCCTGCCGCGGCCGGCAACAATTGCGACGACCCGCGCCCACTGCGCCTGGCACTGACCCCGATCAAGAATGCCGAGATCCAGGCAACGCAGTACCGGCCGCTGATCCAGCAACTGGAAAAACAGCTCGCCCGGCGCGTCGAGTTGGTGCCCGCCCCGTCCTACGGCACGGTGATCGAAGGCCTGCTCGCCGATGGCGTCGATCTGGCCGAGCTCGGCCCGGCCTCCTACGCCATCGCCCGCAGTCGCGGCGCGCGGATTACCCCATTCGCTTCCTTTGCGCTGCGCAAGCCGGGCAGCGAACCCGCCTCGTCCTACCGCTCGCTGCTGATCGTCCGCCGCGACCGTGGGCTGGACACTATCGAAAGTCTGCGCGGGAGCACCGTCAGCCTGACCGACCCGGCCAGCACGTCGGGCACCATCCTGCCTCGGCAGGCGATCAGCCGGCTGACCGGCCAGTCGCTCGAAACCTATTTCCAGCGTCTCAGCTTTGCTGGCTCGCATGATCGTGCCATCGAGGCCGTCCAGAAAAAACGCGTCGATGCCGCCTTCGTCGCCAGCAGTCGGCTCGACGAAGCGCTACGCCAAGGGACGGTGCAGACGGACGAATTGAAGGTCATCTGGCAATCGCCGCCGATTCCCTATGACCCCTTCGTGCTACGCGACCGACTCTGCCCAGCGCTGGCCGCCGGAATCAAACAGGTTTTTCTCGGTGATAGCCGCGCCCTGCACGGCATGTTCTCGGAACTGAATATGAAGGGCTTCATTGCCGTCGGCGATGAACAGTACCGCGAAATCCGCGAGCTGTTCGCCAACCCGAATTAAGGCCGGGAGCACGGGCCGCAAGCGGCCCGTTCAAGATCAGTCAAACGGCAGGCAGTTAATTCTGCGAATCGACGAAGCCGCCACTGGCCAGATTCTGGAAGCGGGTGAACTCGCCGACGAAATTCAGGCGCACGGTCCCGGTCGGGCCGTTACGCTGCTTGCCGATAATGACTTCGGCAATGCCGCGATCCGGCGTATCCGGCTTGTAATACTCCTCGCGGTACATCATCAGGATCACGTCGGCATCCTGTTCGATAGCGCCGGATTCGCGCAAGTCGGACATCATCGGCCGCTTGTCGGTCCGTTCCTCGACCTTACGTGAAAGCTGCGACAGGGCCACGATCGGCACCTGCAACTCCTTGGCCAGCGACTTGATCGAGCGGGAAATTTCCGAAACTTCGGTTGCCCGGTTTTCACCCGCCTTGTTACCGCTCATCAGCTGGATGTAGTCGATGACCAGCAAGCCGAGCTTACCACCGTACTGACGGGCCAGACGACGGGCCCGGGCGCGCAGGTTGGCCGGGCTGAGGCCGCCGGTTTCGTCGATATAGATCGGCGCTTCATGCAACTTGCCGAGTGCAAAGGAGAGCTTTGACCACTCCTCGTCGTTCATCCGGCCAGTCCGCAAGTTCTGCGAGTTCAAGCGCCCGATCGAGGCCAGCATCCGCTGGGCCAACTGGGCACCGCCCATTTCCATCGAGAAGACGCCAACCGGCAAACCGGCATCCACCGCGACGTTCTCGGCAATATTCAGAGCGAAGGCGGTCTTCCCCATCGACGGACGACCGGCGACGATGATCAGGTCACCCGGCTGGAAACCGGAGGTCTTCTGGTCGAGGTCGATAAAACCGGTCGGCACGCCGGTGATATCGGAGGGGTTGTCACGGTCGTGCAACTCCTGGATCTTCTCGACCACCTGGGTCAGCAGCGGATTGATATGGACGAAACCTTCGGCATGCCCGGCCCCCGCTTCGGCAATCTTGAATATCTTCGACTCCGCTTCGTCGAGCAGGGACTCGGCATCGCGGCCGAGCGGATTCAGCGCATCGGCGGCAATCTCGTCGGCCGTCGCCACCAACTGGCGCAGGATGGCGCGCTCACGAACAATCTCGGCATAGCGCTTGATGTTGGCAGCCGATGGCGTATTCGCCGCCAATTCGCCGAGATAAGCCAGACCGCCAGTCTGTTCGCCCTCACCGGCCGAATCCAGGGCCTCGGCAACCGTTACAACGTCCGCCGGCTTGGCCCGTTCGAGCAAACTGCGAATCTGCCGGAAAATCCGGCGATGCTCGTCGCGATAGAAATCGCTATCGGTAACGATGTCGCCCATCCGGTCCCAAGCCTGATTATCAAGCAACAGACCACCGAGTACCGATTGTTCGGCCTCGATTGAATGAGGTGGCACACGCAGTCGGGCGAGGCTTGGATCAGTAGCTTTGGGTTTTTGAGGGCGCTGGTTCATTTCGGGGAGTTTAAATTAAAAAGGCCCCGCTTTCGCGAGGCCTTCTTCAGTGACAGGAAGCCGGAATTACTCGGCAACCACAGCCACGGTGATGTTGGCCAGCACATCGGTGTGCAGCGCAACGTCGAGCGGGAATTCGCCAATAGCCTTGAGCGGACCTTCCGGCATACGGATGGCAGCCTTGTCCACGCTGAAACCGGCAGCCTTCAGTGCCTCGGCGATATCGGCATTGCCGACGGAACCGAACAGGCGACCGTCCATACCGGCCTTGCGAGCGACGGACACGGACAAACCGGCCATCTTGTCAGCAACGCCCTGGGCAGCAACCAGCTTTTCAGCAGCCAGCTTTTCCAGTTCGGCACGACGGGCTTCGAATTCAGCCATCGCAGCCGGCGTGGCACGCTTGGCCATGCGCTTCGGGATCAGGAAATTACGGGCGTAGCCGTCCTTGACCTTGACGATGTCGCCGAGGTTACCGAGGTTAACAACCTTTTCGAGCAGAATGATTTGCATGTTTCGTCTCCCCGAAAATTATTGATGGTTGTCGGTGTAAGGCAGCAGGGCCAGGAAGCGGGCGCGCTTGATGGCGGTGCCCAGCTGGCGCTGATAGCCGGCCTTGGTACCGGTCAGACGAGCCGGCATGATCTTGGCGTTTTCCTGGATGTACTCCTTCAGAACGTCAACATCCTTGTAGTCGATCTGTTCGACCTTTTCTGCCGTGAAGCGGCAGAATTTGCGACGCTTGAACAAACCACCGCCACGCTTCTTTTTCTTGTCGTCATCCTTCTTCTTGAAGAATCGAGCCATTTTCGTTTCCTTCCAAAAATTCTATTGAATTCACATGCAACACAGGCATCTTGCTGAGGCGGCTTTTGGCAGCGAGAAATCCAGTAATCTTGACTGACCCACCGAGGGGGGCTGCCTGTAGCCAGCGGGCTGTTTCACCCAGGGCCAGAACAGCGATTTCCACTTCCACCAGACGCTGTGCACCGTTTTCAATCTGCGGGGCGCTGTGTTGCAGCCATCCCTCACTGACTGGAACTCCGGCTGGCGTGTGGCGCAAAGCCTTGCGCTCGACCAGTGTCCCGGAGATTTCGATGCAGTTCAGCCGTTAGTCCTGTGCAATATCCGTTAGGCAGCCGGTGCTTCGGCCGGAGCCGGGGCAGCAGCAGCTTCGCCACCAAGCAGGGACTTGGACTTCTCTTCCTTCATCATCGGGGAAGGAGTCGTCACGGCGGCCTTCATCTTGACGGTGAGGTGGCGCAGCACGGCGTCGTTGAACTTGAACGAATGCTCGAGTTCGTTCAGCGTTTCGCCGTCGCACTCGATGTTCATCATGACGTAGTGAGCCTTGTGGATCTTCTGGATCGGGTAAGCCAGTTGACGGCGGCCCCAGTCTTCCAGACGATGAATCGTACCACCCTTGGTAGTAACGATGGCGCGATAGCGCTCGACCATGCCGGGCACTTGTTCGCTTTGGTCCGGATGGACGATAAAGACGATTTCGTAATGGCGCATGCAAACTCCTTTTGGGATAAACCCTCCACCATGCGTTCGCGGTAGGGCAAGGTTGAAAAGCCCGCGACTATAACAGAAATCGCGAGCCTAAGGGAAAAAGACGACTGCTATTTATCAAAAGCTGTCGTCGGCAATAGCCAGCGCACCGGCCGCGCCCGTTGTCGCGGCTTCCGCCAGGCCGGCGGCCTGGGTCAGGAAATGATCGGCATAGAAACGGGTGGTCGCCAGCTTGGCGGCCCAGAATGGGTCGGCCTCACCAGCCGCCAGCCGGGCCCGGGCAATCACCGCAGCCCGCCCCATTTGCCAGCCACCAGCGACAATGCCTAGCAAATGCAGGAAGGGCACCGCACCGGCATGGGCCGCCTTGGGATCGACAGCAAAATTATCCACAATCCAGGAAACTGCCTTTTCTAGCGCGTCGACCGCAGCCCTCTGGCGCGCCCCAACTCCGGCCAGATCGCCGTCAAGCGCCGTTGCTGCAGCACGCATCTCGGCAATCACGGACTTGATGGTTGCCCCCTTCTCACGCGCAATCTTGCGACCGATCAGGTCATTCGCCTGAATCGCCGTCGTCCCTTCATAGATGGCCGTGATACGGGCATCGCGCAGATGCTGGGCAGCACCAGTTTCTTCGATGTAGCCCATGCCGCCATGCACCTGAACGCCAATCGAGGCTATATCGATCGCACTCTCGGTGCACCAGCCCTTGACGACCGGAATCATCAGATCGGCAAAAGCTTGACCGCGCTGACGGGCGACCTCGTCCGGATTAGCGTGGGCGTGATCCTGCGCTGCCGCCGTTACATAGGCCAGCGCCCGCATCGCTTCGATCCGAGCGCGCATCGACATCAGCATCCGACGCACATCCGGATGCTTGATGATCGGCACCTTCGGCCCGCCGCGCACGCCCACCTCGGTTCCCTGAACACGCTCCTTGGCGTAAACCACCGCCCGCTGATAGGCGCGCTCGGCATCCCCCAAGCCTTCCAGGCCGACATTGAAACGGGCCGCGTTCATCATGATGAACATGTACTCCAGGCCACGATTCTCCTCACCGACCAGCGTCCCGATGGCCCCGCCGTTGTCACCGAAGGCCAGCACCGCCGTCGGGCTACCGTGAATGCCGAGCTTGTGCTCGATCGATACGCAGTAAACATCGTTACGCTCACCGGGCGTGCCGTCTGGCTTGAGCATGAACTTCGGCACCACGAACAGGGAAATCCCCTTGACGCCTTCCGGTGCATTCGGCGTCCGAGCCAGCACAAGATGGACGATGTTATCCGTCATATCGTGCTCGCCGTAAGTAATGAAAATCTTTTGTCCAAAAATCTTGTACGTACCGTCACCAACCGGCTCGGCACGACTGCGCACCGCCGCCAGATCCGATCCGGCCGAAGGTTCGGTCAAGTTCATCGTTCCGGTCCACTCACCGGAAACCAGGTTCGGCAGATAAGCGGCCTTCTGCGCATCGGTACCGGCAATCATCAACGCCTCGATCGCCCCCTGGGTCAGCATCGGACACAGCGAAAAGGCATGATTGGCAGCCTTCCACATTTCACTGACCGCGGTGGACAGCAAACGCGGCAGGCCCTGGCCGCCAAACTCCGGATCGCAACCCAGGCCATTCCAGCCGTTATCGACGAACTGCCGATAGGCCTCCTTGAATCCGGGCGTCGTGGTCACCACGCTATCCTTCCACTTGGCACCATTCTTGTCGCCGACCGCGTTGAGCGGTGACAGAATCTCGCCGGAAAAACGTGCAGCTTCCTCAAGGATGGCATCAACCACATCCGATGATGCCTCCTCGCAACCGGGCAGCGCCACGACCTGCTCGAGGCCGGCCAGTTCCTGCATGGCAAAACGGATATCCTTCAGCGGGGCAATATATTCACTCATGAGTTTGCAGATTCCTTTTCCATTCGGTTGGAGGTTTCCTTCAGTTCGACGAGGAAGAGGATCTCCTCAACGACTGCCAGCGCAAAACCGACACGCTTGCCACCCCGGTTATCGCGCAAAAGCTGATAGAGATAACCGACGACATCGCCGGTTTCCCACAATTCAGTGATCGCATGCATCAGACGAGGCATGTCTTCGATGGACTCCGGCTTCGCCTCGCTGGCAGAAGCGCCGACCGCCGGCACCATCTCGTCGAGCACCAGATCGATGGAGCGGCGACTGCCCACCGGCGACGCGGGCTCCCAATGCTGAACCTCGACATTGAAATTTTGATTCAGGTTGCGGGCCACCGTCTCAAATTCAGCTCGCATACCCGCCATCCGATATACATCCATCAGACGAATCCAGGGCTGCAACGCCTCCTGCGGATTATTGTCGATATATTCCTGCAAGGCTTGGGCAGCACCCTTCACCCGACCGAACGAGAGCATGATGTCCGCCAACTCCATGACCGGATTGGCCTCGAAATGCTCATCGAGTGTCGCTGCCGAGATGGAGAGCACTGAATCACCCGCCGCGCCCTGCCTTGGCGGCGGCACATGAGCAGACTCATCGTGAGCGACATCCAGCTCGAAATCAACCTGCATGGGGAGTCCCATCGCTGCAGGTTCGACGGCAAGATCAACACCACCCAACTCCTCATGCTCATCGTCGCGTTTCGGATCAACCTGGAGTTCAGGGGGACGCAAGGGAAAGTCAATTTCGGACGTCCGCTGGCGACGCTCCTGATAGTTGCGCCAGCCGAGCCAGCCAGCCAGCCCGAGCAAGACACCCGCCGCTGCGCCATAGAGACTCCACTCTGAAACCACTGCCGGTTCAGCCGATACCGGAGCAATCGGGGTTGGTGTGGGCGGCTTTTGTTCCGAATTCGCAACCACTGCCGGCAGCGCCGTATCCGCCGCGACCGGGGACGCAGCAACTGGCGATGCATCCTGCTCGACGCGCTGACTGAATTCCGTAGCTCGCTGCTGCAATTCGCCCAGCGTCGCTTCCATATTGCGCAATTTTTCCGCGGTTTCCAGCTGTGTCGTTGCCTGCTCGTGCATGGCCAGCAACATCCGGAATTCGAGGCGCAGGATTTCGCGCCGCGCCTCAGCCAGCTCTCGGGCACCTGCGCGCAAGGAGAGCAAGTCGGTCGCCAGGCGCAATGACGGCTCAGCAGAACCCTCCCCGCTCGAAAGCAATAGCCGGTCAGGCAACCCGACTGGCGCCAGACGCTTTTCTGAGCGGCGCGGTAGCAAACGGGTAGATGCCTCAACCGGCTCAAGAGGAACCGGGCGCTTCACTAGCCGCGGCAAAGGCGCAGAAACCGGCACTTCGGCGTGTTGGCGTGACAACCCAGCTTCCGGCATGGGAAGCCCAGCAACCGATGACGGTGGAGAAGAAAGTAGCAGGTACTCCCGGCTTACTTCGTGGCCACAAGCGACCTGGATGGTCAATTGCAGGATCGGCTCACGTAATAGCACTTCCGAACGGATCAGCAGAACCGGCGGTGTTCCCTTGCGAATACTGAAGGATGCCTTCTTCAACCAGGGCAGATCACTGGTTTCCTGCGGCGGAATCAAGCGAAAGCAGGCTGGATCGAGGCTCGCCTTACCCTCGCCCAGAACATCCACCTCCAGACGAAGCGGCTCGCCCAGATTGGACTGCCCACGCAATTCACCAAGGCCCAGAGCCCCCGCATTGCCAGACAAGGCAAGGAGCAAAACCGGCAAGGAATAGTGAAAAGCCAGACGATTCAACGAGAGACCTCAGAAATGCAAGAAATCACCCGAATTGTAGTCGTTATTTATTGGCCAGATAACGCGAATCATCAAACGTAACAACCCAGGTCGGACGGTAGACGACAAACAGGGTAATCACCATGCCGGATAGCCATGCTTCGGAAAAGCCAAGAAGCATGAAGTAGGGAAAATAGTCGCTAACCAAGTATTCCCATGTATAAGCCCCGGAAAGACTAAGAAAAACAGTCGCCGCAAAACCAACGCCAATCGCACTAAACGCGGCGCCGAGAAAACCGTTAACGAAGATGTAGACAAAGAAATGCGGCGGCAGGAAGCGGGATGCAAGGCGATGAAAAAGATAGGCAACGCCCACCCCAACCCCTGCGAGCAGCAGCGCGTTAATCGCGTAGGCCAGCGTACCGGCCGCGCCATTCATCGTCACCCCAAGCAAGACCAGGCACAAACCGACAAATGCGAGATGTGGCCCACAAGTCAGGGTAAAAACCGTGGCACCCAGCAAATGAAAAGCTAGCCCCGGCTTGACGCCGGCCTTCAGACTCCAGATCACGGTCAACAAAACCACCATCCCGAGCCAGACGTTCATCGCTTCGGAATCTTTCAGACGCCCCCACGGCGCCTTGAAAAGACTGCGGGTGAAAAGTGGCAGCCAGACGACCCAAGCCGCCCAGTACCACGATTCGCCCAGTAATGTATCCGGTAGATTCACCCGGCCATTCTAGTACCAGACCTTGGCTTTATGGTATCAGCCGACAGCATTTACCAGTTGCGGTACGACCTCGAACAGATCGCCCACCAGTCCGTAATCGGCGACCTGGAAGATCGGCGCATCCGGGTCCTTGTTGATGGCGACGATGACCTTCGATTCCTTCATCCCGGCCAGGTGCTGGATGGCACCCGAGATGCCGACCGCGATGTAGAGCTGCGGCGCAACGATCTTGCCGGTCTGGCCGACCTGGTAGTCGTTCGGCACGAAGCCGGCATCGACTGCGGCGCGGGAGGCGCCAAGGGCGGCACCGAGCTTGTCGGCGAGCGGTTCGAGCAGGGTGTGGTAGTTCTCGCCGCTGCCCAGGCCACGGCCGCCGGAGACGATGATCTTGGCGGCGCCGAGTTCGGGCCGTTCGGATTTGGTCAGTTCGCGGTTGGTGAGGGTGCT
>NZ_SSSQ01000024.1 GCF_009469765.1 Dechloromonas hortensis
GTGTACAGCGCGTTGGCGACTTCCGTCAGGTTGAAATCCTGGCGGATCGTTTCACGGATGATTCTGAGTTGCTGGAAATTCATGGTGTTCTCTCCATCGCGGCCGTCTTAAGCGGCCAGTCGTTCGTTATTTTGGAAAACCCGGATATTCCTGGGGCGCAGCGAAACCTCGTCGCCTTCGCGCAGCCCGAGCACGCTGAGGGTGTCGCGCAGGATCGCCACCTCGAGCAGTTCGCCGTTCGGTCGGGCCAGTTCAACCTGGGCTAGCGGACCGATAGCGATGATGCGCAGGATCTTGCCCGGCAAGCCTGTGCCCGGCGCATTCGCCGGCAGCAAGTCGAACTCGTGCGGCCGGACGAAACCGACCGCCTGGTCCGTCGCCACGTGCCCTGCCCCGACCGCCAGTGCGTGCTCGCCGACATGCAGATGACCATCTTCGACGCGGCCATGAAACAGATTGACCGAGCCGAGGAAGCTGGCGACGAAAGGCGTCGCAGGATGGTCGTAAACCTGGTCGGGCGAGCCGATCTGCTCCACCCTGCCCTTGTTCATGACGACGATACTGTCCGACACCTCGAGCGCTTCCTCCTGGTCGTGCGTGACGAAAACGCTGGTGACATGGATCTCGTCATGCAACTGGCGCAGCCAGCGGCGCAGTTCCTTGCGGACCTTGGCGTCGAGTGCCCCGAACGGTTCATCGAGCAGCAGCACTTTCGGCTCGACCGCCAGGGCGCGGGCCAGGGCGATCCGCTGGCGCTGGCCGCCGGAGAGCTGGGACGGATAGCGGTCGGCCAGCCAGCCGAGTTGCACCAGTTCGAGCAGACGGCTGACCCGTTTGCGGATTTCGTTCTCGTTCGGGCGATACTTGCGCGGCTTGACGCGCAGGCCGAAGGCGACGTTTTCGAAGACCGTCATGTGACGGAACAGCGCGTAATGCTGGAAGACGAAGCCGACGTTGCGCTCGCGGACGTGGCGCTCGGAAGCATCGTCGCCTTCGAGCAGGATGCGCCCGGAATCGGCGAATTCGAGGCCGGCGATGATCCGCAGCAAGGTCGTCTTGCCGCAGCCGGACGGCCCGAGCAGCGCGACCAGTTCGCCGGACGGGATGTCGATGGATACGTCGTCAAGCGCGTGAAAGGCGCCGAAGTGCTTGCTGATGTTACGGATCGCGATGCTCATGATGCGTTCTCCAGGGCCAGGGATTCGGTTTTTTGTTTGTGGGATTGACGTTCGACCAGCGTCTTCAGGCCCAGCGTGACGATGGCGAGCAGCGCCAGCAGCGAGGCGACGGCGAAGGCCGCGGCGTAGTTGTATTCGTTGTAGAGAATTTCGACATGCAGCGGCATGGTGTTGGTCATGCCGCGGATATGCCCGGAAACCACCGAGACGGCACCAAACTCGCCCATTGCCCGGGCATTGCAGAGAATCACGCCATAGAGCAGGCCCCATTTGATATTCGGCAGCGTCGTGTGCCAGAAGACTTGCCAGCCGCTGGCACCGAGTACGACCGCCGCCTCCTCCTCCTCGGAGCCCTGCGCTTCCATCAGCGGAATCAGTTCGCGGGCGACGAAGGGAAAGGTGACGAAAATGGTGGCCAGCACGATGCCTGGCACGGCGAAGAGGATCTTGATGTCGTGCGCCGCGAACCACTCGCCGAACCAGCCCTGGGCCCCGAACAGCAGCACGTAGATCAGCCCCGAAATGACCGGCGAGACCGAGAATGGCAGGTCGATCAGCGTGATCAGCAGGCGTTTTCCCGGGAACTCGAACTTGGCGATCGCCCAGGCGGCCGAGATGCCGAAGAAGAGGTTGAGCGGGACCGCGATCGCGGCCGTCAGCAGCGTCAGCCGGATTGCGGCCAGGGCGTCGTGGCTCGATAGCGCGGCGAGATAAGTCCCCCAGCCTTTGCGGAAAGCCTCGACGAAGACGGCGACCAGCGGAAAAAGCAGGAAGACGGTGAAAAAGGTCAGCGCGATGCCGATCAGCAGCACCTTGATCCATTGCGGCTCACGCGTGCTGGGTGTCTCGTAGCGTTCGAGCGAGCCGTGTTGCAGAGCGATAGTGGCCGACATCTCAGGCTCCCTTCGAGTAACGGTTTTGCATCCAGCCCTGCAAGCCATTGATGATCAGCAGGAGGATGAAGGAAAAGATCAGCATCACCGAGGCGACCGCGGTGGCGCCGGCGTAGTCGTATTGTTCGAGCTTGGTGATGATCATCAGCGGCGTGATCTCGGACACCATCGGCACGTTGCCGGCAATAAAGATGACCGAACCGTACTCGCCGACGGCCCGGGCGAAGGCCATCGCAAAACCGGTCAGCAGCGCCGGCAAAACGTGGGGCAGGATGACCTTAACGAAGGTCTGCCAGCGCGATGCACCGAGACCGGCCGCGGCTTCCTCGACTTCCTTTTCCAGGTCGGCCAGCACCGGCTGCACGGTGCGCACGACGAACGGCAAACCGATGAAGATCAGGGCGAGCAGGACGCCGTTCGGGTTGTAGGCGACCTCGATGCCGTAGGGCTTGAGCAGGCTGCCGATCGGGCCGTTCTCGGCGTAGATCGTGGCCAGGGCGATACCGGCGACGGCGGTCGGTAGCGCGAAAGGCAGGTCGACCAGGGCATCGACCAGGCCTTTGCCGGGGAAGCGGTAGCGGACCAGCACCCAGGCGAAAATCAGCCCGAAAACGACGTTGACCGCAGCCGCCAGTAGCGAGGCCCCGAAGCTCAGTTCATAGGAAGCGACGACCCGTGGATTGCTGACCGCCGCCCAGAAAGCCTCCCAGCCCATGCCGATGGTCTTGGCGCCGACCGCGCTGAGCGGAATCAGCACGATCAGCGCCAGATAAAAAATGGTATAGCCCAGCGACAGGCCGAAACCTGGCAGAGGGCTGAAACGCTTGCGTATTGCCATGATGCCTTCCCTGTGTTTGCTGCATTGCAGCAGTTAGCGGCCAGTTTATGAATCTTGTTATATAAGTAGAAATACTTAATTCATAAATCAATATGCGTTCTTTGAATAACGAAAGGGGGGACCGCAACTGCACCCCGCCCTGCCCTGTGCGCAAAGACGCTTAGCGCTTGCCGCTCGGGACGTAGATCTGGTCGAAGACGCCGCCGTCGGAGAAGTGAACTTTCTGGGCGTTGCGCCAGCCACCGAAGGACTTGTCGATCGTCACCAGCCGGGTCTTGGCGAACTGCTTGGCGTATTTCGCGGCGATCTTTGCATCCTGCGGCCGATAAAAATTGCGGGCGGCAATTTCCTGGCCTTCCGCCGAGTACAGGTATTCCAGATAGGCCTGGGCCACCTTGCGGGTGCCGTGTTTGTCGACGGTCTTGTCGACAACCGTGATCGGCGGCTCGGCGAGGATGGACAGCGACGGCGTCACGATCTCGAACTTGTCACCGAGTTCCTTCAGCGACAGGTAGGCTTCGTTTTCCCAGGCGAGCAGCACGTCGCCGATACCGCGCTCGACAAAGGTCGTGGTCGCCCCGCGGGCACCGGAGTCGAGCACCTTGACGTTCTTGAAGATCTGGCCGACGAACTCCTTCGCCTTCGTTTCGTTGCCGCCCGGCTGTTCGAGGGCGTAGGCCCAGGCCGCCAGATAGTTCCAGCGGGCACCGCCGGAGGTCTTCGGGTTCGGCGTGATGATCGCGACGTCCGGCTTGACCAGGTCGTTCCAGTCCTTGATGCCCTTCGGGTTGCCCTTGCGCACCAGGAAAACGATAGTCGAGGTATAGGGCGAGGCATTGTTCGGCAGGCGCTTCTGCCAGTCCGGCGGAATCAGCGCCTTGTCGGCCAGCGCATCGACGTCATAGGCCAGCGCCAGGGTGGCGACGTCGGCTTCCAGGCCGTCGATGATGCCGCGCGCCTGCTTGCCGGAGCCGCCGTGCGACTGGTTGATGGTGACGTTGTCGCCAGTCTTCGCCTTCCAGTACTTAGCGAAAGCCGCGTTGAAGTCCTGATACAGCTCGCGCGTCGGATCGTAGGAGACGTTGAGCAGGGAAATATCGGCAGCCAGGACGTTGCCGGCAAGGACCGAGGCAGCCAGAAGGCTGGTAACGAGGGTTTTTAGCTTCATGGGGAACTCCGCTTGTTCAAATTAGGGTGGAGCGGAGTCTAGGGAGGCCTGTCCAGCCTCAGAACGAATGATTTTTTATTTGCTTATAGGCCGGTCGGGCAATAACTCATGCCATCAACGCGTCTTCGTCTCGCCGGGTAATTCGACTGCGCCCTGGACGATATAGCCGTGGGTGCGCAGCAGGCGGACCGCCATTTCGATATTGCGCCGGTTCTTCTTGTGGATCTTCGGCGGGCTGTCATGGCTATCCGGCGGATTCAGCTCGAAACCATGCTGCTGCAACCAGGCGGTGATGGCGGCCAGGCCCTTGTTGCCGATGCCCTCGGCCTGCTGCAGGCGGCGGTAACCGAGGGCGGCCACTTCCTCGGGGGTGAAGGCCGGGCGGTCGAATATCTTCCGCAATGCGTTGCGCTGCAAGGTCGGTAGCTGGTTTGCCGCAGCCATACCGGCCGTGGACGGGTGCTGCGCGTTGCTCCCGCCGGTGTCGTTGCCGTGGGGGCAATCGGTCATTTCATCGGTCATCGGACAATATCCTGAACGAATAAAATCGTGTTTGGGTGGGCAAGGTTAGAGAAGCCCTCCGATGAGTAAAACGACGTATTTCTGATAAGGATATGCCGAAGCAGGAAGGTGCGATGCGGTTGGTGCATATCCTTATCCGCTCTTTACTTATGCGAAAAAAATCGTAAGCACCGCCGGTGAACTCGTGAAAATTCGCCCTTTCACGGCGGCTCGGCCGAGCAATGCCGTGCTCGCATTCAATATCCGCACGATCAGGAGATCAGATGAAGAAGCTTATTCCGCTCATCGGGCTGCTCGCCTCGACCGGCGTGCTGGCAGCAGGCCCGGCCCCGGCGACTCCCTTCCCGTATTTCGTTGCCAACTGCTTCAACTGTCATGGCACCGAAGGCCGGGTCAATTCGGCCATTCCGTCAATTGCCGGACGCGACCGGGAATATCTGGAAGCGGCGCTGACGGCTTTCAAGGCCGGAACCAAGCAGGCCACGATCATGCACCAGTTGGCCAAGGGCTATACAGACGAAGAGATCGCGGTGCTGGCCGATTATTTTTCGCGGCAGAAATAGGAAGGCAACAGACCATGACTCGATTCAATCCTGATCGTCGCCGGCTACTGCAGGCGCTCGGTGGCTCGGCCACCCTGCTTGGTGCCGCCGTACTGCCCGGTAGCGCCCTGGCCGCCCCGGGCAAAAACAAGAAACTCGGCCGTGTTGTGGTGGTTGGCGCCGGCTTCGGTGGCGCGACCGCCGCCAAATATCTGCGCAAATGGAGTAATGGCGCCATCGAGGTCGTTCTCATCGAGCGCAACAAGGAATTCATTTCCTGCCCGGCTTCGAACGAAGTTCTCGCCGGCAACCGCGACTACGCCTCCATCGTTCATGGCTACGAAGGCCTGAAGAAGAACTGGGGCATCAAGGTCGTACACGCCAGCATGATCGCGGTCGATGTCGACAAGCGCAAGGTGAAGACCGACCATGCCGGCGAATTCGACTATGACCGCCTGGTGGTTTCGCCAGGCGTCGACTTCCTGTTCGGCGCCGTTGCCGGTTACGACGAGAAGGCCCAGGAAAAAATCCTGCATGCCTGGAAGGCCGGCCCGCAGACCGTTGCCCTCCGCCAGCAACTGGTCGACCTGCCGGATGGCGGCGTTTACATCCAGACCATCCCGAAGGCCCCCTATCGCTGCCCGCCGGGTCCTTACGAGCGGGTCAGCCAGATTGCCCATTATTTCAAGACGCACAAACCCAATTCGAAAATCATCGTGCTCGATGGCAACGACCAGATCATCTCCAAGGGCAAGCTTTTCAAGGGCGTCTGGGACAACGATTACCAAGGTCTGATCGAATACCGTCCAAACTGGAACATCACCGAGGTCAATGCCGAGACCCGGATCGTCACCAGCGAAATCGGCGACCGCGAGCGGGGTGACGTGATCAATCTGGTGCCGCCCCAGCATGCCGGCAAGATCGCCCACGATATTGGCCTGGTCAATGCCAACAACCGCTGGGTCAATATCGACTGGGTCACGCTCGAATCGACTGCGGTCAAGAATGTGCACGTGCTGGGCGATGCCACGCTATCGGCCCCCCTGATGCCGAAATCGGGTCACATGGCGAACCAGCACGGCAAGGCTGCGGCTGCCGCAATCGTCGAGATTCTCGCCGGTCGCCAGCCGCAGCCGACCCTGTTGGCCAATACCTGCTACTCGATGGTTGATGACCGCCGCGCCATTCATGTCGACTCCGTGCATCGTTACGATAGCGAGAAGAAAACACCTCTCGTCGTCCCGGGTTCCGGTGGTGTATCGGCAGCCCCCTCGATCGAGGAAGGCCTGTTCACCCGGGCCTGGGCGAAGAATATCTGGTCGGACATCCTGACCTGAGCTGTTGCACCCGGCAAAAGCCGCTCGTCCGGGCAATCCGGTCGGGCGGCTTTTTCATTTATATATTGATTCGCATATATCTTCGGAAAAACTAGTTAGTTCTCGGCTGATCGGGTGCCCGGCAAACTTCGGGCCATACAACAACCGTCCGCTCAGGAGAACTCATGAAACTCAGTACCCCCATCAAGACGTTGGTCGCCGCGCTCGCCATCGCCGGCAGCATCGGCAACGTCCTGGCCGATACGCTCAAGGTCGGCTATCTGCCGGTCACCGGCCACGGCAAGTTTTTCGTCGCCAAGGAACAGGGGCTGTTCGCCAAGGAAGGCCTGGACGTCGAACTGATCGAATTCCAGAACTCGGCCGATGGCCTCAACGCCGTTGTGGCCGGCAAGCTCGACATCGGCGCCTTCGGCACCACGGCGCCGGTCGCCCATATCGCCAAGGGTGCCAAGCTCAAGATCATCGGCGGCATCATGGGCGGCGATGCCGCACTGATCGCGACGCCGGCCAACGCCGGCAAGATCGCCAGCGTCGCCGACCTCAAGGGCAAGAAAGTGGCGACCGTCCGCATGGCTTCAGGCGACGCCGTGCTGCGCGGTGCCCTGAAGGACAAGGGCATCAACTGGAAGAGCGACCTGCAGATCTTCGAGTTGAAGAATCCGGCCGCCGTCATCGAGGCGGTCAAGTCGGGCCAGGTGGACGCCGGTCTGGTCTGGGGGCCGCATGACCTGCGGGCCGAAGACCAGGGTCTGAAGGTCGTCATCCATTCGACCGACCTGCAGCCAGGCCACCCGTGCTGCCGTCTGGTGGTCACCGAGGCCAGCCTGAAGAACCGGGCGACCTGGGAGAAATTCGTCCGCGCCATCCTGAAGGCCGAGAAGTTCGCCGCCGAGAACAAGAAGGAAACCATCGAATCGATCGCCAAGTACGTCAAGATCGACCAGCAACTGCTGTGGCGCGGCTACTACTCGCAGTACCTCGACCAGTCGTCCGATCCGGACAGCAAGGGCGTCAAGCATTTCGCCGACGTCATGGTGAACAGCGAATTCATTACCAGCCAGCCTGACCTCGCTTCGGCCATCGACGCCAAGGTGTACGAAAAGGCTCTGAACGACCTGGCCAAGGAAAACCCTAAAGATCCGTACTGGAAGAAACTGCAGCAAGACTTCAAGCGGAAGAACGCCTGATGAGCCAGAGCCTGCGACTGGAGGGCATCGACTTCTCGTACGATGCCCAGCGTATCCTGGCCGGCATCGACCTGACGATACCGGCCGGGCAATTCGTCAGCCTGCTCGGCGCCAGCGGTTCCGGCAAGTCGACGCTGCTGCGCCTGGTCGCCGGCCTGAAGGCCCCGCAACGCGGTCGGCTGGCCTGGAACGGCAAGCCGATCAGCGGCCCGGGCCTGGATCGGGGCGTGGTCTTCCAGGACTACGCGCTGTTCCCCTGGATGTCGGTCGTCGACAACATCGCCATCGCCATCGGCAAGGCCCGCCCGGAAACGGGCAAGGCCGAACGCCGGGCCGAGGCGGTCGATTACCTGCGTAAGGTCGGCCTCGACGCGGCGATCGACAAGTATCCGTTCGAACTGTCCGGCGGCATGCGTCAGCGCGCCGCGATCGCCCGCGCCCTCGCCCTCGGCTCGCCGTTGCTGCTGATGGACGAGCCTTTTGGTGCCCTCGACCCGGTCAACCGCGCCCGTCTGCAGGATTTGTTGCTGGAAATCTGGGAAGCGGCCAGTCCGAAGAAGACCATCGTCTTCGTCACCCATGACGTCGATGAAGCGCTTTATCTCGGCGACCGCGTCGTCATCCTCGGCTCGACGCCGGGCCGCGTCATTGCCGACTTGCCGGTCGAATTCCCGCGCCACCGCGACCGGCGCAGCCTGTTCGACAGCACCGCCTTCCACGACCTGCGCGAGTCGATCGCCGAAACCCTGGCCGCCGACACCTTGAAACAACTGGTCGCGGTGTGAAGGAAAAAACCATGACTACTGAAAGCATTGCCCTCGAAACCCGCGAGCTCGGCGTGACGCCGACGCCGCATGCCGCCAGCCAGCCATCGGCGAGCATTGGCCGACGCCTGACGGCCATCGTCGAAACCTCGCTGGTCTGGGTCGTCCTGCTCGCCGGCTGGTTGGCCGCCGCAGAGTATTTCCCGCTCGGTGACAATCCGCTGATCCCGCACCCGCTGGTCACCGCCCGGGCCCTTTGGGAATCCTTGCCCGAACTGTGGACCGGCACCCTCTCCTCGTTCTCCATCCTGATCCCGGGATTCGTGCTGGCGACGCTGCTCGGTATTGTTTCCGGCATTGCGGTCGGCACCTCACCCCGCCTGCAGCGCGCCCTCTTCCCCTTCGCCCGAGTCGCGGCGCCGGTGCCGCCGACCGTCTATATTCCCTACGCCATCGCCGTGCTGCCGACTTTCAAGCTGTCGGCCATCTTTGTCGTTTTCATCGGGGCCTTCTGGCCGATCTTCCAGAACGCCGTGGCCGGCGCCCATGCCCTGGAGGAACGCTACCGCGACAATGCCAAGATCCTCGGCCTCTCCGGCTTCGAGTATCACTGGCGCGTCGTTTTCCCGGCGGCATTGCCGCACATCTTTTCCGGCATGGCGGTTGGCCTGGGCTTTTCCTTCATCCTGCTCACCGTCGCCGAACTGTTCGGTGCCAATGCCGGCCTCGGCCGCTTCGTGCAGTACTACGCCGACTTCGCCGATTACCCGAAAATGGTCGCCGGCATCCTGTACACCGGGCTAATCACCTTCCTGGCGATGACCGGGCTGGAGGCGATCAAGCGCCGCGCCCTGTTCTGGCAGCGGTGACCCGATGTCGCTGACGAGTTTGATCCGGCATTGGCTGCCGGCTGGCATCGCGCTGCTCGCCTGGCAGCTGCCGGCCCAGGCCGCCTTGTTCGAGCGGGCGCCGACCGACCTGCAGGCAGAAGTGCGGGCGGCCACTGCAGAAGGCAAGCAACTGGCGGTTTTCCTGACCCTGCCGGATTGCCCGGGCTGCCTGGAAATGGAACGGACGGTGCACCGCAATGCGGCACTAGAAAAACGCTTCGCGCGCAAGTTCCGCAGCGTCCGGCTGGATATCGCGCAGTCCGCCGCGATCATCGACCCGCTCGGCCGCAAGGTCGCGCCGGGCGACTTCGCCAAACGCCTGCGCGCCGTCGCCACGCCCTCCTTCGCTTTTTTCGACGGCCAGGGCAACACGCTGTACCGCTACACCGGCAC
Organism: Dechloromonas hortensis; assembly: GCF_009469765.1. Taxonomy (GTDB): domain Bacteria; phylum Pseudomonadota; class Gammaproteobacteria; order Burkholderiales; family Rhodocyclaceae; genus Azonexus; species Azonexus hortensis. Next base: position 9,713 of record NZ_SSSQ01000024.1, read on the forward strand.
GCTCGATGTCGGTGGCTTGCGTGAGTTGGGCAATTTCGTCGCCAGCGCCGCCTACGAGGCCAAGCCGTTCGCGCACCCCGTCGCCAGGCGCAGCGAACCAGCGCTGTTTGCCGATTCGCCGGCGCTCACCCTGCCGCGCCAGCCGGACTTCACCGTCGTCGGCACCGACGGTCGACCGCATCGCCTGGCCGATTTTCGCGGCGTCGCCGTCGCGCTGGCCGTCGGCTACACGCAGTGTCCGGACGTCTGTCCGACGACGCTGGCCGAACTGCAGGCGGCCGTCGAAGCGCTACCGAGCGGCCAGCGCCAACAGATCCAGGTGCTGTTCGCGACGCTCGACCCGGAGCGCGACAGCCTGGCGATCCTCAAGGAATACGCCGATGCCTTCCGCCCCCAGGGCGGCCGCCCGATCCTCGGCCTGCGCGGCAATCCGGCGCAGACCGCCGACCTGATCCGCCAGTTGCAACTGGTCGCCGACAAGCAGCCTTCGGCTTCGATGGGCTACACCCTCGACCATACCGCCGGCGTCTTCCTGTTCGATGCCCAGGGCCGGCTGCTCGGCCTTTCCCCCTACGGCCAGCCGCTCGACAAACTCAGCCGCGACCTCGCCAGCCTGGCGGGTCGGACGGCGCAATCTCTCGCTCAACACTAAGAAAACCATGTCTCAACATAAATTGCTCTCGCTCGCCGAGGCGGTGCGCCGCTATACCCATGACGGCATCCAGTACGCCAGCGGGGCCGCGCTGCCGGTCGGTTCCGACGCCATCGTCTTCGGCCGCGAGTTACTACGCCAAGGCCGCAAGAACCTGCATGCCATCTTCCACTGCAACACCCAGCAATTGAACCTGCTGGCCGGCGCTGCTGCGGTCGACAAGGCAGAATGCGGCTTTTCCGGGCTGGAGGTCTTCGGCTTTGCCAACGGCTTGCGCCGGGCCGTCGAATCCGGCCAGACCGCGCTCGAGGACTATTCCAACCTGGCCATGGCGGCGCGCCTGCTTGGCGGTGCCATGAACTGGCCTTTCGTGCCGGCCACCGTCAATATCGGCTCCGACATCCAGGAGCGCAGCGCCTTCGCGCCCGACGACTACCCGGCGACACGCAAGATTCCGAGCGTCACCGATCCCTTCTCCGGCCGCCAGATCGGCGCCTTCAGCCCGCTCAAGCCCGATGTCGCGGCGATCCACGTCTCGTTGGCCGACCCGCTCGGCAACGCCATCATGCTCGGTACCGAATGGAGCCGCTTCGAACTGTCACGGGCCGCCAAGAAAGTCATCCTGGTTGCCGACGCCATCGTCGACACCGCCTGCATGCGGCAGTATCCGAACCTGGTGCGCATTCCCGACATCATCGTCGAGGCCGTCGTCTACTGGCCCTTCGCCGCCTGGCCGCAGAGTTCGCCCGGGCTCTACGACGTCGATGAAGAGCACATGAAATTCATGAACAAGGCGCTGGCCACCGAGCAAGGCACGGCCGATTACATTCGCGACTACGTTACCGGTTACGACGACATTGACGGCTATCTCGACCTGATCGGCCGCGACAAAGCCGAACGGCTGGCGAACGGCGTCACCAGTTTCCTGCTCGACCCGTTCAGGCAGTGGATCAAGACGCCCGAGGAAATCGCGGCGCTGACGTCGGAGGTGGCAGCATGAGCGCGAACGCCACGCAAAACCTGCCCTATACCCGCCAGGAAATGATGGCGATCGCCACCGGCCGCGAACTGCGCGACGGCGAGCTGGCCATCTTCGGCGTCGGCCTCTCGATGCTCGCCGGCTACTTCGCCCAGGCCCATCACGCACCCAACATCCGGGCGATGACCGAAGGCGGCGTCTATGGTGCGACGCCGGTTGGCGGCCTGCCCTGGGGCATCGAGTGCAACCGCATCTCGGCCAACGCCACCAGCTTCACCAACGCCATCGATGCGCTCGGCTTCCTGGTCGCCTCCGGCCGCTGCGACGTCGGCATTATCGGCGCCGCGCAGGTCGACAAGTTCGGCAACGTCAACACCACCGGCATCTGGGACGGCGAGATCGGCGATAGCTACCGCCTGCCGAAAACCCGCCTGACCGGAGCCGGCGGCGCCAACGACATCGCCTGCGGCGCCGGCCGCGTCGTCATCATGGTGACGCACGAACCGAAGCGCTTCGCCGACAAGGTCAGCTACATCAGCTCGCCGGGCTATCTCGATGGCGGCAACGCCCGCGAACGCTACGGCTTCGTCGGCAAGGGGCCCTCGGCGATCATCACGACGCTCGGCATCCTGCGCCCCGACCCGCTCAGCAAGGAATTCTTCCTCGATGCCTACTACGCCTTCTCCAGCGTCGAGGAAATCCTGGCCCATACCGGCTGGGACTTGAAAGTCTCGCCCAACGTCCGCGTCGTGCCCGAGCCGACGCCGGAGGAGCTGGCCACGCTGCGTCGTGTCGACGAGACCGGCGCCCTGCGCAAGTCATAAACCACAAACAAGGATAGCCATGAGCCAAACCATCACCGATTCCCCGCTGGTCCTCCGCCACGACGACCACGGCGTCACCACCTTGACCCTGAACCGGCCGCAGGCCCGCAACGCGCTGTCGCAAGGCATGTTGCGCGCCCTGCTCGACGCCTTTGCCGCCATCGCCAGCGACGACAGCGTGCGCGTCGTGATCCTGGCCGGTAACGGGCCGGCCTTCTGTGCCGGTCACGACCTCAAGGAAATGCGTGCCGCCGGCTACGCCCGCGACTACACCGAAAAGCTGTTCGCAGACTGCGCCGAGCTGATGCAGGCCATCGTCAGCCTGCCCAAGGTCGTCATTGCCCGCGTCCATGGCATTGCCACCGCGGCCGGTGCCCAGCTCGTCGCCAGCGCCGACCTTGCGGTTGCCGCGCTCGATGCGCGCTTCGCGACACCGGGCGTCAATATCGGCCTGTTCTGCTCGACGCCGATGGTCGCCCTGTCACGCAATGTGTCCAACAAGCACGCGCTGCAGATGCTGCTCACCGGCGACCTGATCGACGCCGAGACCGCCCTGCGCTTCGGCCTGGTCAACGAACTGGTGCCGGCCGAGCAACTCGAAGCGGCCACCCGCGAACTGGCTTTGAAAATTGCCGCGAAATCGGCGTTGACCGTAGCAATTGGCAAGGAAGCCTACTACCGCCAGGCCGAACTGTCGCTGGCCGAGGCCTATGCCTACACCCGCGACGTCATGGTCGCCAACCTCGAAGCCAGGGATGCGCAGGAAGGCATCAACGCCTTCATCGACAAGCGCCAGCCGGTCTGGTGCGGCAACTGACGTCGGGGCAGGCGGTGCTGACGAAGCCTATAAGCACATAACAATAACGTCGTTCCCCGTCGCCGCCGCTGCCGGGAAAATCCTTCCATACTTTGGAAGGACAGCCCCGATGGCCCATCAGAAAAACGCTCCCGACGACCGCAAGTTCTGGGATGAAAAACTCGAAACCCAATCGCGTGCCGAGTGGGACACCCTGAAACTCAAACTGCTCAAGTCGCACCTGCAGCACGCCTACGACAACTCACCGTATTACCGGGATAGTTTCGACGCGGCCGGCGTACATCCCGCGCAGGTCGAGTCGCTCGCCGACATCCGGCGCTTTCCGTTCATCGACAAGAAGGTGTTGCGCGACCGGCAGACGGCCGTGCCGCCCTTCGGCGACCTGGTTGCCGTGCCGGAACGCGACATCGTCTATATCTCCGCCTCCAGCGGTTCGACCGGCGTGCCGACCGCCTCGCCCTTCACCGCCTGGGACTTCGACGAGTGGATCGACTACGAAGCCCGCCAGTTCTGGTCTTCCGGCCTGCGCCCGACGGATCGTTATTGCCACTCGCTGAATTTCTCGCTGTTCGTCGGCGGCCCCTGCGTGCTCGGCGCCCAGAAACTGGGCGCGCTGTCGATCCATGCCGGCACCGTGCCTTCCGAGCGCCTGCTGGCCATCGCCCAACAGTTCCAGGCGACGGCGATCTGGACGACGCCGTCCTACGCCTGGTATCTCGGCGAAACGGCGGTCAAGGAAGGAATCGATCCGAAGAAGGATCTCGGCATCAAGCGCATTTTCGTTGCCGGCGAACCGGGCGGCTCGATCCCGGAAACCCGCCAGCGCATCGAGGCCCTGTGGGGCGCCTCGGTCTATGACTATTACGGCTTGTCCGACATCTTCGGTTCCTGCGCCGGCATGTGCGAGGAAAAACACGGCCTGCACTGGGCCGAGGACCATATCCTGGTCGAAGTGCTCGATCCGGAAACCGGCACGCCGGTGGCCGAGGGCGAGCGCGGCGAACTGGTGCTGACCACGCTGAAGAAACGGGCCCGGCCGATGATCCGTTTCCGCACCGGCGACATCGTTTCCTTTACCAGCGAGCCCTGCACCTGTGGCCGGACTTCGCAGCGCATGCTGGGCACCCATGGTCGGCTCGACGACATGCTGATCATCAAGGGCGTCAATATTTTCCCCAGCGACGTCGAGGCTATCGCCCGCAAGGACCACGACTTGACCGGCGAGTACCGGCTGATCGTCGAGCGCGAGAACCATCTCGACCGGCTGACCGTCGAAATCGAACGGGCGGCCAGCGACAGCGCCCAGGATGCCGAACTGGCCAGCCGTTTCGCCGGCCATCTCAAGTCGATCACCGGCGTCGCCGCGCAGGTGGTCGTGCTGCCGCCGGAAACGCTGCCCCGCGCCACGCACAAGGCCAAGCGGGTCGAAGATCGCCGCCAGAACGTATGGAGCTGATATGGCAACAACCCTGATCGTCCCCGGGCTGCGCAACAGCGGCCCGACCCACTGGCAAACCTGGTTCGAGGCGCAATTGCCCGACACCCGCCGCGTCGAGCAGGCCGACTGGGAGGTGACCTGCCTGTCCGACTGGGCGGCCCGTGTCCGCGAAGAGATCGATGCCATCGGCGAAGCAGTCTGGATCGTCGCCCACAGCTTTGGCTGCCTGGCCAGCGTGACGGCTGCCTTCGTCCGGCCGGGACAGGTGCTCGGCGCCCTGCTCGTCGCCCCGGCTGATCCGCATCGTTTTGGCGAACCGACGGCGCTGCTCGAAGAGAAACTGGCCTTTCCCAGCCTGGTCGTCGCCAGCAGCAACGACCCCTGGGTCAAGGCCAGCGCCGCCGAGTTCTGGGCCGGGCAATGGGGCAGCGACTATCTGAATATCGGCCAGGCCGGCCATATCAACGTCGACTCGGGACATGGCCCCTGGCCGCAGGGGCTGGCCCTGTTCGAGCAACTGCGCAAGGCAGCCGGGGCATAGATGAAAAGTTGATAAGCAACGAAGAATTCCATCTTTTTTGTTGGTCACCGCTTTCCCTACACTGGCTGCATCCAACTTACCGAAAGACCGTGATGCG
>NZ_SSSQ01000025.1 GCF_009469765.1 Dechloromonas hortensis
GGACCGTGAAACAGATGAGCGCCGATGATAGTGAGCTTCCGCTCGCGAAAGTAGGTCACCGCCAGGCTCCCATTCCCGAAAGCCCCTTCTGCATCCGCAGTAGGGGCTTTCGGCTTTTATAAAAACAATATACGCTCAATCCATTGGCTACTATTCCTAAGGTTTTAAATGGCCGTAGCGATTCTTGGTGGTGGTTGCTTTTGGTGCCTGGAGGCTGTTTTCGAGCAGTTGGCTGGGGTTGAGCATGTGGTTTCCGGATACATTGGTGGCACCCTACGTGATCCGACCTATGAGCAGGTGTGTTCCGGCTCGACGGGGCATGCCGAGGTGGTTCGGGTCGAATTTGATCCGGCCAAGATTTCCTATGCCCAGTTACTCGATGTATTTTTCGCCATTCATGATCCGACAACCTTGAATCGGCAAGGCGCAGACCGCGGCACCCAGTATCGCTCTTCAATTTTTGCCTGCTCTGCCGAGCAGTTGGAAATTGCCCAAGATTTCATACAGAAATTGAATGCCACGGCGGTGTTTGACACGCCTGTCGTGACAACTTTGGAGATGGCGGATACCTTCTATCCGGCCGAAAGCTATCACCAGGGATATTTCCGATCGAATCCAGAGCAAGGGTATTGTGCTTTTGTTGTTGCGCCCAAAGTAGTAAAGGCACGTGCTGTGTTTTCGCGACTGCTCAAGTCAGCTGATCAATAAAGTCCATAAGCTCTTTGGCGAAACGCTCACGTTGCCATTGATGCGGGGAATGATCCGTTCCTTCATAGATATGCAGTACGGCGTTCGGTATTTGACTTGCCACATAGTGTGCAGTTTCTACGCGATAGAAATTGCTTTCGCCGCCGTACACCAGCATGGCTGGAAGATCGATTTGGCTTAATACGTCACGATAATCGGCTGCTGTCAGGCTGTTCCAGCAGGCAATCAACGGTTCCGGATTCTGCGCGCGAAGGGCGAGTCTTGAGCGTTCCCAGCCGCTGGCATTGGCCAGGTACTTGTCACGCGCCCGACGATTCAGGCCAAATGCAGTGAGCTTGAGAACCCCTTCCGCAAAGTCTTCTCGCAGCAAATTCATCAGCTCCTTCGCCTGCCCCTGATCGAATTTGCCATAGATGCCATGCTCCCAATTCTCGTCGGTCAGCAGTTTTGGCGACTGGTCAATGATGCAGAGGCGGGATAGGCGTCTGGTGCCAAAGTCGCGGATGTATTGCCAAAGGGTCAAGGCGCCCATCGAATGGCCAACTGCACAGACATTTTCCAAATTGAAATGTTCGAGCAGGTTTTCGAGGTCTCGTGCCATGCGCTGTGCGGTGGCCGGAGCTTGATCCGCGATCGGATGCCCGCCATGCGCACGTGCATCCCAGCGATATACCCGATGCTTTTGCTGGAGTGCCGGGAGAAACGGAAACCATTCTTGATGGCTGGATGTCCAGCCGTGGAGCATGACGAGCGGAGATCCTTCTCCGGAAATCTTGACATGAATCTTGGTGCCGTCATCGGCGAGGAAGTGGGTCATGGCGGCCGGGCGTATGGAGAAGCGCAAAGTATAATCTGGCCATCAATATCTAGAGGCAAGGCGATGTTTGACTGGCGAGATTATCAAAATGGGATTGTGGCATTCGATGCCGGCTATGTGCGGCCAGTCCTGGCGGCAATTCACATGATTGTTGAGGCGGGGCGGGTTGCCATTGTCGATACCGGAAGCAATGACTCCTTGCCCAATGCGTTGTCGGCCCTTGAGCGTCTGGGCCTGGACGCTGCTGCGGTGGACTATGTTTTTTTGACGCATATTCACCTGGACCATGCCGGGGGGGCTGGCCGCATGATGGCTGTCTTCCCAAATGCAAAACTGGTGGTTCATCCGCGTGGGGCGCGTCATATGGCAGAACCCTCCAGGCTCGTTGCCGGTGTAACTGCCGTTTATGGCGCCGAATATGTGCAGCGCGTCTATGGCGAGATTGTGCCGATCCCGGCCGAGCGGATTATCGAAGCGCACGATGGGCTAGTTGTTTCGCTGGTTGGCCGCGAACTGCTGTGCCTGGATACGCCGGGCCATGCGCGCCATCACATCTGTATTGTCGACAGAAAAACAAAGGGAATATTTACCGGCGACATGTTTGGTCTTTCCTATCGCGAGTTGGATGTCGACGGTCGCCAGTTCATCTTCCCGACCACGACGCCGACCCAGTTCGATCCGGCAGAAATGCGAATGTCTATCCAGCGACTCTTGTCGTTCGATCCGGAAGCGATGTATCTCACGCACTACGCTCAGATCGATGCACCGCAGCAAAAGGCGGCTGATTTGCTACGACATCTGGACGTTCTGGTTGAGCTGGCGCTGGCTGAAAAGAATGCCGGGGCGGAACGTCACCAAAAGATCAAAGCTACGATCAGGGATTATCTTTTCCAGCAAATTCGTGCCCATGGCTGTCGCTTGTCAGACGATGTGCTGCTCGAAGTCTGGGAAACGGATCTTGAACTTAATGCCCAAGGTTTGGGCGTATGGCTGGATGCTTAGGTTTAGACGAAGCGTCGACGCCAGAAGAGGATCAGCATGATCACGCCAATCATGCCCATCAGGCTGAGTGCGTAGTTGAAGCCGTTGGTTAGGTCTAGCCAAGGCATTTCATGGAAATTCATGCCGAAGATGCCGGCAATCAAGGTTGCTGGCATGAATATCGTGGCGACCACCGTTAGAGTACGAACTTCCAGGTTAACCCGGTGGCTGATGGTCGATAGATAGACGTCGAGCAAGCCGGTTGCCAGATCGCGCAAGTCTTCCAGCGACTCAAGAATGTGGACTGTGTGGTCATAGACGTCACGCAAGTAGATCTGAACACCCGGGCGAAAAAAATCGCCTGCATCGCGGTGCAGGCTGCCGAGTACTTCGCGTAACGGGTGGAGATTGCGCCGGAGTTGGGAAACGCAGCGCTTGAACTGGTGGATTCGCTCCAGTGTGACTGGTGTCGGCTTGCCCAGAATGTTTGTTTCCAGTTCTTCGGCGTATTCGTTGAGTTGTTCGATCACGCCAAAATAACTATCGACGACTGAATCGATCAGGGAGTATGCCAAAGTGTCGACACCACCCTTGCGCAGACTGGCGTGCTCGGCGCGCAGGCGCTGACGAACCGGCTCGAAGGTCTTGGACTGTCGCTCCTGGAAGCTCAGGATGTAGTTTCGGCCAATTACCAGGCTGATCTGATCCTGGCTCAGTTCAAGCGGCCCCGGAGTTAGTTCGTAGCGATGCAGGACAAGATAGAGATAGTCATCGTAGGTGTCTATTTTCTGGCGCTGGGCATTGTTCAGAATGTCTTCCTGAACCAGTGGATGGAGCGAGAAAATGCTACCGATAGCCGCAAGGTCGGCTGGGCTATTCGCGCCATAGACATTGGCCCAGCGGGTCGAAAATTTCCTAGGCAGTTGCCCGAAACTGCTGGCCTCAGCGAACTTTTCCTCGATGAGGCCGTGCTCGTCATAGTCGATGATCGAGTAACTCGGCGCGCTGACTTTGACTTCACCGATGTGCACCAGCGATCCTGGTGGCAGGCCTGCCTTGCGCGAGCGCAGTTTGCGCGGCTTGTTCATTGTGCCAGGGCGATCCTGTTGATCGCCTGGGCCGCCGCCGCCATGCCAAATACAGCGGTGACGCAGACCGAGGAGCCAAAGCCGGCGCAGTTCAGGCCGGTTGGCCCTTGATTGGTGTCGCAAGTGGCTGGACTACTGGGGTAGCGCAGGGGTTCGGTCGAGTAAACGGCGGATACGCCAAATTTTTTCTTGCCGTCTTTCGGAAATCCATACTCCCGGCGCAGCACGGAGCGCACTTTGGCCAGCAGCGGATCCTGCACCGTCTGACTGAGATCGCTGATGCGGACCTGGGTCGGATCGAGTTGGCCGCCGGCAGCGCCAGCGATCACGATAGGCAGTTTCTGGCGCCGGCAGAAGGCGATCATCGCGGCCTTGGCGCGCACTTGATCGATGGCATCGATGACCACCGAAAAGCCCTGGCCGAGAATCTGCTCAACGTTGTCGGGGGTGACGAAATCTTCGATGCGACTGACTTGGCAATCCGGATTGATGGCACGTACGCGCTCGGCGATCGCATCGACTTTGGCCATGCCGTAAACCTCGCCCAGCGCCTGAATCTGGCGATTGGTGTTGGATTCGGCCACCATATCAAGGTCGACCGCAGTAATCCGACCGACCCCGGTCCGGGACAGGGCTTCGACACTCCATGAGCCGACGCCGCCGATACCGACGACACAGACATGGGCATTGCGCAAGCGTTCGGCGCCTTCTACGCCATAAAGGCGGGCGACACCGCCAAAACGGCGTTCGTGATCGACTGACATCAGCTTTCTATGGTTTTTCGGATGACGCTATTGAAGGGAGCAATCCATTCCGGGGCGAATTGCGTGTCGCAGGCATTGATTTCGGCGATGGCCCGCAATACCGAGCGGTTCTTGCCGCGGTGGATATGCTTGAGCATCACGGCCTCGAAGGCATCGACGATGGAGAGGATTTTGGCTCCCGAGCAAATCTCGGCGCTTTGTAGCTCTTTCGGATAACCGCCACCATTGGGCATCTCGTGATGCTGGGCGACCATTTCTGCGGCCGCTTCCCACCCGGGCATCCGCTGCAGAATGCCGGCCGCAAAACCCGGGTGGTTGCGCAGGGCCAGCTTGTCCTCGTCGGTCATCTTGCCGACCTTGAGCCAGACGGCCTCCGGGAGCAGCATCATGCCGATATCGTGCAGGTAGACCGCGGCTTCCAGTTGCACCGGATCGACCACAAGATGGGCTGCCTTGTTGGTTTCCAGGGCCAGGCGGAGGATGCGCATCGTCCGTCCTTTGAAGAGCGGTGAGCGGCTTTCCAGTTGAAGGGCGAGCGACCGGAAAAAATGCAGGTCGGTGCTGGCGTTCTTTTGCTCGCTTTTCGGCGTGGCGACACGGGGCGGGCGACTGGAAATGTCGCCAATAACTGGTGCGAATCCAGTAACCAGCTCAATCAGATCGGCACAATGGTGGTCGACATCGCCGGCCGGGATCTGGGCCAGTTTTTCCAGTCCTTCAACGAGTTCGACAAGATGCAGGTTTTCTACTGACTTATGGGCGAGTAGCGCGTCGGTGGCCAGCTCAAGGCGGTCGATGGTCAGCAGGATCAGTTCGGCCAGCAGATCGGAGAATGGAATTTCGCCTTCCCGGAAGCGGGACATCATCGATTCGATCGGGTGGGCGACGGCGGCGCCCAGTTCGAATTTACAGAGCGAGGCATCGCCCTTGATGTTATGGATGGCACGAAAGAGATCAGCAGTAATTTCGCGATCGGCCGGGCTTTTTTTCAGGCGGGCAACGTCGTTTTCAATCTGCGGCGCACGGTCGCTGAGGGCATCGGCAAACTCTTCCAGCGCCTCACGGTCCTGAATGACCGGCGCTATGATCGAGCGAATGTCCATGCCTGTCTCCCCCTGTGTATTTTTGATCTGGCGAGTTTAGCCCAAAGTCCCGTCAAATCAGAGCCTATCCTTGATTTGTCGGCCTTGACTGGCCCCTCTTCGCCACCTAAGATTCCGCGCTTATTCAAAGAATTCCCTACCGTGACACTGGAACAGCTTTACGCCCTGATCGGGCCTGACATGAAGGCCGTTGATGCGGTCATCCGCGACCGCCTTCACTCCGACGTCGTCCTGGTTCGTCAGGTGGCCGAATACATCATCAACAGCGGTGGCAAACGCATGCGCCCGGCGCTGGTCTTGCTCGCTGCTGGGGCAATGGGCTATCAAGGTGTCCGGCACCATGAAATGGCGGCGGTCATCGAATTCATTCATACCGCCACCTTGCTGCACGATGATGTGGTGGATGAATCGGCCTTGCGTCGGGGTCGTGACACGGCCAATGCGATGTTTGGTAACGCCGCCAGTGTCCTAGTTGGCGATTTCCTCTACTCGCGCGCTTTTCAGATGATGGTGGCGGTCGACGACATGCGCGTGATGCGTGTCCTGTCCGATGCGACCAATATCATTGCCGAAGGCGAGGTCCTGCAGTTGATGAACTGCCATGATGCCGACGTCGATGAAGCGCGTTACATGCAGGTCATCCATTACAAAACGGCCAAGCTATTCGAGGCGGCGGCACAGTTGGGGGCTATCCTCGGGCAAGCCGGTCCGGAGATCGAGCAAGCGCTGGCCGCTTACGGCATGCACCTCGGCACGGCGTTTCAACTGGTCGACGACGTTCTCGATTATTCCGGCCAGGAGGCCGATACCGGCAAACACCTTGGTGATGACCTGGCCGAAGGCAAGCCGACCCTGCCGTTGATTTACGTCATGCAGCATGGCACCCCGGAACAGGCGGCCTGTGTCCGCAAAGCGATCGAGGAAGGCGGACGGGATGATTTCCCCGCCGTGCTCGAAGCGATCCGCGGCAGTGGCGCCTTGGAGCACGCCCGTGAGCGGGCTGTGCGTGAAGCCGCCCTGGCCAGGAAGGCAATTGAGGGGCTGGGGGATTCACAATTCAAAATTGCTCTGCTACAATTGACGCTCTTTGCAGTTGAGAGAAACCATTAGGTTGATTTTCAGCAGCATCGGAGTGTAGCTCAGCCTGGTAGAGCACTGCGTTCGGGACGCAGGGGTCGCATGTTCGAATCCTGTCACTCCGACCAATTAGAACCCCTGTAACTCAGCGAGTTACAGGGGTTTTTGGTTTTCCGGGTGTTCTGTATTTTTTTACTATCGTCGGTGACAGCCGGCTATGTGCTGGTGTATCATCCGCGCCGGTTTAAACCGAACGATTATGTTGTTAGACGTCGGAGTGTAGCTCAGCCTGGTAGAGCACTGCGTTCGGGACGCAGGGGTCGCATGTTCGAATCCTGTCACTCCGACCAATTAGAACCCCTGTAACTCAGCGAGTTACAGGGGTTTTTGGTTTTCCGGGTGTTCTGTATTTTTTTACTATCGTCGGTGACAGCCGGCTATGTGCTGGTGTATCATCCGCGCCGGTTTAAACCGAACGATTATGTTGTTAGACGTCGGAGTGTAGCTCAGCCTGGTAGAGCACTGCGTTCGGGACGCAGGGGTCGCATGTTCGAATCCTGTCACTCCGACCAAAAATGTCATAATGAAAACCCTGACTAGTCAGGGTTTTTTTTCGCCTGCTGGCCGATGCTCGAAAAATACTGGTGAGGTTTCGATGAAATACCTGCTGCTTTTTGCCGTACTGGCGGTGGTCTGGTGGGTGTGGAAGAAACGCCAGCGGCAGTCGGAGCGCCCGGCGCCGCGCCCGGATCCGAAGGTGGAGAACATGCTGGTCTGTGCCCATTGCGGCGTCCATTTTCCCGAAGGGGATGGCGTGCGGGATGAGGGCGAGGACTATTGCTGCGCCGCGCATCGTTCGGCCGCTCGCCCAGGGTCGCGTTGATGGCGGACTGGCTTGCCTCGACCTGGGAGGCCAACTGGCGCTCCTTTCAGTATTTCAATCTTTACCGCCTGATTCTCGCTGGCCTGTTTTTTCTGGCCATCCTGTTGCCGCATGGCTGGGTCGGCCGCTTGGAGCTGTCGCCGACCGCAGCCATGTTAGCCCTGGCCACGACTTACCTGTGCGCCATCCTGGCCGGGCTGGTGCTGTCGATTCACTGGCTGCGCCGCTTCAATTTCCAGTTGTCACTGCAGGTCATGGTTGATGCCGTGGCCATCACGCTGTTTATGTACGCCGCCGGGGGAATTGCCAGCGGGATTGGCGTTTTGCTGCTGGTTTCGCTGGCCGCGGCCAGCCTGGTTGGGCGCGGCCGCCTGGTGCTGTTCTACGCGGCGCTGGCGACGCTGGCGGTATTGCTGAGCCAGATCTACGGCGTCCTAGCCAGTGGCTTCGAGCTGGCCAGCATTTTTCAGGCGGGTATCCTGTCTGCCGGTTTTTTTGCGACGGCCATTCTCGCCCGCCTGCTCGGCCAGCGCCTGATGGCCAACGAGGATCTCGCCAAGCGGCGGGGGGTTGCCCTCGATAACGAAAGTCGGATCAGCCAGCGCGTCATCGAGCGCATGCTGGACGGGGTGCTGGTGGTCAGTCGCGACGGGCTGGTCCTGCGCCATAATCCGGTGGCGCAGGCCATGCTCGCCTTGCCGGAGCTCGATGGGAGCCCGCTCGCGGTGACTGCGCCGAGCCTGGATGTGGCGCTGGCCGCCTGGTTTTTTGCGGAAGGCAGCGACGACACGCTGTTTGCCGGTGTCGCCGGCCAGGAGCTGCGGGCCCGCTTCGAGCGGACGAGTAGTTCGGAAGGGGAAATCCTGATCTTTCTGGAAGATGTCGGACGGATCAAGGAGCGTGCCCAGCAATTGAAATTGGCCTCATTGGGCCGGTTGACCGCAAGCATTGCCCACGAGATCCGCAATCCGCTGTCGGCCATCGGCCATGCCGGTGAGTTGCTGCGCGAAGAGCGGCGGGGTGAGATGCAGGAGCGTCTGCTGCGTATCTTGAATGACAATGTGGCCCGCCTGGACCGGATTGTCAGCGATATTCTCGAACTCGGGCGACAGAATCGGGCTGAGCCGGAGCCTTTGGCACTGGATGATTTTTGCGCCGGCTTTGTCGAGCGTTTTCTGGTAACCGAGGGGATGCCGGCAGATGTGGTCGTCCTTGAGGCCCAGGCCGGTGACACGCTGTGCTTCGACCGTTCGCACCTGCATCAGGTGTTGTGGAATCTGCTCGGCAATGCCTTGCGCCATTCGACGCGGGGCCCGGGGGCCGTAAGGCTGGCGGTGCGGACCGGGGCAGCCGAGGGGCGGGTAGAATTGCATGTGATCGATGATGGTCCCGGGGTGCCTGAGGCCATGCTCGAGCAGATTTTTGAGCCCTTCTTCACGACGCATACGGCAGGAACCGGCTTGGGCCTGTTCATTGCTCGCGAGTTGTGTGCGGCCAACGGGGCGAGCCTTGAACTGGCACACGCCGCTGCGTGCGGCCATTTCATTGTTATCGGGAGAAACGATACATGTCGCTAAGCAAAGCTGACCGCCGCCCGCGCGGGGATTTGACCCGAGTGTTGGTGATCGATGACGAGCCGGACATTCGGGAGCTGATCGATCTCACTTTGTCCCGCATGGGGCTGGCGGCCGAATGTGTCGGGTCGGTGGCGGCGGCCCGCCAGGCAATCGACGGCGAGCATTTTCAGCTTTGTCTGACCGACATGCGTCTACCCGATGGAGACGGCCTGGAGATTGTTCGCTACATCGCCGAGCGCCATGCGCAAACCCCGGTTGCCGTCATTACCGCCTTCGGTAGTGCCGAGAATGCGGTTGCCGCGCTCAAGGCCGGAGCCTTCGATTATCTGGCCAAGCCGGTCGGCCTGGAGCAGTTGCGCGCCCTGGTCAAGTCGGCGCTGCGCTTGCCGGAAGGGGCGGCCGAAGAGAATCCGCTGCAATCGCTGATTGGCGACTCGCCGAGCATGCAGCAGGTGCGGGCGACGATCGAGAAGCTGGCGCGCAGCCAGGCGCCGATCTACATTTCCGGTGAGTCCGGCAGTGGCAAGGAACTGGCGGCGCGCCTGATCCACCTGCGCAGCGCCCGCAGTGGCGGTCCGTTCGTGCCGGTCAATTGCGGGGCGATTCCGGAAAACCTGATGGAAAGCGAGTTTTTCGGCTATCGCAAAGGCGCCTTTACCGGTGCCGAAGGCGATCGCGAAGGCTTCTTCCAGGCAGCCAATGGCGGCACACTGTTTCTCGACGAGGTGGCGGATCTGCCACTGGCCATGCAAGTCAAGCTGTTGCGGGCCATTCAGGAAAAGCGGGTGCGCAAGGTGGGTAGCGTTGCCGAAGAGGCGGTCGATGTGCGGATCATCTGCGCCACCCATCGCAACCTGCGCGATTGCGTGGACAAGGGGGCTTTCCGCCAGGATCTTTATTACCGGCTGAACGTCATCGAGTTGCGCATGCCACCGCTGCGCGAGCGACTGGAAGATATTCCGCCGCTCGTCGAGGCCATCTTGCACCGTTTGTTCGGTGAGTCGCCGCCGCAGCTCTCGCCGGGGGCCTTGAAGGCGCTGGAGTTCTATCCCTTTCCCGGCAATGTCCGCGAGCTGGAAAATATCCTGGAGCGGGCAACGGCGCTGTGCGCCGATGCGCATATCGAGGCTGAGGACCTGCGGCTGGAGCCCGATGAAATGGGCGGTGAAAGCATCGGCCGCGGCAGCGAGACACTGGACGATTATCTCAACCGCCTGGAGCGCCAGGCGATCCTTGAGGCGTTGCAAAAGACCGAAGGGAATCGCACCGCGGCAGCCCGCCTGCTCGGGGTGACTTTCCGCTCGATGCGCTACCGCCTCGAGCGCCTGGGCATCGAATGAGCGAGTGGTTGGCTGGTGGCTGGCTGCGCGGCACGCGCCATCTGCCTTCCCCCAATTTCGGCGAGCGGCCACTCGAGAGTCAGGTTTCGCTGCTCGTCGTGCACAACATCAGCCTGCCGCCGGACGAGTTTGGCGGCGATTTTGTCGAGCAGTTTTTCACTAATCGTCTCGACCCGGCCGCTCATCCCTATTTTGCCGAGATTGCCGGGCTGCAGGTCTCGGCGCATTTCTACGTGCGCCGCGACGGTACGGTTACTCAGTTTGTCGGCTGCGATCAGCGGGCATGGCATGCCGGGCGGTCGACCTGGCGTGAACGCGAAAATTGCAACGATTATTCGGTCGGTATCGAACTGGAAGGTTCCGATACGCAGCCGTTTGAGGCTGCGCAATATGCGGCGCTCTGGTCCCTGGTCGATGCCTTGCGCCGCCGTTATCCGATTGCCGACATCGTCGGTCACAGCCACATTGCCCCCGGCCGTAAGACCGACCCGGGGTCGCATTTCGATTGGGCGGCGGTGCGCCGCCGTTACCCGGGGCTGGGTCTAGCCGCCGAAGTAAGCGCTTAGTCGCCGGACGGCTTCGGCCAGCCGGTCGACGCTGGTCGTATAGGCAAAACGGATATGCTTTTCCGGTTCATGGCTGCCGAAATCGAGGCCGGGGGTCGCGGCGACGCCGGCTTTTTCGAGCAGGTCGCGGGCCAGGACGAAACTGTCGGCGGCCAGGGCCGAGCAATCGCAATAGAGATAGAAGGCCCCTTCTGGACGAGCGGTGACACGGAAACCGATTGCCTCCAGAGCCGGGGCCAGATAGTCGCGCCGCCG
The DNA here is from genome assembly GCF_009469765.1 of Dechloromonas hortensis. Lineage (GTDB taxonomy): Bacteria > Pseudomonadota > Gammaproteobacteria > Burkholderiales > Rhodocyclaceae > Azonexus > Azonexus hortensis. The sequence goes on from NZ_SSSQ01000025.1 coordinate 11,160, forward strand.
GCGGAACTCGGCACGGCGGGCTTCCAGTATGCTCAAGGTGTCGGGCTCAAAGGCGGCCAGGGCGCCGTATTGGGCCGGCGTCGACGGGCAGAGCGTCAGGTTCTGGGCCAGTTTCTCGATATCGCGGACGTAGGCTTCGGGAATCACCATCCAGCCCAGGCGCCAGCCGGTCATCTGGAAATACTTGGAAAAACTTTGGATCACCCAGATGTCGTCACCGGCAGCGCAAGCGGTTGGGGCGTCGGTTTCGTACGTCAGTCCGTGGTAGATCTCGTCGACAATGAAATGGCCATCGTTCTGTCGGCAGACCTCGGCCAGTGCGGAGATTTCCGGCAGGGTCAGCAGCGTGCCGGTCGGATTGGCCGGGGAGGCCAGCAACAGGCCGCTGGTTTGCGGCGTCCAGTACTGGCGCAGTTGCGCCGGTGTCGGCTGGAAGTTGCTCTCCGGCCCAACCGGGATATGTCGCGGTCGACCTTCAAAAGCCCGCAAAATGTGGCGGTTGCAGGGGTAGCCGGGATCGGTCAGCAGCCATTCGCTGCCCGGATCGGCCAGGCAGGCGAAGGCCAGGTTGAGGGCGCCGGAAGCGCCGTTGGTTACGGCAATGCGGTTGGCCGGCAGGGTCACGCCATAACGTGTTTGATAAAAGGCAGCGATCGCCTCGCGTAATTCAGGCAGGCCGAGCGACTGGGTGTACAGCATTTTGCCGCTTTTTATGGCGTCCACCGCAGCATTGGCGATCGGCGCCGGGGTCGGGAAGTCCGGCTCGCCGACTTCCATGTGGATGATGTCGCGGCCCTCGGCTTCGAGCTGGCGGGCGCGGGTCAGCAGTTCGACGACGTGGAAGGGGGAAATGTCGGCCAGGCGGGCGGCGGGACGGTAGGTCATGGTATTCCTCAAAGTAAAACGGCCACCGAGTTGTACTAACCTCGGTGGCCGTTTGATTATTGCTTAAGCGAGGATCAGGCAGCGTCCTTGAAGATGCCCATTTCGAACAGTTCGCGCTTGAGCACGAGTTCGCGCGGCATCTTTTCGCCCATTTTGTCGAACCACTCCTTGTGACCGGCCAGTTCGGACTTCCAGGCGTCAGGATCGATCTGGCTGAGGGCTTCGAAGTCTTCGCGATTGATTTCGAGGCCGGTCCAGTCGATGTCCTCGAACTTCGGCATCCAGCCCAGCGTGGTTTCCTTGGCGCCGACGGTGCCCTTGCAGCGCTGGACGATCCACTTCAGGACGCGCATGTTGTCGCCGAAGCCCGGCCACATGAATTCGCCCTTTTCGTTCATGCGGAACCAGTTTACACAGAAGATCTTCGGGGTTGCATCAACGGTCTTGCCCATCTTCAACCAGTGGTTGAAGTAGTCGCCCATGTGGTAACCGCAGAACGGCAGCATGGCGAACGGGTCGCGGCGGACGACACCCTGCTGGCCGAAGGCAGCAGCCGTGGTTTCAGAGCCGAGCGTGGCAGCCATGTAGACGCCGTAGTTCCAGTTGAAGGCTTGATAGACCAGCGGCACGGTAGTGGCACGACGGCCGCCGAAGATGAAGGCAGAAATCGGTACGCCGGCCGGATCTTCCCAGGCGCTGTCAACCGACGGGCACTGGCTGGCCGGGGCGGTGAAGCGGGAGTTGGCGTGCGCTGCTTTGCGGCCGGCCTTGCCATCTTCCGGCGTCCAGTCCTTGCCCTGCCAGTCGATCAGGTGCGCCGGAGCTTCCTTGGTCAGGCCTTCCCACCACACGTCGCCGTCGTCGGTCAGTGCGACGTTGGTGAAGATGATGTTTTCCTTCAGCGTGGCCAAGGCGTTGAAGTTGGTCTTTTCCGAGGTGCCCGGAGCGACGCCGAAGAAACCGGCTTCCGGGTTGATGGCGTAGAAACGGGTGACACCGTCGGCATCGACGCGTGGCTTGATCCAGGCGATATCGTCACCGATGGTGGTGATCTTCCAGCCGTCGAGCGTCTTCGGCGGAATCAGCATGGCGAAGTTGGTCTTGCCACAGGCCGACGGGAAGGCGGCAGCGACATAGGACTTTTCACCTTCCGGCGATTCGACGCCGAGGATCAGCATGTGTTCGGCCAGCCAGCCCTGATCGCGCGCCATGTTGGAGGCGATGCGGAGTGCGAAGCACTTCTTGCCAAGCAGGGCGTTGCCGCCGTAGCCGGAACCGTAGGACCAGATCTCGCGGGTTTCCGGGTAATGCACGATGTACTTGACGGTCGGGTTGCACGGCCACTTGCTGTCCTGCTGGCCCGGTTCGAGCGGGGCGCCAACGGTGTGGATGCAGGGGACGAATTCGCCATCGGTGCCGAGTACGTCGAAGACCTTCTTACCCATCCGGGTCATCGTGCGCATGTTGGTGACGACGTAGGCGGAGTCGGTGATTTCGAAACCGATGTGGGCGATCGGCGAGCCAAGCGGGCCCATCGAAAACGGAATGACGTACATCGTCCGGCCCTTCATGCAGCCCTTGAACAGACCGTTCAGGGTTTCGCGCATGACGGCGGGCTCTTCCCAGTTGTTGGTCGGGCCGGCATCTTCCTTGTTGGCCGAGCAGATGTAGGTGCGGTCTTCGACGCGGGCGACGTCGGATGGATCGGAGAAGGCGAGATAGGAGTTCGGGCGCTTGGCTTCGTTCAGCTTGATCAGGGTGCCGGCTTCTACCATTTCGGCGCACAAGCGGTCATACTCCTCCTGCGACCCGTCGGCCCAATGGATACGGTCCGGCTGGGTCAGCGCGGCGATCTCGGCGACCCATTGCTTCAGGCCTTCGTGTTTGACGTAGTCAGGTGCATTCAGCGGTGCGGTCATGGCGATGTCTCTCTCTAAGTTACTGAAATAGCTAGGTTTCACGCCAGTCGCCGGGAGCTGCCACCAAGACTTAGAGCGGCGAGGAGCCGTCGGCTGGGAAGCCCATAATTATGCAACAGATTAGGGTAAACATCTACTTGACTTTGCACGGCTACGTAATTTCCGAAGGGTGAAAGCGCCGAAGATGCGTGATATTATCTTCCGCGATTCGAAATCACGTTTCACGATATAAAACGGAGGCAGACATGGATCCACGGCAACTACGCGAAGCAGCGCTCTATTACCACCGCCAGCCCAAGCCGGGCAAAATCGCGGTGACCCCGATCAAGCAGCTCACCAATCAGTATGATCTGTCGATGGCCTATTCGCCGGGCGTCGCCTTCGCCTGCGAAGAAATCGTCGCCGATCCGGGTGAAGTCAGCACGCTGACCTCGCGCGCCAATTTGGTCGGCGTCATCACCAACGGCACCGCCGTCCTTGGCCTTGGCGCCATCGGCCCGCTCGCCGCCAAGCCGGTGATGGAAGGCAAGGGCGTCCTCTTCAAGAAATTCGCCAACATCGACGTCTTCGATCTGGAAATCGAAGAGCGCGACCCGGACAAGCTGATCGACACCATCGCCTCGCTCGAACCGACCTTCGGTGGCATCAACCTCGAAGACATCAAGGCCCCGGAATGCTTCTACATCGAGAAGAAGCTGCGCGAGCGGATGAAAATCCCCGTCTTCCATGACGACCAGCACGGCACGGCGAT
>NZ_SSSQ01000026.1 GCF_009469765.1 Dechloromonas hortensis
GCAGTAGCTCAGTTGGTAGAGCGATACCTTGCCAAGGTATAGGTCGAGAGTTCGAGACTCTTCTGCCGCTCCAGTTTCTCTGGTGTAGTCAGCAGTTCCCGGAAAGCCCATCCCCGTTGATGGGCTTTTTGCTTTTCGGCGCCGGAAAAATGCAGCGAAACTGCATCCTTTTTATATGCCATGCGTCTCCAGCGGTGAGAGAATTGTTTTCATCGCGGCTGACGGCTCGGTCACGCCGCGCTTCGCGGAGGGCGAGATGGAACTCCTGCTATCGGTCCTGCAAAACGGTGTAGCCAGCCTGGTTTCCTATCTGGCAGCGCATGTGCTGCTTTGTCTGGTGCCGGCCTTTTTCATTGCCGGCGCCTTGTCGGCGCTGGTGCCGCAACAGTCGATCATTCGCTTTCTCGGGCCGGATGCGCCGAAATGGGTCTCTTATTCGGCAGCGGCCGGGGCGGGCAGTTTGCTGGCTGTCTGTTCCTGCACCATCCAGCCGCTGTTCGCCGGCATTTATAAAAAAGGAGCGGGCCTGGGGCCGGCCATCACCTTCCTGTTTTTTGCGCCGGCTGCCAACATCCTGGCGCTCTCTTATACCGGCGTGGCGCTCGGGGCGGACTTTGCGATTGCCCGTATCGTGCTGGCGCTGTCCTTCGGGGTGGGGATCGGCATGATCATGGCGATCGTCTTTCGCCAGGACGATAACGCCCGCCTGGCCGGCCAGGCCTTTGCCGGTGGTGCGGCCATCTCCCGGCAAACGCTGCTCTTCCTCGCCGCCCTCGTCGCCTTGCTGCTGGCCGGAACCCTGAAGTTTGACTGGTTGACCGTCGGCTTGCTCAGCATCGAACTGCCCTGGACGAGCGGGCCTGTCCTGCAGGCGCAGCTCGGGCGCTGGGTGCCGGTCGATGTGGCGACCGGGGCGGAGGGTTTGAGCGTGCAAGGGCTGCTCTTGATCGGCTTGCTGGCGTTGATCGGGGTTTCTGCCTGGCGTGGCCTGGGCTTGGTCGATAACGGCTTCAACCGGCAAACCTGGCTGGCGTTGGGGCTGACCGCGCTGACCCTGATCTTGGCCGCCCTCGGTATGCGCGTTACAGAAAATGGCCTTTTACTGACGTTGACCGGCAGAAGTGTCGTTGTCGCGCTGTTGTGCGCCTTGCTGCTGCCGCTGGCCCGGCGTTTCGAGGCTTGGGACGTGCAGCAGTGGTTGTGGGAAACCTGGCGTTTCATCCGCCAGATATTCCCCTTGCTGGTGGTCGGCGTCTTCCTGGTCGGTGTCATCCGCAGCTTCATTCAGCCGCAGTGGATTCAGGCGGTGGCCGGCAGCAATACTCTGCAGGGCAACCTGGCCGGTGTCGTGTTCGGCGTTTTCATGTATTTCCCGACCCTGGTCGAGGTGCCGATTGCCAAGATGTTCCTGTCGCTCGGCATGCATCCGGGGCCGTTGATCGCTTACCTGATGGCCGATCCGGAACTGTCCCTGCAAAGCATCCTGATTACCTCGGCGATCATCGGCAAGTTGAAGGCCTGGACCTATGTCGGGCTGGTTGCCCTGTTCTCGACGCTCTCCGGCCTGGCTTATGGCGCCTGGGTCGATGGCACGCCGCTGCTGCACCTGGCTTTGTTGCTGGCCGGCTTCATGCTGCTGCTGACCGGGAGCCTGCATCTGATCGGGCGGTTCAATCGAGCCCCCGCGCACTGACAAGGAGAAAGACGATGTTGATCAAGATACTCGGCAGCGGTTGCGCCAAGTGCAACCGCCTGGAGCAACTGACCCGCGAAGTGGTCGCGGAGCTCGGCTTGAGCGCCAGCTTCGAGCATGTGACGGAGATGGACAAGATCATGGCCTATCCGATCATGACGACGCCGGCCCTGGTGATCGACGAGGTGGTCCGGGCTTCCGGCCGGATTCCGGGTAAGGATGAAATCGCCGGCTGGTTGCGGGCGTAAAAAAAGCCAGCCCGTGGGCTGGCTTCTGGCTGGCCACGGCTTCAGGCCGAGACGGAGAGCAGGCTGCTGAGGCTACTGTTCTGGTCGTCCTGGCCGGTCGTGCCATAGGCGTGCATCAGTTGCATGATTTTCATCATCAGTGCGCTATCGCTATTGGCGCTGGCGCTACTGGTTGTGGTCGAGCTGCTGTCGCCGGCCGTTGCGCCGCTCTTCGACTCGCTGTCGTAGGTCTGCGCTTCGGCGAAGCTGACCTTGCCGTCGCCATCGGTATCGGCCGCTTCGAAGTTGGCGACGATATTGGAAATCAGGCTGGAGCGCTCGCTGTCGGTACTGCCGATTTCCTCAAGCTGGCTGGTCAGTTCGTCCTTGGAGAAGCCGCTGTCGTTTGCCGGTGGCGGGGGCGGTGGCATGCCGGCCATGCCGCCAGCGCCTTGGGCGCTGCTGAATCCTTCCATGCGCATGCTGTCGAATTGGCTGTCGAGTTCTTCCTGCAGCTTGCTGAGCGTGGTCGAAAACTCGCTTTCGGTGACCTTGCCGTCGCTGTCGCTGTCGAGCGCGGCAAAGACGCCTTCGGCTTCGGTGCTGTCGGTGCTGTCGGTGCTGATCTGGCTGAAGGCCGAAACGAGATCGCTTTTCTCGATGTAGCCTTGGCTCTTGCTGTCCAGCTTGGCGAATAGCTGGCTGATCGATGAGGTGCTGCTAATGCTGCTGACCATGATTACCTCCTGATTTTGACGTCGAAAATGGGTTGCCCGCGAGCGGGCTGCTCCCTTTGAGCAAGTTATCGGCCAAAATGGGTCAAAAATGGCGGTGGTTTACGTTAAGCGGAGTAAAGGTTTGTTAAGAAAGTGGCTAAGTTGGCCTGTTTTGGCGAATAAATCGGTCAATTTTTGCGAAAAACGGCAATTTTTCCTGGGCGGCAATTTGTGCCGGTCGCCCAAAGTTCTGCGCTGCCGGCGGGGATGAATGGCGCGGCATTTTGGTCGTCGGCGGCCGGTCGACCGCCGGACTCGTCAGGGGCCTTCTGGCACCGCCGCATACTGGTCGAGGCGCCGCTCAAGACCCGGTAAAAGTCTGTAAATTCGGGCCCTTGCGGCTGGTTGGCGGGGAGGCGCTTGGTTATCATCGGCCCCTCCCCATCAACGAGTCTGTAATGAATCCAAGCATTCACATCCTGCTGGTCGACGACGATGTCGAACTGGCCGGCATGCTGCGCGACTACCTGATTCAGGAAGGTTTTGCGGCAACCGCCGTGCACGACGGCGAAGCGGGCGTCTGTGAAGCCTTGTCCGGCCACTACGCCATCGTCGTGCTCGATGTGATGATGCCGAGGATCAGCGGCATCGAGGCGCTGCGCCGGATCCGCGCAGCGAGCAGCGTGCCGGTGCTGATGCTGACGGCGAAGGGTGACGACATGGACCGCATCGTCGGCCTCGAACTGGGCGCTGACGACTACGTGCCGAAACCCTGCCTGCCGCGCGAACTGGCCGCCCGCCTGCGCGCCATCCTGCGCCGGACGCAACAGCTTGGCGAAACGACGGGCGGCGCGCCGCTGGTGATCGGCGCCCTCAACGTCCTGCCCGAGCAGCGGCGGGTCGAGTGGGCCGGCGCCCCGGTCGACCTGACCAGCACTGAATTCAACCTGCTCGAAATCCTGGCCCGCAATGCCGGGCGTCCGGTCAGCAAGAGCGATCTTTCCGAGCAGGCGCTGGGGCGGCCGCTGGCCCGCTTCGACCGGAGCATCGACGTCCATCTGTCGAGCATTCGCCACAAGCTGGGCTGCCTGGCCGATGGCCGTTCGTGCATCCAGACGGTCTACCGGCAGGGCTATCAGTTGATCCGGGAGTAGCGTGGGCCGGCTATTCTGGAAATTCTTCCTGTTCATCTGGCTGCTGCAACTGGCCGGTGTCGGCGGGGCCAGCTTGCTGTTCTGGCTGGAGCGCCAGCAGGCCGAGGCGGAATGGCGCGCGCAAATGGCCAGTTCGAGCCAGTCGACTGAGCCGCGACCGCCGTTCGACTTTGCCCACGGTGGCCCGCCGCCCGGTTTTGCCGGCGAACGCCCGCCCGCGCCGGGCCACTTTTTTCCCCCGCCGCCGCCCGAGCTGCGACACGGCCCGCGCCTGCCGCTGATTCCCCTGCTCGCTGCCTTGCTGGTCAGCCTGGTCAGCGCCTTTGGCCTGGCCTGGTACTTTGCCAAGCCGATCCGCCAGTTGCGGCGCGCCTTCGATGCCGCGGCCGACGGTGATCTGGCGGTCCGCATCGGCGATGGCATGGGCGGGCGGCGCGATGAACTGGCCGATCTCGGTCGCGATTTCGACCGGATGACCGAACGCCTCGCCGTGCTGGTCGATGGGCAGAAAAAGCTGCTGCACGATGTGTCGCACGAGATGCGCTCGCCGCTGGCCCGTTTGCAGGCGGCGATCGGTCTGGCCCGGCAGCAGCCGGCGCGGATGGAGGATTCGCTGGTCCGCATCGAACGCGAGGGCGAGCGGATGAATCTGCTGGTTGGCGAACTGCTCACCCTGTCCCGCCTGGAGGCCGGTGTCAGCGGCGTGCTGGAGGAGGTCGAGATGGGCGAACTGCTCGACGACATTGTTGAGGATGCGCGTTTCGAGGGGATGGCACGGCAGGTCGCGGTCGAGTTCGTGGCCGGCGAGATGCCGGAAATTCGCGCCAATGCCGAACTGCTGCACCGGGCCATCGAAAATATTGTGCGCAACGCGCTGCGCTATTCGCCGGACGGCGGTACGGTCCGCATCGAAGCTGGACGCCAGGGCTGTTGCTTCCAGCTGGCTGTCATCGATCACGGCCCGGGCGTGGCCGAAGATGAGTTGGCGGCGATTTTTACGCCGTTCTTCCGGGGGGGCGGCCAAAGTAGCGGTGGTGGCTATGGTCTCGGACTGGCAATTGCAAAACGGGTGGTTGCTGCGGTCAACGGCAAAATCGAGGCAAAAAATGCACACGCCGACCATGGCCTGATCGTGGAAATTGTCTTGCCTGTGTAAGGAAGTCTTACAAAAACTTACATAAACACCTGTTGTGTTTTCTATAATTGGCGGGCTTTAGGGTTCAAGTTGCATCAGTAATTCCTTATCCCGCTAATTTTTGCCCTGTTTTTTGCATTTGGCGGGCTGATTGTCTGGCTGACCGACAGCCGATTTCGATTGACCGCCCATGAAACAGAACGCCATTCTCGCCCTTCTTCTCGCTACCGTTTTCCCGGCCCTGGCCCAGACGTCGCTCCCGGCGACGCTGAAGGAAGTAGCGCAGCAAGCCGTGCTGAACAGCCCGGAAGTGACGTCGAAATGGCACAACTACAAGGCAGCGGAAGAAGAAATTGGCGTCGCCCGTGGCGGCTTCCTGCCGCGCGTTGACCTGACCGCCGGCGGCGGCCGGGAAACCCTGCAACAACCGCCGCTGCGCGATCGGAACGACTACAGTCGCAGCAGCTACCTGCTCAGCCTCAACCAGATGCTCTTCGACGGCTTCGCCACCCACAACGAAGTGCGCCGCCTCGA
>NZ_SSSQ01000027.1 GCF_009469765.1 Dechloromonas hortensis
TGATCTTTAACAACTTGAACAACCGATAGGTGTGGGTGCCTTGATGCTAGCAACGCAAGTTGCACAAAAGTATTAAAGGCAATCACACGGATGGAGAGATCCATCGAGGTAGATTTAATTATCTACCGTCAGTGAATTGTGAGTATTAGTTGGATTGAACTGAAGAGTTTGATCCTGGCTCAGATTGAACGCTGGCGGCATGCCTTACACATGCAAGTCGAACGGCAGCACGGGAGCAATCCTGGTGGCGAGTGGCGAACGGGTGAGTAATGTATCGGAACGTACCTTTCAGTGGGGGATAACGTAGCGAAAGTTACGCTAATACCGCATATTCTGTGAGCAGGAAAGCAGGGGATCGCAAGACCTTGCGCTGATTGAGCGGCCGATATCAGATTAGCTAGTTGGTGAGGTAAAGGCTCACCAAGGCGACGATCTGTAGCGGGTCTGAGAGGATGATCCGCCACACTGGAACTGAGACACGGTCCAGACTCCTACGGGAGGCAGCAGTGGGGAATTTTGGACAATGGGCGCAAGCCTGATCCAGCCATGCCGCGTGAGTGAAGAAGGCCTTCGGGTTGTAAAGCTCTTTCGGCCGGGAAGAAATCGCATGGGTTAATACCCTGTGCGGATGACGGTACCGGCATAAGAAGCACCGGCTAACTACGTGCCAGCAGCCGCGGTAATACGTAGGGTGCGAGCGTTAATCGGAATTACTGGGCGTAAAGCGTGCGCAGGCGGTTTTGTAAGACAGGCGTGAAATCCCCGGGCTCAACCTGGGAACTGCGCTTGTGACTGCAAGGCTAGAGTACGGCAGAGGGGGGTGGAATTCCACGTGTAGCAGTGAAATGCGTAGAGATGTGGAGGAACACCAATGGCGAAGGCAGCCCCCTGGGTCGATACTGACGCTCATGCACGAAAGCGTGGGTAGCAAACAGGATTAGATACCCTGGTAGTCCACGCCCTAAACGATGTCAACTAGGTGTTGGGTGGGTAAAACCATTTAGTACCGGAGCTAACGCGTGAAGTTGACCGCCTGGGGAGTACGGCCGCAAGGTTAAAACTCAAAGGAATTGACGGGGACCCGCACAAGCGGTGGATGATGTGGATTAATTCGATGCAACGCGAAAAACCTTACCTACCCTTGACATGTCCAGAAGCCCGAAGAGATTTGGGTGTGCCCGAAAGGGAGCTGGAACACAGGTGCTGCATGGCTGTCGTCAGCTCGTGTCGTGAGATGTTGGGTTAAGTCCCGCAACGAGCGCAACCCTTGTCGTTAATTGCCATCATTTAGTTGGGCACTTTAACGAGACTGCCGGTGACAAACCGGAGGAAGGTGGGGATGACGTCAAGTCCTCATGGCCCTTATGGGTAGGGCTTCACACGTCATACAATGGTCGGTACAGAGGGTTGCCAAGCCGCGAGGTGGAGCCAATCCCAGAAAGCCGATCGTAGTCCGGATTGCAGGCTGCAACTCGCCTGCATGAAGTCGGAATCGCTAGTAATCGCGGATCAGCATGTCGCGGTGAATACGTTCCCGGGTCTTGTACACACCGCCCGTCACACCATGGGAGCGGGTTCCGCCAGAAGTAGGTAGCCTAACCGCAAGGGGGGCGCTTACCACGGCGGGGTTCGTGACTGGGGTGAAGTCGTAACAAGGTAGCCGTAGGGGAACCTGCGGCTGGATCACCTCCTTTCTAGAGAAAGCATCTCTGGCACCCACAACCTATCGGTTGTTCAGCAGTAGCAAACAGACGAGGGTCTGTAGCTCAGTCGGTTAGAGCACCGTCTTGATAAGGCGGGGGTCGTTGGTTCGATTCCAACCAGACCCACCACGTCGCCAAACGGGGGATTAGCTCAGCTGGGAGAGCACCTGCTTTGCAAGCAGGGGGTCGTCGGTTCGATCCCGTCATCCTCCACCAAAACCTAAAGATAAGCAGGGTTGTTTATCTTTAGCTTTTGAGCAATCAATTGCTACGCTCTTTAACAAAATGGAAGAAGGTTGTGTTGCAGCGCTGATGAGGCGTTGGCAACACGTTGTGATTGCATCTGTTCTTGTCCCTTAGCCCGGACAAGACAGCACAAATATGAGTTTGCCTGTAGCCGTTCTCTAACGAGAACACAAGGTTATAGGATCAAGCGACTAAGTGCATGTGGTGGATGCCTTGGCGATCACAGGCGATGAAGGACGTGCAAGCCTGCGAAAAGCGGGGGGGAGCTGGCAATGAAGCTTTGATCCCCCGATATCCGAATGGGGAAACCCACCTCTTTTGAGGTATCCCACACTGAATACATAGGTGTGGGAGGCGAACCCGGCGAACTGAAACATCTAAGTAGCCGGAGGAAAAGAAATCAACCGAGATTCCCCAAGTAGTGGCGAGCGAACGGGGAGCAGCCTGCTAGTGATAGCGGAATGGTTAATGGAGCGGAATGGAAAGTCCGGCCGTAGTGGGTGATAGCCCCGTACATGAAAACCAATCCGTGGTACTAAGTTAGCGAAAAGTAGGGCGGGGCACGTGAAACCTTGTCTGAACATGGGGGGACCATCCTCCAAGGCTAAATACTCGTGATCGACCGATAGTGAACTAGTACCGTGAGGGAAAGGCGAAAAGAACCCCGGGAGGGGAGTGAAATAGAACCTGAAACCGCATGCATACAAACAGTGGGAGCCGACTTGTTCGGTGACTGCGTACCTTTTGTATAATGGGTCAGCGACTTACGTTGTGTTGCGAGCTTAACCGAATAGGGGAGGCGTAGCGAAAGCGAGTCTGATAAGGGCGTTTAGTAGCACGGCGTAGACCCGAAACCGGATGATCTATCCATGGCCAGGATGAAGGTGCCGTAACAGGTACTGGAGGTCCGAACCCACTAATGTTGAAAAATTAGGGGATGAGCTGTGGATAGGGGTGAAAGGCTAAACAAATCCGGAAATAGCTGGTTCTCCCCGAAAACTATTTAGGTAGTGCGTCTTATATCACTGACGGGGGTAAAGCACTGTTATGGCTAGGGGGTCATCGCGACTTACCAACCCATGGCAAACTCTGAATACCGTCAAGTGCGAGTAAGGCAGACAGACAGTGGGTGCTAACGTCCATTGTCAAGAGGGAAACAACCCAGACCGCCAGCTAAGGTCCCCAAGACACAGTTAAGTGGGAAACGAAGTGGGAAGGCATAGACAGCTAGGAGGTTGGCTTAGAAGCAGCCATCCTTTAAAGAAAGCGTAATAGCTCACTAGTCGAGTCGTCCTGCGCGGAAGATGTAACGGGGCTCAAACTGTGCACCGAAGCTGCGGATATCGAAAGATATGGTAGGGGAGCGTTCTGTAGGTCTGTGAAGGTGTCTTGTAAAGGATGCTGGAGATATCAGAAGTGCGAATGCTGACATGAGTAGCGATAAAGGGAGTGAAAAGCTCCCTCGCCGAAAGCCCAAGGTTTCCTACGCAACGTTCATCGGCGTAGGGTGAGTCGGCCCCTAAGGCGAGGCAGAAATGCGTAGTCGATGGGAAACAGGTCAATATTCCTGTACCGATTCTAGATGCGATGTGGGGACGGAGAAGGTTAGGTCAGCCATCTGTTGGAATAGGTGGTTCAAGCGTGTAGGCGTGCCCCTTAGGCAAATCCGGGGGGCTAAGCTGAGGCGTGATAACGAGGTGCTACGGCACTGAAGTGATTGATACCAAGCTTCCAGGAAAAGCCACTAAGCTTCAGTCTAGATTCGACCGTACCGCAAACCGACACAGGTGGGCAGGATGAAAATTCTAAGGCGCTTGAGAGAACTCAGGAGAAGGAACTCGGCAAATTGACACCGTAACTTCGGGAGAAGGTGTGCCCCGGTAGGGTATAAGTCCTCGCGACGAAAGCCCGATGGGGTTGCAGTGAAATGGTGGCTGCGACTGTTTAATAAAAACACAGCACTCTGCAAACACGAAAGTGGACGTATAGGGTGTGACGCCTGCCCGGTGCCGGAAGGTTAAGTGATGGGGTGCAAGCTCTTGATCGAAGCCCCGGTAAACGGCGGCCGTAACTATAACGGTCCTAAGGTAGCGAAATTCCTTGTCGGGTAAGTTCCGACCTGCACGAATGGCGTAACGATGGCCACACTGTCTCCTCCTGAGACTCAGCGAAGTTGAAATGTTTGTGAAGATGCAATCTCCCCGCGGCAAGACGGAAAGACCCCATGAACCTTTACTGTAGCTTTGCATTGGACTTTGAATCGGTCTGTGTAGGATAGGTGGGAGGCTGTGAAACCGGGACGCTAGTTTCGGTGGAGCCAACCTTGAAATACCACCCTGATTTATTTGAGGTTCTAACCTTGATCCGTGAATCCGGATCGGGGACCGTGCATGGTGGGCAGTTTGACTGGGGCGGTCTCCTCCCAAAAGGTAACGGAGGAGTACGAAGGTACGCTTAGGACGGTCGGACATCGTCCATAAAGTGCAATGGCAAAAGCGTGCTTGACTGCGAGACCCACAAGTCGAGCAGGTGCGAAAGCAGGTCATAGTGATCCGGTGGTTCTGTATGGAAGGGCCATCGCTCAACGGATAAAAGGTACTCTGGGGATAACAGGCTGATACCGCCCAAGAGTTCATATCGACGGCGGTGTTTGGCACCTCGATGTCGGCTCATCTCATCCTGGGGCTGTAGCCGGTCCCAAGGGTATGGCTGTTCGCCATTTAAAGAGGTACGTGAGCTGGGTTTAAAACGTCGTGAGACAGTTTGGTCCCTATCTGCCGTGGGCGCTGGAAATTTGAAGGGGGCTGCTCCTAGTACGAGAGGACCGGAGTGGACGAACCTCTGGTGTACCGGTTATGACGCCAGTCGTATCGCCGGGTAGCTATGTTCGGAAGAGATAAACGCTGAAAGCATCTAAGCGTGAAACTTGCCTTAAGATGAGATTTCCCGGAGTCTTGAACTCCCTAAAGGGTCGTCGAAGACCACGACGTTGATAGGTCAGGTGTGGAAGCGCAGTAATGCGTTAAGCTAACTGATACTAATTGCCCGTGCGGCTTGATCCTATAACCTTGTAATACTGCAGCAACTCATACCGCAGTCACAACAAACAACCTTCTCCTATTTTGCGTTTGGCGCGATTCAACCCGCGACAAACAGACAAGTTACGCTTGGCGGCTATAGCCCTCTGGACCCACCCCTTCCCTTCCCGAACAGGACCGTGAAACAGATGAGCGCCGATGATAGTGAGCTTCCGCTCGCGAAAGTAGGTCACCGCCAGGCTCCCATTCCC
>NZ_SSSQ01000028.1 GCF_009469765.1 Dechloromonas hortensis
AGCCGCTTCCCATGCAAACCTGCCGGCGTATCCAGAATGGCGACGTTACAGTGTTTGGGCGGTAGCTTGAATTCATCAGCGGAAATGTCCCAGTGCTTGATGGTAGCTAGATTTTCAGGTCGAGCCTCCAGCCAATACCGGCTTGATTGCTGCCGGTCGAGGTCTCCCAAATAGACAATCTCATCGTACCGGGCAAACCAGCTCGCGATATGAACCGACAGTGTTGATTTGCCGCACCCACCTTTGGGGTTGGCTACCATGATTTTGCGCATCTAAATTGCTTTGCTTTCGTTTAGCGTATAAAGTGTTTATATAGTTTATACCGTTGATGCCAGTTTAGGAGAGCAAAATGAGCAAGGAAGCCGCAGTCCAGCCCGCGAAAGACGAAGCCAAAGCAGCCGAAGTCGCTACTCCTGTCGTAGAAAAGAGTGAGCCGGTAACCGCCCAAACTGTGGCGCCTGAGCCCAAGAAACCAGTTGCAACGGCCGCTGCCGTAAAAAAAGTAGCCGCCATGCCCAAGGTCGAAAAGAAGGTAGTTGCCGCTAAGCCAGCCAAGAAGGATGTGGCTGAACAGCCAGTTCCCGCTCCGGCAACAACGACGCCGGCCAAGCCGGTGAAGAAGGCCCCCGCGGCTGCCAAGGAAAAAGTTGCCGAAGCACCGAAGGCAGAAAAATCACCCAAGGTAAAGAAACAAGCGCCGAAGAAGCCGAAGCTGGTCCGCGACAGCTTCACCATTCCGGAGACTGACTACGCCCTGTTTGCAACCCTCAAGCAACGTGCGTTGAGCGCTGGCGTCGAGGTGAAGAAGGGCGAAATTTTGCGCGCAGCCCTAGTGGCATTGGCAAAGCTGGACGATGTTGAACTCGTCAAGGCGATTGGCGTGGTTGAACGCATCAAGACGGGGCGCCCGAAGAAATAAACCCTACGCTTCAACGGGGCGCTTCGTGCAAAGAGGCCGCCCCATTGATTGCTGATGTTGCCTCAGCAGACGACAACTCTGTTTCGCCCCGAGGCTTTGGCCTGATAAAGCCCAGCATCCGCACGCTTGAGCAAACTTTCGGTCGTTTCTTCGAGTTGATGCTGGGCGACACCGATACTCACCGTAATGCGGGGTAACGCGGGAGTCTGCATCTCGGTGACAGATACCCTTAAGCATTCTGCGAGATGAGCCGCATTGGCAATGTCGGTTTGTGGCAGGAGAATGATGAACTCCTCTCCACCCCAGCGACACACCGAGTCAGTCTCACGAACCCGGTTCTCCAGGGTTCTTGCCAACAGAACGAGCACCTCATCGCCCTTGTCGTGGCCAAACCGGTCATTGATATTCTTGAAGTGGTCGGCATCCAGAATCAAGAGGCTGTAGTCCACGTCATTGCGACGCTTCTGCTGCCGCGCCTTGTCCAGCAAGTCGAGAAAATAGCG
Source organism: Dechloromonas hortensis (assembly GCF_009469765.1). Lineage (GTDB taxonomy): Bacteria > Pseudomonadota > Gammaproteobacteria > Burkholderiales > Rhodocyclaceae > Azonexus > Azonexus hortensis. The sequence goes on from NZ_SSSQ01000028.1 coordinate 1,423, forward strand.
GCGATTCCACAAGCCGGTCAGCGGGTCGCGTGATGCTGCGTATTCGAGTTCATTCTTGAGGCGTTTCTGCTCAGTGACATCGTGAACGACGCATAGCATGAGGCGTTTGCCGTCCATTTCCAAAGGGCTGGCATAGGTCTGCACATCGCGTAGGCTACCATCCGCAAGTTGATGAACGAAATTGAGCGGTCGGTGGCCACCAGGCAATTTGGCTACTTCGCTCATGATGGGCAGCACCTGTCGACCGAGCGCGTTGATTTCCCAGGTATGTTTGCGGCAGAAGCCTTCCCGGGTGTAGCCGTAAAATCGACATGCTGCCAGATTGGCATCGACGATGAGGCCATCTGACGCAGGGTCAATAAGGAGCATGGGCGCCCCATTCGAATGAAATAGCTGGTCATAGAGACCGTACTCGGCAAGGCCGTAAAGCTGAGAAACAGGCGCCGACGGCAGACTGGCTAATATCCCTTCAACGAGGATTCGCTCGTTTTGCGGGTTCTGGTCAAGCAATGACAATTGGCAACTCAGCGGAACCGACGCTCCATTCCGATGCAGCGTCCAGATTTCGATGATGGGCTCACGAGCGCGCAGTGCCGGGAGATAGGCGGCAAGTTGTTCTTCGGCGTGGGCAGAATGACTGCCGTGACGCAGCTCGTGGAGGTCCAACGCGGCGGAAAGCCGTTCCGCAGCCTTGTTTGCAAAAACAACTTCATTTCCACGGCCCAGGACAACCCACACTGGCGCAGTCAGCAACTCCAGCACGCGATATTCGGGGCGCGGCGTGGCGGACGACTCAATCATCTATTTGACTTGCAGCTTAATGTCATGCTGCATGCGCCGCCGAATCTCGGTCATGCCCCGCCGCTCACATTCGGTACACCAAGGCTGGCAGCGGCTCATCACCGACTCGGCAAGATGCAGGGCATCGGCCAACATCGCTTGCGCCTGCGGGGTATGCCATGCCGCAACGGCATCGCGGGTTTCTTTCGGGATTGCCGCTTGCGCTACCCAGTCCTGCATTCTGGAAAGCGCCACGTGGAAGTCGTTGATGAATCCGAATGCGTCCTGCAGGCCGGCAATCGCTTTGGCGTACTCCACCATCTCGTCGTTGTCGAACAGGGGTGCAAAAAACTCGGACGAGTAGCGCAGATGCTTCAAGGCGATGCGGAATCTATGGGCTCGCTCCGGCGTTGGTGCCTTGAGCGTCTTGGTTAGCCGTTTGACGGCATTGCGGTGCAAGTCTGCGAGTTGTTTTTCGGCGAACCGAGGCAGGCTCTTCGGGAAATCATCGGTATCCAAGTCTTGCAAGTCGCGCGCGAACAAGAGGACGGGGCCGCCGTACTGGAGTTGAGCCAACTGTTCGACGGCTTCCTTCTTCGCCTCATCCAATGCGGCAAGTGCGGCCTTGGCATGCAAGGAAATTGGTGGGTCATCGCTCTGCAACATCGGTTCCACGATGCCTGAGCGCATCACATCCAGGTCACGGACGTCCCCAGTGATTTGTGACAGCGCTTTGACGCGCTTCGTCCATTGCGCCTGATAGCGCCCTGGCAAGGCTGGCTTGAAGACTTTGATGAGGCTATTGAGACGCCGCAGGGAAACGCGAAACTGATGTACGAATTCCTGGTCTTGCGAGGTCAGGGTACCCAGGAGATTGGCTTGCCACATCTGCATGCCCTGGCTGGCCAGGAAATGGAACGCCTCGGCCGAACTCTGCTTGGCGCCGAGGGGGCTGGGAGAGGCTTTATGGGGGCCTGAAGCCTGGTTCAGGAATAACTGATAGCCGCGTTCGGCCTTACTGACATCATGAGGGACCAAGGGCAGATGAGTTGCCAAGGCGGTTGCAAAATCGAGCAAGTCCTCCGGATTCCCCTGTGCCAGTTCGAGTTCCACTTCTGAAATCGGCAAGGAGCGGTTGCCCGAGGAAACTTGGCCGGTGTCGACCATGACCAGGATGGCAATCTTCTTCGAAATATCGATGCGCCAGGTTCGCCGCTCGAACGAGGTGGTGAAGACGGGAACCAAACTCGACTGTCGCTCCTCCAAAAAGGCCCGAACCTTGCGGGCATCAACGGCGCTGAAATCGAACGCGCCCGTATAGGGGGTTTCCCACTCGGGGCGGGAGGATAGGCCTGCAACGGATTTGGCGGCGCATTTGACCGTTTGCAGTTGTTCCGTAGGTGTCGTGCGCAGCCGCAGCGCAATTCGTTCTTGATGCAGCGCCAAGTCAGGCGTGTCGAAATAGGTGTTCGCAAGACGTTTGGCAGGACCAGTTTCGACACCTGCCGCAATGAGGGGGTGGGTCCGAACGCGAGCAATAGCGTCGGAAGAGCAGTAGAGTTTCAGTTCAACTTCGGTGGCCATGGTGCTGCGCGTGGAGTCAGGATGCCGCGGAGTCTATCGAAAGCCATAATTCGGCTCTACCTTGCTCCACCAAATTTGTGAATGGTCGGCGTTCTGTCGAAACCACGGACTGGCTTGACGGCCTGGAGCGCGTTAGAATTCCAAAAACATAAAAGCCAAAGCAAGAACAAGTCAGCCATTTTTGGTAGCTCGTCGTTGGCAAATATCACTTAGAGAGAGCAGCAGATGAACAATCAACAGCCGTCAAGTATCTCATCCCGTTCCACCATATTTTCCGCACAATCGAAGCAGGAAGTGGCCGAGAAAACAGTGGCTCATTTGCTGGACGACAAGGACGCGATGAATGACTGGACTAAC
>NZ_SSSQ01000029.1 GCF_009469765.1 Dechloromonas hortensis
AGGCGCTTCCCATGCAAACCTGCCGGCGTATCCAGAATGGCGACGTTACAGTGTTTGGGCGGTAGCTTGAATTCATCCGCGGAAATTTCCCAGTGCTTGATGGTGGCTAGATTTTCAGGTCGAGCCTCCAGCCAATATCGGCTTGATTGCTGCCGGTCGAGGTCTCCCAGATAGACAATCTCATCGTGCTGGGCAAACCAGCTCGCGATATGAACCGACAGGGTTGATTTACCGCACCCACCTTTGGGGTTGGCCACCATGATTTTGCGCATCTAAATTGCTTTGCTTCCAGTTAATGTATAAAGTGTTTATATAGTTTATACCTTTGATGCCAGTTTAGGAGAGCAAAATGAGCAAGGAAGCCGCAGTCCAGCCCGCGCAAGACGAAGTCAAAGCCTCCAAAGTCGCTACCCCGGTCGTGGAAAAGAGTGAGCCGGTGACCGTCCAAACCGCGGTGCCTGAGCCCAAGAAGCAAGTTGCAACGGCCGCTGCCGTCAAAAAAGTAGCTGCCAAGCCCAAGGTCGAAAAGAAGGTCGTTGCCGCTAAGCCAGCCAAGAAGGAAGTGGCTGAAAAGTCTGCTCCCGCTCCGGCACTGAAGACGCCGGCCAAGCCGGTGAAGAAGGCTCCCGTGGCTGCCAAGGAAAAAGTTGCCGAAGCACCGAAGGCAGAAAAAGCACCCAAGGTGAAGCAAGTACCGAAGAAGCCGAAACTAGTCCGCGACAGCTTCACCATTCCGGAGACCGACTACGCCCTGTTTGCAACCCTCAAGCAACGTGCGCTGGCCGCTGGCGTCGAGGTGAAGAAGGGCGAAATTTTGCGTGCAGCCGTGGTAGCTCTGGCCAAACTGGATGACGCTGAACTCGTCAAGGCGATTGGCCTGGTCGAACGCATCAAGACGGGTCGCCCGAAGAAATAAGCCCTACGCTTCAATGGGGCGACTTTGTGCAAAGAAGTCGCCCCATTGATTACCGATGTTGCCTCAGCAGACGACTACTCTGTTTCGCCCCGAGGCTTTGGCCTGATAAAGCGCAGCATCCGCACGCTTGAGAAGACTTTCGGTCGTTTCTTCGTGCTGATGCTGGGCGACACCGATACTCACCGTAATGCGGGGTAAGGCTGAAGTCTGCATCTCGGTGACAGATACCCTTAAGCACTCTGCGAGATGAGCCGCATTGGCGATGTCCGTTTGCGACAGTAGGATGATGAACTCCTCCCCTCCCCAGCGACACACTGAGTCAGTCTCACGAACCCGGTTCTCAAGGGTTCTTGCCAACAAGACGAGCACCTCATCGCCCTTGTCGTGGCCAAACTGGTCGTTGATATTCTTGAAAAGGTCGGCATCCAGAATCAAGAGGCTGTAGTCCACGTCATTGCGACGCTTCTGCTGACGGGCCTTGTCCAGCAAGTCGAGAAAATGGCGGCGATTCCACAGGCCGGTCAACGGGTCTCGTGATGCCGCGTATTCAAGTTCATTCTTGAGGCGTTTCTGCTCAGTGACATCGTGAACGACGCACAGCATGAGGCGCTTGCCGTCCATTTCCAAAGGGCTGGCATAGGTCTGCACATCGCGTAGGCTGCCATCGGCAAGGCGATGAACGAAATTGAGCGGTCGGTGGCCACCAGGCAATTTGGCCACCTCGCTCATGATGGGCAGTACCTGCCGGCCGAGTGTGTTGATTTCCCAGGTATGTTTGCGGCAGAAGCCTTCCCGCGTGTAGCCGTAAAATCGACATGCCGCCAGGTTGGCATCGACAATGAGGCCATCTGCCGCAGGGTCGATAAGGAGCATGGGCGCGCCATTCGAATGAAATAGCTGGTCATAGAGACCGTGCTCGGCAAGCCCGTCAAGCTGGGAAACAGGCGCCGACGGCAGACTGGCCAATATCCCTTCAACGAGGATTCGCTCGTTTTGCGGGTTCTGGTCTAGCAATGACAATTGGCAACTCAGCGGAACGGCCGCTCCATTCCGATGCAGCGTCCAGATTTCGATGATGGGCTCACGGGCGCGCAGTGCCGGCAGATAGGCGGCAAGTTGTTCTTCGGCGTGGGCCGAATGACTGCCGTGACGCAGCTCGTGCAGGTCCGACGCGGCAGAAAGCCGTTCCGCAGCCTTGTTTGCAAAAACAACATCATTTCCACGGCCTACTACAACCCACACTGGCGCAGTCAGCAAATCCAGCACGCGATATTCGGGGTGCGGCGTGGCGGACGACTTAATCATCTATTCGACTTGCAGCTTGATGTCATGCTGCATGCGACGCCGAATCTCGGTCAGTCCCCGTCGCTCGCATTCGGTACACCAAGGCTGACAGCGGCTCATTACCGACTCGGCAAGATGCAGGGCATCGGCCAACGTCGCTTGCGCCTGCGGGGTATGCCATGCCGCAACGGCATCGCGGATTTCTTTCCGGATTGCCGCTTGCGCTACCCAGTCCTGCATTCTGGAAAGCGCCACGTGGAAGTCGTTGATGAATCCGAATGCGTCCTGCAAGCCGGCAATTGCTTTGGCGTATTCCACCATCTCGTCGTTGTCGAACAAAGGTGCAAAAAACTCGGACGAGTAGCGCAGATGCTTCAGCGCGATGCGGAATCGATGGGCTCGCTCCGGCGTTGGCGCTTTGAGGGTCTCGGTCAGTCGTTTGACGGCATTACGGTGCAAGCCTGCGAGTTGCTTTTCGGCGAACCGGGGCAGGTTCTTCGGAAAATCATCGGTATCCAGGTCTTGCAAGTCGCGCGCGAACAAGAGGACGGGGCCGCCGTACTGGAGTTGTGCCAACTGCTCGACGGCTTCCTTCTTCGCCTCATCCAATGCGGCAAGTGCGGCCTTGGCATGCAAGGAAATTTGCGGGTCATCGCTCTGCAACATCGGTTCCACGATGCCTGAGCGCATCACGTCCAGGTCACGGACATCCCCGGTGATTTGTGACAGTGCTTTGACGCGTTTCGTCCATTGCGCTTGATAGCGCCCAGGCAAGGCTGGCTTGAAGACCTTGATGAGGCTATTGAGGCGCCGCAGAGAAACGCGAAACTGATGCACGAACTCCTGGTCTTGCGAGGTCAGGGTGCCCAGGAGATTGGCTTGCCACATCTGCATGCCCTGGCTGGCCAGGAACTGGAACGCTTCCGCCGAGCTCAGCTTGGCGCCGAGCGGGCTGGGAGAGGCTTTCTGGGGGCCTAAAACCTGGTTCAGGAATAACTGATAGCCGCGTTCGGCCTTACTGACATCATGCGGCACCAAGGGCAGATGGGTTGCCAAGGCGGTTGCAAAATCGAGCAAGTCCTCCGGATTCCCCTGGACCAGTTCGAGTTCCACTTCTGAAATCAGCAAGGAGCGGTCGCCCGAGGAAACCTGCCCGGTGTCGACCATGACCAGGATGGCAATTTTCTTCGAAATATCGATACGCCAGGTTCGCCGCTCGAACGAGGTGGTGCAGACGGGAACCAAACTCGACTGCCGTTCCTCCAAGAAAGCCCGAACCTTGCGGGCATCGACGGCGCTGAAATCGAACGCACCCGTATAGGGGGTTTCCCACTCGGGGCGGGCGGATAGGCCAGCTACTGACTTGGCGGCGCATTTGACCGTTTGCAGTTGCTCCGTAGGTGTCGTGCGAAGCCGCAGCGCAATTCGTTCTTGATGCAGCTCCAAGTCAGGCGTGTCGAAATAGGTGTTCTCGAGACGCTTGGCAGGGCCGGTTTCGACACCTGCCGCAATGAGGGGGTGAGTCCCAACGCGAGCAATAGCGTCGGGAGAGCAGTAGAGTTTCAGTTCAACTTCGGTGGCCATGGTGCTGCGCGTGGGGTCAGGATGACGCGGAGTCTATCGAAAGCCATAATTCGGCTCTACCTTGCTGCACCAAATTTGTGAATGGCCGGCGTTCTGTCGAAACCACGGATTGGCTTCACGGCCTAGAGCGCGTTAAAATCCCAAAAACATAAAAGCCAAAGCAAGAACAAGTCAGCCATTTTTGGTCGCTCGTCGTTGGCAAATATCACTTAGAGAGAGCAGCAAATGGACAATCAACAGACGTCAAGTATCTCATCCCGTTCCAGCATATTTTCCGCAAAATCGAAGCAGGAAGTGGCCGAGAAAACAGTGGCTCATTTGCTGGACGACAAGGACGCGATGAATGACTGGACTAAC